>CAVUCD010000006.1:0-52838 GCA_963739875.1 uncultured Solirubrobacterales bacterium
GTCGAGGCTGGAGCTGGGGTGGAGGTCGCGAACGATGCCGTCCGCGACGTCGCCGAAGAATTTCAGCCAGCGCTCGTTGCGCTCGTACGGCCCGCCGCCGCCCCAGTAGTTGCGGTAGTAGGCGGCACCGTACTCAGGCTCGGCGGCCTCGTTCGTCGGCGCCGGCACGGGCGTGATCTGATCGGCCATCGGGGCGAGTCTACCCGGCGGACTGCGCTGAAATCATTGGCGATCCACCCTCGTCCCCGGTGGCGGTGACAGGGCGGAGCGCGTGATCGTCACCCTTGACGCGCCCGGGGTTCATCGTCCAGATGAAGGCAACGAGGCCAGCCGAGAAGCCGATCATCGCCGTCACGGCAACGATGTCGTTGAGAGTGAAGACGGGGCTGATCAATTCGCTTTTGGTGGCAAGCGTCGGGACGAGCGCCACCCCGAGAAGCTCCGCCACCCGGAGAGAGAGGATCACTTTGATGGGCTTCGACTTGAACCAGGGAAATCCCGCCCGGGTTTGTTGAGCGGCGATGACGGCGAAAAGCACCAGCACCCATGCCTGAAGACCCTCTCGCAACATGCCGGAATGAGAAGACCCCCAGTAAACGGCGAATCCAATCGCCGGGGCGACCACTGATGCGAAAACAGGCCATGGCCATCGGTGCAGTGCGCGCCACAGGCTGAGCAGCAGCAGCGGGAAGAAGAGGATGCCGGCGCCGAACGGCAGGCCGTCCCAGTACTGAAAGTAGAAGTGGACGATCCCCGGTGACGTACCACCTGGGATGTTGATCGAGACGTTGTGGGGAAAGCGAGTGGCAGCAGCATCGGCAGGAACGTGTTGCCAACGGATTGCGCGCGGTAGACGAGCCACTCAAGGGGGGTTGGATGAAAGTTCGATCCCGCAAAACCAAAGTATTCGAGGAAGCCACTCTGCGAGTAGTTCGAGCCGTTGGCGAGACGCCAGGCGACGACGCCGACGGCGACGCCGGCCAAGAGGAGTCCGAGTGCCTTCAAATTGGGGCGTCGCCAGTTGGCACCCCTAATCGGCCATAGCGCGAGGAGGCCGATGGCCGATAAGGCCAAGAGCGCTCCAGGGTGCATCAGGTAGCCGACGCCGAGCAGAAGGCCGGCGGCGAGCGGTCGTCGCGAGACGATGCAGACGCCGGCCAGGAGCACGAAGGCGGCCGCCAGCATCTTCGGCCAGGTGAACCAGATTTCGTGCACGAGAAAGGGGGTGGTCGCGGCGAGGATCAGTGCAGCCCGCGCCATGGGTCGACCACCAATTCGGCGGGCGAGTTCCCACAGGCTAGAAAAGCGGTCGTGGCAAACGTCATCATCGCCATTCGGTAAGCCATGAACCCCTGAGCGTCGAACGGCTCCCACGGCGCTTCGGGCAGCGGTATCGGGGGCTTGCCGCCGGCCAGGAATACGATTGGCGCGCTGGCGAGTCCCGCCAGTGGTCCACGGCTGGAGAAGTTGTATGGCGCAAAGTAGGAGCCGCCGACGGCGTTGAACGGCTTGGTCCCGTGCGCCACCAGCTGGACGATCCATAGGAGATGCGGCTGTCGGAACGGTCGCCGACCTCCAGCGTGCGGGCGATCGTCCCGCCGTAGAGCTCACCCTCCGGACCGAGGGACCAGATCGCTCTGGCGATGGCGAGTCCGAGCGCGCAACCGACGAGGAGCAGCGTGCGCTGCTCCTCAGCTTCGAACAGATCCTCGGGTCCCGCGCTTATAAGACCACCGAATATGAGCCCGAGCAGGGGTGCAAAAACAGCGAAGCAGAGAACCCTGGGTTCGATGCTGTCGGCGAGTGCCCAGGCGAGGCCGCCGGTCGCAGCCAGTAGGGCCAGGCCGGGGAGGGGCAGAAAACCGAGGCCGATCTCGCGATCGGAGACAGTCCTCCAAAGAATCCCCGGCCCGATCATCAGCATGACCGCGAGACTCGTCGCCGACGCGACGCGAATCAGGTCAAGGAGCTGCTCGCTCTTCCCCCCGTGAAGCCCAGCCGGGGGAGGGGCGGCCAGGCAAAGAATGCAGGCCAAGGCCGCCAGGCCCCAAAGGCATAGCAGGGCCACCCTCTCGCGCTTAAGTGCCACTGTCTCCTTGTCCGCCGTAGATATTTGCCGCGTCCACCGGGAAGGCCGTTGAGAATACCCTCGCCCCCCAGACGAGCAGGAACCTCCTCGAGCCAGACGCTCGACTAACCGGCGCCAGAATTCTTATGCGAACCTGTCGCCGATGGCGGGCGCAGAACTGCTCTGGATGCTCGCGGCGCACCTTGTCCTCACTGGTCTGCCTGGCGTAGCCGCGGCGCTACTCGTGGCGCGCTATGGCGTGCGCGACGTGCCTGTGCTTCTGGCCGCTGGTATCGCTGCCACCGGCGCTCTGGCGATGCTGACCTTCTGGGCCTATTACGCCGACCCGCTGATCGGGGAAACGTTCTCCTACTTCCTCGTCATCGGCTCGGTCGCGCTGTGCGCCTGGGTGCTCTCCGGCGGCCACCTGGACCGCGGTCTGTTGAGGCGGCTGGGCACCCCCCTGGGCCTCTGGGTGTCGGGCTCGATTTTCCTCGTCTTCCTGGGCTTCCTCCATGGCGGCACCGATCACTCGGTGGCGACGGCCGCGACCCGGTTCTCCGGCCAACTCCCTTCCGACAACTACATTCCGGACTTCTTCGCCGAATGGTTCTTCCACCACGGCCACCACGGCGTACCGCCGATCTTCAGTGGCGGGTGGCTGGCCAGTGACCGGCCGCCGCTGCAGCTCGGCTACGTAATGGCGCAGCGGCCGTTCGGCCCAAGCCAGACCGAGCTGCACTACACGGTCCTGGGAGTGGTTTTGCAGCAGCTTTGGATCGTCGGGCTCTGGGCGCTCTTGGTCGCGGCCCGGGTTGGCCGCGTCACCCGCGCCCTGACGGTAGTCGCGGTGCTGGTCAGTGACCTGGCGATCGTCAACGGCTTCTTCGTCTGGCCGAAGCTGCTGCCGGCGGCGATGCTGCTGGCCGCGGCGGCGTTGATCCTGACTCCGCTCTGGACCGAGGTGCGGCGCAGCCTCTGGGCCGGCGCGCTGGTCGCAGCGCTGTTCGGCCTGGCGATGATGGGGCACGGGTCGAGCCTCTTCGGAATCGTGCCGCTGGCCCTGATTGCGCTCTTCCGCGGCCTGCCCAGCGCCCGCTGGATCGGCGTCGCGGCGCTTGTCGGGTTGCTCCTGATCGCGCCCTGGTCGGCTTACCAGAAGTACGGCGACCCGCCTGGCAACCGGCTGACTAAGTGGATGCTTGCCGGCGTCACCGAAATCGACGGTCGGGGTACTGGCGAGGCTATCTCCGATGCCTACGGCGAAGCTGGGCTCGGCGGCACCATCCACAACAAGGCGGAGAACTTCGTGATGATGTCCGGCGGCGCGATGGCGGTCGAAAGCGCCGATGACGCGATCGACGCGATCGGCAGCGGCAAGTTCAGCGAAGCCGTCGCCGTCGTGCGGGCGATCTTCTTCTACTACCTGGTGCCTTCGCTCGGCCTGCTTTTGCTCGGTCCCCTGGTGATGCTGTTCGGGCGCCGCCGTGGCCGCCGCCGTCCCGCTGAGTGGAGCCTCGCCCTTGGCTGTTTCGCGGTCTTCGCCCTGGGGGCGCTGACCTGGGGCCTTGTCCTCTTCGGCACCGCGCCCGCGCGGGCATCGGTCCACATCGGCAGCTATCTGGTGCCGATACTGGGGATCTGCGGCGCCGTGGTTGGGCTGCGGGCGGTCTTCCCGCGCTTCGCCGTCTGGTTCGTCGGCGTCGCCGCCCTGTTCAGCCTGGCGCTGTACGTGCCGGCGCTGATGCCGGAACCAGGCAGCGAGTACTCGCTGCCGGCGGCGTTGCTGGTGGCGGCCAGCCTCGCCGTCTTCGGCCTGCTCGCCTTCCGCGACGACGAGGGCGTCGCCGAGGCCGAGACGGTCGCGGCGCTTCCGGCCTGAGGGCTAGACTCGCGCCCCGCCGCACCAGCGCTCTCGCTGGCGGCAACCCACATGGACGCAAGGCAAGGCGAAATCGGAGAGGCGCCGCTCGCTGGCCCGCGGCCGGACGAGGGACGCTCCGCGCGCCCGGCCCTGATCGCGCTGGCGCTGGCCCTGGTGTCCTCGAGCGTCCTCCTGCTGGTCCTGACCTCCGGGTTCACCTTCTACCAGGACACCTGGGCCTTCCTCATGCACCGGCGCGAGTTCTCCGTCGACGCCTTCCTCGAACCGCACAACGAGCACATCGTCCTGATCCCGGTGGCGATCGAGAAGCTGCTGCTGGCGGTCTTCGGGATGACCACGGCGCTGCCGGAATACGTGCTCCTGATCCTGATGCTGGCGGCGACCGCCTACCTGCTCTTCGTCTACGTCCGCCGTCGCC
Organism: uncultured Solirubrobacterales bacterium; assembly: GCA_963739875.1. Classification (GTDB taxonomy): domain Bacteria; phylum Actinomycetota; class Thermoleophilia; order Solirubrobacterales; family 70-9; genus VAYN01. The sequence continues at coordinate 4,372 of CAVUCD010000006.1, forward strand.
TCGGGCCGTGGCCGGCGGCGATGGCGGCGACTCTGCTGCTCTTCGTCGGGCCCGCCTGGCAGGTGCTGCTGTGGCCGTTCGAGATCGGCTTCGTCGGCTCGGTCCTGGCGGGGCTGGGGATGATGCTGATGCTGGAGCGCGAAGACCGTCGCGGCGACCGCATCGCCTGCCTGCTGCTGGCGATCTCCCTCGGCTTCTCCAGCCTCGGCATCTCCTTTGCCGCCGCGGCGGCTGTCGACATCTTCCTGCGCCGCCGTTCGGGTGGGCTCAGGCGCGCCTACGTCGCCGCCGTGCCCTTGGGGCTGTTCGCGATCTGGTACCTGGGCTGGGGCCACACCGCCGAAAGCCACCTCTCGCTGGTCAACGTCCTCGGCTCCCCGCGTCTACCTGATGAACGGGCTCGCCTCCTCGCTCGACACCGTCCTCGGCCTCAGCACGATCGACGTCGCCGGCGCCGGCCAGCCGGAATGGGGACGGCCGCTGCTGGTCGCCGCGATCGTCCTCGTCTGCGCTTGCGCAGGCGCGTAAGCCGGGGTTCTCGCCGCGCTTCTGGCCGGTCGGCCGCGGCGACCGCCAGCTTCTGGCTCCTGGCCGCCTTCAACTTCATCCCCGGCCGCGAGGCGACGTCGCAGCCGCTACGCCTACGCCGGCGCCGTCTTCGTCCTGCTGCTGGCGGCCGACCTGCTGCGCGGGGTCCGCTTCAGCCGCCGAACGCTCTGGGTCGGCGGCGCGGTCGTGCTCGTCGCGGTCGCCGCCAACCTGGTGCCGCTGACAAGGCCGGCCATGACGTGCTGAAGGAACAGTCGGTGCTGACCCGGGCCGACCCGGCGCGATCGACATCGCCCGCCGCAGCGTCGCTCCCACCTTCGCCCTCACTCCCGACGTCGCCGGCACCCCTCGCTGATCGACGTCGACGCCGGCGGAGTACCTCGACGGCCGTGGACGAGTACGGCTCGCCCGGCTACACCCCGGCGGAGCTCGAAGGCGCGTCGGAGGCTGGGCGGCAGCCAGGCCGACATCGTGCTCTCGCGGGCGCTCCCGATCTCGGTGTTCGCCCGTCGCGGGGCCCGGCTCAGCGGCGCCGGCGAACAGCATTGCGTCACCGCGGGCGGCCCAAGCGCGCTCAACCCGGATCTTCCGCTCGCCCCCGGCCCGACCCGGATCGAGCTGGCGTCCGGGCCGCGGGGGGCCATCTCGCTGCGCCGCTTCGCGGTCGGCGAGTACCCGGTCCTGACCGAAGGGGCACCCGAGCGATTCGGTGACCGTGCTGCGGATCCCCCGCGACACGGCTCCGCAGCCGTGGCACCTGCAGGTCGACGCCCAGCAGCCGGCCCGCGTCTGCCGGTAGGCGAAGCGGGCTAGAGGTCCTCGGCGATGCGCGGCGCTTCGCGCTTGAAGATCCAGACGCCGAAGGCGCAGACGGCGACGAAGATCACCGCGGCCGGCAGCAGGCCGAGCCAGCCGCCGGCCGCCTCGACCGCGGTCGGGGCGCCGTCGGTTCGGGAGGACCCAGACCCGCACCTGCTCGAAGATCACCGCCAGCGGGTTGATCATCAGCAGGTGTTCGTAGGTCGGTCGTCGTTGAAGTCGACCGGGTAGAGGATCGGCGTCGCGTAGAAGAGCACCTGGGCGACCACGGTCCAGATGATCGCGACGTCGCGGAAGCGCACGTAGAGCACCGAGAGCGTCATGCTGACCGCGGCGGTGAAGACGAACAGCAGCGACCAGCGCGAACGGGAAGAGCAGCCAGGTCCAGGTCGGCTCGACGCCGAAGGCGAGGATGAAGACGAAGACGACGACCAGGTTGAGGCAGAAGTTGAAGACGCCGGTGAGGACGGTCGGCCAGCGGGATCACCAGGCGCGGGAACTGCGTCTTGCGGACGACCCCCTCCTGGGCGACGACCGAGGTGACCGAGTTCGTCGTCGATTCCTGGAAGAAGGTGAAGAGGACGATGCCGAGCAGCAGCAGCACCGGGTAGTGCTCGACCTGTTCGCTGCCGACTTTGAAGACCTGGGTGAAGACGAAGAGCAGGACCCCGAACAGCATCAGCGGCCGGATCAGCGACCAGAGGTAGCCGAGCACGGTGCCGAAGTAGACGCGCTTGAACTCGGTCACCGACATCAGCCAGAGCAGGTCGAAGAAGCGCCGCGCGGCCGCCGCCGAGCGCCGACGGGCCGTGCACCTCGCGCAGCTCGGCGCCGGCGGTCGTCGCGCGCTCACTCGCCGGCGCCCTCGATCGTCGGCCTCGATCTCGTGCGGCAGCGAGACGACGCCCGCGGCTCGGGCTCGGCCGCCGAAGACGACGAAGTCGAGCGCGCTTGTCGACGTAGAGGACGATCGCCGCGCGCCGGGTGCGCGGTTGACGCCGCAGTGGACGAAGTAGCGGCCCGGCGCCAGCAGGTTCTCGACCGTCGGCGTCGACCGCGACCCGCTGGCCGGCTGCGCAGCGGGCCGCTCGTCCTCGCCGGTCGATCGGTCCCGAACTGGAAGACGCCGACGCCGTCGGCGTTGGCGAGCGATGAAGCCGACGTCGAGCGCCCGGGCGTCCTCGCAGCGACCTCGAGCTCGGCCCGCAGCCGGATCTCGCTCGCCGCTCTCGACGTTGGTCAGCGCGCTCGCCGCCGGCGTCCTCGAGCCAGGCGTCGAGCAGCCGCAGGTCCTCGCCGCTCGCTCGGCGAGCCTGCGCGCCGGCGTCGCCCGCCGCCCTCGAAGTTGAGCCGCAGGTACTCGCGGCCGACCTCGCCCGGGTCGCCGATGTGGCTGGATCTCGCCGTCGCCGATCAGCATCGCCCGGTGGCAGTACTCCTCGACCGTCGCCATCTCGTGGGTGACGAGGACGATCGTCTTGCCCGCCGCTTTCATCTCGTGGAAGGCGTCGGCGCACTTCTGCTGGAAGGAGGCGTCGCCGACCGCCAGCACCTCGTCGATCAGCAGCACGTCGGCGTCGGCCTGCATCATCACCGAGAAGGCGAGCCGGACCAGCATCCCCGAGGAGTAGTTCTTCAGTTTCAGGTCGACGAATTCCTCGAGCTCGGCGAACTCGATCACGGCGTCGAGGCGGTCGCCGCATCTCCTGCGGCGTCAGGCCCATCATCACGCCGTTGAGGACGACGTTCTCGCGCGCCGTCAGCTCGTGGTTGAAGCCGACGCCGAGCTCGATGAAGGGCGCCAGGCGGCCGGCCATCCGGATCGTCCCGCGCGTCGGCCCGGTAGATGCTGGCGAGCAGCTTCAGCAGGGTGCTCTTGCCGGAGCCGTTGCGGCCGACGATGCCGAAGAACTCGCCCTGGCGGACGTCGAAGGAGACGCCGTCGAGGGCGCGCAGCTCGCGGTAGTCGCGGGCGGAGAAGGGGCGGACGACCCGCTCTTTGAGCGAGTCGACCCGGTGGGTCGGGATCCGGAACGTCTTGTGGAGGTCGCGCGCTTCGATCGCGCGGGGCGCGTCGGTGCCCTGGTCGGTCGGGTCGGCGGATCTGTGGCCGTGGCCGTCCGATCGGCGGAGGTCATTCGGAGCTACTCGACCGCGCCTGCCCGGCTGCGTCGATTCCGAGCGCCCGCAGCTCGCGTCACTGCTCGGGTGCCGGCTCGGCGACGGCGCCGGCCGGGGCGGCCGGGGCGCCGGCGGCGGGAATCGGCGGCGTGCCGCTGCTTGCGCAGCGACCGACCATGAACTCGATCGCCACGCCGGGCAGCCGCCTCGCTCGTCGAAGGCGCTCGTCGGAGCGCTCGCGGCAGGCGAGGATCATCTTCAGGAACTCGGCCTGGGTCCAGACGTGGAGTGGATCGAGTACTTGGCCGCTTCCAGCTCCCGGCCCGGCGCTCGGACCCGTTCCTACGAGGCGGCGCTGGTCGGCGCTGCCGCCGAGGGGACGCCTCGTCGATGACCAGGCGGCACCACTCCTCGTAGTGCTCGCCGCGAGCTCGCTCGGGGCCATGCTCGTAGTCCGCGAGGATCGTGCCTCGAGCGGCGGTGCCCGGACGCCGGAAGTCGAAGGGTGAGGCGCTTGTCGGGCACCGCGTGCAGAGCACCCCGCCCGGCTTCGAGTTTGCCGAGGTGGGTTCGATCGTCCGATCGGGTTCTCGCAGTGCTCGAGGAAGTGGTTGGCGACGATGAAGTCCTGCGCTGCTCGTCGGCGACCGTCGGCAGCAGCTCGCCGTCGTCGACGACGGCGACCTCGGTCAGGTCCCACTCGGCCAGCTCCGGGTACTCCGCCGCGCTCGGTCGCTCTCCGGTTGACGTAGCGGACCTGGCGTGGGGAGGCATCGCCGGGCGATCCAGACGCGCCCGATCTCGAGTGCCTCGGCGCGAACGAGGAAATGCGATGCAGCTGGGGAGGACCACCTCGAAGTAGACGGGGAGGAGATCGGGAGACGGGGGAGAGATCGGGATCGCCGCGAGTTCCCGGGGTCTGTGAGCGTGCAGACGCGCGCCGCGTGTCTCAGCCCCGCCGCCCAAGACGGGGGTGGCCCCCTGCCGGCCGCTTCTTCCATGTCGAACGAGGTGGAACCCCGAGCGCCATCAGCGCGACGGCGGCGCCCCCGAGCAGCAGGCCGCCGCGCGGTCCCGCGCGGCGGCGGCGCAGGAGGCCGTCGAGGAGGACGACCGCGGCTCCGGCCAGGAGCAGGGCCGGGGCCATCACATAGCGGCTGGGCGGGTCTGAGTAGAGAGTGCTCGGGCCGAGGAGGATCGCGCCGACCCCGCGCTGGTAGGCCGAGACGACGAACATCGCCAGCGAGGTGGGGATCGCGACCGCCGCCAGCCAGCGGGCGCTCGTCGTCGAGTACCTGAGGCCGACCGCGAGGGCGACGACGGCGGCACCCACCCCGATCCCCAGGAACTTCCAGCCAAACGGGCGCCAGGCGTGACCTGCCAGTTCCAGGCCCAGCATGCCGGCGGCGACGACCCGCTGCAGGTAGGCCGATCCAGATGTCGCTCGTCGCGGCCGCCGCGGCGTGCGGTTCATGGTTGAGGGCGAGGACGGGCACCTGGATCGCGGCGCCGAGCGCGAAGCAGGAGACGATCGCGACGTCGCGGCGGTCGCGGGCGCGTTCCCCGCAGGACCGCCAGCGGGAGAAGAACCAGACGCCCGGGTTGCTCAGCGCGGTGGCGAGGATGAAGAGGCAGGAGAGGCTCGTCGCCAGCGTGCGGGGGCAGCAGCGAGCCAGAAGTCTCGACGAGCATGTACCAGGAGACGTACGAAGCCGAGACGAGGACTCGACGCTCGTCGAGCGGCGCGGAGATCGCGAGCCCGCCGCGCAAATACGGGTTGTGGATGTGACCGGCGGCGCCGAACCAGACGGCGAGGCCGCTGGCGCACACCAGGCAGGCGGAGAGGATGGAGATGCCGGCGGGCGCGTCCCGCAACGGCAGCAGGGCCGCGAATTCGACGATCAGGTGGGGGACGACGACCAGATAGTTCGTGTACGGGGTGGGAACTGCGTGGCCGAAGCTCCCGGCGAGGGCGCCGCGGCAGGGACAGCCGCTGCCCGGCGGCTCCGCGCCAGAGCGACGAGCGCCGCCGCTAGCTGCAGGACGACCAGGGCGACAGACCGCGCGCGCACCTGCCGCGGCCGGCCGCGATCGGGCTAGGACGCGGTCGAAGAACTGTCGAGCGCCGCGCGCAGCGCCGGGAACATCGTTGGGCGATCGCCGGCTCAGGCGAGCGGACGATATAGGCGCTCTCAGGCGCGCGGCGCAGCGCGCAGGCGCTCTCGCGCCGAGATCTCGAGCAGCGGGGCGCCGTCGCCGGGTCGTCAGGCCGGCGCCGTCGCCGCCAGCCGCGCAGCCGCCCGGCGAGGCCCTTGGCGGTGCGGTCGCGGAGCAGTCTGGCCGGCGCAGATCGCGCCCTCGCAGGCGAGCACGCCGCACCGCGACGCGCGGGCCGACATCACCCCGTAGCGGCGCAGCATGTAGCCGCGGCTCCAGCCGGTGCGGGCGTACTTGCGGCCGCTGGCCGCGCCGAGGCTCGCCGAGTAGGCGTGCAGCGCCGTCGCCCCAGGGGCGAGCCGGCAGCGCCCGCCCCGGGCGGCCATCCGCAGGGCCAGGTCGAGGTCCTCGTAGTAGAGGAAGATCCGCTCGTCGAAGCCGCCGACGGCCTCGAAGGCGCCACGGCCGTAGAGCGCCGCGCCGCCGGTCGGGCCGAGCGGATGGCCGCGGCGCCCGCGGCGGCGCGCGGCTCGCCGTGCAGGTAGTCGAAGCCCATCAGGGTGCGGTCGGCGACCACGCCGGCGGAGTCGATCAGCTCCGGGGCGCGTTCCTGGAGCAGCACCCCGGCCACCGACTCGACGCCCTCCGAGGCCGTCGAGCAGCGCCTCGACGAAGCGGGCTCGCACTCGACGTCGTTGTTGAGGAGGATCAGCGGGTCGGCCCGGTGCTCGCGCGACGGCGCGGTTGATCGCCGGCCCAAAGCCGATGTTGCGCTCCAGCTCGAGCACCGTCACCTCCGGGGAACTCCTCGCGCAGCAGCTCCAGCGAGCCGTCGCCGGAGCCGTTGTCGACGACGACCACGTCGAGTGGCCGGCTCTGCTCGCGCAGGCTCCGCAGGGCCCGACCGAGCACTGGGATGCCGTTGAAGTTGGGGATGTAAACGGCGGTCGCACAGCTCTTTCTCGCAGTGGGTAGGGTTCCAGCCTCGCATGGAGCCCTGAAGGGACTGATCCTCTCCGGCGGCGCCGGCACCCGCCTGCGCCCGATCACCCACACCTCGGCGAAGCAGCTGGTGCCGGTCGCCAACAAACCCGTGCTCTTCTACGGGATCGAGGCGCTGGTCGACGCCGGGGTCGAGGAGATCGGGATCATCATCGCCCCGGAGACCGGCGACGAGATCCGCGAGGCGGCCGGCGACGGCTCCGCGCTTCGGCGCCGAGATCACCTACATCGTCCAGGACAAGCCCGCCGGCCTCGCCCACGCGGTGCTCACCGCCGAGGAGTTCATCGGCGACTCGCCCTTCGTCATGTACCTCGGCGACAACCTCCTGCGCGACGGCCTCCGCGGCCTCGTCGCCACCTTCCGCGCCGACGAGCCCGACGCGCTGATCCTGCTCACCCCGGTCGACGACCCGCAGTCCTACGGCGTCGCCGAGCTCGACGGCGAGCGGATCGTGCGCCTGATCGAGAAGCCGAAGGACCCGCCCTCCAACCTCGCCCTGGTCGGCGTCTACCTCTTCGCCCCGGCGATCTTCGACGCCGCCCGCGGCCTCGAGCCCTCCTGGCGCGGCGAGCTCGAGATCACCGAGGCGATCCAGGCGCTGATCGACGACGGCCACAAGGTCCAGTCCGAGGTCGTGCGCGGCTGGTGGAAGGACACCGGCCAGCTCGCCGACATGCTCGAGGCCAACCGGCTCGTGCTCGAGGAGCTCGAGACGAAGCTGCGAGGGCGAGATCGACGAGGAGTCCCGGGTCGAGGGCCGGGTCGTGTCGAGGCGGGCGCCACGCTGACCCGCTCGGTCGTCCGCGGCCCGGCCGTGATCGGCGCCGGCGCCTGCATCGAGGACGCCTACATCGGCCCCTACACCTCGATCGGCGACGGCGTCCACGTCCGCCGCTCCGAGGTCGAGCACTCGATCGTCCTCGCCGGCTCGGTGGTCGAGGACCTCGGCACGCGGATGGAGGCGAGCCTGCTCGGCCGCAACGTCAAGCTGACCCGCAGCGACGGCATGCCGAAGACGCTGCGCCTGCTGGTCGGCGACAACTCCGAGATCGAGATCGTCTAGTGGGGGCTTCGTCGTGAAGCTCCTGGTCACTGGCGCGGCGGGGATGCTCGGCCGCGACGTGATGCTCGCCGCCGGCAACGCCGGCCACGACGTCGTCGGCTTCGGCCACACCGAGCTCGACGTCACCGACGCCGCCGCGCTGGAGACGAAGTTCGACCTCGAGCGCCCCGACGTCGTCATCAACTGCGCCGCCTGGACCGACGTCGACGGCGCCGAGGCGGACGAGGAGGCGGCGATCGCGGTCAACGGCACCGGCGCCGGCAACGTCGCCGCCGCCGCGGCCGCGGTCGGCGCCAGCGTCGTCTACGTCTCCAGCGACTACGTCTTCGACGGCGCCAAGGGCGCCCCCTACGTCGAGAGCGACCAGGCCGCGCCGCTCTCCGCCTACGGCCGCACCAAGCTGGCCGGCGAGGAGGCGACGATCGCCGCCAACAAGCGCCACTTCGTCGTCCGCTCCTCCTGGCTGTTCGGGATCGGCGGCCCCAACTTCGTCGAGACGATGCTGCGCCTCGCCGCCGACCACGGCGAGGTCCTCGTCGTCCGCGACCAGGTCGGCTCGCCGACCTACACCTGGCACCTGGCCTACGGGATCGTGCGCCTGATCGAGGGGATCGAGTTCGGCATCCACCACATGGCGGCCGCCGGCCAGTGCTCCTGGTACGAGTTCGCGCGCGAGATCTTCGAGCAGGCCAAGGTCGAGTGCAAGGTGCTCTCGGTGACCACCGAGATGCTCGGCCGGCCCGCGCCGCGGCCGGCCTTCTCGGCCCTGACCAGCCAGCGCGAGCACGCGATCCGGCTGCCCTCCTGGCAGGACGGCCTGGCCGGCTATCTCGCCCAGCGACAAGCGGAGGAGGCAGCATGAAGCTGCTGGTCACCGGCGCCGCCGGTTTCATCGGCTCGACCTACGTCCGGATCGCCGGCGACGAGCACGAGGTCACCGTGCTCGACAAGCTGACCTACGCCGGCCGGCCGCGAGAACCTGCCCGACGGGCGTCGAGCTGATCGAGGGCGCGATCGAGGACCCGGCGATCGTGCGCGAGGCGATGGAGGGCGTGCGACGCGGTCGTCAACTTCGCCGCCGAGTCCCACGTCGACCGCTCGATCGACGACCAGGACGCCTTCGCCCGCACCCACGTGATCGGCACCGGCACCCTGCTCGACGCCGCCCGCGAGCTCGGCGTCGGCCGCTACCTGCAGGTCTCGACCGACGAGGTCTACGGCTCGATCGAGTCCGGCTCCTTCACCGAGACCTCGCCGCTCGACCCCTCCTCGCCCTACTCGGCGACCAAGGCCGCCGGCGACCTGCTGGTCTCCGCCCACGTCCACACCTACGGGATCGAGGCCTCGATCGTGCCGCGGCTCCAACAACTACGGCCCGCGCCAGTACCCGGAGAAGCTGATCCCGCTGATCATCCTCAACGCCCTCCACGGCGACTCGCTGCCGGTCTACGGCGACGGCCGCCAGGTCCGCAACTGGCTCTACGTCGAGGACTTCTGCCGCGGCATCCACACGGTGCTGCTGAAGGGCAAGGCCGGCGAGGCCTACAACGTCGGCGGCCCCGACGAGTGCGAGAACATCGAGGTGGTCAAGCGGGTGATCGAGCTGACCGGCGCCGACGAGTCGCTGATCGAGTACGTCACGACCGCCCCGGCCACGACCGCCGCTACTCGCTCTCCTCCGCGCAAGCTGAGGGAGGAGCTCGGCTGGGAGGCGCAGGTCCACTTCGCCGAGGGCCTCGAGCAGACCGTCGCCTGGTACCGCGACAACGAGGAGTGGTGGGGCCCGATCCGCTCCGGCGAGTACCGCGAGTACTACGAAAAGCAGTACGGCAAGAGCCTCGGCTGATGGCGCGGGCAGCTGGCGACCAAGCTCGACGGCGTCGTCCTGATCGAGCCCCAGGTCCACGGCGACAGCCGCGGCTTCATGGTCGAGTCCTTCAGCCGCGACGCCTGGGCCGAGCTCGGCGTCGACGTCGAGTTCGTCCAGCACAACCACTCGCGCTCCTCGCAAGGGGACGCTGCGCGGGATCCACTTCCAGACCGAGCCGGGCCAGGCGAAGCTGGTCCGCTGCCCGCGCGGGGCGATCCTCGACGTCGCCGTCGACCTGCGCCGCGGCTCGCCGACCTACGGCCAGTGGGAGGCGCACGTGCTCGACGACGAGACGCACCGCCAGCTCTTCGTCCCGGTCGGCTTCGGCCACGGCTTCGCCGTGCTCAGCGAGGTCGCCGACGTCACCTACCTCGTCTCCAGCCTCTACGACCCGCTGACCGAGGCCGGCATCGCCTGGGACGACCCCGACGTCGGCGTCGACTGGCAGGTCGAGGACCCGCTGCTCTCCGAGCGCGACAAGAGCGCCCCGAAGCTCACCGAGATCGCCGAGACGCTGCCGTTTCGAGCATAGCGCCTGACGGCGCGAGTTTGGCGCCGACCCCCGCGTAGACGGCGCGCGTTCAGCAGCGGGTTGTGCTCGGGGGCGTCGAAGCGGCGGTAGAAGCGGCCCATGCCGCGGTGGAAGGCGATCTCCTGTTTGGGGCGCCGGCGCGCCGCCGCTGGAGGCGCCCTTGACGTGGAGGGCGACGCCGGCCGGCTCGTAGAAGACCTTCCAGCCGGCGTCCCAGAAGCGGCGGCACCAGTCGAGGTCCTCCATGTAGAGCCAGTAGCCCTCGTCGAGCAGGCCGACCTCGGCGATCGCCTCGGCGCGGCAGAGCATGAAGGCGCCGTTGACGGCGTCGACCTCGCCCGGCTCGTCGTCGCCGAGGTGCGGTCGCCCGGTACTGGCTGAGCGCGCCGGAGGCGCCCTCGGCGCGGCCGATCGCCGGTGAAGTGGGCGAGCGCGCTCAGCGGCGTCGGGAAGGAGCGCTTGCAGGCGTGGTCGAGCTCGCCCGACTCGGTCACCAGCTTGACGCCGACCATGCCGATCCGCGGGTTCGAGCGCAGCCGCGCCAGCGCCGGCGTCGAGCGGCGCCGGCGTAGACCTCGGTGTCGGGGTTGAGCAGCAGCACCGCGGCCGCGCGTCGCTCTCGCGCAGGACGAGGTTGTTGGCGGCCGAGAAGCCGATGTTCGCCGCGCCGCAGCAGCCGCACCTCGGGGAACTCGCGCTCGACCATGTCCGGGGTCGCCGTCGGGGCTGCCGCTGTCGACCACGGTGACCCGCATCGTCCCGCCGGCCGGGTGCTCGCGCAGCGAGCGCAGGCAGCGCCGCAGCAGCGCTTCGGCGCCGTGGCTGACGATCACGACCTCGAGGTCGGCGCCGCCATCGCGGGCGCTCAGGGCGCCGTCGCCGCGGACGACCGCGCCCGGGGTGCGCAGCAGGATCGCCAGGTCGCCGGTGATCGAGAGGTTGTCGAGGTAGTCGCGCTCCATCGCCAGGCGCTCCTCGAAGGTGAGGTCGCCGCGGCCGTAGACCTGCATCGGCCCGGTCAGCCCCGGCTTGACCGCGAGCCGGCTGCGCTGGCGCTCGTCGTAGAGGGCGACGACCGCCTCCTCCTCGGGCCGCGGCCCGACCAGCGACATCTCGCCCGAGGACGTTGAGCGAACTGCGGCAGCTCGTCGAGGCTGGTGCGGCGCAGGAAGCGCCCGACCCGGGTCACCCGCGGGTCGTCGGCGGATCTTGAAGACGGGCTCGTCGAGGCTGTCGCAGGTCGACCAGCTCGCCGAGCCGCTCCTCGGCGTCGGCGACCATGGTGCGGAACTTGAGCATCCGTGAACGGCTCGCCTTCCTTGCCGGCGCGGCGCTGGCGGAAGAGGACCGGCCGGCCGGAGTCGAGCAGGATCGCGATCGCGATGACCAGCAGCAGCGGCGAGAGCAGCGCCAGCAGCAGTCGCCGAGACGACGATGTCGACGCCCGCTTCATCGCCAGGGTCGAGCGCGGCGGGTCGGAGAAGCGGAAGTCGAGCACCGGCAGCTCGGCGAGGCGGTTGAGCTCGATCCCGGGGCCGAGCAGGCCGAAGTGCTGGGGCAGGAAGGTCAGCCCCAGGCCGACCTCCTTGCACTCCTCGATCAGCCGCTCGGCGGCGGGCTCGCTCATCTCCTGCTCGGTCACGACGACCCGCTCGACTTCGTGCTCGTGCGGCGACCCGGCGATCGTCCGCGATCGGGCCCAGCCGGGGCAGGCCGTCGGCGGCCTGGCTCCGCTCGCTCGGCGAGCGAGAGGTAGCCGACCAGGTGCAGGCGGGCCTCGGGGTGGGTGGAGACGCGGCGGGCGACGATCACCGGCGGCCTCGGCCGGGCCGATCACGACGCCGATCGGCGACCCCGGTCAGCCGCTGCCAGAGGAAGCGCAGGACGCCGCGGCAGCGACGAAGCTGCCGAGCAAGGCGCCGACGCCGACCAGGATCGCGCTGCGCGGCGAGAGCGGGCCGACCGGGCTGAGCGCCAGCAGCCCGTCGAGCGCGAGCGTGCCGAGGGCGCTGGCCGAGACCAGCGCGGGGAGCTCGTCGAGGGTGCTGTGGCGGATCCGCCGGTGGTCGTTGTCGTAGAGGCCGTGGAGCTTGAGCACGAGGATCCAGACCGGGCTGAAGAGCACCGCCCAGAAGAGCGTCGCCGATGTCGGTGGTCGAGGTCGTCGCGGTCGCGACGCAGAGCGCCCCGATCAGCGCCAGCCAGTCGCCGGCGGCGAGCAGCCGCCGCAGCAGGGCCCCGCGCCGCCGCGAGCGCCGCTCGGCCCGATCAGGCCCGAGGCGCGCCGCGACGTCGGTCCGCGGCGGCTGCGGCAGGTCGCGGGGGGCCGGTGGGCGGCCCTGCGGCGCGGGCGCTCTTCTGGGCGCCGCCGGTCATCCTCCGCCCATCCATCAGTTCCCGCCCGCCTGGAAGCAGGTCTCGAGCGGGTTCAGTTCGCGCGCCTTGGCCAGGTCGGCCCGCGCCGGCGCCTGCTGTCGCCGGCTTCGTGCTCGACCTTGGAGCGCAGGTAGTAGCACTGCCAGTTGTGGTCTCTCGCGTTCGATCGCCTCGGTGAAGCCGGGCGATCGCGCTCGGGTAGTTCGCCCTGCAGCTGGGCGAGCAGGCCGAGCTGGACGTAGGGGCGAGGCGGCCCAGGGCTCGATCGAGCGGGCGGTGCCGGCGTGGTTGACGGCGCTGGCGAGGTCGCCGTCGGCGGCGGCGTGCTGGCTCGACTTGAGTCTCGCGCTCGACCAGCAGCGGCCCGACCAGCGCCGATCGCCGCGATCCAGGCGACGACCAGCCCGGCCGACCGCGAGGCCGTAGCGGCGCTCGTCCGGCTTCCTGCCGCGCCGGCCCCGGCGGCGAGCTGCGCGCAGCGCACACGCGACGAGGACACCGGCGGCGAGGAAGAAGACCGCGCCCAGCGCGGCGATCTCCCAGAACCAGTCGAAGGCGGCGCCGACCGCGAAGGCGAGCATCGCCGCGAGCAGCGCCGCGTAGAGCTCGCGCTCGGGTGCCGGTGGCGGCGCGCCAGGCGCGCGAAGCCGGTCCAGAGCAGCAGGCCGACCAGCGCCAGCACGAGCAGGCCGCCGACCAGCGCCGAGCTCGGCGAACGTCTCCAGGTAGAGCGAGTGGGCGTCGTGGACCGGGAGGTCGATCGAGCGCAGCTGCTCCCAGGAGAACTCGTAGGTGCCGGCGCCGTGGCCCGAGGACCGGCTTTTCCTCGAAGGCGTCGACGGCGACCCGGTAGAAGTCGTGGCGGCCGGCGCCGGAGAGCTGGCCGAAGTGTTTCGCGGGCTGGTTCGGGGAACTGGAGGTCGGAGCTCGGAGAACTGGTCCCAGGCGCGGCCGCCGACGGCGATCGCGACCCCGATCGCGACCAGCGCCAGCGCGATCGCCACCCGTTTCAGCAGCGCCGGGCTGCTGGGAGAGCTCGCACCGCGTGCCCGGTCAGCGCCCGCCCTGGCGCTCGATCCAGCGCCGCAGGCCGGCGAACAGCGCCAGCGCCAGCGCCGATCCCGGCGAGCAGGATCAGCAGCACGGTCGCGCCCTGGTCGACGGCGGCCTGGTTGTCGAGGTTGTCGGCGAGGCTGCGGCGCGCCTGCACCGCGAGCACCGCCGGCAGCGCCCCGATCGCCCCGATCGCCAGCGTCGCCAGCATCCAGAGCCGGTCGCGCGAGAGCGCGAGCAGGCAGCCGGCGGCGACCAGCAGCGAGAGCAGGCCGCCGCGCGAGTAGGTGAAGTAGAGGGCGAGCAGGACCGCCGGCATCGCCGCGACCGAGAGCCCAGCGCAGCGCCGCCCAGCTCGAGCGGCGGCTGCTCCAGAGCAGCATCGCGACCGCGATCCCGAACATCGCCCCGTTCGCGTTCCAGTAGCCGAGCGGGTAGCGCAGGCGCGCGCCCGGCCCCAAGGGAATTCGCCGACATTCAACACATGAGGCAGGAGACGGCTTGCCAGACCCAGAAGAGCCACCAAAGTGACGGCAATCGCGAGGCCTTCAGCGAAACGTTGGCGCCTTTCGTCGGTTTGGGCGATCAGGAAGGCGGCAAGGAAGAACCCGAGATAGACGAGAACGCGGTCCGCCTCGATCACGCTCAGCTCCATCGAACCCGACCAGAGGGATGAAAGTGCAGACAAAAGCGCCAGACCGCACGAGCAGCCCGCTCGCCCAGTAGAACGGCCGGCCAAGACGCCGCGCGCGTCGCCGGCTCCCAGCACCAGCAGGCCGACCACCACGCAGCCAGACGCCGAGGCCCGGCGATGTGACGGGCCGATCACGTCGTAGCCGCCTCCGGCCAGGGCCAGGCCGACGATCAGGGCGCTCGGCGCGATCAACGCCGCCGTTTGGTCTAACCTTCCGCGCCATGCATGGGATGCGCCACCACCCGACGCCGCGCTCGGGCCGCTCATTTCTCGGGCTTTTGTCAGTGCTTGCTCTGCTGGCATTGGCTTGTTTTGTACCGGTTGCTCAGGCCGACTCGAGCGGGATCCAGTACCAGGACGCCCCTCCGAGCGCTACCGGTGACAGATCCCGACCAAGCCGAACCACCGGCGAACATCGTCCAAGAACAAGGGCGGCGACCCACGAACCCGGGTGACCCGAATAACACGGGTGACGTCGGAAAAGGACTCATCGGAAGAAGAAGCCAATTCAGGCGGTGTCCCGGGCACCAACGGCGGTGGCACGGGCCAGGGCGACCCCGGCACGCAGCAGGGTAACCCAGGCAAGCTCTCCCACGGCCGGCAAGCTCGCGCGTTGCAACAGCCGCTCGGCAACGTCGCCCGCCGGCGAATCCAGCGACAGCGGCTCCTCGCCGCTGGTGCCGATCCTTATCGCGATCGCCGCTGCTTATGGCAATTGCGATCGCCGTGGTCGTGATTCGCCAGCGGCGCCAGCGCGGCGGCCCCGACGGGCACGTCTCGCCTGAGGCCAGCTAGTCGATGCCGACAGAGAGGAAGTCTCCGATGTGGAAGCTGCGTGCCTGGATTGCCGCTCTGGCGGTCTCGCTGACGGCGATCGGCGCCTTCGCCGCCGGCCGGCTGAGGCGGTGCCGGCCAAGTTCTGGGGCGTCGTTCCCCAGGCGCCGCCGACGGCCGAACAGTTCCAGCGGCTCAAGCGCGGCGGCGTCGACAGCGTCCGCATCCCGATCGGCTGGAGCGCGGTCCAGCCGACCCAGGGCGGCCCGATCGACTGGGGCGGGATCGACAACCTCGTCAGGGGCGCCACCTCCGCCGGGCCTCGAGGTGCTGCCCTTCCTCAGCGGCGCCCCGAGCTGGGCGGTCGCGGTCGACCACCGCTTCGGCAGCCCGGTCGACGCTGCCGGTCAAGACCGGCGCCCAGCGCGCCGGCTGGACCAACTTCGTCACCGCAGGCCGTCCTCCGCTACGGGCCGAACGGCAGCTTCTGGGCGGAAAACCCGGGCGTGCCGAAGCGCCCGATCCGCACCTGGCAGATCTGGAACGAGGAGAACTTCAAGTACTTCGTCGCCCGGCCCAACCCGGCCGACTACGGCAAGCTCGTCAACCTCTCCTACGCGGCGATCAAAGGCGTCGACCCGGGGGCGCAGCTGATCCTCGGCGGGATGTTCGCGACGCCGATCGAGGCGACCTTCAAGAAGAAGCCCGCCGCAGGCCTACTTCGCCACCGACTTCCTCGACCAGATGTACCAGCTCGACGCCCGGGGATCAAGGCCAAGTTCAACGGCATCGCCCTGCACCCGTACACCGGCAGCTACAAGAACCTGACCGAAAAGATCGAAGACGTGCGCGCGGTCCTGAAGAAAACACGGCGACGCCGCCAAGAAGCTCTGGATCACCGAGCTCGGCTGGAGCTCCGGCCCGCCCGCCTCCGACGGCAGCAACTCCTTCGCCCAGGGCCCGGCGGGCCAGGCGAAGCAGCTCAAGGGCGCCTTCAGCCTGCTCGAGCGCAACCAGGTGAAGTGGAAGCTGGAACGGGTCTACTGGTTCTCGGTCGACGACGCCGCCGGGCGCCTGCAACTTCTGCGACGGCTCCGGCCTCTTCGCCCAAGGCTTCATCCCGAAGAAGTCCTGGTTCGCCTACGTGAAGTTCGCCGGCGGCACGCCCTAGCGGCCGCGGTCGGAATCCCTCGCGCGCGTCTGGCGGCGGCGGACGCTGCGCGTCGCGGCGTCCTCGGTCGCCTGAATAGCGCTGCTATTCAGGCTTCCGCGTCCTGGCGACGCTTGGTCCGGCGCTCGCCAGCCACACACGGGGAATTCCCGAACGGCCCCCGCGGCCGCGCCTCATCTTTGACGGCTGCGACGAGGCGGGCCGCGGCCGCGTAAGATCACTGGGTTGGCCACTAAGCGGAAACAGAGCACGAAATCTGACCCACTGGCGCCGTTCAGCGCGCCGGTGCGGAAGTGGTTCGAGGCCTCCTTCGAGGGGCCGACGCCGGCCCAGGCGGGGGGCTGGGAGGCGATCTCCGGCGGCGCCAACGCGCTGATCTGCGCCCCGACCGGCTCCGGCAAGACCCTGGCCAGCTTCCTCTGGGGGATCGACAAGCTGGCCCGCGCGCCCCAGCTGGGGACGGGCGTGCGCCTCGTCTACGTCTCGCCGCTGAAGGCGCTCTCCTACGACATCGAGCGCAACCTGCGGGCGCCGCTGCGGGGGATCGGGGCGCGAGATCTCGGTCGGACTGCGGACCGGCGACACGCCCCAGTCCGAGCGCCGGGCGATGGCGAAAACGCCGCCGGACATCCTCATCACCACGCCGGAGTCGCTCTACCTGATGCTGTCCTCGAACGTGCGCGGGATCCTGGCGACGACCGAAGCGGTGATCGTCGACGAGATCCATGCTGTGGCCCAGACCAAGCGGGGGGCGCACTTGGCGTTGACGCTCGAGCGGCTGGACGCCCTGGTTCAGGGGTCGGTGAGGGAGGGGTCGGGGGAGGCCTCGCCGTCACGAACAGCGGGAGGTTCCGTCGAGACCTCCCCCGACCCCTCGTCACCGGCCGCTGAGGCTGGGACGGCCAAGGGTTCGGGCGGTGAGCGCCGGGTCCGGGATTCAGCGGATCGGGCTCTCCGCTACTCAGAGGCCGCTGGAGCGGATCGCGAAGTTTCTTGTGGGGCCGAAGAGGGAGTGCAAGATCGTCGATGCGGGGCGGGTGAAGAAGCTCGACCTGGAGATCGTGGTGCCGGTCGAGGACATGTCCGACCCCGGCGCTCCCGCCTACCCCTCGCGAGAACGGCAATCCCCCGTCCGAAATCGAGCCCTCCGCCCACGTCCGCTCGATCTGGCCCGCGATCTACCCCAAGCTCCTGGAGCTGGTCCAAGACCACACCTCCACGATCATCTTCGTCAACAACCGCCGCGCCTCCGAGCGCCTGGCCAAGCGCCTGAACGAGCTTGCCAACGGCGAAGGCGAGCAAGAGCTCCCCGCCACCGAGCACGGGGGCACGCCTCCCCAGCCCAGGAGGCCCCAGCGGCCGATGCCGACGATCCGCACTCGGGAGGACCGGGTGAGGTGTCGAGAACGGAGGCGAAGCCCCCGCCCGCAGGCGCCTCACCCGGTCCTCCACAGAGCCCGTACGTAGAGATCGCCCGAGCCCACCACGGCTCGCTCTCCCACGAGGAGCGCACCCTGGTCGAGGAGATGCTGAAGTCCGGTCAGCTCCCCTGCCTGGTCGCGACCAGCTCCCTCGAGCTCGGCATCGACATGGGCGCCGTCGACCTGGTGATCCAGGTCGAGTCGCCGAAGTCGGTGACCCGCGGTCTGCAGCGGATCGGCCGCGCCGGCCACGGGCTGGGGGAGGTCTCCAAAGGCCGGATCTTCCCCAAATACCGCGGCGACCTGCTCGAGTGCGCGGTCGTCGCCCGGCGCATGCGCGAAGGCGAGATCGAGGAGACGGTGATCCCGCAGAACCCGCTCGACGTGCTCGCCCAGCATCTGGTCTCGATGGCGGCGATGGACGAGTGGGAGGTCGACGCGGTCGAGCGGCCTGGTCACCGCCACCGAGTCCTTCCACGACCTCTCGCGCGAGCAGCTGGAGAACGTGCTCGACATGCTCGACGGCCGCTACCCGTCGGACCGCTTCGCCGACCTGCGGCCGCGGATCGTCTGGGACCGCACCGGCGGCACCATTCACGGCCGCAAAGGCTCGCGCTCGCTGGTCGTCACCAACGCCGGCACGATCCCCGACCGCGGCCTCTACAGCGTCAACCTGCCCGACGGCCGCCGGGTCGGCGAGCTCGACGAGGAGATGGTCTACGAGGCCCGCCCCGGCCAGACCTTCCTGCTCGGCGCCACCACCTGGCGGATCGAGGAAATCACCCGCGACCGGGTGATCGTCACCCCGGCCCCCGGCGCCCCCGGCGCCGTCCCCTTCTGGAAGGGCGACGGGATCGGCCGCCCGGCCGAGCTGGGGCGGGCGATCGGCGCCTTCTCCCGCGAGGCGGTCTCGCGCGAGCCGGCCGAGCTCGCCGCCGAGTACGACCTCGACCCGCGCGCCGCCAACAACCTCGTCACCTACCTGCGCGAGCAGCAGCAGGCGACCCGGGTCGTCCCCTCCGACGAGACGATCGTGGTCGAGCGCTTCCGCGACGAGATCGGCGACTGGCGGCTCTGCATCCTCTCGCCCTACGGCGGCCGCGTCCACTCCGCCTGGGGCCTCGCCCTGGCCGCCAAGATCCGCGACGAGCGCGGGCTCGAGGCCGACGCGATCTGGTCCGACGACGGCATCGTCATCCACCTCCCCGACGCCGACGAGCCGCCGCCCGCCGACCTCGTCCTGATCGACCCGGAAGAGATCGAGGACCTGATCGTCGCCGAGCTCTCCGGCTCGGCCCTGTTCGGCGCCCGCTTCCGCGAGAACGCCGCCCGCTCGCTGCTGATCCCGCGCGCCTACCCGGGCAAGCGCACGCCGCTCTGGCAGCAGCGGCTGAAGTCGCAGAGCCTGCTCGAGGTGGCACGGGACTTCCCCCGCTTCCCGGTCATCCTCGAGACCTACCGCGAGTGCCTGCAGGACGTGCTCGACCTGCCGGAGCTGGCCGACCTGCTGCGCAAGCTGCACGCGCGCCAGATCAGCCTGGTCGAGGTCGAGACCCCGACCGCCTCGCCCTTCGCCTCCTCGCTGCTGTTCGACTACGTCGCCACCCACATGTACGAGGGGGACACGCCGAACGCCGAGCGGCGGGCGGCGGCGCTGGCGCTCGACCGCGACCTCCTGCGCGAGCTGCTGGGCCAGGAGGAGTTGCGCGAACTGATCGACCCGGAGGCGCTGGAGGAAGTCGAGGAGCAGCTGCAGCACCGGGGCGAGGCCGGCCGGGCGGGCGACCGCGACGCCCTGCAGCAGCTGCTGCGCAACCTCGGCGACCTCACCGCCGCCGAGTGCGCCGAGCGGGTCACCGAGGGCTACTCGGCCGCCTCGATGCTGGAGAAGCTGGTCGCCGAGCGCCGCGTCGTCAAGGCCCGGATCGGCGGCGAGGAGCGCTACATCGCCGCCGAGGACGTCGGCCTCTACCGCGACGCGCTCGGGGTGCCGCCACCGGGCGGCCTGCCGGAGAGCTTCCTCGAGGATCACCCGGACGCGATGCGGGCCCTGGTCCGCCGCTGGGCCCGCACCCACGGCCCCTTCCCGACCGCGCGCCTGGCCGGTCGCTACAACGTCGACCCCCTGCCGGCCCTGCGCGAGCTCGAGAGCGAAGGGGCGATGGTCCGCGGCGAGCTGCTGCCGGAAGGGACCGAGCGCGAGTGGTGCGACTCCGAAGTGCTGCGCCGGGTCCGCCGCGCCAGCCTCGCCCGCCTGCGCAAGGAGGTCGAGGCGGCCGACCCGACCCAGCTCGCCCGCTTCCTGCCGAGCTGGCAGAACGTCGACGCCTTCCGCCGCGCCGGCGCCGGCCCCGACCGCCTGCGCGAGGCGCTGGTGCCGCTGCAGGGCGTTGCCCTCACCCCGAAAGTCTGGGAGGCCGACGTGCTGCCGCGCCGGCTCGGCGCCTACTCGCCCTCCTGGCTCGACGAGCTCTGCACCAGCGGCGAGCTGGTCTGGGTCGGCGCCGGCGCCCTCGGCCGCTCCGACGGCCGCGTCGCCCTCTACTTCCGCGAGGACGTCCGCCTCGCCGGCCCGCCGCCCGCCAACGTCAAGCTCGAGGCCCCGGCCGGGGAGGTGCACGAGGCGATCCGCGAGCGCCTCGCCGCCGGCCCCTCCTTCTGGCTCGACCTGCTCGCCGACCTCGACCACCCGGCCGAGGAGCTGCACAACGCGCTCTGGGACCTGGCCTGGACCGGCGGCGTCACCAACGACGCCTTCGCGCCGCTGCGGGCGCCGCGCCTGCGCGCGGTCAACTCACCCGAGCGCCACGGCCGCCGCTTCGGCCGCCGCCCCTCGATCACCGGCGCCGCTGTCCAGGGTCGCTGGTCGCTGACCGAGCAGCTCTTCGCCAACGCTCCCGGCCCCGGCGCCAAGCTGCGCGCCCAGGCCGAGCTGATGCTCGAGCGCTACGGCATCGTCACCCGTGAGACCGTGCTCGCCGAGGGTATCCCCGGCGGCTTCGCCACCCTCTACGCCGAGCTCGGCAACCTCGAGCTGCTCGGCACCGCCCGCCGCGGCTACTTCGTCGAGGGGCTCGGCGGCGCCCAGTTCGCCCTCCCCGGCGCGGTCGAGCGGTTGCGCTCGCTGCCTGAAGCCGACGGCTCCTACCTCGTCCTCGCCGCCACCGATCCCGCCAACCCCTACGGCGCCTCGCTGCCCTGGCCGAAGCTGGAGGGGGGACGGCGCCCCGGCCGCACCCCCGGCGCCCACCTGCTGACGTGCGACGGTGAGCCGGTCGTCTTCCTCGAGCGCGGCGGCCGCGGCG
This sequence comes from uncultured Solirubrobacterales bacterium, assembly GCA_963739875.1. Taxonomy (GTDB): domain Bacteria; phylum Actinomycetota; class Thermoleophilia; order Solirubrobacterales; family 70-9; genus VAYN01. The sequence goes on from CAVUCD010000006.1 coordinate 25,280, forward strand.
TCCTCCGCCTCAAGTCGATGGAGGGGACTGAGCTGGAAGCGGCGATGCGCGCCCTCGCCGAGGCCGTCGCCGCCGGCCAGCTGCAGAAACTGGCGGTGGAGAAACTCGACGGCGAGCCGGTGATCGGCTCCGGCCACGAGGAGGCTCTGATCGGGGCCGGTTTCAGCCGCGGCCCGCGCAAACTGACCGCCTCGGCGCGATAATCCCCCGATGGAGGAGTTGGAGACCAGCGCTGGACTGCTGCGCAGCGTCCCCCTCTTCGCCGATCTCGAGCAGGCCGAGCTGGAGCGCTTCTCCCGCGTCGCCGTGCCGCGCTCGTTCCCGGCCGGCACCCGCGTCTTCCACGAGGGCGACCGTTCCGACGCCTGTTACATTGTCCGCGAGGGCAGCTTCCGGGTCACCCGAGAGCACTCCGACGGGCGCGCGATCACGCTCGCCACGCTCGGCCCCGGCGAGGTCTTCGGCGAGCTGGCGATGCTCGACGGCGACACCCGCTCGGCCAGCGCCGAAGCGCTCAGCGACGGCGAGCTGCTGGCGCTGCCGGCGGTCGACGTCCGCGCCCTGCTCGCCCGCCACCCGGAGATCTCGGTCAAGCTCGTCGCCGCCCTGGTCCGCCGCCTGCGCGAGGCCAACGAGCGGATCTCGCGCCAGTCCTTCCAGACCGTGCCCAGCCGCGTCGCCGGCGTCCTCTCCCAGCTCGTCTCCGAAGCCCGCGGCGGCGAGGGGGGAGAGGTGACGATCCGGATGAACCAGGCCGACCTGGCCCAGCTCGCCGGCACCTCGCGCGAGAGCGTCAGCCGCTTCCTCGCCGACCTCGAGCGGGCCGGCGTCGTCCGCTCCGGCCGCGGCCGGGTGACGATCCTCGACCCGGCGAAGCTGCGCAACTACATCTTCTAGCTCAGGCCGCTCAGCAGCCCGAGGTCGGGTCGTTCCCGTCCTTGACCACTTCGTCGTTGCCGCTGCCGCAGACGATGTCCTTGTCGCGCTTGCCGTCGGCGGCGTCGATGAAGTCGTTGCCGCCCTTGGCGATGAAGGTGTCGGCGCCGAGGTGGCCGAGGAAGCTGTTGTCGCCGTTGTCACCGGTCAGGACGTCGGGGCCGTCGGAGCCCTCGAGGCTCTCGTTGTCGCTCGAGTACCTGGTCCGGGTTGCCACAGCCGGCCGGACCGCCGGTGCCGCCGAGGGTGACCCGCAGGGCGGCGTCGGAGCGGCCGTAGGAGACGGTGTCTTCGCCGGGGCCGCCGTCGTAGCGGTGTCCCTGGCAGACCGCGACCGAGGAGACGAGCAGGTCCTCGCCCGGCCCGCCCTGGAGGTTGTCGGCGCCGGGGTCGGCGTAGAGGACGTCGTTGCCGCCTTCGCCGACCAGGGTGTCGTTGCCGTTGTCGGGCCCGTTGTAGTTCTCGCCAGCTTCCAGCACGTCGTCCTCGGGACCGCCGACGAGGGTGTCGCTGCCGGCGTTGCCGTTGACCCGCACTTTGGCGCTGGCGGGGACGCTGGGATCGATCACGATGCGGTCGTCGCCGGCGTTGCCGGTGACGACGACCAGGGCCGCTTCGCCGCCGCAGCCGATCGCGGTGGCGTTACTGGTGACGCTGACGCAGCCTTCGCCCGGGAAGATCCCGGCGCCGTTGGAGATCGTCCAGCCCTGGCCGTTGTGGGAGATGCGGATGTCGTCGTCGCCGGGGCCGCCCTGGACGACGAGGCTGGAGCCGTCGAGGCCCTGATTGAGGATCGCGTAGGCGAGGCCGGGCGGGGGGCCGAGTTCAGGGCCGCAGGAGGTCTCGACCGAGAAGCCGTTGCAGTCGTCGCTGCCGGGACCGCCGAAAGCGGTGCCGCCTCCGCCGCCGCTCTCGAGCGTGTCGTTGCCGACGCCGCCGTCGAGCCGGTTTTCGCTGCCGTCGCCGACGATCGTGTCGGCCTGTGGGGAGCCGACCACGTCCTCGAAGCCGCTGAGGGTGTCGTGGCCGTCACCTTTCGCCTGGCCGCTGGCGAGGTCGACGGTGACGCCGCCGCGGGTGGCGCTGGCGTAGGAGACGATGTCGCCGCCACCTTCGCCGCCGGAGAGGGTGTCGGTGCCGGCGTCGCCGCGGACGACGTCGCCGTCGCCGGGACCACCGTCGGCGTTGTCGGTGCCGGAGCCGCCGAGGATGGTGTCGGCGCCTGCCCCGCCCTCGAGGTCGCTGTCGTCGCCGGCGCCGCCTTCGATCTGGTCGTCGCCCGGGCCGCCTTCGATCTTGTCGTTGCCCTTGTCGCCGAGCAGCTTGTCGTCGCCACCGGCGCCGTCGACCGAGTCGCTGCCCTGCTGGCCGTCGGCGTAGTCGTCGCCGGCGCCGCCGTCGAGCAGGTCGGGGCCCTTGGAGCCCATCAGGGTGTCGTCACCGCCGCCGCCGTGCAGGTGGTCGGCGCCTTTGTAGCCGGAGAGCTGGTCGTCGCCGGCGCCGCCGTCGATCATGTCGGAGCCGGTTTCGCCGAAGAGATGGTCGTCGCCGCCTTCGCCGTAGAGCGCGTCGAAGCCGTGGCCGCCACGAATCGTGTCGTTGCCCGGGCCGCCGCAGATCGTGTCGTTGCCGTTGTGGCCGCCGCTGATCACGTCGTCGCCGCCACCGCCGTCGATCACGTCGCTGGCGCCCTTGCCGACGATCGTGTCGTTGCCCGGGGTGCCCATGATCGTCACCTGCTTGCCGCCGCAGGTCTTCGCCGCCGCTTGCCCCGCCAGCGGCGCCAGCAGCAGGCCGCAGGCGCAGGCGCAGAGCCAAAAGCGGCAGGCGAAGGTGGGAACGCGCAAAGAGCCATGGACCACTCCATCGGCTGCTGACGGAGGAACTTCAGCCCTGGTGGCCGGATATCCGTCCAGAGCACGACGGGCGTGTCGGAATCACGCGTCAGATACGCTCGCCGCGCATGAGGGGTGGCACCTACGTACTCAACTTCTACTCGGCGGTCTTCGTCGACCAGCTGAAGCGGGGCCGCAAGACGGCGACGATCCGGCTCGGCGACAAGAGCAACAAGTACGAGCGCGGCCAGGTGGTCTGGGTCACGGTCGGCTTCCGCCACAGCCCGCGCGAGAAGATCTTCACCGCGGTCATCGACGACGTCGAGGTGAAGAAGCTCAAAGACCTCTCGCGCCGCGACATCGAGCACGACAACCCCGAGTTCCGCCGCCTCGAGGACGAGCGCAAGTTCCTCGAGCAGATCTACAGCCGGCCGATCCTCGAAGACGACGCGGTCACCGTGATCCGCTTCTCGCAGATCACCGAGTCGCCGAAGCCGCACATCGGCAACGGGGAGACCCCGCACCACAATTAGCGGGCGGCGCGCCATGGCCGAGTACGCCTTCCTCACCACCTGGCTGCTCGAGTCCCCGCGCGAGCCGGTCTGGGAGGCGCTGCACGACCAGGCGAGCTGGCCGAGCTGGTGGCGCGGGGTGGAGGAGGCCGAGGAGCTGAGCCGGCCGCCCGACGGCGCCGACGTCGGCACGGTCTCGCGGATGGTCTGGAAGAGCCTGCTGCCCTACCGGGTCGAGTTCGAGGTGACGACGACCCGGGTCGAGCACCCGCACCTGCTGGAGGGCCACGCGGTCGGCGAGCTCGAGGGCATCGGCCGCTGGCGCCTCTACGAGCAGGAGGGCGTCACCGCCGTCCTCTACGAGTGGAACGTGCGCGACGACGAAGCCCTGGATGAACCTGCCTGGCGCCGCTGCTGCGGCCGGCCTTCGAGTGGAACCACGACTGGGTGATGGCCCGCGGCGGCGAGGGAATCGCCGAGCTGCTGGGCTGCAGGTTGCTGGCCACCGACTGAGCCGCTCGCCGAGCGCCGCCGCTCGCTATCTTTCACATCTGTTGGCACTCTCACTAGTAGAGTGCCAACGCCGCGGAGCGCGAAATCGGCTCCAGAGCGGCATTTCCCGACTTTGACAGCCAACCACGCACCGATAACGGAGGTACACGGATGAAGCTGAAGCCCCTCGGGGACCGGCTGATCGTCAAGCCGATCGAGGAGGAGGCGACGACCGCTAGCGGCATCGTCCTCCCCGACACGGCCAAAGAGAAGCCGCAGAAGGGCAAGGTCGTCGCCGTCGGCGACGGCGCCATCAACGAGGACGGCAGCCGCCGCCCGCTCGACGTCTCGGAGGGCGACGAGGTCCTCTACTCCAAATACGGAGGCACCGAGGTAACCGTCGAGGGGGACGACCTGCTCGTGCTGCGCGAGTCGGACGTGCTGGCGAAGCTCAGCTAGCGCCCTCGTCCATCGGACTTAAGAACCAAGGAGGACTGAATACACATGGCTCATAAGGAGCTGAAGTACGCAGAGGAGGCCAGGGGGGCACTGCAGGCCGGCGTCGACGCCGTCGCCAACGCAGTCAAGGTCACCCTCGGCCCCAAAGGCCGTTACGTCGTGCTCGACAAAAAGTTCGGCGCGCCGACGATCACCAATGACGGAGTCACCATCGCCCGCGAGGTCGAGGTCGAGGACGTCTTCGAGAACCAGGGCGCCCAGCTCGTCCGCGAGGTCGCCACGGCGACCAACGACGTGGCCGGCGACGGCACCACGACGGCGACCCTGCTGGCCCAGATCATCGTCCGCCAGGGGCTGAAGAACGTGGCCGCCGGCGCCAACCCGCTGGCCCTGCGCCGCGGCATCGAGAAGGCCGTCGACGAGGTCGTCGACAACCTCCGCGACAAGCAGTCCAAAGAGGTCGCGGGCAAGGATCAGATCGCCCGCGTGGCCGCCATCTCCGCCGCCGACGACGAGATCGGCAACGTCATCGCCGACGCGATCGAGAAGGTCGGCAAAGACGGCGTCGTCAACGTCGAGGAGGGCCAGACCTTCGGCATGGAGCTGGAGTTCACCGAGGGCATGCAGTTCGACAAGGGCTACATCTCGCCCTACATGGTCACCGATCAGGACCGCATGGAGGCCGTGCTCGAGGACCCCTACATCCTCATCGCCAACCAGAAAATCGGCTCCGTGCGGGACATCCTGCCGGTGCTGGAGCAGGTCATGCAGGGCGGCAAGCCGTTGCTGATCGTGGCCGAGGACGTCGAGGGCGAGTGCCTGGCGACCCTGGTCGTGAACAAGCTGCGGGGCACCTTCACCGGTGTCGCCGTCAAAGCCCCCGGCTTCGGCGACCGCCGCAAGCGGATGCTCGAGGACATCGCCGTCCTCACCGGCGGCGAGGTGATCACCGAGGAGATGGGTCTCAAACTCGAGAACACCCAGCTCGACCCAGCTCGGTAAGGCCCGCCGCGTCGTCGTCTCCAAGGACACGACCACGGTGATCGACGGTGCCGGTGGCGCCGACGACATCAAAGGCCGGATCAAGCAGATCAAACAGGAGATCGAGAACACCGACTCCGACTTCGATCGCGAGAAGCTCCAGGAGCGCCTCGCCAAGCTCGCCGGAGGTGTCGCCGTGGTCAAGGTCGGCGCCGCCACCGAGACCGAGATGAAGGAGAAAAAGCACCGCGTCGAGGACGCGCTGCAGGCGACCCGCGCCGCCCTCGAGGAGGGCGTCGTCCCGGGTGGTGGCGTTGCCCTGCTGAACGCCCAGTCCGGTCTGGACCCCGACAAGCTGGTCGACGACCCGGACGAGCGCACCGGCGCCCGGATCATCCACCGCTCGCTCGAGGAGCCGGTCCGTCAGATCGCCGAGAACTCCGGCCTGGAGGGCTCGGTCGTCGTCAACGCCGTCCGTGACCTGAAGCCGGGCGAAGGCCTGAACGCGGCCAACGGCGAGTACGGCGACCTGATCAAGGCCGGCGTCATCGACCCGACCATGGTCACCCGCTCGGCGCTGCAGAACGCGGCGTCGATCGCCAAGAACATCCTCGTCACCGAGGCGATCATCGCCGAGCCCGCCGGAGGAAGGCGGCGCCGGCGGCGGCATGCCCGGCGGTATGCCGGACATGGGCGGCATGATGTAACCACCCGCCGCCATACGGCGGTGTGGCTTTTCGAGAGGCCCGGGGAGACCCGGGCCTCTCTCTTTTTGGATGCTTCGCGGAGTGCCGGCGCCGGTTCGGGCGTGACGGTTCGCGGGGTCGGGCGTCGGCGTCGGGACCGGCGCCGGCGTCGGCGCTGGCTTCGTCTTCTTCGGCTTCGGCGGCAGCGGCGGCAGCAGGCCGGCGTTGTAGTCGGCGTAGGAGAGGAAGTTGGCGCGGCGGATCTTCAGGCGCAGGGTGTTGGTCGTGCGCGGGTAGAGGCCGAGGTCGTACTGGTTGCCGGCGCCGACGCCGTGGTAGTAGACGAGCATCCGCACCCGCGGGCGCTTGACGATCCAGGCGATCAGCTGTTTGACGAAGCGCGGTTCGTCGATCGCCGGAGACCGCCCACTCGGTGATCGCGACCGGCTTGCCCTTCCACTGCTTGCCGGCGTAGAAGCGGTTGAGGTCTTCCCAGACGGGATACTGGGAGTAGAAGTCGGTGCCGACCCAGTCGACCCAGCGGCTGCCGGGCCAGTAGTTGCCGGGGAAGTTGCCCTTTCACCCGCGGCGAGCCGCCCGGCAGCGGGCTCCAGATGATGCTCACCGGCGCCGCCGGCAGGCTTTCCGGGTTCGGCCCCTTGGTCCGGTTGAGCGGCGGCAGCCCGATTTCGGCCAGGGTCGCGTTGATCCCTTCCAGCGTCTGGCCGCCGCGGACGATCGCGGCGATCCGGCGGAAGGCCTGCTTGTACCAGCCGGTCGTGTGTTCGCCGCCTTTCTGGCTGCCGTCGCAGTTGACCGCCGACCAGACGTTGAGGCAGCGGTTCGGCTCGCCCGAGCGGCCGGATGTAGGCGGGCAGCCCGTGCGTGGCGAAGAAGTCGTTGAGCTGCAGCAGGTAGTCGTCGCCGGCGCCGAGCGCGATCTGCTCGGGGGTGATGATCTCCGCCAGCGTCTGGTCGTCGGCGGTCGAGATCGCCAGGATCGGCCGCGTCGCCGGTTTCGCGCCAGCGTTCGTAGGCCTCGTTGAGGCTGTTGCCCCAGGGGTGGAAGGTCTGCAGCAGCGCCGGGTGCTTGCCGGTCAGCGCCGCGAATTCGTTGAAGTCGGTGGTCGTGCCGCGGTCGCTGACGCCGAGGAAGACGTTCGGCTTCGGCGGCACCAGGGTCAGCGCCGCGGCCGGCGCGGCGAACAGCGCGGCGCCGACGGCGCGCCAGCGCGACAGCTCTACTCAGGACCTTCCAGGACATCGCTCATCCTTCGCGGCTCGACTCCGAGCGCCTGCACGTCGGCGGTGCCGCGCTCGCTGACCATGGAGACCTCCATCAGCTCGGCCTCCTCCCAGGTTGCAAACACGGCCTCGCCGAAAACGGAGCGCAGGGCGATCAGGCTGGAGCGGATCAGCGGCAGCGGCACGTGGACCAGCGGCCGCGGCCGGCCGGCGATGCGGCTGACCAGGTCGGACATCTGGTCGTAGCTGAGCGTCTCCGGCCCGGCCAGCTCGTAGCGCGGCCGCGCCTCGCCGCGCCAGCGCGGCGACCACGCAGCGGGCGACGTCCTCGGCCCAGATCGGCTGGAACCGCGCCCGCCCGTCGCCGGAGACCGGCAGCACCGGCAGGAAGGAGAAGCGCCGCAGCAGCGTGATCCAGGGGTCGCTGTGGTCGTAGACGATCGAGGGGGCGAAGACCGTGGTCGCCAGCGGCGAGGAGGCGACCGCCTGCTCGGCCAGCCACTTGGCGCGGAAGAAGCGGGTGCGCTGCGCCGCGTAGGCGTCGAGGGCGCTGAAGAAGTGGAAGCGCTCGACGCCGCTGCGCTCGGCCGCCCGCAGCAGCCGCACCGTCGCCAGCCCGTTCAGCTCCTCGATCCGCTTCGGCGGCTGGTCGCGGATCGTCGCCGCCAGGTGGATCACGGTGTCGACCCCGCGCAGCGCCTGCCGCACCAGGTAGGGGTCGGACATCTCGCCGAGGTCGCCGAGGGCGATCTGCACGTCGACCCGCCGCGCCCCCAGCCGCCGCGGCTCGCGGACCAGGCAGCGCACGTCCTCGCCGCTCTCCAGCAGCAGCGGCAGCAGCCGCGATCCGATGCTTCCAGTCGCCCCCGTCAGCAGCAGCATGAGCCGCCGATGCTAGTGGCGATGGCGTTTCGGCTTCGTCGCCGAGGCTCAGCCCGACGACGTCGCCGCTGGCCGTGGACCCGGCCGCCGGGAGAGGAGGATTTGACGACCAGCGCCGGCGGCTTCTGGCCCGTCCGCGGCTTCGGCTTGGTCACCTTGCCGACCCGGCAGCCGGCCCCGGCGAGCGCCGCCTTCGCCTGCGCCAGCGTCTTGCCGGCGAGCTTCGGCACTCTGCAGGAGGGGATCACCGGTGGCGGGATGATCGCCGCCGGTGCGTTGATCTCGGCAGCGGTTCCGCAGCCGTTCGACGATCACTTCGCCGGGACTGATGACGATGATTTTGGTGCTGTTCGTGTAGGCGATTGGCTCCGAGCACTGCGAGGTGTTGCCCGCCGCATCGGTGGCCGAGACGGTGAATTCACGGCTGGTTTCGTCGGGCACGTTGACCGTGATCCCGGGCGAGGCGAGCTCCGCGGCCGTCCCAGTTTCCACCGGTACCCCTCGCAGTCGCCGCCCGAGAATTCCCGGCGCGGCCAGTTCCTCGGCGCTGGCCGTGCTCAGCGGCGACCCTTCGCAGCCCGCGCCGAGGAAGATCGCGACGGTCGATTCGGCCTCGGCCGAGCCGATGATCTGCGGGTTGCTGTCGGCGGCCGGCGAAGGCGGGTCGGTCGCCAGCACCGGCGCGTCCGGCGGTTCGCTGTCGGCCAGCCCGGCTTCGAGCGCGTCCATCGCCGCGGGGACGTCCAGTCGGCCGCCGCTCGCGGTCTTCCCCGCCAGCGACGGCGTCCGGGTCGACGCCCGCGAGCAGCGCGTCGCGGACTTCGGTCACGCGTCGCTGTCGGTTCCAGCGAGAACAGCAGCCCGGCCGCCCCGGCTCACGTGCGGCGCCGCCATCGAGGTTCCCTGGAGGAATTCGTAGCCAGAAGCCTGGCCGACCGGCTCCGAGGCAGCGCAGCGTCGATGTCGTCGAGCCAGACGCCGTCGTTTGAATCGGGGGCGCTCCCGGCGGTGTAGCGGAAGCGCACCGAGACATCGCCGCCGGGGGCGAGAAGGGCGCCAAGCGGCAGCGCGAAGCGACCGGAGGTGCTCGGCGACGGCGGTGGCGACGGCAGAGCCGTCGAGGAGGACTTCGTAGCTGTAGGTGCCGCCGCCCAGCGAGACGGTGCGGGTCTGTTCGAGCGTGCAGGATTCAAAGCCCGGCGGCAGCGGCACGCTGGCCGAAGTCGATTGACGGATCGAGTCGGGGAGCGGCGGGCCGCCCGGCGAATCCGACATCCCGAACGAGGAGAGCGGCGCCTCGTTCGTGCGTGCGAATCCCCCGTCGGCGCCGGTCGCGGACCATTTCGAGGCGAAGTCGTCGGTCTCGAAGTTCTCGTCGACGAGCTTGCGCACCGGGTAGGTGCTGAGGATCTCGGTCCCCGGCGCGCCGAGGTCGACCGAGCTCGCGCCCCAGTCGGAGAAGCCGGCGAGCTCGTCGGCCTGGTCGGTGGCGGCGACGCAGACGACGTTGTCGATCGCCTCCGGCATCGACGGCGAGGCCTGCGTCTGGGGTTCGAAGTCGCAGGGGTAGTGCGGCGTCAGGTCGTTGTCGACGCCGTCGTTGCCGGCCGAGATCACGTAGAGAACCTCGGGGTTGGCGGCGAGCGCGTTGACCTCCGCCTGGCTGAAAGCAGTGCTGGTGAGGGAGATGTTCGCCACCCGGGCGCCCTTCGAGCCCGCGTAGTTGATCGCCGCGACGATCGAGTCGTTCGGGCAGCGGGAGCTGTTCGAGGCCTGGAAGCGCGAGCACACGCGCAACGGCATGAGGCGGACGTCCTGGGCGACGCCGGTGATCCCGACCCCGTTGTTGCCCTCGGCGCCGATCGTGCCCGCCGTGTGGACCCCGTGCCCGCCCGAGACCAGGTCGTCGTCGGTCGGGTCGCCGTCGATCGCGGGGTGTTCGCCGTCGCTGCCGACGAAGTCGGCGCCGTGGAGGTCGTCGACGATCCCGTCGCCGTCATCGTCGAGCCCGTTGCTCGTCTCGCCCGGGTTGTCCCAGGCGACGTTCGCCAGGTCCGGGTGTTCGAAGCGGTAGCCGGAGTCGATGTCGGCGATCACCGTCGCCGGGTCGCCGACGGTGCGATCCCAGGCCGTCACGGCGTGATGTCGTCGCCGGGGACGGCGCCGCTGAACCCCTCGATTCCGGCGCCGGTGTTGCGCAGTCCCCAGAGCTGGCCGAGCAGCGGGTCGTCGGGCAGCGCGGCCGGGGCGCTGATAGCCGTCGCGTTCGGCGACAGCCACCGCTGGGTCGGCTTCCAGCTCGGCGATGGCCCTGGCCGACGGTCTGCCCCGGTTGCACCTGAACCAGCTGAAAGTCGGGATCGCCGAGGTTCGCCGTCGAAGGAGACGTCGGCGTCGGCGCGGGCATCGGCCCGGTCGCTGCTGGTCGGCGCTAGGCGCCCACTGCACGATCGCCCGTCCGGGCGACGAAGGTCGGCGCCGGGGTCGTGGGAATCAACGCGGGCGCCGGCCGGTCGGTTGCCGCCATCGCGCCCGGCACCGCCAGCAGCAGGCAGGCCAAGGCAGGAGCGGAACTTGCCGGGCGCGAAGCACCTGGCAACCATAGTTGGCAGAGGCCGATAACTCAGGCGCCTTCAGCGGCCGCCGGGCGGGGGAAGCAGGGGGTCCGCTCCGACAATCCGTAAAATGGTCGCTAGCGCTTGGCCGGGGCATCCGGCGGGCACCGGAAACCGACTTAGGAGAAGCCTTCGAATGACCTACGTCATCGCCGAGCCGTGCATCGGCCAGAAGGACAACTCGTGTGTCGAGGTCTGTCCCGTCGACTGCATCCACCCGACGCCGGACGAGCCCGACTACGACTCGGTCGAGATGCTCTACATCGACCCGGACGAGTGCATCGACTGCGATGCCTGCGTCGAGGCCTGCCCGGTCGACGCCTGCTTCGCCGAGGACCAGCTCCCGGCCGAGTGGGCCAAATACGCGGAGATCAACGCGAACTACTACAAGAGCAAAGCCGCGTAGCGGGTTTCATCAGCTTCGAAAGGGCCGCCTTCGGGCGGTCCTTTTTTATGCCCTGGCGCGGCGCTACTGGACGACCGGCAGCGGGATGCCGCTGACCGGCGGCGCTTCGGCGGCGCTCGGGGCCGCCTGCAGCACCGGCAGCTCCTGCGGGGTCATCGCGACGATGCCGCGGGCCGCCTGGCGGATCGCCTGGGCGGCGGGTGAGTCGGGCTCGGCGGTGACCAGCGGGTCGCCGGAGTCGGCGTGCTCGCGCAGCGGCTCCGAGAGCGGCACCTTGCCCAGCAGCGGCACGTCGAGCTCGTCGGCCAGTTCCTGGCCGCCGCCCTCGCCGAAGATCGTGAAGCGCTCGCCGTCGGGGGTCGTGAAGCCGGACATGTTCTCGATCACGCCGAGGATCTCGAGGTCGAATTTGGTCGCCATCTCGGCGCCGCGGCGGGCGACCGACTGGGCCGCCGGCTGCGGCGTGGTGACGACGATGAACTTGGCCTGGGGCAGCAGCTGGGCGAGCGTCATCGAGACGTCGCCGGTCCCCGGCGGCAGGTCCAGCAGCAGGTACTCCAGCTCGTCCCAGGCGACGTCCTCGAGGAACTGCTGGATCGCCTTGTGCAGCATCGGGCCGCGCCAGACGACCGCCGCGTTCTCCTCGACGAAGAAGCCGATCGACATCACCTTGACGCCGCTGGGCGAGTCCAGCGGCAGGATCTTGCGCTCGCCGTTGACGTCGGGCTTGGCGTTGACGCCGAGCATGCGCGGGATCGAGTAGCCGTAGACGTCGCAGTCGAGGGCGCCGGAGGGGTGGCCTTCGGCGGTCAGCGCCGCGGCCAGGTTGGCGGTCATCGTCGACTTGCCGACGCCGCCCTTGCCGGAGGAGACGCAGATCACGTTCTTGACCTTGGCCAGGGCGCCCTGCGGCAGCTTGCCGCGGCCGAGCGATTTCTGCAGGTCGCCTTTCTCCTCGTCGGAGAGGACGTCGAAGCCGACGCCGACGCCGGTCACGCCGTCGAGCTCGGAGACCTGCCTGGTCACCGCCTGTTCGAAGTGGGAGCGGATCGGGCAGCCGGCGGTGGTGAGGGAGACGATCACCTCGACCCGGCCGCTCTCCTGGACGTCGATCGAGCGGACCATGCCGAGCTCGACGATGTTCTTGCGCAGCTCGGGGTCGATCACTGCGCGCAGCTGGTCGGTTATCTGATCCTGCGTCGGAAGTGCCATTGCCGAGCATTCTCGCAAAGGCGCGAGCGCGGCAGCCCCGACCGTCTGCAGGGGGGAGAGTTTCCGCGCCGCCCGGCCATTGCCACCCCCATACGCAAGCGAGCGAACGGGGGACGGATGTCGGGCACGCGGGGTGGAGTGGCGCGGATGGTGGCGATGGGGATCGGGCTGGCGGTGGCACTGGTGCTGCTGATCGCCGGCGAGGCGCGCGCCGGCAAGTACGAAGTCGCCCAGTGCGGCTGGTACGTGGGCGCCGACGCCAGCTGGGCCGACACGACCGGTGGCGCCAAGTTCCGCCCGGACGCCTGGTGCGTCCCGCCCGCCGGCGCCGACCCGTTCGACGGCGCCCACATGAAGAGCCTCACCCGCGACGGGCCAGGGCACCGTCTCCGGCACCCGCTTCGCCCGCTGGCGCTGGGAGGCCCCGGCGGGGACCGGGATCTCCCAGGTGCGCGGCACCTGGTGGCACGCGCTCCACGACGGCCTCGAGCAGCGGATCGGCGTCGGCAACTGGAACGGCGGCTTCGACGTCTTCGCCGCCGCCGGCGGCACCGACGTCGCCCCGCGCGAGTTCGTCGCCGGCTTCAACCCCGCCCAGCCCGCCCTCGAGGACCGCCTGCTCTGCGCCAAGGCCGAGACCAAGTGGTGCGCCCTCGACCCGGGCTCGTGGTCGTCCCTCCGGGCCCTGACGATCACCGTCCAGGACGACCAGGTTCCCGCCGCCGGGATCAACGGCGATCTCCTCGCCGGCGGCTGGCGCCGCGGCACCCAGGGGGTCGGCTTCTGGGGGAGCGAGACCGGCGCCGGCATCCGCTTCGGCGAGACCAGCATCGACGGCGCCCGCGTCAACCTCACCGAGTACCCCTGCGCCAAGGCGCTGATCGGCGGCGTCTGGAAGGCGACCCAGATGCAGCCCTGCCTGCTCGGCGTCTCCGGTGGCGCCGCGATCGACACCACCCGTTTCAGCGATGGCCCGCACGCGCGTCCACCACTGCGTCACCGACTTCGCCGGCAACGTCGGCTGCACGGCCGACCAGACGGTCGCGATCGACAACAACCCACCGGCCCACCCGCGCAACCTGACCCTGGCCGGCGGCGAGGGCTGGCGCCGGGTCGACGACTTCGACTTCTCCTGGGCCAATCCCGACCAGGGCCCGGCGAGCCCGATCTGGGGCGCCTACTGGCGGATCACCGGCCCCGCCGGCTATGACACCGGGGTCAAGTTCGCCCCCGGCCAGAGCATCGCCGCGATCCCCGACCGCTTCGTCCCCGCGCCGGGCCTCTACACCTTCCACCTCTGGCTGCGCGACGAAGCGGGCAACGACAAGCCGGCCTCGGCGCTCGACGTGCCGCTGCGCTTCGACGACGTCCCGCCCGGGGTCGCCTTCGCGGTGAGCGAGGGCGCCGAGATCCCCGACCAGATCCGCGCCGCCGTCAGCGACGCCCACTCCGGTCCCGCCGCCGGGACGATCTCCTACCGCCGCCTCAACGTCGGCCGACTGGACCGAGCTACCGACCAAGCTGCAGGCCGGGGCGACCGGGCAAGGCGACCCTGGTCGCCCGCACCCCCGACCTCGCTCCCGGCACCTACGTCTTCCGGGCCGACGCCGTCGACGGGGCCGGCAACAAGGCCACCACGACCCTGCGCGCCGACGGCACCGAGATGGCGATCCGCAAGCTGCCTCCCGCGGTGGCGCCGAGCCGGACGCCGACCCCGGCCAAGCCCGCGCCGCCGCGGTCGAAGACGCGTCTGTTCGCGCGGCTGCGGGGCGGTCACGGCCGCGGCGACGCGCTGACGGTGCCGTTCGCCGCCCCGGCGCTGCTCAGCGGCCGCCTCACCCGCGCCGACGGCGCCGGGATCGCCGGCCGCGAGCTGCGGGTCGTCTCCCGGCCCTCGCGTGGCGCTCTCGCCAAGGCCGCGACCGCCACGGTCACCACCGGCGAGCGCGGTGGCTTCGAGCTCCGCCTCGGCCCGGGTCCGTCGCGCCGGATCGCCGTCGTCTTTCCGGGCGACGACGGGCTCGAGCCGGCGCGGCCGTGCCTCGCTCGACCTGCGGGTCCGCTCCGGCGTCTCCCTCGACGCCGCGCCGCTCGCGCTGAGGACCGGCCAGACGGTGCGGCTCAGCGGCAGGGTCCGGGGCCGCGGCGCGGCGATCCCCCGGCGCGGCAAGCTGGTCGCGATCCAGTACCTGGAGGCCGCCACCGGCCGCTGGCGACCGGTCCTCGTCACCCGCACCGACCACGGCGGGCGCTTCCGCGCCCACTACCGCTTCCGCTACGTCAGCGGCAGCGCCTCGATCCGCTTGCGGGCGACGGCGCTGGCCGAGGAGCGCTGGCCGTACGCGCCGGGCTCCTCGCGTCCGGTCACGGTCCGCGTCAGCGGCTGATCGGTAGGGTTCGCGCCATGTCTAAAGCCACCCTTCACACCAATGCCGGGGCGATCGTGCTCGAGCTTCACGACGAGGACGCGCCGAAGACCGTCGAGAACTTCCGCAAGCTCGCGGCGGACGGCTTCTACGACGAACTGATCTTCCACCGGGTCATCCCCGACTTCATGATCCAGGGCGGCTGCCCGCAGGGAACCGGCACCGGCGGCCCCGGCTACACCTTCGAGGACGAGTTCAACGATCACAAGGTGGTGCGCGGGGCGCTGGCGATGGCCAACGCCGGGCCCAACACCAACGGCTCGCAGTTCTTCATCGTCACCGCCGGGGCGGCGCCCTGGCTCGACGGCAAGCACACCGTCTTCGGCACCGTCGTCGACGGCATGGACGTTGTCGACGCGATCGAGGCGAGCCCGACCGACGGCTCCGACAAGCCGGTCGAGCCGAAGACGATCGAGCGCGTCGAGCTCTCGGAGTAGCTGCTTCAGGGTTCCTCGCCGCGCTCGATCAGCGACCAGAAGCGGACCCACTCGCGCTCGTGGCCGAGGCCGGCACGGACGGTGAGGAGGAACCCGCGGGGGACCTCGGACTGTCCCTCCATCTGCTCGGCGAGCGCTTCCAGTTCGGCCAGGCGCTGGCGATGGGTCGGCGAGCTGGGCGCTGGCCGAGACGCTCGGGGTCGCCGCCGAAGAAGAGCTTGAGGATGCCGGGGTCGCGTAGCTCGGCCATCTCCCCGGTCGGTTCGGCCAGCCAGTCGGCCGAGCGCCTTCTCGCCCTTCGCGGTCAGCTTGTAGTGGCGACGGCGCCTGCCGCCGTCCTCGCGGCGCTCGCTCAGGTAGCCGCCCTCGCGACAGCCGTTCGGGCTCGGCGTAGATCTGGGCGTGCGGCACTGACCAGAAGTTCCCGAGGCGTCATCGCGACCGCCTGCTTGAGGTCGTACGGGGTCGCCTCGCCGGCGCCGCTGATCAGGGCGAGGACGATGAAGGAGGTGGGGATAGGCGGTGTTCGCTTGACATTGCCGGTTAGACGATGGTATTACTCACACGGTCCGAAACAGACCATTCGGACTGTTGTCGCGGTATCGAGCCTTTGGCGGACAGTAATTGCCACCCAGGCGCCCGGCCGCGGCGAACAGGACAAGTTCGGCGCCGGCGATGCCACCAGGCAGGGGAACGACGAACTTGTGCCAGGCGCTCAGCTCCCCGTCGTCGAAGCCGCCGGCTCGACGACGGGGAGCGCCTCTTGCGCTGCGGTCAGCTCCCGGCGTGCTTTTCCCGGCGCCGGCGCAGCGCCTCGCCCGGGCGCCAGAGGCTGACCAGGCCGGCGACCAGGGTGACGAGGAAGATCTGGCCGATCATCATCTCCAGCCCCGCGAGCATCCGCCCGGGCTGGCCGCCGGGGACGAGGTCGCCGTAGCCGGTGGTGGTCAGCGTCGTGTAGCTGAAGAAGAGGAAGTCGCTCCCGGACGGGTGCGCGACGCCTTCGAAGAAGGGGCTGCCTTGGATCCGCTCGACCGTGCCGTAGAGGAAGGTGAAGAGGATGCCGAGCACGGTGTAGACGCTGATCGCGCCGAGGATCGTGCGCGAGCCGACCTCGGCCGTCGTCACCACCCGCCGCAGCACCGCGGCCATCGCGATCGTCAGCAGCGTGATCTGGATCACCGAGGCGAGGTTGAGCCAGATGCGGTCGCCGCTGATCGCGGCGATCGCGGCCAGGACGATCGTCAGCCCCGAGAGCCAGATCGCCGACCGGACCAGCCGCGGGTTGGCGTGGGAGCTGGTCAGCGCGACCACCGAGGTGACGCTGGTGGCGACGGTCAGCACGACCGCCGACCAGCCGCGGTTGGAGAGCAGCGAGGTCAGCACGTAGGTCGTCGAGGACGAGGACGAGGACGAGGCCGAAGGCGTCCCTGACCCGCTCGGCCCGCTGCACCCAGCGCTCGCGCCGGCGGGCGCGCGTGGCGGTCCTGTCCATGTCCGGGTCGTTCGGGCGGGCGCCTGTCATTCCTGCTTCGGCCACGGCAGCGGAGGGGGTGGGATTCGAACCCACGAGCCCCCTTGCGAGGGCCACCGGTTTTCAAGACCGGCGCATTCAACCGCTCTGCCACCCCTCCGAGAGCGGTGCCTGCGGATGCTAAAGGCCCATGTTCGGCCGATGGCCTGCCGCTCCTGATTGGATTGGGGTATGCGGCGGTTACTCTGGCTGGCTTCGGCGATGATCTTCTTCGACGTCGCCTTCTTTGCCGCGATCGCGCCGCTGCTGCCGGACTACGTCGACCAGCTCGGGCTGAGCAAGGCCCAGGCGGGCATCCTCTCCGCCTCCTACGCGGCCGGGACCCTGATCGCCTCGCTGCCGGCCGGCTTCGTCGCCAGCCGGGTCGGGCCGCGGCGCACGGTCATCTCCGGCCTGCTGCTGCTCGGCGTCTCCAGCCTCGTCTTCGGCCAGGTCGACCAGATCGACCTGCTCGACGCCGCCCGCTTCACCCAGGGCATCGCCGGGGCGCTGATCTGGGCCGGGGCGCTGACCTGGCTGATCACCTCCTCGCCCGAGGAGAGCCGGGGCCAGGTGATCGGGACGGCGCTCGGCACCGCGGTCGCCGGCGCCCTGCTCGGGCCGGCGCTGGGCGCGCTGGCCGCCTCGGTCGGCACCGAACTGGTCTTCGGCTCGGTCCTGCTGGTCACCCTCGCGCTCGCCTACGCCGCCTCGCGGCTGCCCGAGGCGCGGGCGCCGGAGCGCCAGAGCCTGCGCGAGGTCGTCGCGACCATGCTCAGCAAGCCGATCCTCGACGGCGCGATCTTCGTCGCCGTGCCCTCGGTGATGTTCGGCGCGATCGAGGTGCTGGTGCCGCTGCGGATCGACTCGCTCGGCGGCGGCCACGGCGTGATCGCCGCCGGCTTCATCGCCGGCGCCGCCCTGGAGGCGATGCTGGCGCCGATCGCGGGTCGCGTCTCCGACCGGGTCGGGCGGCGGCTGCCGTACGTGGTCGGGCTGACGATCTGCGCGGTCGCGATGATCGCGATCGCTCTGGCGGCGACCCTCGGCGGGGTGCTGGCGGCGCTGATCGTCACCTCGCTCGGCGCCGGCCTCTGCTTCGCGCCGGCGCTGACCCTGCTCTCCGACATCGCCGAGTCCAGCCGCCTGCACCAGGGCTTCGCCGCCGGGCTCTCGAACATGGCCTGGGCCTCGGGCCAGGTGGTCGGCGGGATCGGCGGCGGCGTCGTCGCCAGCCTCACCGGCAACGCGCTGCCCAGCATCGCGATCGCCGGGCTGCTGCTGGTCACGGTCGCCTACGCGTTCCGCGCCCTGGCGTCACCTCCCGGCGCGCAGCCGGTCGAGGGCTAGCGACGCCATCTAGGCTGGCGCGATGGCGAGGAGGCGGGCAAGCGGAGCGACCGGCGGCTGGGTCAACTGGGCCGGCGACCAGTCCTGCCGGCCGGCCGAGATCGCCAGCCCGCGCAACCGCGAGGAGCTGGCGAGGCGATCGCCGCCGCGGCGGCGGCCGGTCGCAAGGTCAGCGTCGCCGGCTCCGGCCACTCCTTCACCGAGGCGGCGCTGACCGACGGGACGCTGCTGCGGATCGAGGCGCTGAAGGGCGTGATCGACGCCGACCCCGGCTCCGGCCTGGTCCAGGTGGCAGCGGGGACCGTGCTCGCCGACCTCAACGAGGAGCTGGCCCGGCTCGGGCTGGCGATGGAGAACCTCGGCGACATCGACCGCCAGACGATCGCCGGCGCGATCTCGACCGGGACCCACGGCACCGGGGCGAGGCTGCGCAACATCTCCGCCCAGGTCGAGGGACTGGAGCTGGTCCTCGCCGACGGCAGCGTCCGCCGCTCAGCGCCGCGACCCACCCGGAGCTGCTGCGGGCGGCGCGGGTCGGGGTCGGGGCGCTGGGGGCGATCACGGCGGTGACCCTGCGCTGCGTCCCCGCCTTCACCCTCGACCGGGTCGACACGCCGCGGCCGCGCGAGGAGGTGCTCGACTCCTTCCAGGAGAGCGCCGACGCCAACGACCACTTCGAGCTCTTCACCTTTCCCTACGCCGACAGCGCCCTGGTCCTGGAGCGCAACCGCACCGAGGCGCCGCGCGCGCCCGCGCGGCAGGGCCGCCGCCTACCTCAACGACGTCGTCCTGGAGAACTGGGCGCTGGAGGCGCTCTCGGCGACCGGCAAGCGCTTCCCGGGGGCGATCCCCTCGCTCTCGCGGCTGGCCGGGCGAGCTCGCCTCGGGCAGCCGCACGGTCGATCGCAGCGACCGCGTCTTCGCCAACGACCGCCGCGTCCGCTTCACCGAGATGGAGTACGGGGTGCCGCGCGAGCACGGGCCGGAGGCGGCGCGGCGGGTGATCGAGTGGGTGCGCTCCAACCGCTACCCGGTCTTCTTCCCGATCGAGATGCGGGTCGCCGCCGGCGACGACGCCCTGCTCAGCCCCTCGCACGAGCGCGACACCGCCTACATCGCCGTCCACCAGTACCGCGGCATGGAGTGGCGCCCCTACTTCGAGGCGGTCGAGGAGATCATGGACTCCTACGGCGGCCGCCCCCACTGGGGCAAGCGCCACTTCCAGACCGCCGCGACCCTGGCGCCGCTCTACCCGGCCTGGGCCGAGTTCCAGGCGCGCCCGCGACGAGCTCGACCCCGGCCGCGTCTTCAGCAACGAGTACGCCGAGCGCGTCCTCGGCCCCTGAGCCGACGTGCGTCACCGAGCCGCAGGTGGTCCGATGCGCGCTAGAGGAAGTCTGGCCGTCGCCGCGGTAGGTGGGGACGACGTCGACGATCTCCTCGCCTTCGACCAGGTGCAGGGCGTTGAAGCGCTCGCAGAGCTCGCCGGCCTTGGCGTGGCGCAGGTAGGCGCGGTCGCCGATGGCGAGGTCCGCGGCGGCGTCGCCGAGCAGCGGGGTCTGGACCTCGCCGGCGCCCTCCTCGGGGTCGAGCTCGAGGCCCGGCGGGCAGCCAGGGGGCGGGCAGGCGCCCGGGGTCGCCGCTGCCGGAGGCGAGGTAGCCGCCGCCGAGCGCGGTCGCGATCTCGGCCGCGGGCTTGCGCACGATCGGCAGCGCGAAGCCGGCGGCGGGGGTGAGGCTGAAGCGGCTGTAGTGGTCGAAGAGGGCGGGCGCGTAGAAGCCGGAGCCGGCGGTCACCTCGGTCACCGCCTCCTCGGCCCCGGTCAGCTCGAGGCTGCCGGTGCCGCCGCCGTTGACGATCTGCAGCTCGACGAACTCGCCCAGGGCGGCGACGATCGCCGCCCGCCGCTCGGCCAGCTCGGCGGCGGAGCGGCGCTGCATGAAGCGGATCGCGGCGCCGCGCAGGCGCCGTCCCGGGCGGCCGGTCGCCGACCCCGGCGATCTGGCCCTCGTAGGCCATCAGCGCGTCGAGTTCGATCTGCGGCCGCCGCTCGATCTCGCGCGCCAGCGCCACCGCCTGCTCGACCGTGTGCACCGGCGAGCGCTTCGGCCCGACCTTGATCCGCCCGCCGAGCGCCCACCAGCTGGCGTCGATGTCGATGCAGACCCGCACCGGGGCGGCCGCCGCGCCCAGCACCGCCTCGATCGCGTCGAGGTGCTCGACGCAGTCGACCATCACGATCGGCGCTCCCGCCGGGTGCGCGGCCGAGCGCAGCGCCAGCTCCTCGAGCGCGCCGGCGTCGGCGGTCGGGTAGGCGAGCAGCAGGTCCTCGAACCCCTGCTCGGCCAGCCACAGGGTCTCGGGCAGGGTGTAGGTCATCAGCCCGCGGAAGCGCTCGTCGCGGTCGAGGATCGCCTGCAGCAGCGCCCGGCAGCGGATCGACTTGCTGGCGACCCGGACCGGCTTGCCCTCCGCCCGCTCCAGCATCGACTCCGCGTTGGCCCACATCGCGTCGAGGTCGACGAAGGCGAACGGCGCCTCGACCTCGGCGAAGATCCGCTCGTAGCGCTCGTGCGACTGCTCGGGGACGGGGGACACCCGCATGAGACTAACCCCGTCCGAGAACGGAGAGGGAGGGATTCGAACCCTCGAGAGAGCTTGCGCCCCCTACTCGCTTAGCAGGCGAGTGCCTTCAGCCACTCGGCCACCTCTCCGGGCACTGCGGCCCCGATTGTAGGAAGAACCAGGTCGACGGGGTGCTGCCGCGCGCACTCGAGCCGTGTCGTGAGCGCAGCACGACGCGGCCGCCGCGGGCGGGGATCATCGTCACGTTGCGGTGCAGGGCGCGCTCGGGGGTGGGGTCGTCGGCTTCGAGGTCGAGGCGGCGGGCCATCGCCTCGAGGACGACGCGCATCTCGGCCATCGCCAGGGCGGCGCCGAGGCAGCGGCGGATGCCGCCGCCGAAGGGGATCCACTCGTAGGTGCCGGGCTTGCGGCCGAGCCAGCGCTCGGGGCGGAACTGGAAGGGCTCGGGGTAGAGGTCCTCGCGGTGGTGGACGAGGAGGATGCTCATCGCGATCGCGCTGTCGGCGGGGACGCCGTGCTCGCCGAGCTGCCAGGGGACGGTGACGCGGCGGCCGATCAGCGGGATCACCGGCGCGCGAGCGCATCGTCTCGACGATCGTCGCCTCGACCTGCTCCTCGGCGCCGTCGCCGGAGCGGACCGCGCCGAGCAGCGCCTCGTGGGCGTCGGGGTTGCGGACCAGGCGCTCCCAGGCCCAGGAGAGCGAGTTGGCGGTGGTCTCGTGGCCGGCGAGGACGAGGACCAGCAGCTCGTCGCGCAGTTCTTTGTCGGTCAGCTCCTCGCCCTCCTCGGTCCGCGCCTGCAGCAGCAGCGAGAGGATGTCGCGGCGCTCGTCGAGGTCGGCGGCGCGGCGGCGCTCGGCGATCACCGCGTAGACCTGCTTGTCGAGCAGCGAGCAGCCCGAACTTCATCGGCTCCCACCGCCTCGTCGCGGCCGATCTGCAGCAGCTCGCCGATCTGCGCCACCGGCTGGGTCGAGGCGGCGACCAGGCTGCGGATCATCTGCCGCAGGCCGTGCTCGGGGGTGCCGCGCTGGGGCCTGCCCTCGATGCCGAAGATCCCGGCCATGATCACGTCGAGGGTGATCGCCTGCATCCGCGGCGCCAGGGCGAAGGGCTCGCCGACCGGCCAGCGGTCGATCTCGCGTTCGGTCGCCTCCGAGATCATCTGCGTGTAGGCCTCGATCGCCTCGCCGTGGAAGGGCGGCAGCAGCAGCTTGCGCTGGCGCATGTGGCGCGGGCCGACCGCGGTCAGGACCGACTCGGTGCCGACGATCGGCCGCAGCGGCGACTCGCCGGTCAGCGACGGCGCCAGCTCGGGGCTGGCGGTGAAGAGCGAGCGGACGTGGTCGGGGTGGCTGGTGACGGTGACCGCGTCCGGCGGTGGCGCCGTGCATGCGGAAGACCTCGCCGAGCTCGCGGCGGGCGCGGAAGACGAACTCGATCTGGCGCTGGTTGAAGCGCAGCGACTGGACCAGGCGCGAGAGCGGGATCTGCGGCGGCGCGGCCAGCCGCTCCAGCTCGGTCGGCTCGATCGGCCCGGCGGGCGAGGGCGGCGCCTTGCCGCAGCGAGGCTCGGCGTCGGCGGCTCGCGCTCGAGCGGTCTCGGTCATCGCGAGTCTCTCCGGCGGTCGATGCACGATCCGAGCGAGCGTCCCAGCTCGCCGATCGGCGTTCGTGACGAGTTCACACCGATTCACGGAGCAGGTCGCGCCCTTTACAGTCTCGAGACAGGCGAATCCGAGAGCGAGAGCGGCGTCCACGTCGAGCGGCGGACGAAGATCATCGCCACCGTCGGGCCGGCGAGCTGGGACGCGGCCACGCTCGAGCAGCTGATCGCCGCCGGCGCCGACGTCTTCCGCCTCAACTTCTCCCACGCCGGCCCGGAGCGCCAGGCCGAGACGATCGTCGACATCCGCGCCGCCGCCGAGCGGGTCGGCCGCGAGGTCGCGGTGCTCGGCGACCTGCCGGGGCCGAAGCTGCGGATCGGCGAGCTGCGCGACGACTTCGCCGAGCTGGAGACGGGGATGCACGTGACCCTGACCCCGCGCGAGGTCGAGGGCGACGGCGAGACGATCCCGGTCTCCTGGCCGGGCGTCACCGATCTGCAGCGAGGACCAGCTCGTCTACCTGGCCGACGGCGCGATCCGGCTGCGGGTCAACGACCCCGAGCCCGACGGCGTCGACTGCGAGATCGAGGTGGGGGGGACGCTCTCCTCGCACAAGGGGATGAACATCCCCGGCGGCGCCGACCTGCCGGCGACGACCGAGGTCGACCTCGACTGGGTCGAGTTCGCGGTCGAGAACGGCGTCGACCTGCTCGCCGTCTCCTTCGTCTCCACCGCCGCCGACCTGGAGCCGGTGGCCGAGCGGCTGAAGCGAGCTCGGCTCCGACATCCCGCTGATCGCCAAGATCGAGAAGCAGGAGGCGGCCGAGCACGCCGAGGAGATCGTCCGCGTCGCCACCGGCGGGATCATGGTCGCCCGCGGCGACCTCGGGATCGAAGTGCCGCTGGAGCAGGTGCCGGTCGAGCAGAAGCGGCTGATCCGCGCCGCCGGCCGGCGCTCGAAGCCGGCGATCACGGCGACCCAGATGCTGGCCTCGATGGTGACCGCGCGGCGCCCGACCCGGGCCGAGGTGACCGACGTCGCCAACGCGATCTACGACGGCACCGACGCGGTGATGCTCTCCGAGGAGACCGCGGTCGGCCAGCACCCGGTCGAGGCGGTGCGGGTGATGGACCGGATCGCCCGCGCCACCGAGCCCGACCTGCGCTACGGCGAGTGGCTCTTCACCCGCACCGACCAGGCGACCCAGGACGTCGCCGACTCGGTCGCCCAGAGCGCCGTCGGCGCCGTCTACCGGCTCGGCCTCAAGGCGCTGGTGGTGCCGACCAACAGCGGCCGCACCGCCCGCCTCGTCTCCGCCCACCGGCCCGACGTGCCGGTGCTGGCGATCTCCCCCTACATAGAGACGGTGCGCCGGCTCAGCCTGCTGTTCGGCGTCACCGCGGTGCAGAGCGACTTCGGGACCGAGCTGCGCAGCCTGCTCGACCACTGCGCCGGGCTCGCCGCCGAGCACGGGATCGCCGAGCCGGGCGAGCTGGTCGCGATCACCGCCGGCCTCGACGGCCAGGAACTGGGCACGAACCTGTTCGAGGTGCATAGGGTGCCGCAGCTATGAGCGCGGCGGCGCAGACTGGAGCGCGAGGAGAGCGGCCTCGCCGTGCTCACCCTCGACAGCCCGCCGCTGAACCTCTTCGACCAGCGGATGATCGACGACGTCCGCGCCGCGGTCGAGCGACGTCGCCGCCGAGCCGCCGCGGGCGCTGCTGATCCGCGCCGAGGGCCGCGCCGTCTCCGGCGGCGTCGACGTCCACGTCTTCGACGGGCTGACCCCGGAGCAGGGGAGCGCGCTCTGGGACGAGCTGCTGGGGATGATCGACCAGCTCGAGGCGCTGCCGGCGCCGATCGTCTTCGCCGCCCACGCCCTGACCCTGACCGCGGCCTTCGAGATCGCCCTCGCCTGCGACCTGATCGTCGCCAGCCCCAAGGCCAAGTTCGGCCTGGTCGAGAAGGTGGTCGGGCTGACGCCCGTCGATGGGCGGGACCCAGCGCTTCGCCGAGCGCGCCGGCAGCGGCCGCGCCCGCCAGTTCGTGATCGACGGCGAGCGTCTTCGGCGCCGAGGAGCTGGAGCGCTGGGGCGTCGTCAACACGATCTTCCCGGCGGAGGAGTTCGAGCAGCGCTCGCGCGCCCTCGCCGAGGAGCTCGCCGCCGGCCCGACCAAGGCCCACGCGATGACCAAGCACATCCTCCGCCGCTTCCGCGAAGGCGGCCTGCCCGCCGCCGACGAGGCGATCCGCACCGAAGCCGCCGACCTCTTCGCGACCGAGGACCTGCAGAACGCGGTCAAGACCTTCCTCGAGCACGGTGGCCCCGGCCACGCCAAATTCCAGGGCCGCTGAGCTGCGGCCGGACAGGGGCACCCGTGACCGACTTCGACGCGATCGCCAAAGGGCATGACGCATGGCGGTGCCCTTCGCCGGCCACCTCGGCGTCGACGGTCACCAGCATCGCCGAGGGCGAGGCCGTCGCCGCTCCTGCCCGAGCGCGACGAGCTGAAGAACCACGTCGGCTCCCAGCACGCCGGCGCCCTCTTCACGCGTCGCCGAGACCGCCTCGGGCGCGGCCTTCGTCGGCGCCTTCGCCGAGCGCATGGGCGACGTCACGCCGCTCGCCCGCAGCGCCGAGATCGCCTACGAAAAGATCGCCAAGGGCCCGATCGAGGCCAGCGCCACCCTCGGCATGCCCAAAGACGAGGCGCTCGCCACCCTCGACCGCGAGGGCAAGGTCGAGTTCCCCTGCGAGGTCGTCCTCAGCGACGCCGACGGCACCCGGGTCGCCACCGCCACCGTCCGCTGGCACGTCCGGCTCAACCAGCCGGCCGCCGCCTAGACGCCGACCCGGCCGAAGCCCCTAGAATCGCCTCGCTCGGGGCCGCCCGGCCCCATCCTCGCGCCAGTAGCTCAGCTGGATAGAGCGTCGGTCTACGAAACCGAAGGTCACAGGTTCACTACTCTGAGGCGTGCTGAAGAGTGTGCCCTGGTTATTACGTAAGAGCAGTTTCTTCTAGAACGCCCAGTGTGCGACCAAGGAGTTGATTGTGTTCTCAGCCCCGCTGAGCAGCCTCGTACTGTTTGCTGACGGTGCTTGTGAGATAGGGACTCCGACACTCGGGCCTGTGAAGACGCCGGCGGCCCTCCGCTTCGCGCTGCACGGTTGCCTGCAGTCCCGTCGAAGTCCGATCAATCGCTCACCTTCGCTGGAACTTGTCCTGCCCACGCCTCGATGCTCGGCGGAAAAATGCCACCAAGGAATCCAGTTCCGTCGAAGCTCAGTTCTAGGAGAGCCACCGGGATCGGTTGCGACGACGCTCTGAACCAGGGGAGACGACGAGCAGCGGCTCGCGATAGGGGCACCGCGCAGCAGCTCGACGATGACGAGCAGACGCCCGAGACGGCCATTGCCATCCGAGTATGGATGCAGTTACTCGAATTGGTAGTGGGCCAACGCCGCTTGAACAACCGTTGGGACCGGCGGTGGAGAAGGAGATCCAGTCAAGAAGGGCTTCCATCCCAGCGCGTAGCTGATCGCCGGGGTGGCGGTGGGACATATTGGGTTCATCGAGAGTCCTCCCCGGCGCCCCAATGACGACTATTCGATCGCGTAGTTCGCATCGGAATCGCTGAGCTCTCCCGCGGTTCCCCAACGAGGATCTTTTGCAGCTCGCCAAGCATTCCAAGCGATGCGGCTGGTCCTACGGCCAAGTAGAACCCCAGCTCGGCCATCTCCTCGAAGTTGAGCGCTCAATCGGCAACTCGCTGCCCTTGGCTTTTTCGGATTGAAGGTCGAGGCGAAAGCAAAGACCCCAAAGGGGACGCCAAAAGTGGAGCTTGTCTGAAGACGGTTGACAAAGTGCCGCTGACCGACGTCCTCAGCAAGGGAGCAGCGCCGGCCTCCTGGCGATGTTTCTGGCCGAGATGGAAGTCGTCGCCGACCCCAGCCCGATCGTCCTCGACGATCCCGTTACCCAGGAGGGGCGCCGACACATTGCCCGCACCGCTGCGGATTCAGCAGGCGCGGGCCATCCATCGCACTGTCGGCCATGTCTCCGAACTACTGTCGTGGACGGGGCTTAAGGCGAGGCAGCGCTTCGAGTGGTTGAAGCCGAACTCGACGCTGTGCGCGAGCTTTACGAGGCCCACGATGAGGAGAAATACCGGCCGGCGGCGAGCGAATTCTGCACGCTCTTGCGCCAGTCCTTCGAGCGCGCCGTCGAGGATGAGGTGTTTTTGAGGGAGTCATTACTCGCCGTGCGGATACGGTCCACACGACCGCGCTTGACAACGTGGTCATCGATGACCAGATCTGTGAGCTGGCAGACCTGGAATCGCCGAAAACTCGCCTTGGGTTCACGACCAGCCTTTGGCCGATGGTGCCGACCCTCCGACCCCCGATGAGCTGGAGGAGGGACTCGAAAGACTACAAGAGTCTGTTGGCGGCGGTAAAGGACTGTCGTAAGGCGCCCGATGGCACGGCGAATGGCGAGCCGAAGTTGGCCATAGTCGAACCGCCGGAGTCGGGCGGCGAGGGCGCCGCCTTGCACGGGGTCTAGGTCCGTCCATCAAGTCCATCGCCTTGAGCTAGGCGCCCGGGTCCGATGACCCACGTCGACCTCCTCCGACCAGCTCCTCGCCTTCGTCGAGATCCCCAAGGGGGGCGTAACAAGTACGAGTTCGACGCCGCGATCGGGCGTTCGTCTCGATCGCTTCCTCTCCGCCTCGATGGTCTACCCCGCCGACTACGGCTTCCGGATCACCACGCGGGGCAGGACGGGGACCCGCTCGACGCCCTGGTCTGCGTGTCCGAGCCGACGTTCCCGGGGTGCCTGATCCCGGTCAAGCCGGTCGGCCTGTTCAAGATGCGCGACGAGGCCGGTATCGACGACAAGGTGATCTGCGTCCCGGTCAGCGACCCCAACTGGAGCGAGTACGAGCGGCTCCAGGACCTTCCCCCTCTCCTGCGTCAGGAGATCGAGCAGTTCTTCTCGATCTACAAGGACCTCGAGGGCAAAACGGTCGACATCGACGGCTGGAAGTCACGCGAGGAGGCGGAAGCGACGATCGAAGAGGCGCGCCGGCGACAGCTCGATCACGACGCGGAGAAGGCCCGCGGCTAGGCAGGTGCAGCCCCTTGGCGGTCAGCGCCGCGAAGACCGGGTCGCTGGGGTCGCGCACCGGCAGGTTGAAGTCGCCGAGGGCGAGGACGTTGGGCGTGAACGCGTTCTTGTCGTCCTTGCGGTTGTCGGCCCAGCGCCCGATCGCGAAGGCCTCGAGGCAGCGGCGTTCGAGCGCGGGCTCGTCGTCCTTGCCGAAGTAGAGATGAACGTCGGCGAGGACGAAGGTGAGGCCGCCGGCCCGGAACGA
>CAVUCD010000007.1:0-138018 GCA_963739875.1 uncultured Solirubrobacterales bacterium
ACGGAACTGCGGGCCACCGGGCAGGACCAGGAGGCGGAGCGGGTGCTGCACCTGGCGGCGGATGCGACCAGCAACTTCCTGATGGTGATCCCGCAGAAGGTTCAGGCGGATCCGAGTATCTCGACCGAGTAGGGAGGGAGGGGGCGGACACCCCTCCCCGCTCAACTTTTTTGTGGCTCGGGGATAGCCGTCCGAGATTCGCTGAAGCAAAAAAGTACAAGCCGCCGGGAGGGGTGTCCGCCCCCTCCCTCTCCAGCCGGCCGGAGAGTCGGATCTGAGCTTCCGGGGTTCGAGCCGGAGCAATTGATCTCCGACACCGCGCCCAGGGTTCAGAAGCTTCAGCTGACGAGGTTTGCCGGGGTCTCCGGCCTTCGGCTCTTTCCAGCTGTTCGAAGTGAGCCGGGGTGGGTGGGTACTGCTCCCAGCGGCTTGTACTTTTTTGCTTCCCCGACTCTCGGACGGCTATAGGCGATCCACAAAAAAGTTGAGCAGGGAGCAGTACCCACCCACCCCGGCCCCTTACGACCTGCTGAGCAGATCCGCAATCGCCCGAACCTCGCTCAGCAACCCGTCGAGCATCCGCTCGGTGTCGCTGTGGATCCGGTACTCGGCGGCCACCCGGTCCGCCTCGACCTGGTCGATCCGCTGCTCGAGCTTGGCGGTCCGCTCGTCGATCTTGCGGACCGAGCGCTCGAGGCGCTTCTCGCTTTTGCGAAGGCGCTTTTTGACGAAGAGGCGGGTGTCCTCGCGGAGGTCGTCGAGTTCGCGTTGGACCTGTGAGTTGACCGGCTCGTTCTGCTCGGCCAGCATCTCTTCGACGCCGTGGCGGACGCGCTCGATCTCCTCGTGCAGCTCGGCGCGGGCCCGGTCGGCCGAGGCGGAGATCGATGGGGCTCCTGGGGGCGGCGGCGGATCGACCGGATTGGGAGCGGCGTTCACCGGATCCATCCTAGGGACGGGGGTGGCCGGAACCAGTCGCCCAGAGGATGCTAGGACTTCAGCGCGTAGAGCCGGAAGCGGCCGATCGCGAGCTCGTCGCCGTCGTGCAGCGGGCCCCACTCGACGGTCCTGTTGTTGACGAGGATGCCGTTGAGGCTGCGGTCGTCGAGGACGTGCAGCTCCTTGCCGGGCTCGGCGACGATCAGGGCGTGGCGGCGGGAGACGCTGGGGTCGTCGAGGCGGAGGTCGGCTGTGGCGCTGCGCCCGATCCGCGTCCAGCCGCGCTCGATCGGGAAGGTGGTGGGCGTGCCGTCGTCGTCGCGGTAGGCGAGGTACTGGCCGGCGCTCAGCGACCGCCGCGCCTCGGGCAGCCAATCCGGCGGGCCGGATTCTGTCGGCGGCGCGAATTCGGCCGTCGGCGTGCCGTGCTCCTGGCGCGCGGTGAAGATCGAGTCGCGGCGAAAGCTGAGGCCACCGCAGACCGAGCACTTGGGCAGGCGGTCGATCTCGGCAAGGGACACCTGCGAGCCGCAGCCGAGGCAGAAATACGTTCCGGAGCCGGGGATGAAACCGGTTTCGAAAGCTTCGCCGAGCGGGCTGGATCCGACGCTGTCGAAGATGGGGTGACCTCCTTCCTGCGTCGCCTTCGATCCTAGTACGAGGGCGTACTCCGCGTCACTCAAAGTTCCCGATCTGGCGGTGCCGGGCGGCGGACCTCTAGAATCGCGCCGCGATGGGTCCAATCAGCGCCGAAGTCGAGATCGACGTCCCCCGCGAGCGGGTGTTCGAGCTGATCGGCGACCTCTCCGCCCGGCCTTCCTTCACCGATCACTTCCTCTCCGACTTCCATCTGACCCGGCTCGAGCCGACCGGGGTGGGGGCCGGGGCGAGGTTCCGGGTCAACGCGCCGCTGCGCTCGCCCTGGGAGGACACCGCGATCGTCGAGCAGGAGGAGTCGGTCCGGATCGTCGAGCAGGGTTTCGGCGGCCGCACCAACCGGATCGCCAACCACACGGTCTGGGAGCTGACCGGCGGTACCGGCTCGCTGACCGCCGTTCGCTTCTCCCATTGGACCGAGCCGACCAACCCGCTCGACCGGACCGTGGAGGTCTTCAGCGCCGGCTCCGTCTGGCAGGAGCGCAGCTGGCGCCAGGCTCTGCGGCGGCTCCGGGACGGGCTCGAGTCCGACCTTCCGGGCGGCGAGAGGATCGCCGTCGCCGGAGGCAACCGGTACACGACCGGCATCCCTTAATAGACTCTCGCCGCCGATGTCCGTGAACCGCAGATTCGTCCTGCCGCTCCTCGCCGCCCTGGCCCTCGCCGTGCTCTCGCTCGGGATCGCCGCCTGCGGCTACTCGAGCGACTCCAAGGACGTCGCCGAGGGAGAGGCCGGTCCATCTCGGCGACCTCCAGTACAACGTCGTCTTCTCGCGCTACCTGAACCCCAACGACAACGAGGACGCCGCCTACCTCGTCGGCCAGCCGGCGCCGCCGAACGGATCGACCTACTTCGGGGTCTTCCTCCGGGTCAACAACGAAAGCAACGAATCGCAGCCGCTGCCGTCGACGATGACGATCAGCGACGCCAACGAAAAGCACTACGACGTGATCCCCAGCAAAAGCCTCTACGCGTTCCCCTTCGGCGGCGAAGTCGAATCGCAGGAACAGATCCCGGTCGACGACTCGACTGCCCAGCAGGGCGCGATCGAGGGCTCGCTGACGTTGTTCCTGCTGCCCGAAGAAGCCTCCAGCAACCGGCCGCTGACGCTCCACATCCCCGGTGCCGCGGGCGAAGTGGCGAACGTCACGCTCGACCTTTAGGTCGCCGGGCGCTCGGGGGGAGCGCCGTCGCCCGGGGGGTCGGGCGCCCCTCCTCACTTGCCTGACTGGCTGTATCGCCGGGAGCCGTCCGAGAGAAGCCTGTCGGCCAGCGGCACAAAACGTGAGGAGGGGCACCCGACCCCCCGGGCGATGACCCACGCCCCGTTCGAGTGAGCTTCGAAGCTCCGCCCGAGGTTCGGGAGCTTGCGTCTCTCGGAAGCTCGACCGCATCTCCGGAAGCCCCCGTCCCTCGGAAGCTTTTCCGATTCACGGAAGCTGCCCAGCTTTGGGAGCGGGGTGGAGCTTTCGTGGGGAGGGATCGGGTGGCCCTCTCCAAGCCTCCCCGCTGTTCGCGCCGGAGAGGGCCACCCGATCCCTCCTCGCCAAACCCCACCGCGCAACAGGCCGCTAGCCGGACAGCCCCGCCGAGAGAACTTCGGCGGCGGCCGGCGCCGCGACTTCGCCGCCCGCCGCTTCGGCTTCGATCAGCAGCACCCCGATCGCCAGCTTCGCCTTTTCGGCCGGGGCGAAGGCGGCGAACCAGGCGTCCTTGATCTGCACCGGGTTTTCCACGTTCTCCTGACCGGGCTTCGGCCCCAGCTCGGCGGTGCCGGTCTTGCCGGCGACCTGGGCCTCGGGGATCGCTCCGGCGGTGCCGGTCCCTTCGGTGACGACGCCGATCATCAGTTCGGTCAGTTCGTCGGCGATCTTCTTCGACATCACCCGCACCGGCTTCGCGTCGGGGCGCAGCTTCTTGTTGTTGACGATCGAGGTCGGTTCGCGGACGCCGCCGTTGGCGATCGTCTGCGCCACGCTCGCCATCTCCAGCGGCGTCGCCAGGACTTCGCCCTGGCCGATCGCCGAGACGCCGAGGTCGATTTCTTCGCCGATTTCTTCCGGGATCGTCGATTCGGCCGGTTCGACTTCGCGCGACGATCCGCGGCGCGTAGAGGGTCGGCGGCGAGTTGAAGCCGAAGCGTTCGGCGGCGCCGACCAGGTCGTCGTTGCCGATCAGCGGGCCGAGCGGGGCGAAGTCGGCGTTGCAGGACTCGGCGAAGGCCTGGCGGAAGGTGCCGCCGCAGAACTCGCCGTTGGCGTTGTTGATGAAGCGGCCGCCGACGTTGACGCCGTCGACGATTTCGAATTCGTCGTCGAGCGAGACGACGCCCTTCTGCAGGGCCGCGGTGGTGGTGACGATCTTGAAGGTCGAGCCGGGCGGCTGGGGGGCCGAGAAGGCCTGGCCGGCGAGGGCGCGGACGTCGCCGTTGCGCGCGTCGAGCAGGGCGATCCCGCCGACCCGGCCGGCGAGCGCGGCCACCGCGGTTTGCTGCAGTTCGGGGTCGATCGTCGTCTTCACCGGGGCGCCCGGCTCGCGGCTTGGCTTCGGCGAGGACGTGGGTCGCGGAGCCCGCTTCGCCGACGGCGAGCAGCGAGCCCCCGGGCTTGCCGGCGAGCCGGGTGTTGAAGGCCTGCTCGAGGCCGCTGATCCCGACCGGCGTGTCGGCGGGCGAACCCGTGCCGGGCGAGGACGGCCATGTCTTCTTCGGCGGGCATGCCGACTTCGCCGGTGACGTCGATCGCGGCGCTCCCCAGCGGGTGTTCGCGGGCGTCGGCCGGGCCTTCGGCCAGCGGCGTGCCGTCGGCGGCGAGGATCGCCGCCCGCGGCGCCAGTTCGATCTGGCTTTCGAGCCGCTCGCCGCTGCGCAGGCCGGGGAAGACGAGGCTCGGGTCCCAGTCGACGCCGCCGTCGGCGAACGGCAGCTCGAGCTCGTCTTCGCTGCGGCCGAAGGCGACCATCGCGATCGTCAACGGCACCGGCACCACGCGTCTTGCCTTCGAGCGAGGTCGGGTCCTGGGCGGAGCCCGGTGTCCAGCGATTTCAGCGTCGCCACCTGTTCGGCTTCCCTGTAGGCGGCGGTGAAGTCCTTGAGGCTGACCGCGGCCTGTGAGGATTCGTTCAGTTCTTCGTACATGGCGGCGAAATCGCCGCTCGCCCAGGCTTCCGCGAAGCGGCTGGCGGCTTCCTTCTGCGGCGACCCGGGCGCGCCCATCGCGGCACCGACGACGAAGGCGATCACCGCGATCAACGCGAGGGGAAGGGTGCGGGTGACGAGGCGACGACGCCGCTCCACCTCGGGTGACAAGCGACTCACCAGTGGAAAGGTAATAGAGCGGTCCCCCACATGCTTCTATTCGGTGGGTGACCGTCTTGGATTGGGCCATCGTCGCCTTCACCATCGCCTTCGGGCTCTGGGGCTACCGGCAGGGACTGATCGTCGGCGCCCTGACCCTGGTCGGCTTCGCCGTCGGCGCCTTCGCCGGCAGCAGGCTCGGGCCGCTGCTGCTCTCGCAGGGGGCCGAATCCCCCTACGCGCCGCTCTGCGCGGCGCTCGGAGCGCTGGTGGCCGGGGCCTTCGCCGCCGTCGCGGTCGAGAGCTTCGCGCTGGGGCTGCGGGAGAAGATCATCCGCCGGCCCTCGCTGCACCGCGTCGACGGCGCCGGCGGCGCCGCGTTGGTCGCCGCGGTCGCGCTCGGGCTCGCCTGGGTCTTCGGCGCCGTCGCCCTGCACACGCCGGCGACCGAACGACTGCGGGCCGACGTCCAGGACTCGCTGATCCTCAGCAGCCTGAACGAAGTGCTGCCGCCGTCGGGACCGGTGCTGAACGCGCTCGACCGCGTCGATCCGGCACCCTCGGTGGTCGGCCCGGCGCCCCCGGTCGACCCGCCGAGCGCCGCGATCGCCACCGATCCCGACGTGCTGGCGGCGGGATCCTCGGTCGTGCGGGTGCTCAGCACCGCCTGTGGGCTCGGCATCGAGGGCTCCGGCTGGTCGGTGGCGCCGGGCGTGATCGTCACCAACGCCCACGTCATCGCCGGCGCCGACGACACCACCGTCACCACCGCGACCGGGGAAGAGCTGGAAGCGACGCCGATCTACTACAGCCCGCGCGAGGACCTCGCGCTGCTGCGGGTCGGCGCCGGCGATCCCGACCCTGCCGATCTCCTCGCGGCGGCCGACCGGCACCGACGCCGCCGTCCTCGGCTACCCGGAGAACGGCCCCTACTCGCTGACGCCGGCGCGGCTCGGCGAAACCCGGGACACGGTCAGCGACGACTCCTACGGCCGGGGCCCGGTCGATCGCACGATCACGGCGCTGCGCGGCGACGTCCGCAGCGGCAACTCCGGCGGCCCGCTCGTCGACGCTCGCGGCCGGGTCGTCGGCATCGTCTTCGCGGCGACCACCAGCGGTCCGCCCGGCGGCTTCGCGATCCCGGCCGAGCTCGTCCGCAAGGCCCTCGCGCGGACCGCGACGGCGGTCGGCACCGGCCCCTGCACCCGCTGAGCGCGTGGGCCGAGCACTTACGTTCAGTAAGCTCAAAGCGATGGAACCGGTCCCCTCGACGCAGGTCCAAGCTGGCCCCGCCGGCGGCGTCTGCCCTCACTTTCACGCCGCGATCGAGTTGATCGGAAAGCGCTGGACCGGAGCGATCGTCTGCGCGCTGACCGAGCGGCCGATGCGGTTCGGCGAGCTCGGCAAGGCGGTCCCCGGCCTTTCGGACCGGCTGCTCTCGCAGCGACTGCGCGAGCTCGAGGAGGAGGGGCTGGTCGAGCGCGAGGTCGAAGCCGGATCGCCGGTGCGGGTGACCTACTCGCTGACCGAGGTCGGGCGCGGGCTCGGGCCGTCGATCAAAGAGCTGAAGACATGGGCAAAGCACTGGAAGCAAGCCGCCTGACGCGTCAGGATCATTGAATAGCCTGATCTGCGTGGACCAAGAGGAAATCGCGCTGGGGGAGGGGGCGGCCAAGCCCGGGCCCGACCTTCCCGGGCCGTTCCCGGTCGGTCGCTACGCCAAGCGCTTGCAGGAGGAGATGCGCAAGCGGGCGCGGGTGCTGCTGATCGGCGAGGTCACCGGGGTCGGTCGCAGCAAGGTCCAGGCCTACTTCGAGCTGCGCGACGGCGACGGCGCCGTGCCCTGCGCGATCTGGCTCAACGATCTCGAGAAGGCCGGCCTGCCCGAGGGAGCGCTGCGCGACGGCGCCGAGGTCGTGATCGCCGGCGGGCCCGACTACTACCCCGGTGGCGGCCAGGCTTCGCCGAGCTTCAGCTTCCGCGCCACCCACCTGCGGCTGGCGGGCGAGGGCGACCTGCTGGCCCGGCTCGAGGCGCTGCGCACGCAGCTGCGCGCGGAGGGGCTTTTCGAGCTGCAGAAGCAGCTCTCGCGGCCGCGGTTGCCGAAGGCGATCGGGGTGGTCACGGCGGAGTCCGGCGCGGCCCGGCGCGACCTCCTCGCCGGCCTGCGCCGGCGCGGCTGGGGCGGCACCGTGGTCTGGGCCTTCGCGCCGGTCCAGGACCGCCACGCGGCGCCGGCGATCGCCGCGGCGCTGCAGGGGTTGGCGGCGCGCCCGGAGGTCGAGGCGATCGTCGTCACCAGGGGCGGCGGCAGCCTCGCCGACCTCTGGGCGTTCTGCGACGAGACCCTCTGCCGCACCGTCGCCCTGCTGCGCGTGCCGGTGGTCAGCGCGATCGGCCACGAGCGCGACTCGACCCTGCTCGACGACGTCGCCGCGGTCGCCTGCTCGACCCCGACCCACGCCGCCGAGGCGGCGGTGCCGCTCGACTGCGGCGTCGCCCGCCGCGATCTCGGCCGGGCCGGGTTCTCGCTGCGACGGGCGGCGGAGGGGGCGATCGGCGCCCGCGCCCGCCATCTCGGGGCGCTGGCGCGGGGACCGGCGCGGGCACTGCAGCGTGAGCGCAGCGGCCTCAACCAGAAGATCCGCGAGATTCGCGCCGCCTCCGAACGCGGCCTGGCGGAACGCAACGCCTTCCAGCGGCGGATCGCGACGATCGTGCTCGGCCGCGCCAGGCGGCGCGGGATCGAGCGGACGGGCTCGGCCGTCGCCGCGGAGCGCCAGCGCGGCGCCGCGATCGAACGCTCCGCGTCCAGGGCGCTTCAGCGCCGCCGTGAGGCGCTCCGCAGGGCCGCCGTGACCCTGCGCGCCCACGACCCCGAGCGGACCCTGGAGCGCGGCTACGCGCTGGCGGAGACGGCCGCCGGCGAGCCGGTGACAGCGCCGCCGCGCGGTCGCCGCCGCGGCCGTAAGACTGCGGTTCGCGGACGGTCGCGTAACGGCGGAGATCGAGGGAGAGATTGAGCGAGAAACCCGATAGCTACGAGGTCGCGGTGGAGCGGCTGGAGGAGATCATCGACCGGCTCGACTCCGGCCAGGCGGGCCTGCGGGAGACGCTCGAGCTCTGCCGCGAGGGGCGCGAGCTGGTCAACTACTGCGCGGCCGAGCTCGATGCCGTCGGCGAGGGGCTGAAGGAGCTGAAGCTCGACGAGTTGGCGGCGAAACTGACTGCCGAGGCGGCTCGATCGGAGCGCTTAACGACGCGGTCGCTGCCGCGGGAGCCGAGACGTCGAGCTTCACCCACCGCGCCTCGGGGCCTGAGCAGAGGCGACCTAGGGCTGGGCAGCCTCGGCATAGGGGCCAGTTGCGCTCGGGCTCGGGAGCTACTGGGAACTCGCCGCGGGTGATTTGCTCGATCGTTGCCGCGAGGCGGTTGCGGCCGGCGGTCATCTCGGCTTTGCCGAGGCGGGTCAGGACCGGGGCGTCGGGGCGTTCGAGGAAGACGTAGGCGACTTCGACCTCGTCGGCTCCGAGGGACTCGGCGGTGGCCAGGGCGTAGATCGAGCGTTGGGTCTCGTAGCGGGCGGCGTGCTCCTCGGGGTCGGAGCCGTCGAGGCGGTCGGTCTTGTAGTCGACGACCAGCGGCGGCGCGCCGTCGCGCTCGACCAGCAGGTCGATCGAGCCGCGCAGGACGGTGTCGCCGACGCCGAGCAGGATCGGGACCTCGGCTCGCACCCTGATCCCGTCCCGGCCGATCCCCTCGCGCAGCAGCGGCGAGCCGAGCCACTCGCGGACCGGCGCCAGCAGCGACTCGGCGTCGGTCGAGGCGGGATCGAGGCCGGCGGCGACGGCGTGGCGGGTCGCGAGCTCCGCCGACGGCTCCTCCCAGCCGTTCGCCTGGCTCCACTCC
This sequence comes from uncultured Solirubrobacterales bacterium, assembly GCA_963739875.1. Taxonomy (GTDB): domain Bacteria; phylum Actinomycetota; class Thermoleophilia; order Solirubrobacterales; family 70-9; genus VAYN01. Next base: position 8,802 of record CAVUCD010000007.1, read on the forward strand.
AGCAGCGCGTGCACCGCCGCGCCGCGGGCGCTGCGCTCCTCCCGGCCGGAAGGGGTCGACTCCCGCCCCGGCGTCATCGAGGTCGCACTTGTTCCCGGCATGCGGGAAGAACCGCGACCTCGGTCGCCGAGGCCGAGGACGCGCTCCATGTAGAAGCGGTAGGGGCACTCTTCGTAGGCGGAGATCGCGGTGTAGGAGAGGGGGCGGCTGGGGACGATCGGCGGGCGGCGATCGACGAGCGGCGGCGGTCCCTCGCCGAGCGGGCGCTCGCCGACGGCGTCGCGGCTGAGCCCGGTCAGCTCGGCCGCGCGCTCGGGGGAGGGGAGGTTGACGCGGACGGCGATCTCGGCGGGGGCGAAGACCGCGTCGAGGCCCGGCCGCGGCTCGGGCGGCGCCACGGTCACGGTCGCGTCGGCGTCGCGCTCGACCTCCGAGCGCCTCGACCAGGCGCTCGATCACCGGCGTGCTCGGCTTCGTTTCGCGGCCCGGCTCGGGCTTGACGACGCCGCTGAGGATCAGCCGCTCGCGGGCCCTGGTGGCGGCGACGTGGAACAGCCGCAGCCCCTCCTCGGAGTCGCGCTCGCGCGCCTGCCTCGAGCAGCTCGGAGTAGTCGTAGAGGTTGACCGCGGCGCTGCCGAGCCGGCGCAGCTGCATCCCCACCCGCGGCGGCTGCTCGCGGCCGAGCACCAGCAGCGGCGGCCGCGCTCCGGCCAGCAGGCTGCGCGAGAGGTCGGGGACGGCGACGACGTCGAACTCGAGCCCCTTGGCGTTGTGGACGGTCATGATCCGGACCCCGTCGTGGCCCTCGGCGGCGGTCGCCGCCTGGGCCTCGGCGTCGGTCTCGGCGCGGGCGGCGAGGAAGTCGAGCAGGCCGCGCAGGTCGCGTCCCTCGCGCGACTCGAACTCGGCGGCGAGGCGCATCAGCTTGCGGACGTTGGCGAAGCGGGCCTCGCCGGCGGGACGCATCAGCACCGCCAGGTCGTAGCCGGTCTCGATCGTCGCCGCCTCGATCAGCGCCGCCAGCGGCAGCCGCGGGCCGCGCTCGCGCAGCGCCGCGATCGTCGCCGACGAACCCGCGCAGCAGCTCCAGCTCGGAGCTGGGGATCTGCTCCAGCCGCTCCGGCTCGGCGAGCTCCGCCTCGCCGGCGCCGACCGCGCGCTCCAGCGCCGGCCAGACGTGGCGTCGCGGGCCGGCGGCCGCGCGCAGCAGCCAGAGCGTGTCGGGGGCGACGCCGCAGGCGGGGGAGGCGAGGGCGCCGAACAGCGCCTGGTCGTCGAGCGGGTTGGCGATCGTCGCCAGCAGCGCGCAGACGTCGGAGACCTGCTGCTGGGACCAGTAGCCGCGGCCGCCGACGACGTAGGGGCGCAGGCCGGCGCGCTCGAGCGAGTCCTCGTAGGCGTCGAGATGGGTGAAGGCGCGCAGCAGCACGACCATCTCGCCGCGCGCCGGTGCCGGCGTCGGCGAGCTCGCGCAGCCGCGCCGCGAGGAAGCGGGCCTCGGCCAGGCAGTTGAGCGGGGTGCGCCCGTCGATCGCCGGCTTCAGCTCGATCTCCTCGGCGTCCCAGCCCTCGCGCCCGGTCAGCAGCAGCTCGACCGCCGCGCCCGGCGCCGGCCGGCGGCTCCGCGGCCGCGGCCGTCCCGACCCGCAGCGGCCGGTAGGCGTCGCCGAGCAGCGCCTCGCCGAAGCGGTTGACGGCGGCGATCAGCTCCGGGCGCGAGCGGAAGTTGCCGCTCAGCGCCATCAGCTCGGCATCGGCGCGCCGCTCGATCTGCGTCGCGCTGCTGGCGGAAGACGTCGAGGTCGGCGTGGCGGAAGCCGTAGATCGACTGGAACTCGTCGCCGACGACGACCAGCTCGCTGCGCGGGCCCCGCAGCGCCTCGATCAGCCGCAGCTGCAGGCGGTTGGTGTCCTGGAACTCGTCGACCAGCAGGTGGCTGAAGCGGCTGCGGTAGGACTCGCCGATCTCGGCCCGCTCCAGCAGCCGCGCGGCGAGGATCTGCAGGTCCTCGAAGTCGATCCCGGCGCGGCGCTCCTTGGCCGCCTCGAAGCGGGTCGAGAAGAGCTCCAGCAGGGTCGCCAGGTGGCGGTAGGCCTCGCCACCCTCGCCGGCCTCGGCAGAGCGCGGAGATCGCCGCCTCGATCGCCTCGCGGTAGGGCAGGATCGCCTTCGCCTTGCTGCTCGGCCGCAGCGCCCGCAGCTCGTCCAGGCCCAGCGTCCGCCCCTGGCGCGACTGAGCCTCGCCAGCGCCCGCTCGAGCAGCTCGCGTTTGGAGTCGGTCTCCTTCAGCTCCTCGAGGCACTCGGCGGCGGCCGCGACGGCGCCGCTGGATCGCCGCCGCCGGGTCGGCAGGCGGCGGCTCGGGCAGGCTGCGGCCGCGCCTCGCCGCGACTGCGCAGCTCGGCGTGGACGCCGGCGACGATCCCCCGCAGCCCGTCGACGTCGAAGGCGGCGACCGTTCCTCGCGCGATTCCCGTTCATGGGCCGAGAGCGGGCCCGAGTCTCCCGAATCCGGCGCGCCGGCGAGGAACTCCGGCAGCGCTTCGTCGAAGGCCTCGCGCGCGGCCCGCGCCGACTCGGGGGCGTCGAGGACGCGGAAGCCAGGGTCGATCCCGGCGGCGACCGGGTGCGCCGCGAGCAGCCGGTTGCAGAAGCCGTGGATCGTCGTCACCCAGGCGCCGCCGATCCCGCTCAGCAGCTCGCCGGCGCGCTCGGAGCCGAGCTCGGCCCGCCGCGCCAGCTCGATCCGGATCCGCTGGCGCAGCTCGGCCGCGGCCTTGTCGGTGAAGGTGAAGGCGAGGATCGCGTCGGGCGAGACGCCCTCGTCGCAGACCAGGCGGCAGTAGCGGTCGACCATCACCCCCGTCTTGCCGGTGCCGGCGCCGGCCTCGAGCAGGACGTCGCGGCCGCCGACGGCGATCGCCGCGGCCTGCTCCGGGGTCGGGGCCCGCTCGCTCATCGCTCCTCCACGTCGACGTCCTCCTCGTACTGAGGGGCGCGGTCGCGGCGGCAGATCGAGGCGAAGGTGCAGAAGGTCGGGCAGACGTCGTGGCCGCGGCCCTGCCGCGGACCGGGGTCGCGGCGGATCTCGCCGCCGCGCATCCGGGCGACGATCTCGCCCGCCCGCCGCCGCGACTCGCTCCAGCAGCTCCTCCAGGCCCTCGGCGTCGACGACGTCCTTGTCGTAGAGGTCGTAGCCGGCGAGGTCGGCCGGCGGCGTCCTCGGCGACGACGCCGCGCGGGCGCCGCACCGAGGTCCCGCGCAGCGGGTGGTAGAGGCCGCCGACCGGCGCCGCGCCCCAGTGCTCGGCCACCGCCAGCAGGTAGAGCGGCAGCTGCAGCTTCGCCTGCTCCTCGAACTTCTCCCGCGGCGTGACCGAGCCCGAGAGCTTGTAGTCGATGACGACGGCGCGCCCGTCGGCGGCGCGGTCGACCCGGTCGATCGCGCCGTGCAGGCCCCAGCCGTCGAGCTCGAGCGTCGGCCGCTCGCCGTCGGGCTGCTCGCCGAAGCGGGCCTCCAGCAGCCAGGGCTCGAAGCCGCCGGTCTCGCGCTCGGCCTCCTCGGCGAGGAAGCGTTCGAGCAGGCGCTCGACCCGCCGCGCCATCGCCCGCTCGGCCGGGTGCTCGCCGAGCTCGCGCTCGGCGGCGATCTCGGCGACCAGCTCCCGCCCGCGGGCGATCCAGGCGGGGAGCGAGCCCGGGCGCGGCAGCGCGTCGCCGCCCGGCCGCTCGCGGTAGAGGCGGTCGAGGGCGGCGTGCATCAGGCCGCCCTGGACCAGCGGGTCCGGCACCGGGTCGAGCGGCTGCGGGTCGAGCTCGTGGCCGGTGAACCAGCGGTAGGAGCAGACGTCGAACTGCTCCAGGGTGGTGCCGCCGTAGGCGCGGACCGCGGCCAGCGAGTCGAGCGCCGCCGGGTTGGTCGAGCGGCCCCGGCGCCCGCGAGGCGGCCTCGGCCCGGCGGGCGCCGGCGATCCGGCCGAGCAGGCGCGCCTCCCTCGCCCCGTCGACGCCGACCGCCGCCAGCAGCGCCGCGGCGTCGGCCGCGGGCCCGTGGGCGGCCAGGGCGCGGGCCAGCTCGTTCTCGGAGGGGGCCTCGGCCAGGGGATGGACGACCCGGGCCAGGTCGCGGCTGCGGGTGATCGCCTCCTCGACCGGATCGGGCTGGGTGCCGTCGGGCGCCGGCGCCAGCAGCGCCCGGATGTCGTCGAGCAGCGGCGAGCGCGCCTCGGCGCCGCCGCTCTCGTCGCTGTCGCGGTAGGAGAGGACGAGCCGGCGGCGCGGGAGGGAGAGGCAGACCTGGAACAGGTAGCGCTCCTCGGCTTCGCTGTCGCGGCGCGGGTCGAGGCCGAGCGAGCCGCGCTGGGCCTCGGAGAGGAAGGGGTCGCCGCCGCGGTCGCGGCGCGGGAACTCGCCGTCCTGCAGCGAGCCGACGAAGACGTGGTCGAAGCGACCGGCGCGCAGCCGGTAGGGGCTGGCGATCCGCACCCGTCCCTCGACCGGTCCGCTCCAGACGCGGAACTCGAGCCCGGCGATCGTCGCCGCCAGGTCCGCCGCGCCGCGGCGCCAGCTCGCCCAGCTCGGCGAGCTCCGCCAGCGCCGTCGCGATCGCCGCCGCCGCGCGCAGCTCGAGCCCGTCGCCCCTGGCGCACCGGCGGGCCGTCCTCCTCGCCGCGCAGCGGCCGCGAGGCCATCGTCGCCGCCAGCCTGCCGACCTCCGCCGCCAGCGCCGCCGGGGCGCGCTCGGCCGCCGCCGCGCAGGCGCTCCAGGTCGCGCGGCGGCTCACCGTCCTCGCCCTGCCAGAGCGCCAGCGCCGCCGCCGCGTCCTCGACCCGGCCCCGGCGCAGCGCCCGCTCGAGCCAGTCGACCCGGCCCGGCGAGAAGCCCGAGGGCCCGCGCAGGTAGCGCAGCAGGTCGCTCGCCCGGCCGGCGCCGAACTCGGCCTCCAGCAGCGCCACCAGGGCGCCGCCGACCGCGGTGCCGGCAACCGGCAGCTCGGCCTCGAGCGCGGTGGCGACGCCGTTGGCCTCGAGCGCGGCGGCGATCTCCGGCCCGCGCCGCTGCGGGGTCGCGCAGCGCGACCGCGATCTGCGCCGGCTCGGCGCCGCCGTGGATCAGCTTCGAGACCTCGCGCGGCGATCGCCTCCGCCTCGCCCCGGGTGCCGGCGGAGCGCAGGAGCAGCAGGCTGGCGTCAGCGGGCTGGGGCTCGGTGGCGGCGGGCTGCGCCGAAGCCGCGGGCGAGGTGGAAGAGCAGGGCGCTCTCGGTGTTCGCCGGGTCGGCCGCCGTCTGTTCCTCCTCGACCGCCCCGATCCGTTCCCGCAGCTCGACCAGCAGCCTGGCGCGCGCCACCAGCGCCGTGTTCCCCGGCTCGAAGGGCAGCGCCACGGTCACCTCGGTCCGCGCCGCCAGCGCTTCGACCAGCTCGAGCTGGTTGGGGGTGAGGTCGTCGAGCCCGTAGAGGAAGACCGGGCGCTCGCCCCAGAAGCCGCCGTCGCGGCGCAGCAGCGCGATCGCCTCGCGGGCGATCCCGTGGGTGTCGATGCGGCCGATCCGGTCGCGGACGGCGGCGTAGGCGGCGAAGAGGGTGGCGATGTCGCTCGAGGTAGGCCGAGCCCTCGAGGGTCGCCGCGCTCGCTTCGACCGCCGCCGGCTCGACCCCGGCGCCCTGCAGCTCGTCGAGCAGCCGCTCGAAGGCGCCGGCGAAGCCGGGGCGGGCGGCGGAGCGGCGCAGCGGGCCCAGCCGCGGCCAGGCCGGTCTCGACCGCGACGGCGATCGCCCGCAGCCGCTGGGCCGGCGGAGAGCTCCGCTCCCGGCGGCGCCCCGGCCGCGGTCGCGATCGTGCGGAAGAGGGCGCCGAAGGTCATCGCCGAGCCGCCCAGCACGGCCCCGTCCTCGCAGAGCTCGCGCTCGAAGGCGAAGACGTCGTCTTCGTTCGGCACGACCAGGATCGGGTCGCGCTCGAGCACCGCCGTGAAGCGGCGCCGGACCAGCCCCGCCCTGCCCGAGTTGAGGGGCCCGTGGATCAGTTTCAACGGCACCCGTCCAGCCTATGGAGGAGGTCGGCGCACGCCGATGATCCGGGGCCGAGCCGCCTGCCTGCAAACTGCGGCGGAACGGCCCCGTTTTACCGTCTACCGGCGCCTCTAGATTGCGAACCAGCCCATGTCCCTCTGCTTCGTAGATCCAGCTGACGCAGTTCGTGCCATCGCCGACTCGGTCGGTCGTGAGGCCCGCCGCCAGCTGCTCGGCGAGGCGGTCCGCGCCTGGGTCGACGAGATCCCCGAGTCCGAGCTCGAGCTCCACTACGCGAAGGCGATCGCCGAGCTCGACGAGCACGACCTCTCGATGCTGGCCGCCTGGCACGGCTCGCTCGAGGTCGGCCACCCGGTCCCCAACCGCGACTTCCTGATGGGCGCCTTCGGCTCGCTCGGCGACAACCGCCGCGAGGCCCTCAAGCTCGCCGCCGGCTTCCGCGGCGAGGAGGCCGTCGACGCCGGCGTCACCGAAGAGGACGCCCTCGAGCTGGTCCTCGGCCTGCTGGCGCCACCGCGCCTGATGGCGCTGGCCGTCGAGGCTGTGGAGCTGTACGTCTGGGACCGCGCCGGTAGCGATAACTAGGCGGATCCTGCAAACCGGCGCATCTCGGGGTCCTCGGTCGCTCGGATCGGGTCACGCACGGAGTGCGCTCCCCTCACCTCGCTCCCTGCGTCCCCCGACCTGCTTGGTTTTCGGACCCTCTGGTCTTACCGTCGGGGGTGAAAGGCGGCAATGGTGCGAAAAGACGGTGAGTACGACGCGGTTGTAGTCGGGGCGAGCCTGGCCGGCTGCACGGCGGCGATCTTGCTGGGGCGCGGCGGGGCGCGGGTCGCGCTGGTCGAGAAGAGCCCCGATCCGCAGGCCTTCAAGCGGATCTGCTCGCACCTGATCCAGGCCTCGGCGGTGCCGACGCTGGAGCGGCTCGATCTGCTCGATCCGATCATCGCCGCCGGTGGGATTCGCTCGCGTCTGCGGGTCTGGACCCGGTGGGGATGGATCGCGGCGCCGCCCGAGCGGGCGGCGAAGGGCGTCAACCTGCGGCGCGAGCGGCTCGACCCGCTGGTGCGCGAGGCCGCCGCTGCGACCGCCGGCGTCGAGTTGATCCTCGGACGCGAGGCGACCGGCCTGGTCCGGGACGGGGAGGTCGTGCGAGGCGTCGTCGTCCGCGACCGCGGCGGCGCGGAGACCGTCCTCAGGGCGACCCTGGTGGTCGGCGCCGACGGGCGCGACTCGCGCGTCGCCGAGCTCTCCGGAGTCGCCGCGAAGACGCTGCCGCACGGCCGCTTCGCCTACGCGGCCTACTTCGAGAACGCCCTCCCGGATTCGTCTCCCGACAGCTCGTTCTGGTTCATGGACCCGCAGATCGCCGCCGCCTTTCCCACCGACAGCGGCCTGGTCCTCTACGTCGCGATGCTGACCAAGGACCGGCTGCCGGAGTTCCGGCGCGACCCGAAGGCGGCGCTGATTGCCTCTGTCGCGGGCGTCCCGGAGGCGCCGCCGATCGGCGGCGGCCGTGAAGTCGGGCCGATGCTCGGCAAGCTCGACATGCCCAGCCGGGTGCGCCGTCCGGTCGCGCCGGGCCTCGCTCTGGTCGGCGACGCGGCGCTCGCCACCGACCCGCTGTTCGGCGTCGGCTGCGGCTGGGCCTTCCAGTCCGCCGCCTGGCTGGCCGACAGCGTCGCCCCGGCGCTGCACGGCGCCGAGCCGCTCGAGAAGGGCCTTGGCCGCTACCGCCGCCGGCATCGTCGCGAGCTGCGCGGCCACGCGTTCTTCATCCACGACTACTCGAACGGGCGCCGCTTCAACGTCGCCGAGCGGCTGGCCTTCTCCGCGGCGGCGCGCGATCCCGAGCTGGCGACGATCGTCGACGCCTACGCGACCCGCCAGATCAGCCCGACGCGGATGTTCGCGAAGACGATGCCGCGCTCGCTCGTGCTCGGCATCCGCCACGGCCTAGCCCGCCAGCATGGCAACGCTGGGGTCGGTCGAGATCGGCGCCCCCGCTAGGCTCAGGCGAGCAGGGCGCGGAGCTCGGCGATCGCCTGCTCGTTGTCGCGGAAGTGGACCGCGCTCATGCCGAGCTCGCGGGCGCCTTCGCAGTTGACGAGGATGTCGTCGACGAGGACGCAGGCCTCGGCCGGCAGCCCCAGCCGCTCGATCGTGATCTCGTAGATCCGCGGTTCGGGCTTGCGGCAGCCGACGAAGGCCGAATCGACGACCAGCTCGAAGATCTCGTCGACCGGCAGCATCCCCCGCCAGGTCGGCTCCCACTCGCGGACGTTGTTGGTCAGCATCGCCATCCGGAAGCCCTCGGCCTTGAGCTCGCGCATCAGCTCGATCAGCGGCGGGTTGACGTCGAGGCCGCCGATGAAGAGCTCGCGGAAGCGGTGCAGGTGCGGTCGGTGGCCGACCAGCGGCTCGAGGCCGTCGCCGAGCTGCTCGAGGAACTCGACCTCGCTCAGCTCGCCCCGCTCCATCGCGAACAGCGGGTTGTCGCCGTGCTGCTCGGTGGCCGCCGCCAGCGCCTTGCCGAAGTCCCCGGGCTCGACCCCGATCTCGTCCTGGAGCTTGAGGAAGGTCGGCAGCAGCGGCGTCGTCAGGACGCCGCCGAAGTCGGAGACGATCGCCTCGATCTCAGCCATCGGCCCGCGCCACCTCGTAGTGGCCGAGACCCTCGCGGCCCTCGACCGACCAGCGGAAGAAGGCGATCTCCGCGTTCAGCCCCTGGCGCCGCACCGAGATCGAGTTGATCAGCGTGCCGGCGCCCCGCAGCGGGCGGCCGTCGTCGGCGTCGTGCCAGAGCTCGAGCGTGGCGCGGCGCTGGACGCCGTCCTCGCCGTACTCGGTCGAGAGCAGGGTCTCGGCGAACTCGATCGGCGCCGCGTCGGGGTCGCAGAGGACCGCCGCCAGCTCCTCGTCGCCGTGCTCTCCGCGCCCGGCGGGCAGGGAGGAGGTGAGGGCCAGAAGGCCGCCGTCGGCGAAGACGATGCCGATCGAACGTCGCAGGATCTGGGCCGAGTCGCTCATCGGCGGGCAGCCTATCCTTCCCCCGCGATGAGCTCAGCCACCATCCGCGACGCCGATCCCGACCGCGACGCCGAGGCCTGCGCGGCGATCTACGCGCCCAGCGTCGAGGGCAGCGTCGTCTCCTTCGAGGAGCGGGCGCCGGACGCGGCCGAGATCGCGGCGCGGATCGCCGCGATCTCCACGACCCATCCCTGGCTCGTCGCCGAAGCCGACGGCGAGGTGGTCGGCTACGCCTACGCCTGCCGCCACCGCGAGCGCGCCGCCTACCGCTGGGCGGCCGACGTCTCGGTCTACATCGCCGCGGGGCAGCGCGGCCAGGGCCACGGGCGCGGCCTCTACGAGGCGCTGTTCGAGCGACTGCGGGCGCAGCGCTTCCAGGTCGCCTGCGCCGGCATCACCCTGCCCAACGAGGCCAGCGTCGGGCTGCACGAGCGGCTCGGTTTCGTCGCTGTCGGCGTCATGCGGCGGATCGGCTGGAAGCAGGGCGCCTGGCGCGACGTCGGCTGGTGGCAGCTGGAGCTGGTCCCCGCCGCCGCCGATCCGCCGCCCGAGCCCCTGCCGCCGGAGCCGCCGCCATCGGCCGGGTAGGATTGAGCCATGTCCGACGACCAAGCAGCCGCACCCGAGCAGCACTCCGAAGTCCTCACCGAGGAGGACGTCTTCGAGGCCCTCGAGGAGGTCATCGACCCCGAGCTGGGTCTCGACTTCGTCTCGCTCGGCCTCGTCTACGGCGTCGAGATCGAGAAAGAGGACGTCTACGTCACCTTCACGCTGACCACGCCGGCCTGCCCGATCGGCCCCCAGGTCTCCGAACAGATGAAGGAGTTCGTCGGCGACCTCCCCGGCGTCTCGGCGGTCCACCCGAAGATGGTCTTCGACCCCGCCTGGTCACCAGAGATGATGACCGACGACGCCAAGTTCGCGCTCGGCTTCTAGTCAAGTCCACGAGTGCTGCATTGAGCACCCTATGGGTGCAAAAAGCATCACTCGTCGTCGATCCGCGGTAGCTGGCGCTCGCTGCCGTTCGCCGTTGGTCGGCATCTCCTCGGCGCTGACGTCGAAGTCGTAGGGACGCGTCGCGCCGCGGCCACTCGCGGTCGGGCCCGCCGCCGAACGGGCCGGCGCCGGGGATGTTGACGACGGTGAAGCGGCCGACGGTGAAGCGGCGCAGGAGGCTGCGGGCGATCGCCCTGGTCGGCGGGATCAGCAGGAAGACGCCGACGATGTCGGTGAGGAAGCCGGGGGCGAGCAGGAGGGTGCCGCCGACCACGATCAGGAGCCCGTCGGCGACCTCCTTGCCGGGGAAGCGGCGCTGCGCGATCGCTTCGTTGAAGCGCCGCCAGGCGCCGCGGCCCTGGTGGCGCAGCAGCAGCGAGCCCAGCACGGCGTCGAGCAGGAGCAGCAGGATCGTCGGCAGCACGCCGATCGCCTCGCCGACCTGGATGATCACGTAGAGCTCGGCGATCGGGACGAGGATGAAGAGGGCGATCAGGACGAGCATGTCCAAAGCCTAGAGCGGGCGGCTCGCGGGGCCGCCCGGCGCGCCTGGCTCAGGCGGCCGCGGCCTCGAGCGCGGCCTGCTCCAGCTCGGCCAGCGACTCGTTGATCCCGTCGGCGACGGCTTCGACGTCCTCCATCGAGTCGTAGTCGGCGAGCAGGCCGAAGCCGACCTTGCCGTTGTAGCTCATGATCGCCACCGCGAGGGCGTGGTTCTGGGGCAGGAAGGCGACCGGGAAGACCTCTTCCAGCTCGCGCCCGAGGATGTAGAGGGGGATCTGCGGCCCCGGCACGTTGGTCACGATCATGTTGAAGAGGCGGGTGGAGAAGTTGATCCGCGAGGCCTGGGCGAGCAGCGTCGGCGGCGCGAAGTCGTTGAGGCGGGAGATCACTTCGGCTCCCAGCGCCTGTTTGGAGCGCTTCAGGCCGGCCATCTCGGCGCTGATCGTCCGCAGCCGGCGGACCGGGTCCTCGACGTAGACGGGCAGCGGCCCGCGCATCAGCGCGATCCGGTTGCCGAGCTCGCCGTGCTCGTCCTCGGCCCGGATCGAGACCGGCACCAGCGCCCGCAGCTCCAGTCCCTCGGTGCGGATGCTGCGGCTGTGCAGCCAGTTGCGGACCGAGCCGGTGACGACGGCGAGGACGACGTCGTTGACGGTGCCGCCGAGGGCGTCCTTGATCCGCTTGAAGGTGGCCAGCTCCGAGCGCGCCCAGACGTAGCGCCGGTGCGGCCCGATCGGCTGGTTCAGCGGCACGTCGGGGGCCGGGTCGGCGAAGGCGCTGACGATCTCGCTGATCCCCTCCAGCGCCTCGACCGCCCTGCGGGCCGTGGTCTCCGGATGGCGCACCGCCTCGACCGCGCGCTCGGCGAACTTGACCGGGTAGGCGATCGCGTCGCCGACCCCGCGCGCGACCAGCTCGGTCGTCCCCGGTTCGGGCTGCGGGACCCAGCCGTCGCTGGCCTGGGCCGGCTCCGGCACCGGCTCGAAGTCGAAGAGCACGGTGCCGATGTCGACCCCGGAGATGCCGTCGACCATCGCGTGGTGGGTCTTGGTCAGGATCGCGAAGCGGTCGCGCTCGAGGCCCTGCGCCAGCCACAGCTCCCAGAGCGGCTTGGAGCGGTCGAGCTGCTGCGAGAAGACGCGCCCGGCGAGCCGTTTCAGCTGCGCCTCGCCACCCGGCTCGGGCAGCGCGGTGTGGCGGATGTGGTAGGTCAGGTTGAAGTTGACGTCGTCCGCCCAGAGCGGCCGGCCGGCCTCCAGCGGCGGCACGACGAGCTTCTGGCGGAAGCGGGGAACCTGGTTGAGGCGGCCCCGCACGTGCTCGACCAGGTCGACGTACTTCGGCGGCGGGCCCTCGAAGATCATGATCGCGCCGACGTGCATGTGGCTGGAGGAGCTCTCGTTGGTCAGGAACGAGGCGTCGACCGAGGTCAGGCGATCCAGGTGGCGTCCCTCCGTGCTCATCCCGCAAGGCTAGCTTCGCCCGCCCCTCGGGGCCACCCCGTATATCCGCCCGCAACCTCGCCACCGCTACCCTGGGGTCATGCCAAGCGCCGCCACCGCCGCACCCAAGCGCGTCCTGCTGGCCGCCCCGCGCGGCTACTGCGCCGGCGTCGACCGCGCCGTGCAGACGGTCGAGCGGGCGCTCGAGCTGCACGGCGCCCCGGTCTACGTGCGCAAGGAGATCGTCCACAACAAGCACGTGGTCGAGGAGCTCTCCAAGCGCGGCGCGATCTTCGTCGAGCAGGAGACCGAGGTGCCCGAGGGCGCGATGGTCGTCTTCTCCGCCCACGGCGTCGCCCCGGCGGTCCACGACAACGCCGCCGCCCGCGGCCTGCGCACGATCGACGCCACCTGCCCGCTGGTGACCAAGGTCCACGTCGAGGCGCGCCGCTTCGCCGCCCAGGGCTACACGATCGTGATGATCGGCCACGAGGGCCACGAGGAGGTCGAGGGGACGATGGGCGAGGCGCCGCGAGAGCATCGTCCTGGTCCAGACCGTCGCCGAGGTCGCCGGCGCTCGAGGTCGCCGATCCGGAGCAAAGTCGCCTTCATCACCCAGACCACGCTCTCGGTCGACGAGACGGCGGAGATCATCGCCGCCCTGCGCGCGAAGTTCCCGACGATCGTCAGCTCCAAGTCGGACGACATCTGTTACGCCACCACCAACCGCCAGATCGCCGTCAAGCAGCTCGCCCGCGAGTGCGACCTGGTCCTGGTGATCGGCTCGACCAACTCCTCCAACTCCAACCGCCTGGTCGAGGTGGCGCGCGAGCACGGCGCCGCCTCGCACCTGATCGACAACCACACCCAGGTCGAGGAGGCCTGGCTGGAGGGGATCGAGACGGTCGGCATCACCTCCGGCGCCAGCGCCCCCGAGGAGCTGGTCGAGAGCCTGGTCAACTTCTTCCGCGACCGCGGCGCCGACGACGTCTCCGAGCTGCGCACCGTCCACGAGGACGTCCGCTTCATGCTGCCGAAGGAGATTCGGCAGGAGCTCGCGGCGCGGGCTTAGTCGGATTCCACGGGCGAGGGTTCGGTGTCCTCTCTCGGAGGAGCGCCGTCGGCCGGGGGGTCGGGTGCCCCTCCTCACTCTGCCTGACTGGCTGGATCGCCCGGGGCCGTCCGAGAAGCTCGTCCGGCCAGCGGCGCAAAACGTGAGGAGGGGCACCCGACCCCCCGCCGAGTCGCCCGACCGGAACCGCCCGTTCGGAGCTGCGCGTTCGACAGCGCTCCGCCCGAGCGATTCGCGGAGCTTCCGTCTGCTTGGATGAGCTCGGTAAGATCCCATCGAGCGGAAGACTGCTCCGCCAAGCCCCACAGCCGGGTCTAGGGCATCCCCGCGGCGAAGCTGACCGACCAGATCCGCAGGCCCGGAGTGGGGCGGAGGACGAGGCTGTGGGCCTCGTGGCTGGGGTGCTCGGCGAGCTCGTAGAGGGCGGGGTCGGTGGTGGCGAGGGGCGGCTGCCACTCGCCGTCGATCTCGATCTCGATCTCGCCGCTGCCCTCGACCGTGGCGAAGGCTCCGCCCGCCTGGTAGTCGAGGGCCAGCACCTCGCCGTCCTCGCCGGCGGTCCAGGCCCGCTCCCAGGAGCCGCCGGGGAAGATCTCGGGGGTGGGGGCGATGACCGTGGCGCCGGGGGCGTCGGTCGGGCGCAGCGGCGCCATCGGCTCGGGCAGCTGGCGCAGGGCGTCGATCTCGCGCAGCTCTTCCTGGATCGCGATCTCGGTCGCGAGGTATTCGCCCTCGCCGAAGTGGGCCCAGGAGAGGGCGCCGCCGAGGCTCCAGAGGAAGAGGCTGGGCCAGCCGTCGCAGCCGTAGGCCGCCCAGAGATCGCGGTCGGCGTCGATCGCGACGGGGAGCTCGAGGCCGAGGCCCGAGAGCCCCGCCGCGACGGCCTCGGGCTCGGCGCCGAACGGGAAGCGCGGCGCCTGGACGCCGATCACGCTCAGGCCCGCCTCGCGGTAGCGCCGCGACCACTCGCTCAGGTAGGGCAGGGTGCGGACGCTGTTGAGCTGGGCGAAGTCGATGAAGTGGACGATCGCCGGGCCGCCGGCGGTCAGCGCCGGCATCGACTCGGGCTCGGTCCCGATCCAGGTCAGCCCCTGCGGCAGGTCGGGGGCGGCGATGTTGTCGCGTCCGGGGCGCATCCCCGGACGTTATCTGGGGCCGGACCAATAGAGTCCGCGGCAGTGGGCAGGCAGATCGACAGGTTCGTGCCGCTGCGAATACGCGCCGCCGCGTTGATGCCGGCGGCGGTCCTGACGCGTCCACCAGCTGCGCTTCCAGCTCGCCTTCGGCGCCCGCACCGACGCCAAACTGGCCGCCGAGGGCCACCAGTACCTCGGCGCGCTCGCGCCGCTGGCGGCGATGCTGGTCGCGATCGCCGTCGGCCTCTTCCTGGCGACGCCTGGCGCGCGCCTGGCGCGGCGGGGCGGCGAGGAGTCGAGCCGCGCGGCCGGGCCCGACGGCTTCCACGCCGTCTGGCTCGCTCGCCGCCGCCTCGCTGCTGGCGATCTACTGCGCGCCAGGAGCTGCTCGAGGGCCTGCTCGCCAGCGGCCACCCCGGCGGCCTCGCTCGGGGTCTTCGGCGACGGCGGCCTCTGGGCGATCCCGCTCTCGGTCGCTGCTCGGCGGCGTCGTCGCCCTCGGCCTGCGCGTCGCCGACGTGGCGATTCGCTGGGCTGCCGAGCGCCGTGCCCGCTCCGGGCTCGCCGGCGCCCGGCGCCCGCGGCGCGATCCGGCGCCCCGCCGCCGTATTCCTCGCCGTTCGCGCGAGCCGCTGGCGGGTGCGGCGGCCGGCCGCGCGCCTCCGTTGCGCCGCAGCGACGATCTTCTAGCGCCACCGACGCCGCTCGGCGTCGGAGCGCCGACGCAAGCGACCAAGGAGACCCAAATGAGCCGCGCCAGATGGGTGGGGCTGCTGGCGGTGTTCGCGCTGCTGCTGCCCGCTTCCGCTGCGTTCGCGCACGGGGGCAACCCGAACTTCCGATCGGTGATCAACGGAGTGACGCCGCAGATGCCCGGAAGTCAGCTTCCAGGTACTCGACTACGACAGCTACATGCAGCTGCTGGACCAGCACGGCCACGAAGTGATGATCTACGGCTACGAAGACGAGCCCTACGCGCGGATCCTCGCAAGACGGCACCGTCCAGGTGAACCAACGCTCGCCGGCGACCTACCTCAACGACAACCGCTTCGCGGAAGTCACGGTGCCGCCGATCGCCAACGCCAAGGCGCCGCCGCTGTGGAAGACGGTCGACGAATCGGGCACCTTCATCTGGCACGACCACCGCATGCACTACATGTCGCCGGACACGCCTCCCCAGGTCACCGACAAGGGCAAGAAGACGAAGATCTTCGACTACGCGATCCCGATCAGCGTCGACGGCAAGAAGGGCGACATCGACGGCACCCTCTTCTGGGTCGGCAGCGCCAACGCATCGAAGCTCCCCTTCATCCTGCTCGGCATCGCGATCGTCGCTCGGCGGCGGTGTGCTGGTGCTGTTCGTCCGCCGGCGCCGCCGCGACGAAGGGACGACGGCAGCGGTGACGACGGCGTCGACGCCCCCAGAGCCGGTCGGAGAGGCCTGGTAGTGAGGCGGCGCCCTCGCGGCGATCCTGCGTCGGTCTGCGCGCTGGCCGCTGCTGGCTCCGGCGAGCGCCTCGGCGCACGCCCGCCTCGAAGGGACCGAGCCCCCCGAGGGCGGCGACCGTGTCCAGCACGAGCCGGCCGCGGTGATCTTCCGTTTCGACGAGCCGGTCGAGGGCAACTTCGGCGCCGTCCGCGTCTACGACGCCTCCGGCGAGCGGGTCGACGAAGGCGACGCCTTCCACCCGGGCGGCGAAGGCCCGCGCCTCGGCGTCCACCTCAAGCCGGGGCTTCCCGACGGCAGCTACACCGCCACCTACCGGGTCGTCTCCGCCGACGGCCACATCGTCTCCAGCGGCTTCGTCTTCTCGATCGGCAAGCAGGGGAAGGCGCCGCAGGAGACGGTCGCGCAGCTGATCGGCGGCGCCGGCAGCGGCCCGGTGACCGAGACCGCCTTCGGCATCGCCCGCGGCCTCCAGTACGCGGCGATCGCCCTCGGCTTCGGCGGCCTGTTCTTCCTGCTGCTCGTCTGGCTGCCGGCGCTGGGCGCCGTCGGCGGCGGCGGCGCCGAGTGGGCGGCGGGCGGAGCGTGCCTTCCTGCGCCGGCTGCGCACGCTGCTCTGGGTGGCGGCGGCGATCGGCGCGATCTCGGCCGCCGCGAGCATCGTCCTCGAGGGCGCCGAGGCGGCCGGCGTCTCCGGCTTCTCGGCGCTCGACGAGACGATCGTCCGCGAGACCCTCGGCACCCGCTTCGGCACCATCTGGGGCTTCGTCCTGCCGTCGCCTGGGTCGTCTTCGCCGCGGCGCTGCCGCTGCTGCTGGCGCAGGAGCGCGCGCCGCGGCTGCGGCTGCTGCTCGCCGTCCCGCTCGCCTTCGTCGTGCATCGCGCCGGCCCTCTCCGGCCACGGCTCGACCCAGTCGCCGGTCGCTCCTCAACTTCCCCGTCAACGTCGATCCACGTCGGCGCGATGGCGATCTGGCTCGGAGGCCTGGCCGCGCTGCTCTGCGTCGCTTCCCGCCGCGACCCGGCCGCTCGCCGCGGCCGATCGCAGCCGCCTGCTCGCGGCCGCCCTCGTCGCGCTTCTCGCGGCTCGCCCTGATCGCGGTCGGCGCGATCCTGGCGACCGGCCTGATCCAGGCCTACGTCTACGTCCGCCACCTCGGCGATCTGCTCTCGACCGGGTACGGCCGCGCCGTGCTGGCCAAGTTCCTGCTGCTGATCGCGGTGATCGGGCTCGGCGCCTTCAACCGCCGCCGCTCGGTGCCGCGGCTGGAGCGGATCGCCGCCGAGGGGGGCTCGCCCGGACGCGACGGGGTGCTGCTGCGCCGCGCTCTGCGGGCCGAGGTCGCGCTGCTGGTCGTGGTGCTCGGCGTCACCGCCGCGCTGGCCAGCTACGCGCCGCCGGTCAGCGCCGGCGGCGGGCCGTTCGCGACGACGACGACGCTCGGCCCGACCCAGCTGGAGATGAGCGTCGACCCGGCGCGGGTCGGCGCCAACCAGATCCACCTCTACTTCTTCGACTCCAAGAGCGGCGCCCAGTACTCGAAGGGGAAGGAACTGACGGTCACCGCGACGCTGCCGGACAAGCAGCATCGGGCCGCTGCCGCTGGCGCCGCAGCTCTCCGGCCCCGGCCACTACACGATCCCCGTCGGCGCTGCTCAACGTCGCCGGCGACTGGCAGCTGGACGTGACGCTGCGGGTCTCGGCCTTCGACGAGTTCTCGAAGTCGATCGAGGTGCCGGTCGGATGAACGCGCCATCCCGCATCCACCCGGGCCGCGCCTGCCCACGCCCGCAAGAACTGAGAAAAGGAGCATCAGAATGCGACGACTCGCAATCGCGATGGCCGCGGCCTGCGCCCTCGTGGCCCCGGCTGCCGCCCAGGCCCATGTCAGCCTGCACCCGAACGAGGTCCCGACGGGCTCCTTCGCGACCCTCGAGATCAGGGTCCCGAACGAGACCGACAACGCCAACACGATCAAGCTCGCCGTCCAGGTGCCGCCGGGCTTCATCGACGTCTCACCCGAATACATGCCCGGCTGGAAGGTCGACGTGCGGACGACCAAGCTGGCGAAGCCGGTGAAGACCGACGACGGCCTCGTCACCGAAGGCGTCCGCGAGATCGTCTGGACCGGCGAAGGGAAACAGGGGCTGATCCCCCCGGAGCAGTTCCTCAACTTCCCGATCTCGACCGAGATCCCGGGCAAGGCGGGCGAAACGCTGACCTTCAAGGTCCTGCAGTACTACGACAACGGCGAAGTCGCCCGCTGGATCGGCCCGCCGAGCTCCGAAAGCCCGGCGCCGGCGATCGACGTGACCGCGGCGGGCGGGGTCCTGCAGGACGTCGCCGGCAGCGAGGCCGAGCCGCCGGCTGCCGGCACCGCCGCGGCAGCCACGGCGACGCCGACCGCCTCGGCGAGCTCCAGCGGCGGCTCCGACAACGGCCTGGCGATCGCGGCGCTGGTCGTCGGCGCGCTCGGTCTGCTCGCCGGCGGCGCGGCGCTGCTGCGCTCGCGCAGGCCGGAGGCGCGATGAGAAGGCGCGCCGGCAAGGGCGCGGCCGCGAGGCGGGCGGTACG
Organism: uncultured Solirubrobacterales bacterium; assembly: GCA_963739875.1. Lineage (GTDB taxonomy): Bacteria > Actinomycetota > Thermoleophilia > Solirubrobacterales > 70-9 > VAYN01. The sequence goes on from CAVUCD010000007.1 coordinate 27,040, forward strand.
GCAGCTGGGCAGCAGCGCCGCGGCGCTGGCGCTGCTGCTCGCCGGCTGCGGCAGCACCACCTACAGCGGCATCAGCGACGAGACCGCTCCGGCCGCGGCGGAATTCCCGCCGGCCTCGGGGACGCTCACCGACGTCTACGAGGCCGCCGACGGCGAAAGCAAGCTGGTCGATCCTGCCGACCGGCATGGTCTTCGACAAGGGCACCGACCGCTACGGCTTCGGCGTCTTCACCGCCGGCCAAAAAGCAGATCACCGACGCCAAGGTCGCGCTCTACTTCGCCCACGGCGAAGACGGCCAGGCCGAGGGCCCCTACCCGGCTCGGATCGAATCGCTGGCGACCGAGCCGGCCTTCATCGCCCAGACGACCGGCCAGGACCCGGCGGCGGCCAAGGTCGTCTACGTCACCGACCGGCGCCCCGTTCAGCGCCGACGGCGAGTGGCGCGCCCTGGCGATGGTCGCGGAAGGCGGCAAGCTCGAGGCGACGCTGCTGCCGAGCGCCGTCGTCGGCCACTTCAAGCAGGCGCGACCCGGGGTTCCCGAAGAGCACCGTGAACCCGCCGGACGTCGGCGAGAAGGCTCCCGACGTCCACACCCCGACCGCGGCCGACGTCGGCGGCGACCTGGCCAAGATCGACACCCGGATCCCGCCCGACGACATGCACGAAGACCTCGCCAAGGTGCTCGGGCCGCAAACCGGTCGTGCTCGTCTTCGCGACGCCGCAGTTCTGCCAGAGCCGGATCTGCGGGCCGGTGGTCGACGAGGAGGAGCAGGTCAAGCAGCGCTACGGCGACCGGGTCGCCTTCATCCACATGGAGATCTACAACGAAAACAACCCGGCGAAGGGGGTGCGGCCCCAGGTCAGCGGCCTTCCGCCTGCCGAGTGAGCCGTGGACCTTCGTGATCGATCGCGACGGGGATCGTCCGCAGCCGCTTCGAGGGCGCCCTGAGCGTCAGGGAAATGGAAGCGGCCATCGAGGGCGTGGTCTGATGAGGGCGGGGGAGAGCCGGTGAGCTTCTCTGCCGTTCGCGCACGCGCTGATCGTCAAGCAGGATCTGCCGATCCCGGCCTGGCTCTTCGCCTGGGCGGCCTCGATCGTCCTCGTCGCCTCCTTCTTCGCGCTCTCGGCCGCCTGGCGCAAGCCCCGCTTCGAGGACGAGCGCTGGCGCCCCTTCGGCGGCGGGCGTCTCGTGGGCTGCGCTGGGGCCGCCGGCCCAGGTCCTCTGCGGCGCGATCGGCGTCTTCCTGCTCGGCGTCGCCATCTACTCCGGCCGGCAGCGGCACCGAAGCGCCCGGATCGCAACTTCGCGATCACCTTCCTCTTCGTCACGATCTGGATCGGCCTGCCGTTCTTCTCCGCCCTGCTCGGCAACGTCTTCCGCCCCTTCAACCCCTGGCGGGCGATCGGCCGGGTCGCCGGCGGCGGCTTCGGCCTGATCGCCGGCCAGCGCTCCGCGCCACCTCGCGCTACCCGGAGTCGCCTCGGTCGCTGGCCGGCGGCGGTCGGCCTGCTGGCCTTCGTCTGGCTCGAGGTCATCTACGGCTCCACCGGCGGCGTCGCGATCGGCCTCGACCCCCACGTCGCCGCCACCGCGGCGCTCGTCTACAGCGGCTACACGCTGGCGATGATGACCCTGTTCGGAGTCGAGGAGTGGTGCGAGCGGGGCGAGGTCTTCTCGGTCTACTTCGGGATGTTCTCCCAGCTGGCGCCGATCGGCGTCCACGACGGCCGGCTCGGCCGGCGCCGCCCGCTCGCGGCCGCGGCGCACTGGGCGACCCTGCCCGGCTCGGCCGCCGTGGTGATCGCCTCGATCGCCTCGACCAGCTTCGACGGGGCGCAGGAGGGAGCCTTCAAACGGGCGATCGAAAGCCTCTTCCGTCGCTTCGTCGACGCCGGCTTCGGCCTGGCCACGGCGATGCGCCTCGCCGACACGGTCTTCCTCGCTGCTCACCTTCGCCGGCGTCGGGCTGATCTACGCGCTCGGGGTGCGCGGGCATGCGGAGCGTGCCGGGTGCGCCCCTCGACGGCGAAGCTGCGCGACGGCTTCGCCCACACGCTGATCCCGATCGCCCTCGCCTACCTGTCGCCCACTACTTCAGCCTCTTCGTCTACCAGGAGCAGGCCCAGTTCACCTACCTGCTCTCCGACCCGCTGGGGACGGCGACGACCGACCTCTTCGGCACCGCCTCCGGCGGGCATCGACTTCAAGGTCCTCGGCGCCAACGCGATCTGGTACGTCCAGGTCGGCGCCCTGATCGTCGGCCACGTGCTCGGCCTGACCCTGGCCCACGACCGCGCCCTCGTCTACTGGCCGCGACTACCGCCAGGCCTCCCGCTCGCAGTACTGGATGCTGGCGGTGATGGTCGCCTTCACCTGCTTCGGCCTCTACCTGCTCTCGGCCAACGTATGACCCTGCCGCTCGCCCACCTCGGCCACTTCCTCTGGATCTTCTACGTGATCCCGGTCCTGATCGTGATCGGCGGAATCATCCGCTCCACGCTGCTCGAGAAGCGGCGAGAAAAGAAAGACGACCCACCGGGAGGTGACCCACCCGGCGACCCGGCTTCTTAGAGGATCTCTGCGAGCCTGCGCTCGAGTGCCGCCGAGATCTCGTCCCGGACCGGCCCCTCGGCCAGCCGTTCGACCAGCGACTCGAGGAAGCCTTCGATGATCAGCGACTTGGCCGCCGCCGGGTCGAGCCCGCGCGAGGTCAGGTAGAAGAGCTGCTCCTTGTCGATCTGGGCGATCGCGGCGGCGTGGGTGCAGCGGACGTCGTCGGCGAGGATCTCGAGGCCCGGGATCGCGTCGGCGTGGGCCTCGGTCGAGAGCAGCAGGTTGCGGCTCTCCTGGAAGGCGTCGGTCTGCTGGGCGCCGGGGTCGACTTTGATCATCCCGCGCCAGACGGCGGTCGCGCCGGCGGCGAGGACGCCGCGGAAGGCGAGGTCGGAGTTGGTGTTCGGCGCCGCGTGCTCCTGGGTGGTGTCGTAGTCGAGGTGCTGGCCGGGCCCGCCGGCGTAGCCGCCGGTGACCCGCGCTTCGGAGCCCGGGCCGGCGAGCTTGGTCTCCATCCGCACCTTGCCGCGGCAGGAGCCGAAGCCGAGGGCGGCCCAATCCAGGCGCGCGTCGCGCTCGACCTGGGCGCGCTGGGTGGCGAAGATCCAGGCCGACTCGGAGATGTCCTGGGTGTTGACGTAGCGCAGGGTCGCCGCCTGGCCGACGCTGAGCTCGACGACCGAGTTGAGCATCGCGTCGACCTCGTCGTCGGGCGAGGACCAGTGCTCCCAGACCTCGGCCTCGGCGCCCTCCTCGAGCACGATCAGGGTGCGCCAGTTGATCGCGGCGCCGCCGGCGTCGACCGGAACCTCGATCCGGATCGGCTCCGCTCACGGTGACGCCGCGCGGCACGTGGACGAGGACGCCGTCGCGCCAGCCCGCCTCGTTGCGGGCGACGAAGGGATCCTCGATCGGGACCAGGGATCCGAGGTGCTGGTGCAGCAGCTCGGCGTGGGAGGAGAGGGCCTCGGCCAGCGAGACCACGGTCGCGCCCTCGGCTCCGCTCACCTCCACCTCGGCGTCGGCCGCCGCGTAGGAGCCGATGTCGAGGCCGGAGAGGTCGGTGAATTCCCAGCCCTTCGCCTTCTGGTCGGGCAGCGGCAGGCTCTCGGTCAGAGAGGCGCCGCGTTGGCGCCTCTCTGCGAGCCAGGCGGGTTCGGTCGCGACCTCAGCCAATTGAGCCCTCCATCTGCAGCTCGATCAGCCGGTTGAGCTCGACCGCGTACTCCATCGGCAGCTCTTTGGTCACCGGCTCGATGAAGCCGTTGACGATCATCTTCGAGGCCTCCTCCTCGCTGAGCCCGCGGCTCTGCAGGTAGAAGAGCTGCTCGTCGCCGATTTTCGAGACCGTGGCCTCGTGGCCGACGTCGGCGTCGTTCTCGTCGATCCTGATCGTCGGGTAGGTGTCCGAGCGCGAGTCCTCGTCCAGCAGCAGCGCGTCGCAGACGACCTTGGAGCGGGATTCGGCCGCCCCGTCGGCGACTTCGAGCAGGCCGCGGTAGGTCGCCCGGCCGCCGTCCTTGGAGATCGACTTGGAGAAGATCGAGGACGAGGTGCGGGGGGCGGCGTGGATGATCTTGCCGCCGGCGTCCTGGTGCTGGCCGGCCCCGGCGAAGGCGATCGAGAGGATCTCGCCGTGGGCTTCGGGCCCCATCAGGTAGATCGACGGGTACTTCATCGTCAGTTTCGAGCCGAGGTTGCAGTCGACCCACTCCATCGTCGCCTTCTCGTGCGCGACGGCGCGCTTGGTGACGAGGTTGAAGACGTTCTGCGACCAGTTCTGGACCGTCGTGTAGCGGACCCGCGAGCTCTTTTTGGCGACGATCTCGACCACCGCGGAGTGCAGCGAGTCGCTGGAGTAGACCGGCGCCGTGCAGCCCTCGATGTAGTGGACGTCGGCGCCCTCCTCGCAGATGATCAGCGTCCGCTCGAACTGGCCCATGTTCTCGGTGTTGATCCGGAAGTAGGCCTGCAGCGGCATCTCGACCTTGACCCCGGCCGGCACGTAGACGAAGGAGCCGCCCGACCAGACGGCCGAGTTGAGCGCCGCCAGTTTGTTGTCGTTGGCGGGGATGATCGTCGCCCAGTGCTCGCGGACGAGGTCCTCGTGCTCGCGCAGCGCCGTGTCCATGTCGGTGAAGATCACGCCCTGCGCCTCGAGCTTCTCGTTGACCTGGTGGTAGACCACCTCGGACTCGTACTGGGCGCCGACGCCGGAGAGGAATTTGCGCTCCGCCTCCGGGATGCCGAGGCGGTCGAAGGTGTTTTTGATGTCCTCCGGGACCTCGCTCCAGTCGCGGCTGTTCTTCTCCGAGGCGCGGACGAAGTAGTGGATGTCGTCCCAGTCGATCTGGCCGAGGTTGCCGCCCCATTCCGGGGTCGGGCGCGAGTAGAAGTGCTCGAGCGCCTTGAGGCGGAACTCGCGCATCCAGGCCGGCTCGTTCTTGTAGTCGGAGATCGATTCGACGACCTCACGCGAGAGTCCCTTCGGCGCTTTGTAGGCGTAGCCGGACTCCGAGTCGTGGAAGCCGAACTTCTCCTCGTAGTTGGCGTTGATGCCGGCGAGCTCTCTCTTCTCTGCGACTACCTCGGGCGTTGCCATGTTCAGTCGACCTCCAGGGTGATGGTGTCGTCCTCGATGGCTATCGGGAACGTTTGCACCGGGGTGAAAGCTGGGAGCGTCTTCGGCCTGCCGGTGCGCAGATCGAAGAGCGAGCCGTGACGGGGGCACTCGACGGTACAGGCTCCGGGGTCGAACTCGCCCTCGGCGAGCGGCCCGTTGTCGTGGGAGCAGCGATCCTCGATCGCGTAAAGCGTGCCCTCGCAGTTGAAGACGCCGATCTTGCGCCCGTCGTGCTCGACCAGGCGCGTAGCGCCGGGCGGGAGCTCGGTGGCTGGGCAGACGGCGATCGTGGTTCCTGCGGTTTCGGTCAAGAGGGTGGGCTGCTCCGGTAATAGTGCGGATCGAGACTTAATCCTACTTCCAAGGTCGGATTTTAGCGGCCCAGCCTGGCCGGCCTCTTTTCACCAGATCGCGATGAGTTCCGGCCGGGCGTCTGGTCTTATCCTCGTACGACCACTTCGAGGAGAGGATCGAGGATGAGCGAGAGGACGAGTTATACGCCGGGAACGCCCTGCTGGGTGGACCTGGCGACGCCCGACGTCGAGGCCAGCGAGACCTTCTACGGGGCCCTGCTCGACTGGGAGATCCCCGAGCTGCCGAACTCGGCGGAAATCGGCGGCTACCGGCGGGCGAAAAAGAACGGCGCGGACGTCGCCGGGGTGATGCCGCTGATGCAGGAGGGGCAGCCGCCGGCCTGGTCGACCTACGTCGCGGTCGAGGACGCCGACGCCGTCACCGCTGCCGTCAAGGGGGCGGGAGGCACCGTCATGGCCGAGCCGATGGACGTGATGGACCTCGGCCGGATGGCGGTCTTCGCCGACCCGGCCGGCGCTGTCTTCGGGATCTGGCAGGCGGGCACGTTTGCCGGGGCGGAGCTCGTCAACGAGTTCGGCACCTTTGGCTGGAACGAGCTCGGCACCCGCGACACCGGCGCCGCCAAGGAGTTCTACGCGGCGGTCTTCGGCTGGGGAGCCGACGCGCAGGACATGGGCGAGATGGGCACGTACACGACCTGGAAAGTCGGCGAGGCGATGGTCGGCGGCATGTTCGACATCACCGGCGTCGTCCCCGACGAGGTACCGGCTCACTGGCTGACCTACTTCACCATCGAGGATCTCGACGCCGCGATGGAGAAGGTCAAGGCCGGCGGCGGGGACGTCAGGAACGGCCCGATCGAGATCCCGATCGGCCGCTTCTCCGTCGTCGCCGACCAGTTCGGCGCCGTCTTCGCCCTGATGCAGCCAACCCCCGAGGCGCTAGCCGACACGCAGTAGGGGCCTCGCGCGTCGTTTCCAGCATTGACCTCGCTATGGCGGGGTAAATGCTGCGGATCGGCGCTAGAGCGCCGCGGCTTCGCTCGGGTCGCCGACCGTCGCCCTCGTCCTCCCATTCGGCGGGCTGGCCGAGGCTGGCGCTCTTGACGATCTTGAGGCCCGAGCATCGCGCACTTCATCCGCGTCGCCGAGATCTCGATCCCGAGCAGCTCGAGCACGTACTCCTTCGGCAGTCGCAGCAGCTCCTCGCGCGATTTGCCGATCAGCTCGTCGGTCAGCAGCGAGGTCGCCGCGGTCGAGATCGCGCAGCCCTTGCCCTCGAAGGCGATCTCGGCGACGCGATCGTCGCCGTCGAGGCGGATCGTCACGTGCTGCTCGTCGCCGCAGAAGGGGTTGGTGTCCTCGAACTCGAGGTCGGGGCTCTCGACCCGGCCGAAGTTGTGGGGCCGCTTGTAGTGCTCGAGGATCTGGTCGCGATAGAGCTCGTCCATGCCACCGAGGCTAGCGAAGCCGCTGCGGCCCCTATGGCTGCCACAGCTCAGCGGGCGTTGAGGCCGAAGACACGCCGGGCGTCTTCGAGCCCGTCGACGAGACGGTCGATCTCGCCCGGCGTCGTGTAGACGCCGAAGCTGGCGCGCGCGGTCGCGGCGACGCCGAGGCGGTCCATCAGGATCTGGGCGCAGTGGTGGCCGGCGCGGACCGCGACGCCGTGACGGTCGAGGATCTCGGAGACGTCGTGGGCGTGGATGCCCTCGATCTCGAAGGAGACCGGGCCGATCCGCTCCGGGCCCCGCGGCGGGCCGAAGACCGTCAGGCCGGGAACCTCGGCGACCCGCTCGAGCGCGTAGTCGGCGATCTGGCGCTCGTGCTCGCGCACCGCGTCCATCCCGATCGCGTCGAGCCAGCGCAGCGCCGAGGCCATCCCGATCGCCTGCGCGATCGCCGGCGTCCCGGCCTCGAAGCGGGCGGGGGGCTCGGCGTAGGTGGTGCCGGTGCGGGTGACCTTGCGGATCATCGAGCCGCCGCCGAGGAAGGGCGGGATCTCGCGCAGCAGGTCGAGGCGGGCCCAGAGGGCGCCGATCCCGGTCGGGCCGTAGAGCTTGTGGCCGGTCAGCGCGTAGAAGTCGACGCCGAGCGCGGCGACGTCGACCGGCAGCTTCGGCGCCGCCTGGGCGCCGTCGCAGAGGACCAGGGCGCCGGCCTCGTGGGCGAGCCTGGCGATCTCGGCGATCGGGTTCTCGGTCCCGAGCACGTTGGAGACGTGGGCCACGGCGACCAGCTTCGGCCCGCGTTCGAGCAGCTGCGCGAACGCCGCCATGTCGAGCAGCCCGTCGTCGTCGATCGGCGCCCAGTCGATCTCGGCTCCGACCCGCTCGGCCAGCTGCTGCCAGGGGACGATGTTGGAGTGGTGCTCCATCTCGGTCAGGAGGATGCGGTCGCCGGCGCCGACGTTGGCGTCGCCCCAGGCGCGGGCGACGAGGTTGATCGCCTCGGTCGCGTTGCGGACGAAGACGATCTCGCGGCGGTCGGCGGCGCCGAGGTGATCGGCAACCGTCGCCCGCGCTCCCTCGTAGGCCTCGGTCGCCTCGGCCGAGAGGGTGTGGGAGCCGCGGTGGACGTTGGAGTGGTGGCGCCGCTCGTAGCCGTCGACCGACTTGATCGAGGCGAGGACGCGCTGCGAGCTGGCGCCGCTGTCGAGGTAGGCGACCGGCTGGCCGTGGACCTCGCGCTCGAGCGCGGGAAAGGCGGAGCGGACCTTCTCGATCGAGAACGACGCTCGCGGTCACGGGCTGCTGGCGGTCGTCGGCTCCATCGTCGGGAGGTCAGGCAGAGGCGCCCGCCTCCACCTCCTCGCGGATCCAGCCGTAGCCCTTCTCCTCGAGCACGCCGACCAGCTCCGGGCCGCCTTCCTTGACGATCCGGCCCTCGAACATGACGTGGACGTAGTCGGGTTTGACCATGTGCAGGATGCGCTGGTAGTGGGTGATGATCAGGACGCCCATGTCGGGGCCGGCGAACTTGTTGACGCCCTCGGCGACGGTGCGCAGGGCGTCGATGTCGAGGCCGGAGTCGGTCTCGTCGAGGACCGCGATCTCCGGCTTCAGCAGCGCCAGCTGCAGCAGCTCCATCCGCTTCTTCTCGCCGCCGGAGAAGCCGTCGTTGAGGTAGCGGCTGGAGAAGTCTTTGGGGATGTTCGCCAGCGCCATCGCCTCCTGGGCGACCTTGGCGAAGTCTTTGATCTTGATCGCGTCCTCGCCGCGCGCCTCGCGCTGGGAGTTGATGATCATCCGCAGGTACTTGCTGACCGAGACGCCGGGAATCGCGACCGGGTACTGGAAGGCCATGAAGAGGCCGGCCTGGGAGCGCACGTCGGGATCGGCCTCGGTGATGTCCTCGCCCTTGAAGGTGATCGAGCCCTCGGTCACCTCGAGCGCGGGGTGACCCATGATCACGTTGGCGAGGGTCGACTTGCCGGACCCGTTCGGTCCCATCAGGGCGTGGACCTTGCCCTTCTCGACGTCGAGGTCGAGGCCGCGGAGGATCTGCTTGTCCTCGACGCTCACGTGCAGGTTGCGTATCTCCAGCTCAGCCAATTTCGCTCCGTTTCTAGGGGTTCGGTTCAGGGGGTCAGGCGGCGCTGACGATCGCGGCCTCGCTGCGCCCGCCGGGGCTGGAGAACTCGACCAGCTCGGCCAGCGTGGTGCCCGCGAGGGCCTTGGTGACGCCGCCCTGCACCCGGGTCCAGAGCAGCTTCGTCGAGCAGGCGCGGTCGCCGTCGTCCTCGTGCGAGCAGAGGACTTTGCCCTCGGGGGTCTCGTGGAAGCACTCCATCGGGGCGATCTGCCCTTCCAGCGCCTCGACCACCGCGTCCATCGTGATCTCGGTCGGCCGGTTTCGCCAGCCGATAGCCGCCATGGGCGCCGCGGGTCGAGGTGACGAGCCCCGCCTTGCGCAGTTTCGCGACCAGATGCTCGAGATAGGAGAGCGGCAGCCGCTCTGCCTCGGCGACTGTGTTGAGCGAGATCGGCGCCGAACCTGGCTGGCGACCGAGCTCGACCATCAGGCGCACTCCGTACTCGGCTTTGGTCGAGAACAACATCGACCTAAATCCTACCGAAGCAGTCGGTTTTGCCGATCTCCACCCGGATCTAGGGCTCGATCAGGCCGCGCCGGATCGCGTAGCGAACCAGCTCGACCCGGTCGCGCATGCCGAGCTTGCGCATCGCGTTGGCGCGGTGGTTCTCGACCGTCTTCTCGGAGAGGTGGAGGAGCTCGGCGATCTGCTTGGTCGTGTGCGCCTCGGCGACCAGCTTGACGATCTCCTCCTCGCGCGGGGTCAGCTCCTCCTCGCCGCTGGAGCCGCGCGCCAGCACGTCCTTGATCAGCGTCCGCTGCGCCGCGGGGGTGAGGAACGGCTCGCCGCGCTCGACCGCGCGGATCGCCGCCAGCAGGTCGGTGTCCGCCTGCGCCTTCAGCACGTAGCCGGAGGCGCCGGCCTTCAGCGCCTCGAACAGGTAGCGCTCGTCGTCGTGCATCGAGAGGATCAGGACCGAGACCTCCGGCGCCTGCAGCTTGATCTCCCGCGTCGCCTGCAGCCCGGTCAGCTTCGGCATTTTCACGTCGAGGATCGCCAGGTCGGGACGCTCGCGCATCGCCAGGTCGCGGGCCTCGGCGCCGTCGGCGGCCTCGGCGACGACCTCGATGTCCGGCTGGCGCTCCGAGCAGCAGCCGCAACCCCGAGCGCACGATCCCGTGGTCGTCGGCGATCAGCACCGCACCCTCAGTCTCGCCGATGGGCCGATTCGTCGCAGCGAATCGGCATCGGCCGGTCAGCGGGACGCGAGGCGGACCGTGGTGCCGCGGCCGGGGCGGGACTCGATCGTCAGCTCGCCGCCGATCAGCAGCGCCCGCTCGCGCATGCCGGCGATCCCGAGCCCGCCCTCGGACTCGTCGAAGGCGAAGCCGCGGCCGTCGTCGGCGACCTCGAGCTCGACGCCGCCGTCCTCGCGGCGCCGCAGCCTCACCTCGACCCGGCCGGCGCCGGAGTGGCGGGCGGCGTTGGAGAGCGCCTCCTGGGCGACCCGGTAGACGACCAGCTGGGCGTCGTCGCCGAGGTCGGAGAGGTCGCCCTCGGCGGCGAACTCGGCCTCGATCTCGCCGCGGGCGAGCTGCTCGACCTGGCCGGCGACCGCGGCGGCGAGGCCGAGGTCGTCGAGCGCGGTCGGCCGCAGCTGCCGGGCCAGCGAGAGCAGCTCGCGCATCGCCTGGTTGGCCAGCGCTTTGGTCTCGGCCAGCTCCGCCTCCAGCTCCGGCGGCGCCGCCTCGCGCGCCGCCTCGAGCCGCAGCAGCAGGCCGGTCAGCGACTGGTTGACCTCGTCGTGGAGGTCGCGGGCGACGCGGGCGCGCTCCTCCTCCTGGGCCTGCAGCGCCGCCGACCCCGCCCGCCGCCGCTCGGCTTCCAGCCGCCGCATCATCCGCAGGAAGGCGAGCTCGAGCCGCTCCACCTCCTCGGTCTCGCCGATACCGTCGATCGCCGAGCTGGGCAGCAGCGGCCCGGGGCGGCTGAGGTCGACCTTCTCCATCTCCTCGATCAGGGTCTCCAATGGCGCGAAGCGGCGCCTGAGGCGAAACAGCTGGGTGGCGAGGATCGCCACCGCAATTGCCAGCGCGATCGCGACGATGGTCATCGCCGAAGCCTAGGGGCCCCTGGGGGATGCACCGGTGGAAAGGGGGGGCTGGCACCTATGGCCAGGAGTCCCCGAGGTCGCAATACTGGTCGGGCAACTCCGACCTAGGAGCAACCACGCGATGAGCACCACCAAGCAATCGACTTTCGGCGCCACCCTGCGGACCACGATCCTGCTGGCGTCCCTCTCGCGGACTGCTGGTCGTGATCGGCGCCCTGATCGGCGGTCCGAGCACGGCGGCTCTGTTCCTCGGCTTCGCCCTGCTGATCAACCTCGGCTCCTATTTCTTCAGCGACAAATTGGCGCTGGGGATGAGCCGCGCGAAACCGATCGAGGAGTCCGAAAACCCGCGCCTCTACCAGATCGTGCGCGAACTGACGACCCGCGCCGGGCTGCCGATGCCGCGGCTCTACATGATTCCCCAGGACCAGCCGAACGCCTTCGCGACCGGGCGCAACCCGAAGCACGCGGCGGTCGCCGTCACCCGCGGAATCACCAAACTGCTCTCCGAGGACGAGCTGCGCGGCGTGCTCGCGCACGAGCTCACCCACGTCCGCAACCGCGACATCCTGATCCAGTCGGTCGCCTCGGCGATCGGCGCCGCGATCACCTACCTCGCCTACATGCTGCTCTGGTTCGGCGACGACGACAACTCGCCGCTGGGCCTGGTCGCCTCGCTGGCGATGGTCCTGCTGGCGCCGATCGCGGCGAGCATCATCCAGCTGGCGATCTCGCGCCAGCGCGAGTACGCGGCCGACGCCGGCGGCGCCGAAATCTGCGGCAACCCGGAGTCGCTGGCCAGCGCGCTGCTGCGGCTCGAGCAGGGCGCGGCGTCGATGCCGATGCAGGTCAACCAGGCAGCCGAGCCGCTCTACATCGTCGCCCCCTTCAAGGGCAAGGGCATCCAGGGCCTCTTCTCGACCCATCCTCCGATCGAGGAGCGGGTCAAGCAGGCTGCGCCAGATGCGCCCCTCGCTGTAGCCCACCACCGCCTCCTCGCTCGCGTCCGGGGGCGTGAGTCGCGCCGTCCTCGAGGCTGGCGCGAGCCAGATGATATCGATGCTCGCGCGGCTTTTGGAGAGGGTCGCTATACTTTTTGAAGTAAAAGCTGATCCGAATTAGGAGATTTAGGCGATGCCCGGTACTGAGACGCAGCTGACGATCGAGGAGATTCAGCCCTTCGAGGCTTCCGAGGAGATCGGCGGCGGTGACGTCGTCCTGATCGACACCCGCGAGCCGCACGAGTACCAGGAGGCCCACCTCGAGGGCGGCAAGCTGGTTCCGCCCGGGCTGCTGGGCGACGAGATCGAGTCCGCCGCTCCCGACAAGTCGGCGCGGACGATCCTCTACTGCCGCTCCGGCAACCGCTCGGCACTCGCCGCCGCGCAGATGCAGAGGCTCGGCTACACCAACGTCGCCTCGATGGAGGGCGGCATCCTCGCCTGGCAGGAGCAGGGGCTGCCGGTCGTCGCCGCCCAGGGGATGACCGCCGAGCAGCGCGAGCGCTACTCGCGCCACACCCTGCTCCCCGAGGTCGGCGTCGACGGCCAGCTGAAGCTGCTGAACGCGAAGGTGCTGCTGCTCGGCGCCGGCGGCCTCGGCGCTCCGACCGCGCTCTACCTGGCCGCGGCCGGCGATCGGCACGATCGGCCTCGTCGACGACGACGTGGTCGACGCCTCCAACCTGCAGCGCCAGGTGATCCACAACACCGAACGCATCGGCATGCCGAAGACCGAATCGGCGCGGCTCTTCATCGAAGCGCTCAACCCCGACGTCAAGGTGGTCGAGCACACGGCTGCGCCTCGACGCCTCCAACATCCTCGGGATCCTCGAGGACTACGACATCGTCGTCGACGGCGCCGACAACTTCCCCACCCGCTACCTGCTCAACGACGCCTCGGTGCGGCTGCGCAAGCCGGTCGTCTCGGCCTCGATCCTCAGCTTCGACGGCCAGATCTCGACCTTCGTCCCCTTCGAGGGCCCCTGCTACCGCTGCCTCTACCCGACGCCGCCGCCGGCCGAGATGGCGCCGAGCTGCTCCGCCAACGGCGTCCTCGGCGTGATGGCCGGGACGATGGGAACGCTGCAGGCCAACGAGGTGATCAAGCTGGTCCTCGGGGTCGGCGATCCGCTGGTCGGCCGCCTGCTCCTCTACGAGGCGCTCGGCACCCGCTTCACCGAGCTCAAGGTCCGCCGCGACCCGGATTGCCCGATCTGCGGCGAGCACGCGCCCGAGATCCCGGAGTCGGAGATGGGCCAGTTCCCCGACTACGCCGCCTTCTGCGCCGGCAGTGAGCCGGTAGGTTTCCCGGCCTGACTAGGATCCGCCGATGGCGACCGTAGGATTCCCCCTGTGCTGCGGCCCGAAAACCGGCGGCCAGCCCGAAGTCGAGGCGGCCGGCGGCAACGTCGGCGAGGTTCTGCGCGCCCTGACCGACCGCGCACCCCGACACCTCGCGAGCAGCTGTTCGGCGCCGAGGGCGAGCTCAACCGCTACGTCAACGTCTACCTCAACGACGAGGACGTGCGGGTGCTCGACGGGCTCGAGACCGCCGTCAAGGACGGCGACACCGTGGTGATCCTGCCGGCGATGGCCGGCGGCGCTCGCTAGCCGGCGCTAGCGCTCCAGCACCAGCCCGAGGAATTTCTTCGTCCGCTCCTCGCGCGGGTTGTCGAGGACGTCGACCGGCTTGCCCTGCTCGACGATGACGCCGCCGTCCATGAAGACGACCTGGTCGCCGACCTCTTTGGCGAAGCCCATCTCGTGGGTGACGACGAGCATCGTCATCCCTTCCGAGGCGAGCTCGCGCATCGTGTCGAGCACCTCTTTGACCAGCTCGGGGTCGAGGGCGCTGGTCACCTCGTCGAACAGCATCACGTGCGGTTCCATCGCCAGCGCGCGGGCGATCGCGACGCGCTGCTGCTGACCGCCGGAGAGGCGTTCGGGGTACTGGTCGAGTTTGTCGCCGAGGCCGACCCGCTCGAGCAGCGCGCTGGCCTTCTCCTCGGCCTCCGCTCTTCGATTTGCCGAGCACCTGCTCGCGGCGCCATCGTCACGTTCTCCAGCACGGTCTTGTGGGGGAAGAGGTTGAACTGCTGGAAGACCATGCCGACCCGCTGGCGGACGAAGTCGAGGTTCCAGCTCTGCTCGCCGGTGCCGGAGCCCGGGCCCTTGCAGATGTCCTGGCCCTCGAGGAAGATCTCGCCCTCCTCCGGCGGCTCGAGCAGGTTGACGCAGCGCAGCAGCGTGCTCTTGCCGGAGCCGCTGGGGCCGAGGATGCAGACGACTTCGCCTTTGGCGACGTCGAGGTCGACGCCTTTCAGCACCTCGAGCTCGCCGAAGCGCTTGTGGACGCCCTTCAGCCTGACCATCGCCTCGGCCATGCTAGGCCACCTCGATGTGGGCGCCGCGGGTGATTTTGCCCTGGTTGCGCTTGATCAGTGTTGTCGACCAGGCGCGCGCCGGGCAGGCAGATGACGAGGAAGATAGGCCGCGGTCAGGGTGAGCGCCGAGCTGTTCAAGCGTTCGGCGAGGATTTCGCGGCTGACCAGGACCGACTCGCTGAAGGCGATCGACGCTGACCAGGCGTCGTGTCCTTCAGCAGGGAGATCATTTCGTTCAGCATCGGCGCCGGGATCTTGGTCACCGCCTGGGGCACGACGACGTGGCGCATCGCCTGGAAGTGGCTCATGCCGAGCGAGCGCGCCGCCTCCATCTGACCGCGCGGGATCGCTTCGATCCCGGCCCGGTAGACCTCGGCCATGTAGGCGCCGTAGACGAGGATCAGAGCCAGCGACGCCGTACCAGAAGGGGTCGGGCTTGCCGAACCACTCGGGGATGCGGATGTCCTTCGGCAGGAAGGTGAGGAAGGGAACGCCGCCGGAGATCATCAGGATGATGATCAGGATCGGGATCGCGCGGAGGACGTCGATGTAGGCGATCGTCAGGAACGCGGATCGGCATGAACTTCTTGCCCGGCAGCTGGCGCAGCAGGGCCAGGATCAGTCCCCAGAGCAGGGCGAGGACGACCGGCGACGACGAAGATCAGGAGGTTCTGCAGGAAGCCTTCGAAGACTTCGCCGAAGTGTTCTCCCATGATGTGGAAGTCGAAGTACTGGTCGAAGAACTCGTTCATCGCCGTCTCCTGCTCCGCTGCTGCTTGCACAATCAAAGAGGGGGCACCGTCGCCGGCGCCCCCTTCGTCACATCAGGCCTTCGTGCTCTGCGCGATCGTCACTTCGCTTCGGCTAGCCGACGATCTCTTTCGGCGGTTCGAGGTGGAACCACTTTTCGTAGATCGTCGTGTAGGTGCCGTCTTCGATGACTTCTTCCAGGCCTTCGTTGATTTCTTCGAGGAGTTCGGTGTTGTCCTTGGCGACCGCGATTCCGTACGTTTCTTCGGTCGGGACTTTTTCGGCGATTTCGACGCCGCCGTCTTCTTCGACCGCGTTCTGCGCGACCGGGGCGTCGATGATCACCGCTTCGACCGTGCCCGGCCTTGAGCGCGTTGACCGCGTCGGGGCCTTCGGGGTAGGGCCGGAGTTCGCTCGGCGTTCGGCTTTTTCCTTGCCGAGTTCGAGGCCGGTCGTGCCCTGCTGGGCGCCGACGATCTTGCCCTTCGAGGTCGGCGAGGCCGGTGATTTCGCTGCCTTCTTTGACCAGGATCGCCTGTTCGGAGAGGTAGTAGGGATCGGAGAAGGCGACTTCTTTTTCGCGTTCGGCGGTGATCGTCGCGGCCGAGATCACGGCTTCGAACTTGCCCTGGCCGACGTCGCGGAAGATCGTTTCGAACGAGGTGTCTTCGAATTCAGCGGTGCGGCCGATCTCTTGCGGCGATCGCTTCCATCAGTTCGACGTCGAAGCCGGTGTAGTTGCCCGGTTTCCCCTGCTCGAACGGGGGATAGGGGATGTCGGAGCCGACCGTCAGCGGTTCGCCGCCGCTCGCCGCCGCTGGATTCGCCGCTCCGCCGTGCTGCGAGCTGGAGCTGCTGCTGCCGCAACCCGCTGCCGACCAGCGGAGACGACGCCTACGAGGAGAACCGCGACGAATGCGGTTAGCCGGGTCTTGCTGATCAAACCTGCCTCCGATCCAAAGATTGCTGGACCCGAGCAAACATACACGCCCGTCCGGCCCGTCCTCGTTAATCCAGCCGACCGGATTCCGTCGCTACACTTTCTGAAGTAAGGGGAACGGGCTCGATGGCAGATCAACTTCTAAACAGACCCTGCGGGGGACGCTTCGGCAACATCGTCGAGTCGATCGGCAATACGCCGCTGGTCGAGCTGCCGCGCCTCTCGCCGAAGCCCGAGGTCCGCATCTACGCCAAGCTCGAGGGCCACAACCCGACCGGCTCGGTCAAGGACCGGGTCGCCAAATCGATGATCGAGGCGGCCGAGGCCGAAGGGCGCGATCGAACCCGGCCAGACGATCCTCGAACCGACCTCCGGCAACACCGGCATCGCCCTGGCGATGATCTGCCGGCGCAAGGGCTACCCGCTGCAAGGTCGTGATGCCCGACAACGTCACCGAGGAGCGGACCCAGCTGCTGCGCATGTACGGGGCCGAGATCGTCTACTCGGAGGGGGCCAAGGGCTCCAACGGCGCCGTCGAGGTGGCGCTGGAGATGGCCGAGGAGCCCGGCTTCTACATGCCCTACCAGTACGGCAACGAGGCCAATCCGCTGGCCCACTACAACGGCACCGCGGTCGAGATCCTCGACGAGCTCGACGAGGTCACCGCCTTCGTCGGCGGCCTCGGCACCGGCGGCACCCTGATGGGCAACGGCCGCCGCCTCAAGGAGGCCAACCCGGAGACGCTGATCGTCGCCGCCGAGCCGATGCAGGGCGAGCTGGTCCAGGGCCTGCGCTCCCTCGACGACGGCTTCATCCCGCCGATCATCGACCTCTCGATGCTCGACCGCAAGATCATGGTCTCCAACCGCGACGCGATCGTCTGGACCAAGAAACTGCTCGACGAGGAGGGCGTCTTCGCCGGCGTCTCCGGCCGGCGCGATCGCCGCGATCGCCGCCCGCATCGCCGGCGAGCTCGACGGCGGCAACGTCGTCTTCCTGATCCCCGACGACGGCTGGAAGTACCTCTCCTCCGGCGTCTACACGAAGCCGATCGAGGAGATCGAGAATCTCGACTCGACGGTCTGGTGGTAGCGACCGAGCGCCGGCGCGTCCTCGATCGGCTTGGCCAGGCAAACTCCCAGGAGCCGTGCGATTCCGACGCGCGGCGCGTCGGCTCGGCGCCGGCTAGCCTCGCCCGCTCGGATGAAGATCTCCCAGGCACTGGTCGACGAGATGGTCGCGCACGCGCGCGAGGATCTGCCGAACGAGTGCTGCGGGATGGTCGGCGGCAGCGACGGCGAGGCGACCTCGGTGATTCGCGTCGCCAACTCCGCCGCCAGCCCGCTGCGCTACGAGATGGACCCGCAGGAGCAGTACAACGCGCTGAAGGCGATCGAAGCCGAGGGCGGCGAGCTGCTGGCGATCTACCATTCGCACACCAAGAGCGCCGCCTATCCCTCGCAGACCGACGTCAACCAGGCGGTCTCCTGGCCCGAACAGATTTATGTGATCGTTTCCCTTGCCGATGAAGACGCTGCCTGACGTCAAGGCCTACCTACTCAAGGATCTGAGGATCGCCGATGTCGAGATCGACGTCCACTAGTCACAAACGCGGCTCCCACCACAGCGGCGCCCACGGCGGCGGCGACGAGGGCGGCTCGCACGAGGGTGGCGGCGGTGGCGGTGGCGGCGGCAAGCTGGTCAAGGTCGCCTTCGCCCGCAACCAGGCCGAAGCGGAAATGATCCAGGGCCTGCTGCTCGAGTCCGGCATCCCCAGCGTCCTCAAGCGCGCCCGGGGCTTCGACGCGCCGGAGTTCATGGCGGCCGGGCCGCATGACGTGCTGGTCGACTCCAGCCACGCCCAGAAGGCCAAAACCGTGCTCGCCGACACGATCACCGAGAACGAATCCGACGAGGAAGCCGAGCTGCGCGACGAGGCGCGGCTGCGCCGCGGCGGTCCGACCACCGAAACCTCCGCCGGCGCCTGGCGCTCTGGGTCGGCGCCGCCTTCCTCGGCGCGCTCGTCCTCGTCTGGCTGCTCTACCAGCTGACCTGATCGGCGGTTGATCGTGCCGGCGTCGGGTGGGGGTCAGGAAAGGGAGGACGGCGACGCCGGCGGCGCGCTGGTTCAGGTCGCCTACGCGAACGACCCGCTCGAAGCGAAGATGATCCACGGCCTGTTCGAGAGCAACGGCATCCCCAGCCTCGTCGGACGGCGCGGCATGGACGGCACGCTGGTGGGCCACGGCGCCCTGCGGCCGGGCTTCGACGGCGGCGCGCGACGGGTGATGGTCCACGCCGACCGGGCCGAGGAGGCCCGCGCTCTGCTGGGCGAAACGCTGGTCGAAAACGAAGAAGAGGCGTGGCCGGAGATCGCCAACGCCAAGCATCTGGAAAACGCCGGCGGCAGAAAGCCGCGCGACTACGGGCTTGCCGGCGCCTACACGCGGATCTACTTCTGGTCGCTCGGCGCGATCGCGGTCGCCTTCGGAATCTTCCTGCTGCTCCGCGCCGGCTGAGGCAGCTCAGCCGGCCGCGCCGCCGCGGAGCATCCCGCGCAGGTGGTCGCGCCAGGCGGCCTCGATGTCGCGGAAGCGGGCGTCGAAGGCGTCTTCGAGGGTCGGCACGGCGCCGCCGGGGAGGAGGCCGTCGACGAGGCGCTCGCAGGCCTCGGGGCCGCGCTCGTTCTCGAGCAGGTCGAAGATCGTGCCGCCGAGGATCACCGCGTCGCGGCGCGAGGGCGGGAAGGAGGGCCGGGCGCTCTCGCGCAGGCGCCGGATCACCGCGGCGCGGTAGAGGCCGACCTGGCGGGCGAAGTACTGGGCGCCGCCTTCGACCAGCCAGGCCCAGCGCAGGTAGCGGGCGAAGCGGCGCGGGGTCCAGGAGGGGGGGAGGGCGGAGTTGTTGGCGGCGATGACGAGCTGGGCGTAGAGGCGCTCGGCGGTGCCGCGCAGGGCCTCGAGCGAGTCGTCGCCGGCGGCGCGGCGTTCCATGTGGGGGTCGTTGAGGACGTGCAGCTCGGTCGCCATCGCCCAGCCGGCCAGGTAGCGGCGACCGGCCGGCGCCGCCGACCAGCGGGCGGCCGGCAGGAAGGGGTGGGCCATCGTCAGCCAGGCCGGGTTGGTGTGGATGACCACGGTGACCTCGCCCGGCACCCGCTCGAAGCGGTCTTCCAGCCGCAGCCGCAGCTTCTCCATCCGGTCCAGCGTCCGCTCCGCAAACGCCGCATCGTCGGAGTCGTGCCGCGCGGTGAAGCTCAGCGACTCGGTCTCAATCCAACTCATATTTCAGGCTAATGCTGAGGTCGACTGACCAAGCAGATCAAGGACGCAGGGAGCGAAGCGTGCTCCGCACGCGAGCGACCGAGGACGCCGAGATGCGTCAGCGACCTCAGACGAGCGCAGGTTCAGCGGCGCCGCAGACTTCCTGGATCTCTTGGCGAGCGCGGTCGAACTCTTCGTCGGCCATCACCGGCGTGCCCTCGAAGGGCAGGTCGCGGTCGATCTCGACCCAGGAGCGGCAGCCGTGGTACTCGTCGCGGACGCGCACCGTGACCGGGCGCGGGATGCGGTGGACCCGCAGCAGCAGGATGTGAAGCGGGTGACGGCGCTTCCAGTTGAGGCGCTTCTCGGCGTAGTCCGGAGTCCAGATGTAGTACGGCGAGAGGCAGTCGAGGGTGCGGCGGTCGTTGATCGTGACGTGGTCGGTGACCTCGGCCCAGGCGCGCAGCCGGACGCGGTCGGGCTGGGGGATGCCGCCGTCCTGGATCAGCGCTTTCGGCGGCGGCTCCTCGTCGGGCCAGACACCCTCCTCGAGCGCGCGGCGCAGCTCGGGGTGGTGCGATTCGCGGACCAGGTCGTTGCGCTGGTGGTCGAAGGTCGGGTAGAGGAAGAAGCGCTCGTGCTCGAGCTCGAAGTGCTTGTTCTCCTCGCGGATGCCGCCCTTGCGCAGCGTGAGCAGCTGCTCACCCTCGGCGAGAGCGCGGACCGTTACAGCCCATTCCTTGAAAGCGATCGGCATTTGAAGTGAGTACCTGGGGAGAGTTGTGTGCGATGTATGGGGGGCTGGGCGTGTTGACCAGGCCGTGAGGAGGCCGTTCTGCCCGCTCGAGATCGCGCATTCTAGAGAAGCGCTCGCGAAACACCAAATAATTGATCGCTAAATTTAGGCTGTCCCTGCCGCCGCCGCCCGGGGTCTCGATCTGCAGCCGGTTTCCGGGGCCAGCTCGCCCTCCGCTCTTGCTCGGCAGCGGCTCGCCGTCGAGCAGGTTGCGGCCCGGTGGCGCCGTCGCCGCCGCCGTCGCGGCCGCGCGGCGGCGTGCCGGCGCCGCTCGGTGATCAGCGTGAAGCGCATCGGCGCCAGCGCTTCGATCTCGCGCACGATCCCGTCGCCGCCGCGGTGGGCGCCCGTCGCCGCCGCTGCCCGCGGCGCAGCGCCAGCTCGCGGACGCGCAGCGGGAACTCGGTCTCGAGCGCCTCGACCGGCGTGTTCAGCGTGTTCGACATCGCCACGTGGATCGCGCTCGGGCCGTCGGCGTCGGGGCAGGCGCCCTGGCCGCCGCCGAGCGTCTCGTAGTAGGTGAAGTCGTCGCCCGCGAGGGTCAGGTTGTTCATCGTCCCCTGGCCCTGGGCGGGGACCGGGCGGGCGCCGGCGAGGGCGGCGATGACGAGGTCGGCGACCCGGCTCGAGGTCTCGACGTTGCCGGCGGCGACGGCGGCGGGGGACTCGGCGTTGAGCAGGCAGCCGGGCGGGGCGATGACCTCGATCGGGCGGTGGGCGCCGGCGCAGGGCGGCGCGTCGGGGTCGGTGAGGACGCGGACGGCGAAGAAGGCGGCCGACTTGGTCACCGAGAGCGGGCAGTTGAGGTTGCCGTCGACCTGCGGGTCGGTGCCGGCGAAGTCGAGGCGCAGGCGTCTCGCCGGCGATCGTCGCCGCGACCCGCAGGACGACGTCGCGCTCGCGCCGTCGGCGGAGTCGTCTTCGAGCACGTCCTCGGCCGCGTAGGTCGCCGTCGGGGAGCGCGGCGAGCGCGGCGCGGGTGCGGCGCTCGGCGTAGGCGAGGATCTCGTCCATGCCCGCGCGCAGGCGCGTCGGCGCCGTGGCGCTCGGCGAGCTCGGCGAGGCGCAGCTCGCCGATCCGGTTGGCGGCCTGCTGGGCGCGCAGGTCGGCGAGGCGCTGGCGCGGGTTGCGCATCTGGGCGGCGAGGCGCTCGAGCGCCGCCGCGTCGGCCCGGGTCGGCGGGATCACGACGCCCTCTTCGTCGAGGCGTCGTGCGAGAAGGCCGGCATCCCGCCCGGGGTCGGGCCGCCGACGTCGGCGTGGTGGGCGCGGCTGGCGGCGAAGCCGAGCAGCTCGCCGGCGACGAAGACCGGGGAGATCAGGGTGATGTCGGGCAGGTGGGTGCCGCCGCGGTAGGGGTCGTTGAGGATCCAGGCGACGCCCGGGCTCGTGCTCCTCGTCGAGCACGGCGGCGACCGCGTCGGGCATCGAGCCGAGGTGGACGGGGATGTGCTCGGCCTGCATCACCAGCTCGCCGGCGGCGTCGAAGAGCGCGGTCGAGCAGTCGTGGCGCTCCTTGATGTTGGCCGAGTAGGCGGAGCGGATCAGCGTCGCGCCCATCTCGTCGCAGGCGGCGCGCAGGCCGCCGATCAGCACCTGCAGGGTGATCGGGTCGAGCTCGCTCATCGCGCGGTTCCTCACGCATCGTCGGCCTCCGAACCGCGCGACGATCGTGCCGGCGCTCGTCGACCGTCGGCGCTCCAGCCGGGCGGCAGGACCAGGGTCGCCTCGGGCAGCTCGAAGACGACCGGGCCCTCGGCGCTCGGTCCCGGCCGCGGGCTCGCCGCGCAGGACCGGGCGTCTCGACCCACTCGCCGCCGAAGCGCGACCGGCCGCGGTGCTCTCGCTCGAGCGCGCCCGTCGGCCGCGGCCGCCGGGCGCGGCTCGGGGCCGGCGATCGACCAGCGCCAGGCGGATGTCGACGAGGACGACCTCGCCGTCGGGGTCGCGGTGGCCGTAGCGCTCCTCGTGGGCGCGCTCGAAGCGCTCGGCGAGGTCGGCCGGGTCGGGCTCGGGCGGCGCCGGGGACCGGCAGCTCGAAGGCCTGGCCGGCGTAGCGCATCTCGTAGACGACCTCGGCCCGGGCCTCGCCGAGGCCGTCGCCCGGCGGCGGCGATCATCGCCTCGACCTCGGCGGCGATCCGCTCGGCGCGTCAGCTCGGCGCCGCTCAGCATCACGGTGCGGGCGGTGTCGCGGCGGCGGTCGGAGGCGCAGAGGCCGAAGCGCGGAGAGGACGCCGCCGGCGCGCGGGCAGAGGATCGCGCTCGATGCCCGAGCTCGGCGGCGATCGCCGCCGCGTGCATCGGCCCGGCGCCGCCGAAGGGCAGCAGGGCGAAGCGGCGCGGGTCGACGCCGCGCTCGACGGTGACGACGCGGAGCGCCCGCACCATCTCCTGGTTGGCGACGCGGACGATCCCGGCGGCGGTCTCCAGCGGGTCGAGGCCGAGCTCGCTCGGCGAGGCGCGTCGATCGCCGCGCTCGGCCGCCTCGGCGTCGAGCGCGACGCCGCCGGCCAGGCGTCGAGTCGGCGGCGAGGTGGCCGAGCAGCAGGTTGGCGTCGGTGACGGTCGGCTCGGTGCCGCCGCGCCCGTAACAGGCGGGCCCGGGCTCGGCGCCGGCCGAGCGCGGGCCGACCCGCAGCGCGCCGCCGGGGTCGCGCCAGCCGATCGAGCCGCCGCCGGCGCCGACGGTGTGGACGTCGACCATCGGCAGCTGGATCGGGCGGCCGCCGATCGTGCGCGAGTCGGTGCGGCGCACGTCGCCGTCCTCGACCACGCAGACGTCGCAGGAGGTGCCGCCCATGTCGAAGCCGAGCGCGTTGCCGTCGCCGCTGAGCGCGGGCGAGCAGGCCGGCGCCGACCGCGCCGCCGGCCGGGCCCGGAGAGGACGCTCCAGGCGCCGGCGCGCGCCGCCTCCTCGGCCGGGGCGACGCCGCCGGAGGACAGCATCACCAGCGGCGCCGGCAGCCCGGCCGTCGCCGGTCGCCTCGCCGAGGCGGCCGAGGTAGCGGCCGAGCAGCGGGCGAGAGGTAGGCGTCGATCGCGGTGGTCGAGCAGCGCTCGTACTCGCGGAAGCGCGGCAGCACCTCGTGCGAGGCGGAGACGTGGAGGTCGGGGAGGCGCTCGCGCAGGTGCTCGGCGAGGCGCCGCTCGTGGGTCGGGTCGAGGTAGGAGAAGAGCAGGCAGATCGCGACCGACTCGGCGCCGCTGCCTCGCAGCGCCGCGGCGAGGCGCTCCGGCTCGCCCTCGGCGAGCGGCTCGACGATCGCCCTCCGGGCCGATCCGCTCGGCGGCCTCGAAGCGCAGCGTCCGGCTCGACCAGCGGCGCCGGCTTCGGCGCGCAGAGGCGGTAGAGGCTCGGGCCGGTCCTGGCGGCCGATCTCGAGCAGGTCGGCGAAGCCGCGGGTGGCGATCAGCGCCGTGCGCGCGCCGCGTTCCTCGAGCAGCGCGTTGGTGCCGACGGTCATCCCGTGGGCGAAGGACTCGACGTCCGCGGGCCCGGCGCCCGCCTCGCGCGAGCACCGCGTCGATCGCCGCCATCACCCCGTCGGACTCGTCCCCCGGCGTGGTCGGCACCTTGGCGGTGTGGATCGGTGCCGTCGTCGAGCAGGACCGCGTCGGTGAAGGTCCCGCCGACGTCGACCCCGAGCAGCATCGCGCTCAGTCCCACGTCCTCGCGCCGCGCCGCGCCGTCGGCGGCGAGGACGACGTGGACGCCGTCGAGCGCCGGGTCGGTGTCGGGGCAGTCGCTGCGCAGGTGGCCGCCGCGCGACTCGCGCCGCTCCAGGGCCGCGGTCGCGATCGCCTTCGCCAGCGGGTAGGGATTGGGGATCAGCGCGGCGAGGTCGGTCGGGTTGCGGATCGGCCCGGCGTAGCGCCAGACGGCGTCGCGGGTCGCTTCGGTCGGCGGGTCGAAGCGCCACTCGGGCGCGCGCCGGGCGCGTCGCCGCCGCCGGCTCGTCGAGCGCGGCGCGCGGCCGCGCGGCCGCCGAAGACGAAGCACTCGCTGAGCGAGTTGGAGGCGAGCCGGTTGGCGCCGTGCAGGCCGGTGCAGGAGCACTCGCCGACGGCGTAGAGGCCGGGCAGCGAGGAGCGGCCGTCGAGGTCGACCGCGATCCCGCCCATCGTGTAGTGGGCGGCGGGGGCGACCGGGACCGGCTCGGCGCGCGGGTCGAGGCCGGCCTCGGCGAGCGAGGCGAAGACGTTGGGGAAGCGGGCCGGGTCGATCGTCGCGCAGGTCGAGCTTGACGCTCGGCGCTGCCCTCCTCGCGCATCTCGCTCGAGGATCGCCGCGGTGACCGCGTCGCGCGGGGCGAGCTCGTCGGTGAAGCGCTCGCCGGCGGCGTCGAGCAGCTCGCGCGCCCTCGCCGCGGATCGCCTCGGTGATCAGTGCGCCGTCGAAGCGGGTGCCGGGGAGGGCGAGCGCGGTCGGGTGGAACTGGCAGAACTCGAGGTCGGCGAGGTCGGCGCCGGCCGCCGCGCCGAGGACCGGCCCGGCGCCGATCGCGCCGCGCGGGTTGGTCGTCCGCCGCCAGAGCGCCGCGGCGCCGCCGGTCGCCAGCACGGTCGCCGCGCGCGGCGAGCGCGCCGGCGTCGGTGATGACCCCGTGGCAGCGCTCGCCGTCGGTCCAGAGCGCCGTCGCCGAGGTCCGCTCGCGCGACCTCGATCCGCTCCTCGGCGCGACCATCGCCGCCAGCTTCGAGGTCAGCTCGTGGCCGGTCTGGCTGCCGCCGGAGTGGACGATGCGGCGGCGCCGAGTGGCCGCCCTCGAGGCCGAGCGCCAGCCGCCCTTCGTGGTCGAGGTCGAAGACGACGCCGCGCGCCTGCAGGTCGCGGACCGCGGCCGGCGCCTCGTCGACCAGGACCCGCACCGCCGCGGTGCGGCAGAGGCCGCGGCCGGCGGCGATCGTGTCGGCGGCGTGGCGCGTCGGGGGAGTCGCCCGGCTCGAGCGCCGCGGCGAGCCCGCCCTGGGCCCAGAAGCTGGCGCTCTGGGAGAGCGGCGTGCGGGAGACGAGGCAGACGCGGCCGCCGAGCTCGGCGGCGCGCAGCGCGGTCCAGAGGCCGGCGGCGCCGCCGCCGACGACGACGACGTCGAACTCCGCGACCGCGGCTATCGTCCCCTCAGCCTCTCGGCGGATCGAGTCGATGCGCTCGCGCAGCCAGGCGGCGGCGCCTTCGCGGGCCCGCGCCTGCTCGTCGGCGATCGTCCGCTCGGCCTCGTCGGCGCGGCGCTCGGCGGCGGCGATCCGCTCCTCGGCGGCGTCGGTCTGCGCCTCGATCTCGCCCAGCCGCTCCTCGGCGGCGGCGATCGCCCGCTCTTTCGCCTGGCGCTCGCGCTGCAGCTCTTCCTCGTGGCGCAGTCGCAGCTGCTCTGCGGACCCGGTCGGACTCGGCTCCGCCAGCGCTCGAGGTCGGCCTCGAGCGCTTGGATCTCCGCCTCGGCGCGCTGCTTCGGCCTGGCCGCGGCCTCGGCGGCGGCCGCCAGCGTGCGCTCGGCCTCTCGATCCGCGCCTCTACTCCGCCTGCCGCTCGCGCCCGAGGTCTCGTCGCTCATCTAGTCCGCTGCCGCTCGCGCGCTCATCGCATGACCCCAATCTAATACGCGGCGTGCCGGTCACGTCGCGGTAGACCTCGATCACCCGCTCGGCCATCCGCGCCGCGGAGAGGGTCGCGGCGCGCGCCGGCGCCGGCCACGCGAGGGTCCGCGGCGTCGAGGTGGCGGACGGGCCGGCGGCCGCCCAGAGGTCGAGGTCGAAGGGGGCGCAGAGGCAGCCGTCGATGCCCGGCCAGGAGCGTAGGGGGCGACGCCGACCGGGGTCGAGAGGACCGGCACGTCGCAGGCCAGCGCCTCGATCGCGGCCATCCCGAAGCCCTCGTAGTCGGAGGTGACGAGGACGGCGTTGGCGGCGTTCATCCAGAGCGGCATCGCTCGGGCTCGATCGAGCCGCCGGTGAGCAGCTCGGCGCCGGCAGCCGGCGGCGAGCTCGGCGGCGCGGTCGTGGCGCTTCTCGGGCCGGGCCGGGTTGGCGGGGAAGAGGAGGTAGCGGCCGTCGGGGTCGAGGCCGAGCGCGGCGCGCGCCTGCGGCGCGCGGGATCGGGCCGAAGCGGTCGAGCTCGGGGCCGCAGGGGAGGACGGCCGAGCCGGGGACCGGCGGGCAGGCCGGGGCGGCCGTCCTCCTCGGCGAAGAGCGCGCGCGAGACCGCGGCGACGAGGTCGACCCGCCAGGCGAGCCGGCGCGAGAGCGGGCCGACGACGCCGTGGCGGACGTCGGTGCCGTGGAAGGTGACGATCAGCGGCGAGGCGCCGGCCAGCTGCGCGCACCAGCCCGGCGAGCCCGTAGTGGGCGTGGACGAGGTCGAAGCGCTCGCGGCGCAGCAGCGCGCGCAGCCGCCGGGTCGCCGGGAGGTACTCGTTGCGGCCGCGGGGGAAGCTGAAGACGTCGACCTCGATCCCGCGCGCGCGCACCTCGTCGATCTGGTCGCGGACCCAGCGCCCGCGCTGCGGCGCGCCCTCGTCGGGCTCGAAGTTGGTGACGACGAGGACGCGCACGCGGCTGAGGGTATGCGCAGAGGCCGCCCCCGCCGGCCCGGTAGCTTCCGCGAGGACCGATCGGCAAGACCGCAAGAGGAGAGCAGCGATGACTGGAAGTACGGATTTCACGCCCGAGGAGTGGGAGATCGTCCGCGAGGGACCGACCAGCGCCGGGATGATCGTCTCGACCGCGCAGCGCGGCGGCACCTTCCGCGAGGTCTTCGCGATGGCCAAGGCCTACGCCGAGGCGCGCAAGGAGCACGGCGACTCGGCCCTGCTCGACGAGCTCGTCTCGCACAAGCCGGAGATGGACAAGACCAAGTCGCACTCGCCCGAGGAGCTGAAGCAGCATGGCCTCGAGCGGATCCGCGCGGCGGTCGCCCTGGTCGAGCAGAAAGCGACGACGGAGGAGCTCGGCGACTACCGCCGCTTCGTCACCTCGCTGGCGGAGCGCGTCGCCGGCGCCAAGGGCGAGGGCGACGGCGACAAGATCAGCGAGGCCGAGGCCGCCGCGATCGCCGAGATCAAGCAGGCGCTGGGCGTCTAGCCGGACGCCAAGGGAGGTCTCCCTGCTTCAGCAGGGATTGCGCGGCATCGGCATCAGCACCCGGCCCAGCCCGACCACCTCGACCTCCTCGCCCGGGGCGCAGGCGGCGATGTCGTGCTCCTCGCTGCGCAGCCGCCGCTGCAGGCTCGCCAGCGCCGGCAGCCCGACCAGCGCCGGGACCGCGAGCAGGATGCCGCGGTAGGCGAGGACCGCCACGGCCGCGTCGGTGGCGTTGACGCCGTAGAGGACGAGGGCGCCGATCAGGCCGAGGTCGAGGCCGCCGATCCCGCCCGGCAGCGGCACCAGGCCGCCGAGCTGGCCGATTATGTAGGCGAGCAGCAGCGCGTCGAGCGGCGGCAGCGGGTTGCCGAAGGCGGGGAAGCAGACGCCGAGCACGGCGATGTCGAAGAGCATGTAGCCGATCGAGCCGATCCACATCGCCGGCGAGCCCAGCAGCCCGACCGCCTCGTCGACGCCGTCGGCACAGGCAGCGAGGATCGCCTGCAGCCGGGGCCGTTCCGAGCGCTCCTTCAGCGCCCGCGCCACCCGCCGCGCCGTCAGCGCCAGCACGATCGCGCCGATCCCGACGATCGCCGGGACGATGCCGAGCAGCGGGCTCGACGGTCCCGACATCAGCCCGCTGGCGAGGGCGATGCCGCCGAGGGCGAGGAAGCCGACGTTGGCGAGGCTGGTGAGGAGGAAGAAGGCGACCGTGCGGCGGCCGATCTGGGCGGCCGGAACGCCGCCGCGGCGCAGGATCCAGGCGCCGAGCGCGAGCCCACCGGCGCCGCCGACCGAGAGCAGCGTGTTCGCCGCCTGCTCGGAGAGGCCGATCTCGGTGCTGGTGCGCCAGCTCATCCGGTCGCAGAAGACGGCGCGGAAGACGAGCACGTAGGAGGCGCAGGAGAGCAGCTCGAAGGCGGCCCCGAGCCAGATCCAGCCCGGCTCGGCACCGTCGAAGCTCTGCCGCAGCGAGCTCAGTCCCGGCAGCAGCGCGACCAGGGCGACGACGACGATCGCGACCACGGCGAGGATCGTCAGCGAGCGCCGCAGGTTGCGATCGGAGAAATCCTCGGGCAGCGGCTCGGCGTCGACCTCGGTCGGTTCGAGGTAGGTGACTTTGAATGCGGGCTGCTCGGGCATCGCGCTGCCGCGACTCTACGGCGCTCCGCACCGCGGCCCCGACGCCTCCGGACTCAGTCGAAGCGCCTCGCGACCTCCTCGGGCGGCCGCTGCCGGCGCAACCTGCGGATGTCGGCGTAGCCGGCGAGCGCCAGGACGACCGGCACTCCGGCGTGGAAGGTGCGGTAGACGAGCACCGCGCCGACCGCCAGGCTCAGCGGGCTGCCGTACAGGGTGAAGACGCCGACCAGGCCGCCCTCGGCGCTGCCGGGCAGCGGCAGGATCGCGCCGCCGTGTCCGAGCACGTAGGCGATGGTGAAGAGCCCGAGCGGCAGGGCGCCGCCCCCGAGCGCCGCGAAGCAGGCGCCGAGCGAGGCCACGTCGAAGGCGAAGTAGCCGACCGAGCCGCCGATCAGCAGCAGGTCGCCGTCGCGGATCATCGCCAGGCTGAGGTCGACCGCCTCGCGCAGGAACCGCTGCAGCCGCCGCAGCAGGTGGCGCAGCCGCTGATCGGGCCGCGCCCGATCTCGGGCAGCCGGTGCGAGAGCACGATCGCTCCGACCATCACCAGGGCCGCGCCGAGGGCGGGGAGGAGGGTCGCGAGCAGCGAGGCGTCACCCGGGAGGACGCCGACGTCTCGCCGGTCGCCGGCGAGGAAGAGGGCCAGGAACCCGACCGCGCTGGTCGCCAGGAAGAGCACCGCCGAGCGGCTGGCGGCGAACCGCGTCGGCACCCCGGCCCGGATCAGGATCACCGCGCCGATCGCCAGGCCGCCGCTGCCGCCCGAGGGGAGGATCACGTTCGGTGCCCTCCTCGACCATCGAGAGGTCGAAGGCGGCCCGCCAGCCGATCCGCCGTTCGAAGGCGCCGCGGAAGGCGGCGACGAAGCTCAGCGTCGAGAGGACCTGAAGGCACGAACGCGACCGCCACCCAGCGGCCGTCGGTGCCGGCGAAGCGATCGCGCACCGGCTCCAGGAAGGGAAGCCAGAGCACCGCCGCCGCGGCCGCCACGAGCAGCGCCGTCGGCAGCAGCGCGCGGCGCAGGAGCGCCTGGACCTCGATCTCAGGTGCGGCCGTCTCCGCGACGTTCACGACAGAGTTCGGTCCGGACACATGCAGCGATCATCACGCACCGGTGAGTCGGAATCGCACGGTTCGGCCTGCTTTGCGAGGGAGACATGCATCCAAAAGGGCACACCGGCGTCTTGTTCCGTGCGCCGCCGACGCCGAGCATCGCTTCCCAATCGAACGAGGGAGGAATCGATGCTCTACACGCTGATGGGCTACCTGCACGCCGCGGTCTCCCGGCGGGTGCGCCGCATCCAGAGGCTGGCGTCAGGCGAGACGGGCCAGGGCACGGTCGAGTACGTCGGCCTGATCCTGCTGGTCTCGCTGCTGATGGTCGGGATGGTGGCCGCGATGAAGGGGTTCAACGGGAAACAGGGGACGGAGCTGGCCGACGTGATCGTCAACAAGATCAAGGAGGCGGTCGACAAAGTCACCTTCAAATAGGGGCGCGGGGCGGCCGTGCGGTCGCCCCGAACCTCGCTCGCGTGAGAGACTCGCGCGATGCCAGCCTCCCGCAGCTACGACCGCGCCCCCGCCGACATCCGGCCGGTGACCATCGACAAGGGCTTCGTCGAAAGCGCCGACGGCTCGGCGCTGATCTCGGTCGGCAAAACGCGGGTGATCTGCACCGCCTCGGTCCAGGAATCGGTGCCGCGCTGGATGCAGGGGCGCGGCAAAGGCTGGGTCACCGCCGAGTACGCGATGCTGCCGGCCTCGACCGGGGATCGCAAGCAGCGCGACATCTCCAAGGGCAAGCAGGACGGGCGCGGGGTCGAGATCCAGCGACTGATCGGCCGCTCGCTGCGCGTCGTCGTCGACTTCAAGGCGCTCGGCGAACGCAGCGTCTACGTCGATTGCGACGTGCTCGAAGCCGACGGCGGCACCCGCTGCGCGGCGATCACCGGCGGCTACGTGGCGCTGCGCCAGGCCTTCCAGAAGCTGCTCGACAAGAAGGCGATCGAGACGATGCCGCTGACCGGCTCGATCGCGGCGGTCAGCGTCGGCATGGTCGCCGGCCGGGCGCTCTGCGATCTCGACTACTCCGAGGACTCGACCGCCGAGGTCGACGCCAACGTCGTCATGACCGGCGACGGCGGCCTGGTCGAGGTGCAGGCGACGGCGGAGCGGACGCCGCTCTCGCGGGCCTCGCTCGACGATCTGCTGGCGCTCGCGGAGGGCGGCATCGCCCGCCTGCGGGAGGTGCAGGAGCGGGTGGCTTGATCCTCGCCACCGGCAACAGGCACAAGCTGGCGGAGATGGAGGAACTGCTGCCCGGGGTCGAGCTGCAACGGCTGCCGCCGGGCTTCGAGATGCCGCCCGAGGACGGCGACAGCTTCGAGGCCAACGCCCTGATCAAGGCCCGCGCCGCCCGCGCCGCGACCGGCGAGGCGGTGATCGCCGACGACTCCGGGATCGAGGCCGCCGACCTCGGCGGCGCCCCCGGGATCTACTCGGCCCGCTACGCCGGCATCGACGTCGGCGACGAGGTCAACCTGGCCAAGCTGCTGCGCGAAGTCGACGCCGCCGGCGGCGAGCGCCGTGCCGCCTACGTCTGCGCCCTGGCGCTGATCGACGAGTCCGGAGCCGAGCACGTCTTCGAAGCGCGCTGCGAGGGCCGCCTGCTCGACGAGCGCCGCGGCTCGGGCGGCTTCGGCTACGACCCGGCCTTCGTCCCCGACGACACCGGCCCCGCTGACGAGCGCACGATGGCCGAGCTCAGCGCCGACGAGAAGAACGCGATCAGCCACCGTGGCCGCGCCGCGCGGATGCTGGCCCGCCACCTCGGCCTCGGCGCCGAGGCGTCGCCGTGATCAAGACCAAGCGGGGGGCGGCCGGGCTCTCGATCGCCTCCAACGCGACCCTGATCGCGATCAAGCTCGTCGCCGGCGCGCTCACCGGCTCGATCGCGATCGTCACCGAGGCGGTCCACTCGCTGATCGACCTCGTCGCCTCGACGATCGCCTACTTCTCGGTCCGCAAAGCCGACGAGCCCGCCGATGCCGAGCACCCCTACGGCCACGAGAAGGTCGAAAACCTGGCCGCGGCGATCGAGGGGATGCTGATCCTCGTCGGCGCCGCGGTGATCGTCTACGAGGCGACCCGCCAGCTCGTCAACGGCGCCGAAGTCGACCGGCTCGGGATCGGCATCGCCGTGATGGCCTTCTCGGTGCTCGCCAACCTCGGCGTCTCCTCGGTCCTCTCGCGCCAGGCCAAGGCGCACGAATCGCAGGCCCTCGAGGGCGACGCCGCCCACCTGCGCACCGACGCGATGACCTCGGCCGGCGTCCTCTTCGGCCTCGCCCTGGTCCAGGTCACCGGCGACGCCGCCTTCGACCCGATCACGGCGCTGGTCGTCGCCGTGGCGATCGTCTGGTCGGGCTTCAGGATCCTCCGCCGCTCCTCCGGCGCCCTCGTCGACGAAGCGCTGCCCGACGCCGAGATGGACCGGATCGAGGAGGCGATCGCCACCGCCCGCACCCCCGAGGTGGCCGGCTACCACAAGCTCCGCGCCCGCCGCGCCGGCAACCGCCGCCACATCGACCTCCACGTCCAGTACCGCTCCGGCACCAGCCTCGAGCGCGCCCACGACCTGGCGCACCGGATGCGCGACTCGATCGAGGCCGAGATCCCCCAGGCCGAGGTGCTGATCCACGCCGAGCCCGAGACCTCCTTCCGCGAACCCGACGACGGCAAAGCCGGCCCGTACCGCTCGGGTTGAAGAACTAATTAGCGAGCATCACGATCTGATTCTCTGCGAGCGGCGCTGATCTGGCGCGTTGCCGCCACCCCCGGACGCGAAGCGGAGGAGGCGGCGGTTTATCAAGCGAGCATCACGATCTGATTCTCTGCGAGCGGCGCTGATCTGGCGCCTTGCCGCCGCCCCCGGAAGCGAAGCTGAGGAGGCGGCGGATTGCTCAGGGAGGAGGCAGCAGATTGACCCCGGCGGCGAGGCCGACGGCGACCAGGGTGATCGCGTAGCCGGTGTAGCCGCTGAAGCCGAAGAGGACCGCGGCGATCGCGCAGACCGCGACGACGGTGATCCAGGAAGCTCGGGCGAGGGTCATCTCCCGCTATTTTCACCGATGTGCCCGACGCTGTCACCACCGACGTGGCTCCCGGCGACTCCGCCGCGGCGGCGCTGGCCTTCCTGACCGAGATGTCGCCCGACCTGCGCGGCGCCGCGATCGTCGCCGCCGACGGCTCCGTTCTCGCGGCCGCCGCCGACTCCCGGCGCTGGGGCGAGGACGCGGCGAAGCTGTTCGAGATCGCCGACGCGGCCGGCGGCGAGCCGGTCGAGCAGGTCCACGTCGCCACCGAGCAGGGCGAGGTCTTCGCCCTGCGCCACGAAGGGCTGGCGGCGATCGCGGTGACCGAGCGCTTCGCCCTCGCCTCGCTGATGTTCTTCGACATGCGCTCGACCCTGCGCGACCTCGCCCGGGCGCGGGGGGTCTCCGAATGACCGCCGAAGCCGCACCGGATCCTGCTCGATCGGGTCTCCGGCTACGCCGACGAGGCCGCCGCCTACATGCGCCGCCGCCGCGTCGCCCGCCGTCCCTTCGCCCGTCTCTACTACGCCAACGGCCGCAGCTCCGACCACGCCGACGACTCGCGCAGCGGCGCCGAGCTGTTCGTCGCCGCCGGTCGCCTGATCGAGGTCGCGGGCAAGCGGATCGAAATCGTGAGCGAGCTCTTCGATCCGGCCCTCGCCGAGCGCGTCCTCGCCCGCGCCCTCGCCAACGGCGGGCGCTTCGCCGAGCTCTTCGCCGAACGCCGCCACGGCTTCTCGCTGTCGATCGACGAGTCGCGGATCGAGTCGGTCCAGTCCGGCGCCGAGGAGGGCGCCGGGGTGCGGGTGATCGAGGGCGGCACCAGCTACTTCGCCCACGTCGACGGGCTCGATCCCGCCGACCTCGAACGCGCCGCCGACGAAGCCGCCGCGGCGCTGCGCGGCGAGCGCCGCGACCCCCTGCCGCTTGCAGGCCGTCGCCAGCACGCCGCTGCCGATCGAGCACCGGCCCGAGGAGGTCGCCGCCGCGCGCAAGGCCGAGCTGCTGCGCGAGCTCGACGAGCGCGGCCGCGCGTCAGGGCGGCGAGATCGCCCAGTTCACCGCCTCCTACGCCGAGGCGCGGCGCGAGGTCGCGGTCGCCAACTCCGACGGGCTGCTGAGCGGCGACGACCGCACCCGCACCCGGATCGGCGCCCAGGCGGTCGCCCGCCGCGGCGACACGGTCGAGACCGGCGCCGAGACGCTCGGCGCCCACCGCGGCTTCGAGCTGCTCGAAGACGACCCCGGCCTGATCGCCGAGCAGGCGGCGCGCAAGGCGCTGACCCTGCTCGACGCCGGCCCGGCGCCCTCGGGCTCGATGCCGGTCGTCGTCGGCGGCGGCTTCGGCGGCGTCCTCTTCCATGAGATGACCGGGCACGGCCTCGAGGCCGACCACATCCAAAAGGGCGCCAGCGTCTACGTCGGCAAGCTCGGCGAGCAGGTCGCCCAGCCGCTGCTCAACGCCTACGACGACGGCCGCCTGCCGGGCGAGTGGGGGAGCGACGCGATCGACGACGAGGGGACGCCGACCCAGAAGACGCAGGTGATCGAGGACGGCCGCCTCACCGCCTACCTCTACGACCACCTCAGCGCCGAGCGCGACGGCGTCGCCTCGACCGGCAACGGCCGCCGCGAGAGCTTCCGCCAGCTGCCGATCCCGCGCATGACCAACACCTACATCGCCCCCGGCGAGGCCACCCCGGAGGAGATCATCGCCGAGGTCGAGAAGGGCTTCTACGCCGTCTCCTTCGGCGGCGGCCAGGTCGACCCGGCGACCGGCGACTTCGTCTTCGGCGTCTCCGAGGGCTACCTGATCGAGGCCGGCAAGGTGACCCGTCCCTGCCGCGGGGCGACGCTGATCGGCAACTGCCTCGACGCCCTGGCGGCGATCGACGCGGTCGGCAACGACTTCTTCATGAAGACCGGGATCTGCGGCAAGGGCGGCCAGAAAGTCCCGGTCGGGACCGGCCAGGGACACGTCCGGGTCGGGGCGATGACGGTCGGGGGAACGGAGCTGTGAGCGAGCTGAACGCGACGGCGCAGCGGGCGGTCGAGGCCGCCGTCGGCGCCGGCGCCGGTGAGGCGGAGGCCTACGCCTCGCGCGACAGCGGCCGCGAGGTGCGGGTCCACGGCGGCGAGGTCGAGAGCCTGACCGCGGCCACCCAGAGCGGTATCGGCGTCCGCGCCTGGATCGGCCATCGGGTCGGCTACGCCTTCGGGACCGACCTCTCCGAGGCCGGGGTCGCGGCGATCGCCGGCCGCGCCGCCGAGGCGGCCGAGGTCGCCGACGAGGACGAGTTCGCGGCGCCACCCGCGCCCGGCGCCGATCGAGGCCCTGGCCGGGCTCGGCGATCCGAGCGCGACCGATTGGTCGGCGGACCAGGTCGCCGAGCTGGCGCTGGCGGTCGAGCGGACCGCGCTCGCCGCCGATTCCCGCGTCGCCGGGGTCGAGCAGGCCGTCTACGCCGACTCCGCCGAGCTCGTCTCGATCGTCTCCAGCGCCGGCGTCGCCGGCGAGTACGAGACCTCCAGCTGCTTCGCCTACCTGCAGGCCCTCGCCGAGGGCGACCAGGGTCGCGAGACCGGTCTCGGCTTCGGCCTCGCCCGCGGTCCCGGCGGGCTCGACCCGGAGGCGATCGGGGCCGAGGGGGCCGCCCGGGCGCTCTCGATGATCGGCGCCACCAAGCCCGTCTCGCGCTCCTGCCCGGTCGTCTTCGACCCCACCGTCGCCGCCAGCTTCGCCGGCTTGATCGGCGGCGCCCTCGGCGCCAACGCGGTTCAGCGCGGCCGCTCGCCCTTCGCCGGTCGCCTCGGCGAGGAGCTGGCGAGCGAGGCGCTCGCCCTCCACGACGACGGCCGCGACCCCGAGGGCGCCGCCTCGGCGCCGTTCGACGGCGAGGGCCTGCCGCGGCGGCGGACGGCGCTGATCGAGGGCGGCCGGCTGCGCGCCTTCCTCTACGACACCTACACGGCCAACCGCGAGGGCGGCGGCTCGACCGGGTCCGCCTCCCGGCACGGCTACCGCTCGCTGCCGTCGGTCTCGGCCTCGAACCTCGTCGTCGCCCCCGGCTCGCTTCCCCTCTCCGGGTTGCTGGCCGAGGCCGGCGACGGCGTCTACGTCACCGACGTCGCCGGCCTGCACTCCGGCGTCAACCCGGTCACCGGCGTCTTCTCGGTCGGCGCCTCGGGTCGCGCGATTCGCGACGGCGACCTCGCCGAGCCAGTCCGCGAGTTCACGATCGCCGGCGATCTGGTCTCGATGCTGGGCTCGGTCCGGGCCGCCGGTTCCGAGACCCGCTGGGTTCCGTTTGGAGGTTCGGTGAGTACTCCGCCATTACTGATTGGCGAGATGTCGATCAGCGGTTCGTGACGCTTGTGCGGTGGCCAGGGGCGGTTACGCCGTGCCCACTGTTAGATTCCGCCCCGTCTTCAACCCCCCGAGGAGGATTCTCGACGTGACCAAGGCTGAATTTCTGGACCAACTTGCCGGCGACGACCGGCTCGGCAGCAAGAAGGCTGCCAGCGACGCCGTCGACGCTGTTCTCGACGCAATCACCGGAGCCCTGAGCTCCGGTAACGAGGTCAGCTTCACCGGCTTCGGCAAATTCCACGTCGCCGAGCGTGGGCCCCGCCAGGGAGTGAACCCTCGCACCGGCGAGCGGATCACGATTCCCGGCGGCAAGGTGCCCCGCTTCTCCGCTGGCTCCGCTCTCAAGGCCAAAGTCAAGGGCAGCTGAGGGCAGGCCCAATTTCGGGCGCGTCGCAATCTGGTTCTCCGCGCCCCGAAATTGGGCGCGGGCCAGTTGTGAGATGAAGTTGTTCGCCGATCGGCTCGCCGCGCTCGTAGCTGAGCGCCGCAGTCAGATCTGCCTCGGCCTCGACCCCGACCCGGCCAAGCTGGCCGGGGAGGGGACGACGGCCGGGCGATCCCGGAGCGACGGCCGCCGAGTCGGCCGCCGGCGCGATCGTCGCCCACTGCCGCACCCTGATCGACCGCGCCGGCCCGTCCTGCGTTGCGGTCAAGCCGCAGCTCGCCTGCTTCGAGCGCCTCGGCGCTCCCGGCTGGGCGGCGCTGGCGGAGGTCTGCGCCGCCGCGCAGGAGGCCGGGCTGCTGACGATCGCCGACGGCAAGCGCGGCGACGTCCCGGTCACCGCCGCCGCCTACGCCCAGGCGCTGGTCGGCGAGACGCCGACTCCCTGGGGCCCGGTCGCCGGCCTCGGCGCCGACGCCTTCACCGCCAACCCGCTGCTCGGCCTCGACGCGCTGGAGCCGCTGGTCGCCGCCGCCGCCGCGGCCGGCGCCGGCGTCTTCGCCCTGGTCCGGACCAGCAACCCCGGCGCCGCCGACGTCCAGGATCTGCCGGCGCCGCGGGCGCCCCTGCACGAGCGCCTCGCCGAACTCGTCGACGGTCTCTCCGGGCGGCTGCTGGGGGAGGGCGGGCTGAGCGGCATGGGCGCCGTCGTCGGCGCCACCGAGCCCGAGCACATCGCCCGCATGCGGGAGCTGATGCCGCGCTCGATCTTCCTCATCCCCGGCGTCGGCGCCCAGGGCGGGCAGCCGCGAGTTGCTCGGCGCCGCCTTCGCCGCCGGACCGGCCTCGGCCCTGGTCGCGGCCTCGCGCGGAATCGCCGCCGATCCCGACCCCGCCGCGGCCGCCGAGCGCTTGCGGGCGACGGTCTGGGACGTATCGACCGCCTGACGACTCCCGCCGCGACTACGATCATCCGGCTCCTGATTCGAATTCCCATCCAGCCCGATGAAAAAACGCACCAGCTTCCTCGCCCGGATCCTCGCCGCCCTCGCGCTGGTGGCCGCGGTCGTGGCCGTGGTCGTGCTGGTCTCGTCCGGGCTCAAGGACGACTCGTCCAGCAAGGGGGGGCACCACTCGGGCAGCACGGCGAAGCAGGAACCGACTCGCCACCGCACCAAGGCCGCCACCTACGAAGTCAAGACCGGCGACACCCTGATCGCGATCGCCCATCAGACCGGGATCCCGGTCTCCGAACTCCTGGCGCTGAATCCCGAAGTCGACCCGCAGATCCTGATCGCCGGCGAGAAGCTGAAGCTGAGATGAGCCGGCGCCGCGCCGGCGCCGCCCTGCTGGTGGTGCTGCTGGCATGCGCCCTCTGCTGCTCCCCCGCCGCGGCGGCGTCATCGAAGAAGCCGCAGGTCGAAGGCGCCCAGAAGCACCGCTCGGCCGGCGCGGAGAAGAAGAAGCCGAAGCAGGCGGAGAAGAAGCAGGCGAAGCAGGCCGAGGAGGTGCCCGGGATCGAGGCGCGCGCCTGGGCTCTGATCGACGCCCGCACCGGCGAAGTGATCGCCTCCTACAGCGGGCACCAGAGCAGCTGCCGATCGCCAGCACGACGAAGCTGATGACCGCCTACGTGGCGCTCAAAGAGGAGCCGCTCGACAAGATCGTCAGGGCGCAGCCCTACGAACCCGAATACGGCGAGTCGCTGATGGGGCTGCGGGTCGGGCAGCGGATCAGCATCCGCGACCTCCTCTACGGGCTGATCCTGCGCAGCGGCAACGACGCCGCCAACACCCTGGCGATCGACGTCGCCGGCTCCGTCCCGCGCTTCGTCGACCAGATGAACCGCTACGCGGCCGCGCTCGGCCTCTCCCACACCCACTACGCGAACCCGGTCGGGCTCGACGAGAAGGGCAACTACTCGAGCGCCCGCGACCTGGCGACGCTGACCCAGCACCTGCTGCGGATCCCCGCCTTCGCCAAGATCGCCAACTCCGAAAGCGCGAACCTGCACAGCGTCCGCCCGCGGCGGCGGATCACGACGATCAACGAGCTGCTCTCGCTGGCTCCCTGGGTCAACGGGGTCAAGACCGGGCACACCTTCGGCGCCCTCTACGTGCTGGTCGGCTCCGGCCGCCGCAAGGGCGTCGAGCTGATCTCCGACGCGATCGGCGCCCCCAGCGACGAAGACCGCTTCTCCGACAACCTCGACCTGCTCGAATACGGCTTCCGTCAGTACAGGCGCCGGTTGCCGATCCACGCCGGCCAGGACCTCGCCGACCCCTCGATCCGCTACTCCGGCGGCGAGCTGCCGCTGCGGGCCGCGCGCAGCGTCGCCGTCGGCCTGCGCAAGGACCAGAAGCTCAGCCTCGCGGTCAGGGCGCCGAGCGAGGTCGAGGGCCCGATCGAGCGCGGCGCCGTGCTCGGCCACGCGACCGTCTTCGTCGACGGCCTGCGTGGCCGGCACGGTGGCGCTGCGGGCGGGCCGCTCGATTCCCCGAGGCGAGCGCCTTCGACCGTGCCCGCGGCTTCGTCGGCGACCATTTGATCCCTATCGCGCTGGCGATCTTCGTGATACTCATGGGAGGCGTGTTGCTGTACCGCCGGCTGACCCGCCGAAACGAACGAGGGGAGCGGACCCGGGTGAACGCAAAGTGATCCTCACCGTGACGCTCAACGCGGCCGTCGACCGCACCGTCGCCGTGCCGAACTTCCGCCTCGCGCGCCGCCACCGCGCGGTCGAGAGCCGCACCGTCGCCGGCGGCAAGGGGATCAACGTCGCCCGCGCCCTGAGCCTGCTGGGGCGGCCGGTGATCGCCGCCGGCTTCGTCGGCGGCCCGACCGGGACCCGCGTGCTCGAACAGCTGCGCGAAGAGTCGGTCCTCACCGACTTCACCCGGATCGCCGCCGAGACCCGGATCAACCTCGCCGTGATCGACCCCACCTCCGGCGACCAGACCGAGATCAACGAGCGCGGCCCGGCGGTCAGCCCGGAGGAGGTCAAGAAGCTCTTCGAGCGGATCGGATACCTGGCCGGCGGCGCCAAGATCTGCGTCCTCGCGGGCTCGCTGCCGCCGGGCGCCGGCGACGACCTCTACGCGCGGCTGATCGCCGACCTCGGGCGCCGCGGCGTCCCCGTCGTCCTCGACGCCGAGGGCGAGGCGATGATGGCCGGGGTCCGCGCCGGCGCCTCGATGGTGACCCCGAACGAGCGCGAGGCCGAGGAGCTGGTCGGCCAGGAGTTCGCCGACAGCGGCGACCTCGCCACCGGGCCTGCTGGAGCTGGTCCGGCTCGGCGCCGGCGAGGCGGCGATCACCCGGCCCGAAGGCTGCGTCGCCGCGGTCGGCGAGGGCCCCGAGCGGCGCCTGCTCGAGATCCACACCGAGCCGCTGGAGCCGGTCTCGACGGTCGGCTCCGGCGACGCCTTCCTGGCCGGCTACGTCGCCGCCCGCTACGAGGGCCGCTCGGCCGAGGATTGCCTCGCCTACGGCGTCGCCTGCGGCGCCGAGTCGACCCAGCACTTCGGCGCCGGCACCGTCGACCGCAACCAGGTCGAGCGCCTGCTCGGCGAGGTCGCCGTGCACGATTTGGAGGTCCCGGCGGAAGTGTAGGCTGGGGGTTCAACGCCAGCCCTGGAGGGACTCACTTGGAAATCGAAATTGGTCGCGGCAAGAAAGGCCGGCGCGCATACGGATTCGACGACATCGCAATCGTCCCGTCGCGCCGGACCCGGGACCCTGACGACATCGACATCAGCTGGACCCTCGGTCCTTACCGCTTCGACATGCCCCTGCTCGCGTCGGCGATGGACGGCGTCGTCAGCCCCGATACCGCGGTGCGCGTCAACGAGCTCGGCGGCCTCGGAGTGCTCAACCTCGAGGGGATCTGGACCCGCTTCGAGAACGCCGAGGAGCTGCTGGAGAAGATCGCCTCCGCGCCCAAGCACGAGGCGACGCGGATCATGCAGGAGATCTACGCCGAGCCGGTCAAGGCCGAGCTGATCGGCCAGCGGATCGAGGAGATCAAGGCCCGCGGCGCCGTCGTCTGCGGCTCGCTGACGCCGCAGAAAGTGCGCGAGCACTACGAGGTGGCGGTCGAGGCCGGCCTCGACATCCTCGTCATCCAGGGCACCGTGATCTCCGCCGAACACGTCTCGACCACGGTCGAGCCGCTGAACCTGAAGGAGTTCATCGCCGAGGTGCCGGTGCCGACGGTCGTCGGCGGCTGCGCCTCCTACTCGACCGGCCTGCACCTGATGCGGACCGGGGCGGTCGGCGTCCTGGTCGGGGTCGGCCCCGGCGCCGCCTGCACCACCCGCGGCGTGCTCGGGATCGGCGTCCCGCAGGCGACCGCGATCGCCGACGTCGCCGCGGCCCGGGCCCAGCACATGCTGGAGACCGGCGAGTACGTGAACGTGATCGGCGACGGCGGCATGCGGACCGGCGGCGACGTCTCCAAGGCGATCGCCTGCGGCGCCGACGCGGTGATGGTCGGCTCGCCCCTCGCCCGCGCCAAGGAGGCACCCGGTCGCGGCTTCCACTGGGGGATGGCGACCTTCCATCCCTCGCTGCCGCGCGGCACCCGCGTCTCGACCAAGCAGGACGGGACGATGGAGGAGATCCTGCTCGGCCCGGCGCAGGAGAACGACGGCACCTTCAACCTGATGGGGGCGCTGAAAACCTCGATGGCCACCTGTGGCTACGAGGACATCCGCTCCTTCCAGCGGGCCGAGGTGATGGTCGCCCCGGCGCTGATGAGCGAGGGCAAGAAGCTCCAGAACGAGCAGCACGTCGGCATGGGCTCCAACGGTCGCGCGGCGGTTTCGGCGGGAGTCGCCGTTCGGATGACTGAGCAGGTCGTCGCCGGTATCGACGACCCGCAGGCGGCCGTCCCTGCCGATCCGATCTCCCGCTGGCGAAGTCGCCGTGGAGGAGGTGCTGGTCCTCGACTTCGGGGGCCAGTACTCGCAGCTGATCGCGCGCAGGATCCGCGAATGCGGGGTCTTCGCCGAGCTGCTGCCCTCGACGACGTCGGTGGAGAAGATCAGGGAGCGGGCGCCGAAAGCGCTCGTCCTCTCCGGTGGCCCGGCCTCGGTCTACGAGCCGGGGGCGCCGCCGTTCCCGACCCAGCTGCTCGACCTCGAGATCCCGATGCTCGGCATTTGTTACGGGATGCAGGCGATGGTGCTGGCGCTCGGCGGCCGGGTCGAGTCGGCCGAGACGGGCGAGTTCGGCCGCACCGACCTCGTCCTCCGCGACGGCGGCGGCCGCCTGCTCGGCGGCCTGCCCGAGGAGCAGAGCTGCTGGATGAGCCACCGCGACTCCGTCTTCGAGGCGCCTGAGGGCTTCACCGCCCTCGCCTCCAGCCCCAGCTCCCCGGTCGCCGCCTGCGAGCTGCCCGACCGCGGCCTCTACGGGATCCAGTTCCACCCCGAGGTCGTCCACACCCCTTACGGGACCGAGATCCTGACCCGCTTCCTGCGCGACGTCGCCGGCTGCGAGCAGCAGTGGTCGCCGCAGTCGGTGATCGCCGAGCAGGTCGAGCGGATCCAGGCCCAGGTCGGCGACGGCAAGGTCATCTGCGGCCTCTCCGGCGGCGTCGACTCCTCGGTCGCGGCGCTGCTCGTCCACAGGGCGGTGGGGGAGAAGCTGACCTGCGTCTTCGTCGACCACGGCCTGATGCGGATGAACGAGGCCGAGCAGGTGGTCGAGGCCTTCGAGCAGTTCGGCATCCCGCTGGTCCACGTCGACGCCGAGGAGCGCTTCCTCGCCAAGCTGGCCGGGGTCGACGACCCCGAGACCAAGCGCAAGATCATCGGCGCCGAGTTCATCCGCGTCTTCGAGGAGGAGGCGGAGAAGCTCGAGGACGTCAGCTTCCTCGTCCAGGGCACGCTCTACTCGGACGTGATCGAGTCCGGCGGCTCCGACCACGCGGCGACGATCAAGTCCCACCACAACGTCGGCGGCCTGCCCGACGACCTCGAGTTCGAGCTGGTCGAGCCGCTGCGGATGCTGTTCAAGGACGAGGTCCGCGCCGTCGGCGCCGAGCTCGGCCTGCCGGAGCGGATGGTCTGGCGCCAGCCGTTCCCGGGGCCCGGGCTGGGGATCAGGATCGTCGGCGGCGAGGTCAACCGCGAGCGCCTCGACATCCTCCGCGCCGCCGACGCGATCCTGCAGGAGGAGATCCGCGCCGCCGAGCTCTACCGCCAGCTCTGGCAGTCCTTCTGCGTGCTGCCGGTGGTGCGCTCGGTCGGGGTCCAGGGCGACGGGCGCACCTACGCCTACCCGATCGTGATCCGCGCCGTCACCTCCGACGACGCGATGACGGCCGACTGGGCACGGCTCCCCTACGACCTCCTGGAGCGCGTCTCCAACCGGATCATCAACGAGATCCCCGACGTCAACCGCGTCGCCCTCGACATCTCCTCGAAGCCCCCGGCGACGATCGAGTGGGAGTAAGGAGCGGTTCGCGAGCTTGGGTTTGAGGGACGGGTTCCCCTCTCTCAAAAGCCGTCGCGCAGCTGGATCGCCTGCCAGGGCGCGGAACGTCCGTACATGAGCTTCTGAGAGAGGGGAACCCGTCCCTCTCACGGAAGCTCCCGTCCCTTGAAGCTTCCGGGTGACGGGGGCTGTCCATCTCGGAACCCGGGGGTGGCGGTTCGTGGGGTGGGGTTGGGGTCTCTCCCCAGAAGCTCACGTTCCGACATCCGAGCCCTCGAGAAGCGACCCAGCTGCGCGACGGCTTCCGGGGAGGGACTCCCAACCCGACCACGCCAACCCCCGTCCCAGCGACACCGTCTAGGCAGCTACCGACCCCGCCGTCTCGAAACTGGCGAGGCCGACGACGGTGGAGATCGCGTTCTGACCTCCGTTCGCGGCGAGGCGATCCTGGCTGCGCCGGTGCGCGGCCAGGACGAGGTTGGTCGCCTCTTCCATGATCGCCACCACCTCGTCCCAGCCGACCTGGTCGAGGAGGAGTGGCATCCAGCGGAAGATCGTGTCCTTGCGCCCCTCGAGCGTGCCCGCTTCCAAGGCCGCGATGGCCTTGTCGAGGAAGGTCTGCAGAGTCGCGGCGGAGACGCCGCCGAGAACCGAGCGGGGTACCTTGCGCCAGGCGCGGTCGCCGACGAAAGAGCCGGGGGAGGCCTTGTAGAAGTGCTCGGTGGCGCCGCGTCGTCTGGCGGTGTCGACCAGGTCCACACAGCCGCACTTCCTCAATGCTCTGGTGTGGTAGGCGACGTCGGTAAGGCCGGTCCCGAGCTCTTGGGAAAGCCGGTTGGGGCTGGCGACGCGTTCGCTCAGAACCTCGAGGATCTGGACGCGCAGGGGGTGGGCCAGCGCCTGTACGAGGCGCTGGTCGATGGCTTCGGTGGCTTTCTGATTCAC
The DNA here is from genome assembly GCA_963739875.1 of uncultured Solirubrobacterales bacterium. GTDB lineage: Bacteria > Actinomycetota > Thermoleophilia > Solirubrobacterales > 70-9 > VAYN01. Next base: position 70,773 of record CAVUCD010000007.1, read on the forward strand.
GGTGACTCCTTTTGGGGGGATCGGATGTAAACCGCAGTACTCGCTGCATACTGAAATACCTTTGAGCAATAGCGGTTGCTGCGCGGCGTTTCCAAAACCCCAATTTCCGAACGATCGTGCGCGAAAACTGCGCCTCGATCCGTCACTCGCGGTCGCTGTCGGGGAGAAGGACAGGAAGTAAACGAGAACAAGTCTCAGTATCGTGTAGTCTGCGCGTCGATGTCACCCTCGCGCACCCGCGTCGTCGCCCCGCTCCTCGTCGTCGCCGCGCTCGCGATCCTCTCGGTGAGCGGCTGCGGCGGTGGCTCCGGATCGTCCTCGGCCGGGCCGGACGGCAAGCTCAACGTCGTCGCCGCGGAGGACTTCTGGGGCAGCATCGCCGCCCAGCTCGGCGGCGATCGGGTCCAGGTCACGAGCATCATCACCAACCCGGCCTCCGATCCCCACGACTACGAACCGAGCAGCGAAGACGCGCGCACCCTCGCCTCGGCGCAGATGTCGATCGTCAACGGCATCGGCTACGACGAATGGGCCTCCAAGCTGCTCGCGGCGAGCCCGGAATCCGACCGAGTCGAACTCACGGTGGGGGATGTGCTCGGTCTCGAAAGCGGCGACAACCCGCATCAGTGGTACTCGCCGATCTCGGTGCGGAAGGTGATCGATGCAATCACCGCCGACTACAAGCGCGCGGATCCCGGCAACGACTCCTACTTCGATCGCGAGCGGAGCGCGTTCGAGACCGAAGGCCTGGCCGAATACGACCAGCTGATCTCCCAGATCAAGGCCACCTACGCGGGAACGCCGGTCGGGGCGTCGGAGAGCATCTTCGAACCGCTGGCGCCGTCGCTCGGCCTCAAGCTGATCACCCCGAAGGGCTTCATGGACGGGATCGCCGAGGGGACCGAACCGACCCCCGCCGACAAGGTGACGGCCGATCGGCAGATCGTCGACGGACAGATCGCCGTCTGGGTCTACAACAGCCAGAACGCGACCCCGGACGTCCAGCGCCTCAGCGACGAAGCGAAGGCGGCCGGCATCCCGATCGCCACGGTCACCGAGACCCTGACCCCGGAAGGCGCCAGCTTCCAGAGCTGGATGTCGAGGGAGCTGAGGGGCCTGCGAGCGGCGCTCGCCCGGGCCGGCGGCGGGTGAGCGGCGACGACGCGATCAGGCTCGAGGGGGCGACCGCCAGCCGCGGCGGCAGTCCGGTCTGGTCGGGATTCGATCTGACGATCCGGCCAGGCGAGTTCGTCGCGGTTCTCGGCCCCAACGGGGCCGGCAAGTCGACCCTGCTCGACGTCGTCCTCGGCCTGCTGCCACTCGACCGCGGCCTCGCCAGCGTCTTCGGCGGCCCGCCGGGATCCGCCCGGGCCCAGATCGGCTACCTGCCGCAGCGCCGCAGCTTCGACGCCGGCACCAGGATCCGCGGCCGGGACGTCGTCCGCCTCGGGCTCGACGGCGACCGCTGGGGCGTCCCGCTGCCCACCCTGCTCAGCTCCTCGGCCAGGCGGACGGCCGCCCGGGTCGAGGAGATGATCGAGCTCGTCGGCGCCGGCGCCTACGCCTCGCGGCCGATCGGCACGCTCTCCGGCGGCGAGCAGCAGCGGCTGCTGATCGCCCAGGCGCTGGTGCGCCGGCCGCGGATGCTGCTGCTCGACGAGCCGCTCGACAGCCTCGACCTCAGCAACCAGGGCGCGGTCGCGGGGCTGGTCCAGCGGATCTGCGAGAGCGAGGGGGTGACGGTGCTGCTGGTCGCCCACGACGTCAACCCGATCCTCGGCTACCTCGACCGGGTCGTCTACTTCGCCGGCGGACGTGGGCTGGCGGGCGCTCCGCGGCAGGTCATCTCCGGGCCGACCCTGAGCGGCCTCTACGGCGTCCCGATCGAGGTGCTCGAAGCCTCCGACGGGCGCCTGGTCGTCGTCGGCACGCCCGAGCCGCCGTCCCATCACCACCCCTGCGGCGGCCATGAGCACTGAGATCGCCGCGCTCTCCTGGAATCTGGTCGGCGATTTCGAACAGCTGACCACCTACCCGTTCATGGTTCAGGCGCTGGAGGCCGGCACGATCGTCGCCGTGATGGCCGGCGCGATCGGCTGGTTCATGGTCCTCCGGCGCCAGACCTTCGCCGGCCACACGCTCTCGGTGATCGCCTTCCCGGGCGCCGCCGGGGCGACGCTGGCGGGCCTGCCGCTGGCGCTCGGCTACTTCGGCGCCTGCGGCATCGCCGCCCTGGCGCTCGCCGTGGTCAGCAGCCCGGCTCCCGGCTCGCAGAGCAGCGAGTCGGCGGCGATCGGCACCCTGCAGGCCTTCGGCCTCGGCCTCGGCTTTCTCTTCGTCAGCCTCTACAGCGGCCAGCTCGCCAGCCTCGAGTCGCTGCTCTTCGGCACCTTCCTCGGGATCACCGCCGGCCAGGTGCAGACCCTGCTCTGGATCGCCGTCGCCGCCCTCGCCGCCCTCGCCGCGATCGGGCGGCCGCTGCTGTTCGCCTCGGTCGACGGCGCCGTCGCCCGCGCCGCCGGGGTGCCGACCCGGCTGCTCGCGCTGGCCTTTCTGCTGCTGCTCGGATTGGCCGTCGCGGCGACCGCCGAGATCACCGGTGCCCTGCTCGTCTTCGCGCTGCTGGTGACCCCGGCGGCGACCGCGCAGCAGATCACCGCCCGGCCGGGGCCGGGGCTGGCGCTCTCCGTCGCGCTGGCGCTCGCCGTCGCCTGGGTCGGGCTGGGCATCGCCTACTTCTCGCCCTATCCGGTCGGCTTCTGGGTCACCAGCCTCTCCTTCGGCCTCTACGTGCTCGTCCGGCTCCTTGCCGGGATCCGCGTTCGTGGCTCGGCGCCGCGCGCGAGCCGGCGGCGGAGGCCGGCCTGAGTGTTCGCCCACGAATTCATCCGCAACGCCTTTCTCGCCGGCACCTTCGTCGCGCGCGGCCTGCGGCCTGATCGGCTACTTCGTCGTCCTGCGCAGCCAGGTCTTCGCCGGCGACGCGCTCAGCCACGTCGCCTTCACCGGCGCGCTGGCGGCGGCGGCGGCCGGCATCGACATCAGGCTCGGCCTGTTCGCCGCGACGATTCTCGTCGCGGCCGGCATGGGGGCCCTCGGCGAGCGCGCCCGCCCCGACGACGTCGTGATCGGCTCCGTCTTCGCCTGGATCCTCGGGCTCGGCGCCCTCTTCCTCTCGATCTTCGTCAGCGGCTCCAGCGGCGGCGACGGCACCGCCGCGGTTCGCGTCCTCTTCGGCTCGATCCTCGGCCTCTCGCCGTCCGACGCCCTGCTCGCGGCGGCGATCGCGGTCCTGGCCTGCCTGGCGCTGCTGGCGATCGCGCGGCCGCTCCTGTTCAGCTCGATCGATCCCGGCGTGGCGCGCGGCCTCGGCCTGCCGGTGCGGGTGCTCGGGATCGGCTTCTTCGTGATCCTCGCGGTGGTCGCCGCGGAGGCGACCCAGGCCGTCGGGGCGCTGCTGCTGCTCGGGCTGCTCGCCGCGCCCGGCGGCGCGGCGCGGCTGCTCACCGACAACCCCTGGCGCGGCCTCGCGCTCTCCACCGCGATCGCGGTGGCGTCGATGTGGGCCGGCCTCGCGCTCAGCTACTGGATCGCCGCGCTGCCGGCCAGCACCGCCGTGATCGGCGTCGCCACCGCCGCCTTCGCCGCCGCCGCCCTGCTCGCCCGTCTGCGCGAGCGCCGGGCCCTGCCGGGGCCGAGATTTCTGGAGACGAGCTGATGGCGGTCTCTAGGATCGATGGGGTGAAGACGGAGGCCGGAACGAGCTGGGCCGAGCATGCCCTGGAGACCCTGCAGGCGGCCGGCCACCGTCGCGGCGGCGCCCGCACCGCCGTGGTCGAGGCGCTCGCCGGCCACGACTGCGCGGTCACCGCGCTCGACCTCGACGACGAGCTGCGCCGCCGCCGGCCCGCGGTCGGCAGGGCCAGCGTCTACCGCGCCCTCGAGCAGCTCGAGCAGCTCGGCCTGGTCCAGCGGATCGAGGTCTGCCGCGGCACCGCCGGCTACGAGCGCGTCGACCCCACCGGCCATCACCACCACCACGCGATCTGCCGCGACTGCGGCCGCATGGTCCCCTTCGAGGACCGCTCGCTCGAGCAGGCGATCGGCAAGCTCTCGAAGGACGATGGACTTCGACGTCACCGAGCACGACGTGGTGCTGCGGGGGTACTGCGAGCACTGCTCGAGCTAGCGCGGGGTGCGGGAGGGGGCCGGTGGAGCCTCCTCACTCGGTACCTCGTCGGCTGGGCGTGCTCCGGCTGGCGCAACGGGGGAGCTCCTCTCCTCCTCCGCAAAACGTTCGGAGGCCCCACCGGCCCCCTCCCGCACTTCGGAAGCTCTGCGGAGAGACGGCCATACTCGACCTCAGGTCTAGCTCGGGGCCTGGCTCGTCGAGCGGAAGCTGGTCGCCGTCCGAGGAGGGTGTCGGAGTACCCCCCGAACGTTTTGCGCGGGAGGAGGGGAGCGCCGACGAGGCGTCAGCGGCGTTCTCTTCGGCGACGAGTTGCGAGTGAGGAGGGATATCCGACACCGGCTCCTCCTTCGGAGTCGGCGTTGCCGGCGCGGCGGTATAAGGCGCGGGATGGCTATGATCCCGGAGCCGCGCTGGGTCGCCTGCGCGGTTTTTTCACGATGAAGACCTTCGTAGCCACCCCAGCCAACCGCCAGCGAGACTGGTACGTCGTCGATGCCGAGGGCAAGACCCTGGGCCGTCTGGCGACCCAGATCGCCGACGCGCTGCGGGGCAAGCGCAAGCCCGAGTACACGCCGCACATCGACACCGGCGACTTCATCGTCGTCGTCAACGCGGAGAAAATCCGCGTCACCGGCGACAAGCTCGCGCAGAAGACCTACTGGCGCCACAGCGGCTATCCCGGCGGGATCAAGTCGCGGACGCTGGCCGAGATGCTCGATCGCCGCCCCGAGGAGGTGATCCGCAAGGCAGTGAAGGGAATGCTGCCGCGGAACCGCCTCGCCCGCCAGCAGCTGACCAAGCTCAAGGTCTACGCCGGCCCCGACCACCCACATGCGGCGCAGCAGCCGAAACCGATGGAGACCACTTGATGGCAGACGACGACAAAACGCTCGACGAGACCCCGGAGAACACCGAGGAGGCGGCCGAGGCCGCCGATCCCGCTCCCGTCGCCGAGGAGCAGGGAACCGACGAGACGCCCGGTCGACGACGCCGCGGCCGAGCAGATCGAGGAGCCAGCCGCCGAGGAGCCCGTGGCCGAAGAGACCGTCGCCGAGGAGCAGCGCGGAGCCTGTCGCCGAGGAGCCAGCCGCCGAGCCCGTCGCCGAGGAGGCCGAGCCCGAGACCGCCGAGGAGCCGGCTGCGGCCGCAGAGGTCGAGGCCGTCGAGGAGGCCGCTGTCGAGGCGGAGCTCGAGCCCGCCGAGAAGAAAGAAAGACGTCATTCCCGGCGCCGACCTGGAGCCGATCGCGGTCGAGCCGCGAGACCAAGCTCAGCGCCGAGGAGAAAGCCCGCCTCGAAGCCGAGGAAGAGGAGAAAGCCCGTCGCGAGGCCGCTCTGGTCGGCGGCGACGAGCCCGACGCCGACGCCGCCAGCCGCGCTCCGGCCAAGATGGAGGCCGGCTCCCGCTTCCTCGCCACCGGCAAGCGCAAGCGCTCGATCGCCCGCGTCACCCTGCTTCCCGGCGACGGCAAGTTCGAAATCAACAAGCGCAGCCTCGAGGAGTTCTTCCCCCGTCCCCTGCACCAGACGATGGCGACGCCAGCCGCTCACCGTCTCCGGCTACGAGGGCAACGTCGACGTCCGCGTCCGCGTCCACGGCGGCGGCATCAGCGGCCAGGCCGGCGCGGTCCGCCACGGCATCGCCCGGGCGCTGACCGAGATCGACGCCGAGCTGCGCGGCGACCTCAAGCGCCGCGGCTTCCTCACCCGCGACGCCCGCGTCAAGGAGCGTCGCAAGGCCGGCTTCAAGAAGGCCCGCAAGAAGCCGCAGTTCATCAAGCGCTGAGGCGGCTGCAAACTCGCCTGGCGGCGTCCTCGTCGCCTGGATTGCTCACTTAGTAACACTAAGCTCGCTGCACCAGTCGCCTGCGTCCTTGCCAGGCTCGATTTTCGCTCGCCTCAGCAGCTTGAAGTGGAGGATGGGTACCGTGCCGAAAGAGAGACCGATGACGACTCAGACGACCAGGAAGCTCTTCGGGACCGACGGCGTCCGCGGTGAGGCCGGGACTTTCTCACCGCCGAGCTGGCGACCGCTCTCGGGCGCGCCACGACCGCCTCGCTGGAGGCCGAGCGCCCGCAGGTCCTGATCGTCCGCGACACGCGCGAGTCGGGGCCGATGCTGGAGGCGGCGCTGGCGGCGGGGGTCGCCGCGGCGGGCGGCGACGCGCTTGCTCGGCGGCGTGCTGCCGACGCCGGCGGCGGCGATCCTCGTCAAGCGGCTCGGGCTCGACCTGGCGGCGGTCGTCTCCGCCTCGCACAACCCCTACCGCGACAACGGGATCAAGTTCTTCAGCGGCCAGGGGACCAAGCTCGGCGACGAGCTCGAGGCGCGGATCGAGTCGCTGCTCGACGAGGCCCGCCGCCGGCGCCGCCGAGTCGGGCCGGATCGCGCGAGCTGAACGGCGGCGTCGAGGACTACCTGCGCGAGCTCGAGGCCGCCTTCCCGCTCGACCTCTCCGGCCGCCGCGTCGTCCTCGACTGCGCCCACGGCGCCACCTACCGGGTCGCGCCGGCGATCTTCGAGCGGCTCGGCGCCGAGGTCGAGACGATCGGCGTCGAACCCGACGGCCGCAACATCAACGCCGGCTGTCGGCTCGACCCACATGGAGTCGCTGGCCCAGCGAGTCGTCGAGTCCGGACGCCGAGATCGGCTTCGCCTTCGACGGCGACGGCGACCGCGTCCTCGCCGTCGACGCCGCCGGCAGGATCCACGACGGCGACGAGCTGATCGCGCTCGCCGCCCGCGGCATGGCCGCGCGCGGCGAGCTCGGACGGCGGCGTCGTCGTCACCGTGATGACCAACTTCGGCTTCCACCAGGCGATGGAGGAGGCCGGGATCGAGGTCGCCGTCACCCAGGTCGGCGACCGCTACGTGATCGACGAGATGCTGCGCCGCGAGTGGCTGCTCGGCGGCGAGCAGTCGGGCCACATCATCGCCACCGACTTCGTCGCCACCGGCGACGGGATCGCCGCGGCGCTGCTGACGATGCGCGAGCTCGGCGGCGCGCCGCTCGCCGACGCGCCGGCGATGGAGCAAGCTGCCGCAGACGCTGGTCAACGTCGAGGTCGCCGACCGCGACAGCCGTCGCCGGCGCCGCCGCCGGTCTGGGAGGCGGTCGAGCGCGAGAGCGACGGCGCTCGAGGGCCGCGGCCGCGTCCTCCTGCGCCCCTCCGGGACCGAGCCGCTGGTCCGGGTGATGGTCGAGGCGCCGAGCTCCGAGGAGGCCGACGCGGTCTGCGAGCGGCTGGTCGGCATCGTCCGCCAAGAGCTGGCCTGAGCAGTGATCGCCCTCTACGCTTACTCGCCTTCTATGTGCGGAATAGTCGGATACGTCGGCTCGCGCCCCTGCGAGGAACTGCTCCTCAGCGGGCTGGAAAAACTCGAATACCGGGGCTATGACTCGGCCGGGCTCGTCGATGCTCGAGGACGGCGAGGTCGAGACCGTCCACGCGGTCGGCAACCTCGCCAACCTGCGCGCCGCGGTGCCGAGCGCGCCGCCAACGGCACCGGCGCCCTGACCCCGGCCAACACCGGCATCGCCCACACCCGCTGGGCCACCCACGGCCGGGTCACCGAGGAGAACGCCCACCCGCACGACGACAGCTCCGGCCAGGTCCACATCGTCCTCAACGGGATCGTCGAGAACCACGCCGAGCTGCGCAAGCGCCTGCAGGCCGACGGCGAGGTCTTCACCTCCGAGACCGACGCCGAGGTGGTCGCCCACCTGATCGCCAGCCACTACGACGGCGACCTCGCCGCCGCGGTGCGCGCCGCCTACGCCGAGCTGCGCGGCCACTACGCCTTCGTCGCGATGCACGCCGACGAGCCCCAGCGCCTGCTCGGCGCCCGCAAGGAGTGCCCGCTGGTCGCCGGCATCGGCGAGGGGGAGACCTTCCTCGCCTCGGCGATCCCCGCCTTCCTCGCCGACACCCGCATCGCGATGCCGATCGAAAACGGCGAGATCGTCGAAATCGAAGCCGACGAGGTGCGGATCACCGACACCGACGGCAACCCGATCGAGCGCGCCTCCGAAGAGGTGACCTGGGACGCCGACAGCCGCCGAGAAGGGCGGCTTCGAGACCTTCATGCTGAAGGAGATCCACGAACAGGCCGACGCGGTCGCCGAGACGATCACCGACCGCCTGCCCGGCGACCGACGGGGTCGACCTCTCCGACGTCGACCTCGACGACGAGTTCCTGCGCAACGTCGGCCGCGATCGTGATCGTCGCCTGCGGCACCTGCTACCACGCCGGCCTGATCGGGCGCTACGCGATCGAGGAGTGGGCGCGGGTGCCGGTCGAAATGGACATCGCCTCCGAGTACCGCTACCGCAACCCGGTGGTCGGCCCGGGCGACCTGGTGATCGGGATCACCCAGTCCGGCGAGACCGCCGACACGCTGGCGGCGATGCGGCTCGCCCGCGACGGCCGGCGCCAAGGTCCTGACCGTCACCAACATCATGGGCAGCCAGGCGACCCGCGACGCCGACGCCGTCCTCTACACCCGCGCCGGGCTCGAGATCGGCGTCGCCGCGACCAAGACCTTCCTCGCCCAGGTGGCGGCGATGTACGTGCTCGGGCTGCGGATCGCCGAGCTGCGCGGGACGCTGCCGGCCGCAGCGGATCGACGAGCTGGTCGCCGAGCTGAAGGCGCTGCCGGTGAAGATCGACGAGACCCTGGAGCTGACCGAGGAGCCGGTCCGCGCCGTCGCCACGGCCCACAGTCGAGCAGAACTTCTTCCTCTACCTCGGCCGCCACATCGGCCTGCCGGTCTGCCTCGAGGGGGCGCTGAAGCTGAAGGAGATCTCCTACATCCCGACCGACGCCTACGCGGCGGGGGAGATGAAGCACGGGCCGATCGCCCTGCTCGACGAGTCGACCCCGGTCGTCTGCATCGCCACCGACAGCCCGGTGCTGGAGAAGGTGCTCTCCAACGTCGAGGAGGTCCGCGCCCGCGGCGCCCAGACGATCGCGATCGCCACCGCCGGCAGCGAGCGCGCCGCCGAAGTCGCCGACGAGACGATCGAGGTCGCCGCGCACCGACTGGATCCTGCAGCCGATCGTCGCGTCCTGCCGCTGCAGCTGCTCGCCTACGACATCGCCCGCGCCCGCGGCCTCAACGTCGATCAGCCGCGCAACCTGGCGAAGACGGTCACCGTCGAGTGACGCCGAGCTAGGATCCCGCTCCGATGAAGACCCGACTGCTGATCCTTCTCGCCGCGGCGGCTGGCCGTGCGCTCGCGATCGCCGGCTGCGGCGGCGGCAGCGGTGGCTCGGGCGCCGAACCGGCGACCCTGATCCCCGCCGAAGGCGCCGGTCTACATCGAAGCGACCGTCAGCCCCGAAGGCGAAGCATGAAGTCCAACATCGAAGCGCTGGCGAAGAACGTCGCCGGGGTCGACAGACCTCGGCGAACTGATCGCTCGAAGAAGTCGAAAAGGCGGCCGCTCGACTCGGAAGAATCGTTCGACTTCGACGAAGGAAGTCGAACCGTGGCTGGGCGAAAAGGCCGGGCCTCTATCTCGAAAGCTACGACGGCAACGACTTCACCGGCTACGGGTTCGCGGTCCAGACGCACCGACACCGGCGCAGCCGAAGAATTCATCGACAAGTTCGTCGAAGGCCGACAACGGCGGCGCGCCGAAGAAGGCTACTTCGAAGGCGTCGAATTCAAGGTCGAAACCGAGGACGGCGAAGCGCTCGGGATCGTCGGCGACTTCGTCGTCTTCGCCGAAACCGAAAAGCCGCTTCGAAGGCGATGGTCGAACGCCTCCAAGGGCGAATCGCTGTCCGAAGAAGAATCGTTCACCAGCGCCATGGACGCGGCCTCGAGCGACAGCCTCGCCAACGTCTTCGTCGACATCGGCGGCCTGATCAAGGAAACCGCAGGCACGATCGACCCGGAAACCGAAGCCTTCCTCGAAGCCGCCGGGCTCGAACCGCAGGAAGCCACCGCCGTCGCCAGCCTGGTGCCCGGCTCCGATCAGATCGAGATCGATTTCGCCAGCAACGTGAGCGGCAAGAACCCGACCCTCCGGGCGACGCCTCGCAAGCTGCTCGGATCGCTGCCCGGCGGCTCCTTTGCCGCCTTCGCCTCGGCCGACTTCGGCAAGCGCTTCGGCGAAGCGATCGACCGCATCGACGCCGCCGGCATCCCCGGCCAGATCGAACCGAACGAACTGAAGAGCGCGCTGAGCGCGGCCGGCATCGATCTCGACAAGGTCAGCGCCTCGATCGGCGACCTCGGCGTCTTCGCCCAGGGCAACACCGAAAAGAACCTCACCGGCGCCGTCGTGCTGACCACCAAGGAATCCAAGGAAGCGACCAACACCGTCTCCAACATCGGCCTGCTGCTGCGCGCCGCCGGCACCCCCGGCGTCACCGCGATCTCCGGCAAGGCGACCGGCTTCTCGGTCCGCGACCCCGAACTCGGGCGCCAGCCGCTCGTCGTCGCCGCCGAGGGCGACCGGATCGCGATCTCCTACGGCCTCGCCGCGTCGGCTCAGGCGCTGACCGCGGGCCAGAGCGCCACCCTCGCCGAAGACCCGGCTTACAAGGAAGCGGTCGCCGCCCTCGGCAGCACCCCGATCAGCCGGCTTCGTCGACGGCCCCGCGGCGCTGGCGCTCGCCACCAACATGATCGCCGGCACGGAAGAAGCAGGAAGGCTTCGAAGAGGCCAAGCCCTATCTGGAAAAGATCGCCTTCGCCGCGATCGGCGCCGGCTCCTCGGGCGAACTGACGACGTCGAAGCTGATCGTCGGCTTCGAAAAGTAGCCGCGAGCCGATGGCCACCGGCGTCGGCATCGACCTGCTGGAGATCGAGCGGATGGAGCGCGCGCTGGAGCGCCATCCACGCCTCGCCGAGCGCGTCTTCACCAGCGGCGAGCGCGAGTACGCGGCCGCCCGCTCGCGCCCGGGACGCCATCTCGCGGCACGCTTCGCCGCCAAGGAGGCGGTCGTCAAGGCACTCGGCCTGAGCGGCGGCTTCGGGCTGCGCGAGATCGAGGTGCTCGCCGGCGAGCCGCCGACGGTTCGGCTCTCCGGCCACGCCGCCGAGGCGGCCGCGGGCCTCGCGTCGAGATCTCGCTGACCCACTCGCGGGACAACGCCGCGGCGTCGCCATCGCCGCCAGGGCCGCCTGACTTCCTTCACGGAAGCTTGCCAACCACCTAGGCTGCCCTGCATGGAGCCCTGGCTGCAGCCGCTGTACGACGCCGAGGGGATCCGGGCGATCGATCGCTGGGCGATCGAGGAGCAGGGGGTTCCCTCGCCGCAGCTGATGGAGGCCGCCGGGCACGGCGCTGGCCGAGGCGGTCGCCGGGCTCGCCCCGCAGGGCCCGGTGCGGGTCGTCTGCGGCAAGGGCAACAACGGCGGCGACGGTGAGATCGCCGCGTCGCCGGCTCGCCGGGATGGGCTTCGAGGTCGAGACGGCGCTGCTCTTCGTCCGAGCGGCGCGCCGGCCGACTTCGACGCCTGGCTGGCCGGCTCCGGCGCGGTCGTCGACGCGATCTTCGGCACCGGCTTCGCCGGCGCGCCGCGGGAGCCCGCCGCGGCGGCGATCGCGGCGATCAACCGCTGCGGCGCGCCGGTCGTCGCCTGCGACATCGCCTCCGGGGTCGACGCCTCCAGCGGCGAGGTCGCCGGCGCGGTGGTCGAGGCCGACCTCACCGTCAGCTTCCACGCCGCCAAGCTCGGCCAGCGGGTCGCCCCCGGCAAGTGGCAGACCGGCGAGCTGAGGGTGGTGCCGATCGGGATCCCCGCCGGCGCTCCGGCGGAACCCGCCGGCCGGCACGATCGACCCCGCCGTGCTCGCTCTGGCGCCGCACCGCGGGCCGCGGTCGACCAAGTTCAGCTCCGGCCAGGTGACGATCGCCGGCGGCTCGCGCGGCCTGACCGGGGCGGTGCGGATGTCCTCCATCGGCGGCGATCAGGGCCGGCGCCGGCTACGCGACCGTCGCCGTCCCCGCCGACCTCGAGCCGGTCTTCGAACTCGGCCAGCCCGAGGTGATGTCGGTCGGCTGCCCGGCGGTGACGGCTGCCTGGGGCCCGCTTCGGCCGACGGCGGTGCTCGCCGCCTTCGAGCGGGCCGCCGCCGGTGTGCTCGGCCCGGCCTCGGTCGCGACCCGGCGCGGTCGAGCTGGTCCGCGAGGTCGCGCGGCGCGATCGAGGCGCCGCTGGTGATCGACGCCGACGGCCTCAACGCCTTCGCCGGCGCAGCTCGACGCGCCTCGCCGCCCGCGAAGCGCCGACGATCCTGACCCCGCACGCGGGTGAGCTCGGGCGGCTGCTCGGACGCGACTCGGACGAGATCGCCGCCCACCGGCTCGCCGCCGCCCGCGAGGCCGCGACCGCCGCCGCGGCGCCGTCGTCGTGCTCAAGGGCGACGACACGATCGTCACCGACGGCAACCGCGGATCGCCGTCAACGCGGTCTCCGCTCCGGCCCTGGCGACCGCCGGCAGCGGCGACGTCCTCTCCGGGGTCGATCGCGGCGCTGCTCGCCCGCGGCCTGGAGCCCTTCGCCGCCGCCTGCGCCGCCGTCGTCGCCCACGCTCGCGCCGGCCGCGACGCCGCGCGCCGGATCGGCGCCGCCGAGTCGGTGATCGCCACCGACGTGATCGACGTCGATCCCCGTGGGCCTGCGTCCCGGCGCGGCCGGTCGAATAATCTCGCCGCGCATGAAGACCGCCGCCGAGATCATGAATCGCCGACGTCCCCAGCGTCACCCCCGAGGACGACGCGCGCGCCGCGATCGACCTGCTGGCGAAGACCGAGCTGGGCGCCGTCGCGGTGGTCGACGCCGACCGCAAGGTGGTCGGGATCGTCAGCGAGTCGGACCTGATCCTCGGCGACGAGGAGTCCGACCTGCACCTGCCGCACTACCTCAACATCATGGGCGGGATCGTCTTCATCGGCTCGATGAAGGGCTTCGAGAAGCGGCTCGACAAAGCCTTCGCGACCAAGGTCTCCGAGCTGATGAGCGCCGACCCGATCGTCGTCCACACCTACGAGGCGGCCGACCGGGTGGCGAAGAAGATCGCCGACAAGCACCACAACCACCTGCCGGTGGTCGACGCCGACGGGCGGCTGGCGGGCATGGTCACCCGGGCCGACGCTCTCGCCGCCCTCGTCGACGCGGGGTAGCGGGATGGAGCGGGCGGTCGCCCGGATCGACTTCGACGCGATCCGCGCCAACTGCGACCGGCTGCGGGCCGAGCTGGGCGACGGCGCCGAGCTCTGCGCGGTGGTCAAGGCCGACGGCTACGGCCACGGCGCCGACGGCTGCGCCAACGCGGCCCTCGCCGGCGGCGCCACCAGGCTCGCCGTCGCCACCGCCGGCGAGGCCGAAGCAGGTCGGCCGCCGCTTCCAGCACATCCCGCTGCTGACGATGGGCGCGCTGACCGCGGAGGAGGTCGACATCGTCCTCTCCGCCGGCTCCGAGGTGGCGGTCTGGCGCGAGGGCTTCCGCGCGCTGCTCGCCGACCGCGCCCGGGCCCAGGGCCGCCCGGCCCGCGTCCACGTCAAGTTCGACAGCGGCATGGGACGGCTCGGCACCTTCGACCCCGACGAGGTGCTCGCCCTGGCCCGCGCCTGCGACGCCGATCCCAGCCTCGAGCTGGCCGGCGTCTGGACCCACTTCGCGACCGCCGACGAACCCGGACTCAGGGCTTCTTCGACGAGCAGCTCGACCGCTTCGAGCCGGTCGCCGCCGCGGTCCGGGCCGAGTTTCCCGCGGTCATCGTCCACGCCGCCAACAGCGCCGCCGTCTTCCGCGACCGCCGCTCGCACTTCGACATGGCCCGCTGCGGCGTCGCGATCTACGGCCTCGACCCGTTCCAGGACGACCCGGCCGAGCGCGGCCTGGCGCCGGCGCTCTCGCTGCGCTCCTACGTCGCCGACGTGAAGCGCTTCCCGGCCGGGCCGAGCGCCGGCTACGGCCGCCGCTGGACGGCGCCGGCCGAGACACCTGGGTCGGCGTCGTCCCGCTCGGCTACGGCGACGGCGTGCGCCGCGGCCTCAGCAACAACGCCGAGGTCCTCGTCGGCGGCCGCCGCCAGCCGCTGGTCGGCACCGTCTCGATGGACAACCTGACGATCGACCTCGGCCCCGAGACCGACGTCGAGCCGGGGGACGAGGCGGTCCTGATCGGCGCCCAGGGCGAGGAGGCGATCCTCGCCGAGGAGATCGCCGCCCGCCTCGACACGATCAACTACGAGGTCACCTGCGGGATCTCCGCCGCGGGTGCCGCGCCGGGCGGCATGACGATTGGCGGGCTTGTAGCCCTATGAGCGACAAAAGCGCCAACCTCGCCGCCGAGCTGCGCGCCGCCCCGCTGGTCGCCGCGGTCCGCGGGCGCTGGCCGACGGCCAGGGCGTCTGGATCGTCGGCGGCGCGGTCCGCGACGCGGCTCTCGGCCGCGACGGTCACCGACCTCGACCTCGCCGTCGCCGGCGACCCCGGCGCCGGCGGCCAAGGCGATCGCCGCCGAGCTCGGCGAGCACGCCTTCGAGCTCTCGGCCGAGTTCGGCACCTGGCGCGTGGTCTCCCGCTCGCGCGGCTGGCAGGTCGACGTCGACGGCGCTGCGCGGCGACGCGATCGAGGCCGACCTGGCCGCGCGCGACTTCACCGTCGGCGCCGTCGCCGTGCCGCTCGCGGCGGGCGAGGCGCTCGACCCCTTCGACGGCCTCGCGACCTCGAGCGCGGCGTGCTGCGGGCGGTCGGGCGAGCGCAGCTTCGAGCGAGGATCCGCTGCGGCTGCTGCGCGCGGCGCGGCTCGCCGCCGAGCTGAAGCTCGAGATCGACCCCGAGCACCGTCGCCCTCGCCCGCGCCGCCCGCCGCCCGCGCCGCCGAGCCCGCCGGCGAGCGCCAGCTGGCCGAGCTGCGCCAGCTGCTCGGCGGCCCCGACCCGCTGCGGCGGCTCTCGCGCTGCTCGACGAGCTCGGGCTGACCGCCGTCGTCCTGCCCGAGCTGGAGGACCTGCGGGGGTCGAGCAGGGCCCCAACCATCACCTCGACGTCCACGGCCACACGCTCGCGGTGCTCGAGCACACGCTCGAGATCGAGGACGACCTCGAGCGCTTCGTCGGCGAGCGCGCCGCCGAGGTCGGCCGCGCTGCTCGCCGAGCCGCTCGCCGACGAGATCGAGCCGCGGCACCGCGCTGCGCTTCGGCGCCCTCTTCCACGACATCGCCAAGCCCGCGACCCGGGCCGAGCGCGACGGCTTCGTCGGCTTCCGCGGCCACGACGCGAGGGGGCGGAGATCGATCGGCGAGATCTGCGCGCGGCTGCGCGCCAGCCGCGCGCCTGACCCAGCACCTGCAGGCGCTGACGCTCCACCACCTGCGGCTCGGCTTCCTGATCCCGGAGGCGCCGCTGCCGCCGCGCCGCGTCCACGAGTACCTGCGCGCGACCGAACCGGTCGCGGTCGACGTCACCCTGCTGACCGTCGCCGACCGGCTCTCCGCCCGCGGCGCCGGGCCGCTCGCCAGCCCGGAGATGGTCGAGGCCCACCTCGACCTGGCCCGCGAGATGGTCGCCGCGGCGCTCGACTGGCGCCGCGACGGCCCGCCGGCGCCGCTGCTGCGCGGCGACGAGCTCGCCGCCGAGCTCGGCATCGCCGAGGGGCCCGAGCTGGGCGCGCTGCTGGCCGAGCTGGAGGCCGCCCAGTACGCCGGCGAGGTCGACGATCGCGCCGCCGCGGTCGACCACGCCCGCCGGGTCCACGGCTGAGCCAGGCGTGGTTCGCGCCCCTCGTGAGGTACGCTACTTCGCGATGGCTGAGGAAAAGATCGAAATGGAGGGAGAGATCACCGAGGCTCTCCCCAACACGATGTTCCGGGTCAAACTGGACAACGACCACGACGTGCTCGGCCACATCTCCGGCAAGATGCGCCGCCACTACATCCGCATCCTGCCCGGCGACCGCGTCAAGATCGAGCTCTCGCCGTACGACCTCGACCGCGGTCGCATCACCTACCGCTACAAATAGCTCGTCGTTCCCGCTTTCATCCGGATCCGCCAGCTCGGCGACCAGCGCTGACCAGGCGAAGTCCTTGGCGCCCAGGCCCTTGCCGGTTCGCGGGTCGTAGTACTCGCGCAGGCCTTCGCGGGCGACGGCGCCGATCACGCCGTCGGCCAGCCGCTCCGCCTCCTCCTCGTAGCCGAGCCGGCGCATGCCCGAGCCAGACCATCCAGGCCGAGTTGATCCAGGTCGGGCCGCGCCAGTAGCGGCGGATCGGGCCGCGGCCGCCGCCGGGCTCGTAGCTGCGGCTCCGAGACGGCGACCGAGGGCGGCGCCACCGGGGTCAGGAACTCGCGCTCGTTCGAGCAGGTGCTCCTCGACCAGCCGCCGGCCGATCTCCTCCGGCAGGTCCGGCAGCGCCAGCGGCGCCAGCGATGCCCAGGTGACGGGCTCGGGCCGGAGCGCCGCCCGGCTGCGCCTCGTCGACGAAGAGGCCGCGTCGCTCGTCCCAGAGCCGCTCGACCAGGGCCGGCGTCGCCGAGGGCCGGCCCATCGCCTGCAGCGAGAGCGACCACATCGTGTTGACCAGCGTCTCGCAGAGGACCGGGCCGCCGCGCTCGCGGATCCGCCGCGCGTCGAAGCCGAGCTGGCGGTTGCGGCGGACCAGCAGCGGGAAGCCGAGCCGGCCGTTGGCGCGCCGTCCCCAGACCGGTTCGAACTTGGGCGAGGCGTCGAGCCCCGACTCGTCGGGCTGGACGATCCAGAGCAGCCCGTCGCCCTCGAGGTCGCGGTTGGCGGCGAGCCAGTCGATCTGGGCGCCGATCCGCGGCTCCGCCGCCGGGTCGCCGACGGCGATCCGCCAGGCCCAGGCCAGCAGCGGCGGCTGGATCGTCTCGGTCTGCAGCGCGCTGCGCGAGGTGACGTTGTAGAAGAGCAGCGCGAATCAGCGAGACCGGTCGGCGCCAGAAGATCGTGTGGCCGATGAAGCCGTTCGGGCGCTGGACGGCCAGCAGGCTCTCGAGCTCGGCCCGGGCGCGGTCGGGCTCGAAGCGGCGCCAGACGATCGCCGCGAAGCAGGAGTCCCAGTACCACTGCCAGGGGTAGCGGCCGGGGCTCGGCTCGGTGTAGGCGAAGCGGATGCCCTCGCGCTCGCCTTCGTGCCAGTTCTGGCGCAGGACCCGCTCGGCCTCGGCCGTGACCGCCGCCGCTCGGCCTCGCTCATCAGAGCCCGGTGCGCCGCATTTCGCGCAGGGCCAGCGAGCCGAGGATCGCCAGCAGCCCCGCGAGGGCCAGCAGCCCAGGCCAGGTTTCGGCCCAGCTGACGCCGCCGACGAAGCCCTGGCGGGCGGCTTCGAGCACCTGGGTGACCGGGTTGACGCGGGCGATCTTCTGCAGCCAGGGGCCCAGCAGCGCCAGCGGCGCGTAGGCGGTCGTGGTCAGGATCAGCGCCATCATCCCGGCCTGCATCAGCGGCGCCGCCGATTGGCTCTTGAAGCGCAGGGCCAGAAAGGAGCCCCAGCAGGCGGCCACCGCGGCCATCGCCGCGACCATCAGGTAGGCGATCAGCAGGCCGTCGACGCCGGGCCAGCCGGCGCCGAGCGCCAGCGCGACCGAGAGCACGACGGTTGCCGGGATCAGCGCCCGGGCGCTGGCGGCGAGCACGGTGCCGGCGAGCAGCACCCAGCGCGGGGCGGGGGAGACCAGCAGCCGGTCGAGCCAGCCGGCTTCGATGTCGCGGGCGAGGTTGACGCCGGCCGCGGCGCCGGTGAAGCCGGCTCCCTGCAGCATGCTGACCGGGACGATGAACGACTCGTAGCTGCCGGTGCTGAAGCCGTTCAGCTGGGTCAGGGCGCCGAAGACGCCGTTGAGGCCGAGGAAGAAGATCGTCGGCGCCAGCACCCCGGGGATCGCCGCTCCCGGCACCCGCAGCAGCTCGTTCTTGGCCCGCGCCATCAGCGCCGCGATCGTCGCCAGGTTCGAGCGCCAGGCCGGCATCGCCACGGTGGCTTCCATCAGCCGACCCTCAACCGGTGGCGCAGGGCGCGATCGCTGAGGATCAATCCGAGCACGACGATGCCGAGGATCGCCAGCACCGCGTCGAGCGTGTCGGCGGCGTTGATGCCGGAGATGATCGGCTCGCGGATCCCTTCGACGATGAAGCTGAGCGGGTTGTACTGGGCGATCGTCTTCGCCGGCTCGATCATCAGTTCCTGGGGGAAGAAGGCGGAAGAGAGGAAGAGGACGACGAGGACCAGCGGGAAGAGGCCCTGGACGACGCTGGCGCTGCCGGTGCGCAGGGCGATCGCGGCGCCGATCCCGCCGACCGCCATCGCCGAGGCGGTGACCAGGACGATCGCCAGCAGCGCCCCGGCGACGCCGCTCTCGATGCTCGCCCCGAAGATCAGCCCGATCGCCAGGAACCAGAGCGAGGCGAAGAGGCCCAGCGCCGCGGTGCCGGCGAGCCGCCCGAGGACGATCGCGAAGCGCGGGATCGGCGCCGAGAAGAGGCGGTCGGTGAAGCCCATCTCGATGTCGACCGCGAGGGCGATGCCGCCGCTGTTGCCGGCCAGCATCAGCGACTTCATCATCGCCCCGGCGAGCATGAACTGGAGGAAGCTCTGCACCGGCGGGAAGCCGGGCAGTTCGATCGCCGAGCCGGCGCCGCCGGTCTGGATCGCCAGCAGCAGGGTGGGGAAGACGATGATCGGCGCGATCAGCTGCGGGCGGCGGAAGGTCTGGCGAATCGAGCGCATGCCGAGCGCCCTGACGACGCGGGCATTGGCGGCGAGCGCGCTCACGCCCCCACCGGCGCCTTCTCGGCGTTCTCCTCGCTCTCGTCCTCGAGGTGGTAGCCGGTCTTCTCGACGAAGACGTCGTCGAGCGTCGGCCGCACCAGCTCCAGGGACTCGACCGCGATCCCGGCCTCGTCGAGGGCGCGGACGACGCGCGGGATGTCGGCGGCGCCGTTCTCGACCTCGACCAGGACTTTGCTGCCGTCCTTCGGCGGCAGCAGCTTGCCGACCGGCGCCAGGATCGCCTCGGCTTCGACGACCGAGCCCGCGGCCAGCTGCAGCTGGATGTGGGGGTGGCCGATTTCCGCTTTCAGCGACTCCGGCGTGCCCTCGGCGACGATCCGGCCGCTGTCGATGATGCCGACGTTGTCGGCGAGCTGGTCGGCCTCCTCCAGGTACTGGGTGGTGAGGAAGACGGTGGTGCCGTCGTCGTTCAGCGCCCGCACCTCCTCCCAGATCGTTTTGCGGCTGACCGGATCGAGGCCGGTGGTCGGCTCGTCGAGGAAGAGGACCTGCGGTTCGTGGACGAGGGCGGCGGCGAGGTCGAGCCGCCGCTGCATCCCGCCCGAGTAGGTGCCGACGCGGCGGTCGGCGGCGGCGCTGAGGTCGACCCGGTCGAGCAGATCGTCGGCGCGGCGCCGGCCTTCGGCCGTCGGGATCCCCTGCAGCGTCGCCTGCAGGCGGATCAGCTCGCGCCCGGTCATCAGCGGGTCGAGCGCGGCTTCCTGCAGGGCGACGCCGATCGAGCCCCGCACCGCCCGCGCCTCCTTGACGACGTCGTGGCCGGCGACGCTGGCGCTGCCGCCGGTCGGCAGCAGCAGCGTCGTCAGCATTCGCACCGTCGTCGTCTTGCCGGCCCCGTTGGGTCCGAGGAAGGCGTAGATTTCGCCCTCCTCGACCGCGAGGTCGATGCCCTGCACCGCCAGCACTTCGTCGAAGGCGCGCTCGAGTCCCGCGACGACGATCGCCGGCACTACTAGGCCTCCGTCGTCTCGGCGGCCCGCGCCAGCGGCGGCAGCGAGTCGACCCAGCGGCGGCCGTTGGCGCGCTCCAGCGCCTCGGCCGCGTCGAGCAGCAGCTCGTCGCGACCCCAGGCGGCCTGCAGCTGCAGGCCGATCGGCAGGCCGTCGGAGAGCCCGACCGGGACGCTGACGGCGGGAATGCCGGTCAGGTTGGCGAGCGCCGCTCCGCGCACGTTGGCCTGGTCGGCGGTGAGCGTCCCCGAGGGCAGCTCGACCAGCGGCGCCTCCAGCGGCGGCGCCACCGCCGGCACCGTCGGCCAGGCGATCAGGTCGACGTCGGCGAAGGCGGCGACCAGCCGCCGGCGCATCAGCGCCCGCACCCGGTGGGCCTTGACGCCGGCCGCCGCCGGCAGCAGCATCCGGTACTTGAGCAGGCCGCGCCCGATCGGGCTGAGCTCCGGATCGAGGTTGTTGAGCCGGCTGGGGGAGAGGCCGCTCAGCCCCTCGGTGTTGGCGATCAGGACGGTTGCCAGCGCCGCCGGCTCGAGGTCGGCCAGCTCGATCTCCCGGACCTCGCCGCCGGTCTCCTCCCGCAGCGCCTCGATCGCGCTCTCGCAGGCGACCCGCACCGCCGGGTCGACGTCCTCGGAGACGCTGTCGCGAACGACGCCGATCCGCAGGCGCTCGGCGTCGCCGGCGGCGAGCTCTTCGCCGCAGAGGACCGAGCCCAGCAGGCGGCAGTCCGCCGCGTCGGCGCAGAGCGGGCCGGAGACGATCGTGGTCGAGATCGCCGCCATGTGGTGCCCCGCCATCGCCGAGCGGCCGAAGGTCGGCTTCAGCCCGGTCAGGCCGCAGTAGGCGGCGGGGTAGCGGATCGAGCCGACCCCGTCGGCGCCGACGGCGCCGCTGACGAGGCGGGCGGCCACCGCGGAAGCCGGGCCGCTCGAGGAGCCGCCCGGGCAGCGCTCGGTGTTCCAGGGGTTGCGGGCGGGCCCGTAGACGGAGATGTTGCCGGTGCTGCCGGCGCCGAGCTCGTGCATGTTGCCGACGCCGACGATCGTCGCGCCGGCGTCGCGCAGCGCCAGGTAGGGGGCGGACTCGCCGGGCGCGCTCGGGGCGAGCATTTCGGCGGCGCCGAAGCGCTGCGCCCGCCAGGGCAGCGGCCACTCGTCCTTGATCACGATCGGGACTCCGTGCAGGGGACCGTCGGGGGCGGCGGCGAGCATCGCTCGCGACTGCTCGGGGAAGGTGGCGACGATCGCGTTGAGCGCCGGGTTGCGCTGCTCGATCCGCTCCAGCGTCGCCTCGAGCAGCTCGGCGGGGTCCGCCTCGCCTGCGGCGATCGCCTCCGCCTGGGCGCGCAGCGAGCGGTCGAGGAGGTCGCTCACGGCGCCACCGGCGGGGCGCTGAGGTCGGGATTGCGCTCCGGGGCGGCGTCGCCGGCGTCGAGCTCGAGCAGCTCGAGGATCGCCGGCCAGAACATCCCGTGGGCGACGCCGATCACGGCCAGCTCGATCTCGTCCGCCTCGATTCCGAAGGAGGCAAGACCGGCGGGAATGAATTCGTCTGCGCGGTTGGAAACCTCCATCTGGCGTCCCGAACCCTACAGCCCACGAATGGCCGTGATCGTGCAAGCGGGGCCGCGCCGCCGCATTCCCCCGTCGCGAAAGGCAGAATCTCGACGCAACTGGGGTCCTCGCCCCGTGTTGCCTTGATTCGATGACCTCCGCACAGAGAAAAAGCCGATCCGGCCGCGCCTGGGCGCCGATCGTGGCCGCCGCCTGCCTGCTCGCGGGCCTGGTCGTGGTCGCCGCCCCCGGCAGCGCCGACTCGGCGCCGCTGCAGGTCGTCGTGCTCGGCCAGACCGCGGAAACCCCGCCGGCCTCCTGTCCCGGCAAGATCGTCAACAACGACCGAGATCACCCCCTGCCGGGTCGAGGGCCACGTCACCGGCTTCCAGGCGATCGCCGACGGCATCGCCAAACCCTACGAGGCGCCGTTCGAAGGCAAGATCGTCGCCTGGTCGATCACCCTCTCCAAGCCCTCGACCGTCGGAAACGGCGACGACCACCAACGAGGTCGGCTTCTTCAACGAATTCCTCGGCGCCCCGTCCGAGGCGCGGATCGGGATCCTGCGGCCGGTCGAAGGCTCGAAACCGCCCCAGTACACGCTCGTCCGCCAGAGCCCGCTCGAGGTCCTCAACCCCTACTTCGGCACCACCCCGATCTTCGCCCTCGACCACCCTCTGACCGTCCTCAAGGGCCAGGTCGTCGCCCTGACGGTCCCGACCTGGGCGCCGATGTTCGCCTTCAACGTCTCCGCCGAAAACACCTGGCGCGGCAGCCGCCTGCCCGAACACTGCGCTTCCAAGGAAGACATCCAGGGCGGCCACCCCCAGCAGGGCGTCGGCAAGACCAAGACCTACGGCTGCTACTACTCGAACGCGCGCCTGCTCTACACGGCGACGCTGGTCAAGAAACCGTAAGCGCCGCGTGCATACGGCAGGCGGAGCGTCAGGTGACGCCTCCTCACTCGGTACCTCGTCGGCAGGGGCGTGGTGCGGCTGACGCCATCGGAGAGCTTGCGCTCCTCCTCCGCAAAACGTTCGGAGGCGTCACCCGACGCTCCGCCTGCTCGAAGCCCCCGCGACGGTTTCGAAGCAGGGAAGCTCGTGAGGGCGACGCGGCGATTGCCCGCTCGCCCTGGCTTCGTCTTTCGCGCTTGAGCTTCAGTGGGACGGGGGTCGGTGGGACCTCCGAGCGTTTTGCGGCTGAGCGTTCGGCTCGGACGGCCGCAGGCATCCGCCGTCAGGTCGAGCGAGGAGGTCCCAGCGGCCCCCGTCCCTCTGGACAGCTAGAGCGCCGCCTGGCGAAGCCCGCAGTACGGGCAGTCGCTGACGTCGAGCCCGATCAGCTGGTCGCAGCGGCGGCAGGCGCGGAGGTTGGCCGGGGTGCGGGGGAGGGAGGAGGCCGAGGGGGCCAGGGGCAGGATCTTGGCGACCGGCTACATCTCCTCGCCGGTCTCGCGGTCGACGTAGATCTGGCCCGGCTCGGCGGGCGCGATCGCCTCGCGGCCGGAGGCCGGGGCGCGCATCCGGTAGAGCTGACGGTCGTTCATCGCCGCGAAGACTAATAGCTTGGACGGCACCGATGCGCGTTCTCCTCTTTCACGGCTACATGCTGCGCGGCACCGGCAGCAACATCTACAACGCCAACCTGGCCCGCGCCCTGGCCCGGCTCGGCCACGAGGTCCATCTGCTCTGCCAGGACCGCGAGATCAAGATCGACGGGGTCCAGATCCACAACCCCGACATCGGCGGCCTGCTGCCGGTCTACGTCAAAGACCCCTACGAGGGCTTCGAGGTCAAGACCTTCCCCGAGCTGACCGAGGCCGAGCTCGACCACTACATCGACGCCAACGTCGCCGCCGTCCGCGAGGTCGCCGACGCGGCCGGCGGCATCGACGCCGCCCTCGCCAACCACCTGGTGATGGGCCCGGCGATCCTCGCCCGCGCCGGACGTCAGCCCCTTCGCCGCCAAGATCCACGGCTCCGCCCTCGAGTACACGGTCAAACCGCACCCCCGCTTCCTTCCCTACGCCTACGAGGGGATGGAAGCCGCCTCCGGCGTCCTGGTCGGCTCCGCCCACACCGCCGAGTCGCTCTGGGCGGCGCTCCCCGATCTCCCGGACCTGCAGGGCCAAGACGCGCCTCGGCCCCCCGGGCGTCGACGTCGAGGAGTTCCGCCCCGGCTCTCGCCAGCGCCGGACTCGTCGTCTTCGTCGGCAAGCTGATCGTCTCCAAGGGCGTCGACCTGCTGCTGGCCGCCTGGCCGCTGGTCCAGGCCGCGCACCCGCAGGCCCGGCTGCAGGTCGCGGGGTTCGGCGAGTACGAGGACGGGCTGCGCCGCTTGCTGGCGGCGCTCGAACGCGGCGACCTCGACGACGCCCGCGAGGTCGCGCGGCTCGGCTGGGCATTGGAGGGCGGGGAGGAGAAGCCGCTGCCGATCCTCTCCGCCTTCCTCGCCGACCCGCCCGCCGGCTACGCCGAGGCCGCCCGGGCCGCCGCCGGCTCGGTCGAGTTCATCGGCCGGCTGGAGCACGACGAGGTCGCCGAGCTGTTCCCGCAGGCCGAGGCCGTGGTGATGCCGAGCACCTTTCCGGAGGCCTTCGGGATGGTCGCCGTCGAGGCCGCCGCCTGCGGGGCGCTGCCGGTCTCGGCCGGCCACTCGGGGATGCTCGAGGTCTCGGCGCAGCTCTCCAGGCGCTGCCGCCGGAGGTCGCCGAGCTGCTTTCGTTCCCGGTCGAGCTCGGTGCGGTGGAGGCGATCGCCGACCGATTGAACCGCTGGCTGGCGCTGCCCGAGGCGGAGCGGCAGCGGGCCCGCGCGACGCTGGTCGAGACCGTCGCGCGGCTCTGGAGCTGGGAGGGAGTCGCCCGCGGCGTCCTCGCCGCGTCGGCCGGGGAGCTGGGCGACCTGCCCGCGCCGGAGTAGCTAGTGCCAAAGGGCACCTGGGGCCGGAAAACCTCCGGCCGCCGCTTCAATAGAATGCCCGCCGCCCTCCATGTACGGCCGCCTCCCGATAGCGAAGATGCTCGCCGCGATCGTTGCGATGACCGCGGCGATCTCCGCGGTCATGCTCTCGATCAACTGGGACGGCCAGGAGGCTTCGACCGCGGCGCCGAAGATCGACGACCTGCTCAACGTGATGATCGTCCTCTCGTCCTTCGTCTTCTCGGTCGTGATCGTGATGCTCTTCTACGCGCTGTGGAAATTCAAAGCCAAGCCCGGCGACGAATCCGACGGCGAGCCGATCCACGGCAACACCCGCCTGGAGATCGCCTGGACGCTGATCCCGACGATCATCGTCCTCTTCGGCGGTGGCTACAGCTGGAAGGTCCTCGACGAAATCGAAAAGCCCGCCAAGGACGCGATGACGGTCGACGTCTTCTCCCAGCAGTACGCCTGGAGCTTCGGCTACCCGGGCAAAGGCGACGTCTACTCGCAGGGCGAACTGCACGTCCCGGTCAACCGCCAGATCTCGTTCAAAATGCACGCCCAGGACGTGATCCACTCCTTCTGGGTGCCCGAGTGGCGGATCAAGAAAGACAACGTCCCGGGGATCACCACGACCGCGATCGTCACCCCCGACAAGATCGGCACCTACCAGCTGATCTGCACCGAGCTCTGCGGCTTCGGCCACGCCTCGATGCGCGCCAAAGTCGTCGTCGAGTCCCAGTCCCGGTTCGACAAGTGGGTCGACGGGCTGAAGGAAAAAGTTCCGCAGCCGCTGGAGGAGTCGGTCATCCAGGACACGGAAACGAACCCGCCGCCCTTGGAAGAAGGCGGCGCATAATGGAGGAGATCTGATGGCCGCGATCACTCGACCGGGTTGGACCGGGGAGGGCTCTGCGCTCTTCTCGCTGCCGCCTTCGGCTTCGGCCTGGTCATCGCCCTGCGGGCGATCTCCGGCCTGCCGCTCTACCAGACCGAACAGACCGGCTACCCGCACGTGGTCGTGCCGCTGATCCTCGCGCCGCTCGGCTTCCTCGCCGGCTTCGGCTGCTTCGACTACTGGCTGCGCTGGGCCTCCGGCGTGCCGACGATCCCCGACGACCACTCCCAGCACGGCGCCAAGAGCTGGAAGGACTACTTCCGCTTCAACACCGATCACAAGGTGATCGGCATCCAGTACATCTGCACCACCTTCTTCTTCTTCTTCGTCGGCGGCCTGATGGCGATGCTGATCCGCGCCGAGCTGGCCCAGCCGGGCACCCAGATCGTCGACGCCGCGACCTACAACAGCCTCTTCTCGACCCACGCGGTGCTGATGATCTTCGTCTTCGTGATCCCGGTCTTCGCCGGCATCGCCAACTACGTCCTGCCGCTGATGATCGGCGCTCCGGACATGGCCTTCCCGCGCCTCAACGCGCTCAGCTTCTGGATGCTGCCGCTGGCCGGCCTCCTCTTCATCGGCAGCTTCCTCGCCCCGGGCGGCGCCTTCGACGCCGGCTGGACCGGCTACGCGCCGCTCTCGACCGGGGCGCCGCTGGGGCAGTCGTTCTTCAACCTCGGCGTCCAGTTCGCCGGCGCCTCGTCGATCGCCACCGCGCTCAACTTCCTGGTCACGATCATCACCATGCGGGCGCCGGGGATGACCTTCTGGCGGATGCCGCTGCTGGTCTGGGCCAACCTCTCGACCTCGCTGCTGGTGGTCGCCGCGACGCCGTTCATCGCCGGCGCCCAGTTCATGGTCCTCTTCGACCGCCTGCTGCACACCAACTTCTTCCAGTTCGCCTCCGGCGGCGACGTGATCAGCTACCAGCACATCTTCTGGTTCTACTCGCACCCGGCCGTCTACATCATGATGTTACCCGGGTTCGGGATCATCTCCGAGGTCATATCGACCCATGCCCGCAAACCGATCTTCGGCTACCGATTGATGGCTCTGGCGCTGATCGGGATCGTCGTCCTCAGCTACTCGGTCTGGGCGCACCACATGTTCGTCGCCGGCATGTTCAGCTGGCTGCGGGTGCCGATGATGTTCACCACGCTGCTGATCGCGGTGCCGACCGGGATCAAGATCTTCTCCTGGCTGGGCACGCTCTACTTCGGCAAAATCCACACCAAATCGACGTCGATGCTGTTCGCGCTGGCCTTCATCGTCACCTTCACGATCGGCGGCATCAGCGGCGTCATGCTCGGCATGGTGCCGTTCGACATCCACGTCTCCGACACCTACTTCATCGTCGCCCACATCCACTTCGTGCTCTTCGGCGGCTCGGTCTTCACGATCTTCGCCGGGATCTACCACTGGTTCCCGAAGATGACCGGGCGGATGTACGACGAGAAACTCGGCCGCGTCCACTTCTGGGGCACGCTGATCGGCACCTGGGGCACCTTCATCCCGATGCACTGGATCGGGATGGACGGGATGCCGCGACGGGTCGCCGACTACGCCTCCCAGTTCGGCAACTGGAACCTGCTGATCAGCTGCTTCGCCTTCATGCTCGGCGCGATCCAGCTCGTCTTCCTCTACAACATGATCGTCAGCTGGCGCTTCGGGCCGAAGGCCCCGGCCAACCCCTGGCGCGCCAACTCGATCGAGTGGCAGGTCTCCTCGCCGCCGCCGATCTTCAACTTCGACGAGATTCCGCGCGTCGTCGGCGGCCCCTACGAGTACGGGGTCCCCGGCGCCCGGCACGCGATCATGGCCGGCGAAGGCGCCGAGGTTCCGACCGCCGAGCCGAGCGTGGTGGGGTCGACGTGAGCGACGTCGAACCGGGCCGGCCCCTGCTGGTCTTCCTCAACGAGGTCGCCGGCGGCCGCAAGCTGCTGCAGGCGGTGCGCGAGCGCCAGGCCACGGTCTCCGACGTCGTCGTCGCGGCGCCCCAGAACCAGCCCTCCGTCGGTCAGCTGATCGACGCCGACGAGCTTCGCGAGGCCGCCCGCGCCCGGGTCGAGGTGACGATGGCGGTCCTCGCCGAGTTCGGCATCGACTCGGTCGGCGAGGTGATGGACCCCGAGCCCTGGCTGGCGTCGGCGATGCCGTCCGCGCCCACGAACCCGGCGAGATGCTGCTTTCCTGCCTCTCCGACACGCGCTTCGGGCTTGACCCGCAAGGACCTCGTCGAGTGGATCCGCGAGAAGGTCGAGCCGGAGACCAAGTTCACCCACATCCCGGTCCGGATCGAAGACGACGCGATCCGCTGGGACCTGATCCACACCCTCGTCGTCGCCACCAAGACCGTCGCGGCGCCGGATCTCGTCAGCCGCCTGAAGGAGCGCGCGAGCAACAGCACAGCCCGCACCGCTACACGATCGTCTGCCCGCGCAGCGAGGACGTCAGCGAGGGGCAGGTCGTCTCCGACCTCGCCTCGACCCTGGCCGAGCTCTACCGCGCCGACATCGACGCCACCGGCCAGCCGATGAGCCCCGACCCCTTCCTCGCGGTCAAGAACGCGATCGAGCACTACCGGGTCGACGAGATCCTGATCTCGACCTTCGCCGGCGAGAACTCGCGCTGGCTCGAGGGCGACCTGATCGGCCGCGTCCGCGAGATCACCGACAAGCAGGTCCAGCACATCGAGGTCGGCCGGCACCCGAGCGCCGTCGCCGCCGCCGTCGCCGAGGGAGGTGAGCCCTGATGGAGAGCGCAACCGTCCCGCTCGGGCATCACGCCGAGGAGCACCACGGTCCGCCCGAGGCCAACCAGAGCTCGCGGATCGACAGACAGACGCTCGGGATCCTGCTCTTCATCGTCTCCGAGGTGATGCTGTTCGGCGCCTTCTTCGCCTCCTACTTCTTCCTCCGCGTCGTCGTCCACCCCGAGGTCTGGCCGCCCAAGCCCTACGAACTGCCGGTCGCGGTCGCCGGCGTCAACACGGCGATCCTGGTCTCCTCGAGCTTCACGGTCCACTACGCGCTGGAGTCGATCCGCCACGGCAACCGCGAGGGGATGAAACTCGGCCTGCTGCTGACCTGGATGCTCGGCGCGACCTTCCTCTTCATCCAGATCAACGAGTACGTGCACCTCGGCTTCAGCGCCCGCGACCTCTCCTTCGGCTCGATCTTCTACAGCCTCACCGGCCTCCACGGCGCCCACGTCTTCGTCGGCCTGATGCTGCTCAGCTTCGCCACGATCCGCGCCTTCCGCGGCCACTTCGGCCCCGACGCAAAGGACCATCTCGGCGTCGAGGTGCCGGGGATCTACTGGCACTTCGTCGACGTCATGTGGATCATCGTGTTCGTCACCGTCTACATCCTTTAGCGCGGACGCTGCAAACCGGCGCCTGGCGTCCTCGGTCGCTCGGCTCGGGTCACGCAGAAGTGCGCACGCGCGTCCGACGGTTTTCGGTCGGTCAAACTGCGGCTAGATGAAGATCTCCGAGGAGGCGGTTTTCAAATGGGTGCTGATCGTCGGGGTCGCGGGGGCCTCGATGATTGCGGTGACGCTTGCTGACGCGGCCGCTGGTCGGGTCTCTCTGGGGGCTGGTGCTGGTGATCGCCGGCTGCGTCTACGGCTATCGCTGGACGCGCGATTGGTGGCGAGAGATCGTGACTGAAGAAGTTACGAACGCGCAGACAAAACGTTGCGCGCAGGTCCGTTAGCCTGCTTCGCATGGAGGCGATGAGATCAGAGCTGGACCGACGAGCGGCTGGATGAGTTCGGAAGCGGATCGACGAACGGTTCGACCGTGTGGACGAACGCTTCGACGAGGTCGACGGCGATTCGAGCAGGTCGACAGGCGATTCGAGCTGGTCGACAGCGGTTCGAACAGGTCGACAGCGGCTCGATCGGATCGACGTCGGCTCGAGTCGATGCACCGGACGATGAACGTCGCTTCGATCGCTCCAGTCATCGCTTCGTCTACGTGGTCCTCGGCACTGACGGCTCGATCGTCGCCGGCTTCGGGGCGATCATCGCGACGCAGATCTAGCGGACGCGCTGCCAGCAGCTCCAGCACCGCCAGGGTCAGCGCGATCGGGACCGTCGCCGGCAGCTCGTCGACGGCGAAGAAGAGCAGGTCGCAGGCGAGGCAGAGGATCGCGGCGAGGACGGCGCCGCGCAGCTGCAGGCGGCGGTCGCGGGCGAGCAGGGCGCCGAGGACGGCGGCGATGAAGAGGTCGCCGAAGCCCATCAGCGCCGAGCCGAAGTGGACGAGCTGCAGGCTTCGGCAGGCCGCCGCCGGGGCGGCGGCGTTGAGGACCGAGTTGGGGTCCTGGAGGAGGTCGGTGAAGACGAGGTAGGCGTCGATCGCGCCATCGCGTAGATGCCGAGCTTCACCCAGCGGCCGGGACGACGCAGACCAGCAGCCAGCCGAGGGTGACGCAGGCGAGGGCCGAGAGGGCCAGCGCCGCGGTCTGGCCGCCGAGTTCGCCCTTCGCCGCCCAGGCGAGCGCGAAGAGGGGCACGGCGAGCGAGCGCGAGCGGCGGGGCGGCCGCCGCGGACGATCCAGCCGAGCGCGACCGCCGCCAGCGGCGGCACCGCGATCAGCGCCAGCTAGGTGAGGAAGTCGGCGGTGGCCGAGTCGAGGGCGATCGCCGCGATCACGACGACGATCGAGAGCGGCAGCACCAGCGCCCACCAGCGCCTGCGCAGGCGATCGAGGAGGGGAAGGCGTGGCGGCCCGGGGCGCCGCCACGAGGGCGGCCTGGACGAGGCTGAGGACGCCGATCGAGAGCCAGAAGGGGAGCACCGGGCGGCCTGTCGCTCAGGCGGCCGGCGCCGGCCGCTGCCTGGCGCCCGCTCGCCGTCGGCCGCCACCGATTCGCCCGCGCGGCTCGAGCCGGCCGGCGGCGGCGATCGTCCACAGCATCGCCAGCCAGTTGCAGGTGGCGAGGGCGACGTGGACCCAGACGATCTCGGTCGGCAGTTCGAGCTCCCACTGGACGTCGCCGACGACCCCCTGCGAGCGCCAGCAGGCCGAGGACCACGGTCAGCGGCTTGACCGCCCGCCGGTCGCCGCCCGGGCGGCGCAGGTAGAACCAGACGCCGATCGCGGCGAAGCCGTAGACGGCGGCGATCACGGCGTGGCGCTGGACCACCCATTCCAGCGTCTCGGCGCCCTCGAAGGTGAAGCGGTGGACGAGCTGGCCTTCGATGGGCGCCCGCGTGCGGGCCGGAGGCCGGTGGCGATCGTGCCGGCGAGGATCGTCAGCTGGCCGAGCGGGATCAGCGCCCGCACCGCCCAGACGCCGAGGCGGTCCTTCGAGCGGCGCCGCTCCCAGGGCTCGTAGCGCGAGCACCAGACGAGCGCGAAGGCCGCGTCGAGCAGCATCATCGAGAGGATGAAGTGGCACATCACCAGTCCCGGGGCGAGGTGGTACTTGACGACCAGGGCGCCGAGGATCGCCTGGCCGATCACGCCGAGCGGCAGCAGCGCGCCGAACAGCGCCAGGTGCCAGCGGTAGGGGCGGCGGAAGAAGGCGAGGACCGCGGCGGCGATCACGGCGATGCCGACGAAGCCGGTCAGGATCCGGTTGCCGTACTCGATCATCGCGTGCGATTCGAGCGGCGGCGAGGTGCCGCCGTAGCACTGGGGCCAGTCAGGGCAGCCGAGCCCGGAGTCGGTCAGCCGCACGGCGGCGCCGGTGAGGACGATCAGCGCCAGGGCCGCGAGGGCGACGGCGGTCACCTGGGCGTAGCGCTGCGGGGAGATCTCGAAGCGATTTTGGAGGCGTTCCCGACATCTTCAGAGATGATGGCAGCGGCCGCGCGGCCGCCGGGCTCAGCCGCCCTTGGACTTCGGCCCGGCCCGAGGTGTTTTCGATCAGGTATTCGACCAGCTCTTCGATTTCTTCTTGGAGATCGTTTCTTTGAAGTTCTGCGGCATCACGTTGGCCGGGTAGCCCTGGGCGATTTTGGCGTTCGGGTCGACGATCGATTCTTCGATCATCGCCGCGGTCTGGCCGGGCAGGACTTCGTCGAGGTTCGGGCCGGTGACGCCGCCCGAGTTCGGCGGCGGCGAGCGTGTGGCAGCCACCGCAGCCGTTGTTGGCGAAGACCTGGGCGCCGGGGCCGCCTGCGACTTCCGGCGGCGCCGCGCCGGGCACGCCGGCGTACGAGCCGACGTAGGCGGCGACGTCGTCGAGATCCTGGCCGTCGACGATGTCGGCGCGGCATCGAGACCGCCGGGTTGCCGTTCGCTGGGGCGCGGGTTCTCGACCTGGGCCTTGACGATCCCTTCGATCGTGCCGCGTTCGGAGCCACTGGTTCGCGCGCCGCGGCGAAGGCGTCGTCGAGGTTGGGGCCGATCTGGCGCCGTCGTCCCCGCCTGGGCGAGCGTGTGGCAGACGCCGCATTTCTGCGTGAAGAGGATGCGCCCGCGGGCGATGTCGGCGGTCGTCGTCCCGCAGCCGGACGCGGCCACGACGGTGGCGACCAGGGCGACGAGGACGAGCAGCGGGCGGATGAGTTTGGGGAGGTTCTGCATACGGCGGAGGCGCGCGGGAGTCTATATGTCGAGGCCCCCGGAAAGCGTTTGGCGCAGGCGGCGATTGCGGGTAGTCTTTGCGTCGATTCGCACTATCTTGGAAAGCTCGTCCAGAGGAGGACGCGATGCAGGTGAGGGATGGCATGTCGGAGGTGTCGGTGACGGTGGGCCCGTCGCACACGCTGCGCCAGGCGGCGGCGACGATGGTCGACGCAAGGCGTCGGCGCGGCGCTGGTCATCGACGACGAGTCGCCGACGCCGGGGATCGTCACCGAGCGCGATCTGCTGCTCTCGGTCGGCGCCGGCGAGGACCCGGACGTCGAGCTGGTCGCCGACCACATGAGCGAGTGGGTGATCGCCGCCGCCCCCGACTGGAGCCTCGAGCGACGCCGCCGCCGAGATGTCGCGCCGCGGCGTCCGCCACCTGGTCGTCTTCGAGGAAGGCGAGGTGGTCGGCATCCTCTCGATGCGCGACATCGTCCGCGTCTGGACCTCGGACGGCGCGACTCTCAGGCATGACTGCCCGGCTAGAAGCCCTGAGGCGCGCTCTCGAGGACGCGCGGAGGAGTGCCCGAGGGCGCAGCGCTGTCGGAGCTGCGATCGTCTCGACCGGCAGCGCGGCGCTGCGGCACGTGCTGCCGGCGCGGCAGGCCGAAGTAGTCGCGAATCGCGCCGCGGATCAGGTTGCCGGAAGGCGAACAGCAGGATGACGATCGGCCGATGAAGGACGCAGATGAAGGGCGGAGAAGATGAAGCCGTTGGCGTAGATGCCGGCGACAGCGCCGATCGCGCCGAGCGCGAAGAAGACCGGGGCCCCAGGAGGGACGCGGCGTGTAGATCGTCTCGCCGGGCTCGGGGATGTGTCGGTGCTCGCTCATCGGTACGGGCGATGTAGAGGAAGGCGACGATGAAGCAGAGGGCGAAGACCGCGGCGGCGAAGCCCCCGGCGACCAGGCCGGCGGTCATGTTCTTGCGTGCGGTCTCGCGATCCACAGCCGGATTTCTATCAGGCGGGCTGCTGAAGGGACGGGTTGGCGGGGAGCCGGGTGGGACTCGCCTGCGCGAACGCGGGGAGGCTTGGCGAGCACCCGCTCCGAAGCACCTCGGCTCAGACTCGCCTGATCACCGGGGAGCTCCCGTCCCTTGCAAGCCTCTTAGCTCACGAAGCTGTTCGATCCTGGGAGCGGGCGGGGATTAGCGAGGCGGGGTTGGGTGTTCCTCCGAACGTTTAGCGCCGCTGGCCAAAGCCTCTGGACGGCCCGAGCGATACGCCAGTCAGGCGAGTGAGAGACACCCAACCCCTCCGCGTCAAGCCCGAGCCGCTCTCGCGAATTAGACGTGGGCGGCGATGGCCATCGAGACGAACAGCAGCGCCAGGTAGGCGAGCGAGAAGAGGTAGGTGCGGAGCGCCCAGCGCGCGGCTCTTGGTGCGCAGCAGCATGTAGGAGAAGCCGATGAAGCCGGCGCCGAGGAGCATCGAGGGGACCAGGTAGGCGATCGCCGAGGCCGCCGGCGCAGAAGGGCAGCTGGGTGACCGCGTAGAGCAGCACCGTGTAGAGCATGATCTGGCGCCGCGTCTCGTCCTCGCCGGCGACCACCGGCAGCATCGGGATCCGGGCCTGCGGCGTAGTCGTCCTTCATCAGGATCGAGAGCGCCCAGAAGTGCGGCGGGGTCCAGAAGAAGACGATCGCGAAGAGGTAGAAGGCCATGCCGCTGAGGCCGCCGGTCATCGCCGCCCAGGCGACCAGCGGCGGGACCGCGCCGGCGGCGCCGCCGATGACGATGTTCTGCGGCGTCGTCCGCTTCAGCCAGAGCGTGTAGACGAAGACGTAGCCGAGCAGGCCGGAGAGCGAGAGCGCCGCCGCCAGCGACGTTGACCTGGGTCGCCAGCAGCAGGAAGGAGAGCGCTGCCGAGCAGGGTGCCGAAGGCGATCGCGGCGGCGGGGGAGACGCGGCCCGAGGCGACCGGGCGGTCGGCGGTGCGCGTCATCGTGCGGTCGATGTCGCGGTCGACGGCGTGGTTGATCGCCCCGGCGCCGCCGGCCGAGAGGGCGCCGCCGAGGCAGGTCAGGAGGATCAGGCCGCAGCGACGGGTTGCCGGCGACGTACATCGTCGTCACCGTGGTCAGCAGCAGCAGCGACTGGACCGTCGGCTTGGTCAGCGTGACGTAGTCGCGGACGACGCTGAGACGCGGCAGAGCGGGGGGCTACCCCGGCCGCCTGGGGGGGCGCGGTGCTGCGCGCCGGCGCCGGATGACATGGCGCTCAGGCTACCGGCTGCGACTCACGGGCCGCGCGCTCCTCGACGCTGCTGCGCGCGACGGGCGATCGCCTCGCGGATGTCGCGCATCGGCCGGTCGCTGCGGACGTCCGGCTGGACGTCGAAGTTGTGGGCCGGCGGCGGCGAGAGGGTGAACCACTCGAGCGTGTCGCCGCCCCAGGGGTCGTGGCCGGCGCGGGCGCCGCCCTTGACGCTGGCGACCGCGTTGATCAGGATCAGGACGACGCCGACGAAGAGGATCAGCACGCCGATCGAGGCGAGCAGGTTGTAGAAGTTGACGCCGGTGTGGTTGAAGAACTTGTAGGCGTCGACCACCTGGTCCTCTTCCCAGCCCGCCAGCGCCATCGGCACGAAGGCGAGCAGGGTGCCCGAGCGCCAGCGTCCAGAAGGAGATCCGGCCGAGCTGCTCGCCCATCGTCCGGCCGGTGATCTTCGGGAACCAGTAGTGGAGCGCGGCGAAGCCGCCGAAGACGGCGCCGCCGATCAGCGCGAAGTGGGTGGCGGCGGTCGAGTCGGTGGTGTTTTTGAGGTACAAGGCGGCGCCGACCAGCGACTGCTGCATCTCGGCGGCGAGGCCGAGCGAGATCGCACGAGCGCGCCGATCGCGAACAGCAGCGGCGCCCGCATCCGCAGCGCGCCGCCGTTCAGCGTCGCGATCAGGTTGAAGAAGATCAGGCCGACCGGGACGATCAGCGCCAGCGACATCAGCATCGCGAAGTACTTCCAGCCGATGCCGATCGGCGCGGTGTACATGTTCTGCATCCAGGCGAGGGTGCCGATCACGGCGACCGCGACGATCGAGCCCATCACCGCCGGCGGTTGAAGATCGGGTTGCCGGAGAAGACGGCGAAGATTTCGGCGATCGCGGCGAAGGCGAAGATCAGCACCAGCATGTAGGCGCCCGAGTAGAAGATCCAGGTCAGGTGCTGCCAGAGGAGCGGCGCGCCGCCGCCGCCGTCGGCGAAGAAGGTGCCGTCGTAGTTGCGGTCGATCATCAGCATCGTGAAGGCGGCGAGCAGGACCGGGCCGATGAAGAGCATCAGCCAGGAGCCGACGGCGGCGGCCCAGGCGAAGATCGGGGCGCGGCGCCAGGCCATCCCGGGCGCCCGGTCGACCCGCAGCGTGGTCGAGAGGTCGATCGCGATGAGGACGAAGCCGAGGGTGGCGAAGCCGCAGGCGGTGAGCCAGGCGTCGACCCCGTTGTTGCTGAGGAAGGCGAGCTCGGACAGCGGCGGCAGCGGGTTGACGCCGGCCTCCGACGGGGTCCAGAGGAAGCCCGAGTAGAGGACGACCGCGCCGGCCACCCAGAGCAGGCCGCCGATCTGCGCTGAGCCGCGGCAGCGCGGTGCCGCGGGCGCCGACCTGGAGCGGCGCGACGTAGAGGAAGAGGCCGATCACCAGCGGCAGGGCGAAGAAGAAGATCGAGGTGGCGCCGTAGAGCGAGAGCATCCGGTTGAAGGTCGTACCGGCTCCATGAAGGTGTTCTCCGGGATCGCCAGCTGCAGCCGCATCAGCAGCAGCTCGAGCGCGGCGAGGAAGAGGAAGCCGCCGGAGCCGACCATCAGGATTTTGGCGATGTCCTTGTGGTCGGCGCTGGTCACGAGCTCGATCCAGCGCGGGCGCTTCCTCGGGAAGCCGTCGACGACGATCTCGGGATGCGGCGTGCTCGCTCATGGCACTTCTCCGTTCTGGATCAGGCCGACGATCGCGTTCCTGGGCCGCTTCGACTTTCGCTTCTTCTGCGTTCGGCGATGAATTCTTGGACGCGGTCGGGCGAGACGACTTCGACCTCGGTCCGCATCGGCGCGTAGGCCTGGCCGGAGAGGGTCGCGGACTGGCCGGAGAAGTCGCCTTCGGCGTCGGCCCGGAAGACGACGTGGTTGATCTTGCCCGGGACCGCGTCGGTCTTGCGGC
The DNA here is from genome assembly GCA_963739875.1 of uncultured Solirubrobacterales bacterium. Lineage (GTDB taxonomy): Bacteria > Actinomycetota > Thermoleophilia > Solirubrobacterales > 70-9 > VAYN01. The sequence continues at coordinate 106,817 of CAVUCD010000007.1, forward strand.
GCCAGGTCGGGGACGTTCCAGGTGTGGATGACGTCGGTCGAGACGAGGTTGAGCTCGACCGCGGTGTCGACCGGGATCACCAGCTTGTAGTAGCTGAAGGCGCCGTTCGGGTAGTTGTAGCGCCACAGCCACTGCTGGCCGGTCGCTTCGATCACCAGCGGTCCTTCGGTCTTCGCCGAGGTGAGGCCGGCCGAGCCGGTCGTCGGCGTTTCCCGTGCCTTGTCGGTGAAGACGATCCCGAGCACGAAGATCACGACGGCGAAGCCGGTGAGGGCGCCGGCGACCCGGAACTGCGACCCGGCGACCGCCGCTGAGCTGGCGCGGCTTGGCGCCGCGCTCGGCGCGGAAGCGGCGGACGGCGCCGAACAGGCCGAGGTTGATCGCGACGACGACGATCGCCGCGGCGACGAAGCCGATCCAAATCAGCGTGTCGATCTGGTCGGTGCCAGGCGAGTGCGGCGTCAAGGCGCGGCCATTCTAATCACGGCGAGCGGCGTGGCGGTGCTCCGGTCTCCCGGTCGCCTACCTATACTCGCCGACCCGATGAGGAGGCACTCCCGGCCACCCCGCGCTTCGACTCGCCGTCAGGGCCGGGGCGCGCCACGGCGTCGGCGCCGCGATCGCCGTTCCGCTGGTGCGAAAGCGCCTCCGGATCCCGGCCCCGGTGACCATCGCGGCCTGCGCCGCCGGGCCCGCTCGCCGTCGCCGTCCTGCAGCCGCGCTCGCGGAAACGCGACGTCGCCCTCTTCGCGATGCAGATGTGGGCCTTCACCATCGTCCACGAGATGCCCTACGACGATCCGGAGCGGCTTCGCCGCCGCCTCTACACCCGCTACCCGATCGTCTCCGACCGCGCCCTCGGCGGCGGCGCCTCCCCAACGCGCGCCTGCAGCCGCGGCTCGCCGGGCCGCCGCAGGTCGGCGCCTCGACCGCTTCCTCACCTTCACCCACTGGCTCTGGTTCTTCGAGCCCTACGTGGTGCTCGCCGGGATCCTCGTCCGCCACAACCGAGCGCTTCCCGCGCGCCGCCCGCCAGATGGCGGCGGTCTTCGACCTCGGCTGCGCCGTCTACTGGGCGGTGCCGACCGCGCCGCCCTGGTGGGCCTCCGAGCAGGGGCTGACCGAGGAGCCGGTGCGGCGGATCATGGTCGAGGTCGGCGAACCGATCTGGGGCCGGCCTGGCCGACGCTCTACGAGGCGCTCGGCGGCAACCCGTGGGCGGCGATGCCCTCGCTCCACTTCGCCACCTCGGTGGCCGCCGCGATCTCGCTCTCGGAAGCGGGCAAGGTCGAGGGGACGATCGGCTGGGCCTACGCGCTGACCCTCGGCTTCGGCCTCGTCTACCTCGGCGAGCACTACGTCACCGATCTGCCGCCGGCGCGCTGCTGGTCGCCGCGGTCCGGCGCGGCCGACCCGCTCGGCGGACCCGCTGGTTCGCAGGGCCAGCGAAACGCTGCAGCGCCTGGAGAGAATCGCGAGCGGGTAGCTTTTCGCAGCGTGTCTCACGAAGACTCGGCGAACGGGGATCGCGCCGCCGAGCTGCCGCTGCTGACGACGCGCCGCCTGCTGCAGACGGCTCGTGGTCGTCCTGGTGCTGCTCGGCGCATCTACTTCCTCTTCCCGAAGCTGGTCGGGCTCGGCGACGCGCTGAGCAAGCTCGACGACGCCGACCCGGTCTGGATCGGGATCGCGATCGTCTTCAGCATCGTCTCCTACGCGACCTACATCGCCCTCTTCAAAGCGGTGGTCGGCGGCGACGCGCTGCGGCTGACCTGGGGCGAGACCTACGAGATCAACATGGCCGGGGTGGCGGCGACGCTGCTCTTCTCGGCCGGCGGCGCCGGCGGCGTCGCGCTCACCTACTGGGCGCTGCGCAAAGCCGGGATGGCGCGCCGCGACGTCGCCCGCCGGATGGTCGCCTTCGTCAGCCTCCACTACGCCTTCTATCCGCTGGCGCTGATCGTCTTCGGCCTGCTGCTGCGGACCGGCGTCCTCAACGGCAAGCACTCGGTCGAGCTGACGATCATCCCGGCCGCGGTCGCCGGGCTGCTGCTGGTGATCGGGGTCCTGATCACGCTGATCCCCTCCGACGTCGAGCGCGGCTGAGCCCCTCGCCCACGGCGACACACGCGCATCTTCGTCGAATGGGCCGCGAAAGTGCCGGAGACGCTGGGGGAGGGGTTCCGCTTCGCGCTCAGCCTCTTCGCCCACCCCTCGCGCGGCGGCCTCGCGGTGCTCGGCGCGGCCGGCTTCTGGGCGTTCAGCATCGGCGTGCTCTGGGCCTCCTTCCACGCGTTCGGCATCCACGTGCCGCTCGCGGTCGTCGTCCAGGGCTTCTTCCTCGGCATGGTCGCCAACCTCTTCCCGCTGGCGCCGGCCGGGGTGGGGGCGGTCGACGCCGGGATGATCGGCGCCTTCGTCCTCTTCGGCCTGCCCGAGGAGACCGTCTTCCCGGCGATCCTGATCTTCCGCCTGGTCTCCTTCTGGATGCCGATCCCGCCCGGGATCGTCGCCTTCTTCCAGCTGCGCAACACTGTCCATCGCTGGGAAGAGGAGGGACTGCCGATCGACCGCGGAGGCAGCGCGAAATCAGATCTGGAGCCGCCGGTGGGGGCGATTGCGGAGGCCCGTGGGGGCAGTACTATAAAAAGTAAAGTAATGGCCTCTAGCGCGCGAAAATGGCGGAGATGACCGACAACAAGAAGGTCGAGAACGTGATCATCGTCGGCGGCGGGCCGGCCGGCTACACGGCGGCGCTCTACACCGCCCGCGCCAACCTCGAGCCGCTCGTCTTCGAGGGCTTCCAGTGGGGCGGCCAGCTGCAGAACACGACCGACGTCGAGAACTACCCGGGCTACCCCGAGGGGATCATGGGCCCGGAGATGATGAGCCAGTTCCGCGCCCAGGCCGAGCGCTTCGGGACCCGCTTCGTCACCGACGACGTCGACCGGGTCGAGCTCTCCGACGGCGGCGTCCAGAAGGTCTTCCTCGGCGACGAGGAGTACCGCGCCAAGACCGTGATCCTGGCGATGGGGGCGGAGCCGAAACGGCTCGGCGTCCCCGGCGAGATGGAGCTCGGCGGCCGCGGCGTCTCCACCTGCGGCGTCTGCGACGGCGCCTTCTTCAAGGGCCAGCGGGTGCTGGTGATCGGCGGCGGCGACTCGGCGATGGAGGACTCGATCTTCATCTCCAAGTTCGCCGAGCGAGCTGACCATCGTCAACCGCCGCGACGAGTTCCGCGCCTCGAAGATCATGCTCGACCGGGCCCGGGAGAAGGACAACATCGACCTCAAGACCCCGTACGTCCCGGACGAGTTCGTCGCCGGCGAGGACGGCAAGCTGGCGACGATCCGCCTGCGCCACGCCGAGACCGGCGAGACCGAGGAGATCGAGGCGACCGGCGCCTTCGTCGCGATCGGCCACGTCCCCGCTCGGAGGTCGTCAAGGGCCAGGTCGACACCGACGAGGACGGCTACATCGTCACCGAGCCCGGCTCGACCCGGACCAACCTGGCCGGCGTCTTCGCGGTCGGCGACGTCGTCGACCACACCTACCGCCAGGCGGTCACCGCCGCCGGCACCGGCTGCATGGGCGCGCTCGACGCCGAGCGCTACCTGCGCGACAGCCCGCCGCCGGTCGAGGCCCACTGGTTCCCCGGCGGCGAGCCGGTCGAGATCGCGCCGAGCTCCTAAGGCTCTCTCTCGGGAGCGCGCCATCGGCCGGGGGGTCGGGTGCCCCTCCTCACTCGCAACTCGTCGTTGGGGAGGATGCGGCTGGCGCCATTGAGGCGCTGCTCTCCTCCCGCGCAAAACGTTCGGAGGGGCACCCGACCCCCCGGCCGATGGCGGGTCTCCGTTCAAGTGCTTCGAAAGCCCGCCCCGAAGTTCGGGAGCTTCCGTCTCTTGGAAGCTTTCCCGCGCGCTCCACGCTCACCTATCTGGCGCTAGTCAGTCCACCAGTCGCGCTCGCCTTCGACGTCTTCGCGGGGAGTCTTGCCGAGATTGGGGGCGCCGATGACGAGGATCTCGAGGCCCTCCGGCCCGGCCTCGTAGCCGCGCCAGGTACCGGGCGGGACGCGCACCGCGTCCCATTCCCTGAGCTCGACGATCTCGTCGTCGAGCTTCATCCTCCCGCTCCCGCGCACGACCACGTACACCTCCTCCTGCGTCTCGTGCGTGTGGCCGTACGGAAAGCGATAGCCGGGCGGGACGCGCTGGTAGCTCAGGCCGGATTGCTCGAGCTCGAGCGCCACGGTCGCCAAGCGGAACTCCAGGTCCGGCGCGCCGTCGAAGTTGGACCCGACGTCCTCCAGGTCCTCCTTGAGGTTCCTGAGCGTGAACGGCACGGCTCGATCCTATGGCACCCCTGACCGCGAGAAGCGGACGCCGTCGGAGTGCCCTGTCGTCCGGGTATATCGTTGTCGCGTGGCAGCCGAATGTACCCATCTCGACTCCGTCCAGTTCCTCAACCTCCCGGATCAGGTCGAGGGCTGCGAGGAGTGCCTCGCAGACCGGAATGCGATGGGTGCACCTGCGGATGTGCCAGACCTGCGGCCACATCGGCTGCTGTGACAACTCCGTCGGCAAGCACGCGACCGCCCATCACCAGGCGACGGGTCACCCGATCATCCGCTCGGCCCAGCCGGGCGAGGACTGGAGCTGGTGCTATCCCGGACGAACTGACCTTTCGCATCGAGGGCCGCTGAGGCCGGCGGACTTCTACCGCGCGACCTCGCGCAGCCCGGCGCCCTGCTCGGCGGCGCGGCGCAGCAGCGGCGCCGGCGCGTAGGCGCCGCCCCCGGCGACCTCGAGCTTCTCCAGCAGCGCCAGCGCCGCCGCGGTGCCGATCTTCTCGGCCAGGCTGAGCGGGCCCAGCGGCCAGTTCAGCCCCAGCTGCATCGCCGTGTCCATGTCGTCCGGGGAGGCGACGTCCTCTTCCAGGGCGAAGGCGGTCTCGTTGGCGATCTGGGCGAAGAGGCGGTTGAGGACGACGCTCGCGGCGGGGTCGATTCGCTCCAGCTTCTCGGGGTCGAGCGTCGGCGCCAGGATCCCCAGCTCGGGATCGATCTCCCGCTGGACTCCTCCGCCGTACTCGTAGTAGCCGGCGCCGCTCTTGCGTCCGAGCTTCCCTTCGGCGACCAGCCGTTCCTGGATCGGACTCGGGCGCCAGCGCTCCGGTTCGCCGCCCTGGGCGAAGAAGGAGCGGGCGATCTCGAGGTTGACGTCGAGCCCGATCAGGTCGATCAGTTCGAAGGGCCCCATCCGGAAGCCGCCGCCGAGCCGGACGATGCGGTCGATCCTGGCCGCCCCGGCGACGTCGTCGGCGAGCATCCGCAGCGACTCCAGCGCGAAGGGTCGGGCGAGCCGGTTGGCGACGAAGCCGGGGGAGTCCTTGGCCCGGATCGGGGTCCGGCCCATCCTCAAAGCGACCGCTTCGGTCGCCGCCAGCGCCGCCTCGGAGGAGCGCTCGGTGGCGACCACCTCGACCAGCTTCATCAGCGCCGGCGGGTTGAAGAAGTGCATCCCGACCAGGCGCTCGGGGTGGGGGACCCCGGCGGCGATGTCGGTGACCCGCAGCGACGAGGTATTGGTGGCGAGGACCGCGTCGGGGGCGCAGACTGCGGCGACGGCGCGGAAGAGGTCGCGCTTCAGCTCGATCTTCTCGGGGGCCGCCTCGATCAGCAGCTCGCACTCGGCCAGGTCCTCGAGGTCGGTCGTGGCGCTGACCCGGTCCAGCGCTTCTTCGGCTTCGAGCTCGGTCCAGCGCGCGTGCGAGAGGCCCTTTGCGAGCGCTTCGCCGAGCCGGATCTCGGCGTTCTCGGCCGCCGCCGCGTCGGGATCGTAGAGCCGGGTCTCGTAGCCGCCGAGAGCCGCGATCTGGGCGATGCCGGTGCCCATCGTCCCGGCGCCGAGGACGCCGACGCCGGCCATCGTCAGCGGCCTTTGAAGTCGGGCTCGCGCTTCTCGAGGAAGGCCTGCATGCCCTCGACCCGGTCATCGGTCGCCATCGCCTGGTCGAACAGCGCCCGCTCGGCCTCGATCCCGGCGGCCATCCCCAGCTCCTCGGCGTTCAGCACCGCCCGCTTGGCGAGGCGGGCGGCGATCGGCGGGCGCTCGGCGACCGCCCGGGCCAGCTCCAGCGCCGCGTCCAGGCAGCGGCCCTGCTCGGCGACCCTGTTGACGAGGCCCCACGCCGCGGCCGTGTCGGCGTCGAAGCGGCGGCCGGTGAGCACGTACTCCATCGCCCGCTGCTTGCCGATCGCCCGCGTCAGGCGCTGGGTTCCGCCGCCGCCGGGGATGATTCCGAGGCTGATCTCGGGTTGGCCGAAGCGGGTGCTTTCGTCGGCGACGATCATGTCGCAGGCCAGCGCCAGCTCGCAGCCGCCGCCCAGCGCGTAGCCGGAGACGGCGGCGACGATCGGCGTGCTCACCGCCGCCAGCCGCCGCCAGAAGGCGGGGCCGCTGCGGTCGCCGGGGTCGGGCACTCCCGGTTGTGCCATCGAGCGGATGTCGGCGCCGGCGGCGAAGACCTTCTCGGAGCCGGCGATGACGATGCAGCGCACCGCGGGGTCCTGGTCGAAGCGGTCGAGCCCGGCGAGCAGGCTCTCCCGCATCTGCGTCGAGAGGGCGTTGCGCGTCGCCGGGTCGGCGAGGCGCAGCAGGCCGACGTCGGCCCGTCGATCGAGGCTTCGACGAGGTCGGCCAACTCAGCTCTCCTCGAAGGGGAGCATCGCGTTGATCCCGGTCGCGGCGCGGCCGATGATCAGCTTCTGGATCTGCGAGGTGCCCTCGTAGAGGGTCGTCACGCGGGCGTCGCGCAGGTAGCGCTCGACCGGGTAGTCGTCGACGTAGCCGGAGCCGCCGTGGACCTGGATCGCCAGGTTCGCGCACTCGACCGCGGCCTCGGTCGCGTAGAGCTTCGCGACCGAGGTCTCCATCGTGTTCGGCACGCCTTCGTCCTTGAGCACGCCGGCGCGGTAGACGAGCATCCGCGAGGCGTCGCGCTTGAGGATCATGTCGGCGATCATCTCCTGGACCAGCTGGAAGCGGGCGAGGGGGACGCCGAACTGCTTGCGCTCCTTGGAGTAGGCGACCGAGGCGTCGACGCAGCCGTCGCAGATGCCGACGCAGCCGGCGGCGACGCTGTAGCGGCCGTTGTCGAGGGCGCTCATCGCGACCTTGAAGCCGTCGCCGATCTCGCCGAGCATCGCGTCGTCGCCGACCTCGACCTCGTCGAGCGAGATCTCCGCCGTGTCGGAGGAGCGCAGGCCGAGCTTGCCGTGGATCTCCTGCGTGGTGAAGCCACTGCTGTCGGTCGGGACCAGGAAGCAGGCGAGGCCGCGGTGCTTCAGCGCCGGGTCGGTCTGGGCGAAGATCAGCGCCACCTCGGAGAAGTTGGCCAGCGAGATCCACATCTTCTGGCCGCTGATCGACCAGCCGGAGTCGGTCTTGGTCGCCCGGGTCCGCAGGTTGGCGGCGTCGGAGCCGGTGTCGGGCTCGGTCAGGCCGAAGCAGCCGAGCGCCTCGCCCGAGCAGAGCCGCGGCAGCCACCTCATCTTCTGCTCCTCGCTGCCCCAGCGCTCGATCGAGCCGCCGACCAGCGAGGTGAGGACGGAGACGACGGTGCGGGCGGAGGAGTCGGCGCGGCCGATCTCGCCGACGATCAGCCCGTAGCCGATGTAGTCGAGGCCGCGGCCGCCGTACTTTTCGGCGATCGGCGCGCCGAGGTAGCCGACCTCGCCCATCTTCCGCGCCAGCTCGCGGTCGAAGCGCGCGGCCCGGTCGTTGTCGCGGACCACCGGCAGGATCTCGCGGTCGGCGAACTCACGCGCCGCCTCCGAGATCAGCTTCTGCTCGTCGCTCAGCTGAAAATCCATCTACCCCCGCCCCTTCCTCGTTTGTTCAGTGCTCGCGAAGCTCGCGCGCCAGCGTCGCCGCGAATGCCCGTTGCGCCTCGCCGGTTCGCGGACCGGGCGCCGCCGCGAGCTCGATCCCGTCGATCGAGGCGACCGCCTGGATCTCCCGCGTCGTCGAGGCGAGGAACGCCTCGCCGGCGGCGCGCAGGTCGTCGACCTGCCACTCGCCCTCCTCGACCTCGCATCGCCTTGATCAGCCGGTCGCGGGTGATCGAGGCGAGCACGCCGGCCTCGAGCGAGGACGTCCGCAGGGCGCCGTCGGCGGAGACCCAGAAGATCGAAGAGGTCGGCGGCTCGAGGACGACGCCGTCGGGCCGCACCAGCACCGCCTCGTCGGCCCCCGCCGCCTTGGCGATCCGGGTGGCCTGCATGTTCGCCGCGTAGGAGAGCGACTTGACTCCGGTCAGGATCACCGTCGGCTGGTAGGTGACGGTCGCGAGGCGGATCGTCTCGCCGTGCAGGGGGATCGGCTCGGTCACGGCGATCCGCCGGCCGCCGCGGGTGACGATCAGGCGCAGCTGCCCGTCGACCGCGCCCACCTGGCCCAGCAGGGCCTCGATCTCGCGCTCGAGCGCGGCGCGATCGAACTCGAGCTCGATCGCCGCCGCCGAGCGGTCGAGCCGGTCGATGTGCTCGCCGAGCGCGAACGGGCGACCGCCGTAGAGGCGGATCACCTCGAAGGCGCCATCGCCGCGGTAGACGCCGTCGTCCTTGAGCCCGATCGTGGCGACGCCGGTTGGAGTCACCTCGCCGTCGACGCTGGCCAGCTCGATCAGATCCGCGCTCACGATTGCACCGTATCCTGGATTGGTGCTGTTCGTTCTGGGGACGCTCGGAGTGCTCGCCTTCATCGTCGGCGCGCTGCTGCTCGTCGGCCATTTCTACCCGGGCTCGGCCTCCGATCTGGTCGACTGGATGCCGACGCGCTCGCCCGAGGTCGAGGTCCAGAACGAGATCGACGACGTCCGCCAGATGCTCGAGGCCCAGAACGAGATGCGCCGGCGCCGCGGCGCCCCCGAGCTCACCGAGGCCGATCTCGATGCGCGGGTGGCCGAGGACGAACGTCTGCGCCTGCGCGGCCGCGGGCCCTTCGAAGCCAGGTAGCCGCTGACCCGCATCAACCCGCTGGATCTAGACTCGCGGGCGTGGCTCGCGCACTCATCGTCGGCTGCGGCTGCCGCGGCAGGCTGCTGGGGGAGAGGCTGCGAAGCGACGGCTGGGCGGTGCGCGGGACCAGTCGCGGCCAGGAGGGCCTGGCGGCGATCGAGGCGGCCGGGATCGACCCGGCGCTCGCCGACCCCGACCGGGTCGGCACGCTGCTCGAGCACGTCGCCGACGTCGCCGTCGTCTTCCACCTGCTCGGCTCTGCCCAGGGCGAGCCGGAGAACCTGGCGGACATCCACGGGCCGCGGCTGGAGCGGTTGCTGGAAAAGCTCGTCGACACGCCGGTGCGGGGGGTCGTCTACGAGGCGGCGGGAAGCGTCGATTCGAGCCTTCTCGCCGCCGGCGCCGAGCTCGTTCGCGCCGCCGGGGGGACCTGGCGGATCCCCTTCGAGATCGTCGTCGCCGAATCGAATGACTTCGATCTATGGTCTGCAGAGATGCGAGACGCGGCTCTGCGTGTGCTTTCGCCGGCCGGCGACTCCAAATAGTTAAACTCGGATAGGAATTTAGGTAAATCTTCGAGACAGGAGCGATCCAATGGCGTCTGCAACTTGGTGACACAGCACCCGATTTCGAGGCGGAGACGACCGAGGGCCCGATCAAGTTCCACGACTGGATCGGCGACTCCTGGGCGGTGCTTTTCTCCCACCCGAAAGACTTCACGCCGGTTTGCACGACGGAGCTCGGCTACATGGCGAAGATCCAACCCGACTTCGCCAGCCGCAACGTCAAGGTCATCGGCCTCTCGGTCGACCCGCTCGACAAACACGAGCAGTGGGTCGACGACATCGAGGCGACTCAGGGCTCGCGGCCGAACTACCCGATCATCAGCGACGCCGACTTCCACGTCGCCAAGCTCTACGGGATGCTGGCGGCCGACGTCTCCGGTGACGCCGCGGATCGCACCCCCGCCGACAACCAGACGGTCCGCAACGTCTTCGTCATCGGCCCCGACAAGAAAATCAAGCTGATCCTCGTCTACCCGATGACCACCGGGCGCAACTTCGACGAGGTCCTGCGCGTGATCGACTCCCTGCAGCTCACCGCCAACCACAAAGTCGCCACCCCGGCCCAATGGCAGCAGGGCGACGACGTGATCATCGCCGGCTCGGTCTCCAACGATCAGGCAAAGGAGATCTACCCCGACGGTTGGGAGGAGCCCCGCCCCTACATCCGCATCGTTCCCCAGCCCGACGGAGCGGCGAAGTAGCCCCGGCTCGCCGGGGCGCCTAGCCGAGGCGCGCCAGCAGGTCGCCGAGGATCCGCGCCGTGGCTCCCCAGATCAAGCGCCCTTCCACCTCGTAGGTGGGGGTGTGGATGGGGGTGCCGCGGCGGATCAGGCGGCGCATCGCGTAGCTCTCCCGCAGCAGTTGCAGCGAGAAGGTGAGCACGGTCTCCACCTCGGTCGGGTTGGGCTCCAGGCCCAGCGCGGCCGGGTCGGGAACCAGGCCGACGAAGGGGTGGACGCGGTAGCCGGTGACGAAGGTCGAGACCGGCGCCAGGGCCCCGGCGAGCTCCACCGCCGCCGGGTCGAGGGCGATCTCCTCCTCCGCCTCACGCAGCGCCGTCGCGCTCAGATCGGCGTCGCCCTCGTCGCGGCGCCCGCCGGGAAAGGAGATCTCGCCGGCGTGCCGCCGCAGGTCCGCCCGCCGCTCGGTGAAGATCAGCCCCGGCTCGTCGGGCCAGCCGTACAGCGCCAGGAGCACCGCGGCCTCCGTGCCGCCCCGCGACTCCACCGCGAGCGCCTCCTCTGGCGTCAGCAGCCGCTCCGAGAGCGCCGCTGGGCCGACTTGTCGGGCCTGGGTCGACTTTTCGGCCCGTCGGCCCATCAGATGATCACTTGGACCGTTCCTCCGTCGACCGACCAGGCGGCGCCGGCGACGTAGGAGGCGCGCTCGGAGCAGAGGAAGACGATCGCGCCGGCGATCTCGGCGGCCTCGGCGAGACGGCCGATCGGGCGCTTGGCGCCGGCTGTCGCGAGCGCCTCCTGCGCGACTTGCCGCGCCTGCCAGATCGCGTGACTGGTCGAGCAGGCCGCCGGGCGCCATCCACATCTCCGATTCGGTCGGGCCGGGACAGATCGCGTTGACGAGGACGCCGCTGTTGGCGTAGCGATCGGCGAAGAGGCGCGAGAGCGAGAGCTCGGCGGCCTTCGCGACCGAGTACTCGGGCATCGAGGCCGAGGGGCGCTTGCCGGCGGTCGAGCAGACGTTGACGATCCGGCCCCAGCCGCGCTCGGCCATCGCCGGCGCGACGGCTCGCATCGCCCGCAACGGCGCCATCACGTTGATCTCGTACTGGGCTCGCCAGTCGGCGTCGGGGACGTCGTCGAGGTCACGCCAGCTGGCGCTGCCGGCGTTGTTGACGAGGACGTCGACGGCGCCGAAGCTGGCGCTCGCGCGCGGCGAGCATCCGCTCGCCGGCGTCCTCGGCGGTGACGTCGAGGGCGAGGACGGCGGCGCGGCCGCCGGCCTTCGCCCCGGCTCCGTCGGCCTCTTCCTGGACCTCGACCAAGCGCCGCTCGTCGCGAGCGACGAGCAGGACGTTCGCCCCCTCGGCGCAGAGCCCGAGCGCCGTCTCGCGGCCGATGCCGCGGCTGGCGCCGGTGACGACGCAGGCGCGTCCGGCCAGGCCGAGCTCCATCTAGAGCTGCTCGACCCGCTCGGAGACGGTGACCTTGGTCGGGCCGGCGATCACCTTGTGGACCGGGCACTTGGCGGCGATCGCGAGCAGGCGCCGGCGCTGCTCGTCGCTGAGCTCGGCGGGCAGCGCCAGCGAGACGGTGAACGAGACCGGGGCCTCGCCGTCGTAGTCCATCTCCACCGCCACCTCCATCGCGCTGACGTCCCAGCCCTTGCGGTCGGCGTACATCTCGACCGTGATCGCCGTGCATCCCGCGAGGCTGGCGGCGAGCAGCTGCGTCGGCCGCGGCCCGGTGTCGGTGCCGTCGCGGTCGGCCGGCTCGTCGACGACCAGCTCGCGGCCGTCTCCGAGGTCGACCTGGTGAGCGAAGCCCTCGAGGCGCTTGGCGACGACCCTCACGTTCGCCTCAGCCCTTGCCCCGGCCCTCGAACAGGGCCGGGTCGTCGACGTCGGCGAAGCGCGCCATCGCGTAGACGAGGTCGGAGGCGCGGTTGACGAAGTGGATCACGGTCTCGCCGCCGAGCTCACCGGCGTCGGCCAGGGCTGAGATGTGGCGCTCGGCGCGGCGGATCGAGGCCCGGGCGACGTCGAGCTGGGCGGAGAGCTGGTTGCCGCCGGGGATGACGAACTTGGGCGGCAGGTCGACCTCCGACATGTAGCGGTCGATCAGCCGCTCGAGCTCGGCGACCATCGTCTCGGTCGTGCGGCTGACCCCGTCCTCGAGCCGCCCGGCGGCCTCCGGAGCCGTCGCCAGCTCGGCGCCGGCGATGAAGATGTCGTTCTGAAGGCGGAGAACGTCGGCGGCCAGCTCCGCCTCGTCGGGCCCGCAGAGGGCGCGGGCGACGCCGAGCTCCGAGCAGGCCTCGTCGAGCGAGCCGTAGGCCGAGGTGCGGCCGTGGTGCTTGGGGACGCGGCCGCCGTACCAGAGCGAGGTGCTGCCGTCGTCGCCCTTCTTGGTGTAGATCTTGACCATCGGGAGTCCAGTCTACGTCGGCGCGCCCCCGCAAAGCGGCGCCGGGCTCAGTTCGTCAGCCGACCGGGTTGAAGACGATTCCGGTCATCACCTTGGGGAAGAAGTAAGTCGACTTCGGCGGCATGTTCTCGTCGGTCTCGGCGATCGCGCGGACCTGCTCGACCGGGACCGGGCGCTGGATGAAGGCGACGTCGTAGCGCCCGTCGTCGACCATCGCCAGCGCCTCCGGCACGCTCTTCGCGTACTCGAGCCCGCGGCGGGCGTCGATGTCCTCGTCGCTCATCCCAGCCAGTCCCTTCAGCACCAGCGTCTCGAGGATCGCCGAGTCGAGGCGGCGGTAGGCCTCCGGTTTGCCGGCCAGCAGCCGGTCGAGCTCCGCGGTGTCCTTCAGCCGCAGCCGGTAGGCCTGCTTGTGGAAGCTGTCGTAGAGGCCGAAGACGCCGACGCCCTCCTCGCCGCCGGGGTCGAGCTCCTCCCGGCTCACCTCGGTCGAGTCGAACCGCTCGCGCAGGCCGCTGCCGAGCCTCCGCATCCGCTCGGGGTCGGCGGCGAAGCCGGAGAGCAGGCGGTGGGTGGGGAAGACGGTGAGGCCGGGATCGTCGAGCCCGGTCAGCGACATCAGCGTGTAGTCCTGCGGGCCCTCGCCGCCGACCTCGTCGCGGTAGGCGCGGGCGGTCTCGTAGCGGTGGTGGCCGTCGGCGATCAGCAGCTGGGCGGCGGCGAGGCGATCGGTGACGGCGGCGAGGATCGCCGGGTCGCCGACCCGCCAGACCCGGTTGACGGTGCCGTCTTCGTCGGTCGCGACGCCCCAGGGCTCGCCCTGCAGCGCCGGCTCGACCAGCGGCCAGGCGTCCTCGGTGCTGAGCGAGAAGATCGGCGAGAGGTTGTGCCGGGTGGCGCGGGTCAGCTCGAGCCGGTCGAGCAGCGGGCCGGGATGGGTGCGCTCGTGCGGGCGCACGGCGCCGGTCTCGTAGTCCTCGACCCGGACCCGGGCGAGGATCCCGTGGCGGCTGTGGGAGCTGCCGTCGGGCGCGGTGTAGTCCTGGATCAGGGCCCAGATCGCCGGCTCGGCGTCGGCGACCAGCGCGCCCTCGGAGCGCCAGGCGTCGATCGTCCGCGCCGCCTCCTCGTAGGGGTCGCCCTCCGGGTCGCTCGCCGGATCGGCCGGATCGAACGGTTTCGGCAGGTCGATCGCGACCGCGTTGTAGGGAGAGCGCCCGAGCAGGCGCGCCCGCCCGGCGGCGTCGATCACGTCGTAGGGCGGGGCGGCGACCGCGTCCAGCGATCCGACCTTGTCGAGGTCGTAGTGCAGAGCCTTGAACGGGCGGACGTCGGCCATCGCGGCTCAACGCTAACGGGTGATCCAGGCCAGGCGCCGGCGCGACGCCCCGCCCCGTTCTAGACTGCGCCGGTCGGGGCGTGGCGCAGCCTGGTAGCGCGCGGCCTTTGGGTGGCCGAGGTCCTCGGTTCGAATCCGGGCGCCCCGATATCCGTAGCACGATTTGTGCTACGCTGATTCCATGGGTCGCTCCCTTCACGTTCGTCTCGGATGACAGCTCTGCGGCTGCTCTTCAGAATCGTGCGGGGGCGACGCGATGCAGTGACTCCGAGGCGGTTCGCACGGCCCTGCAGGAGTCGGCGGCTCGACGCAGAGCACGATCCTCCATTGCCGAAGAGGTCGCGCGATTGGCAGCTGACGAAGCGGATCGAGCCGAGATGCGGATCGTTCGCGACCAGATGGCGGAACTCGCGCCGGAACCTCTCGACTGACGTGGTTCGGGGCGAGGTCTTTCGCTTGCCCTCTCCGCGAGGCGCGCGGGGACGAGAGCAGAGCGGCGCTCGCTATGCGGTCGTGGTGCAAGCCGATGAGTTCATGGCGTTGAGTACGACGCTTGGTTTCACCAACCTCGACCAGCGCCCGTCCAGCCACGTTTCCGGCCGACAATCGAGCTTGACGGGACCGAGACGCGCATCCTCGTGGAGCAAACCACCGTCGTCGATCCACAACGCCTCGGGCGCCGGACTGAGCGATAACCGTCGACTCCCTGGTCCTGCGATACTTCAGCCGAAATTGGCAGACCTGTCAGTGGACGTTTGTCTATAAGGGACAACGGGCATTCTGCCGATTGTGAACGGAATGACCGAGGAGAACGATCAGATCGAGCGCCGCGTCGAGCGGGCCGGGTTCGAAACCGACCGGCAGCTGGTCGTCGGCGACGTCACCCTGCCGCCCGCCGGCTACCAGAGCCGCTTCTCGGATTCGCTCAACCGCCCCGACCTCGAGTTCGTGCCGCTGACCAACGTCGAAATCACCTCGCTCGTCGACGGCAAGGTCAGCGTGCGGCCTTCGTGGTCCTCTCCAAGAGCCACGTCCGGGTCGCCTACCCGGTCGCCTAGCTAGCTCGCGGCCGGGATCAGGCTCTGGCGGAGCGGGCGCGGTTCCTGCTCGCGTACGAGGCGAGGTCGACGAGGAAGGCGAGGACGACGATGAACCACTCGAAGCCGTTGACCCGATCGGAGCTGTTCCACATCACCGCGTAGGCGAGCGTCGTCCAGGGCAGCAGGAAGAAGCCGAGGAAGGGGACGACCCAGCTGTCGAAGGCGCGGCTGAGCAGGTCCGTGAAGAGGAAGAGCACGAACAGCGCCAGGCGCGGCGAGATGAGGGCGAAGAGGACGAGGAAGCAGCCGATCCGCAGACCGTATCGCCTCGCCGCGCGGCAGTTCACAGCCTCGTTATCTCGCTGCCGTAACGTATTTGGCAGGAGGAAACACAGATGACGAGACTTGGAAAGCTGATGACGATGCTGAATCCCGAGAAGACCCGGATGCCCTCGCCGGAGGACGCGCTGCCCGGTCGCAGCGAGCCCGCCTTCACCGTCCCCGAGACCCACGCGGTGCTCGGCACCCCGCTCAAGCCGCCGTTTCCCGCAGGGGATCGAGATCGCCTACTTCGCGCTCGGCTGTTTCTGGGGCGCGGAGCGTCTCTTCTGGGACCTCGACGGCGTCTACACGACCGCGGTCGGCTACATGAACGGCACCACGCCGAACCCGACCTACGAGGAGGTCTGCTCGGCTAAGACCGGCCACGCCGAGGCGGTGATGGTCGCCTTCGACCCCGAGAAGATCTCCTACGCGGACCTGCTCAAGGTCTTCTTCGAGGAGCACGACCCGACCCAGGGGATGCGCCAGGGCAACGACGTCGGCACCCAGTACCGCTCCGGCATCTACTTCGTCAACGACGCTCAGAAGGCGACGGCGGAGATGGCGCGCGACGCCTACGACGCAGTCGCTGAAGTCGGCCGGGCACGAGCCGATCACGACCGAGATCGAGCCCGCCGGACCGTTCTACTACGCCGAGGACTACCACCAGCAGTACCTGCACAAGGTCCCGAACGGCTACTGCGGCCTGAAAGGCACCGGGGTCTCCTGCCGCATCCCGACCGCCGCGGCCTAGCCGCGCCACTTGGCCCGGGCGCGGGCGAATAGCATCCCGCGCTCGTGGCCCCCTCCTTCGGTTCCTACATAGGCGGCTGCCTCGCCGTGATCGGGATCGTCGCGGCGCTCGGCCTCGGCGGCTACTGGTTGCGCCGCTGGATCGTGCCCGAATTCTCCGGGGCGCTGGCGCGCCTCGCCGACGCGACCCTCGCGGTCGCCCTGCTGATCCTCTCGCTGGAGCTCCTCGGCACGCTGAGCGTCCTGCGGTTCGGCTGGATCGTCGTCGTCACGATCGCGATCGGCCTGCTGGCGGCGCTGATCGGCCGGCAAAGCGCCGAAGGAGGGCGAGGAAGTCCCGGCGCCCAAGGTCGGGACGATCGCCCTGGCGATCGCCGTCGCCGTCGCCTCCTTCACGATGGCCGAGTGGACCTTCCCGTCCCAGCTGAACCTCGACCTGGGGATGTTCGGCGGCGACACCACCTGGTACCACATGCCGTTCGCGGCGACGATGGCCCAGGAACACTCGACCGTCCACCTGCACTTCACCGACCCGCTGCGCCTCGCCGCCTGGTTCTACCCGCAGAGCTCGGAACTGATCCACGCCGCCGCGATCGTCCTCTTCAAGAGCGACTGGCTCTCGCCGCTGATCAACCTCTTCTGGCTGGCGATCGCGCTGCTCGCCGCCTGGTGCGTCGGCCGCCCCTACAAGGTCGGCCCGGCGACGCTGGTCGCCGGCGCGATCGTCCTCGACTCGGGGGTGATGATCGAAACCCAGCCCGGCGAAGCGCGCAACGACATCATGGGCCTGGCCTTCCTGATCGCCTTCGCGGCCTTCCTGATCAACGGCCACCAGCGACGCGCGCCGAAGGCCGGCGCGGTCCAGGACGCACCGGAGACCAACGCGCCGCTGCTCGACAAGGGGCCGCTGGTGATGGCCGGGATCGCCGCCGGGCTCGCCGCCTCGGTGAAGATCACCTTCCTGATCCCGGTGGCGGCGATCGCGATCGGCGTCTTCCTCTTCAGCGGCAAGGGGCGACGCTGGACGACGGCCTGGGTGCTCGGCCTCTCGATGTTCGTCGTCGGCGGCTACTGGTACGTGCGGGCGGCGATCAAGACCGGCGGCAACCCGATCCCGATCACCAAGTTCGGGCCGCTGCATCTGCCGACGCCCGACCAGATGCCGCTCGACCCGCGGCCGCGCTTCGCCGTCGCCCATTACCTCACCGACCCGACCATCTACCGACGCTGGTTCTTCCCCCAGCTCGAGAACGCCTTCGGCCCGCTCTGGCCGCTGATCCTGATCATCGCCGTCGCCGCCGCGATCTTCATCGTCGTGCGCTCGCGCAACAAGATCCTGCGGGTGATCGCCGTCGGCGCCCTGGCGACGGCGTTCGTCTACGTCTTCACGCCGCTGACCGCGGCCGGGCAGGAAGGCTCGCCGACGGGCTTCTTCACCAACACCCGCTACCTGATCCCGGGGCTGGTCCTGGCGATGGTGATGTTGCCGATCGCGCGGCCGCTGCGGGCGCCCGACAAGCGCGCCTGGCAGACGCTGCTCTTCCTCACCGTCGTCTACGCGATCACGGTGCTGACGACGCCGCGCTGGTACCCGACCTACATCTTCGGCACGATCTTCATCGTCCTGGCGCTGGTCTGGGTGCCGGCGGCGCTGGGGCTGGGACGCGTGCGCGGCAGGGTCACCCGCCCGATCGCCGCCGCGGTGACGATCGCCGTGGTCCTCCTGGCGGTGGTGCTCGGCCGCGCTCAGCAGGTCCAGTACGCCGACCAGCACTACACCAAGACGACGCTCTTCCTCGGCGAAGGCGGCCCGCAGCACGCCTACGCGTTCGCCCAGAACCTGCAGGACCAGCGGATCGGGATCGTCGGCTCCAGCGAGATCATCTTCGGCCAGTACGGCTTCTTCGGCAACGACGCCACGAACCGGGTCGACTACATCGGCGTGCCCGGCCCCGACGGGACCTACCGCCTGGCGACCACCTGCCGCGCCTTCCGCCACGGATCAACGACGGCGAATACGACTATCTGATCATGAGCAAATACACCCAGGACCTGCCGACGGCGGAATTCTATTACCCGATCTACGCCTGGGTTAAATCGGATCCGGCGCTCCAGCTGGTCGTCGCCGAGCCGAAAATCGTCCCCCAGCCCGACTACGTCTTCAAGGTCAACGGCAAGCTCGATCCGGCCGGCTGCGGCGAACTCGGCAAGAGCTGAGTCCTGGCTCGAGCCGCCCGGTCAGGCCGAGGCCAGGGCGTGCTCGCGGATCAGCTCGGCGGAGCGCTCGGGCTGCTCCCACCAGAACATGTGGCCGACGTCGTCGAGCAGCTCGAGCCGGGCGCCGGGGATGAGCGAGGCGATCAGCGGCCCGTTGGCGACGCCGAGGACGCGGTCGACGGTGCCGTGGATGACCAGCGTCGGCGGCGAGATCGCCGGCAGCCGGGCGCTGGTGTCGTGGCCGGCGATCGCCTGCAGCTGCAGCTCGACGGTCCGCCGGGCGACCGGCAGCGCCGCCGCCATCGCGGTGAAGTCGGCGAAGCGGCACTCGTCGGCGCGGAAGCCGGGGGAGAGGTTGAGCTCGTACATGGCCCGGAAGACCCGGTCCTGGTTGCCCGAGGCCATCGCCTCGGCCAGTCCGGCGAAGTCGGCCGGGTCCATCAGCTAGGAGCCGGGGCCGCCGCAGTAGGTGCAGCCGAGGGTCAGCGAGCGCAGCCGCTCCGGGCGGGCGAGGGCCAGCTCCTGGGCGATCATCCCGCCCATCGAGATGCCGAGCACGTGGGCGCTCTCGATCTCCAGCGCGTCGAGCAGGCCGGCGGCGTCGGCGGCCATCTCGGCGATCGTGAACGGCTCGCCGACCCGGCCGAGAGGCCGATCCCGCGGTTGTCGAAGACGACGCAGTCGAAGTGCCGCTCGAGCAGCGAGCGGAAGGGCGAGCCCCAGGCCAGGTGGGTGCCGCTCATTCCCTGGATCAGCAGCAGCGGCTCGCCGTTCCCGGCGCGCTCGTAGTGAAGCTCGGCTCCTGCGACCCCCACGGTCGGCACGCCGCGATCGTACGCGAAGCGGCGCCCTCAGGGCCTAATCTTCTGCGTCCCGCCCCCGTAGCTCAGTGGACAGAGCACCGGACTTCTAATCCGATGGTCGCTGGTTCGAATCCAGCCGGGGGCGCTTCGTGCGTGATGGGCTCTACGGCCTTTACGGTCGTCGAACCGACCGGTTCGCGCACCCGCTCGATCGACGGTCCCAAGCCGAGCGCTCAGGGACCGCCGAGGCGGGTGATAGAAGGCAGCGGTGGACGACCGGAGATGGTGGATCAAGACCAGGACGCCGGAGGCCCGCGAGATACTTGGGCGGGTCAAGGTCGCGACCCGGTTGTCTTCCAAGCTCAGCGCTCTTTGCTACGACGAACCGGAGCAGATTCGAGGGGCCTTTGAGGAGCTGATCGGCAAGCCGGTCGATGGCTCCCTCTCGCTGATCCCCCCTTTCTATGCCGACTACGGCCTGAACATCACGGTCGGCAGAAAAGTCCACATCGGCTACGAGTGCATGTTCACGGGCCATGCGCCGGTCGACATCGCGGATGAAGTGATGATCGCCAACAAGACCAACCTGGTCACGGGCGGGCATCCCGTTCCGCCCGATCAGCGGCGGGACTATCTCACGGGGGCACCGATCACCGTCGAGACGAACGTCTGGATCGGGACCGCCGCGACGATTCTCCCCGGCGTCACCATCGGAGCCGGCTCCGTCGTTGCGGCCGGTGCCGTCGTCACCCATGATGTCCCCCCGGCGACTCTTGTCGCCGGCGTTCCCGCGACGGTCATCAGGGAGCTTGAGTCGGCCGAGGCCTCATTGACCAGGGCGCTTGGCGACAGACCGCGCTCCAGCGCGGGACACGGGGCGGGCGCCGTTTAGACGAAAAGGCGCTTGCGTGGGGTCGGTGGAAGTGCGAGAGTCGCATATGGCTCGAACGCCGATCGCCGACAAGCTACGGCAGGCGGCGTCGCTCGCCGTGGAGGCGGGCAGGCGCGACGTCCCCGCGGCAGAGGTGTTGGAAGAGCGCAAGGAGGGGATGCGCCGGCGCGAGTTCCTCGCCGCGGGAGCCGGACTCGCCGCCGCCGCGACCCTGGGCGGCCTCCTACCGCGCGCCGCCGCCGCCAAGCGGCCCGCCGCGAATCGCCGTAGTCGGCGCCGGCCTGGCCGGGCTGACCTGTGCCTATCGACTGAAGCAGGCCGGCTACACGGTGACGGTCTACGAGGCATCCGAACGCACCGGCGGGCGCTGCTGGACGCGTCGGGGGGAATTCGCCGAGGGCCAGATCGCCGAGCACGGCGGGGAGTTGATCGACCAGGGCCACACGGAGATCCGCCAACTCGCGCAGGAGCTCGGCCTGGAACTCGACAACCTCCTCGCCGCGGAGGTCAACGGCAACGATCCGTTCAACTACTTCGACGGGTCCCCGTACTCCTACACGCAGGCCACCGAAGACCTGAAGCAGATCTGGCAGCAGCTGCACAAGGACGTCTCGGCCGCGGGCTATCCGACCCTCTACACGGAATCGACCGCTCGCGGGCGGGAACTCGACGCGATGTCGATCGCCGACTGGATTCAGGCCTATGTCCCGGGCGGAATGCGCTCGAAGCTCGGCCAGCTGCTCGACGTTGCCTACAACATCGAGTACGGCGCCGAGACCTCGGTGCAGAGTTCGCTCAACATGTTGTACCTGTTGGGTTTCTCCGGTCAGGGGCAGCTGCGGATCTTCGGTCCCTCCAATGAGAAGTACCACGTCCGCGGTGGCAACGACCAGATCCCGGCGCGGCTCACCGAAGCGCTCAAAGGGCAGATCAACCTGGGCAGCCAGCTGGTCACGCTCAAGCTCAACGCGGACGGGAGCTACCGGCTCTCGCTCCAGTCCGGCGGGAGCACCAGAACGGTGACCGCTGATTACGTTGTCCTCGCACTCCCTTTCTCGATCCTGCGCGGCGTCGACTACTCGAAGGCCGGTTTCTCGGCGGTCAAGAACACGGCGATCCAACAGCTGGGGATGGGCACCAACTCGAAGCTGCACGTCCAGTTCAGCCGGCGGTTCTGGAATCAGCTCGGCAATCAGGGCGACACCTACGCCGACACCGGTTACCAGAACACC
This sequence comes from uncultured Solirubrobacterales bacterium, assembly GCA_963739875.1. GTDB lineage: Bacteria > Actinomycetota > Thermoleophilia > Solirubrobacterales > 70-9 > VAYN01. Next base: position 128,109 of record CAVUCD010000007.1, read on the forward strand.
TGGGAGGTGACGCGCGCCCAGCCGGGGACCGCAGGCATCCTGGTCGACTACACCGGCGGAACCATCGGGGCGAGCTTCGGCAGTGGCACTCCGGCTGAACAGGCCACCCGGTTCCTTGCCCAGCTGGAGCCGGTGCTCCCAGGCGCGACCGCCAACTGGAACGGCAAGGCGACCACCGACTTCTGGACGGCCTATCCCTGGACCAAGGGCTCGTACTCCTATTGGAAGGTCGGGCAGTACACCCAGTTCGCAGGCGCCGAGCGCCAGCCGGAAGGCAACTGTCACTTCGCCGGCGAGCACACCTCGATCGACTTTCAGGGCTACCTCAACGGCGGCGTCGAATCCGGCGAACGGGCCGCCGGCGAGATCCTTGCGGCGCTGAAGTAAGCACGTCGAAAGGCGAGACGGACGCGCTCGAGCAGTTCTTCACGGCGCTGTCCTGGGTGCCCGTCGGGGAGGAGGTCGCCCGGACCGCTGGCGAGCTTGCCCAGAACCACCGCCGTGCCCACATCGGCATCGACGATGCCGATTACCTGATCGCCGCCACCGCGGTCCCGAGGTCGACCTCGCGGCGAAGTCGAGCTCGGGCTCCTCGCCGTACCCGGGCCAGGCGTCGGCGCGTCGACCGTCGCGCTCCAGCGGCCGCGACGGCGCGAGAGCGAAACCTCGATCCCGAAGGCAGCCGAGACCGCGGCCGCGCTCAGCGCCTGCTCGATCGGGCCGGCGGCGACGATCCTGCCGGCGGAGAGCAGCAGGGCGTGGCTGGCGCTGGCGGGGATCTCCTCGAGGTGGTGGGTGACGGTGACGCTCGGCAGCTCCGGGTTGGAGACGGCCATCGCGTCGAGCGAGGCGATCAGGCGCTCGCGCGAGGGCAGGTCGAGGCCGGTGGTCGGCTCGTCGAGCAGGAGCAGCTCCGGCTCGTCCATCAGCGCCCGCGCCAGCAGCAGGCGCTGGCGCTCGCCCTGCGAGCAGTTTTCGTAGCGGCGGTCCCGCAGCGGCGTCGCGCCCACCGTCGCGATCAGCGCCTCCGCCCGCTCGAGGTCGGCGGCCTCGATCCGTTTCGACTGCAGGGCGATGCTGCCGTAGGCGCCGGTGAGGACTATCTCCAGCGCCGTCGAGCGCCCCTGCAGTCGCCGCGCCAGGCCAGGCTCGACGGTGCCGATCCGCTCGCGCAGCGCCCGCATGTCGACCGCTCCGAGCCGGCTGCCGAGCACCTGAACGGTTCCCTCCGAGGGATGGGAGGCGGCCGCGGCGAGGTTGAGCAGCGTCGTCTTGCCGGCGCCGTTGGGCCCCAGCAGCACCCAGTGCTCGCCCTCGTTCACCGTCCACTCGATCTCGTCCAGCAGCACCGCTCGCCGCGACTCCGAGGCGACCCAGCGCCAGACGCGGACGCCGGACATCCGAATTGCCTCGGCGGCTGCGGCGGGTGGCGGCTGGGGAGCGGGCAAGGCGGGGCGACGTTACCGGTCCGCGGTGCCGGGGCTGTCATACGCGAAATCACGTATGACGGTGGCCCTGGGCCGCTCGATCGACCGCTAGGGTCACCGTCGCGGATCGTCCACATCAAGGGGAGGCTGGAATGAGTCGAGGGTCACGGCGTGTCGTAGGGGCGCTTTCACTGACGCTGGTGCTGCTGGTCGTTGCGGCCACGGCTCTGGCCAAGCCCGTTGCGCCGAAGGGCGGCAGGTTCAACGGCACCGCGGAAGCGCCCGGCGCTCTGGTCCCCGGATTCGCCCTCTTCAAAGTCTCCAAAGCGGGCAACAAGGTCGGAGTGGAAGCGACGATCACGCTCTCCCTGACCTGCCAGCTCAACGGAGAGCCGATCCCGGTCAACTCGCAGGTCTCTTCGAAATCGTTCACGCAGAACGAAAAGGGCGCGCCGCTCCCGGTCAAGAACGGGAAGTTCTCCTACAAGGGAGCGATCTACGGCGCGACGCCTCCCGGTACGGCCGAAATCTCCGGCACCTTCAAGTCTCCGACGAAGGTGGTCGGGACCGCCAAATTCAGCTGGAGCAGCGTCACCCTGGTGCCGGGCGAGAGCGGGCCCTGCGAAAGCGGCAAGCTGGCTTTCTCCGCCACGCACGGATAGCCCCGCGCCAGCGGGGCTCGACTCAGAGCCCGGGCGGGTGGCGGGCGACGAAGCCGGCGGTATCGGTCGGCTCGCCAGGTGCCAGCGGGGGCCGGTGCCGCTGGGCGTCGCCGACCGTGTCCCAGCGCAGGCCGGCGATCTCGATGAAGGTGTGGTCGGCGTTGGCGTAGACGGTGATCCACTTGCCGGGGCCGGGTTCGCCCCAGCCCTCGAGCGAGCCGGAGGTGAGCGGTTCCGGGATCAGGCCGCCGCCGAAGAGGGCGAAGCTGACCGAGCCCGAGCAGTCGTAGCCGTAGGAGTAGAAGGAGGCGTGGCCGCCGCCCCAGACGTAGGGCCGGCCGACGATCATGTTGGCGTTGTTGATCACGTTCTGCACCGCTTCCGGGGCGTCGGGCGGGGCGAGGGCGATGCCGGAGAGCAGGATCGCGGTCGAGCCGCCGCCGGCGCGGGTGTGGGCGAAGAGTTCGCCGCCGACCGACGAGGCGTGGGGGACGGTGGTGCCGTTGCTGCCGGCCGAGGCGGGCGCCAGCTTCGAGGGATCGCTGACGACTTCTTCGCTCAGCGCCGGCTGGGGCTGCGGCTTCGTGGTCGGGCTTCGCGCCGGCGCCGGCGGCGGCGCTCGGTCGCGTCGATCCGGTCCTGGCCTCGAGCAGGGCGAGGCTGTGGCCGATCGCGTGGAGCGCGTTGCGGGCGCCGCTGGTCCGGACCGCGGCGAGCAGGGTGCCGCGGAGAATCCGCAGGGCGGCGCTTTCCTTGCCGTGGCCGCCGCCGGCCGCCGCCGCGGCGCCGGGGGAGCAGAGCGGCAGCGCCGTCAGCGCCAGGACGCAGGGCCAGGGCGGCGCCGGTCCGCCAGCCGGCTCGGCGCGAGCCTGCTGCCGCGTGCCGCGAGCTTTTGCGCTGAAGCGCCATCGCTGATTCCCATCCCCGCAGCAAGACCTTAGCGACCGATTGTTGACTTCATCTGTCGCGTGTGAAACATCCCGGTAGGTTCTCGGACGTGGTGAAAGTCCTGCTGATCCCGATCGCGATCGTCGCCTTCGTCGTCTTCCTGATCGTCCTCGGCGCGATCGGGCTGGGCATCGCCTTCGTCGTCCTCGCCTGCTTCGGCAAGATCTGGCGGCTGGTCACCGCCACGGTGCGGGTGGATCAGCAGGCGTGGACGCGGCAGCAGACCTGACGACTTCGAAGGCGCTGCCGGGGATCCGCCTTCAGCTGTCGAGGTTCTTCGTCGTCCCAGCGGCGGTCGCTGCTGCCGTGAGATGTACCAGTTGGATCCGTTGTCGGCGACGATCAGGCCGTATTCGCTTCATCGCCACGGCGATCGCCTTGCGCCGGGCCGCTGATGCCGCCGAGCGCCGTAGCCGGCCTTCAGCCGCAGCCGCAGGCCCATCGGCGGCGCGCGGCGCTGGACGGTGTCGCCGGCGCAGTGGGAGGCGGGGTGGACCCAGGCGTTGCGGGTGCTGTCGATGGTGACCCGGATCGCGTGGTCGACGTGGCCGGCGGCGACTTCGTCGTAGCGGACGAGGCCGGGGAAGATCGGCAGGCCGGCGGCGTCGGCGGAGGTCCAGCCGTCGGGGCGCAGGGCGGCCGAGTCGAGGTCCCATTCGACGCCGGCGTCGGCGTTCCAGTGCGGCTTCGGCTTGGCCTGGAAGAAGGCGTCGGTAGAGCTCGTAGAGCTTGCAGGTGGCGCGGTCGACGACGAGCACGTGGCGGTCGCCTTCGCTGCGCTGCCGCCCTCGACCGGAGCGCCGCCGGGACCGGGAACGGCCCGGGGGAGCTTTCCGAGCCGTAGGCGGTGTAGTGGATCGGCAGCTGGCGCTGGCCCCGGGCCGACGACGGCGAAGGGGAAGCCGTAGGCGCGCGGCGAGCCGAAGTCGGGGTGGATCGTGGTCGCCGCCGTGGGAGTCGATGTAGGCGATGTAGCGGCCGAGTCGGCGGTCGCGCGGCGCCTTGGAGATGTCCTGGTTCCAGGCCGCCTCGGTGGCGAGGGACGGAGCGCGGGGCGAGAGCGAGGCGGGCGGGCGGGGAAGACCTGGCAGGAGCCGAGGCCGGGTTCGGCGGCGGCGGCCCGGGCGGGGGCGAGGCTGAGCGCAGCGGCGACGGCCAGCAGGAGCAGGACGACAAGGGGCGTGGCCGACCTCAGGGGTCTATGTGACCCCGAAGACTCAGACACGTCGCGGGGCGTCGTCTGGCGGGGGCGCTGCCGGCGGCCAGCCCTCGCGGACGGTGATCCTGCCGATCTCCAGCTCCTCGATCGAGAGCTGCTCGACCTCGAGCTTGCCGATCGTGGCGCGGCCGATCTCCAGCCGCCCGACCGAGAGCCGGCCGATCGCGAAACCGCCGACCGCCGCGGCGCCGACCGCCAGCGCTCCGATCGCCGTCGGCGCCGCGCATCTGGGCGCCGGTCGCGGTGCCGGGTCGAACCTCCGGGCGGAAGAGGGCGATGCCGCGGTGCTTGGCCATCGCGCCAACCGTAGCGCGGCTAGCCTTGCGCGCAGATGAGCGTGGACGAGCGTCCAACCCTGCTGGCGATCCAGCACGTGCCCTGGGAGACCCCGCACCGCATCCTCGACGCCTGCGGCGGCCTCGACGTGCACACCGTGAAACCGCTGGCCGGCCAGCCGCTGCCCGACCACGGCGAGGTCGCCGGGGCCGTCGTCATGGGCGGGCCGATGAACGTCGACGAGACCGAGCGCTTCCCGGCGCTGGCCGCCGAGCGCGAGTGGCTGGCCGAGGCGGCGCGGCGCGAGCTGCCGCTGCTCGGCATCTGCCTCGGCGCCCAGCTGCTGGCGCGGGCGCTCGGGGCGGAGGTGAGGCCGGGGGAGAGGAAGGAGATCGGCTTCGCCCCGGTCGACGTCAGCGCGCCCGACGATCCCGTCCTCGGCGGCCTGGCGCCGCGGACCGAGGTCCTGCACTGGCACGGCGACGTCTTCGATCTGCCCGACGGCGCCCAGCGCCTGGCCTCCTCGGAGCTGACCGAGAACCAGGCCTTCCGGGTCGGCAACGCCTGGGGCGTGCTCTTCCACGCCGAGGGGGACCTGGCCCTGGTCGAGGCCTGGCTCGGGGTGCCGGAGATGATCGACGAGGCGGTCGCGGCGCTCGGCAACGACGGGGTCTCGCGCGCTGCCGGGACGGGCGGAGGAGCTGGAGGGCGACCTGATCGACCGCTCGACGCCGGGCTTCGAGGCCTTCGCCGCGCTCGTCGCCAGCGTCGCGCCGCCTAGCTTCGCGCGTTGCCGGCCCGTGCGGCCTCGGTTTTCATAGTCATGCGTTGGCCCGTACGCTGTGCTCGTCCGCCCCAATGACCGCCTGCCGCAATCTCAGTCACCGACCTGCGCAAATCCTTCGGCGAGTTCGAGGCGGTTCGCGGCGTCAACTTCGAGGTCGGGACCGGCGAGGTCTTCGGCTTCCTCGGCCCCAACGGGGCCGGCAAGACGACGACGATCAACATGCTCTGCACGCTCTCGCAGCCGAGCAGCGGCAGCGCCACGGTCGCCGGCTTCGACGTCGTCGAATCGCCCGCGACGACGTCCGCCGCCACATCGGCCTCGTCTTCCAGGACCCGACCCTCGACGGCTACCTCAGCGCCGAGCAGAACCTGCGCCTGCACGCCGAGCTCTACGGGGTGGAAAAGAAGCTGGTGGCGCCGCGGATGCAGCAGGTGCTGGAGATGGTCGGCCTCTGGGAGCGCCGCGACGGCCAGGTGCTGACCTTCTCCGGCGGCATGCGGCGGCGCCTGGAGATCGCCCGCGGGCTGATGCACTCGCCGCGGGTGCTCTTCCTCGACGAGCCGACGATCGGCCTCGACCCGCAGACCCGCAACTCGATCTGGAGCTACATCCGCCAGCTCCAGGAGAGCGAGGAGATCACGATCTTCATGACCACCCATTACATGGACGAGGCCGAGTTCTGCGGCCGCATCGCGATCATGGACCACGGCGAGATCGTCGCCCTCGACACCCCCGAGGCGCTGAAGGAACAGGTCGGCGCCGACCGGATCCGGATCGAGACCGACGACGACGGGGCGGCGATCGAGGCGATCGAAGCGCGCTTCGGCCTCGAGGCGCGGCATCTCCGAGGGCGCGGTCACCTTCGCGGTCCCCGACGGCGAGGAGTTCGTGCCGCGGCTCTTCGCCGAGCTCGGCGTGCCGATCCGCTCGGTCAGCCTCTCGCGCCCGACCCTCGACGACGTCTTCATGTCCCACACCGGGACGACGATCCGCGACGCCGAAGAGACCGGCGCCGGCGCCAAAGCGAAAAACCGGATCGCGGCGCAGATGATGGGCGGGGGAGGGGGCAGGCGATGAGCGCTCCCGGCGAGGGCACCGCCGTGAGGGAGGCCCAGGGCCCCGTCGTCGTCACCGGCTCGAACGGCAGCTCGACTCCCGTCGTCACCGTGCGGGTGCCGCCGCGCAGCTGGCGCAGCGAGCTGCGGGCGATCAAGGTCGTCTGGCGCCGGGAGCTGATCCGCTTCCGCAACGAACGGGTGCGGATCGTCACCGCGCTGGCGCAGCCGCTGCTCTTCCTCTTCGTCCTCGGCTCGGGCCTGCAGCAGCTCTCGGCGGCGAGCACCCACGGGGTCGACCTGAAGACCTTCATCTACCCGGGCGTGCTCTGCATCTCGGTGATGTTCACGGCGATGTTCTCGGCCGCCTCGATCGTCTGGGACCGCGAGTTCGGCTTCCTGCGGGAGATGATGGTCGCGCCGGTGCGGCGCAGCTCGATCGTGATCGGCAAGTGCTGCGGCGGCGCCACCGTCGCCTCGCTGCAGGGCGTGATCCTGATCTGCCTCGCCGGCACCGTCGGCGTCCCCTACAGCCTCACCCTGGTCGTCGGCATCTTCCTCCTGCAGCTGCTGCTGGCCTTCAGCATCACCGCCTTCGGCGTCATGGCGGCGGCGCGGATCAAGCAGATGCAGTCGTTCATGGGCCTGATGCAGCTGGTGGTGATGCCGATGTTCTTCATCTCCGGCGCCCTCTTCCCGGTCACCGACCTGCCCGGCTGGCTCGCCTTCCTCAACCGCATCGACCCGCTCACCTACGCGGTCTCGCCGATGCGCAGCCTCGTCTTCGCCCATCTCGACCTCAGCAAGTCGGCGGAAGAAACGCTCAACCCCGGCATCACCTGGTTCGGCTGGCACGTCCCCGTCGCGCTGGAGATCTTCACCGTCTTCGCCCTCGGCATGCTGATGCTGGGGATCGCGATCTGGGAGTTCAACTCGGGGGAGTAGCTTCGGGTTGAACAGAGGCCGAGCCCGACCCGAAGGAGGGGCGCCGTGGACGTCTGCTTGATGATCGAGGGCCAGGAGGACGTGAGCTGGGACGACTGGCTGGCGCTGGCCTCGGCCTGCGAAACCCACGGGGTCGGGACGCTCTTCCGCTCCGACCACTATCTGTCGGTCGACGACCGCCGCGAGCGCGGCTCGCTCGACGCCTGGGGGACGATCACGGCGCTGAGCGCGACCACGGTGAAGCTGCGCCTGGGGACGATGGTCTCACCGGCGACCTTCCGCCACCCGGCGGTGCTGGCGAAGGCGGCGGTGACCGCCGACCACGTCTCCGGCGGCCGGGTCGAGGTCGGCATCGGCGCCGGCTGGTGGGAGACCGAGCACGAGCTCTACGGCTTCGACCTGCCCGAGGTCGGCCCGCGGATGGACGCGCTCGAGGAGCAGATGCAGGTGATCCTCGGCCACTGGGGCAAGGGCCCGTTCACCTTCGAGGGCGAGCACTTCAGCGCCAGGGACCTCGACGCCCTGCCGAAGCCGATCCAGAAGCCGCACCCGCCGCTGATCCTCGGCGGGCGGGGAGGACCGCGCAGCCTCCGCCTCGCCGCCCGCTTCGCCGACGAGTACAACACGGTGATGTCGACCGCGGCGGAGATCGCCGCGATGCGCCAGCGGCTCGACCGGGCCTGCGAAGCCGAGGGCCGGGACCCGGCGAGCCTGCCGCTCTCGATGATGACCGGCTGGCTGATCGGCGCCGACCGCGAGGACCTGGTCGACCGCGCCGCCGCCCTCTCGCGCTGGAAAGGCGAGGACGGCGACGGCGAGGCGTTCCTGGCCGGGCTGCGGGCGAGCACGATCGCCGGAACCGTTCCCGAGGCCCTCGATCAACTGCGCGAGCTGGAGCAGGCCGGCCTGGCCCGGATCATGGGCCAGCATCTCCTCCACCGCGACCTCGACGCGGTCGCCCTGATCGGCCGCCAGGTGATCCCCGCGATGAAAGGAAGCTGAAATGCGGAGGACGCCATCGCTGGCCACGTTTAACCCGCCCGCCCGCTAGATTTAGCCGGGCGTGGTGGCTGTAGCTCAGTTGGTAGAGCTCCTGGTTGTGGTCCAGGCGGTCGCCGGTTCGAGCCCGGTCAGCCACCCTTCTTGAAGAGCTAAATCTGAGAGCCAGGTTGAGAATTCTGGACTCAATTGGACTCAATCCACGTCGAGGCGAGTACCGCGAAGCCCGTTCGTCAGGGGAAGAAGTAGGCGGGTGGAGCGGCCTGATGGCTTGTTCGAGATCGGCCGAACAGTTGACACAATCAAGCAGTGGAGGGCGACCGGCTTGATATCTTTGACGGTGTCACCTCCGGAGGGTGGATCAAGTCTGAGCTCACCGGCGAAGGAGGATCGGTAACCGCTGCCGTGCCGGACCGCTACGACGCCTACATCCGCATCCTGCATCCCGCCAAGGATAGCGGTGGCGATCTGGTGAAGTGGGCGCAGGTCGCTGGAGAACTCGGACGGACGTCCATCCCCTGGCGCAATGGGACCCCATAGTGGGAGCCAACCGCTACCGCAACGAACTCCGGACTGGCCTGGCTCGGAGCCTGCAACCGGAAGTCTGGATCAATCACTCCTCGGTCCGCTCTGCGATTTGCTCGACGGGGGCACTACCACGCCTGAACGCTGCTTTTTCGCATCTGGAATGGACTGAGTTGGGGCCCGTTGGTCGCCCTACCGCCCCGATAGCCCCGAATCGGGGCGAAAGGATGCTCCCTGGCGCTCGACTGACGACCTGTCCTTCACGTTCACGGCCGAACAGACACACAGGCCACGTCTGGACCTGCCGGGGCGTGAGTACGTTGTCCTCGCCGGTCCGCTGGTCGCGACGGCTGAGATCGCCGGATCGCTCTCGCCCTCGTCTCCAACCCGATCCGGCCGAGGACCGGGCCTGGCTCCTCGCCAGCGAGATCGACTTCGACTCGACCCTCGTGGGCCGGGAGCCCTGATTTGATCGAGGCGATCCTCGCCGACGAACGGTTTGAGGCTTGGAAGGTCGGACCGAGGGACCTCCTCACCTGGGATGCCGACAAGTTGAACCCGCCCCTTCCGAGATAAGAGAGCGGTCTGGCTGAGTGCGGTGATCGAGTGGGGGAAAGTGCCGTGGACGCTGTGGGTCTGTGCCGCGTCTACCGTCGCGGGCATGATCCTCATCGAGGTTGAGGCTCACGGGAAAGTCACGGTGAAGGCGCTCTTCCCCTTTCTCACGTTGGTTGACCTCTTCTTCTCAAGGGCGTGCGCTGGCTCTGGATTGCGACCTTGGTCGTTTTGATCCTCGGCTTGGTGGTCGATCTGATTATCGGCCCCGTTACATGGCGCGGCATTCTCACGGATGCAATCGGCCCTGTGCTTCTCCTGCTTCCCGTCACCCGCCGCTACTTCGCGAGCGAGCCGAAGGTGGCAACCACCAGATTTTCGGAGTCATAGATTTCCCAGGCGTGCAGTCAATGGCGACTAGCATCGCTGGGTCGAGCCGCTCTACCTCCACAACGACACCGCCCACGCCCTGGTCTCGATCACGATTGGCGCCTGGGGGCTGGGCGAACTCT
>CAVUCD010000008.1:0-278027 GCA_963739875.1 uncultured Solirubrobacterales bacterium
TGGAGCTGGCTCGCGCTTTAGCGAATTCTCATTTAGTGCCGCTATGCGGGGAAAAGTGCGACCACCGGGAGCGGCGCCGCCGTGGCGGAAATCGAGACCTGGCGAGGCGAGCGCGTCAGGCCCAGGGAAGCGGCTTGTAAGCGTCGGTCGGAGCGACCCCGATCAGCATCGCGGTGACGCCGGAATCGGAGCGATTGAGGATCGTGCGGCTGGCCGGCGGCTCGATCGAGGCGAAGGTCCCGGCCGGGGCCGGATGGTCCTCGCCCTCGATCCGCAGCACCGCCTCGCCCTCGAGGATCACGTAGAGCTCGACCTGCCCGCTCTCGCGCCTCGTCGTGCTCGGGGATCTGACCGCCGGGAGCGATCTCGACCAGGTTGAAACCGAAGGCCGAGGTGCCGAGGGTCTTGCGGGCGAGCTTCCAGGTGGTGTCGCCGGAGCCCTCCATCGCCTCGAACTCGTCGCGGTGCTTGATCGTGTAGCCAGCGGCCATCGTCGGTGCGACCATACCCCGACCCGGTCCCGATTGGAAGGAGAGATCGTGAGCGCCGATCCGAAGGACTCAGAGGCCGCGCTGCGGCAGGCGATCGACCGCTACAACGTCGCCTGGAACTCGCACGACCTCGACGCGATCATGGCGCTGCACGCGCCCGACATGGTCTTCAACAACCACACCGCCGGCGAGTCGGCGAGCGGCGAGGAGGTGCGGGCCCACATCGACTCGATCTTCGCAGACCTGGCCCGACATCAAGTTCGCCAGCCGCCGCCTCTACGTCCGCGAGGGCCTGGTCGTCCAGGAATGGACCGCCACCGCGACCCACGCCAAGACGATGCGCCGCGGCAACCTCACGGCGGAGCCGACCGGGCGCCGGGTCGAGTGGGACGGGATCGACTCGATCCCCTTCGAGGCCGGCCTGGTCAAGCGCAAGGACGTCTACTCCGACAGCATCTCGATCCTGCGCCAGGTGGGGCTGTTGGGGTGAGGGGCTGGCGAGCGGGGATTGGGTGGGACTCGCCTGCGCGAACAGCGGGGAGGCTTGGCGAGTCCCACCCAATCCCCGCCCACGAGAACTCACCCCCAGCCCCGAGCTTGAGCAGCTTCGGAGGGGTCGGCTTCTGAGCGCTGAGGAGCTGGAGCTCGCCGTGAGGTGGAGGGCCGGGTGTCCTCCGAACGTTTTGCGCCGCTGGCCCTGAACGTCTCTCGGACGGCCGCCAGCGACCCAGCCAGTCAGGCGAGTGAGGGGGACACCCGGCCCTCCATCCTCAGGGCCGACCTTCAGCGACTCCAGGACGGTTCGTAGGCGTTCCTCGCAAGCACCTTGATCTTGCCGCCCGCGTAGGGGACGGTGGCGACGTCGTGGTTCGGCGCCGGTTCGAAGCCGCCGGTGCTGCCGAGGACCGTCGTGCCGTCCGTCGAGAGAGCCGGCGCCGATGAAGCCGCTCTCGCGTTCCTTGGTCAGGGTCCGTTCGGCGCCCGTCTTGGGATTGACGGTAACCGCGTAGCTGGTGTCCTGACCGCCGAACTCGGCCAGCAGCTGGTTGCCGCTCGCCGACCACGCCGTCGGGATCAGCCCCTGGACCAGGGGATCGACCTTGGTGTGGGTCAGCCGCTTCACCTGGCCGCCGCTCGAGTTCATCAGGTAGAGCTCGTTCTTGGGGCCGTACCGGCGCTGCGAGGCGCCGAGCAGCTTGACGAAGACGATCTCTCCGTTCGGCCCCCAGAGCGGATCCTGAGAGTTGTGATCGTGGGTGAGGCGAACCGGACTACCACCGCTCGTCGCCACCCGGTAGACGTCGCTCCGCGAGGGGTAGTGTTCGGTTCCGGCCTTCGAGTAGACCAGTTCGGTGCCGTCCGGGGAGAAGCTGAAGCCGCTGAAGTAGCCGCTCGCGACGACGCGCTGGGCGCCACTGGCGAGATCGATCAGGACCAGCTTGCGGGCGCCGTTCTCGGGACCGCGCAGGGCCGCGATCGCCGACGAATCCGGCGAGAAGGCGAGGTAGAAGCTTTCCTGCCAGTTGACCATCAGCGTGCGCGAGGGCCCGCCTGCCACCGGCGCCAGCTTCATTTCCTCGGGAGTGCCACCTTTGCCTTCGTGCAGGTAGACGACCGACTGCCCGTCCGGGGAGACCCGGGGATCGCGACCGGAGCCGATCTTGTGCGCACCGGAGCCGTTGTCGTTCGCCAGGTAGACGGTGGAGTGCAGGGGATAGCGCACGAAGGCCAGCGTCGCCTGGGCGGCGGCGGGAAGCGCGAGCAGCGCGGCCACGGCGAGCAGCGCGACGATCAGTTTCGACTTCAGCTTGGTTGGCATGGCGCGATCGTATCCGCGCCGCCGGAGGAGCGGACCAATTGGCCGGTCGCCGGGGTTCGCGTTGGTCGGGGCTTGGCGATCGAGGCGGCGACGAGGCCGCCTCTGACGGCGCGGAACGAGATCACCGCGAGGACCCGGTACCAGAGCCGTTTGCCCACCTCGAAGCTCCAAGGCGGCCGCGGACGAAGATGGGCAGCTTGCCGCGGTGCCGAAGACGCAGCGCGATGGCGATCCGCTTCGGCGAGCTCGGGACCGCAGCCCGACCGCGATCAGGATCAGGCTCATCATCACGTAGTCGAGGTGGACCTGGCGGATCCGGTGCGGGGCGACGATCCGGATGCTTGGTCAGCGCACCTCGGGCCGCTCCTCGCGGATCACCATCGCCCAGCCGAGCAGCCCACCGAGCGCCAGCTCGACCAGGCCGATGCGAACGACCCAGTCGCATCAGCGACCCGTCCCTCGGCCGGCGTGGGCCCTAGAGCTCGGGAACGTCGGCGCCCTGGGGGGTGAACGGCAGGCGACGGACCTCGGCCCAACCGGCGCAGCGCTGCTCCAGGGCGGCGGCGACGTTGCCGGCCTCCTGCCAGGTGGTCCAGACGAGGACGGTCGGGCCGGCGCCGGAGATCGTCGCCCCCAGCGCTCCGATCTCGCGGGCCGCGTCGACGATCTCCATCGAGCGCGGGTAGAGCTCGCGGCGGCGCGGTTGGTGGATCGAGTCGCCGAGGCCGCGGGCGACGAGGTCGAGGTCGGCGGACTTCAGCCCGAGCACCAGCAGGGCGGCCGAGGAGACGTTGGCGACGGCGTCGGCGAGCGGGATCTGGGCCGGGATCGCCTCGCGCGCGAGCTTGGTCGAGACCTCCTCGGATGGGATCACGGCGATGCCCTCGAGCCCGTCCGGCGGGTCGAAGCGAGTCGCCAGCGGCGCCCCGTCCGGGCCGATCCCGCAGACGACGAAGCCGCCGTAGATCGCCGCGGCGACGTTGTCCGGATGGCCCTCCAGCTCGCTGGCGCGGACCAGCATCTCCTCGCGCGTCAGCGCCAGCTCGAAGAGGTGATCGGCGGCGAAGAGGCCGGCGACGATCGCCGCCGCGCTGGAGCCGAGCCCGCGCGCCAGCGGGATCTCGCTGCGCAGCCGGAAGGCGATGCCGTCGGCCGGGTGCAGGCTCTCGAAGGCGCGGACGACGAGGTTGTCGCGGCCGCTCGAGACCTCGAGCCCGCCCGGGTCGAGCGAGAACTCCCCCGTCTCCTCGACCTCCAGGTCCAGATAGAGCGACACCGCCGCCGCCAGCACGTCGTAGCCCGGCCCCAGGTTGGCGGAGGAGGCGGGGACGCGGACGAGTCGGTGGCGCGCGGTCAATCGAAGACGGCCCGCTCGACGGCGCTGAGGTCGTTGTCGCAGTTGATCACCGCGGGGGCTTTGCCGAGGGCCGTGTCGGGGTCCTTGAGGCCGTGGCCGGTGAGGACGCAGACGACCGACTCCGGCGGCGCGGTGTCCTCGCTGACGGGAAGGCCGTGGGCGAGCAGGCCGGCGACCGAGGCGGCGGAGGCCGGCTCGCAGAAGACGCCTTCGTTGGCGGCGAGCCAGTGGTAGGCGTCGAGGATCTGCTGGTCGGAGACGGCGGCGACGCGCCCGCGCGAGCCGGTGAAGGCGGTCATCGCCTCCTCCCAGCGGGCCGGGTTGCCGATCCGGATCGCCGAGGCGACGGTCTCGGGATTGGCGACCGGGGCGCCGTCGACCAGCGGCGCCGATCCCTCGGCCTGAAAGCCGTAGACGATCGGCGCCGAATCGACCTCCCCGAAGCCGCGCCAGTAGGCGGTGACGTTGCCGCCGTTGCCGACCGGGATCGCCAGCGCGCCGGGCGCTTCGCCGAGCTCCTCGACGATCTCGAAGGCCGCCGTCTTCTGGCCTTCGATCCGATGCGGGTTGACCGAGTTGACGAGCTCGATCGGGTGCTTCTGGGCGAGCTCGCGGACGATCGTCAGGGCGTCGTCGAAGTTCCCCTGCAGGGCGATCACCCGCGCCCCGTGCATCAGCGCCTGGGCGAGCTTGCCGATCGCGATCTTGCCCTCGGGGACGATCACCGCGCCGCGCAGGCCCGCCCGCGCCGCGTAGGCGGCGGCGCTGGCGGCGGTGTTGCCGGTCGAGGCGCAGATCACCGCCTCCGCCCCGCGCCCCTTGGCGCGCGAGACCGCGACCGTCATCCCGCGGTCCTTGAAGGAGCCGGTCGGGTTGCCGCCCTCGAACTTGAGGTAGGCGCGGACCCCGATCCGCTCCGACAGCCGCGAGGCTTCGATCAGCGGCGTCGAGCCCTCCTCGAGGCTGACGACCGGGTCGCCGGGCTCGAGCGAGAGCCGGTCCCGGTAGCGCTCGATCAGCGAAGTCACCGGCGGGCGCCCATCAGAACTGCTCCTCGATCACGTGGATCGAGCGGGGCGGCGCCCGCAGGTCGTCGAGCTCTCCCAGCGCCTCGAGCGCGGCGGCGAAGCGGGACTCGAGGCACTCGTGGACGACCATCACCAGGCGGGCGTCGTCGTCATTGCCGCGCTGGACGACGCTCTTGACCGAGACCTCGTTGTCGCCGAGCACCGTCGCCACCCGCGCCAGCACCCCCGGCTTGTCGGCGACCTCGAGGTAGAGGTAGAAGGAGGAGGGAACGTCGGCGACGATCGGCAGCTCGGCCCGGGTCTCGTGGACGGGAGCGTCGCCGGCGAGAATCGAGACGACGTCGCCGAGCACCGCCGAGGCGGTCTGCAGCCCCCCCGCCCCCGGTCCCGACATCGTCACCTCGTTGATCGCCGGCGCCTCGACCATGACCGCGTTGAAGGGGCCCTCGATCGGCGCCAGCGGATGGCCGCTGTAGAGGAAGCAGGGGAAGACGCGGACGCTGATGCCGCCCTCGCGGCGCTCGGCGACGCCGAGCAGCTTCAGCGAGAGGCCGAGCTCTTTGGCGTAGGCGAGGTCGTCGGGCTGGATCGCCTCGATCCCCTGATAGGAGACCTCGGCGAGGGTGACCGGCGTGTGGAAGGCGAGGCGGGCGAGGATCGCCATCTTCGCCGCCGCGTCGGCGCCGCTGACGTCGGCGCTGGGGTCGGCCTCGGCGTAGCCGAGACCCTGTGCCTGGGCCAGCACCTCCTCGTAGCTGGCGCCGCTCGCCGCCATCTCGCTGAGGATGAAGTTGGTCGTCCCGTTGACGATCCCGAACACTTTCGAGATCTCGGTGACGCCGAAGCTCTCCTGGATCGTGCGGACGATCGGGATCACGGCGGCGACCGCGGCCTCGAAGCGCAGCTGCACGCCGGCCTCGCGGGCGACGCCGAAGAGCTCGTCGCCGTGCTGGGCGAGCAGCTGCTTGTTCGCCGTCACCACCGGTCGCCCGGCTCGCATCGCGTCGAGGACGAACTGGCGGGCGGGGTCGATCCCGCCGATCAGCTCGACGATCAGGTCCGAGCGCTCGAGGATCGCACCGAAGTCGCCCTCCTCGCGGGTGAGGACGCCGGAGATCTCGGGGCGCCGGCCGGTCGCCGCCTCGACCGCGTCGGCGCGCTCGGCGAGCAGCTCGGCGAAGGCGCCGCCGACGTTGCCGCGCCCGAGCAGCCCGATCCGGACCGGTTTGGGAGCGACGTCAGACATCGCGGCTGGTGAGGTCGTCGTAGGTCTCGCGGCGGACCACGACCCGCGCCTCACCGTCGCGGCAGAAGACGACCGGCGGCCGCGGCACGCCGTTGTAGTTGCTGGCCATCGCGTAGCCGTAGGCGCCGGTCACCGGCGTCACCAGGACGTCGCCGACCGCCGGCTCGGCCAGCATCGCGTCGCGAACGAGGATGTCGCCGGACTCGCAGTGCATGCCGGCGATCGTCACCAGGGTGTCCGGCGGCGCCGCCGCGCGGTCGGCGACGAGCGCCTCGTAGCGGGAGCCGTAGAGCATCGGCCGCATGTTGTCCGACATGCCGCCGTCGACGGCGACGTAGGTGCGGATGCCGGGAATCTCCTTGACGGTGCCGACCCGGTAGGCGGTGACGCCGGCGTTGGCGACCAGCGAGCGGCCGGGCTCGATCAGGATTCGCACCCCGTCGCCGAAGACCTCGGCGACGCCGCGGACCTTGACCTCGACGTAGGCGTCGATCGAGGGCGGCTCGTCCGCCGCGGTGTAGGCGACGCCGAGCCCGCCGCCGACGTTGACGACCTTGCACCAGTCCCCGGCCAGCTCGCCGAGGGCGCGGATCGCCAGCGTGTAGGGCTCGAGCTCGAAGATCTGTGAGCCGATGTGGGCGTGCAACCCGACCAGCTCGAGCTTGTCGGAGGCCAGCACCCGCTCGATCGCCCGCGCCGCCAGCCCGTCCTCGATCCCGAAGCCGAACTTCGAGTCGAGCTGCCCGGTCTGGACGTAGTCGTGGGTCGAGGGCTTGATCCCCGGCGTGACCCGGATCAGCACCCGCTGGGGTTCGTCGAGGAGCCGCTCGCAGCGCTCGATCTCGTCGAAGGAGTCGAGGATCAGGTGGCGGATCCCGGAGCGGGCCGCGAAGAGGATCTCCTCGTCGGTCTTGTTGTTGCCGTGCATGTGGATGCGGTCGGGGTCGAATCCGGCCCGCAGCGCCATGTGCAGCTCGCCGCCGGAGGCGACGTCGACCGAGAGGCCCTCCTCGGCGAAGAGCCGGTAGGCGGCCGTGCAGGGCAGCGACTTGCTGGCGAAGAGGATCTCGAAGTCGTCGCTGCGGCGCTCGAACGCCTCGCGGTAGGCCCGGGCGCGGCCGCGGATGTCGTCCTCGGCGTAGATGTAGGCCGGGGTTCCGAGCTCGGCCGCGAGCTCGACCGTGTCGCAGCCGGCGAGCTCGAGGTGGCCGCGCTCGTTTACCCGGCTGCCGGCCGGATAGACCGCCGAACCGTCGATCGGGTCCCCGCTCGCGACAGACCCCGCCTGTTCTCGCTCCGCCATCGGACCGGCATTGTGACGGTTGAGCCGAAAGCCCGATCAGTGGCCGGGGTGCAGCAGACCGCCGACCACGCCGACGGTTTCGTCGACGGCTTTGCCGACGACCGATTCGGGACCGGCGACGCCGTTGACGACGCCTTCCGTCACTTCGGTGACGCCGGTGCTGTTGAGCGTTCCGCCCAGCGCCGTTTCGTCGACCTGGTTGACCGTGTCGTTGACCGTTTCGGTGACCTGCCCAGCGGGAGTCGAAGCTGCGCTCGAGCCGCTGGAGCCGCTGCCGCCGCCGCCACTGCTCGCGGAGCCACCGCCGCTCGGGGATCCCGACCCAGGCGAGCTCACGGTCGGGCTCGGCGAGTTCGCGCCCGAGGTCGGGGTGGAGTTGCCGGAACCGCCGGAGCCAGCCGCTGCCGCCCGTTTCGCCCCCGGCGGTGGCGCCGGTACCGGCCGGCGCGTTGGCGCCGTCGTCGACCGCGGTGAGGTCGGCACCGTCTTTCTTGGTCTTTGCCGCGGCGCTACCGGTACCGGGTGCGGCGCCCGCCGTGGACCCCGATTTGGCGGTCGAGCCGCCGGTCGCGATTGCCGCAACGGCCGGCGAATGCGCCGGCGCGGGCGTTCGAGATCCCGGCCGAACCACCGTCGCCGAGCGCGGCGATCGGCCAGTCCTTGAAGACCTGGGCGGAGACGAGCACCACGAAGACCGCGATGGCAAGTGCGATCAGCATCGCTCCCGACATCGCGCTCACCATGTAGGTGTGCGCTTGACGGATCATCCCGATTGCTAAAGGTAACCCATCGGGTCGGTGACTTCAGCCATTTATCCGAACCCGGATCAGGCGCCGCCGGGGCGTTCTCGACGTGCAGCAGCTCCTGCTCGGCCTCCTCCTCCATCTGCAGGGTCGTGTGCTCGATCCCGAACTGCTCGCCCAGCGTCAGCTCGAGCCGGCGGCGGATCAGATCGCGGTCGGCGCCCTTGGCGACGACGACGTGGGCGGCGGCCGCGGTGAGGCCGGCGGTCACCGTCCAGACGTGGAGGTCGTGGACCGCGCGCACCCCCTCCTCGCGGCAGATCGCGGCGCCCATGCCGTCGACGTCGAGGTCGGCCGGCGCCGACTCCATCAGGACGTCGAACGGCTCCTTGATCAGCCGCCAGGAGGAGGCGAGGATCAGGCCCGAGATCAGCAGGCCCGCGATCGGGTCGACGATCGCCGAGCCACCGGCAAGGACGAAGCCGCCGGCGATGACGACTCCGAGCGAGCCGAGCGCGTCGGCGGCGCTGTGGCGCAGCACCCCCTCGAGGTTGAGGTCCTCGCGCTGGCCGCGGGCGAGGACCAGGGTCGCCGCCAGGTTGCCGGCCAGCCCGAGGGCGCCGAGGGCGAGGACGCCGGCGCCGTCGATCCCCGGCGGGTCGGAGAGGCGGCCGATCGCGGCGATCGCGATCCCGACGCTGACCACGACCAGGAGCAGGCCGTTGGCCAGAGCCGCCAGCACCTCCGAGCGCTGGTAGCCGAAGGTGCGGTTGCCGGCCGCCGGCATCGAGGCCAGCCGAGCGGCGATCAGGGCGAGGACGATCGAGCCGACGTCGGAGAGCAGGTGCCCGGCGTCGGCGAGCACCGCCAGCGAGCCGGTGAGGATGCCGCCGACCGCCTCGGCGACGAGCAGGCCGACGTTGATCGCCAGCGCCACCCGCATCCGGCCGCGGCTGTCCTCGCGCCGCGCTTCCAGCGCGTGGGCGCCAAAGCCGTGGCTATGGCCGGCGTGGTCGTGGGAGGGCATTCTCCCGAGCTTAAGGCCGGCGGGAGGGTCGGGTACACCTCCTCACTCGCCTGACTGGCTGGATCGCTGGGGGCCGTCCGAGATGGCTTCTTGGCCAGCGGCGCAAAACGTTCGGAGGTGTACCCGACCCTCCCGGCGGGCTCGATCTCGATTCGAGCTGCCGTCCCTCGGAAGCTCCGTCCATATCTCGGGAAGCTTCCTTCCTTCGGAAGCTTTGCTGCCCCTCGGAAGCTGCTCACCCTAGGAGCGGGGCGAGGTCTCGTGGACAGGGACTGGGTGGACCTCGCCAAACCTCCCCGCTGTTCGCGCAGGTGAGGTCCACCCAGTCCCTGTTCGCCTGGCCTACGCCGCGACCGGCTCCTTGGGCGCGTCGGCAGCCGACTGGGCGGCCATCGCTTTCGCGGCGACCTCCGCTCCGTATTCGAAGCGCTCGGCGTATTCGCGGGCCTGCATGCGGGAGATGACCATCCGCTGGATCTCCGCCGTGCCCTCGAACAGCTGGTAGATCTTGGCGTCACGGAACCACTTCTCGAGCGGGCAGTCGGCGTCCCAGGCGTAGGGGCCGACCAGGTCCATCAGCGTCGTCGTCGCCCACATCGTCACGTCGCCGGCCTTGAGCTTCGACATCGAGCCCTGGCCGCCGGTCATCGGAACCCCGTTGCGGCCCATCCAGCCGGCCCGCTGAACCAGCAGGCGGGCGGCTTCGATCTCGGTCGCGACGTCGGCCAGGGTCTGCTGGATGCGCTGCGTTTTCAGCAGCGGCACACCGGCTTCGGAGCGGCCGTCGAGGTACTCGAGGGTCCACTCGTAGGCGGCCTGGGCGATGCCCAGCGCCGAGGCGCCGACCATCGGCCGGGTGACCTCGAAGGTCGCCAGCGCGTCGGCGGAGCGGGACCGCTGGCCGGAGCGGGCGCGCTCGAGCTTGCGGGCGAGCTTCTCCTCGCCGCCGAGCAGGTTCTCGACCGGGATCCGGCATTCGTCGAGCACGATCTCGGCCGTGTGCGAGGCGCGGATCCCGAGCTTGGACTCCTTCTTGCCCTGGCTCAGGCCGGGGGTGCCCTTGCCGATCGACGAACGAGGCCTGGCCACCGGTGCCGAGCTCCGGGTCGACGGTGGCGACGACGACGTGGACGTCGGCGATGCCGCCGTTGGTGATGAAGACCTTGGTGCCGTTGAGGACGAACTCGTCACCGTCGCGCCTGGCGGTCGTCTTCAGGCTCTTGACGTCGGAGCCGGCCTGCGGCTCGGTCACCGCGTAGGCGCCGAGTTTGATCTCATCGCCGCTGCCGAAGCACTCGGGCACCCAGTAGCCGATCTGCTCGGGGGTGCCGGTGGCGGCGATGCCGGCGGCGGCGAGACCGGAGCCGCCGATCGCCAGCGCGGTCCCGGCGCAGCCCCAGTGGAGCTCTTCGGCGGAGATCAGGGTCATCTGGCCCTCGGAGTCCGAGGCCGAGCGCTGCAGCGCCTCGATCCCCTGAAATCCCTGGCGGCGCGCCTCCTTGACGACCTCCCACGGCATGCTCTCCTCTTCGTCGTGCTTGCGCGCGGCGGGGCGGATCACCTCGCGGGCAAACTTGCGGCAGCGTGCCTTGTACTCGAGCTGCTCCTCGTTGAGTTCGAAATTCATCGGGTTCCTTCCTAGACAATGGACTGATTGACTGGTCAGTCAGCCAGTCTCCGAAACTGTACCTAAGACCCCAGCGGCGAGTGTCCGAGCAACGCAGGCCGAGCCGCACCCTATCTCGACGGGCACCCATGTAGCGTTCCCGCCGGTGAGCGCCGACCGACCGATCAACGCCGACGAGCCGACGCCGAAACCGGCGGAGCCCAAGCCGGCGGCGGGGTCGAAGGCAGAGCCCAACGGCCCGGCCGAGAAGCCGAAGACCGAGAGCACCAAGCCGCCGCTCGAAGCCGAAGCCGAAGCCCAAACGGCGCCGCCGCAAGCCGATGCCGCTGACGCCGAAGCTGCTCGCCGCCCTGGTCGTGGTCGCGATCGCCTTCATCGTCGCCGCGGTGCTCGGCGCCAACGGCGGCTCCAAGAGCGGCTCCGAGTCCGCCGCGCCGGCCCCGGCGCCCGCGCCGGCCGCGGAAGGGTCCTCGGCCAAGACCCCCGCCTCCCAGACCTCCGAACAGCTCGGCTACCCCGCCTTCGCGACCAACAACACGACCCGGATCGGCGGCTCCGACCCCGCCACCAACGCGGCCGCCGTCGCCCTCGCCGTCTTCCCCTCGACCGAACCGGATCCAGCGGCCGAAGGCGGTGACCCTGGTCGGCGAAGACGACTGGCAGGGGGCGATCG
Organism: uncultured Solirubrobacterales bacterium; assembly: GCA_963739875.1. GTDB lineage: Bacteria > Actinomycetota > Thermoleophilia > Solirubrobacterales > 70-9 > VAYN01. The sequence continues at coordinate 11,315 of CAVUCD010000008.1, forward strand.
CCGCGGCGGTTCTGATGGCCTCCCCACTGCGAGCGCCGCTGCTGATCTCCAGCTCCGACGGCGCTCCGGACCCGACCTCGGAAGCGCTGAGCGCGCTCGACCCGCAGGGCGACTCCTCCACCGCCGGCGCCGGCGCCTTCGCGATCGGCGACGTCGCGGTTCCCGACGGCGCCAAGGCGACCAAGGTCGCGGCCGGCCCCGGCGCGGTCGAGGCGGCGGCGATCGCGAAGCTGCGCGACCGCCTCTTCGGCTCTCCCCCCGCCCACGTCGTGATCGCTCCCAGCTCGGACCCGGAACTCGCCGCTCCGGCGGCCGCCTGGGCGGCGCGCTCGGGCGACCCGGTCCTCTTCGCCGGGACCGACGAACTGCCGGCTGCCACCGAAACCGCCCTGAAGCGCCACACCGGGCTGCCGATCTTCGTCCTCGGACCACCCTCGGCGATCTCCTCGGGCGTGCTCCACGAAATCGCCAAGATCGACAAGCGGGTGAAGCGGGTCTCCGGCAAGAACCCGGTCGCCAACGCGATCGCCTTCGCCCGCTACGGCGACGGCGACTTCGGCTGGAACGTCAACGACCCCGGCCACGGCTTCGTCCTCGCCCGCAGCGACGCGGCGATCGAAGCCGCCGTGGCGGCGCCGCTCTCGGCCTCCGGCACCTGGGGCCCTTTGCTGCTCACCGACAGCGCCGCTAAGGTCCCTGCCGAACTGCGCAGCTACTTTCTCGACGTGAAGCCCGGCTACACCACCGACCCCACCCGCGCCTTCTACAACCACGTGTGGGTGATCGGCGACCAGGAGGCGATTGACGTGAACCAGCAGGCTGAAGTCAACGGGCTGGCCGAACTGGCCAAGATCGGCGGCGAACAGTGAGCGAATCCGAGACCCCAGAGCTGCTCGGCCAGGCGCACCAGGTCACCGCCGAGGACATCCGCGCCCTCGCCGGCGCCTCGACCCCCCACTTCGCGCTCCAGGTCCGCAACCGGATCCGCCGCCTGATCGAGCCGCTGCCCGCCGGCCATCCGGCCCGGCTCGAAGGCGAACGCAAGATCGCCCGCCTCGAAGACCTCGCCGAGCACAGCGGCGATCCCCGCGGCACCCTGGGCATCGGCCATTGAAGTACCTCGCTCCCGGAGTCTGGCGGCTGAAGGAGTTTCCCCGGCCGCTGATCAACGTCTACCTCGCCGAGGACGTCCTGATCGACGCCGGCCGGCGCTGGGACTCAGGCCGGATCCACAAGCAGACGGCCGGCATCGAGCTCTCGATGGTGGCTTTGACCCACGTCCACCCCGATCATCAGGGCTGCGCCGCGGCCGTCTGCGAGGAGCGCGGGATCCCGCTGGCCTGCCACGCGGACGACGTCGATGCGATGGAGGGAAGGCGCCCGGTCGCGGCGACTTCGCATCCGCTCGCCAAGGGCTTCGGCCGGCTCTGGCAGGGACCGCCGCACCGGGTCGACCGAGTTCTCGAGGAAGGCGACGAGGTGGCGGGATTCCGGGTCATCCACGCCCCCGGACACGCGCCGGGAGAGGTCATCTACTTCCGCGAGTCCGACCGGGTCGCGATCTGCGGCGACGTGATCAGGAACATCAGCTTCGTGACGGCGCTGAACAAGCTCGATGAGCCGCCTCCGAACCTGACCCCCGACCCGGCCGAGAACCGCCGCTCGATCCGCAAGCTCGCCGAGCTGAACCCCTCGCTGATCCTGCCGGGCCACGGCCCGGCGGTCACCGACATCGCCGCGTTTCGACCGCTTCGTTGCTGCTCTGCCGGGTTAAGGGAACGAGGTCGGGGGTACCCCCGACTCAGCCCCAACTGGAAAGGGAGTCCAGATGCGCAAGCTCATCGACAGACGCCCGTCGGCCTCGATGGTCGTCGCGATCCTCGCCCTGGTCGTCGCCCTCGGCGGCACCGCCTACGCGGCGCAGTCGATCAACGGCGGTTCGATCCAGAAGCAGACGATCGGCGGCGGCAAGCTGAAGCAGAAGACGCTGACCGGCTACCAGATCAACACCAACAAGCTCGGCGTCGTGCCGCTCGGCAAAGCGCGCCACGCACACCTACTGGGCCGTCGTCAACAACCCGGCCAATCCGGGCAACGCGACCCTGGCCCGGGCCAGCGACCCGGCCATCACCGCGACCGAGGGCGGCGGCGCCGTCAACGTGATCTTCCCGGTCAACGTCTCCGGCTGCGCCGAACGTCGCCGCTCGCAACAACGCCGGCACGACCGTGCCCAATTCGGGCTACGCGCAGACGAACATCTCGCCCGCCAACCCGAACGCGATCGAAGTCCACACCAAGGACAAAAACGGCGCCAACGAAGACGCCGACTTCCAGCTGATCGTCGTCTGCCCTTAGATCCGGGCGGCGCTCATCTCGACCCGCTCGCCGCGGAAGGGCACGCCCTCGGCGACCAGCAGCCGGCGCTGACGGGCGCCCTTGGCGAGCGAGCCGTCGGCGCGGACGACGCGCCACCACGGCAGGTCCGGCTGATCGGCGCCGAAGAGGACGCTGCCGGCGAAACGGGGCGCCCCGGGCGAGACGTCGCCGTAGGTCGCGACCGAGCCCTCTGGGATCGCCCGCACCCGGTCCAGCACTTCCCCTTCGCGGTCTGCGGGGGTATCGGTCAGCTTGCCGTGGGGCCGAAGGCGTCGATGATCCGGCTCTGGAACTCGCTCAGCTCCTCGGCCGAGATGAAGTAGGTCGGCGGGGTGAGGAAGAGGCCGTCGGCGCGCTCGGCGGTTGCCTCGACCCGGGCGCGGACCTTGTCGAGAGGACCGGCGGCGCAGTAGGTCTCGACCATCTCGTCGCTGATCGCGGCCGGCACGGCGGCGAGGTCGCCGCGGCGGAAGGCGTCGCCGGCGGCGACGGCGTTGTCGGCGAAGCCGTGCATCTCCCAGAGCGGCATGTAGGTCTTCACCGTCGCGTAGAAGGAGATCGTGCGGCGGGCCATCTCGATCGCCCGGCCCTCGTCGTCGTCGATCGCGCAGCAGACCGTCGGCAGGTAGTCGAAGTCCCCGCGCTCGCGGCCCGAGCGGCTGAGGCCGGCCTCGAAGGCGTCGATGACGACCTCGTCGATCCAGCGCAGGCTCTGGATCGGGTGGCCGATCAGCCCGTCGGCGACGTCGCCGGCCATCCGCGCCATCCCCGCCTGGACCGCGGCGGTGTAGATCGGCACCGCCTCGCGCGGCGCCTCGTGGGGCCGCACCCAGCCCTTGATGTCGATGTCGTAGTAGGAGCCCTGGTAGCGGATCGGCTCGCCGGCGCTGGCCTGGCGCATGATCAGCCGCGTCGCCTCGATCGCCTCGCGCAGGTGCGGCGCCGGTTTGCCGTAGTTGGCGTTGTGCCAGGTTTCGTTCAGGCGTTTGACCCCCGCCCCCATCCCGAAGCGGAAGCGCCCGCCGGACATCTCGTCGATGTCGAGCGCGGTGATCGCGTGGATGAAGGGGCTGCGGGTGAAGGCCCAGACGATCCCGGTGGCGACGTCGATCCGCTCGGTCTTCGCCGCCAGGTAGGAGGCCTGGGTGACGGCGCTGCGGAACAGCTCCGGCGCCCAGACGCACTCGACGCCGGCGGCCTCGGCGCGCAGCGTCTCCGCCTCGAGGTCGGCGACCGAGTTGCCGATCGCGGCGACGGAGATGCGGTCGAGCGCGCCCATCGCGCTCGGCTCAGACGGCCGCGGGCTCGGCCGCCGGGGCGAGCACCGCGTCGGCGACCCGTTCGCGGTGCCACTTGGCGTCGCCGAAGATCGCCGCGTTGGCGCGGCCGCGCTTGAGGAAGAAGTGGAGGTCGTGCTCCCAGGTGAAGCCGATGCCGCCGTGGACCTGGATCGAGGCGTCGGGGACGCGCCAGCCGGCGTCGGAGGCGTAGGCCTTGGCCATCGAGGCGGCGAGCGGCAGCGACGGCGGGCTCGGCGTCGGCGGCCCAGGCGGCGCCGTAGACGGTCGAGCGGGCGTTCTCGGTCTCCAGCAGCATCTGCGCGCAGCGGTGCGAGACCGCCTGGTAGGCGCCGATCGGGCGGCCGAACTGCTGGCGGTCTTTGGCGTACTCGACCGCCATCTCCATCGTCCGCTGGGCGATCCCGGTCGACTCGGCGGCGAGCGCGACGCAGAGGCGGTCGAAGACCGCCTCGTAGTCGCGCCCCGGCGGCGGGAAGGGTGTCGCCGGCGGCGACCCTGACCCCGTCGAAGCGCACGGTCGAGAGGCGGCGGGTGGTGTCGATCGAGGCTTCCGGGGTGATGCCGACGCCGTCGGCGTCAGCGCTCGACCAGGTGCCGGCGGCCGTCGGCGGTGGCGACGAGGAAGAAGTCGGCGCTGGCGGCGTCCAGCACCATGATCTTCTCGCCGTCGAGGACGACCCCGTCGCCGTCGGCGCGCGCCTCCATCTTGAAGGCGCCGGGCGTCGCCGTCGATCCCGCGTCCCAGAGCGCCGGGGTGCCGCGCCGCTCGCCCGCGGCCAGCGGCCGCAGGTAGCGATCGCGCTGGTCGTCGGAACCGCAGAGGCTGAGCGCCAGGCCGGCGATCGTGTTGGAGAAGAGCGGCGAGGGCGCCAGCGCGTAGCCCATCTCCTCGAAGAGGATCGCCAGCTCGACGATGCCGAGCCCCTGTCCTCCCCACTCCTCCGGCAGCGCCAGGCCGGTCCAGCCGAGCTCGGCCATCTCGCGCCCAGCCGGCGGCGTCGAAGCCGTCGTCGCTGGCGGCGAGCTCGCGGATCCGCTCGGATTTGAAGCGCGAGGCGAGGAAGTCGTGGGCGGTCGCCTTGATCGCCTGCTGCTCGTCGGTGAGGTCGAAGTACATGGCTAGCGCAGCCTCGGCAGGCCGAGCACCCGCTCGGCGATGATGTTCTTGAGGATGTCGGTCGTGCCGCCCTCGATCGAGTTGGCGCGCGAGCGCAGGAAGCCGTACTGCCAGGCGCCGTTGTCGATCGCCTGCGCGGCGCCGCGGGAGAGCGGCGCGTAGGCGCCCTCGATCTCCAGCGCCAGCTCGGTCAGCCCCTGGTTGATGTCGGCCCACTGCCACTTGCCGAGCGAGCCCTCCGGCCCGGGGATGCCCGACTGCATCGTCTTGGTCAGGCCGCGGTAGGCGCCGAGGCGCATCGCCTCGGCCTCGATGTGGAGCTGGGCGATCCGCTGGCGGTAGTAGGCGTCGTCGGCGGCCGAGCCGCCGCCCAGACGCACCTCGTTGGCGAGCTTGGCGAGGCGGCTGAGGCTGTTCTGGACCTGGGCGATGGCGCCGAAGGCGAGCCCGGCGCGCTCGTTCATCAGCGTCGTGATCGCCACCCCCCAGCCGTTGCCGACGCCGCCGACGACGTTCGCGTCGGGGATCCGCGCTTCGTCCATGAAGACCTCGTTGAACTCGCCCTCGCCGGTGATCTGAACCAGCGGTTTGGCTTCGACCCCCTCCTGCTCCATGTCCATCAGGAAGTAGGTGAGGCCCTGGTGCTTGGGGGCGTCGGGGTCGGTGCGGGCGACGAGCATGCACCACTTCGCGTACTGGGCGAACGTGGTCCAGACCTTCTGGCCGCTGACCACCCATTCGTCGCCGTCCTTGACCGCGCGGGTCTTCAGCGAGGCGAGGTCGGAGCCCGACTCCGGCTCGGAGAAGCCCTGGCACCAGATCTCGTCGCCGGTCAGGATCGGCTCCAGGTAGCGCTGCTTCTGCGCGTCGGTGCCGTGGGCGATGACGACCGGGCCGCCCATCGCCAGGCCGAGGACGTTGGCCGGGCTGGGGGCTTCCTGCCGCGCCGCCTCGCCGACGAAGATCGCCTGCTCGATCATCGTCGCGCCGCGGCCGCCGTACTCCTTCGGCCAGGAGATCCCGGCCCAGCCGGCGGCGTGCAGCTTCAGCTGCCACTCGCGGCGGAAGGCTCATCACCTCGTCGAGGCCGCCCTCGGGCTCGGGCCCGGGGTTGTTCGCGAGCAACCAGGTGCGAACCTCGTCGCGGAACTCCTCCTCCGATGGCGACAGCGTCAGGTCCATCGGTCGATGAGCATATAGACACTCCTGGCCGAACAGCCAAAGGGCACTCGGAGAAACTAGAAGCTAGGGGCCGCCTGCAGACCTTCAATCCGTACGCTTCGACCAGTTCGTTGGCTTTCACGAACGGGCCGCCATTCTTTTGCCTTCAATCAGGAAGCCTTGGGGTTCTTCTTCGGTCTTCTTCGGCGCCGGCTTCGACCGCTTCGACGATTGCCTTCACTTTCGCTTCTTCGCCGCTGGGCGCGCCGAGAGCGCTGATCGCCTTCGCCTGTTCGCGGACCGCCGGCCCGAGGACTTCGCTGATGAGTTCTTCCTGTCTGAGCCGTCGTCGGCTTTTTGATGTTGATGTTGTTTTTCTTGGCGAACTTCTTCGGCTTCGGCGTTGATGCTTTGCGTTGCCTTCTCCGGCAGATCGTGTCGGCTTCTTTGATGAATTCGGCCTTGGTCAGGGACGAGCCGCTCGCTTCGCCCGACGAGGTGCTGCCGCTGCTACTGCTGCTGCTGCTCCCACAGCCCGCGGCGATGACGGCGATTGCGACGACGCCCGCAAGCATCGCAATGAGTCGCTTACTCAACTGATCTCCTCTGAGTCGGAAGTGCTTCCACCAAATCTATCTGAGGTCGTCTGACCAAGCAGATCAAGGACGCAGTGAGCGAAGCGTGCTTCGCACGTGAGCGATCGAGGACGCCGATATGCGCCGGTCAGACGACCTCAGATCCGCTGGATCAGGGTTCCGGTGCCGAGCCCGCCACCGCAGCACATCGTCACCAGGCCCATCTCCTTGTCGGTGCGCTCCAGCTCGTGCAGCAGGGTGGTGATCAGCCGGGCGCCGGTCGAGCCGAGCGGGTGGCCGAGGGCGATCGCGCCGCCGTTGACGTTGACCCGGTCCATGTCGGGGTCGAGCTCGCGCCGCCAGGCGGCGACGACCGAGGCGAAGGCCTCGTTGATCTCGACCAGGTCGATGTCGTCCATCTTCATCCCGTTGCGCTCGAGCAGCTTCCGGGTGGCCGGGATCGGCCCGGTCAGCATGATCACCGGGTCGACGCCGACGGTGGTCTGGTCGAAGATCCGCGCCCGCGGCTTCAGCCCGAGGGCGTCGGCCTTCTCGCGCGCCATCAGCAGCACCGCGGCGGCGCCGTCGGAGACCTGCGAGGAGTTGCCGGCGGTGATCTTGCCGTCCTCCTTGAAGGCCGGGCGCAGGTTCGCCAGGCCCTCCAGGGTGGTCTCGCGCAGGCCCTGGTCGGTCATGTAGGTGTCGCCGTTGACGGCGAAGGGGACGATCTCGCGCTCGAAGCGGCCCTCGTCGGTGGCCTGCCGGGCGAGCTGCTGGGAGCGCAGGCCGAGCTCGTCGAGCTCGGAGCGGGGGATCTCCCATTTGTCGGCGATCATCTCGGCCGAGAGGCCCTGCGGGATCAGGTCGTAGCGCGCCAGCAGCTCGGGCGAGAAGGCGTAGCCGTGCTCCTCCATCACCTTGGCGCCGTCGGCGAAGGAGACGTGGCCCATGTGCTCGACACCGGAGCCGATCGCGACGTCGTGGACGCCGGTGGCGATCAGCGCCGCGGCGAAGTTGACCGCCTGCTGGGCGGAGCCGCACTGGCGGTCGATCGTCGTCGCCGGCACCTCGACCGGCAGCCCGGCCTCGAGCCAGGCGTTGCGGCCGATGTTCAGGCCCTGTTCGCCGAACTGCTGGGCGCAGCCGGCGATCACGTCGCCGGTCTCGGCGGGATCGACGCCGCTGCGCTCGAACAGATCGCCGTAGACCTTGGCGAGCAGGTTGGAGGGATGCAGGTCCTTGTAATAGCCCTTCTCGAGATGCCCGCGGCCGATCGGCGTTCGAGTCGCCTCGACGATTACGACCTCGCGGCCTCCGAAGCTGCCTTTGCCGTTGTCCATCTCAAGCCCTCCGTTCGATCAAGTTGGGCCGGCGCGCGCAGCGCCGGGAACTCATCATCCTAGGGGAGCGTGATAGGAACCCCGGCCAATGAGCACTAACCAGGGGTACGAAAGTCCGGGGATCGCGGGGAGCGGGGCAATCGCCACCGGTCTCGCCGCCGTCTCGACCACCACCGCGGAGACGATCCTGCTCGCCCGCAGCGAGGCTTCCGCCTGGCGCGCCGAGGAGAAAGTCGTCGCTGCCTGCGCCAAGATCGAGGGTGCCGAACCCTCTCGGCTGCGGGTCACGACCGACCCGGCCGACCTGGCCGAGTGCGACGTCATCGTCGAGGCCGTGGTCGAGGAGCTCGAGGCCAAGGGAGAGCTGCTGGCGAAGATCGACGCCGCCTGCCCCGACGCCGACCTGGCGACCACCACCTCCTCGCTCGGAATCGGCGAGATCGCCGCCGCCGCCGGCACCCCGAGGCTGTTCGGCCTCCACGTCTTCAACCCGGTGCCGCGGATGCAGCTGGTCGAGGTCTGCATCCCCGACGGCGCCGAGGCCGCCCGCGAGAAGGCGCTCGCCTGGTGCGCGGCGCTCGGCAAGACCGCCGTCGAGGTCCCCGACCAGGCCGGCTTCGTCGTCAATCGCCTGCTCTTCCCCTACCTCTTCGACGCCGTGCGGATGATCGAGCGGACCGGCATGGAGGCCGGCGAGGTCGACACCTGCATGAAGCTCGGCGCCGGCCACCCGATGGGGCCGCTGGCGCTGCTCGACTTCGTCGGCCTCGACGTCTCCGAGGCGATCGGCGACGCCCTCTACGCCGACTCCGGCGAGGCCGCCCACAAGCCCCCGGGCCTGATCGTCGAGATGATCGGCGAAGGAAAGCTGGGACGGAAGAGCGGCGCCGGGTTCTACAGCTACGACTGACGAAGGACTGGGCGCAGGAGGGTCGGGTAGGACTCACCTGCGCGAACAGCGGGGAGGCTTGGCGAGTCCCACCCGACCCTCCCCACGTCACGCTCTTCGCAGATCCTGAGCTTCAGTCGGCCTGGGCGGTCTTCTTCTTTCCGGAGATGTCCCAGATGACGTCCGCCTCGGAGATTCCCTGGCAGCGGGCGATCGACTCGACCTCCTCCCAGGGAAGTTCGGCTTCCGGCAGCTCGTCCCAGCGGGCGAGGTCGAGGGCCTCGATCGAGCCTCTCAGCGCCGGGCCGAGGTGCTCCTCGGAGCGCAGGAGCGCCCTCAGAACCTCGAGCTGCTTGTCGGTCAGGCGTACAACCCACATGCGCTACCTCCAACGTTCGGGGGATCGCGGGTTGCCCGGAGAAGTTAGGCCGCGGGACGGACGGAACTGCTGATCCGGACCGCCTCGATGCGGTTCTCGCGGACCGCCTCGACCCGGATCGTGTAGCCGTTGGCGACGATCGAGTCGCCGCGTTTCGGCAGCCTGCCGAGCTCGCCGAAGACGTAGCCGCCGACCGAGTTGTAGGCGTCGGTGTCGACCGGCAGCTCGATCCCGGCGTCGGCCAGGTCGCCGAGCGAGACGTGGCCGCGGACGAACCAGTCGCCGTTGGTCAGCCGGCGCAGAGCCGCGGCGCGGGGGTCGGTCTCGTCCTCGATCTCCCCCACCACCTCCTCGAGGATGTCCTCGACGGTGACGATCCCGACCGTCCGCCCGTACTCGTCGACGACGACCGAGAGCGAGGTGCGCTGGACCTGGAGGTCGTGCAGGAGGTCGTCGAGCGGGCGCGTCTCGGGGACGATCAGCGCGTCGCGGATCACCGTCTCGATCGAGGCCTCGGGGCCGTCGCTCATGTAGAGCCGGGCGAGGCTGTTGTTGTGGACGATGCCCTTGACCCGGTCGGCGTTCTCGTCTTCGATCACGACCAGGCGGGTGTGGCCGGAGGTGACGCAGCGCCGCAGCGCCGACTCAACCGACTCCGAGGTGTCGACGGTGATCACGGCCGGGATCGGGGTCATCACCTCGCGCGCCTCCTGCTCGTGCAGGTGGAAGACGCCACCGAGCATCCCCGCCTCGCCGGGGTCGAGGGTGCCGCCGACGCTGGAGCTGTCGATGATCTGCTTCAGGTCCTCGGCGGTGTGGCGCTGCTCGAGGTCGCCGGGATTGACGCCGAAGATCCGCACCACCCGGCTCGAGAACCAGCTCAGGCCTTTGGTCACCGGCGCCGTCGCGACGCGGAACCAGTTCAGCGGCCGCGCGACCCGGCGGGCGGTGCGCTCGGGGTTGGCGATCGCCAGCATCTTCGGCACCTGCTCGCCGATGCTGACCTGGACGGCGGTGACGAGGATGAAGGCGAAGGCCAGCGAGAGCCCGGCGGCGGCCGCGTGGGAGAGGCCGCCGAAGATCGGTTCGATCAGCTTCGAGAGCGAGGGCTCGCCGAGGAAGCCGATCCCGATCGAGGCCACGGTGACGCCGATCTGGCAGGCCGAGAGCGATTCTTCGATCTTGTCGAGCTGCTCGATCACCGCGACGGCGCCCGACTCGCCTTCGTCCGCCAGCTGCTCGACTTTGCCGCGGCGGCTGCGCACGAGCGCGAACTCGGCGGCGACGAAGAAGCCGTTGATCGCGATCAACAGCAAAAGGAGGACGAGCAGGAGGACGCTCATCGGCTATATGGCCCGGTAGTTCGGGCTGGAGCGTCGTCGGCCATTCGGCGAACGCAATATAGCTGTCTCTACTCGTGGTTTTTCCTGTAGGTGCGATATTGAGCAGATGATCCGCGTCGCGACGCTCAGCGAGATGCTCGAAGAGGTGGTGCTCCTGGGTGAGGCAACCGGGATGGAGGAGCACGCCCACGAACTGCGCGGCGAGCTCGAGGGAAGGCTGGCGACGATCCGCGCCGCCGTCTCCGGGGCGAGCAGCCCGCGGGTGATCGCGCTGGAGAGCCTCGACCCGCCCCGGGTCGGCGGCTTCTGGATCCCGGAGATGATCTCGATCGCCGGCGGCGAGGACGTCGCCGGCGACCCCGGCCTGAACCCGGCCGAGGTCGGCTGGGGAGAGCTCTCGAGCCTCGGCGCCGAGGTCGTCATCGTGATGCCCAGCGGCTCCGTCTGGGACGCCGAGGCGCAGGCGATGGAGCACTGGGAGCGGATCGACGCCCTCGGCGCCGACCGGGTCTTCGCGGTCGACGCGACGTCCGCCTTCAGCCGAGCCCGGACCGCGCCTGGTCGACGGGGTCGAGCTGCTCTGCCACCTGCTGCACCCGGACCTGATGGACCCGCCCGGCAACACCGCCTTCATCGCGCTGCAGGCGCCGCTTTCCAGTCGCTCGCGCGCAACCTGAACGCCGCGCTCAGGCGACGATCAGACGCGCCGACGACCGAGATCACGGCGACCAGCGGTCATCGCCGCCAGCTCCGCCGGCAGCCGCCTCGATGCCCGAGCATCCCCCGCTCGCCGGCGACGATCACCGCGGCGCAGACGGCGCCGCCGACGAGGCCGCCGATGTGGCCGCCGAGGCTGACTTCGGGGTCGCTCAGCTCGAAGATGAGGTTGAACACGATGAGGAAGCCGATGCTCCTCGGCGAGCTGTTCAGCGCCGCGCCCGCGGGCGATGACGAAGGCCGGCGCCGACGAGGCCGAAGATCGCGCCGGAGGCGCCGAGCGGTGAGGACGTCGGGGCCGCTGAACAGCGAGCGCCCCGAAAGCGCCGGCGAAGCAGCGAGGCGAAGTAGAGGAAGAGGAAGCGCGGCGTGCCGAGCGCCGGCTCCACCAGCCGGCCGAGGAAGAAGAGGACGAGCATGTTGAAGCCGATGTGGATGAGGCTCAGCGTGCAGGAAGCCGCTGGTCACCAGCCGGTACCACTCGCCTTCGGCGACGAAGGAGCCGACCAGGCCGTAGTGGTTCGACGAATGAGCCGCTGGGACTGCTGATCCCGCCCGGTCCGCCCGCGATCTCGATCAGGTAGACGACGACGTTGATCGCGATCAGGACGATCGTCGCCGGGAAGGCACTGAGCTGCCCAGGCGTGCCGGTGGGATTCCGCACCACCTTCGTCCGCTGCCGCATGCACTCCGGGCAGCGCATCCCGACCGGGGTCGGGGTCATGCACTCGGGGCAGATCGGCCGCCCGCAGGAGGAGCAGGAGACGCCGGTCTCGCGGTCGGGGTGGCGGTAGCAAGTCTGGGCCATCGGGACGTGGCAGCCTACAATCGGCGCCGATGGAGGCCGCCAGCCCCGCACGCCTGTACGCGACCGTGGTCGGCGCGCTGCCTCGTCGTCCTCGGGATCGTCGGCTTCTTCTACAGCGCCTCCTTCGGCGCCCCGGGCGACGTCGAAGCGGCGCTCGGCGTGCTGCGGGTCAACGCCTGGCTCAACCTGCTCCAGGTCGCCACCGGCGCGCTCGGCCTGCTGCTCGCCGGCTACGCCTCGCGCCAGTACGCGCTCGGCGTCGGCCTGCTCTACACCGCCCTGGCGATCTGGGGCTTCGCGATCGGCGCCGGCGACGCGATCCTCGGCTTCCTCCCCGCCAACGGCGGCGACGACTGCCTGCACCTGGCGATCGGCCTGCTCGGCCTCGCCGCCGCGGCGGGCACCCCGAAGCGCGATTCCGCGGTCACGCGGAAGCGCCAAAGGAACCACGGGAGAGGGTCGGGTCAGAGCCGCGAGCGCAGGCCGCCGGTAAGCGAGCGCAGGCCGCTTTCGCCCTGCTGCTTGCTGCGGCGGCGCAGCTCCAGCAGGACCAGGGCGCCGGTGGCGACGCCGCCGGCGCCGACCGCGACCACCGGGCGGACCCAGTTGCGGGGATCGCGCAGCGCCCGCAGCTCGCTCTCGGAGAGCTCCTCGGCCCAGTCGGAGAGCTCCTCGGCGGCGGCCTGGGTGACCGCCGAGAGGGTGTCCTCGACGCCGGCCGGAGAGCCGCTCGGGCGGCTCGATCGGGCGCAGCGCGTCGGTCAGCAGGCTCTCGACGTCCCAGCTGCTGCCGGTCAGGCGTTCGCTCGCCTCACTCATCGCTCATCTCCTCCTGCAGCTGCTTGATCGCGCGATGGATCAGCACCTTGGTGGCGCCGTCGGAGCGACCCAGGGCACGGGCGATCTCGCGGTTGTCCATGCCGAGGGCGAAGCGCATGATCAGCGCCTCGCGGCGGTCCTCGGAGAGGTGCTCGAGATTGGCCATCACCTGGCGCAGCTCCTCGCGCCCCTCGGCGATCGCCACGGTGTCGTGCCGGGCGGCGATCGGGTCGGCGTTTTCCAGCGGCGTCTGCGGCCGGCGCGAGCGGTCGCGGTAGTAGTTCGAGGCCAGGTTGTGCGCGATCCGGATCAGCCAGGGGCGCAGCGGCCGCCCGTCGGACTCGCGCCGCGCCCGGTCGAAGTGGCGGTAGGCCTGCAGGAAGGCCTGCTCGGTCAGGTCCTCGGCGTCGTGGTGGTTGCCCACCCGGTAGTAGGAGTAGGAGTAGACGTCGCGCAGGTGGGCCCGGTAGAAGTCCTCGAAGGCGCGGTCGAGCTCCGCCTTCGCCGCCGGTCCCAGGTCGCCGGGCTCGACGTTCTCCGTGGGGCCGCTCACCGGCCAAGCCTAGTGCGCGCGCCATCAGGCGGCCCGCCTCGCCCGCTCGACCTGGCGCAGGCCGGCGACCCACTCCTCGGCGTCGATCTCGCCTCGAATCAGCTCGGCGAGGCCGCTGAGCGCGTCGGCGGAGACGCCCGAGGCGGCGACGGCCTGGGCCAGCAGCGGGGTCGTGTCGAGGCCCTCCGAGGCCTGGCCGATCAGCTTCGGGATCTCCGCCGCCGGGGTGCCGGTGCCGAGCAGCTCGCCGGCGCGGCGGTTGCGCCCGGTCGGCGCCATCATCGTCGCGGTCAGGTCGCCGACGCCGGCGAGGCCCGAGAAGGTCTCCAGCTCGGCGCCGCGCTCGATCGCGTACTCGATGCACTCGCTCCAGATCTCGGCGACGGCGATCCCGGCGGCGTTGAGGCCGTGCGGCTCGGCGGCGGCGGCGGCAAGCGCGGCGGCGTTCTTCGCCGCCCCGGCCATCTCGACCCCGGTGACGTCGCCGGAGCGCTCGCAGACCAGTCCGGCGCGGTCGAAGACCTCGCCCAGCTGGGTGCGGAGGTCGACGTCGGCCGAGCCGAGCACGAGGGCGGCCGAGCCGGAGACCGCCTCGCGAGCGTGGGCCGGGCCACCGAGGCAGGCGATCGCCCGCGCCCGCACCCGTTCGCCGACGTATTCGGCCGGGAGCTGGCCCTGGGGGGCGATCAGCCCCTTGGTCAGCAGCAGGATCGAGGAACGCCCGCCGACCCGGTCGGCGATCGAGCCGACCGCCTGCGGCAGCGACTTCGAGGGAATCGCCAGGCAGATCAGGTCGAGGCCGTCGAGCTCGATCTGGGAAGCGAGCCGGACGTCGATCGTCTCCGGCAGCGGCACCTCGGGCAGGTAGCGACGGTTCTCCCCCTGCTCGACGAGCTCCGCGACCCGCTCCTGGGTGCGGGCGCCGAGCTGGACCTCGAGGCCGCCGCGGGCGAGCAGGACCGCGACCGCGGTGCCCCAGCTGCCGGCGCCGATCACCGCGGCCCGCCGCATCGGCGGCAGCCCGCCGAGGTCTTCCCACTGCAGCTGGACGTTGGGCCAGATCCGCGCCGTGACGGTCTCCGCCAGCGCTCGCGAGGGCTCCTCGGCCCGGGGGAAGGTCATCGCCTTGCCGAGCCGCACCTTCACCTTTCGCGGCCGGATCTTCCAGCCGCGGCGGACGTGTTCGGTCCCGAGCACCGCCGCCGGGATCACCGGCGCCCCGGTCTGCAGCGCCAGGCGGCCGACGCCGCGCCGGGGCGAGCCCAGGGTGCCGCGGCGGATCCGGGTTCCCTCGGGGAAGATGCAGACGGTGCCGCCGCGTTCGACCAGCATCCGCGCCGTCTCCATCGACTCCTCGTCGGACTCGCCGCGACGGATCGGGAAGGCGCCGAGCCGGGAGAGGATCCAGCCCTGCCAGGGGCGGCGGAAGAGCTCGACCTTGGCGACGTAGTTCATCGGCCGCCGCCAGGGCAGGGAGCCGCCGACGATGAAGGGGTCGAGGAAGCTGCGGTGGTTGGAGGCGACGATCAGCCCGCCCTTGACCCGGGCGTGCTCGCGGCCGGTGCGGGCGTAGCGGAAGTAGACGAGGAAGAACGGCGTCAGGAAGACCCGCGCCAGCAGGTACAGCGGCCAGTTGACGCTGTGCTTGCGCGTATATGCGTGGTATTTGGCCAGACGCTCGGCGTTCACGCAGAGCGCTACACGGGCGAGGGGGCGGAGTTACCCCGACGGTCCAGAGAGCCGGGAGACCGCTACCAGGCGGCGGCGAGCAGCCCGGCGATCTCCTCGTGCGAAGGGGGTTTCGGGGTGCGGGCGAGCTCG
Organism: uncultured Solirubrobacterales bacterium; assembly: GCA_963739875.1. Classification (GTDB taxonomy): domain Bacteria; phylum Actinomycetota; class Thermoleophilia; order Solirubrobacterales; family 70-9; genus VAYN01. Next base: position 26,514 of record CAVUCD010000008.1, read on the forward strand.
GGGCGTTTGAGCATGGTTTCGATCGCCTCGCCTTCGCGGCTGCGGTCGGCGCCGACCGCGACCAGGCCCGGCGGGTTGCCGCCGAGCTCGAGCAGGCGGGGTTCGAGTCGATCGAGATCGGTGCCGATCGCGGCGGCGAAGGGGGCGAAGGCGTCGGGCGCCTGGGCGGCGAGGAAGGCCGCGGCTCGCGGCAGGACGATCGCGTTGGTCTCGGCGTGGGGGCTGCCGCAGACGCGGACCAGGGACTGGCAGATCACGTGGTGGAGGCCGAACTTCGCCGAGTCGACCGCGTAGCCGCAGAGGATCGAGCCGAGCGCCAGGCTCGAGCGGTCGCGCTCCCCTGGCGCCTGGTCGAGGGCAGCCGGCGATCGCCTCGGCGCCGCGCAGCGCCGTCATCGTCGAGACCGGGTTCGCGAGCGGCGTGTAGAGGGAGTCGGCGCCGTGGGCCAGCGCGTTCATCGAGCTCGCCCGCAGCTGGGCCTCCGGCTGGCTCGTCATCGCCTCGGGGTCGGCGATCACCAGCTCCGCCCGGGCCCGGCGCCCGACCCGGTCCTCGGCGCCGGCGGGCGGGCGGTGGTTGGCGCTCATCTCCGCCCCCGACATCGTCGTCGGGATCGCGACGACGCGGGCGCCGGTGACCGAGGCGACCGCCTTGGCGACGTCGATCACGCGGCCGCCGCCGAGCGCGACGATCGTCCCGGCGTCTCCACCCGGGCGAGCTTCTGCCCGCGGAGCGGCGGACAACTCGACCGCGCCAACAGCGCCGCGGCGAGCTCGGGGACCTGCCCCGGCGCGACCTCGTGGACGCTCGCGGCGGCAGCGGCGAGCTCCGGTGCGCCCGCCAGCGCCCGCGGCGTGCTCGCCAGCGCGAACGGAGCGAGGTCGCGCTCGCGGATCAGCTCCGGGGCCCGCTCGATCCCGTCGCGGCGGAGGACGACGGTGCGCCCGGCGTCCTCCCAGACGAAGTCCCCGCCCACTACTCCGAGTCCGAGCGCGGGTTCCTGACCGGTCTCAGGTTCGGTTCGACCTCGTCGCGCAGGTGCTCGAAGTCGGGCGGCAGCGAGAGCTTCTCGCCGAGGTGCTCGAGCGGCTCGTCGACGGTGAAGCCCGGCCCCATCGTCGCGATCTCGAAGAGGACGCCGCTGGGCTCGCGGAAGTAGATCGACTTGAAGTAGAAGCGGTCGATCTCCGGCGTCGGCCGGGCGCCGCCGGCGATCGCCTTCTCGCGCCACTGCATGTGCTCCTCGATGGTCGAGGCCCAGGCGACGTGGTGGACGCTGCCGGCGCCCTGGAGGCCGGGCTCGGCCGGCGGCTCGTCGTAGAGGTAGCGACCGCCGCGGCTCTCGCCGCGAGCTTCCCAGGCGTTGTCGCCGTCAGGCTCGAACTCGAGCGCCTCCAGCAGGCGGCTGCTCGCCTCCGGCGCGGCGCTGTAGGCGCGGACCGCGTGGAAGCCCTGCAGCGCCAGCTCGGTCGGGATCTCTGGATGCTCGGCGACCAGCGGCGGGTCGGGGACGTCGACGACGAGCAGCTCGTGGTCGAGGCCCTCGGGGTCGGAGAAGAGCAGGCCGGCCCCGTCGCGCTCGGACTCGACGCCGTTGGCGGCGAGCCGCTCCGCCCAGAAGGAGAGCGAGTCCTCGGAGGCGACGCGCCAGACGATGCGGTGGACCATCCCGGCGCCCGCCCGGCCCAGCGGAGCGCCGGGGTACTCGAAGAAGGTCAGGTCGGCGCCCGGGTCGCCGCCCTCGTCGGCGAAGAAGAGGTGGTAGACGGTCGGGCTGTCCTGGTTGACCGTTTTCTTCACCAGTCGCAGGCCGAGGACGCCGGCGTAGAAGTCGACGTTGCGCTGCGCGTCCTCGGTGATCGCGGTTATGTGGTGGATGCCCTCCAGCTTCATAGCCCACGTATACCATCCCGGCGATGAGCCGCGGACGCCGACGGATGGTCAAAGGGCTGGTCGATCCTCGGCTCCGTGCTGGCCTTCCTCAGCGTCTTCGCGATCTGGATCGAGCGCCAGGCGCTCAACACCGACGACTGGGTCTCGACCAGCGGCCGGCTGCTGCAGAACTCGACGATCCGCGCTGCCGTCGGCGAATACCTGGTCGACCAGCTCTACGAAAACGTCGACGTCGAGAATGAACTGAAAGAAATCCTCCCTGGCGACACCAAGGAACTCGCCGGCCCGGCCGCCGGCGGACTGCGCCAGGTTGCCGGCCAGGGCGCCGAAAAGGTGCTGGAAACCTCGACCGCGCAATCGCTCTGGGAAGACGCCAACCGCACCGCGCACGAACAGCTGCTGGCCGTGCTCGAAAACAAGAAGGAAGCGGTCTCGACCGCAGGCGGCGAGGTCAGCCTCAACCTCGGCAGCCTGCTGACCAATCTCGCGGGGCAGGTCGGGCTCGCCTCGGACCTTGCCGAAAAGCTCCCCGCCGACGCCGGGCAGATCAGGATCCTGCGCTCCGACCAGCTCAAGACCGCCCAGAACATCGCGATCGCGATCAAGGGGCTGGCGCTGGTCCTCTCGATCCTCACCTTCGTCGCCTTCGGCGCCGCGATCTACCTCTCTCGCGACAGCCGCTGGGTCGCCGTGCTGTTCTCCGGGATCGGCCTGATCGCCGCCGGCTTCGCCGTCGTCGTCGCCAGCCACGTCGCCGGCGGGATCGTCGTCGACCAGCTCGTCACCGCCGAGAGCGCCAAGCCGGCGGGCGAAGCGGCCTGGTCGATCGGCACCTCGCTGATGACCAGCATCGCGACCACCGTGATCGTCGTCGGCGTCCTCTTCGCCGCCGCCGGCTGGCTCGGCTCGCCGACCGGCTCGGCGCGCAGCGAGCCGCCGCGTCATCGCCCCCGCCCTCAGCGATTACATCGCCTACGTCTACGCCGGCCTGGCGATCCTGGTCGGGATCTACTTCCTCGGCGCCGCCAGCCAGGGGCTGCGCTCCTTCCTCACCACCTTGATCGTCGCCGGGATGGCGGCCGTCGGCATCCACGAGCTGCAGCAAGCAGACCGCCACGGAGTTCCCGGGGGCGCGGTTCAACGACACCTTCGGCGGCACCCGCGACAAGGTCGTCAGCGCGGTCAAAGGCGCCAACCTCGGCGAGCGCGCCTCGAAACTGCGCCTGCCCGAGGTGCGCCGGCCCGGCGCCGAAGGCAGCGCGGCGGCCGACGCCCCGACCGAAGTGCTCGGCCAACGACGAGGACGCCCGGCTGCAGCGGCTCGAGCGCCTCGGCGCCCTGCACGAGAAAGGCCTCCTCACCGACGAGGAGTTCGCCGCCGAGAAGTCGCGCCTGTTCGGTGACTCCTAGCGGTCGGTGGCGTGGGTGGGGTTTGGCGAGGAGAGGATGGGTAGGCCCTCTCCGGCGCGAACTGCGGGGAGGCTTGGAGAGGGCCTACCCATCCTCTCCCCACGAAAGCTCCACCCCGCTCCCAAGCTGGCAGCTTCCGTGAATCGGAAAGCTTGCAGGACGGGCGATGCGGAAGAGCTTCCGAGAGACGCAAGCTCCCGAACCTCAGGGCGGGCCTTCGAAGCTCACCCGAACGGGGACGGGGTCATCGCCCGGGGGGTCGGGTGCCCCTCCTCACGTTTTGTGCCGCTGGCCCACAAGCCTCTCTCGGACGGCTCCCGGCGATACAGCCAGTCAGGCAAGTGAGGAGGGGCACCCGACCCCCCGGGCGACGGCGCTCCCCCGAGCGAGCCGGCCCCGGACCCCGTGCCGGTGCTACTTCTGCCGCTTACCCGGCTCGCCCGGCAGCAGGGTGAAGGCAGCGATCATCTCCGAGCCGATCACCAGTTCCTCACCATGCGAGTGGACGGTGACCTTGCCGTGAGGGCCCGGAGAGATAGCCGGGTCGCTGTCGATCAGCAGCCCGTCGACCATATGCCCGGTCGAGGCCTCGAGCCGGATCGGGATGTCACCTTCACGCTCGGCGAGGACGCGCTCGAGGACGTCGTGGAACCACGACGCCGGCTCCTCGGGTGGGCGCAGCTGGCGGGTTCCGATGGCAAAGTCAGTGGTCATGAAGACTCCTAGAGCCCGCCGCCGGGTTCGAACCGGCAACCTCCTGATTACAAATCAGGTGCTCTCCCAGGTTGAGCTAGGCGGGCACGGTGGCGATAACGAGCTAGATGGACGTGAACTTCAGATTTCTGGGGCCCGATGAGGGTAGCGTGCTGACCGGGGCGATCGAAGCCGCCTACGGGCAGAGCTACGACGTCAGGTGGGTCTACGACGCGGCCGAGGTCGCGGCCCGGCTGGGCGATGGACGCTATGTCTCCTGCGTGGCCGAGGACGCCGACGGGGAGCTGCTCTGCCACGAGGGGATGAGCCTGGCGGCGGCCGGCGACGCGGTCGCGCATTCGGGCCAGGCGGTGACGCTGCCGGTCGCCCGCGGCCAGCATCTCTTCACCCGGACCAAGCGGTTCCTGATGGATTGGGCCCGGGAGCGAGGGACTGGCCGGGATGTTCAGCGAGGCGACCGCCGCCCACCCCTACAGCCAGCGCGCCAACATCGAGCTCGGGGCGCACGAGACCGGCTTCCTGCTCGGCTGGATCCCGGCCTCGGTCGCCAACGACGCCGCCCCCGGGGCGCCGCGCCGGCGGCAGTCGGCGGCGCTCTTCTACACGAAGCTGAACGACGGCCACGAGCGCCGGGTCTACGCGCCCGAGCGCCACCACGAGATCATCGGCCAGACGCTGGCGCTGTGCGAGCTGCGCGGGACCCTGGCCCAGCCGCCGCCGGACGCCGAGCTGTCTCCCTGCACGCGAGCTTCAGGTCGAGGTCGAGCACGACCACAACCTCGCGCTGATCACCGTCCACGTCCCCGGCGAGGACCTCGAGGCGGCGATCGCCGCCGAGCGGCACCACCTCTTCCACCGCCTCGGCCTCGACGCCGTCTACGTCGACCTGCCGCTGGAGACGCCCGGCGACCGCCCTGGTCGCCGACGACCTCGAGCGGCTCGGCGTCTCCTACGCCGGCGTCTTCCCCAACAGCCGCACCGACGGCGACGTCCTGCGGATGCAGTCGCTGCACCGGGTCCGAGTCAAGGCCGACGACATCGCCGTCGCCTCGGACCACGGGCGCGAGCTGCTCGATTACGTCCTCGCCGACGTCCGTCCGAACGCCTAGGCCGCGACCTCGCGGGAGGCGAGGTGGGTGCCGACCTTGCGCTTGACCCGCTGCAGGGCGTTGTCGACGGTCTTCGTGTCGCACTCGAGCCGCTCGGCGATCACCTCGTAGGAGTGGCCGTCGAGGTAGAGCGAGAGGACGCGGCTCTCGAGGTCGGAGAGGACGCCCGAGACACCGGAGAGGCAGGAGACGAGGCTCTCCAGCTCTTCGGTGGCGATCACCTGGTTGACCGGGTCGTGGACGCTCGGCCCGGGCAGGATCTCGTCCAGCGTCGTTTCGGAGTCGCCCGCCGCCGCCGGCGTCTGGCTGAAGGAGACGTACTGGTTCAGCGGCGTGTGCTTGTTGCGGGTCGCGGTCTTGACCGCGGTGATGATCTGACGGGTGATGCAGAGCTCGGCGAAGTTGCGGAAGCTCGACTCGCGATCGGTGCGGTAGTCGCGGATCGCCTTGTAGAGGCCGAGCAGGCCCTCCTGGATCAGGTCGTCGGACTCGCCGCCGAGGAGGAAGTACGAGGAGGCCTTGAGGCGGACGAAGCCGCGGTAGCGGCGGACGATCATGTCGTAGGCGTCGGGCTTGCCGGTCCTTGGCGAGCGCGACCAGATAGTGATCATCAAGCTCAACTTGAGAGTTAGGTTGAGAGACGCGAACGGCGGTGGAGCGCGCAGGCGAGGGGGACCGCATTCCCTGCGTAGGCGTAGATAGAGCCACAGATCCTTCTCCTTGCTGAAGGGTCGTGGCGCCGCTTACCTCCCCCGAGGCGCCTCTTGCTTATCGACGGGCTCATCTCAGACTCAAGCTGAGGTTCACCCTTGTTGCGGCGGTAGTCTTACTGCCCAGCGGAGTTCTGTCAACCCCAAATTGCGACTTTCTGCAAACGCCGTTGCATTTGCGTCGCCGCGTCGACGGGACGGCGAGCGCTGACTCAGCCGCGTTGGCGAGCGGCCTCGAAGAGCAGCGCGGCGGCCGCGGCGGAGACGTTGAGGGACTCCACCCTGCCCCTTCGAGGCAGCGCGACGAGGCCGTCGCAGGAGGCGGCGACGCGAGGGCGGAGGCCTTTGCCCTCGCCGCCGAGGACGAGGACGGTCGGGCCTTTGAGGTCGACCGACCAGGGAGCGTCCTTGGCCTCCGCGTCGGCGCCCCAGATCCAGAAGCCGGCCGCCTTGGCGTCGGCCAGCCAGTCGGCGAGGTTGCGAACGTGGGCGACTTCGAGGTGCTCGACCGCCCCCGCCGAGGCCTTGCAGGTGACGGCGGTGACGGCGGCCGCACGGCGCTCGGGAACGATCACGCCGGCGGCGCCGGCGAACTCGGCCGAGCGACAGACGGCGCCGAGGTTGCGCGGGTCCTGGACCTGGTCGAGGGCGACGAGCAGCGGGCTTTCGCCTCTGAGCAGGCCGCCCGGGTCCCCGTACGGATAGTTGTCGACCTCCGCCACCACCCCCTGGTGGTCGGGAGAGCCGCAGAGGCGCTCCAGCTCCTCCGCCGAAGTCTCCGGCGCCTGCCAGATCGTGTGCACCGCCCGTCTCCCCCGCTCGGCCTCCTCGACCGGCCGCTTGCCGTAGATGATCTGGGTCGGTCATCGGGGTCGCTCATCGCGGCACGAGCTTAGGGCCATCGGCGGAGTCGCGCACCGTCCACCCCAGCTCGGCCAGCCGATCGCGAATCGCATCGGCCCGCTCGAAGTCCTTCGCCCCCCGAGCCTCCTCCCGCTCCACCATCAAAGCCTCCGCCTCGCTGTCAGCGGCCTCCTCGGACTCCGCGAGCGACCCGAGGCCCACCAGCTCCAGCATCTCCTTCAGCGCCTCGGGAGCCCCCGGAATCTCCTCCCGATTCGCTTCAGCCACCAGCTCAAACGCCTCGGCCATCGCCCTGGGCGTGTTGAAGTCGTCGGCCAGCGCGTCCGGAAGCTCTCCAGACGCGACCGCGGGAGGTCGGGAGCTCCGGGGAGGTCCTCCGGCGGAGCCTCCCCGCTGTTGCTCAGACGAGACCTCCCCGGACTCTCCCCCACCGGATGCTCCCGGAAGAAGTTCCGCAGCCGCTCGACCTGCGCCACCGCCTGCTCCATCTGCTCCGGCCCGAAGGCCAACGGCTGCCGGTAGTGCCCCGAGATCAGGTAGTCGACCACCGCCTCGCGCCCATAGCGGTCGAGCGCCTCCGAGAGCTGGAAGATGTTGCCCTCCGATTTCGACATCTTCGCCGCATCGGACTCGATCATCCCGTTGTGCATCCAGATCTGGGCGAAGGGCCGTCCCGCCGCCTCGGACTGAGCGATCTCGTTCTCGTGATGGGGAAAGACCAGGTCCGAGCCGCCACCGTGGATCGCGAAGGAGGCACCCAGCTCCTGCTCGGCCATCACCGAGCACTCGATGTGCCAGGCGGGGCGCCCAGGGCCCCAGGGAGAGTCCCAGCGGCTGTCCTCGCCCTCCTTGTGCGCCTTCCAGAGGGCGAAGTCGAGCCGGTTCTCCTTCAGCGAGGCCAAGCCGGCCTCCTCGCCCTGGTCCATGTCCTCGGGGCGGCGGTTGGAGAGCTTGCCGTAGGCGTCGAAGCTGCGGACGCGGAAGTAGACGTCGCCGCCGGACTCGTAGGCGTGGCCGGACTCGATCAGGTCCTCGATCAGGGCGACGATTCCGGCGATCGTCTCGGTCGCCAGCGGCTCCGCGTCGGGCCGACCGAGGCCGAGCCGTTCGGTGTCCTCGATGTAGGCGGCGGTCATCCGCGCGGCGAACTCGGCCGAGGGCTCCCCGGCCCGGTCCGCGGCGGCGTAGATCTTGTCGTTGACGTCGGTGACGTTGACGACCAGCCGCGGCCGGTAGCCCTCCGAGCGCAGGAAGCGGGCGAACAGCGAGAAGACGACGTAGGGCCGGGCGTTGCCGATGTGGATGCGGCTGTAGACCGTCGGACCGCAGGCGTAGATCCCCACCTCCTCGGTGGGGTCGATCGCCCGCGGCTCGCCGCTGAGCGTGTCCCTGATCCGAACCTCGCGCATCGCGAGGCCGAGGTTAGAAGGTCGCGGCCTAGAAGGTTCGGTAGCCGGACGTCGCCGCGGGGGACTCGCTGCGCAGCCAGGACGGCGCCGTGTCCTCGGCGGCCGCCTGCGCCTCGCGCTTGGCCTTGTTGACGCTGGCCTTGATCTCGCTCTCGGTCGCCTCGCGGGCGCGCTCCTCGCGCCGCTCCGCCTGGCTGCGAATCCGGTCGGACTCGGCCCGCAGCTGATCCTCGGCGCGAGCCCGGGCGGCCTCCTCGGCCTCCCGTTCGACCTTCTCGACCAGCTTGCGGACGCTCTCCTCGGCCTCCCGGCGCACCTCCTCGGTGCCCTCCATCACCCGCCGCTCGATCTCGGTCTCCAACCGCACCGCGGTCTCGTGCGCCTCGGCCGCGGCGCTCTCGGCGTCGGCCGCTCGCTGCTCGGCGGCGGCGATCCGACGGTCGGCCTCCGTCTGAATCTCCAGACGCGCGTCTTCGACGTGTCGTTCGACCTCTCGATCGAGAGCTGCCCTCGCCTCGCCGACGGCCTTCTCGGCCTCCTGGCGGGCTTTCGAGATCTGCGCGACGATCTCCTCGCGCTCGGCCTGCGAGCGCTGCTGAAGCTCCTCGAACGCCTTCTCGGCACGATCGCGGCCCTGCTCGGCGCCGGCGACGCGGCGCCTCGACCTCCTGGCGCGCTTCGCGCTCGGCGGCGATCCGCTCGCGCGCCTCGGCGGAGAAGCCGCGCAACGTCTCCATCGCCCGATCCTTCAGCTCCGAGCGAGCCTTCTCCTCGCGGGCCTCGGCGGCGGCGACCCGCTCCTCGCTGACCTTGACCCACTCCAGAGCCTGCCGAGCGACCCCGTGCATGGTCTCAGTCGCCTCTCCGACTGCTCGCAGCTGCCTAGCTGGATCACTCATGCCAAGGCAACCTACTACGGGCGCCGGAGGCGACGCCACTCGGGCGGCCACGCCCGAAGCCGCAATTTGCGGGCCCGGGCCTCAGGCCGGTTTCTCTTCCTCGCGCGCCTGCAGCTCGCGCTTCAGGACCTTGCCGGTGGCGTTGCGGGGCAGCTCGTCCAGGAACTCGATCTCACGCGGGGCCTTGTAGCTCGCCAGGTTCGCCTTGACGTGCGCGTTGAGGTCCGCCGCGGTGACCGCGGCCCCGTCCTCGACGACGACGAAGGCCTTCAGCCGCTGCCCGAACTCGGCGTCGTCGACCCCGATCACCGCGACCTCGACCACACCGTCGAAGTCGGCGAGCAGGTCCTCGACCTCGCGCGGGAAGACGTTCTCGCCGCCGGAGACGATCATCTCGTCGTCGCGGCCGTCGATGAAGAGCCGCCCGGCGGCGTCGAAGTGGCCGACGTCGCCGCTGGAGAGCAGCCCGTCGATCGCCTCCTTGCTGCCGCCGCCCGTGTAGCCCTCGAAGGACATTTCGTTGCCGACGAAGATGCGCCCGACCGTTGCCCGCGGCACCTCGTGGCCCTCCTCGTCGAAGAGGCGGACGACGGTCCCGCGCGGCGGCCGGCCGGCGGTACCGGGAGCCGACGCGCAGGTCCTCCGGCGTGGCGATCGTCGCGTAGGCGACCTCGGTCGAGCCGTAGAGGTTGTAGACGTTGTCGCCGAAGCGGTCCATCCAGGCGATCGCCAGCTCCCCCGGCAGCGCCGAGCCCGAGAGCGAGGTGATCCGCAGCGAGGAGAGGTCGTAGGAGGCGAGGGTCTCGTCGGGCAGGCCGAGGATCCGCTGGATCATCACCGGCACCGCCGCCAGCACGTCGGCGCGGCTCTGCTGGGCCGCGCGCAGCGTCTCCTCGGGGTCGAAGCGGCGGCGCAGCACCATCGTCGAGGCGGTCGGCAGGCTCATGACGAAGTGGAAGAAGCCCCAGGAGTGGAAGAGCGGCGCCGCGATCATCATCGTCTGGCGGCTGCGGAACGGGATCTTGTCGATCAGCGCCGCGATCGTGAAGAGGCCGTCGGGGCTGGATCGCTGGGCGCCCTTCGGCGTCCCGGTGGTGCCCGAGGTGAGGATCACGAAGCGCGGTTTGTCGGGCGGCGGGCTGAGGTCGGAGTCGTCGCCGGCGGCGATCAGCTGCTCGAGGGTCAGCTGGCCGTCGCGCCGTCGCCGTCGCTCCAGCCGACGACCCGGGCGACGGAGTCCTCGACTCCCTCCAGCAGATCGGCGAACTCCTCGTCGTAGACCAGCGCCTTCGGTCCCTCGCGCCGCGTCACTTCGACCAGCTGCGGGCCGGCGAACATCGTGTTCAGGTAGAGCGCGCTGGCGCCGAGCTTGGCGGCCGCCAGGGTCGCCTCGACGAAGCCGCGGTGGTTGCGGCACATGATCCCGATCCCGTCGCCGTAGCCGATCCCCATCGCCGCAAAGGAGCTGGCGAGGGCGTTGGAGCGGCGATGCAGGCGCTCGAAGCTGAGCGAGCCGCGTTCGTCGATGATCGCGATCTCGTGCGGGTGGTGGATCGCCGCGGTGGCGATCCCGGTCGCCGGCGAGGCGCCCCAGCGCAGGAAGGTGGAGCCGACGCGCAGCGCCTTGTCGGGGCGCATCGGAGCCAGGATCCCGGCCTCGTGCAGAACCTTGGCCTCGAAGAGCATGTCCTCGACCGAGGCCCGCAGGCTCGATCCGTTAGCGCTGGAAGTCGCCATCGAACGATGGAGACTATTCGCTCTGCACCATCGCGATGGCGATGCAGGCGATGCCCTCGCCGCGGCCGATCCAGCCCATCCCCTCGTTGCTGGTCGCCTTGACGGTGACCCGGGCCGAGGTCGCGTCGCCGATTGTCCGCTCCATTTCCGCCTTGTATGGGCCGAGGCGCGGCTGCTCGCAGATCAGGGTGGCGTCGACGTTGACGATCGCCCCCGCGATCGTCCCGACCACGGTCCGCAGCAGGTCGATCGAGTCGGCCCCCTGCCACCGCTCCTCGTCGTCGGGGAACATCGTGCCGATGTCGCCGCCGCCGGCGGCTCCGAGCAGGGCGTCGATCACGGCGTGGGTGAGGACGTCGGCGTCGGAGTGGCCCTCGAGCCCCAGCTCGTGCTCGATCTCGACGCCGCCGAGGACCAGCCGCCGTCCGGCGGCGAAGCGGTGGCTGTCGTAGCCGATCCCGACCATCGATCGCCTAGCCGACCCGGCTGGCGAGCGGGCTCGAGGCGGCGCTGGCGGCGCTCGAAGACGCAGATCTCGCCGACGCCGAGCGAGTCGAGGAACTCGATCGCGCGGTCGTACGCGAAGCCGACCTGCTCCGGCAGGTGGGCGTCGGAGGAGAGCGCGAACGGCGCCCCCGCCTCGACGCAGATCTCGGCGAAGCCACGGGCCGGGTAGAGCTCGCCGACCGGCTTGCGCAGGCCGGCGGTGGAGAGCTCGACCGCGATCCCACTCTCGGCGATCGCCTCGACCGCGGGCTCGTAGTAGGTGCGGAGGTCGCGCTCGGGCAGCGGGCCGGGCGCCGCCCCAGACCTTGACCAGGTCGGGATGGGCGAGGATGTCGAAGAGGCCCGAGCGGGCGCACTCGGCCAGCGCCTCGAAGTAGCGGCGCCAGATCTCGTCGGGATCGTCGCTCCCCTCCCAGACGTCCCAGCCGTCGTGATCGACGGCGGAGTCGCCCTCGCCGATGAAGTGGACGGAGCCGACGACGTAGTCGAAGTCCCGCGCGCCCAGCAGCTCGGCGGTGCGCGTCCTCGGCGCCGGGGACGAAGTCGCACTCGATGCCCAGCTTCAGCGGCGTGCTGCGGACGAAGGCGCAGTAGGCATCGATGTCGTCGCGGGCGTTGGCGACCCAGAGCGGGTGGCGCCAGAGGTCGAGCGCCTGACGGAAGCGGTAGACGTGCTCGGAGACGCCGAGCTCCTCGATCCCGACCGCGGCGGCGGCGGCCAGGTAGCGATCGACGTTCTCGGCCGTGAAGTAGCGCTCGGCGCTCGCGTCCTCCTCGTCGGGGCGCAGGTGCAGGTGGTAGTCGGTCAGCATTTGCGGGAGCCTAGACTGCTGCGGCTATGGGCCGCCAGCTACTCCTGCTGCTGCTCGCCTTCGCCGGCGGAACGGCCATCGCCGGCTCTGCTCGGCGCGGTCAGCCTCGGCGTCGCCTTCGGCGTCGGCCAACTGACCTTCGCGGCGACGCTGGTCTGGGTGTTGCTCAGGGACTGAAGGCCGATCTCGGTAGGGGTGAAGCGTCTTGACTTTTTCGCCGCCGGCCGCCGCGGCAGCCACAAACGACCTCGAAAAAGTTAAGCGAAACCCCTAGCGGGATCGGCCCTCGAGCAGCAGCTCGGCGACACGCAGGTCCAGCGGCGTCGTCACCTTGAGGTTCTCGGGCCCGGCCGGGTGCAGCAGGACGGTCCCGCCCGCCGCCTCGACCAGCATCGCCTCGTCGGTGGCGGCGTCGCGTACGCTCGGCTCGACCGCCAGCGCCGCGCGCAGCGCCTCGGCGCGGAAGAGCTGCGGCGTCTGCGCCGCCCAGAGCCGCGAGCGATCGACGGTCGCCTCGATGGCGAGTCCTGCGTTGGGCCCCTCCTGCGTGCTCGATGCAGGATTCGCCGGCGGGGCGGCCTGCTTGACCGTGTCGGTGACCGGGGCGGCGGCGATCACGCCGGCGGCCTCGGGGGTCGCCTCGAGGGCGGCGAGCAGGGCTTCGACCAGCTCCGGAGTCAGCAGCGGACGCGCCGCGTCGTGGATCGCGACCAGCTCGGTGTCGACCGCCTCGAGGCCGTTGGCGACGGACTGCGCTCGCGTGGCCCCGCCCGGGACAACGCCCAGGTCGGGGTGGCCGCTGAGCTCGCCCGCGTGTCCCGGCGGCGCCGCGACGACGATCGAGCAGACCGACTCGCAGGCCCTGAAGGCGTCGATCGACCACTCGATCATCGGCCTCCCCGCCAGGGGCACGAAGGCCTTCGGACCGCCGGCTCCGAGACGCTCCCCGGAAGCCGGCGGCCGCGATGACCGCGGTTACTGCGTGCCGCGGCGTGCTTACGCCGTGGTGGCGAAGCGCTCCTCCAGCAGCCCGTCGAGGTACTCCTCCGCGCCCTCCTCGTCCTTGTCGAGCGCGTACATGAACTCGGACGCGAGGATCTTCTTCGCCCGGGTGTACATCTGCTTCTCGCCGGTGGAGAGTCCCTTCTCCATCTCGCGGATCGCCAGGTTGCGGACGACCTCGGCCAGCTCGAAGACGTCGCCGGTCTTGATCTTCTCGCGGTTGTACTTGAAGCGCCGGTTCCAGTTCTTCGGCATCTCCGAGACTTCATCGGTGAGGACGTTTGTGACCTTCTTGATTTCTTCCTCGTCGATGACGCGCCGCAGCCCTGCCTTGCCGGCGTTTTCACAGGGGACCATCACCGTCAGCTCGTTGTGGAGAATTTTGATCGTGAGGTATTCACGCTCGCTTCCCATCAGCTCACGGGTCTCTTTGGTCAGCACCAGGCCAGCCCCGTGATGCGGGTAGACGACCTTGTCGCCCTCCTCGAAGTCGCAGACGTAGACAACGTCCTCCTCGAAGACTGCCTCAATCGCCTCTTCTAGCTCGGGAATCGGTGACTCCTTTCGTCTTCGACGGCGCCCATCGCCGTCAGCTCTGTAAGTACCGGTCGACCAGATCGACCTCTTGCAGCCGGCGCAGGCCCTCGCGGATGTCCTTGGCCCGGGAGGGGCCGACTCCGTCGACGGCGGCGAGGTCGGCATCGGAGGTCGCCAGGACCTCCTCCAACCCGCCCAGCTCGTGGGTGATCTTCTGGACGACAAGCTTGGGAATGCGCGGGACCCGGCCCAGCACGCGGTAGCCGCGCGGGGCGACGGGAAAGTCCAGCGTGTTCATCTTGCGGTCGTAGCCGAGCAGCTCGGCGAGGCGACCGAAGTCGAGCACGTCCTGGTGGGGCATCCGGCCCAGCGCCTGCAGCACCGCGTTGAGGTTCCCCTCGGAGTCCTCGACCGAGTAGTCGCGGATCAGCGCGGTCTTGTCGGCGGCGACGCCGACCATCGTCTCCTCCAGCTGCATCTCGATCAGCCGGCCCTCGGTGCCGAGCTCGACGATGTAGCGCTCGACCTCGACCGCCATCCGCGTCACCAGCTCGGCCCGCTGCAGCACGGCGAGCGCGTCGTGGAGGACGCCGCCGCCCTCGAACTCGAGCACGGTGAGGCGGGCGGAGACCTGGTCGAGGCGCTCGCGGTACTTCTCCAGCGTCGCCAGGCCCTGGTTGGCTTTGGCGAGGACGGCGGGGATGTCCTGAAGGATGTACTTGGCCCCCTCGACGTAGAGCGAGACGACGTCGCGGCGCTGGGAGATCGCGATCACCAGCGCGGTCGTCTGTTTGGAGACGCGCTCGGCGGTGCGGTGGCGGGTGCCGGTCTCCGAGGAGAGGATCGTCGGGTCCGGCATCAGCTGGACGTTGGCCCAGGCGATCGTCGTCGCCTCGCCGTTGAGCACGATCGCGCCGTCCATCTTCGCCACCTGGTAGAGCATCGCCGGCGTGTAGTCGATGTCGAGCTTGATCCCGCCGGAGAGCAGGTGGGAGATGTCGTCGAGATCGCCGACGACGAGCAGGCCGCCGGTCCGAGAGTGGACGATGTTGTCGATCCCCTCGCGCAGAGCCCCACCTGGGGCGACCACGTCGAGGGCTCTCAGTAGCCGAGGATCTTGACGTTCTGAAAGCTCATGGAGCTCATCCCCGGACAGTGAAGGCATCGCGTCCTAGGATGGCAAAAAGCGCTCTGGAATGCGGTACGCCCATACCCGAGTGGAAAGCTCGGGAATCGCTTTGTCAAGGCGCTCGCCCGCATCGGCCCCGCGGCCGGGCCGATTGCGCCGCTCAGAGGTGAAAGCGGCGGTGATGGCGATGGTGTCGAAGCTCGCCTGGAGGCGGGTCACCGGCCACGGCGGGGTCGGGCCCGGGAGCATGGGAATCGCGCACGAAGGCCCAGGTGAGGGCGACGCCGACGGCGCAGAGGACGACCACGACCCAGGTCGAGCCGGCCACCGCCTCGGCGAAGCTCTGGCCGCCGCCGAGCAGGGCGTGGAAGACGGCGCCGGTCGCCGCCAGGGCGACCGCTCCGGCCAGAACCCGGTCCATCGCCAGCACACCGGAGGCGATCCCGACCTTCTCGCCCGGCATCGCCGCCATCGCCGCGGTCGACATCGGCGCGTAGACGAGCCCGAGCGCGATCCCGAACAGCAGGTAGCCGACCAGCAGCAGCGCGTAGGGGCTCGACGCGTCGACCTGGGTCAGGACGATCAGGCCGAGGACTCCGATGGCCATGCCGCCCGTCATCAGCCGCCGCGCCCCGAAACGGGCGATCAGGCGCCCCGAGAAGGGCGAGATGAAGACCATCGGCACGGTCACCGGCAGGATCATCAGACCGGCGAGGATCGCCGAGTGGCCACGCACGTCCTCGAGGTACTGGGGCTGGAAGAACATCACCGACCAGTAGCCGCCGACGAGGCAGAAGGCGGCGGCGCTGGCGCCGAAGTAGGGCCCGTTGCGGAACAGCTCGAAGTCGACGATCGGCTCGCCGACGCGGTGCTCGATCCGCCAGAAGGCGAACAGGGAGACGATGCCGACCAGCGCCAGGATCACCGTCGCCCCCGCGCCCCAGGCCCGCGACTGGATCAGCGCCAGGACGACGGCGATGAGGCCGACGCTGAGCGCCGCCAGCCCGGTCCAGTCGATCCGGGTGCCGGCGCCGGGGTCGGTCGACTCGGGGGCGGCGATCATCGTGATCGCGATCCCGAGCGCCGCGATCGGCAGGTTCATCCAGAAGATCACCCGCCAGTCGATTTCGATCAGGATGCCGCCGGCGAGCGGCCCGATCGCCAGCGCCACGGCCGAGACCGCGGCCCAGATCCCCAGTGCCCGCGGCTGGTCCTCGGCGGAGAAGGCGTTGCAGACCAGGGCCAGGGAAAGCGAGAGCATCGGCGCCGCCCCGGCTCCCTGCAGCACCCGGCCGGCGATCAGCGCAACCTGGTCGCCGGCGGCGCCGGAGACGACCGAGCCGAGCGCGAAGACCACCATCCCGGCGATGAAGACCCGCTTGCGGCCGAACATGTCGCCGAGGCGGCCGGCGCTGACGACGAGCACGGCGATCGTCAGCAGGTAGCCGTTCATCACCCACTGCAGCCCCTCCGAGCTGGCGCCGACGTCGCCGCGAATCGCCGGCAGCGCCAGCGCGACCACGGTCGAGTCCAGCATCAGCAGGAAGAGCCCGGCGCAGGCCCCGGCGAGCGTCCACCAAGGGCGGGTCTCGGCGTCGATCCGCAGCATCGCGGCGGACGCTATCGCCGTCCCGCGGACATCAATGGTCCCACCGAGTCCGCACAAACCCGTATATAGCTCGGGTAATTGCGAACTCGCGAGTCAGGCGGAGACGACGAGGTCGCGCTCGGGGTCGATGCCCCAGCGCTCGCCGATCGCGACGAGGTCCTCGCTGAGCCCCCAGCGGTCGGGCTGCTCCTCGCCCTCGAAGGCGGGACTGGCGCCCTTCAGGACCATGCTGCCGGTGTTGTCGCCGATCGCCCGGATCTGCGTCCCGGTCGGCGTCGCTGAGGCGCTGCTCGGCCGGCATCGCCGCCAGCTCGGCCCGCTTCTCCTCGATCGGCCGCGCCCGCGGGCCGACCTCCTGGATCAGGGTCGGGGCGACGCACTCGACCGCCGGGTGGGAGAGGTTCCACTGGCAGGCGAGCTGGATCGGCGTCAGCCCGGCCTGCTCGGCGAAGGGCAGCAGGCGCTCCAGCTTCTCCAGGCCGGCCTCGATCCAGCCGGCCGGGCGGAAGGAGCGATGGTCGCTTCTGGCCAGCTCCATGCCCGGGCGCAGGTCGCCCCAGAAGAGGCCGCCGTAGTCGACGACGCGGGTCAGCACCTTGACCTCGTGGCGGCTGGCGGCGTCGAGGCAGAGCTCGCCGGGCCAGGGCTCGAGCGGGTTGAGGATGATCATCGCCCAGTCGATCCGATCGCCGAAGCGCTCGAGGCAGGAGATCAGGTCGAGGGTGAAGCCGTTGGCCGGCCCGGGAGCGACGCCGATCTGCGCCGTCAGCCCGGCCTCGCGCAGCGCCTCCATCCCGTCCCAGACGACCTCGCTGGAGTAGCCGATGCGGTCGGGGTTGTGGAGCAGCAGCAGGTCGAAGGAGGAGGCGCCGATCCGCTCCAGGCTGGCCTCGGTCGCCATCCGCAGGTAGCCGGCGTACCCGTCCGGGCCGCGCAGGCTCGGGTCGGTGAAGCGGGGGAAGCCCTTGGGCCCGTTGCGCTCGCCCTCGTAGAAGTCGTGGCCGACGGCGCCGACGAGGCTGTAGGCGTCGCGGTCGACGCCCTCCAGCGCGCTGCCGAGGACGCGGTCGGCGTCGCCCTGGCCGTAGGCGTCGGCGGTCAGGACCGTTTCGATCCCACCGCCCGGCCTCAGCAGCGAGACCAGCCGCTCCTCGTCGATCGCCTCGCCGAAGTGGAGAAACCGCCCCCCGCTCCAGGTGCCGATCGCGCTGCGGCCGGGCTCAGCCATCGTGACTTGGCCCGCTCAGGAGGCGGCGTCGTCGTGCGAAGGCTCGTCGCCCTCGTGCGATCCGTGCTCGCCGTCCTCGCCGTGCTTGGCGCCGACTCCGACCTTCTCGGGCTCGGGCGTCGCGAGCGGCTTCTGCTTCGGCTTCTTCGGGGCGATGATCCTCAGGCTCAGCGGCTTGTCCTCCTCGTCGCCGGCGGCGTCGCGCTCGACCATCACCGTCGAGCCGGGCGTCATCTGGCCCTGGCGCAGGACTTCGTCGGCCAGCGGATCCTCGATGTAGCGCTGGATCGCGCGGCGCAACGGGCGGGCGCCCATCGACGGGTCCCAGCCTTTCTCGACCAGGAGATCCTTGGCGTCGTCGGTCAGCTCCAGCTGCAGTTCGTGCTCCGCCACCTGGACGCGGACGCGGGCGATCATCAGGTCGATGATCTCTTTGACCTCGTCCTTGGCGAGCTTGTGGAAGACGATGACCTCGTCGATCCGGTTGAGGAACTCGGGCCGGAAGACTTTTTTCAGGTCGCTCATGATCCGGTTCTTCATGTCGCCGTAGGACATCCCCGTCTCGTCGGAGACGGTGAACCCGATCGAGGTGTTCTTGGAGATCTCCGCGGCGCCGATGTTCGAGGTCATGATCACGATCGCGTTGCGGAAGTCGACGGTGCGACCCTGGGCGTCGGTCAGGCGCCCGTCCTCGAGGATCTGCAGGAGGATGTTGAAGACGTCCGGGTGGGCCTTCTCGATCTCGTCGAGCAGCAGCACCGAGTACGGCTTGCGCCGCACGGCCTCGGTCAGCTGACCGCCCTCGTCGTAGCCGATGTAGCCCGGGGGCGAGCCGACCAGGCGGCTGACCGCGTGCTTCTCCATGTACTCGGACATGTCGATCCGGACCATCGCCTCCTCGTCGCCGAAGAGGAAGTCGGCGAGGGTGCGGGCGAGCTCGGTCTTGCCGACCCCGGAGGGGCCGAGGAAGATGAACGAGCCGGCCGGACGCTTGGGGTCCTTGATCCCGGCGCGGGAACGGCGGATCGCTTTGGAGACGGCGGTGATCGCGACCTCCTGGCCGATCACCCGCTTGTGCAGCTCCTCCTCCATGCGGATCAGCTTCTTGGTCTCGGCCTCGGTCAGTTTGAAGACGGGGATCCCGGTCCACATCGAGACGATGTCGGCGATCTCCTCCTCGCCGACGACCGGCCGCTCGCCGTTCTCGCCCTCGGCCCACTCGTCTTCGAGCTGGCGCTTTTTGGTCGTCAGCTGACGCTCGGTGTCGCGCAGGTTGGCGGCTTTTTCGAACTCCTGGGCCTCGATCGCGGCCTCCTTGTCGCGCCGCGTCGTCTCGATTTCCTCCTCGAGATCGCGGTAGACCGGCGGCGTGCTCATCGACTTGATCCGCATCCGCGAACCGGCCTCGTCGATCAGGTCGATCGCCTTGTCGGGCAGGAAGCGGTCGGAGATGTAGCGGTCGGCGAGTTCGGCGGCTGCTTCCAGCGCTTCGTCGTTGATCGTCACCCGGTGGTGCTGTTCGTAGCGCTCGCGCAGGCCTTCGAGGATCCTCACGGTGTCCTCCGGCGAGGGCTGGTCGACCTTGATCTGGGCGAAGCGGCGCTCCAGGGCGGAGTCGCGCTCGAGGTACTTGCGGTACTCGTCCAGGGTCGTCGCGCCGATCGTCTGCAGCTCGCCGCGGGCCAGGGCCGGCTTCAGGATCGAGGCCGCGTCGATCGCGCCCTCGGCGGCGCCGGCGCCGACCAGGTTGTGGAGCTCGTCGATGAAGAGAATGATGTCGCCGCGCTGGGTGATCTCTTTCATCACCTTCTTCAGCCGCTCCTCGAACTCGCCGCGGTACTTCGAACCGGCGACCAGGGCGGCCAGATCGAGCGTGTAGATCTGTTTGTTCTTCAGCAGCTCCGGGACCTCGCCTTTGTTGATCCGGGCCGCCAGGCCCTCGACCACGGCGGTCTTGCCGACGCCGGGCTCGCCCAGCAGCACCGGGTTGTTCTTGGTGCGGCGGGAGAGGATCTGCATGATCCGCTCGATCTCGGTCTCGCGACCGATCACCGGGTCGAGCTTGCCCTCCTCGGCGAGGCGGGTCAGGTTGCGCCCGAACTGATCGAGCAGTTTCGAAGACTTTTTGCCCTCGCCGCTGCCGCCGCCGGAACCGCTGCCCTGGCGACGACCGCCGGGGCCGGAGAGCATCCGGATCACCTCGTTGCGGATCTTGTCGGAGTCGGCGTCGAAGTCGAGCAGGATGCGGGCGGCGACGCCCTCGTTCTCACGCACGAGGCCGAGCAGGATGTGCTCGGTGCCGATGTAGTTGTGGCCGAGCGAGAGCGCCTCGCGCAGCGCCAGCTCGAGCACCTTCTTGGCGCGCGGGCGTAAACGGGATCTGCCCGGAGGTGACCTCCTCGCCGGAACCGACGATGCGCACGACCTGCGAGCGCACCCGTTCGACGGTGATGTCGAGCGACTCGAGAACCCGCGCGGCAAGGCCCTCCTCCTCGCGGAGCAGGCCGAGCAGGATGTGCTCGGTGCCGATGTAGTTGTGCTTGAGAGTCCGGGCCTCCTCCTGCGCTAGGACGACGACTTGGCGGGCTCTCTCAGTGAATCGCTCGAACAAATGAATCCTCTTCTTGCTCGAACCCGGTAGGCCCGAGTTAGTACCGGCAGACGCCCTATCGGTATCGGCAGGCGTCCATGTGTTCCGTAACTCTACCGAGACCGCCGGTCCGGCAAACAGCCGCTCCTGTTCGGTGATTGCGGTCTTCTCAGCGTCTTCATCGCCGGGAACAGCAGCACTTCGCGCAGGCTCGCGGCCCCGGTCAGCATCATCACCAGGCGGTCGATGCCGAGGCCGACGCCGCCGGTCGGCGGCATTCCCTGTTCGAGCGCCTCGACGAAGGTCTCGTCGTAGGGCTGCGCCTCCTCGTCGCCGCGCTCGGCCTCGCGCCGCCTGCTGCTCGAAGCGGCGCCGCTGCTCGTCGGGGTCGTTGAGCTCGCTGAAGGAGTTGGCGATCTCGACCCCGCCGACGAAGGCCTCCCAGCGCTCGACCAGGCCCTCCTCGGAGCGATGCGCCTTGGCGAACGGCGAGAGCTCGACCGGGTAGTCGAAGATGAAGGTCGGCTGGATCAGGCCGGGCTCGACCTCGCGCGAGAGCAGGCCGTCGACGAGCTTGCCCCAGCCCTCGGCGGGGTCGGGCTCGGTGCCCATCGCCCGCGCCAGCGCCTCGCGGGTCGGGTGCTCGGCGATGTCGATCCCGGCGCGCTCGAGGATCGCCTCGCGCAGGGTGATCCGCCGCCAGGGCGGCGCGAAGTCGATCTCCACCTCGCCGCGCTTGACCTTGGTCGTCCCGAGGACCCGCTCGGCGACCTCGGAGACCAGCAGCTCGAGGTCGTGGGCGGTCTTCTCGTAGTCGGCGTAGGCCTCGTACCACTCGAGCATCGTGAACTCGGGGTTGTGCTTGTGGGAGACGCCCTCGTTGCGGAAGTCCTTGCCGAGCTCGTAGACGCGGTCGATCCCGCCGACGACCAGTCGCTTCAGGTAGAGCTCGGTGGCGATCCGCAGGTAGAGGTCGCGGTCGAGCGCGTTGTGGTGGGTGACGAAGGGCCGGGCCAGGGCGCCGCCGTAGAGCGGCTGCAGGACCGGCGTCTCGACCTCGACGTAGCCGTGTTCGTCGAGCCAGCGGCGGATCTCGCTGATCGTGGCGGCGCGGGTCCTGAAGACGCGGCGGCTGTCCTCGTTGGCGATCAGGTCGAGCTCGCGGCGGCGGAAGCGCGTCTCGGTGTCCTCGAGACCGTGGAACTTGTCGGGCGGCGGCCGCAGGCTCTTGGCGAGCAGGCGCCAGCGGTCCAGCGCCAGCGAGAGCTCGCCGCCGCGCCGGGTCGCCATCGCCGTCCCCTCGGCGCCGACGATGTCGCCGAGGTCGAGGTTGACGAGCAGCGCGTAGGCCTCCTCGCCGAGCAGGTCCTCGCGGGCGTGCAGCTGGATCTGACCGCTGCCGTCGCGGAGGTCGAGGAAGCAGGCCTTGCCGTGGCCGCGGCGGGCGACGATGCGGCCGGCGACGCGGTGCCTGGACTCGGTCTCGATCCCCGGCGCCAGGCCCTCGTGGGCGGCGCGGACCTCGGCGATGTCCTCGCGCCCGGAGAACTCGTGCGGAAACGGCTCGATCCCGGCCTCCCTGATCCGCTCGAGCTTCTCGCGCCGATCGCGAGTACGTCGGAGAGCTTCGGGCTCGGTCGCGGCTCGCTCATCGCCGCGCGAGCCTATCGATCGTCAGGCCTTCTCGATCTTGGTGATTTTGAGTTTCTTCTTCGGCCCGCGCGGGACCTCGACGGTGACGACGTCGTTGCGCTTGCTGCCGACCAGGGCTTTGCCGATCGGCGACTCGTTCGAGAGTTTGTGCTCGACCGGGTTGGCCTCGGTCGAGCCGACGATCTGAAATTTCTGCGAGTCGCCGGTTTTCTGGTCTTTGACGTGGACGACCGAGCCGAAGCCGACCTCCTCGGTGCTGAGCGCCTTCTCGTCGATCACCATCGCCCGCCGCAAGCGCTCTTCGAGCTGGGCGATCCGGCCCTCGAGCAGGGCCTGTTCGTTCTTGGCGTCGTCGTATTCGGCGTTCTCGGAGATGTCGCCGAATTCACGCGCCTCCTTGATCCGCGCCGCGACCTCGCGACGTTTCGTCGTCGAAAGGTGCTCGATCTCCTCTTTGAGTTTCTCGAGACCCTCTGGGGTGATTACCGCCTGACGACTCACTTGCACAACCTCGCTTTTGGATTTGGGGGGAGCCGAGAACCGACTCCCAGACCGAAAAAAACGGCCCCGATGCGGCGCCTACCTCGCCACACCCGGGCACAGAGTCGCGGGATTATAGCGAGGGCGGAGAGCCGGCAATCAGGGCCGTTCTATGCAACGCCGACGGGCTCGGCGAGAGAGCCGATCAGCTCCCTGGCGCGGCCGAGGTCGGCGCTGCGCTGCAGCTCCTCGGCGATCTCCGACGGCGCCTGCAGCCGCTCCGTGTACCAGGGGTAGAACTTGCGCAGGTAGCGCTCCGCCCTGGCCTCCCCCAGGTGCTCCTCGGCCCGGTCGACCACCCAGAGCAGCTCGGCGACGACCTCCTCGCGGGAGGGCGGCTCGACCCGGTCGCCGGTCAGTTCCTCGAACAGCCAGGGGTTGCCGAGCGAGCCGCGGGCGATCATCACCGCGTCGGCGCCGGACTCGCTGTAGGCGGCGCGGGCCGCCGCGGCGCTGCTGAGCCCGCCGGAGACGATCACCGGCACCTCGACCCGCTCGACCAGCTCCCGGGTCAGCGCGTAGTCGGGCGCGCCCTTGTGTCCCTTGGTCGCCGCCCGCGGGTGGAAGCCGATCGCCGCCACGCCCGCCTCCTCGGCGAGCCGCACCGCGAGGTCGAAGCCGGAGCGGTCGCCGGCCTCGATCCCCGAGCGCAGCTTCACGGTGACCGGCAGCCCGCTGCCCTCGGCGGCGGCGCGGGCCAGCGCCAGGGCCAGGTCGGGGTCGCGCAGGAGCTGCGCGCCGGCGCCGGTCTTGCGGACCTTCGGCACCGGGCAGCCCATGTTGATGTCGATCAGGTCGGCGCCGGCCTCGGCGGCGATCGCGGCGCCGGAGCGCATCACCTCGGGGTCGTGGCCGAAGAGCTGGATCGAGACCGGGTGCTCGTCGGGGTGGATCCGCATCAGGTCGCGCAGGGTGCGCTCGTTGCGGTAGTGCAGGGCGAAGCTGGAGACCATCTCCGAGACGGCGAGGCCGGCGCCGTGCCGTTTCGCCTGCAGCCGCACGAACCAGTTGCCGATCCCGGCCAGCGGCGCCAGCAGGACCCGGTTGGCGATCTCGACGTCGCCGATCTCGAACGGGATCAGTCGAGCGCGGCGGCTCGCCTCGGGTTCAGGTCCGAGTTGCGCTCATGGATCAGCCGCAGTCCGTTCAGGGTCAGCAGGTCGTCGACCTCGTCGATCGTCTCGCTGAACGGGACGACGACCGAGGCGAGGCCGCCGGTGGCGAGCAGCCGCGGTTCGCCCAGTTCCTCTTCGATCCGGCGCACGATGCCGTCGATCAGCCCGGCGAAGCCGAAGACGAAGCCGGACTGGATCGCGGCCCGGCTGGAGCGCCCGATCGCCGCCTCGGGCTCGCCCAGGTCGATCCGGGTGATCCGCGCGGCGCGGTCGATCAGGGCGGTGAGCGAGATCTCGAGGCCCGGGCCGATCGCGCCGCCGAGGTACTCGCCCTCGGCGGAGACCGCGTCGATGTTGATCCCGGTGCCGAAGTCGACGACGACGCAGGCCTGCCGAAGCGCTCGTAGGCGGCGATCGCGTTGACCAGGCGGTCGGCGCCGACCTCGAGCGGGTTGTCGATCCGGATCGGCATCCCGGTCTTCACGCCGGGGCCGATCGTCAGGCAGTCGGCCTCGAGGTAGCGCTCGGTGAGGCGCTCGTACTGGACCCCGAGCGGCGGCACCACCGAGGAGACGCAGACGGCGTCGACGTCGGCGAACGACATCTCGCAGAGCGAGAAGAGGCCGGCGATCCGCTCCGCCAGCTCGTCGCCGGTCGCCCCGGAGCGGGTCTGGAAGCGCCAGTGCTCGACCAGGCGCTCGCCCTCGAAGGCGCCGAGGTGGGTCTGGGTGTTGCCGACGTCGACCGCGAGGAGCATCGAGCGATTATTACGACCGCCGGCCCAGGGGTGGCCAGTCGAGGTCTCCTGCGCATAGGATCGCGCCATGGACGCCCGACTCTTCGTGATCCCCGCCTCGCACCCCAGCATCGCCGCGCAGCTGATGCTCGAGCAGCAAGGGCATCGCCTACAAGCGCGATCGACCTGCTGCCGGTGATCTCCAAGGGGCGCTGCGGGCCGTCGGCTTCCCGGCGTCACCGTGCCGGCGCTGAAGATCGACGGCAGACAAGGTCCAGGGCTCGCGGCAGATCGCCCGCGAGCTCGACCGGCTGCGCCCCGAGCCGCCGCTCTTCCCCGCCGATCCCGAGCACCGGGCCGCGGTCGAGGAGGCCGAGCGCTTCGGCGACGAGCAGCTGCAGCCGCCGATGCGCCAGATCCTCTGGTGGGCGATCAAGCGCGACAAGACGCCGCTGCGCAGCTACTCGGAGGGCGCCAAGCTCGGCCTGCCGATCTCGCTGGCGATGAAGACCGCGGCGCCGATCGTCGCCCTCTCGGCCCGCTTCAACGAGGCCGACGACGACCACGTCCGCGCCGACCTGGCCGCGCTGCCCGGCGATGCTCGACCAGGTCGACGCCTGGATCGCCGCCGGCGTGCTCGGCGGCGAGCAGCTGAACGCCGCCGACTTCCAGATCGCCCCCAGCCTCGGCCTGGCGATGACCCTCGACGACCTGCGCCCGGCGATCGAGGGCCGGCCCCGCCGGCGCCCTGGCCAAGCGCGTCGTCCCGAACTACCCCGGCCACACGCCGCCGATCCTCCCCGCCGCCTGGCTCGAGCCGCTGCGCTCGCCCGCGGCCGCCTAGCCGCTAGAGCGGCCCGACCCGGTCCGCCGCGCTGGCCCTGCCGGCAGGGCCGCAAGCGCGTCGGCGAGGCGGGTGCCGTCGGGCAGGGTCAGCTCGGGGTCGAGCTCGAGCAGCGGCACGAGGACGAAGCGGCGGCTCGGTCGACCTCGGGGTGCGGCAGGGTCAGGCGCTCGGTCCGCAGCTCGAGGTCGCCGAGCAGGAGCAGGTCGACGTCGAGCGGGCGCGGGCCGTGGCGGGGGCCGTCGAAGGCTGCGGCCGCGCTCGGCCTCGATCGCCTTGCAGACGTCGAGCAGCTGCTTCGGGCTCGAGCTCGGTGCGGATCCGGATCGCGGCGTTGAGGAAGTCGGGCTGGTCGAGGATCTCGCCGACCGGCTCGGTGACGTAGGCCGAGGAGACCGCCTCGACCTCGACCCCGTCGGCCGACGAGCAGCTCGATCGCCGCCCGCAGGTGGCCGGCGGAGTCGCCGACGTTGGAGCCGAGGCCGAGGTAGCCGGTTCGCAACCGCGCTACCCCTCGGGCGTCTTCGTCGTCCTCGTCGGCCGGCGCGCTCCTGGGTGACCTCGACCGCCACCTCCTGGATCGCCAGCGGCAGCGGCGGCTCCGGCTTCGCGGCGCGGACCCGGACCGAGTCGCAGCCGTAGCGCTCCATCAGCCGCTCGCCGACCACCTGCGCCAGGCGCTCGAGGGTGCGGTAGCTGCGCTCGGTCGCCGCGAGGGCGACGATGTCGCAGACCTCGGCGTAGTCGACCGTGTCCTCGAGCCGGTCGGTGAGCACCGCGTCGCAGTCGGGGACGTCGAAGGAGATGTCGAACTCGAGCCGCTGGCCCGACCTCCTGCTCGGCGTCGGTGACGCCGTGGTGGGTGTAGATCGAGAGCCCGCGCAGCTCGACTTCGGCGCTCGACTCGATGCCGTTGCCGTGTGGACCCTGAGCCTCCATGCCCGCGAACCTATCCGAGTATCGCCGTCGGCGACGGCCAGCGCCTGCGCCATCTCGGCGACGTCGTGGACGCGCAGCACCGTCGGCGCCCTCGGCGGCGGCGAGGACCGAGGAGGCGATCGTGCCGCCGAGCCGCTCGTCCGCCGTCGGAGCCGTCGACCCGGCCGATGAAGCTCTTGCGCGAGGTCCCGATCGACCAGCGGCCGGCCCGAGCTCGCGCCAGCTCGCCGAGCCGCCGCAGCAGCTCGAGGTTGTGCTCGGCGGTCTTGCCGAAGCCGATCCCGGGATCGAGCCAGATCCGCTCCTCGGCGATCGCCGGCGGCGAGCGGCGACCTCGAGCCGCTCGGCGAGGAACGCCTTGACCTCGTCGACGACGTCGTCGTAGCGCGGGTCGTCCTGCATCGTCCGCGGGCTCGCCGAGCATGTGCATGAGGACCACCGTCGCGCCGCGCTCGGCGCACAGCGCCGCCATCTCCGGGTCGCCGCGCAGCGCGGTGACGTCGTTGACGATCGCCGCCCCGGCGTCGAGCGCCGCCTCGGCGACCGCGCGCCTTCGAGGTGTCGATCGAGATCGCCGCGCCTCGACCCCGGCCAGCCCCTCGATCACCGGCACGACCCGCCGCAGCTCCTCCTCGGCCGCCACCTCCTCCGCCCCCGGCCGAGTCGATTCGCCGCCGACGTCGAGGATCTCCGCCCCCGCCGCCGCCAGCTCGCGCCCGTGCGCGATCGCCGCCTCGGGATCGAGGTACAGCCCCCCGTCGGAGAACGAGTCGGGGGTCACGTTGACGACCCCCATCAGTCTGGTCACGACGCGTACCTGACCAAGCATGGCGAGGACGCAGGGAGCGAAGCGTGCTCCGCACACGAGCGACCGAGGACGCCGCCAGGCGCCGGTCAGGACGCGTCGCCGCCGGCGAAGCCGGGGCGCGGGCGCGGATTCGGGCGAGCACCCTCGCGCTGGGCGTTCGGGCTCGGCGACGGGCTCGGCCGGTCCCGCCGGCGCCTCCTCGTCGTCGGTGAAGACCTCGTCGGCGGGCTTGCCGTCGAGCAGCGCCACGAACTCGCTCGGCGTCGATCGTCTCGCGCTCGAGCAGCAGCTTGGAGATCCGCTCGAGCTCCTCGCGGCGTTCGTTCAGCAGGCTCTTCGCGGTCTGGTGGGCGCTCTCGACGATGCGGCGGATCTCGTCGTCGATCTCGCGGGCGATCTCGTCGGAGTAGTCGGGCTCGGAGCTGAACTCGCGGCCGAGGAAGGGCTGGCCGCGATCGTGGCCGAAGACACGGGGGCCGAGGCGCTCGGACATCCCGAAGCGCATCACCATCTGCTTCGCCGTCTCGGTCACCTTTTCGAGGTCGTTGGAGGCGCCGGTGGTGATCTCGCCGAAGACGATCTCCTCGGCGGCGCGGCCGCCCAGGGTCATCGCCATCGTGTCGGTCAGCTCGGCGCGGGTGGTGAGGAACTTGTCCTCGGTCGGCAGGCTGATCGTGTAGCCGAGCGCCTGGCCGCGGCTGATGATCGAGATCTTGTGGACCGGGTCGGTGTTCTGCAGCAGCTGGCCGACGATCGCGTGGCCGACCTCGTGGTAGGCGGTGATCAGCCGCTCCTTCTCGCTCATCACCCGGGTCTTCTTCTCGGGGCCGGCGATCACGCGCATGATCCCCTCCTCGAGCTCCTTCATCGAGATCTCGCGGCTGCCGGTGCGGGCGGTCAGCAGCGCCGCCTCGTTGATCAGGTTGGCGAGGTCGGCGCCGGTGAAGCCGGGGGTCTGGCCGGCGAGCGTGTCGAGGTCGATCTCCCGCGCCAGCGGCTTGCCGCGGGTGTGGACCTCGAGGATGTGCTTGCGGCCTTTGCGGTCGGGGCGGTCGACGACGACCTGGCGGTCGAAGCGGCCGGGCCGCAGCAGCGCCGGGTCGAGGATGTCGGGGCGGTTGGTGGCCGCGATCAAGATGATGTTGTCCTTCATTTCGAAGCCGTCCATCTCGACCAGCAGCTGGTTCAGGGTCTGCTCGCGCTCGTCGTGACCGCCGCCCATGCCGGCGCCGCGGT
This sequence comes from uncultured Solirubrobacterales bacterium, assembly GCA_963739875.1. Lineage (GTDB taxonomy): Bacteria > Actinomycetota > Thermoleophilia > Solirubrobacterales > 70-9 > VAYN01. Next base: position 54,545 of record CAVUCD010000008.1, read on the forward strand.
GGCGACCGACGGCGTCGATCTCGTCCATGAAGATGATGCAGGGGGAGTTCTGTTTGGCCTGCTCGAAGAGGTCGCGGACGCGGCTGGCGCCGACGCCGACGAACATCTCGACGAAGTCCGAGCCGGAGATCGAGAAGAAGGGGACGCCGGCCTCGCCGGCGACGGCGCGGGCGAGCAGCGTCTTACCGGTGCCGGGAGGTCCGTATAGAAGGACGCCCTTCGGGATGCGGGCGCCGAGCGCCTGGAACTTCTTCGGGTTCTCGAGGAATTCCTTGATCTCCTCGAGCTCCTGGACCGCCTCGTCGACGCCGGCGACGTCGCGGAAGGTGATCTTCGGCGCGTCCACCGACATCCGCTTGGCTTTCGATTTGCCGAAGTTCATCACCCGCGAGCCGCCGCCCTGCATCTGGTTCATCAGGAAGATCCAGAAGCCGAGGAAGAGGACGAAGGGAAGGATGTAGGTGAGCAGCGAGAGGATGCTCGAGCCGCCGGTGCCGTGGACGATCGTCTTCGACGTTCGGCTTCGTCGAGCGTGTTGATCAGGCTCTGCTCGGTGTTCGGCGGGAAGCCGGTGGAGAAGCTTTCGCCGTTGGTCCTCTTGACGTCGAGCGAGTTGTCCTTGATGTTGATCGAGACTTCTTCGATCTTGTGCTTCGGCGATCAGGCCCGTTTTCGGCTTGCACCAGTTCGTTGTACGCCGGCGCTTCGGTGCTGCTCGGGCTGCTGATCACGCGCTGCGCGATGAAGGCCAGGATGACCACCAGCAGGATCGGAAATGCCGCGCTTTTGAAAAACCGTCTCAAGGGAATAAATCAGCGTACCAGGGCGGTTTTCCGGTCTAGTCGGCGAGCGCGGCGACGTAATCGAGATTGCGGTGGCGCTGCGCGTGGTCGAGTCCGTAGCCGATCGCGAACCGATTCGGGATCTCGAAGCCGACGTAGCGCGGCGAGAGATCGACCCGCAGCCGCTCCGGCTTGGTCAGCAGCGCGCAGACCTCGAGCGAGGCGGGATTGCGGGCCCGCAGGTTCCGCATCAGATAGTGGAGGGTCAGCCCGGAGTCGATGATGTCCTCGACGATCAGCACGTGGCGGCCCTCGATCGAGGCGTCGAGGTCCTTGAGGATGCGAACGACGCCGGAGGAATCGGTCTGCGAGCCGTAGCTGGAGACCGCCATGAAGTCGATCTCGCAGGGGACGTCGATGTTGCGCATCAGGTCGGCGAGGAAGAGAACGGCGCCCTTCAGCACCCCGACCATGACCAGCTCGCGGCCGGCGTAGTCGCGGCTGACTTCGCGCCCCAGCTCCGCGACGCGGCGCTGCAGGTCCTCTTTGGCGACGAGGGTCTCGCCGATCGCCGGGTCGTCCACGCGCCGCAGTCTAGATATAGAGGGCACGGACGGGGCTCAGGTGGTTGGCCGCTCGGAGAGGCTGGCGAGGAGGGGTTGGGTGTCCCCCTCTCTCGCCTGACTGGCTGAATCGCTCAGGGCCGTCCGAGGAGGTTTGCCGGCCAGCGGCGCAAAACGTTCGAGGAACACCCAACCCCTCCCACGAGAACTCCGCCGAACGTCCCAGAGGTTGAGCAGTCTTCCGCGTATGGAAGAAGCTTCCGAGGGACGGAAGCTCTCTGCCGATCGTCGAAGCCCGAGCGTGACCTCGATCCGAGCATTGAGGTTGAGCTTTCCGTCCCTATGCAGCGGAGAAGCTCAACCGCGTGTTCGGTGGGCCGGGACCGAGGGAGCGTCGGGTACCCCTCCGAACGTTTTGCGCCGCTGGCCAGAAGCCCCCTCGGACGGCCCTAGGCGATCCAGCCAGTCAGGCAAGTGAGGAGGTGCACCCGACCCTCCCTCGGCCCTCGTCCCGACGGACTAAGGCCGCTCGGCTCGCAGGACGCCGCTCTCGACCACCGCCCGGACGCCGCTGCCGAGGTCGAGCATCGCTACGCCGGTGCGCTTCAGTCCCGCCACCTGCTCGGCGTGGCGGGCGGCGCCGGGCACCGGCCGGCCGGCGGCGGAATCGGCGAGCTGCTGGACGACCAGCCGCCGCAACGCCGGGTGCAGCTCGCCCAGGCGCTCGAGCGTGATCTCGCCGCGGGCGCTGGCGCCGGAGCCGTCGACCTCGGCCGCGACCAGGGCGTCGAGGATCTCGGCCTCGTCGCGCAGCAGCTCCGCCGTGCGCAGCACGTTCGCCGAGGCGGCCGGGTGGACCTTCGCCAGCTCCGGCAGCAGGCCGCTGCGGATCCGGTTGCGGGCGTAGACCGGCTCGGCGTTGGAGCGGTCGTCGCGCCAGGGGAGGCCACGCTGCTCGCAGTAGGCGGTGATCTCGGCGCGCGTCGTGCCCAGCAGCGGGCGAACCAGGCGGCCATCGCGCGGCCGCATCCCGAGCAGAGCCCGGCGGCTCGGCGAGGAGGCGAGCCGGTAGAGGATCGTCTCGACCTGGTCGTCGGCGGTGTGGCCGGTGACGATCGTCGCGCTCCGCGGCAGCGCCAGGCGGGCGGCGGCCGCATAGCGAACGTCCCGCGCCCAGGCCTGGAGGTTGCCGGGACCCTCGGGCCGCTGCGGGCGCTCGATCTCCAGCTCCACCCCGAGCGACTCGCAGAGGCCGGCGCAGTGGCGCTCGTCCTCGTCGGAGTCGTCGCGCAGGCCGTAGTTGACGTGCAGGGCGTCGACCGACCCGGCGCCGCGAACCCGGACCGCGAGGTCGAGCATGCAGACCGAGTCCCGGCCGCCGGAGAGCATCGCCACGATCGGGTCGGGGGGCGCGATCAGCCCCCCGGAGACGACTCGCTCGAGCAGTGGGTCGGCGTCCACGGGGTGAGTCTAGGAGGGCCGGGAGCGCTCAGGGGGCGGCGCGAACGACGAAGAGGTCGGTCGGGGCGGGGAAGCCCTTGAGAGTGACCTGGCCGATCGGCTCGAAGACGAGCCGAGCCCGACCCTCGCTTGCTTCGGCGACCCGGTCGGTGACGAGGATCTCGCCGGCCAGGGCCCGGTTGACGACGCGGTGGGCGAGGTTCACCTGGCTGCCGAAGTAGTCGCCGTCGCGGTAGACGGCTTCGCCGCTGTGGATTCCCACCCGCGGCTGGGGTCGTCGCGAGAAGCGGCCGAGGAAGTCGACCGCCCACTCGGTCAGCGAGGCGGCGTCGGGTGAGACCACCATCACCTCGTCGCCGATCGTCTTCACGATCGTCGCCTCGCGCGGCAGCGTCGACTCGACCGTGGCGACGAAGTTCTCGACCACGTCGAGCGCCTCGATGTCGCCCTCCTCCTCCGTGTAGCGGGTGAAGCCGGTGAGGTCGATGAAGCAGAGCGTGATCGTGACCTGGCCGAGCTCGATTTCCGCGGTGTCGGCCGCGTCCGGACTCCATGTGGCCGACCACGTCCTGCTCGACGTAGAAGCGCAGGTAGCGGTTGTGGAGGTACTCGGTCAGCGGCGCCGCCAGCGGCAGGATGTCGGCGGCGAGATCGCCCATCTCCGCCGCCATCTCCAGCTCCGGCACGGCGTCGCGGATCATCGGCTCGTGGACGTAGAGGTGGAAGAGGCGGACCTCGGCGTCGGCGATCCGCCGCATCGACTGCACGTAGACGCGGACCAGCTGCAGGAAGGCGACCAGCGGCAGGCCGGCGGCCAGCACCCGGGCGCAGTGGCGCAGCGCCGCGGCGTCTTCGGCGGTGAGGTTGCGCTGCTGGCCTTTCGGGGTGCCGAGGATGACGAGGATCCGCTCGATCAGCTCCGGCTCCAGCCCGGTCTCCTTGGCGATCATCGCCACCGAGACCTTGCCCTCGTCGACGGGGCAGCAGATCCTCGGTGAAGCCGAAGGCGAGCCGGCCCTCGCGCCCGGCGCTCTTGCAGGTCCTCCAGCGAGTAGCCGCGCTCGCGCATCCTCGCCACGACCCTCGCCTGGGCGGCGGCGGTCGCGGTCCAGCGCCCGCGGCGGACCGGAACGATCTTCTCCTCCGCCCAGCGTTTGAGCGTGCTGGTCGGGACTCCCGACCGCCGCGCGGCCTCGCTCAGAGATATGCGCTCGTCGGCCACGGCGTTGAGGCTAGCCCGAGGCGAGGACCAAACCGCCGGCGGTGGACCGAAGCCACCGATAGGCTCGGCCGCTCCGATGCCCGCGCGACTCCGCCCCACGGCTCCAATCGCGGCTGACGCGGTCCTCGTCGGCGACCCCGGCCGGGCGCTGATGCTGGCCCAGGAGCTGCTCGAGCAACCGAAGATGAGCAACCACGCCCGTGGCCTCTGGGGCTACTCCGGCCGCTCGGCGAGTGGCGGGCAGCTGACCGTGCAGGCGACCGGGATCGGCGGCCCCAGCGCGGCGCTGGTGCTCACCGACCTGGCCGAGCTCGGGGTGCGGCGGGCGATCCGGGTCGGCACCTGCACCGCGCTTGCTCCCGAGCTGGCGCCCGGCGAACTGCTGACGGTGACGGAGGCCCACGCCTGGGCGGGTCCGGGCGACCGCGCCGGCGAGGTGATCCTTCCCGATCCCGGCCTTGCCGCGGCGCTGCGGCGGCGAGCTCGGCGCGGCGGCCCGGGAGGCGACCGTGGCCAGCCTCGACACCCTCCACGTCGGCGGCGCCCCGGCGCCGGTCGAGGAGGGCGACGCCGCCGACATGCAGACGGCGGCGCTTTTGGCCGCGCGGCCGAGACCTCGGCAGTCGCCGTCGCGGCGGTTCTGGTGGTCACCGAGGCGGCGGCCGGAGAGAGCTCTCGACGACGAGGCCGTCGAACTGGCGGCGAAACTCGCGGGAACGGCCGCCGGCCGCGTACTCTCAGGCTAAGGTCGAGGGTTAGTCTTTGCCGGTCTCGGCACCGTTCTTGGCTGCCTGGCGCCGGATCGCGCCGATATCCCTGGCGAGCTGGTCGATCTGCTCCTCGACGTCCTCCAGCCGCTGCGAAAAGGAGCGCAGACGCCGCTCCAGGCGCTCGAGATCGGTGGCCGAGGAGAGGTTGAGCGCGCTCATCGCCGCCTGCTGGGCCTCGATCGCCTTCTCGCGGGCGCCGAACGCGGCGGAGATCGCGTTGTGCAGCGTCGGGTTGTCGATCAGCGCCTGCGCCAGCTCGCCGATCGCCTGCTCGGACCGGGCCCGCAGCCCGTCCTGCTCGTCCTCGTCCTCGTCATAGGTCACGCCCGCCCGCCTTTCGCCGCTTGTTGACGTCAGCTTAACGAGCCCATCCGATCCGGCTGAAACGCTGCGATCTGCAGGCATGACGCGACTGTTGATTAAGGCCATGTTGGGGGCGGCGGATGCCGTTGCACCCCTCTGGGCGAACGGGTAGCTTGAACTCTCAAGTGGCTCGGGAGGGCAGGGTCGCATTTCCGTGATTCGCGGCAGCGAGTATCGAGTCGTACTGGGATGAGAACCAAGATCGCAATGATCGTCGTGCTCGCCAGCTTGCTGGCGCTCTCGGCGCTGGGCGCCGGCATTGCCGGGGCCGATCCGCTGGCGCGAAAACGCGCGCGGTGGATCCAAGTGCCGCCTCGACCACGGCCGTCACCGCGATCCCGTCGCTGACCGCGCCGGCCTGCTCCAACGGGGTCGACGACGACGGCGACGGCCTCATCGACCTCGAAGACCCCGACTGCGAACTCGCCGACCGACACCAGCGAGGCGCCCGAACCGGGCACCGGTGCCGCGACCTCGAGTCCCCATCAGGAAGGGAGCCAAGAAGGACAGCGGCGCGGTCCAGCAGGGCAGCACGATCGGCGGCGACGCGGCGAAGCCGAAGACGTCCGCGGCGGCGTCACCCACAACGAGAGCCTCGGCGACGCCAGCGGCGGCGGTGGCGACGACGGCGGAGTCAAGGCGCCGAGCGCGACCGGCGGCGGCGACCAGCCGCTGGCCGAAGGCAGCGACGGCGGCGCCCCGTTCTCCGCCGGCGGCGCCCCGACGATCGGCCAACCCGACGACGACGATCGCGCCCTTCGGCCCGGCCCCGATCGGCGTCCCCAACTTCGTCATCGACTCCTTCGAAATCCCGCCCTTCCTGCTGCCGATCTACCAGGCCTGCGGAACCGAATACGGGATCCCCTGGGAGGTCCTGGCCGCGATCAACAAAATCGAGACCGGCTTCGGCACCAACCTCAACGTCTCCAGCGCCGGCGCGGTCGGCTGGATGCAGTTCCTGCCGTCGAGCTGGGAAACCTACGGGCTCGATGCCAACGGCGACGGTCGCAAGGACCCCTACAACCCGGTCGACGCGATCTGCGCCGCGGCCCACTACCTGAAGATCGCCGGCGGGACCAAGGATCTCTACAACGCGATCCTCGCTTACAACCACGCCGACTGGTACGTGCAGGAGGTCCTGCTCTACGCCCGCGCCTACGGCCGACTGCCCTCCGACCTGGTCGGGTCGCTGACCGGGCTGACCGAAGGGGCGCACTTCCCGGTCGCCGCCAACGCTCGCTACGCCGACGACGTCTCCGCTCGGACAGCTCGGCTTCCAGCGCCGTGATCTCTTCCGGCGACACCCCAGCGAAGCGATCTCCTCCTCGCCGACGCCACGCGGGATCAACATCTTCAGCCGCCAAGGGCGCCCCGGTCGTCGCCGTCAACGACGGCATCATCCGCAAGCTGGGCGAGAGCGCCGAAGCTCGGCAAGTTCGTCGTCCTCGAAGACACCTACGGCAACCGCTACACCTACGCCGGAGCTCGGCAAGATCGTCCGCGACCACCGCATCGGTGGTGACGCCGAGCGGCAAGGAAAAGCAGCTCCCGGTCGAAAGCCAGGACCTGCGGCCGCGGCTGCGCGCCCTGCCCGACCGGGGCGAAGCAAGCGGCGGCGCCGGAGGGCGAGGGCCGAGCGGCAAAGGCGCGCCAGGACAAGAGCACCTCCGATCCCCGCCCCGGCGGACGGCACGCTGAAGGTCGGCTCGAAGGTCATCGCCGACACCGTGCTGGGCCGCGTCGGCGGCCGCGAAGGCAACGTCGACCCGCACATCAACTTCTCGATCCGGCCGGCCGGCCGCGGCGCCCCGCAGATCGACCCGAAGCCGATCCTCGACGGCTGGAAGCTGCTCGAAGCGACGGCGATCTACCGCGCCAAGGGCAAGAACCCGTTCAAGTCCCAGCTCAGCGGCGCCGGCGTGCTGCTGCTCTCCAAGGAAGCGCTGCGAGCAGCGCGTCCTCAACGACAAGGGGCTCTCGATCTACGCATGCGGCCGCGAAGACATCGAAACCGGCCAGATCGACCGCCGCGTCCTCGCCGTGCTCGAGTACCTGCGCTCGAAGGGCTTCGACGACTGACGATCACCGCGCTCAAGTGCGGCCACAGCTATCCTCACCACCAACGGCAACGTCTCCGAGCACACGCACCGGCGACGCGGTCGACATCGCCGAGATCGACGGCGTGCCGGTGACCGGCCACCAGGGGCCCGGGACGCTGGTCGACGAGCTGATCCGCGACGTCCTCGCCCTGCAGGGGACGATGCACCCCCACCAGGTGATCTCGCTCGAGGACCTGCCGGGCGAAACCAGCTTCGCCGAAGCCGACCACTACGACCACGTCCACATCGGCTACCACCCGGTCGGCGACCGGCAACCCGCTCCGAATCCGAATTCTCGACCCTGCTCAAACCGGACCAGTGGCAGCGCCTGATCGGCCGCCTCGGCGAGATCGAAAACCCCGAAGTCCCGATCGGGCCGTCCAAGTTCTCCGCTGCCCGTCGAAAAGGACGCCGAGCCGGCGGCGTCCTCGGCAGCGGCCCGGCCGGCGAAGAATAGAGCCGGCCCGGGAGAATCCCGGCCTCTGGCCAAGCTATTCGGATTCGCGCAGTTCGACTTCGCCGGCTCGCTGCCGCTCGCGGACGGGCGCTACCTGGCCCGTGAGGGCACCGGCGCCGAGCGAGAGCGTCCTCGTCGTCGCGACCCTCGGAGCACCGCCGCCACCGGCCGCGCCGGCGCCGGCGGGCCACGGCAGTCGCGGCCCGAGAGCCGAGCCCGCCCCGCTGCCGCTCGCCCGGGCCACCGCGATCCGGGCCTTCGCCCCCTTCGACGACGAGGAGGCCGCCGCCCGCTGGCTCGACGAGGCGACCGAGGCCGCGGACACCGCCGACGTCCTCGTCGGCGAAGGGATCGACCTGCTCAACCGCGCCCTCCACGTCCACGCGCATCGCCGGCGCCGACCCGCACGCGCACGAGCTGACCCCCGAGCGCGCGGTGGCGGTGCGGATCGGCTACGGCAGCGGCGAAGAGACCGCCGACGGTCGCTTCAGCGCCGCCCGCGAGGTCGACGTCTGGGCCAGCGGCGCCTCGAAGCGCCGGCGCCGCCAGGAAGACCTGCGACCGCAGGAGCGGGTCGCCGCCGTGCTCGGCGGCAGGGAGCAGGTCGACGTCTGCGAGACGCTGCTGCTGCGCGCCCGCGCCGACCTCGACGCCGGCCGCGAGCGCGAGGCGGCGCTGCAGCTGCGGGTCGGCCTCGAGGCATTGCTGGTCGAGCTCCGCGGCGGCGTCGCCGACCCCGGGCACAGCGAGGACATGGCGACGCTGCAGGAGCGCCGACACGAGGCCGGCGAGGCCGCCAACGCGGCGCTGGGCGGCGAGCTCACCTCGGCTCAGGCCCACAGCGTCAGGGAGCTGCTCGAGATCTGCGAGCGGACGCTGCGCCGGCGCCGCATCCTTCGCGGCTAGGACTAGCTCTAACCTTCAGGTCGAAGGTTAGACTCAGGTCGTGCAGCGCGAGGCGGTGGGCGACGACCGCGTCGAGCAGCGAGTCGGCCAGATGGTGCGCTTCCTCGAGCGCGACGCCCTCGATCGAGGGAACGCCGATCACGGTCAGCCCGGCCGCCCGAGCGGCGGCGACGCCGGTCGGCGAGTCCTCGAGAGCGACCACCGACGGTCCCGGCCTCGACGCCAAGCCGGCGGCAGGCCTCCAGGTAGGGATCTGGCGCCGGCTTCGGCGCCGCCACTTCGTGGGCGCTGAGGACGACGTCGAAGTGGTCCTCGAAGCCGACCAGCTCGAGCGAGCGGCGCACGAAGGCCAGCGGCGAGTTGGAGACGAGCCCGATCGGCGTGCCCCGCTCCCTCAGCCTGCCCAGCAGCTCGCGGGCGCCGATCATCGCCTCGACCCCGTGCTCGAGCTCGGCGACGACGAGCGCGTTCAGCTCTTCGATCAGCTCGGCCGCACGGCCGGGCTCGTCGAGGCGCCGCTCCAGCACCGCGCCGGCGATCGCCGCCGAGGTCCCGACCAGCTCGCGCTTGTCGGCCGCGGTGAACTCCTTGCCGCGGCGCTCGAAGAGATCCTGCTCGGCCCGGGTCCAGACCGACTCGGTGTCGAGCAGGAGGCCGTCGTTGTCGAAGACCACGGCGTCGGGAAGGCTCACGTCCATCGCCCGGATCATTCCAATTCGCCGCGGTCGCGGCGAAACCGCTAGCTTCGCGCGACCATGTCCTTCCACGTCGAACTCAGCGAGGGCTTCCACCGGGCCCGGGTCTTCAACCTCAACCGCGAGGACGTGATGGCGAAAGTCGTCGAGCCCTGGCTGGACGACCGGATGATCGAGATGGGCGACCGCGAATGGATCCCCCGCAAGAGCAGCCTGGTCATCCTCGAGGGCCCGGAGATGGAGACCCGGGACCTCTCCTTCGGCCAGGGCTGGGCAAACGCCGAGCGGGCCTCGAAGGCCGTCACCCAGGATCTGCTCGACCAGGCGCCGCCGCCGAGCACGCCCGACGCCTTCGTGATCGAAACGCCGACGCCGGAGGCGGTCACCGCCGAGCTGATGGAGGGCCACGACCTGCGGGCGATCCACTGGGGCGAGGCGAGGGAGAAGCTCGACGGCCGCGACCCGAAGATCGCGGCCGTCATCCTCGTCGTCAGACGCCCAGAGGAGCCCTAAGCCTCGGCCGGCGCCGCCGGCTGGGCAGGCCGCGAAGTCGAGGCTGACGCCACGCGGAATCACCAGGACCGGGTAGGTCGCGGCCTCGACCGCGAAGTCGCTTTTGGCGCTGAGGACGACCCTGCCCTCAGGCGCCTCGGGACGGGAGCCGACCACGAGCAGGTCGACCGGGCCGGAGCCGTGCTCGGCGACGGTCGCCCCGAGAGCGGCGGCGAGGCTGTTCGCGGTCGTCCGCGCGGCCGCGTCGCCCTCGTCGATGACGCCGACCGTGTTGACGCTCAGCGCCGGGTTCGAGCGCAGACCGGCCGGAGCGACGGCGATCGCCGCGGGCCCACCCAGCAGCAGTTTGGCCGCCGAGATGCCCGGCTTGACGATGCCGGCGGCGGTGCGGTATTCGGAGCCGAAGACGATCACGTCGGCGTTCTCGCGCTCGGCCAGCTCGGTCAGGCCGACGCTGGTCGCGGGATTGACGACGACGTGGCGGGGCATGTCCGGGGTGCCGACCGAGGCCGCGCCCTGCGCGAGCAGCTCCTCCGCCTGCTTCTCGCCGAGGGCGCCATCGCCGAAGGAGTGGCGGACGTAGGCGAGCGAGAGCTCGGCGCCGGAGTAGGCGAGCAGGCGGCCGAGCGCCAGCGCGTCGCGGTCGTTGTCGGTGTCGTCGTAGGAAACGATGATCTTCAGTGCCATGAGCTGCCTCCTTGAAAGTTGATTGGGCGAAGTTCGAGATCGATGGTTGCACCGACTTGACATAAGCACAACTGCCATTGCCTATCTGTAGAATCAGATTTACTTATGTTCAATGTCAGCCGTCTCAACGTCTTCCGCGAGGTCATCGCCAGCGGCTCCTTCTCCGAGGCCGCCGACGCCCTCTCCTACTCCCAGTCGGCGGTCTCGCAGGCGATCGCCACCCTCGAGGGGGAAGCCGGAACGACGCTGATCGAGCGCAGCCGCGGCGGCGTCCGCCCGACCGTCGCCGGGGCGGCGCTGGCCGGGCACGTCGGCGGCATCCTCGCCCAGATGGAGATCGCCGAGACCGAGATCGCGGCGATCGCCGCCGGGCGCGGCGGCCGGCTGCGAACCGCGTCCTTCCCCACCGCCGGCGCGACCCTGATGCCGCAGGCGATAGCCGGCTTCCGCGCCTCCCACCCCGGGGTCGAGCTGACCCTCGCCGAGGGCGAGCCGGAGGAGATCGCGCCGCGATTGCGGGCGGGCGAGTTCGACCTGGTGCTGCTGTTCGAATTCGAGGGGGTCGGCGAGCGGCTCGGGGCGGGCATGCGGCGCTTCGAGCTGTTCGAGGACCCGCTCCACCTGGCGCTGCGCCGCGACCATCCGCTCGCCGAGCGCAAGCAGCTGCGGCTGGAGGACCTGCGCGAGGAGTCCTGGGTCCAGACCTCGGCGGCCAGCCCCTGCGCCAGACACGTGATCCGCTCCTGCCACGCGGCGGGGTTCGAACCGACGGTCTCCTTCGAGAGCGACGACTACCAGACCGTCCAGGGGCTGGTCGCCGCCGGGGTCGGCGTGGCGCTGATCCCGCAGCTGGCGCTCTCCACGGTCAGGCCGGACATCCGGGTCCGCTCGCTGCACCCGCGGAGCCCCGTGCGCAAGGTCTTCGCCGCCACGCCCCGTGCCGCCGCGGCGACGCCGGCGGTGGCGACGATGCTCGACGTCCTGCGTCAGGCCTCCCACCCACCCGGCGAAGCACCTGCCTGAAGTCAAACGGCCCCAAACGCGGAACCGCCCCCGGGGAGGAAGGCGGGGGCGGTTCCGGCGCTGCTTGGGGGTGAGACTTCGGGCGCTGCTAGGCGGCGCCCCCGAAGCCGGAGCCGACGCCGGGTAGCCGTCCGGGAAGCCCAGGGAGGGCACGTCGGAGGGATAGACCTCGTGCCCGTGGACGGCGATGTCCCCTTCCTCCATTTCGGCGTCGCTCATCCGCAGTGGGATGACCAGGCCGACCAGCTTGAGGAGGATGAAGGTGCCGACCGCGGAGAACACGATCACCCACAGCCCGGTGATCGCCTGCCACTTGAGCAGGTTCAGGCCGCCACCGGAGATGGTTCCGGCGAGCGCCGTTTCGGCCATCGCCTTGTTGGCGAAGATGCCGACCATGAGGCCGCCGAGGAGGCCGGCGAACCCGTGGGTGTAGATGACGCCGAGGGTGTCGTCGACGTTGCGGAAGGGCCGTACCCGGCTCAGGTAGTTGAGCGCGAAGTAGACCAGGGTGCTGGCGACGACGCCGATCACGATCGCGCCCCAGCCGTTGACGAACCCGGCCGCCGGCGTGATCCCGACGAGGCCGACGATCATCCCGTTGACGCTGCCGATCAGGCTCGGCTTGCGGCCGGTGAGGTAGTCCCAGGCGACCCAGACGAGCAGGGCGACGGCGGTGCAGAGGTTGGTGTTGAGCACGGCGGCCGAAGCGATGCCGCTGGCTTCGTACCAGTCACCACCGTTGAAGCCGTTCCAACCCAACCAGAGGAGCCCGGCCCCGACCGCGACCATCGCCAGGTTGTTCGGTGCGTCGACCTCGCGGTCACGCTGCAGGCGCGGACCGATCACCCATGCCGCGACGAATCCGGAGACGCCGGCCGCCAGATGGATGACGTAACCACCGGAGAAGTCGATCGCGCCCTTCTGGGCGAAGTAGCCACCGCCCCAGATCAGGAAGGCGTTGATCGTGTAGACGAAGCACGGTCCAGAGCGCGACGAACGGGATCCACGCTTTGAAGTTGATCCGCCCGAGCACCGAGCCCAGCATCAGCAGCGGCGTGATCGCGGCGAAGACGATCTGGAAGTAGGCCAGCGTCGAGGTCGGGAAAGGCGAATTCCAATTCCGCTGTACTCGGGGATATGGGCTTGCGCGAGCAGGTCGTGGCTGCTCAGGATCGAGCCCGGCTGGCCCCACATGTTCCCGAAGAAGCCGCTATGCGCGCCGAGGATGTGAATCGGGTTCCCGAACGCCATTTTGAAGGCGAACAGGCACCAGATGATCAGCACGAGCGCGAAGGCGATGAACGCCATCATCATCGAGTTCACCGACCAGCGTTTCTGCATTACGCCGCCGTAGAGGACCATCAGCCCTGGGACGCTCATCAGGCCGACCAGCGTTGCGGCGGTGAGCTGCCATGAGTTGGCGCCTTCGCTCAACCATTCCATAGATCCGGTGTTTCCTTTCGTGATTTTTCGGGCCCGCCGGACACCTGAGAGAACGGCTCCCTACCGGCGTACTTCGCCCATCTGGACTTGGAGGGAAGCCTTTCGTCGCCGGGCCCCCGCCTCTACGTACGAGTGTCCAAAGATCGGGGCGAGCTGTTCGCCCATTTGTCGGAAATCGGCCTGCGATCAGCCGCTAAGCTGAGCCGGGATGCCGCTCGAGGGCCACTACCGCAAGGTCAATACGCCGCTGCGCCGGCTGACGCCGCGTGAGCGCAACGTGGTCATCGCCGGGCTTGCGGTGACGCTGATCGCGATCCTGGCGCTGATCCTGGCGACCGCCGGCGACAGCCAGCCGCCGCCCGAAGCGGGCTGCATCCGCGTCGCGGTCGCCGGCCGCGTCGGCGGCGAACTGATCCATGGCTGCGGCGCGAAGCGAAGGAGATCTGTGCCCGCGCCGCGACCTTCGACAACGAACGCGCCGCACACGATCGTCGCCGACTGCGAAGAAGCGCGGGATCAAGTTCTGATCCCGATGCGCGCGCTAGCTCAGCGCCGCCAGCAGCTCCGTCAGCTCGACGTCGACCTCGCCCTCCAGCTTCAACTCGGCCTCGCCGTCATAGGGCGTCTCGCCCTTGGTGACGATCGCCAGGCGGCCGCCGTGCTCGAGCGTCAGCTGCGGCAGCCCGGCGACGGGATGGACGATCAGCGAGGAGCCGATGCAGAGCATCAGCTCGGCCCGTTCGGCCAGGTCCCGGGCCCGCGCCACGGCGCTCTCGGGCAACAGCTCGCCGAAGAGGACGACGTCGGGTTTGACCGCGCCGCCGCAGCTCGAGCAGACGGCGACGCCGCGCTCGTCGAACAGCTCCTCCACCCGCTCGAGCTCGAACGAGGTCGCGCAGCGCCGGCAGGACGAGGTCTCGATCGAGCCGTGCACCTCGACCACGTTCTCGGAGCCGCCGGCGCGGTGGAGGCGGTCGATGTTCTGGGTGATCACGCCCTCGAGCAGACCGCGCCGCTCGAGCTCGGCCAGCACCCGATGGGCGCGGTTGGGCCGTTTGTCGCCGAGCGACTGGAAACGGGGCCGGTAGTAGGACCAGAAGCGGGCCGGGTCGCGCTCGAAGACGTCGATGTGGGCGACCTCCATCGGGTCGACGTTCGCCCACAGCCCGGTCTCGGGGGTGCGGAAGTCGGGGATCCCGGATGGCACCGAGATCCCCGCCCCCGTCAGGGCAACCGTGGAGCGCGACTCGCGGATCAGCTCCGCGAGTCGCTCCGTCGCGGCGGAGCCAGCTACTTGCCGCTCCACTTGGGGCTGCGCTTGCCGAGGAAGGCGGCGATGCCCTCCTTGGCGTCCTCGCTGGCGAAGGCGGTCGCGAAGCCCTGCTTCTCGGCCTCGATGCCCTCGTCGAGGTCGCCCTTGCTGGAGACCTGCTTGATCTGCTCGACCGCGACCGGCGCCTGGGCGGCCAGCTTGCGGGCCCACATCAAGCGCCGTCTCGAACAGCTCGTGGTCGGGGACGACGCGGTTGACGAGGCCGAGTTCGAGCGCCTCCTCGGAGAGCACCGCGTCGCCGATCAGGTTCATCTCCAGCGCCTTGTTGGCGCCGACCAGGCGCGGCAGCCGCTGGGTGCCGCCGAAGCCGGGGATGATCCCGAGCTTGATCTCCGGCTGGCCGAAGACCGCCGCCTCGGCGGCGATCCGGACGTCGCAGGCCATCGCCAGCTCGCAGCCGCCGCCGAAGGCGATCGAGTTGACGGCGGCGATCGTCGCCACCGGCGCCTGGCCGAGGTCGCGCAGCAGCGCGTGGCCCGGCGTCGAGTCAGCTCGGCGCCGGCCTGCCTCGTCCATCTGCGTGAACGCCTTGATGTCGGCGCCGGCCGAGAAGACGACCGGGACCGCGGAGGCGATCACCATCGCGCCGATGTCGTCGGCGGCCTTGACCCGCTCCCAGACGCGTGCCGAGGTCGCGGATCACGTCCGGCGAGATGGCGTTCATCGGCAGGTTGGCGAGCCAGGCGATCGCGACGTCGCCGCGGGTCTCGAGCTTGACCGTGTCCGCCTGCTCGCCCTCGTCGGGCTGCGGGTAGGGGTAGAAGCCCTGGCCGGAGCCGAGGCCGAGGCGGCCCTGGGCGACCAGGCGCTTGAGGGTGACCGGCGGCGCGAAGCGCTCGCCGTGCTTCTCCTCCAGCATCTCGAGCTTCTCGAGCACCGTGTCGAGGCCTTCGACGTCGGCTTTCCAGAACGGCGGCAGCAGGCCGCGGCGCGGGTCGAGGCCGGCGCCGGCCATCATCCCGAGGTCGATGTCGCGGACCGAGCAGATCCCCTCCTCGACCAGCAGGCAGGCCTCGATCAGGGCCCGGCAGGTGAACATCGCGACC
Source organism: uncultured Solirubrobacterales bacterium (assembly GCA_963739875.1). Taxonomy (GTDB): domain Bacteria; phylum Actinomycetota; class Thermoleophilia; order Solirubrobacterales; family 70-9; genus VAYN01. Next base: position 69,908 of record CAVUCD010000008.1, read on the forward strand.
AGTTCCTCGGCGTCGGGCTCGGCGTCGCCGGGGATCGTCTGCTCGCCGTCCTTGAAGAAGCCCTCGCCGCCGCTCTTGGCGCCGAGCTTGCCGTCGGCGACCAGCTGCTGCAGGCCCTGGTGGACGTAGAAGCTCTCGCCGTAGGACTCGTTGAGGTGCTCGGCGACGTGCAGGACCGTGTCGAGCCCGAGCAGGTCGGTGAGGAAGAACGGCCCCATCGGCGCCACCTGGGCGGCGGCGATCGCCTCGTCGATCGCCTTGATCGAGAGGCCCTGCTCCTCCTGGGCGCGCCAGATCTCGCCGATCGTCGCCATCAGGATCCGGTTGACGACGAAGCCGGGGATCTCGCCGCAGACGATCGGCTGCTTCTTGATCGCCTGGGCGAAGTTGTAGGCGGCGGTGGCGGTCTCCTGCGAGGTCTCCTCGCCGACGACGACCTCGACCAGCGGCATCACCGAGGCCGGGTAGAAGAAGTGAAAGCCGCCGACCTTGTCGGCGCGCAGCGTCGTTTCGCCCATCTCGGTGATCGAGAGCGACGAGGTGTTGGAGGCGAGGATCGCGTGACCGGGAGTGGCGGCGTCGATCTCGCGGAAGACCGCCTGCTTGATCTCCATCTTCTCCGGCACCGCCTCGATCACGAAGTCGACGTCGCCGAACTCGTCGTAGCTGGTGGTGCCGGTGATCGCGCCCATCACCTCGGCGAGGCGGGCGTCGGCCTGCTCCTGGGTCAGCTTCTCCTTCTTGACCAGGCGGTCGAGCTGGCCCTCGGTGACGGCGCGGGCCTTCTCGAGGGCGGCGTCGACGAACTTCTGGTCGATGTCCTTGACGACGACTGGGATGTCGGCGGCGGCGATCGCCTGGGCGATCTCGCCGCCCATCGTGCCTCCGCCGACGACGGCGGCCTTGGAGACGAACATTGCGGGTGAATCCTCCCGTTTTGGCTTGACGATGCGGCGGGCGCCGCGGAAGGCAGGCTATCCGGTTACTCGTGGCCGTTCCGGGCCGGGCTCCCCCTCCCGCGCGACCGCGACACCAGGGACAACCGCCGGGCGCCAACGCTGTACGGCGGTACAAAGCCGCTCTTGAGCCGTTCCCATTACGCTCTTTTGGCTCTTCAAGAGAGGGTGAGACCCGCAATCGATCGCGCTCAGCGACTGGGCGCGCCGCCAAGTGAGGAACCAGCCAGCGATGACTCGTATCCGCCAGCAGAACGTAACCGCAGCCCAGTGGAGCTCCAACGGGGAGTCGATCGGCACGCTCGACCTGACCCTGCCCGAGAACGAACAGTTCGGCGTCAACGTATTCGACGTCACCGAGCAGCGCGAGCGGCTGCCGGAGGAGATCTTCGAGAAACTGCAGGCGACCCTGGCGGGTGGCGAGGGGCTCGACCCGGTCGTCGCCGACGCCGTCGCCGAAGCGATGCTGGCCTGGGCGCTGGAGAACGGCGCCACCCACTACACCCACATGTTCCAGCCGCTGACCGGCTCGACCGCGGAGAAGCACGATTCCTTCTTCGAGCCGACCGGGGAAGGCAAGCTGGAGGCCGGCTTCTCCGGCAAGGAGCTGATCCAGGGCGAGCCCGACGCCTCCTCGTTTCCGACCGGCGGCCTGCGCGCCACCTTCGAGGCCCGCGGCTACACCGCCTGGGACCCGACCAGCCCCGCCTTCCTGCTCGAGAACCCGAACGGCACCCTGCTGACGATCCCGACCGCGTTCGCCTCCTGGACCGGCGAGGCGCTCGACGCCAAGATCCCCCTGCTGCGCTCGATGGACGCCCTCTCGACCGCCGCGATCAAGGCGCTGCGCCTGCTCGGCGACGAGCAGAGCCAGCACGTCTTCACCACGGTCGGCCCCGAGCAGGAGTACTTCCTGATCGACGAGCAGTACTTCTTCGAGCGGCCCGACCTGATCAGCACCGGCCGCACCCTGTTCGGCGCCAAGCCGCCGAAGGGCCACGAGCTCGACGACCACTACTTCGGCTCGATCCCGGAGCGGGTCCTGGCCTTCATGATGGAGTCCGAACTGGAGATGAAGAAGCTCGGCATCCCGGTCAAGACCCGCCACAACGAGGTCGCGCCGGCGCAGTACGAGATCGCGCCGATGTTCGAGAACTCCAACGTCGGCTCCGACCACCAGCAGCTGCTGATGCAGACGCTGGAGAACGTCGCCCGCCGCTACGGCCTGGTCTGCCTCCTGCACGAGAAGCCCTTCGCGGGGGTCAACGGCTCCGGCAAGCACAACAACTGGTCGATGGGGACCGACTCCGGCACCAACCTGCTCAACCCGGGTGACACGCCGGCGGACAACATCCACTTCCTGTTCTTCTGCACGGCGGTGATCCAGGCGGTCAACAAGCACCAGGGCCTGCTGCGCGCCTCGGTCGCGAACATCGGCCAGGACCACCGCCTCGGTGCCAACGAGGCGCCGCCGGCGATCATCTCGATCTTCCTCGGCGCCGAGCTGGAAAAAGCCTTCGAGGCGATCTCGACCGGCGAAGGGGATCCCAACACCCCGGCGTCGTTCCTCGATCTCGGCACCACGGTGCTGCCGAAACTGCCGCTCGACGGCGGTGACCGCAACCGGACCTCGCCGTTCGCCTTCACCGGCAACAAATTCGAGTTCCGGGCGCTGGGGTCGAGCATGTCGCTCGCCTTCCCCAACACGGTGCTGAACACGATCGTCGCCGAGGCGATCGACGAGCTGGCCGGGAAGCTCGAGACGAAGCTCGCGTCCGGCGCCGCGATGCCGGAGGCGGTCATGGAGCTGGTCAAAGACTCCTACCTGGAGAACAAGGTCGTCTGCTTCGGCGGCGACAACTACACCGAGGAGTGGCACGCCGAGGCCGAGCGGCGCGGTCTGAAGAACCTCAAAACCACTCCGGACGCGCTGCCCGAGGTGATCGCCCCGGACACCGTCGCGGCCTTCGAGAGCTACCACGTGCTGAACGAGCGCGAGCTCCATTCCCGCTACGACGTCTGGCTCGAGCAGTACTCGATCCGGGCCAACATCGAGGCCGAGGAGACCTTCTCGATGGCCCAGACGATGCTCCTGCCGGCCGGCCTGCACCAGCTGGCGCTGATCTCCGAGGCGGGGGTCTCCGCCCTCGAGGGCGAGGTCCGCGAGCTGGTCGACGAGCTGGTCGCCGCACTCGCTGAGCTGAAGACGGCCAACTCCTACCCGGACGACCTCGAGGGACTGGAGCTGGCGATCTACGCCCGCGACAAGCAGCTGGCCGCGATGGGCAAGGTGCGCGAGGCGGCCGACAAGCTGGAGGCGGTGGTCGCCGACGACTTCTGGCCGCTGCCGAAGTACGAGGAGATGCTCTTCATCAAGTAGTGCGTGAGAGCTGGGTGCCGGTAGGGGGTTTCGCTTAACTTTTTCGAGGATCGGCTGGGAGCCGTCCGAGGAGGGTTGGCGGCGAAAAAGTACAAGACGCTTCACCCCCTACCGGCACCCAGCTCTCGCAGAAGCTTGAATGCTTCGCAAGGCTGGAACGGCTACTGGTCCTCGTCTGGTTTCTCGTCGTTTTCGGGGTTGTCGCGGACGGCGTGGATGATCAGCCAGAGGATCGCTACGGCGCCGACGATCGGGATCAGGCCGCCGAGCAGGACCGGCTCCCAGGCCTCTTCGGCCCGGACGACGAGGGTCGCAAGGGCGAGGATCTCGGTGCTCATGCCGGACCCCGGCAGCCCGGGACCGCCGTGCAGCGGGTTGAGGTCGGCGAGCATCTCCAGCAGGCACGGCTCGGGCGCGTCGGAGTCGATCAGGACCGCCGTCCCCGGCCAGGCGTAGCGCAGGTAGCGGGCGTAGGCCTGGCGCGAGCCGAGGTCGGGCTCGTAGATCCAGGAGCCGGTGTTCCAGTAGCGGGTCGAGCCCCGGCCGCAGCGCACGTCGGCGAGCGGCTGGTGGGTGTGGGCGAAGACGATCTCCTCGGCCTCGCCGTCCCAGCCGAGGTTCTCGACCACCTGCGCGAAGGCCTCGAGCGCGCGCTCGGAGGGGTCGCTGCGCGAGACCACGGTCGGCTCCGGATAGAGCGGCCGCGAGAAGGCGGGGCCGGCGAGCGGCTGCTCGCGCGCCTGGCGCTGGGCCTCGTCGCGGACGACGGCGTCGAAGTGGTCCTCGCTGGGCAGCGTCGCGTCGCCGAGGCCGCGGTCGCGCAGCTCGGCCGCCAGGCGCTTCGCGCCCCTGACCGGGGCGCTGAGGGTCGAGGCGAAACGGCCGGCGCGCTGCGCGGCGCGGAAGACGTTCTGCTGGGCGTGGGTGCCGTGCGGCATCTGCGCGGCAACGTAGAGCCACTCGGTTAAGAGGGTCATAACGGACTCGTAGTCCTCGATGCAGGTCGGCTGCTCGGGGCCGCCGGAGGCGATCGCCCACAGCGTCCTGGTCAGCAGCCGGTCGCCGCGGGAGCCGCTGAGGCGGGCGTGCGGGTCGAGGTAGTGGCCGTGGGTGCAGAGGACGCCGGCGAAGCTGTAGGTCGGGTAGGCGATCTCGACCTCGACGCCGGGCAGGCGGCGCTCGAGGAAGGCACGGAAGAAGGCCGGGCCCGGGGAGCCGGTGTCGGCGGCCGCTTCGCCGCTGGCGAGCCGCGCCTCGAGCCGGTCCTCCTGGTCGCGGTGGACGAGGTGGTGGTCGTGGTTGCCGGCGAGGAAGACGAGCCTCTTGCCGACCATCTTTGCGGCGATCAGCTTCAGCAACCCGTCGGCGGCGTCGACCGCCTCGTCGACCGAGCCGAAGAGGAAGTCGAAGAGGTCGCCGAGGAAGATCAGCTCGTCGATCCCCTCCAGCCGCGGCGCCAGCCGCTCGAGGAAGAACTCCTCCCGCAGCAGGTCGCGCCCGGTCCAGGCGCCGAAGTGGGTGTCGGAGATGACCAGGGCGCGCATCGGCAGGAGCGCCGAGTCTAGGCGCGGGGCAGCACGCGCATCCGCAGGCCGCCCTTGGGCGAGAGCGTCGGCATCTGGCGAACCGTCATCGTGCGGCCGGGCAGGGCGTCGAAGCGCAGCCGCTGCAGCAGCATCGTCGCCACCAGCTTCACCTCGGTCTGGCCGAAGCGTTTGCCGATGCAGACGCGCTGGCCGCCGCCGAAGGGGACGTAGGCGCCGCGCGGCAGGGCGGCCTTGCGCTCGCGGGTGAAGCGCTCGGGGATGAACGCCTCGGGATCGGGAAAGACCTCGGGAAGCCGGTGGCTGGCCCAGGAGCAGTAGTTGACGTAGGCGCCACGCGGCACGGTGTAGCCGCCGAACTCGAAATCGCGAACCGCCCGGCGGGGGCCGATCCAGGCGGGCGGGTAGAGGCGCAGCAGCTCGTCGAGGACCATTTCCAGATAGGGCATCTCGCGCTCGAGCTGGTCGATCGTCGGCGTCGCGCCGCCGAGCACCCGATCCTGCTCCTCGCAGAGGCGGCCGGCGACGTCGGGGTGGCGCGCCAGCTCGTGCAGCAGGAAGGTCAGGGTCGAGGTCGAGGTGTCGTGGCCGGCGAACATCAGGGTCATCACCTGGTCGCGGATCTCGCGGTCGCTGAAGGCCTCGCCGCCCTCGCCGCGAGCGCCGACCAGGAGGCTGAGGATGTCGTGGCGAGCGGGATCGGGATTGGCCCGGGCGCGAGCGACCTCGGCGAAGACGATCTCGTCGAGCACCCGCCGCGAGGCGACGAGCTTGCGCCAGGGCGAGCCAGGGCCGCGCAACAGCCGCAGGCCGTAGTCGATGCCGTAGTACCCGAGGGCGCGCTCGAAGTGCTCGGCCGCGGCGACTCCCCTGCCCGCCTCGTCGGGATCGAGCCCGAGCAGCGCGCGCATCGCGATCCGCATCGCCAGGTTGCGCATCCAGTCGTAGACGTCGACGACCTCGCCCTCGGGCAGGGCGGCGATCGCCGCCCTGGTCTCGACCTCCATCGCCGCGATCGAGGCGCTGACCTGCTCGCGGTGGAAGGCCGGCAGCATGATCGCCCGGGCGCGGTCGTGGTAGTCGTCGTCGACCGTCAGCAGCCCGTCGCCGAGCAGGGGGATCAGATCGCCGAAGCTCGACTCGCGCCAGTGGAAGTTCTCCGGGTGCCCGACGGTGACGAAGTGGTTGGCCTCGGGCCCGATCATGAAGATGCTGCGGATGTGCAGCAGCCGCATGCTGAAGATCGGGCCGTGCTCTTCGTAGGCGCCGAGCAGCAGCGGCAGCGGGTCATGGGCGACTTCGTGGGTGCGGACGAAGCTGAAGTCCCCGGGCCCGGGAGGGAAGCTCCCCCTCCCCCGCCACTCCGCCGCGATGTCCCCTGCCAGCCGCAGCGCCGGGTTGGCGGACATCCGGGGCGGTCGGGATACCGACGCTGCCGTGTCGACCGTAGCCATCGCGGCGATCATAACTGGCTGGATAGCCAGTCCTCCCGGCCTACACGGGGCGCATTAGGCTGGTCGATCGGTGAGGGCCATGGGCAGAGACGGGATGGCGGTGCTTGCGGCCCTGTCGCATCTACCAGGCCAGAGTCCTCCCCACCGTGCGGAAAGAGCTGGAGAGTTGGCGTCGTCTGGCGCGGGCGATCCCGGATCCGGTGCTTCGCCAGGAGGCGCTCTCCGCGCTCGCCGAGAAGGCCGCGAACGCCGAGGCGACGGCTGTGTTCGCCACGCTCGCCCCCGGCGCGAACCGCCCTGCCGCGACGAGGGCGATGACGGCGCTGCAGATCGCGATCGACTATCTGGACAGCCTGGGAGAGAGCGCGGGCTCCGATCCCCTTGGCGACGGCCTTCGACTGCATGGGGCGCTGAGCGCTGCGGTCGACCTCGAAGCCGGCTCGGCCGATTGGTATGCCCTCCATCCGCAGGGCGACGACGGTGGCTACCTGGACCGGCTCGTCGCCGAGTGCCGGAGGCAGCTGCGGCAGCTGCCCTCCTACCACGAGGTCCTGCCGATCCTCCGCCGCGCGACCGCGCGTTGCGGCGAGGGCCAGAGCCACACCCATGCCGCCGCGGTCGGCGGCAGCGGCCGAGCTCGAGGCCTGGGTGACGGGCCGTGAGGACTCCACTTCATTCAGCTGGTGGGAGCTGGCCGCAGGCGCCAGCTCGTCTGTCTCCGCCCATGCGCTGATCGCCGCGGCAGCCGACCCCGGCTCGACCGGATCGGAAGCCGAGGCGATCGACGCCGCCTACTTCCCGGCGATCGGAGCGCTGACGGTCCTGCTCGACGACCTCGTCGATCGCGATCTCGACATCGCCAGCGGCGATCACAACTACATGGACTACTACGACGATGGCGAGATGGCCGCGGAACGGCTCGCCTCGATCGCCGACCGCTCGCGCGCCGCCATCGCGACGCTCAGACACCATCGCCGGCACGCCGCGATCCTCAGCGGCGTCGTCGCCTTCTACCTGGCCTCCCCCGAGCATGGACAGTCCCTTCGCCCGGCCGGCCAAGGATCGGCTCCTGCGCTCGGCCGGCGCCAGCGTCCGTCCGTTGGCGGCATTCCTGCGTCTGCGACGCGATGGGACGAGCCCCGCTGACCGCAGACCACCCAGGGAACGGGGGTAACCCCTTCCCTGGGCTGGGAGATCTGCGTTGAGAAGGACCGAGGCCGCCGGGGGGCGGGACGATCCAGTGGGTAGATAAGAACAGATCCGGACCAGTTCGTCAACCACTGGGGGACGGAAGCTCGGGTGGGCGGTTTGCCCAGGCCTGCGCCTCGGCAAACCCAAGATATGGGAGCAGGACCAGCAGAACCAGCTCCGGCCGCAACTCGGCCAGGCGTTCGAAACGGCCGATCCGGACGTGGTCGCCGACCAGCCCGACGATCCCGGCGACCAGCGCCTCGTCGGTCGAGGCCGGCAGCCTCCTCTCGACCGGGGCCCGCCGCCGCATGAAGCTCGCAAGACGACCGACGATCCACTCGTACTGGCTCCTGAAGTCGGAATCAGCCGCCGCGTCGACGCACCCAGGACTTGGCCAGATCCGGATTCGCGATGACGAAGTCGATCCCCGCGTAGACGCCGGCGGAGATCTGCGCCGGCCACTGCTCCTGCGGCGCGCAGGCGCCGAGGATCGCGACCTCCAGGTCGTTCAGCAGCGGCGGCAGATCGTCGCTCAAGAAGGCATCCTCACGACCCGTCGCTTCGCCTTCGGCCCTGCTCGGCTGATTTTCCCGACCCGCTCCTTCAATTAGGAACGTGAACCTACCACGGGGCTGCGTAAATCTGGAGGACCCCGCGCCTCAGCCGTACCTGGAGAACTTGAAGCTGCAGTAGTCGAAGCCGAAGGCGAGGACCACGTTGTTGGCGAGGTTGCCGTTGTGGATGAAGCGGGCGGTCAGCCGCTGGGCCTTGATCGCGTGTCCGGCTTGCAGCTGCGCGGTGATCTGCTTCAGATAGGACTCCTGGCGGCTTCCAGGTAGCCGAACCACTGGCTCAGCTTGGCGGCGTCGGCGGCAGGGACGCGGCACCGCGGAGATCTTCTTCAACGGTCGAGCCGAAGATCGCCGTCGCCTTGGCGAACTTGGCGGCGGCGACGGCGAGGCGTTCGGCGCTGACGTCGGCGCGGGCCCCCTTCATCGCCCGCTGCGTCGCTTCCGCGTCGGGCTTGCAGATCGCCCTCGAGCCGGCTCACGTATTCGGCGCGGGTGGGCGCTTCGGCGGCGGCGGCGGTGGCGGCGAGGAGAAGGGCGGCGGCGAACACAGCGGCGGCGATCCGGCCGCGGCGGCGACTGACTGTCGAGCTGGTGTCCATCGGGGTCACTTTCTCCCTTGCGTTTCCGGTCTGAGCCTCGGTTGCGCCCGTCCTGGACTAAGCACGTTACGGCGCGGAAGGATGCGGTCCAGGGCCGCGGGAACCTGCCAGACGCGGTCGCCGATCAGCAGCATCAGCGCCGGCAGCAGGACGATCCGCACGACGGTCGCGTCGAGCAGGATCGCCACGGTCAGGCCGACGCCCATCTGGCTGACGGTCGCGATCGGCGCGGCGGCGAAGGAGACGAAGACCGCGGCCATGATCGCGGCGGCGCCGGTGATCACCCCGGCGGTCTTCTCCAGGCCGAAGGCGATCGCCGCGCGGTTGTCGCCGTCGACGTCGTAGCGCTCCCGCATCCGCGCGATCAGGAAGACCGCGTAGTCGATCGAGAGCCCGAAGGTGACGCCGAAGATCGCCCCGGCGCCGACCGTGTCGACGTAGGGGTGGCCGCCGAGCGGGTAGCCGGCGGGGATCTGGCAGACCAGCGTCATCACCCCGATCGCCGCCGCCACCGAGGCCAGGTTGAGGCAGACCGCCAGCAGCGCCAGCAGCGGCGCCCGGAGGATCACGATCAGCGCCAGCAGGGTGAAGAGGACGAAGGCGCCGATCACCAGCGGCAGCCGTTCCTGGGTCGCTTCGCCGTAGGTGTTGAGGGTCGCGGCGCCGCCGGTGAGGCCGGTGCGCAGATCGCCCCCGCGGCCGATCCGTTCGGCGTCGGCGAGCAGGCGCTTGCCGGTCTGCCGCGAGCCCGGGGTGTTGAAGGCATGGGTGGAGACGATCAGCATCCGCGCCGCCTGGCCGCCCTTGCCGACGTCGATCGCCTCGCCGGCTTCGGCGCGGCGCTGCGGCGGCGCCCCGTCGAGCGCCGAGAGGACGAAGTAGCCGGATTCGAAGAGATGGGGCGACTCGCGATGCAGCTTGCGGGCGCCGCGCTCGAGCGGCGCGGCCAGTGCGGTCACCCGCACGCCGGCGCGCCGCAGGTGCGTCTGCAGCGGGTGGGAGCGGTGGAAGCCGTCCGCCAGGCCGCTCTGCAGGGCGCCGGCGCCGCCGTGCAGTTCGTCCAGGCCGCCGGCCAGCCGTTCGGCGCCGTCGCCGAGGCGATCGAGGCCGCCGCTGAGCCCGCCGGCCGCTTCGGAGAGCTGCCCGACCCCTTCTTCGAGCCGCCTGCCGCCGGGGACGAGCCGGTTGAGGCCGCCGTTGACGCTCTGGGCGACGCCGCGCAGGCGCCGCACTTCGTCGCGGTTGAAGGCGATCGTCCGCGCCAGCACCCGGGCCTGGCTCGCCGCGGAGCGCAGCGACGGGTCGCCGGCCGCGGCATGTTCCAGCTGCTTGGCCAGCTTCCGCGCCCGCGCCAGCTCGCCGCCGCGCAGCCGCGGCAGCAGCGAGCGCAGGCCGAGGGTCAGGGTGAGGCTGCCGACCGCGGCCTTGCGCTGGCCGTGGGCGAGGCGCTTGCTGCCGTCTTCGAGGCGCCCGATCGCGCCGGTCGCTTCTTCGCCGCGAAGCGCGGCGCGCCTCAGTTCCGCGGCGATCAGCCCGGCGCCGGCCGCGGCCCGTTCGGAGCCCGCCGCGAGCAGGCCGCTGCCGTCGGCTCCTTCGGCGAGCCCCGAGCGCAGCTGCCCCACCGCGCCGGCGGCGCGACGCAGCCCAGGACCGAGCCTCACCAGCCCCCCCACCCCCGTCCGATCGGCCGAAGAGTCGCCCGCCGCCGTGCTCTTCGGCCCGCCGGCGCCGGGGACCAGGGTTTCGCCGAGCGCGCGCAGCGGCGCCGTCCGGCGCGCGATCGGGGCCGGGCCGATCACCGCCCGCACCCCCGGCTCGGCGGCGATGCGCCGCTGCCAGCGGGCCAGCAGCGCCAGCTGCCGCGGCGTCGTGATCGGCCCGTGTTCGGTCGCGGCGACGAGGACGAAGGGCGCCTCCCAGCCGGGGCCGACGGCGCGGTCGATCGCTTCGGCGCTCTTGCGCGCCTGGTTGGAGGTCGGCAGCTCGTCGATGCCGGGGGCGCCGGTGGTGAAGGCGAGCGTCGGCAGCGCCAGCAGCACCAGCGGCACCGCCACCAGGCAGGCGGCGAGGGCGGGGTTGCGCAGCGCCGCCGTGGCCGCGGCGGCGACGCTGGAGCGCGGCGGCCGCCGAGCGGCGGCCGATCCGGCCGGCGTTGATCCGCTCGCCGAGCAGCGCCAGCAGCGGCGGCACCGCGAGGGTCGAGACGACGACGCTGATCACGGTGACGACCCCCAGCGTCGTCGCCAGCGAGAGCAGCAGCGAGCCCGGCTGCAGGAAGGCCGAGGCGAGCGACCGCGACGATCAGCGTCACGCCGGCGAAGAGCGTCGTGCGGCCGGCGCTGGCCCGGGTCGCGGCGGCCGCCTCCCAGGGGCCGCGTCCGGCCTCGAGCTCCTCGCGGAAGCGGGAGACGATCAGCAGCGAGTAGTCGACCCCCAGCGCCAGCCCCATCATCGTGCAGACGACGAGCGAGAGCGCGTCGATCGTCATCGCCGAGCTGAGCAGGGCGAGCACGCCGCGCCCGGCGAAGACCGTGAGGGCGCCGAAGGCGAGCGGGATCACCGCCGCGACGACGGAGCGGAAGACGAGCAGGAGGACGAGGAGGAGCAGCGGCGCCGCCAGCAGCTCGGCCCGCTCGGTCGAGCTGAGCGATTCTTCCTGCAGCGCCCGCGAGACGCCGGCGAAGCCCGACTGGGTCGCGGTGACCGGCGCCCGGACGTGGGCCGCCAGGGTCCGTTCCAGCGCCGGCACCGTGTCGCGCATCGCCGTCGCCAGCGGTACGTGGAAGTCGACGACGATCAGCGCCCGCCCCGGCGCCGGCCGCAGCGCCGCCACCGATCCCCGGTCCCAGGGTGAGATCACCGTCGCGGTCGGGTCGCGCCGCAGCGCCGCCGACCAGCTCGATCCCCTGCCGGTCGACCGCGGCCGCCGGCCCCCGCAGCAGGACCGCGGACGGGCGAGGAGTCGCCGAAGTGGCTCGTGGCCAGCTCTTCGCCCTCGGCGGCCGAGGTTCCGGGCACCTTCAGCGACAGCGGCGCCAGCTTGCCCTCGACGCCGAGCCCGAGCACACCGAGGACCACGCAGGACAGCAGGACGACGGCCAGGCCCGCGAGGGGTCGACGGTACCTCACCTACCGAAAATCCCTCCCATTGAGCGGAAAGTCTACGTCAGCGGATGCCTCTCGGCGGTACGTCGCTGTCCTCGTCGCTCACCCCCCGTTTCGGCTCCTTCACGGGCACGACAGCTGCGCACGGATTCGGTCCTCAGCCGTCGGCCGTCGGCAAAGTCAAAGGTGCCGCGGGCGAAGGAGAGGAAGCCGGCTGAAAAGGCCGAGGGGATGGGGCAGGAGGCGCTGATGTAGCTGTGGCGCTTGCCGCGATAGGAGAAACGGCGGGAGACGGTGATCTGAAAGTCGGTGAAATGGGGCCAGGGCCCGACCGACCGCGGCACGACGGTATAGAGGACGGTGCGGAAGCGGCCGGGCTGGCGCCGCACGTGGAAGGGCAGGATGAAGGAGGTCGGTGGGTTGCCGGTGTAAGCCTGGACCCAAACCGCGGTGCGTCCCTGCTTGGTGCGCCCGTTGAAGGCGAGTAGACGTGAATGGATGCCAAAGGGCATCTGGTAGGGAACGAAGACCCTGGCGTTGAGGTGACCCTTGCCGACCAGGGCGCCGCCGCAGGCCGCGATCGCGTGGCGGCTGTCGACATTGCGCAGGCGCGACCGCGGGCAGACCGGCAGGCCCTTGGTGAACAGAGTCCCGCGCCAGGCCAGTTCGAATTTGATCTCCTTGAGGCGCGGCAGCGGCAGGGCGTTGTCGGTGCTGACCCCACCTCCCAGGCGGATCGCCACCGGCGCCGGGTGGTCGCGGGGGAGCTTGCGGGGGGTGATGCCGCCGTTGAGGGAGACGATCAGGTCGCCGCTCTGGGCCCGTTCGGCGCCCGCCGGCCCCGCCAAGAGCACGAGCGCCACGAAGGCGACGAACACCAGCGGCAGCCAAACCCGCCACCTCATCTCAGCCTAACCACGGCTCGCCGTGCGATTTGGCTCATCCCTGTAACAACCCATTCCCGGTTTCGCGACGTTTATGACGCTTTCAAAGCGTAGCGCCTCAAACGTCGGCCGGCGAATGAAGCGCCAGCGCAATCCCAAGGAATCCCTCCGGGGCCGGGGAGGCCGAGGCTAGCGGTGCCCGCCGTGGTGTCCGGAGCTCTTCTTCGACTTCTTGCAGCCGTTGCTGATCACCGGCTTGATGTTGTTGAGCATGCCGTTTTGAGCGGTCATTTTGACGGTCGCGATTTGAGGCCCGCGGCAGAGGTTTTCGCTGTTGACGAGGAGCCCCTTCTTGCCGCCGAACAAGCTGAGGGTGAATTTGGAGACGGGAGCGTCGGGGACGCTTTCGAAGGTCGTCCGCAGGCGTTCGTGGACGGAGTCGACGCGTCCGTCGAGTTCGACGAAGATCTGGCCGTTCAGCGCCGCGACGATGTCGGGGAGCTTGTGGGAGGAGGAGCGCAGGTAGACCGGGCCTTCCAGCGGCTTTTCGAGCAAAGGCGTTTCGGCTTTGGCGAAGCCGATCACCGAGGCGGCGCGGGCAGCGTTCGCCGGGGGTCGCGCCTTCGGCGAAGACGACCCGGGTGCAGGGGTTGCGGATGTGGGCGTTGTCGAGGAACTCGGAGTGGGGCAGGATCACCGAGGTGAAGGCGATGTTGGCGTTGGGGCCGGTCTTGGGGTAGGTCACGGTCGCGGTCAGCGCCGGGTTGTCAGAGCGCTTGGTGCCGCCCTTCAGCGCCAGCTGAGAGACCCGGCTTGAAGCCCAGCGCTTTGCAGTCGGAGGCCTGGAAGGCGTTGGACGGGACTGGCAGACGGCGCCGTTGGAGCTGCCGACCGTGGCCTTGACCGCCAGCGGCGAGCAGTTGGTCGGGTTGAGGGTGAAGTTGGGGCGGTCGATCCTGCCGTCGAGCGAGCGCAGCCGCAGCGGGATGCCGTCGAGGATCTCGGCAGCGGGTCGGTCTCGACCGTGACCTGGGTCGTTTCGGGGTTGACGAAGGTCGCCGCCCTGACGACGACGTCGCCGAGGTCGAAGGGCCCGGCCACCGCCGGGGTGATGAAGACCAGGGAGAGCGGGGCGCCTTTGTAGGGGCCGGCGAGGTAGGCCTTGCCGTGGGTGTAGTAGGGGTTGGTGCCGGGGCCGGCGCCGACGGTGACGCTGCCGACCTGCGAGGCGGCCGGGCAGGAGGGGATGGCCTGCTCGGCGGCGCCGCTCTTGGCCGGCGGCGGCGGCGATCGCCGCCTCGGGGCAGTAGGGGACGCCGGCGAGCTTGGCGGCGAAGCCGGGGGGCATGGTCAGGTTCGAGCGAGCTCAGTTCCTGTTCGCCGTCGTTGCGGGTCAGCTTGAGGACGAAGGGGCTGGTCGAGCCGGCGGCTTGGTGCTTTCGGTGCCGGCGCTGAGCGCCGGGGCGAAGGGGCGGCCGGCGGGGCTGGTCGCGCAGGCGCGTGCCGTTCGGGCCCGAGCCGACCGTGAAGCTGGCGCGTCGGGTGGGCGTCGGGGGTGCCCGGCGTCGCTCCAGGGCACGAGGTCGGAGGTGGTGCCGAATTTGCCGCAGGTGACCGGGCGTCGCCAGCGGCGCCCGCGGGCCTGACTTGAGGTTGACTTCGAGGCTGCTCGAGGGCAGCTGCGGGTTTTCGGTGAAGGTCGTGGTCAGCTGGCCGGTCTGCTTGTCGGCGACGGCGACGCCCGGGCAGCTTGAAGTTGATCCCGGCGTCGGCGTTTTCGAGCTGGATCAGGAGGCGGAACTTGCCGTCCTGGCCGTTGACGAGGTCGCCGGGGTGCGGCTTCAGCAGGTAGACGTCGCCGGGGATCGGTTCGGGGCCGTTGACTTCGTCGGTGATCGGGTCGTGGGAGGCCGAGCAGCGGCGAGAGTCGCCACGGCGGTGCCGATCTTCGAGGAGTCCGGGCAGGTCACCGGCTTGGTCGTGTCGTAGTGGACCTGGTCGCCCGCCGGGTCGGAGGCCTGGTCTGAGCAGGCGCCGAGGCCGTCGGCCGAGGAGGGGTTGATGCTGAGCCCGGCCGGCAGCTTCACCGTGATGTCTTTCGGCTCGGGCGCCTGCGGGAACTGCGGGTTCGAAGTTGGTGTTCGGGTCGGTCGGGTCGTTCGACTGCGGGAAGGTGAAGTCGACGCCGAGGCCCGTGGGCTGGTCGGCCTGGACCGGGCCGCCGCCCTGCAGCGCTTTGGTTTCCAGGCCGGGGTCGAACTGGGAGGCGAGGAGCCGGGTCGTCGCAGCCGGTCACCGGCGGGCCGGTGAAGCTGCCGGTGACCCAGTTGGGATCGGCCAGATCGGGCTGGCCGTCGGGGAGCAAGAGGGCCGCGTTGTTCCAGGAGTCACCGACGAAGCCCCATTTCGGTTCCGGGTCCGAGCAGTCGACCGGATTGGTCAGGAAGGGGGCGTTCGTGCTGCCGGATCCATGTTCGGTCGGGACCCCGTAGAAGGTGACGTCCAAGCCCGATATCCCGAGGGTGATCAACTGTTTCGCGCCGAGCGTCAGGCCGTAGGCTTCGGTCCGGGGCAGCGGTATCACCGAGAGCACCGCGACCTGTTGCCCTGCCACGTTGAACCCGAACTGGGCCGGGTAGCCTTTTTCCGGGATAGACGTTGTAGATCGACTGTACGGTGTTGCCACCGCCTTCACCGCCAGCGGTGCGGTTGAAGAACAGTTGCGTGAGGCCGAGTTTGGAGCCGGCAGGGCAATTGGAT
Organism: uncultured Solirubrobacterales bacterium; assembly: GCA_963739875.1. Taxonomy (GTDB): domain Bacteria; phylum Actinomycetota; class Thermoleophilia; order Solirubrobacterales; family 70-9; genus VAYN01. Next base: position 85,353 of record CAVUCD010000008.1, read on the forward strand.
AGATGCGTCGACGGCTCCGATGTTTTCGGCGTGACAACGCGGCGCGGCGGCGGGGTTTCCGAAGAAGCCCGGCGTCGAGCGTGACGGCAGCGTCCTTGAGGATTTCGGCATCGGTTCGTTGAACCTGAAGCTGCTCACGTTCTCCCAGGGATGAGCGCCGGCGACGGTGTTTTCAGCTTTGTCTTTATTGATGCTCTGCACGGTGAAGTGCTCCAGGCTCATCTGTTCCGCCTGGGCCGCACCGGTGAAGATCAGGCCGCTCGCGACGGCCAGGCAGAGCGCTGCTCCGGCAACCGCAGATTTTGACCCGGGAGATCACTTGCCACCTCCGCCGTTGGAGTTGGCTCGCTTATGCTTTTGCGACTTCTTGTGGCCGTGCTTCTTCTTCGCCGGCTTCTTGACCACGCACATGCCGTTCTTCAGGACCTTCCCCTTCGAACAGGTCTTCGGGGTCGGCGGATTGCCCGGACCCGGCTGCGTCGAGCTCGGCGCCTTTTCGGCGGCGGGCACGGGCGTCGGGGAGGGGCGGCAGGCTTCGCCGGAACAGCTGGATTGGGCAAAGCTGAAGCCGCCGTCGATGCGCGCGTCGTAGACGTCGTTGAGCAGGTCGCCGTCGGCCGGCGACAGCGCCGCCGGGGTTTCGAAATAGATGTCCTCGACCAGAGCGGTCGATCACGATCTTGTTACTTCCACCTCTCGCCGCTCCGGTCGAGATCAGACTGGACGTGGCCGCGGACGTGGCCTTCTTCGGGTTCGCCTTCGCTCCAGAGGTAGGCAGTCCGGAGCTTTGTTGCCGTCCAGTGGGCTCAGCGCCTCTTCGGTGGTGAAGACGATCTTCGTGCCGTCTTCGGAGATGGCGCCCGCCGAAGCAGAGCCACCGGCCTGCTGGCCAGGGCCGGCCCCCGTGATGCTCGCGTCAAATTCGCCGTTGCCGCCGGTTCCGGAGACGCCGGTGGAGATCCGGGTCAGTTCACCGGATTCGTCGTCATAGCGGTAGACGTCGCGCGCGGTGTCGTTGTCGGTGGAAACCAGGCGCGATCTGGTGGTGAACAGCAGATAGCGGCCGCTGGGCGTGATCTGCGAGACGAGGTCGTTTTCGTCCAGAGTGCCGATGAAGGTCGTCTGCCCGGCCGGGTGGGCTTCGTCCTGCTGCCAGACGTAGAGGTTGTGGCCGCCTGGCAGCGCGGTTTCACCGAGGGCGTCGGTGTTGCTCGCGAGGACGCCTTTGGCGACGAAGTAGGCGGTCTTGCCGTCGGCCGATATGTGGAGGAGGTTTTCGACTTCGGCGCCGGTCGCGGCGTTGGAGACCTGGGTAAGACCGGAGCAGGAGTTGGCCAGCCCGGTCGGCGCGACTTCACCCGCTGGGATGTCGCAGGCGTAGAGGTCGCGGGTTTCGTCGGTGTCGCCGTTGACGAGCTGCTGGGTCGTCGAGAAGAAGACACGAGAGCCGCTCGGGGTCGAGCCTTCGAATCTGGCATCGGCGGGGGCGTTGCAGGCGCCGCCGGGGTCGCCCGCCGTCCGGGTGCATTTCGAGGCCGATAGGTCGTAGCTCACCTGCGAGCCCTCCTGCAGGCCGACGCGAGCCCAGATCTGGTTCTTTTCGACTTTGGGGGTGTAGATGGTCGTTTTTGCGCATCCCCGTGCCGTGTAAACGATCACCCTTCCATCGCGGGACATCGAGTTGCCCTGTGATTTTTGGCTGTCAGCGCCTCCCCCGCCGTCATAATTGCAGTCGGTGACTTCTTCGCCGGCGTTGTTGACATCGACGCGGAAGGGTTCGTTGTTGCCGGTCCCGATGAACTCGTAGAGCCCTTCGCCCCAGGACACATAGGGACCTTCTCGCCCCTCGAAGATCGAGTGCGAAAGATCATCCGAATGTCCCCTCAGCTCTTCGCCGGCGGAGAAATCCGCATTGTGGCCAACAAGCACGTAGAGGCCATTTGCTTCCCGAATGTAGATGGAAAGGTTGGGTTCATGCTCCGTTGCAAGGGGCGCCAGATTCGACAGCATATTGGCAGAGAAGGAGTTCGTCTCGAAGTAGCCGATCCCCGTAACGCTGTTCGGGGGAGAGAGGAGCGAACCCGATGGACCATTCCGGTTTGGAATGGTTTCCCAGCCGGTGGGAGTACGTCTGGCGATGTAGCGATTGCCGATGAAGCCTTCGCCGGAACCGGCGATGTTCGGCGCGTTGGAGGTGTACAGAACGTTGGTTCCTTCGCCGTCGCTGAAATTGTTGAATTCCCCGGCGAAGCCGACCTTGAAGGGAGAGGTGACCATCTCGTAGGCACGGCATTCGGGTAGGGTGCTCGAGCTGTTTTCTTCCCGCACCTGTTCGTTCGGACAGGGAGGTGGTTTCGAGGCAAGGGTGGGAATGAAGATGCGATCAACGGTGGTGCTGGTTCCCCCGGCGCTGGTCGCGACGATGCGGAAGTGGTAGGTGGAACCGACCGTGAGGTCTTCGAGGTGCGCTTCGACGGAGACCGCGTGAAGGTTGCCGCCTTCGGTTTCGGTCGAGACGCTGACCCCACCGCCACCGCCGCCGCGCCAGGTTGTCGTTGCCGCCCTTGATCGGCTCGACGTTGGCGCCGGCGAGCGCACCGCCGCTGAAGGTGACTTTGTAGGCGCTGGGCGGTGCCGGAGACGTTCGACTCCGTTGGACCCGATCTTCGACAGGGCCCTCAGGGCGGCTCTGCACTGAGGCAGGCGTTGCGCGTCGAAGGCCAGGTCGGACGTCGTCTGGCCGCGGAAGGCCGAGCTGGAATTCGCCTTCGCTGGCGTCGACGTTGATCAGCTGGACCTCGTCGGGTCCCGAGGGACTGGGCAGGCATTCGGCTTCGTAGGTGTTCGGGTAGGTCGCCGTCGTCCCGTATTCGAACTTGCAGCTCGTCACCTTGGTGTTGTTGGAGTTGACGACTGCCTTCCAGGAAGTAGCCGCCCAGACCGTCCGAGGCGCCCGCGGCGGAGGAGACGGTGGGCGCGATCAGCGGCGTTTCGAAGGTCTGGACCGGACTTTCAACGGTGTAGAAGGCATTGTGAGCGACCAACTTCACTTCGTAGTAGGTGTTGGCGTGAAGTTCGAGGGCTTCGACGGAGATCGCTTTGCTGCCTTCTTCGCCCTGCACCGTGCCGGAGCTCCATGGCCCCGGGCAGCCGGGGTGCACTGGAATTCCCATTCGGTCTTGTAGGCGGCTTTGCCGAGTTCATCGAGCGACCCCGGGAGTGTGGGTATTGACGGTGCCGGAGAAGTGGGCGGTGCTGGCGGTGAAGCTGGTCACCGGGTTGATTGCGACGCTGGGTTCTGCGAGGGGTTTGGTTTTGACGGTCGGGTACGGCGGGGGAGTGATCGCTTCTAGGTAGTTTCCGCCTGCCCAGGGGACTACGAGGCGATATTTGTATTCGGTGTTCGGCTGGATTCCATATTCCTTGGTGAATTCTTGGCTGACGCTCTTGGTTCCGGGGCCCCGAGGCACGGCTTGCTGGCTGGCACAACAGCCACTCCAGTTTTCAGTGCCGACTTCGGCGAATTCGAAGGAGTAGGCAATTTCTTCTGCTTCGGCTTCAGGGCCGAGTCCGTATTTGACGCTGCCGAACAGCTTGATAGTGGTGTATCCGGCGATGGCTTTGGCCGGTTCGATCGAGTAGGTGAGGTCACCGCCCGGGAGCGTGGTGATCGTGCCGGGGATGTCTTTGGTGGTGAGACCGCTGCCGTTTTCGGCGCCAAGGCGCAGATGGTAGGTGACCCCTGATCTGAGACCGCCGAGTCTGGCGGTGACCGGGGTCGGCCCGGAGGTGGTGATCGGGTGCTGCATGCCGAATTCATCGAATGGGGTCTGGTCGCAGCCGACGCGATTGGCGTTTTCGAATCCCGTCGCGGTGAACTGTTCTTCGGTGACGTATTCGAAGAAGCAGTACACATCTAGGGCGGGGTCGGCGCCGGCAGGGCGTTCGACACTGCCGGACACTTTGGCGCGTTCGGTAGCTCACTTCAGTGGCGCTGTTGGCGGTGAGGACCACCGGTTTGGCGACCGCGGGCAGCGTGGTGAAGGTCCCTTCCGCGGCCACCGAGCCGGGGGCGCCGTCTTCGGCGATCAGCCGCACGTGATAGGTGGTGGCGGGTTCGAGGCATCCGCCTTCGAAATAGGTGTAGTTCGGATGGTTGCAGCCGATTTTGGCGGTGACGGTTTTTTCGACACCCGGTTCGCTGACCGGGTTCTGAGCGCAGGGGTACACCGCTGCGCCTTCGAATTTCGGCAAGCTGTGGGCTTCATTTTCTTTGAGCTGGGCGTCGCTGATGTATTCGTAACGGCATTCGATGTTGAAGGCCGAGTTCGGGTTCGACGCACGTTTGACTTTGCCGTTGAGTACGGCTTGGGAGGAGAGGAGCACCGTGGGGGCGTTGACCGCGACGTTTTCGGGGGGGTGACGGGGAGGGTGGTGAATTCGGGGTATGGTCCGGGAGCTTTGGGGTCGACTACGCCGCCCAGGTTGAAGCGGACGGCGTAGTGGGTCCCGCCTTTGAGCGCTGAGGTTGGCTTCGATCGGCCTTTCGTCGGCGGCCCCGAGATAGAGGCCACTGGCGGCCGCAGCTCCAGGTTGCTCCCGCCGTCGGTCGAGACTTCGAAGTTCCAGCCATCGAGGAATTCATCGCTTGACGCGAGGGCGACCGCATGGGCGGAGTTGTATTCGACTTCATTGACTTCGACCAATTTCGGGATGAAGTAGGCGCTGGCGGATGAGGCAGTGAAGAGGCCGACGAGCAGGGCGAGGAGGATCAGGAGGCCGAGCGGCGCCCCGAGGCGGCGGCGCGAGGGCGCACCACTCCCTTTGGAGCCAGGGGAAGCGGCACGGGTGGCGAAGGCACGGCGAAGGAGGCCGCGGGCGCTGCCGCCGACCTCGGTCGATCCCGCGGACGCTGCCTTCGCGTGGTGCTTCAACTTGTGCGCTCCTTGGTCGTGGTCGTACTGCGAATGGCGGAGACCATGGCCTGGACGCCGCCGGAGGCCGAAGGGGCGAGGCGCGCCGAGCCAAGTTGAGAGCAGCCGCGGACGGCCCAAGCCACGGGGCCGGGAAAAACCCCGAGGCGCTGGGGGCCGTCCGCGCTGCTCATGCGGCTCCGCGGGCCAGGGAGGACAACGGACGCCGATCTAGGAAAGCTTGCGGAGGCGGAGGGCGAGGCGGTCGGTTCGCCGGCAGAGCCGAAGGCGCTGCGGCGGTCACCGAGGGCGGCGGCCGATCTGGACGGTGTCCTCACGTATACCTCTCCTTGTCCCGTGGCCATCGCCTCTGTCCCGATCCGACTTTCGTGCGGATCCCCTGACCAAGGCTGTCGGCCGATTTATCTCTCTGCCCTTGACGGTCGCCGGCTCCCTTCCCGGGGAGCGGCTGTCGCGGACGAAAAGAATTGGAACACAAGCAGACCGAAATGTCAAGAGATTGGAAATTGAGATGCTGGAGGACAGGATGGCCAATGAGCGAGAAATCGGCTTTACAATGCGGAGTAGGGCTAGTATGAGATGACTGTGAAGACCTGATACCTCCGAGCCGGTGCCGTACCACTTGGGAGAATTAGAATGGCGACGATGAGACGCCCTCGAGAGCCGGGATATGGTCCCCCGGCGATGGTGAGAACTCCGTGGGGGGATGCGGCTCAGCTGCGTGAGAGAAAGCTGCGACCGGGGCGAGGGACTCCCCGGAAGGAGGCCGAGCGCAACCAGCGCGAGCGGCTGTTCGCGGCGATGGTCGCGACGGTGGACGAGAAGGGCTACGAGGCGACGACGGTGGCCGACCTGGTCGAGCTCTCAGGCGTCTCCCGGAGTGCCTTCTATCGACACTTCGACGACAAGCAGGGCTGCTTCCTGGCGGCGATCGAAGCGCTGGTCGGGCCGACGCTGAGAAAAGTCGCCGCCGACGAAAGCGCCGCGGCCGGGGTGGAGCGGGCCAAGCGGGCCTTCGAATCGCTGATCGAGCTGATCGTCGCCCAGCCGGCGGCGGCGAAGATGTGCATCGTCGAGGTCTACGCGGCGGGACCGGAGGGGGCGAAGCTGATCGACCGCGCGCTGGAGCAGGTCGAGGCGCTGGCCCAGCAGCTGCTCGACCAGATCCCCGAGCGCCAGGGGATGCCGCCGGAGATCGTCCGGGCGCTGGTCGGCGGCATCCAGAAGGTGATCCACAAGCGCCTTTACCGCGGCCAGGAGGGCGAGCTGCTGGGGCTGGTGCCGCAGCTCTGGGATTGGCTGTTTTCCTACCCGCTCCCCCCCGGTCCGCTGCGGGCGACGCGCCGGCGCAGCGTCAAGGCGCTGCCGTTCGCCGAGCGCCAGGCCCAGTCCAATCCCGCCGAGCGGGTGCTGCGGGCGCTGGCGGCGGTCGTCGCCGAGAAAGGCTACCCGGACACGACGGTGGCGGAGATCGTCGAGCGCGCCTCGACCTCCCAGCGCACCTTCTACGAACACTTCAAGAACAAGGAGGACGCGATCGTCGCCGCCCTCGACAGCGGCTCCGCCCACATGCTGGCGGCGGCGCTGCCCGCCTTCCGCCGCGCCACCGACTGGAAGCACGCGATCCACGACACCCAGGAGGCGATGTTCGCCTTCGGCGCCGAAGAGCCCGAGTACGCGCGGATGGGCGGGGTCGAGATGTACGCCGCGGGCAACCGCGCGCTGGAGCAGCGCGAGATCGTGACCGAAGGGATGGAGGGCCTGCTCGCGCCCGGCTACGAGCTGAAACCGGAGACGCCGGCGATCGCGGCGGAGGCGATCGGCGGCGCCCTCTACTCGCTGCTGTACGACCACGTCAACAAGAAGGGGCCGGAGACCCTGCCCGAACTGGTGCCGACGCTCGTCTACGTGACCCTGGCGCCGTTCCTCGAGGTCGAGGACGCCTACCAGGTGGCGATCGGGTAGCCGCGGCTCAGTCCGAGTCCCAGATCGCCGTCGCGGCCGCTCAGGCGCTGACCGACGCGGCCAGCTGACCGCAGGCGGCGTCGATGTCGCGGCCGCGGGTGAGGCGGACGGTGGCGGTGAGGTTGTGCTCGGCGAGGATCGCGCGGAAGCGCTCGATCCGCTCCGGCGAGGAGCCGTCGTAGGCGCCGGTCGGGTTGTAGGGGATCAGGTTGACCTTGTAGACGCGCGGGTCGAGCAGGGCGACGAGCTGACGGGCGTGCTCGGGGTGGTCGTTGACGCCGTCGAGCATCACGTACTCGACGAAGACCTTGCGCCGGCGCTTGGCCCGGTAGCGGTCGCAGGCGGCGAGCACCTCGGCCAGCGGGTAGCGGTCGTTGACCGGCATCAGCCGCGAGCGCAGCTCGTCGTTCGGCGCGTGCAGGGAGAGCGCCAGGCTGACCGGCATCTCGCACTCGGCGAGGCGGTCGATCCCGGGCACCCAGCCGACGGTCGAGATCGCCGTGCGGCGGTTGGTGACGCCGAGGTCCGGCAGGCGTTCGCAGGCGGCGAGGACGGCGTCGATGTTCATCGTCGGCTCCCCCATCCCCATGAAGACGACGTGGTCGATCGCTTCGAGGCGGCGGAAGTGCAGCGCCTGGTCGAGGATCTCGTCGGCGCTGAGGTTGCGGCCGAACTTCATCTGCCCGGTGGCGCAGAAGCTGCAGGTCAGCGGGCAGCCCGACTGCGAGGAGACGCAGACCGAGTGGCGGCCGTCCTTGTAGCGCATCAGCACCGCCTCGATCGGGCGGCCGTCGGCGGTGTGGAAGAGGGTCTTGACGGTGCCGTCGTCGGATTTCGCCTCGGCCTGCGACCGAGAGGGTCGAGAGCGGCACCGCGGCGGCGAGGCGGTCGCGCAGCGTCCCCGGCAGGTTGGTCATCTCCTCGTAGCCCGCCACCCCACGCGCGACCCACTCCCAGACCTGGGAGGCGCGGTAGGAGGGCTCGCCGGAGTCGGCGAGGGTGGCGTCGAGCAGGGCGCGGTCCATCGGCCGAGTGTAGGGACGGACCGAGCGCAGGGACGCCGGCGAGCGGCGCCTACTCGTGGATCTTCTCGCCGCGCTCGAGCATGGCGACGAATTTGCGCAGCCGCCGCTCGCGCGTCTCCGGCTTTTTCGCGTCTCCCAGCCGATAGACGATCGCGTAGCGATTGGCGCTGTCGAGGCCGGCGAAGAACTCCGCCGCGGCTCGGGCTGGCGTCGAGCTCGCGCTGGAGGTCGTCCGGGACCTTCGCCGTGCGCTGGCCCTCGTAGGCGGCATCCCAGCGCCCGTCGGCTTTCGCCGCTTCCACCTCGGCCAGCCCGGTCGGCCGCATCGCGCCGTCCGCGATCAGCGCTTCGGCCTTCTCGCGGTTGATCCGCGACCATTTCCCCCGCGGCCGCCGCGGCGTGAAGCGCTGCAGGAAGTGGGTCTCGTCGTGGCCGCGCTTCTGGCTGTCGATCCAGCCGAAGCAGAGCGCCAGCTCGAGCGCCTCGGCGTAGGTGACGCTGGGCTCCGGCGCTCCCTTCTTGGCGATCTTCAGCCAGATGCCGTCGCAGGCGGCGTGGTTCTCCTCCAGCCAGCCCTCGAGCTCGGCGGGGGTCGCGAAGAGGAGGATCGGCAGCTCGGCGGCCATCGCTGTCGCCGCCGAGCCCGTCGCCTAGAGGCCCGCGGCGTCGGCGAGCAGGTCGACCTGAGCGGGGTCGCTGGCGCACGGGCAGAGGATCAGCTCGTCGCAGCCGGCGCCCTCGAAGCCCGCCAGGTAGCCCTTCACCGTCTCCGCGTCCTTGGCGGCCGAGCCGGCGATGTAGCCGGCGATCTCCTCGCCGAGCCAGGCGTAGTAGTCGGTCAGGTAGGCGTTGGCGTTCGCCTCGGCGTCGTCGCCCAGGGAGAAGTAGGCCAGCGCCATCAGGCGTGGCTCGCCGTCGCGGCCGGCCGCGGTCCAGGCGGCCTTGGCCTTCGCCGCCATCTCGGCGAACTGTTCCGGCGAAGATCCGCCGGCGATCCAGCCGTCGCCGAAGCGGGCGGCGCGGGCAAAGGAGGCGTCGACCGCGCCGCCGACGATCAGGGTCGGCGGCGTCTCGGTCGGCGGGCCCATCTCGTCGCCGGCCCAGACCTCCTTCATCCGCTCCAGCATCGCGTCGAGTTCGTCGCCGCGGTGGCCGAGCGGGATGCCGGCGAACTCGAAGTCGTCCTCGCGACCGCCGAGGCCGATCCCCAGCGTCAGCCGCCCGCCGGAGAGGGCGTGCACGCTCAGCGCCTGCTTGGCGAGGACGGTGGCGTTGGCGCGCAGCGGGCCCAGCAGGACGTTGGTGACGAGGCCGATCCGCTCGGTCACCGCGGCGGCGGCGGCCAGCGCCGTCAGCGGCTCGTAGTTCGGGTAGCGCAGGCGGTCGATCGTGCCGAGGCTGGCGAAGCCCCGCGACTCGGCCCGCCGGGCCCACTCGGTCAGCTGCTCACCGGTGGCGCCGGGAATGGTGTTGGGAAGTGAAATCGAGACGTCCATCTGGGCTCTCCTCCGGTCGAGATCGGGTCCTGGCACCCTAGTCAACGCCGCTCCTCGGCCGAAGACCTCAGAGTCGCGGCACCAGAGCCGTCAGGATCCGAGCCGGACGAAGGTGCACGCACGCGAGGGAAGCACTTCGCCCTACGCGGGTGCCGCGAAGACCTGGCTCGACGAGCGCATGAACGGCTCGGTCTCGCGTCGGCCTGCCGTGGCCGAGCCTGCTCGCCTTCATGCGAATCGTCTCCAATCCGAAGTTGTTCGAGGGGGCGTCCTTGACCAACGCCCGCGCGCAGGTGAAGGCCTGGTCTCGATCTCCGATGACCTGGATCCGAAACCCCACCGAGGAGCACGCGGGGATCCGTGGCCGAGCCTGCTCGAGCGGCGAGACGCACCCTCGCCTGGTGCCGGATGCACACCTGGCGGCGCTGGCGCTGGAGCATGGCCTAGTGCTCTGCAGCAGCGAGCGGAGACTTCGCGCGCTTCACCCAGCTTGCGCTGGGAAAATCCGCTGGCTGAACGACCCTCCGGCGCTCGCTCACCCGGCAGCTCGGCTTCGAGCCGGGCCAGGGCGCCGCGGGCGTGCTCGAAGACGCGGCGGTCGCGGCTGATCCGGTAGCGCGAGTTGGCGCCCATGACCACCGCGTAGAGCTCGAAGGCGAAGCGCTCGGGCTGCTCGACGCCGGCGATCGTCGGCCTGGCGGACCAGCTCGGCCATCCAGGCGTCGAGGGCGGCGGCGATCGCGTCCCGGATCGGTCCGGGCCGATCGTCGTACTCGGCCGAGGTCGCGCCCCAGAAGCAACCGCCGGAGTAGAGGTCGAGGTGGTCGAGGTAGCGCTCCCCCATCGCCCGCAGCCGCGGGGCACCGTCGGGGGCGCTCATCGCCGGCGCGATCACGGCGGCGGCGAAGCGCTCGGCCGCCGCTTCGATCGTCGCCAGCTGCAGCTCCTGCTTGGAGCCGAAGTGGGCGAAGAGGCCGCTCTTGCTCATCCGCAGCTCCGCCGCCAGGCGCCCGATCGTCAGGCCCTCGAGCCCCTCGGCGGAGGCGAGGTCGACGGCGCGGTCGAGGATCGCGGCGCGGGTCTGGGCGCCCTTGGAAGCCGGCTCGGCGGTGGCGGTCACCGGACCAGACTACAAAAGCACGAACGTTCGTACAAATCGCGTAGGATGCCGCCGCACGCCCTTTGAAGTACGACAGCGGAGGAGAGACGATGGACAGCTACGAGGTGAAGAGGATCGACGAGATGGAGGCGATCTACAGCGGCGGCTTCAAGCGCGCCCGCGCCGAGCTCGGCGTCGAGGCGTTCGGGATGCAGGTGATCGACCTGCCGCCCGACTACGAGCACTATCCCGAACACGATCACACCCACGACAACCAGGAAGAGGTCTTCCTCGTCCTCCGCGGCGGCGGCGAGATCGAGATCGCCGGCGAGCGCTTCCCGTTCGACTCCGAGCGCATGGCCCGGGTCGGCCCGGAGACCAAGCGCAAGGTCTGGCCGGGCGCCGAAGGCGTGCGGATGGTCGTCCTCGGCGGCGTTCCCGGCGCCGCCTACGAGGCCTCCGAGATCTCCATGCTCGGCGGCCCCGACCCGTCGGCGACGAGCTAGCCCGGCCGGGGACCCGAGCGGCGCCGCTACCGGCGCGGCTCGGAGTCCCGCGCCTGCTCCGCCGGCTCGAACCCCGGGCAGCTGAGCACCGGGATCGGCGGGTAGCGCGGGAAGCGCGGGTCGGTGCGCGAGCGCTCGCAGAGCGAGAAGACCGAGCCGCGGGTGTTGGGGACGAGCCGCTGGTGGCGACACTCGTCGCAGAGGCCGTTGTCGGGCATGCATCCGATGCTATTTGCGGCCTCGGAGCCGGGTGCTCCCGCCTCGCCAGTGGCTAGCTTTGCTGTGTGAACCCGACCGCGACCCTGTTCGACGCCGACGCCGCCTCCTACACGGGGACCGTCGAGGTGCTCGGGGTCATCTTCCGCGCCGAGGACGACGGCTACGCGGTGCTCGAGGTGCAGGAGGCCGGCAGTCCGGCGAGGGCTTCGCGCTGATCGGCCCGGTCGCCCACCTCGGCGCCGGCGACCGGGCCGAAGTCAGCGGCGAGTGGCAGACCCACTCCCGCTACGGGCGCCAGCTGCGCGCCCAGGGAGCGCTGCCGCTCGACCCCGCCGACCGCGAGGGCCAGGTCGCCTACCTGACCTCGCTGCGCCACATCGGCCCGGCGCGGGCCGAACGGCTGGTCGACGAGCACGGCGAGGGGGTGCTGCAGACGATCGCCGCCGACCCGCAGCGGGTCTTCGGCTCGCTGCGCGGGGTCAGCGTCAACCAGGCCGCGGCGGCGACCGAATCCTGGCACGCCAGCCGCGCCGTCCGCGACCTCCACGTGCAGCTGGCGCCGCACGGCCTCGCCCACCTGGCGGCGCCGATCCACGCCCGCTACGCCGAGCACTCGATGACGATCCTGCACGAGGACCCCTACCGGCTGACCGAGGTCGACGGGGTCGGCTTCGCCCGCGCCGACAAGATCGCCCTCGCCGCCGACGTCCCGCCCGAGTCCAGCCGCCGCGCCCAGGCGGCCGCCCTCTACGCCCTGGTCGAGGCCGAGCAGCAGGGCAACAGCTACCTGCCGCTGGACGAGCTGACCGAGCGCACCGCGAAGCTGATCGGCCTGGCCCCGGATCCCGAGGTGCTGGTCGAGGCGCGCGGCCTGGTCGAGGACGAAGGCCGCGTCTACCGCGAGCTGACCCGCGAGAGCGAGATCGCCGTCGCGGCGACGCTGCTGCGGCGCACGGCGGCTCCGCCCCACCTCGACCACGACCCCGGCGAGAACCCCGGCGCCCGGCTCACCGACGAGCAGTGGGCGGCGGTGCGCGGCGCCTTCTCCTCGCGGATCTCGGTCCTCACCGGCGGCCCCGGCGTCGGCAAGACCGAGTGCACGAAGGAGATCGTCGCCGAGGCCGAAGCCGCGCACGCGACGATCGCGCTCTGCGCCCCGACCGGCCGCGCGGCGCGGCGGATGGAGGAGGCGACCGGGCACGAGGCGAAGACGATCCACCGCCTGCTCGAGTGGATGCCGGGCCGCGAACCCGCCTTCCGGCCCGGCCACCCGCTGCCGGCCGACGCTGGTGATCGTCGACGAGTCCTCGATGCTGAACCTGCGCCTGGCCGAGGTGCTGCTCGGCGGCCTCGCCGAGACGACCCACGTCGTCTTCGTCGGCGACGCCGACCAGCTGCCGCCGATCGGCGCCGGCAAGCCCTTCGAGGACCTGATCGCCTCCGGCGCGGCGCCGGTCGGTGCGGCTGACCCAGATCTTCCGCCAGGCGGCGCGCTCGATGATCACCACCGCCGCCCACGAGATCAACCAGGGGCGGCCGCCGCACCTCGAGCCGGCCGACGACCAGGATCACGACTTCTTCTTCATCGACCGGCCCAACCCCGAGCGGGCGCTGGAGACCGTGGTCGAGGTGGTCGCCGAGCGGGCGCCGAAGAGCTTCGGCGTCGACCCGATCCGCGACGTCCAGGTGCTGGCGCCGATGTACCGCGGCGCGGTCGGGATCGACGCCCTCAACGAGCGCCTCCAGGCCCGCCTCAACCCCGACGGCAAGCAGGCGCTGAACGACCGCTTCCGGATCGGCGACCGGCTGATCCAGACCCGCAACTCGCACGAGCTGGGGCTGATGAACGGCTCGATCGTCTTCCTCCGCCGCGACGAACCCGAGGAGGAGGCGATCGTCGTCGACACCGACGACGGCGGCTCGCTGGTCATCCCCTACGGCGAAACCGCGCACGCTGCGCCTCGCCTACGCGATCTCGGTCCACAAGGCCCAGGGCTGCGAGGTGCCGGTCGTCGTCGGCGTCTGCCACCGCTCGCACTCGCGGATGCTGACCCGGCCGCTGCTCTACACCGCGATCACCCGCGCCCGCAACAGCTGCGTCCTGGTCGGAGACCTGGCGGCGCTCGGCGCGGCGGTCCAGCGCGGCGACGGCGGCGGCCGTCACTCCGGGCTGGCGGAACGACTGCAAGCTTGAAGCGCCTCGATCCGCGACTGGCGCTCGGTCCTCTGCGTCGCCCTGCTCGGCGCCGCGATCGCCTTGCCCGGCGGCGCCGCGGCCGCCGCGACCAAGCAGAGCGGCCCCGGCCTGGGACAGCCGCAGGTCGAAGCGCTGATCGAACTGCAACACCCGCGCGGCCTCAACCGCTTCGTCCGCGAGGTCTCGGATCCGACCTCCCCGCGCTACCGCCAGTACGAGAGCGTCGAAGAGCTCGTCACCCGCTTCGGAGCCTCGAAGCGAGACCCAGAACGAGGTCCTGCGCTGGCTCGCGGCCCGCGGCCTGCGATGGCTCCGTGTCGCCCACCGGCACCTTCGTCACCGCGACGATGCCGCGCCGCCGCGCCGCCGATCTGCTGCCGCGAGCCGGCGCGGCCTCGGCCTCGGCCATCGCCCGGCTCGGCCGCCGGGTTCCGGTGGCGCTGCGCGGAGCGGTCCAGCGCGTGGCGCTGCTGAGCACGCGCCCGGCGGTGACTCACTACCCGAGCTCGGCCCAGGCGATCGAGCGGCGGCGGCGCCAAGATCAGCGGCGGCCAGAAGCAGCCCTACCGATCGATCCTCCCCCACAGCGGCACCGCCGGCGGCTGCGCCGCCGGCAGCAGCGGCGGGGTCGAAGCGGGCTTCGAACCGTTCACGCCAAACCAGTACCTGACCGCCTACGGCCACGCGGCGATGCACGAAGAAGGCCTGCGGGGCCAGGGGCAGACCGTCGCCCTGGTCGAGACCGGCGGCTTCCGCCACAGCGACATCGTCACCTTCGACCGCTGCTTCGGGGTCGAAGACGCCGCCGATCCGCGCCGTCCCGGTCGCCGTCAAGGGGCCGCTCGCCGCCCGAAGACGAGACGACCCTCGATCTCTCGATGCTCTCGGTCGGGGCGCCGAAGCTCGACCGCATCCTCGTCTACGAGGGGCCCGAATCGCTCGGCGGCGTCGCCTTCACGGCGGGCACCGCGCTCGGGTCCCCAGGCCACCGCCCGGACGTGATCTCGATCTCGCTCGGCTTCTGCGAGCCCGAACTGTCGGGCAGCGCTGATCCTGCGCAACGCCTTCGACAACGTCTTCGCGGTCGCCGCCGGCGCCGGCATCTCGGTCCTCGTCTCCTCCGGCGACAGCGGCTCGAGCGGTTGCCGGGCGGAAAACGAGAAGAGCCAGGAAACGACGGCGCTGCCGATCCTCTCGGTCAGCCTGCCGGCCTCCTCCCCCTACGCGACCGCGGTCGGCGGCACCAACCTGCGGCTCTCGAAGAAGAACCGGATCAAGGAAGAGATCGTCTGGAACGACTTCCCGATCCAGCCCGCCGGCGGCGGTGGCGGCGGCAGCATCGTCTCGCCGCGGACCCCCTGGTGGCAGGCGGGCATCCACCGCTACGGGCCGGGGCGCAAGGTGCCCGACATCGCCGCCCTCGCCGACATCTTCCCCGGCTACGCCTTCTTCTGCACCGCCGAATCGTGCGAACCGAACGAAGACGAGATCTTCGGCTGGGGATCGATCGGCGGCACCAGCGCGGCGGCGCCGCTGATGGCGGCCGGCGTGGCGCTGGCAAACCAGTACGTGGAGAAGCGGGGGCAGCCGCCGCTCGGCTTCCTCAACCCGCTGCTCTACAGGCTCGGAGCCAACGGCAGGACGCGCAAGGGCGCCTTCACCGACGTCGTCAAAGGCAACAACGACCTCGGCCGGCTGCTGCCGGTCGAAGTCGGCGGCGGCAACCCACTCGGCTGCTGCCAGGCGAGATCCGGCTACGACTGGGCCAGCGGCTGGGGGTCGCTCAAGCTCCCCGGCTTCGCCAAGCTCGCCGCCGCCGCGGGCTGAGCGCCGGCGCCGGGCAGCCGGGCCGCGCGGCGCGGCGACGATACTGCCGGGATGGAGGAGGAGGCCAAGCGAACCAGACCACGACCGCCGTGGTCGGAGATCGGCCTCACCCTCGCCGGCATCGCCCTGCTGGCGGCGCTGGTTCTGGCGATCCCGCCGCTCCGCCACGCCGTCGAAGCGGCGCTGCACGGCGACACGACCGAAGTCCGCCACCAGATCAACAAGCTCGGCGTCGCCGGTCCCCTGCTGATCGTCGCCCTCGCCCTGATCCACTCGGTGGTGATCTACCCGGCCGAGATCGTCAACGCCGCCGCCGGGTTCGTCTACGGGTTCGCTCCGGCGCTGGCGATCGTCTCCGTCGCCTGGCTGCTGGCGGCACTGCTCTGTTACGCGATCGGCACCAGGGTCGCCAGGCCGCTGCTCGATCGCTGGTTCGGAGTCGAGCGCTTCGAGCGCTTCGAGCGGATGATCGAGCGTGGCGGCATCCCCCTGCTGTTGGCGCTGCGGCTGATCCCGATCGTCCCCTTCAGCCTCGTCTGTTACGCCGCCGGCGCCGCCCGGGTGCCGCTCTGGCGCTTCGCCTGGACCACCGTGGTCGGCTATCTGCCGATCACCGCGCTGGCGGTCTACTTCGGAACCAGGCTGGAAGGCCTGAAGGTCACCGACCCGCTGGTCATCGGCTCGGTCGTGGCCCTGCTGGCACTGCTCTTCGTCGGCAACTGGATCGTGCGCCGGCAGGCGGCCTCCAGCGACGGCGAGGTCAGCGGACCGGCTTGACGCGGAAGCGGAAGACGGCGGGGGTGGCGTCCACCTCACCGCTGGCGTTGCGCGCCATGACGCTGAGCACGTGCGGACCGGCGGCGAACTTGCGCGAAAGACGTCGCGCCGCAGGCGTGAAAGCTGGAGTCGTCGATCGCGCAAAGGAAGCTCACTTCGGCCTGGTTGGAAGCGAAGCGGAAGTTGACGCGGACACGGGCGAGGCTCGTCAGCACGACCCGCCTCGGACGCTCGAGGAATCGGGTCGTGGGCGGCGGCACCGGGGTCGGGACCGTCACTTCGGCCTTCGGGGTCGGAGTCGGGGGCGGGGTGGGCGTGGGCGGTTCTTCGGACCCCCAGAAACCGGGCGCGGCGACGGCTTCGCCGCTGGAATCCGGCGCTGAGCACGCTCCCGGCGCTTCGACGGCGATTTCTTCTCGCAGGCCTTCGGCCGCAGCGACCGCGTCGAGCAGCCCTCCGCCGACCGCGCAGGGGCCGAAGAGACCGACCGTCGCGTCGGTCCCGACCAGAGCTTCCCGTATTTCGGCCGCGGTCGGGGTTTCGGACGCGGCGGGGTCGGTTCGATCCCCTCCATCAACGCCGCGACCCCGGCGGCGTGCGGCGCCGCCGCCGAGGTTCCACAGAAGCGCCAGGTGACGCCGTTGTAACGGTGGGCGAAGAAGGTCGTGGCGCCGCAGTCGGAGGCGATCAGGTCAGGCTTCGAGATCGTTTCCGGGACCGCGAGCGGGCTCGCCGGCCCCGGCCCTTCGACCGCACCGAAGTAGTGCGTCACCGGCCCCCGCGAGGAGTATTCCTCGGGTTCGGAATTGTCGAAGAAGGGAGCGGCGCCGACCGTGAGCGCGCTGGCCGAGCCGGCGTGCCCGAACACGGTGGGCCCGACCACATCGCCGTCGCCCGACTTCGGATACTCGACGGCGCTGACCCCGGCGCCGTTCTCCAGCAGCGCGAACTTGAGCCGCGGGGTGCCGCCGGAGGCGCGCGCGACGACCAGCTGCACCGTCTTCTCCGAAGCGGTTTCGTTCGGCCACTGGAGGATCTCCACGGGCTCCTGCGTCGAGAGGTTGTTTTCGGTGGAATCGGCGATCAGCTGCCCGTTGGCGTTGAGCAGATAGGCGTCGAGGTTCGTATTGACGCCGCCCCACGGTTCAGCCCACTGGAGATCGACGCTCAGAGTTCGGCCCGGTTCGACTTTGATCCCGAAGGTACGATCGGTGGTCGTCGGGCCGGGATCGAAGTCGAGGCAGGGCTCGCCGCTCGCCCCCGGCAGCGACCGGACCGCGCCCGGACAGCCCCCGGAATCGCGGAATTCGGGTGCTTCCCAGGATCCGATTTCGTTCCCTTCGGAGTCGATGAGATTGTCGTTGCCGGCGGCCGAGAGGTAGATGACCCCTTCCGCGGTGACTTTGTTGACGGCGGCGGCGACGGGGCCGTCCTGGAAGAACGGCTCTTCGAAATAGGCAATGTCGTCGACGATTATCTGGGCGCCGGCTCCGCCTTCGCCAACCGGCTCGGCGAGCCTTTCGATGTTTTCAGCGAAGGATTCTTCGCCGAACTCGGCGGTCGCGAATGCCAGCGAGGCCTGCGGCGCGACGTCGTGGATGGTCTGCAGCATCGCCCGGCCCTCGTCCGTGCCCTGGCCGAAGAGATCCTCTGCGAGGACGCTCGACGGCCGTCTGCTGCCCGCGGCAGGTATTGGCCGGTCCGGGAAGGTCGTCGCTGTCGACGTCCTTCGCGGCTTTGGTGGCGATCGGCCCACTTTCGTCGTCCGCTTCGGTCGCCGTGTTGAAGGAGTCGGAGAGCACCCCGACGGTCACGCCTTCGCCGCCCAGTTCGAAGTCTTCTCTCGCTTCTTTGGCGTGGAGCTGCGCCACGCCCTCCGAGATCACCGAGCCTCCTTCGCATTCTTCGGCGGCGAAGACCAGGGGTGCGCGAGACGGGCATCACCGACGAGGACCCGCGGCGTCGCGGCCACCGCCTGCAGGTCCGCCGGCTGCACCGCCACCGTCGCCGCCTGGTGGCGGCGGCTGACGGTCAAGACCCGGCCGCCCGCGGCGCGAAGCTCGCTCTGGCTGGCGATTGCCCCGTGGTCGAAGCGGACCTTGACCAGGACCCGGCCCCCCTGCCGAACGAGGCTGCCGGGACCGCTGCGAGCGACGCCGAGCAGCTTCGCCTGCGCGGCCAACGGCTGCGACTGGACCGACGGCTTGGAGAGCTCGGCAAGGCGCGCCGAGAGGGTGCCGCCGGCCGCCGGCGCGGCACCGGCGGCCGGGGCTCAGGGCAGCGCCGAGCAGCAGCGCGAGAAGAGCCGAGCCGCAGGCGAGGCGTCCCTGGGAGTTGCCTTTGCAGTTCATCTAGAGCGAAGTATCGACACGACTGGTGCTTACCCAAACACCGGCGGACCGGAATCCGAGCGGCCGGGCTCAGAGATACGAGCCACGCCGGAACCAGATCAGCAGCCCGATCACGGAGAGTACGAGGCTGCCGACGCCGAGAACGAGGAAATCGGCCTCGGAGCCGATGCCTTCGACCATCCACTTGAAGTTCTGGCCGAAGAAACCGACGATGAAGGAGAGCGGCAGGAAGATCGTCGCCACCACGGTCAGCTGCTTGGTGATCTGGTTGAGCCGGTTGGAGACGACCGAGAGGTAGGCGTCGCGGGTCCCGGCGAGCAGGTCCCGGTAGGAGTCGATCTGGTCGGAGATCCGGATCGAGTGGTCGTAGACGTCGCGGAAGTAGTTGCGCGAGTCGGCTTCGAGGCCGGGGATTTCGAGGATGTCGTCGACCCCGCGCGCCAGCAGGTCGCGCTGCGGGGCGACGACCCGCCGCAGCGCCACCAGTTCGCGCCGCAGCGCCGTGATCTCCTCCAACTGGCTCGGCATCGGCCGGTCGAAGATTTCGGCGTCGAGGCCTTCCATGCGCTCGTCGAGGTGGTCGAAGACGGGAAAGAAGGAGTCGGTGAGACCGTCGAGCACCTGGTAGATGACGAACTGCTCAGAGCGCGGGGTCTTGGTGGCATCGAGCCGTTCGCGCGCTTGCTCCAGCGCCGAGCAGCGACCCTGGTGCGAGGTGACGATGTAGCCGCCGCTGAGAAAGGCGTGGACCTCCTCGAGCGCGATCTCAGCGCCGCCGTCGCCGCCGCTGGCTCCGTAGTAGACGAGGAACATGTAGTCGCCGAAGTCGTCCAGCTTCGGCCGCTGGCCGCGTTTGAGCATGTCCTCCAGCGCCAGCGGGTGGAAGGAGAAGACCTCGCCGAGGGTGCCGATCTCGTCCTCGCTGGGATCCGCCAGATCCAGCCAGAAGTACTCGTCGCGCTTCAGCAGGTCGGCGATCGCGTCGCGGTCGATGCTGTCGAAGAAGCGCACGCCGCAACGCTAGATCCGGTCCCGGACGCCCGCCGGCACCCGATATCAGGCTCCGGTACTGGCGATCCTGCTACGGTCCCCCGTGTTAGGGCCGGAAAGACCGGCAAAGTTTGTGTCTAGCGCTCGCGTCGTTGCTTCACCGCATGCTCCGCGTTCGCAGCACATTTTATGTGGAGGCAATGCATGCCCACTGGAACTGTTAAGTGGTTCAGCGACGACAAGGGCTACGGGTTCATTACGCCCGATGACGGCTCGAAGGACGTCTTCGTTCATCACAGCGCCATTCTCGGCGAGGGCTTCAAGTCCCTGACCGAGGGTGCCAAAGTGAGCTACGAGTCCGAAGAAGGCCCCAAGGGCCCGGCCGCCGCGAGCGTCCAGCAGACTTCGTAGTCACGCACCACGCTTAAGCAGCAAAACGGGACCCGCTACGGTGGGTCCCGTTTTTTATGTGGCTGCTCGGCGGTTCATGGCCGAGCAGTCCAAGGACGCAGGGAGCGAAATGTGCTCTGCACATGAGCGACCGAGGACACAGGAATGCGAAGTGCCATGAGCCGCCGAGACGACCTTCGAAACATCGCGATCATCGCCCACGTCGACCATGGGAAGACGACGCTGGTCGACGCGATGCTGTGGCAGACCGGGACCTTCCGCAAAGGCCAGGACGTCAACGAGCGGGTGATGGACTCGATGGACCTCGAGCGCGAGAAGGGGATCACGATCCTCGCCAAGAACACCGCGGTCAACCACGGCGACGTCAAGCTCAACATCGTCGACACGCCCGGGCACGCCGACTTCGGCGGCGAGGTCGAGCGGGCGCTGACGATGGTCGACGGCGTGCTGCTGCTGGTCGACGCCTCCGAGGGGCCGCTGCCCCAGACCCGCTTCGTCCTGCGCAAGGCGCTGGAGTCGAAACTGCCGGTGATCCTCGTCGTCAACAAGGTCGACCGGCCCGACGCCCGCATCGCCGAGGTCGTCGAGGAGGTCTACGAGCTCTTCATCGACCTCGACGCCGACTCCGACCAGATCGACTTCCCGATCGTCTACACCAACGCCCGCGACGGCTGGGCGTCGCTCGAGGAGGGGGTCGAGGGAACCGACCTCTCCCCCCTGCTCGACCTGATGCTGGAGCGGATCCCCGCCCCCGACTACGACCCCGACCACGCGATGCAGGCGCACGTCACCAACCTCGACGCTTCGCCCTACCTCGGCCGCCTCGCCCTCTGCCGGGTCCGCAACGGGACGATCCGCTCCGGCCAGCAGATCGCCTGGTGCAAGGCCGACGGCAGCGTCGCCCGCGCCACCGTCGCCGAACTGTTCGTCACCGAGGCGCTGGAGCGGGTGCCCGCGAAAGAAGCCGGACCGGGCGAACTGATCGCCGTCGCCGGGATGGAAGAGGTGACGATCGGCGAGACCCTGGCCGATCCCGAGAACCCCGAGCCGCTGCCGGTGATCACCGTCGACGAGCCCTCGCTCTCGATCGTGCTCGGGATCAACACCTCGCCGCTGGCCGGAAAAGAGGGCACCAAACTGACCGCCCGCCAGGTCCGCGACCGCCTCGACGCCGAGCTGATCGGCAACGTCTCGATCCGCGTCCTCGACACCGAGCGACCCGACGCCTGGGAGGTCCAGGGCCGCGGCGAGCTGCAGCTCGTCGTCCTGCTCGAGCTGATGCGCCGCGAAGGCTTCGAGATGACCGCCGGCCAGCCCCGCGTCCTGACCCGCGAAGTCGACGGCAAGGTCCACGAGCCGGTCGAGCGGCTGGCGATCGACGTCCCCGAGGAGCACGTCGGTTCGGTCACCCAGCTGCTCGCCTCGCGCAAAGGCCGGCTGGAGCAGATGGTCAACCACTCGACCGGGTGGGTGCGGATGGAGTACCTGGTCCCGGCCCGCGGCCTGATCGGGTTCCGCACCGAGTTCCTCACCGAGACCCGCGGCACCGGCATCCTCCACCACGTCTTCGATCGCTGGGAGCCCTGGGCCGGCGAGCTGCGCACGCGCCCGACCGGCGCCCTCGTCGCCGACCGCCAGGGCAAAACCGCCAGCTTCGCGCTGTTCAGCCTGCAGGACCGCGGCACCCTCTTCATCGGCCCCGGCGAGGAGGTCTACGAGGGGATGATCGTCGGCGAGAACGCCCGCTCGGAGGACCTCGACGTCAACGCGGTCAAGGAAAAGCACCAGACCAACGTGCGCGCCGCCAGCGCCGACCTGCTGGTCCGCCTCACCCCGGCGACCCGCCTCTCGCTGGAGAACTCGCTGGAGTTCGTGCGCGACGACGAGTGCGTCGAAGTGACGCCGGAGTCGGTGCGTCTGCGCAAGCTGATCCTGGACAAAACCCAGCGCCAGAAGGCGGCGCGGCAGCGGACCAGGGCCGGGGTCGCCAGCTAGGAGTGGCGACGGGCGAGCGACGACGACCACGAAGAGGGCGACGACGAATATGAAGAAGACGGAGAACGGCTCGAAGAGGGAAAGTCCCCTTCTGAGCTGATCGACGCCAGGATCGAGGAGCTGGGCGATTGGCGGGGCGAGACGCTCGCTCGGATCCGAGCCCTCGTCAAGCAGGCCGACCCCGAGGTGATCGAGGAGTGGAAATGGCGAGGGGTCCCGACCTGGTATCACGACGGGAAGATCATCTGCACCGGTGAGACGTACAAGAATCACGTCAAGATGACCTTCGCCAAGGGCGCCTCGCTGGAGGATCCCTGCGGGCCTCTTCAACTCCAGCCTCGACGGCAACGTCAGGCGTGCGATCGACTTCCAAGAGGGCGACGAGATCGACGAGAAGGCGCTGAAGGCGCTGATTCGCGCCGCCGTGGCGCTGACGAGGGCGTAGGGACCGCCGGTCCCTGGCGCCAACGGCTTCCAGCAGACGCTCCAGGCCGCGTTCGACACCACCGGCTAGGCCGGCGCGGGCCGCGACGCCGCGGCGGGCTGGCGGGTCGGTATGCGGCCCGTGAAGAAGAGGCCGGCGAGGGCGAGGAGGGCGAGGACCGCGAGCGCGGTGCGCAGGCCGACGAGGCGGGCGGTTTCGTTCTCTTCGACGATCGCGTCGGTGGCGGCAGGAGAGACGTGGGCCTGGTCGAGAGCGGTTTCCAGTTCCTTGTCGGAGAGGAAGGGGATCCCACCGCTGAGCTCGGTCGCGGCCTGGGACTTGACCGGCGCCGGGACGGCGGGGTTTTCCTGCACCCCGGTCAGGAACGAGGAGCTGAGGGCGGCGATCACGATTGCTCCGGTAAGCGCCGTGCCGACCGAGATGCCGAGGTTGGTGATCGTGTTCTGCAGCCCGCCGACCTCACCGCTCTGCTCGTCGGGGACCGAGGAGACGGTGACGCTCCCCAGCTGCGAAGCGAGGGATCCGATCCCGAGGCCGGCGAGGAGCATCGGCCAGGTGGTGATCTCGGCTCCGGCGCCGGCGTCGAGGCCGGCGACCATCACCACCAGCCCGGCGAACATCAGCAGGAAGCCCAGCCGGACGACCCGGCGCGGGGATACCCGGGGAAAGGCCTTCGGGATCCCTGCCGCCGCCAGGATCAGGGTGAAGGAGAGCGGCAACAGGCGCACGCCGGTGTCGATCGCCGAGAGCCCCAGCGCGATCGAGAGGAAGAGGGGCACGGCGAAGAAGAGCCCGCCCTGGAGGAAGTACTGGAAGAAGAACGAGGTGAGGCCTCCCCGCAGGACCTCGATGCGCAGGATCGCCGGATCGACGAGCGGGTCGCCGCCCCGGGACACGACGCGGCTCTCCCAGGAGAGGAAGAGCCAGATCACGGCGCCGCCGGCCAGCAGCATCCAGATCACCGGCGAGAGCCCGATCCATTCGGGCGCATCCGGCTTGGCCTTGACGAAGCCCCAGGTCCCGGCGCGGAGGATCCCCAGCACGATCAGGCCGAGGCCGAGCGCCGAGAGCGCGGTCCCGACCAGGTCCAGCCGCACCTTCTCCTCCGCCGCCCCGCCCTCGATGCGGCGGGTGAGGAAGAGGATCGCGATCACGATCAGGACCTCGCCGGCGAAGACGTAGCGCCAGGAGAGGTAGGTCGTGAAGAGACCGCCGACGATCGGGCCGACGGCCACGGCGATCGCCGCGGCAGCGGTCACCAGCCCGTAGGCGCGGGGCCTTTCGTCGCGGCCGAAGTTGGAGGCGACGAGGGCGACGATGGCGGGCAGGATCAGCGCCGCCCCGAGCCCCTCGAGACCGGACCAGCCGATCAGCAGCACCGTCAGGTTCGGCGCCAGAGCGGTCGTGAAGGACCCGCAGCCGTAGATCACGCAGCCGATCGCGAAGGCGCGTTTGCGGCCGATGATCTGGCCGATCTTGCCGCCGGTGATCATGAACGACGCCATCACCAGCGTGTAGAGGGTGATCGCCGTCTGGATCCCGGTGACGGTGGTGCCGACGTCCCTGGCCACGGTGGCGATCGAGACGTTCATCACCGAGCTGTCGAGCATCATCAGGAACTGGCCCGCGCAGAGCGTCATCAGAACCAGCCCGGCCGCCGCGCCGGTTCTCCCCCTGCGCGCCGCGATCATGCGCCGCGACCGTACATCCCGGCGGGCCGACCGCCTCTCGAACGGCGGCGCGATCGACCCGACGGTCCAGGGCTAGACGGTCGCCGCCGCCTGCTCGGACTGGCTGTCGCGAGCGGCGCTGGCGGCCTTGGCCTCGGCCTCCGGGAGTGGGCTCGCCGACCGGGCGGGGGAGCAGCACTTCTTTGGCGATGACCAGGCGCTGGATCTGGCTGGTCCCCTCGTAGAGCTGCATGATCTTCGCGTCGCGCATCAGTTTCTCGACCGGGTACTCCTTGATGAAGCCGTAGCCGCCGTAGACCTGGACGGCGTCGACGGTGATCTCCATCGCCGAGTCGGCGGCGAAGCGCTTGGCCATCGAGGAGACCTTGCTGTTGCGCTGGCCCTGGTCGAGCATGACCGCCGAGTTCCAGACCAGCAGGCGGCCGGCCTCGACCTTGGTCGCCATGTCGGCGATCATGAACTGGATCGCCTGGTGCATCGCGATCGGGACGCCGAACTGGACCCTTTCCTTCGAGTACTCGGTGGCGTACTCCAGCGCCGCGCGGCCGATGCCGACGGCCATCGCCGAGACGCCGGGACGGGTCCGGTCGAGGGTCATCATCGCCAGTTTGAATCCCTTGTTTTCCTCGCCGATCAGGTTCTCGGCCGGGATCTCGACTTCGTCGAAGGAGATGGTCGCGGTGTTGGACGCCCGCTGGCCCATCTTGTCCTCCTTCTTGTCGACGCTGACCCCGGGGAGGTCGGCATCGACGACGAAGGCGCTGATCCCGCGGTGACCGGCGTCGGGGTCGGTCTTGGCGTAGACGGTGAAGTAGTCCGCGTAGGTGCCGTTGGTGATGAAGCACTTGGAGCCGCTGATGACGTACTTGTCACCCTTCTTCACGGCCTTGGTTTTCATCCCGCTGACGTCGGAGCCGGCGTCGGGCTCGGTCAGGCAGAAGGAGGCGAGCTTGGGGCTTTCGGTCAGCATCCCCAGGTACTTCTTCTTCGTCTCCTCGGAGCCGCCGAGGGTGATCGGAGCGGAGGCGAGACCGTTGGCCATCAGCGAGGTGCCGATGCCGGAACAGCCCCAGCCCATCTCCTCCTCGATCAGGCAGCCGGAGAGGTAGTCGAGGCCGGGCCCGCCATAGGCCTCGGGGACGTGGGTGTTCATCAACCCGACCTCCCAGGCCTTGTCGATCACGTCCTGCGGCCAGGTGCCGTCCTTGTCGTACTCCCAGGCGACGCTGCGCATCTCTTTCTCAGCGAAGTTGTGGGCCAGCTCGCGCAGGTCCTTCTGTTCGTCGGTCAGGGTGAAGTCAACCACCGGTCGGAGCTCCTTTAGTCGATGCTTTCCAAGCTTTTTTCGAGCGCCGGCGCCAGGCGGCTTACCGGCCGATTGACTGGTCAGTCAACCAGTCCCAAAGGGTAGCGAATCATCCGCCTCATATGGGGCCGTTTACCCTTAACGGCGTGGATCTGATCCTGGCGATCTCCGCAAGTGGCAAGGGCCTGATCGTGCTGCTGTTCACCGGCGTGGCGATGCCGCTCGTCGGGTTGCTCCTGCGACGGGTCGGCGGCGGCTGGGACTCGGTCGGCAAAGGACCGTTCGCGATCGAGCAGGAGCTGCCGGCTTCGGGGCGTCTTCACGAGCCCACCGCCGCGCTCGATCCGGCGATTCAGGCGGCGGAGGTGCGGCAGATGCTGGCGGCGAAATCCGAGCGCCGCCAGCGCCGCGGCGAGGAGCCGATCGACGTCGACGCCGAGACCACACGGCTGCTCGCCCCGGCCGACGACGCCCTCCCCCCTGCCGCCTCGATGGACGCGGAGCTGCGGGCCGAGGTCCGCCAGCTGGTCGTCTCCCGCAACGAACGGCGCCGCCGCCAGGGCCTGGAGCCGCTCGAGGTCGAGGCCGAGACCAAACGCCAGCTCGAAGATTTCATAGGATCGCGCTGATGAGCCCCGGTCCAGAGGAGAATCTCTACGAGGTCGAGCAGCTGCTGGTCCAGCCCGGGACCTACTTCAACCCCCAGACCGAGGTCGTCGTGGTCGTCGACGACTCCGCCTCGATCGACCAGGAGGTCTTCAACATGGAGGCCTACGAGGGCGCCGACTGGGTGCGGATCTCCGACGAGGTCCCGATCGACGAGGACAGCCGCGACCGCGTGCTGGAGAAGTTCCAGACCCACTACCACCCCGGTTCCGCCGGCTCCGTCTCCGAGACCGCGCTCGAACAGGGCGACGAGGAACTGGACGAGGACGAGCCCGGCCAGGACCCCGGTCGCGAGGACTAGCCGTGCTGGCCGAGGGGGACGCGGCGCCCGACTTCACCCTGCCCGACCAGAACGGCGATCAGGTCACGCTCTCCGACCTGCGCGGGCGAGACCGTCGTCCTCTACTTCTACCCCCGCGCCGATACCCCCGGCTGCACGACCCAGGCCTGCGGCGTCCGCGACCGCGGCGACGAGTACGAGGCGGCGGGAGCGCGGGTGCTCGGGGTCTCGCCCGACGAGGTCGGCGAAGGTCGACAAGTTCGCCGACAAGTACGAGCTCGACTTCACCCTGCTCGCCGACGCCGACCACGCCGTCGCCGACGCCTACGGCGACCTGGGTCGAGAAGTCGATGTACGGCAAGAAGTACATGGGCGTGCTGCGCTCGACCTTCATCATCGACCCGCAGGGCAAGATCGCCAAGGTCTTCCCCAAGGTCTCGCCGAAACAGCACGACGACCTCGTGCTCGAAAGCGCTCGGCGAGCTGGCCGCGGCTTAGCCGCGGCCATGCTCAGGCGCTCAGCGCGACGACGACGATGAAGCTCGCGTAGAGGGCGAACCAGCCGATCACGGCCGGCAGCCTGAAGCGATCGCCACGGTGCAGGCTGAGGTAGGCGATCAGGCCGCCGGCGACGCCGAGGCCGATCGAGAGCACCGCGTTGCCGTTCAGCGACCAGTCGGTGAAGATCAGGCCGATCCCGACCGGGATCGTCGACTGGAAGACCATCGCGCCGCTGACGTTGCCGAGCGCGAGGGCGTCCTTGCCTTCGCGCACCCAGAAGAAGCTGTTGACCTTCTCCGGCAGCTCGGTCGCCAGCGGCGCCAGGATGAGCGCCAGGACCAACGGCTCGACGCCGATGCTGTCGGCGAGGCTGAGCAGCTGTTCGACGAAGAGGTGAGCGCCGCCGACCATCGCCCCGAGGCCGACCAGGAGCTGGACGACGCAGAGCCCCAGCGCGGGGTCGGAGCGGCGCTCGGGGCGGCGGTCGAAGAGCAGCGGGTCGAGCGTCTCCTCCCCCTGGACGTCGCCGCCGCCGCGCAGGGTGCTGCGAACGTAGAGCACGTAGGCGGCGAGGAAGGCGATCCCGACCGGGATCCGCACCGCCGCCGGCGGTCCCCAGGCGAGCAGGCCGGCGAGCGCGAAGAAGGCGAGGAAGAAGAGCAGGTCGCGCTCCAGGGTCGGGCCGTGGGCGACCAGCTCCAGCCCCTGCTGGCGCCGCTCGCGATAGAGGTAGGCGAAGAGCCCGACCAGCCCCATCGCCAGCGTCGCCAGGAGGAAGGGGGCGCCGACGATCGCGCCGATCGCGACGTCTTCGGAGCCCTTGGTCGCGTCGAGCAGGGCGACGATCGCGATCAGCGTCTCCGGCGTCGCCGTGCCGACCGCGGCGAGGACGCTGCCGACCGCGCCCTCCCCCAGCTTCAGCTCGTGGCCGACCCACTCGACCGCGTTGGTGAACAGCAGCGCCCCGGCGAGCACGATCGCGAAGCTGACGAGCAGAAGGACGAGTCCACGGGGTCAGGCTAGCCGCAGCCCCGGGGGCCCCGCTCAGGCGAAGTAGAAGGCGAGGCCGAAGACGAGGTAGACGGCGAGCAGCTGGACGCCCTCGAACCAGGTCGACTCGCCGTCCTGGGTGACGTAGTTGGCGATCAGGATCGCGATCAGGATCGCCCCCAGCTCGAAGCCGTTGAAGACCAGCGCCAGCGGATAGGGGCCGATGAAGAAGGAGGCGAGGACCAGGACCGGGGCGACGAAGAGCGCGACCTGGGCGCTGGAGCCGATCGCGATGTTGACCGCCAGGTCCATCTTGTCCTTCATCGCGACCAGGACGGCGACCCAGTGCTCGGCGGCGTTGCCGACGATCGCGACGACGATCACGCCGATGAAGAACTCGGAGAGGCCGATCGAGTGCGAGGCCTCGGTGATCGAGCCGACCAGGACCTCGGACATCACCCCGACCAGGACGCCGGCGATCGCCAGCGCGATGACCGAGGTCCGGGTCGACCAGCCCCAGCTGTCCTCGTCCTCGTACTCGGGGTTGAAGAGGTCGCGGTGGGTCTTCAGCGAGAAGAGGAGGCCGAGCGCGTAGGTGACGATGAGGACGATCGCGACCGCGAGCGAGAGGTGCTCGACGGTGCCGCCGTAGTGGATCGATTCGGCGCCCGGGGCGCGGCAGGCCCTGGCCCTCGACCAGCTCGAAGATCGCCGGCATCACCAGCGCCGCGGCGGCGAGCATCAGCATCGAGGTCTGGATGCCGGCGCCGGTGCGGCTGAAGGTCTGTTTGTCGCGGCCGATGCCGCCGGCCAGCATCGCCGCGCCGAGGACGAGCAGGATGTTGCCGATGATCGAGCCGACGATCGAGGCCTTGACCACCTCCTGCAGGCCCTTGCCGAGCGCGAACAGGGCGATGATCAGCTCCGGCGCGTTGCCGAAGGTGACGTTGAGCAGGCCGCCGATGCCGGGGCCCGAGCGGGCGGCCAGCTCCTCGGTGGCGCGCCCCATCAGCGCCGCCGTCGGGATGATCCCCAGCGCCGAGGCGGCGAAGACGACGGTCGCCGGGACGCCGGCGATGTCGAGGACGACGGCGATCGGGATCAGCGGCGCCAGCAGGTAGGGATAGCCCTGCGGCGTGCGCAGGAACGAGGCGTCGAGCCGGGGGCGGTTGGGGTGGTCGGCCGGGGGGGTCACGGGCAGCGAAGCGTACGTGGAATGACGAAGGGCGCCGCAAACGCGACGCCCTTCGCAATCCCGATGGCGCTAAACGGCTAGCCGATCTGGGTGGCGCACTTCTGGAGGTCGGTCGGCGTTTTCGCGCCTTCCAGGCATTCGTTGAAGGCCTTGCCGCCCGGTTCGCTGCCGGAGGGCGATTCTTCCGCGGGGGCTTCGCCGCCGGTGAGGCCTTCGAGCAGGCCGCCGATCCCGGCGCCGCTGTTCACCCCTTCGATCAGTTCCAGCGGGTTGACGCCGAGTTCCTCGAACAGGCCTTCGAGCGGCTTCGCGTTGGCGGGAGCCGAGATTTCCTGTTCTTCGTTGACGCCGCCCAGCGAGAGTTCGAATTCGACTTCGACCTTTTCGTCGCTGCTGCCCTTCGGTTCGATCGTCAGTTCGGCGACCACTTTGCGGATGATGTTGTCGTCGCCGACGTAGACGTCGACGTGTGCTTTTTTGATCGAGCTGGAGAGTTCGCCCTTGGCCGACTCGAGTTCGCCCAGCGGCAGCGGACCGGCGGCTTCGAGCTGGGCGCTGCAGGCCGGGGTTTCGCTCAGCTTGATCAGGGCGTCAACCGCGCTCGCGGTGTTGAGGTCGCCGCTGACCTCGGTGGTGCTGGTTCCTTCGACTTCGGCGCTGCCTTCGTTGCTGAGGTTGTCGACGAACTGGCCGACTTCGAGGCCGGTCGCGGCTTCCTGGCAGGCGGTGGCGCCGCCGGCTTCGCTCGAGCCTTCCTGCTGGGCCTGTTCGAAGCCCGACTTGACGAAGCCGAAGGTGGTCGGGTCGACTTCGTACTCGGTGTGGTTGTAGTTGACGAAGGCGCGGTCGGAGAGCAGCGTCAGGCCGCCTTCGAAGTCGACCGGTTTGCCCTGGATCGAGCCGTTCGCCTTGGCGGCCAGCGCGAATTCGGGGAGGTTTCCTTTGCCGCCGCTCTGGAACGGCCCGGAGAGGCTGACCTTGAGGTCGCCGCCTTCCTTGCCCTCGGACTTGACCCCGATGTTGAGGTCGAGGGTGCCGCTTTCGATCCCTTCGAGGGTGGCGCTGTCGATGACCTTCTGCGGGTCTTCGCTGCTGCTGCCACCGCCACCGCAGGCGGCGAACGCGGTGGCCAGCGCTGCGAGGGTCGCGAGCAGGGCGAAAATGCGAATGCGGCTCAAGAGATAGGGCTCCTCGTTGATCGGAGACGGAATCGAACCAGGATCGTAGAAGCTGGCGCCGCAAGATGCAGGCGGCGGACGATCGTCTATCGCGGAGAGGGCGGCTCCTGGCCCCAGCGCCGCATCCCGGCTTCGATTTCCTCGATCACGATCCGGATCACCTGCACCCTCGCGTAGCGCTTCGACTCCGCCGCGACCGGGCGCCAGCGAGCGTGCGGGATGATCGGTGCGGTCGAACATCTCCTCGACCGCCAGCTCGTACTCGGGGCGCTTCTCCCGGTTCTCCCAGTCTTCCGCGGTCAGCTTCCACGATTTCAGCGGGTCGGCGGCGCGGGATTCGAACCGCTTCAGCTGCTCCTTGGAGGAGATGTGAAGCCAGAGCTTGACCACGATCGAGCCCTCGTCGGCGAGCGTCCGCTCGAAGCCGTTGATCTCCTCGTAGGCGCGCCGCCACTGCGTCCTCGTCGGCGAAGCCCTCGACCCGCTCGACCAGCACCCGCCCGTACCAGGAGCGGTCGAAGACGGTCATCCCGCCCCACCCGGGCAGCGCCGGCCAGAAGCGCTCGAGGAAGTGGTGGCGCTTCTCGTCGGCGCTCGGGGCCGCGAACTGGGCGACGCGGACGTGGCGGGGGTCGAGCGGCGCCACCAGCCTTTTGATCGAGCCGCCCTTGCCGGCGGCGTCCCAGCCCTCGAAGACGACGCAGAGCGGCGGCCCCAGGCTGCGCTCGCCGATCAGGCCGCCGAGGGTCAGCCGCAGCTGCGCCAGCCGCTCCCAGGCGGCCTTCAGCTCGCGCTCCTCCTCCGGCGCGGCTGAGCGAGAGGCTGAGGTCGACTTCGTCGAGGCGTCCCACGCGGCCGATCGTAGCCCGCTGCGGCTATTCGCCGGAGTCGCCGCCGAATTCTTCGATCGGCGGCGGGCTGTTCGTTGCTGGTCAGGTTGACCGCCAGCGGGAAGAGGAAGGCGCCGAGGACGATCACGATCAGGCCCGCGGCGACCAGCCAGCGGATCTTGGTCAGGTGCCCGAGGATGCCGATCACGAAGCCCGCCAGCATCAGCGCGATGTAGGGGCCGGGGCTGTGGGGAAGCAGCACGGCGAGTGGCGGGAGCGAGGTCGAGCACGAAGCCGGATTATCATCGCCCGCATGGCTGACGGCTCCGTGGCAGAGGTGAAGGACGCACTGGCGAAGGTCGGCTACCTCGCCGACGAGCCCGCGGCGCTGGTTTCCTTCCTCGCCCAGCAGCTCGGCAAGCCGGTCCTGGTCGAGGGACCGGCCGGGGTCGGCAAGACCGAGCTGGCGAAGGCGCTGTCGCGATCGACCGGCCGCGAGCTGGTGCGCCTGCAGTGCTACGAGGGCCTCGACGAGGCGAAGGCGATGTACGAGTGGAACTACCGCAAGCAGCTGCTGCGGATCCAGGCCGGCGGCGAGGCTGGCTGGGAGGACGTCCAGGAGGACATCTTCAGCTCCGACTTCCTGCTGACGCGGCCGCTGATGCAGGCGATCTCCAGCCCCGAGCCGGTGGTCCTGCTGATCGACGAGATCGACAAGACCGACCAGGAGTTCGAGGCGATGCTGCTCGAGCTCCTCTCCGACTTCCAGATCACGATCCCCGAGCTGGGGCAGATCTCGGCGACGACGATGCCGATCGTCGTCCTCACCTCGAACGACTCGCGCGAGCTGACCGAGGCGCTGAAGCGCCGCTGCCTCTACCTCTGGCTCGACTACCCGGGGGTCGAGCGGGAGATGGAGATCGTCCGCCTGCACGTCCCGGAGCTCTCCGAGACGCTGACCCGGCGACTGGTCGAGGTGATCGAGATGGTGCGGGCCCTCGACCTGAAGAAGCCGCCGTCGATCGCCGAGTCGATCGACTGGGCGCGGACCCTGCTGCTGATGGGCGCCGAGGACATCGACCGCGAGACCTTCACCCAGTCGATGTCGATCATCGTCAAGCACCGCACCGACATCGCCCTGGTCGCCGAGCGGGTCGGGATGAAGCTGACCGAGCGCGCCGGCCCGGTCGCCTAGCGGCGGCGGCTCGGCCTCGAAGAACTCGCCGATCGCGTCGGGCTCCGGGGGGCCGTCGTAGGCGAGGCGGCCGTCGCGGAGCGCCAGGCAGCGGTCGGCGGCGGCGATCACGTCGCGGCGGTGGGTGGAGACGACGACCGCGGCTCCCTGCTCGCGGACCTCGGCGCAGCAGCTCGAAGAAGGACCTCGCGGCTGGGCGGGTCGAGGCCGTCGAAGGGCTCGTCGGCGAGCAGGATCGAGAAGGGCCGGACCAGGGCCAGCGCGATCGAGGCCTTCTGGCGCATCCCGTGGCTGAATTCGGAGGGGAGGCTGTCTCCCCAGCTCTGCATCCCGAGCCGCTCCAGCAGCCTGCCGGCCCTGGCTGCCGTCGTCGCCGGCGCCGTGCAGCGCCGCGACGTATTCGAGGTGCTCGTCGAGGCTGAGGTCGTCGTAGAAGACGGGCGTGTCGGGGAGGTAGGAGACCGCCTGCGAGCGGCGAGCGAGCCGGCCGTCGCGCCGTCCGACCTCGAGCGTGCCGCTGGAGGGCTCGAGCAGGCCGGCGGCGATCGTCAGGAAGGTCGTCTTGCCGGCGCCGTTGGGCCCGATCAGCGCGACCATCTCTCCCGAGCTCACCTCGACGCTGAACGAGCCGAGGGCCATGAAGCCCTCGTATTTGCGACCGAGGCCGCGGCCGCCAGCACCGGCGCGCGCTCGGCTCCGAGCTCGACGCCGGCGATCCACGCTCACGCCTCCACCGCCGTCCTTTTCGCGACCCGGTACCCGAGCCAGATGGACATCAGCGCCGCGACCGCGAGCACGGCCAGCTCGACCACGGCGGCGGCCGCGACGGCGGAGCCACCGTGCTTGGCGCTCTCGCGCGCCGCCAGCACCGGCGCCGCCGTGGCGATCGATCGCGACGACGATCGGAAAGGCGGTCTGCAGGTCAGGCCGAGCTGCGGCGAGAGGACGTACTCGTAGGGATCGTTGGTGGCGCTGAGGGCGGCGCAGCAGAGCAGCATGAAGGCGGTCGGGGCGACTCATCACGGCGCCGACTCCGGCGGCGGTCGCCGCCGCGCCGAGCGCCATCGCGGCGAGCCGCTCCCAGCAGCGACCACGACGGTCATCGCCACCGCCGGCGCGACCAGGTGCTCGCGGATCAGCGACGCCGGCGGCGCCGGCAGCAGTTCGAGGCGCAGCGGGTGGTCGACCTCCTGCGCCAGCGGCTCGACCAGGTCGAGCGCGGCGACCAGCAGGACGACGCCGGCGAGGACGACGACCGGCGTCGTCGCCGCTCCAGGCGACCGCGGCGAGGGCGCCCGCGGCGAGGCCGAGCGCGAGGACGCGGCCGAGGCGCGGCGCGGCCAGCGCAGGATGCTCTGCCAGCCGCGCCGCCAGACCGGGCGCTCGGCGAGAGCGTCGGCGTCGCCAGCCGCACCCAGGGCCGCCGCCGCGGGTGCTCGGAGGCGAGCTGGCGGCGCAGCAGGACGACGGTGCGGATGTCCTGGACCGAGGCCGAGAAGCGCAGCTGCGCGGTCAGCGTCGGCGCGGCGCCGGGCGGCCTCGAGCGAGAGCCCGCCGAGCGAGAGCCAGGCCGAGCCCGGCGGCGACGACCGCGACCGCGACCCCGACCGCGCCGAGCGCCGCCGTCGCGCCGCTCTGCAGCGGCAGCGTCGCGAGGACGCCGAGCATCGTCGCCGGCGAGGTCTTGGTCCCGAGCACGACGTCGGCGACCGTCCAGGCGAGCAGGGCGGTCGCCGATCGCCGCCCGCTGACCGCCGGCCGCAGGCGCCGGCCCGAGGCCAGCAGCGCACCGCCGAGGGCGCAGAGCGGAAGCACGGCACCGAACAGGGCCAGGCAGGCGAGCCACTCGACCGGCGAGCCGGGCAGGCGGCGGAAGGCGAAGTTGCCGGCGACGGCGCCGAGCACGGCGCCGCCGAGGACGGCGATCCGCAGCTGCCGCAGCGCCGCCGAGCGCAGCGCCAGGCCGCGGTCGATCGGCGCCAGCAGGACGTACTGGACCTCGGCGTCCTCGATCGCCAGCGGTCCGCCGCGCGCGCCCGAGCGCAGGCCGGCGAGGACCGCCAGGGCGACCCCGAGGCCGAGCAGCGCCGGGGCGTTGCGGCGATGTCTTCGACCGCCGCGGCGCTGACGCTGGCGTCGTTGACGGCGCCGGCGATCACCGCCAGGGCGATCGCGCTGAAGATCGCGGCGACGTAGACGCGGTAGACGACCTCCATCACGTCGATCTGGCCGACGAAACGGCGCCGCCGGGCCAGGCGCATCTCACGCATCGCCCGCTCCGCTCCAGCCTGTCCCCCCGCGCTCATCGGCCTATTATCGAACCGATGAGCCCCGCCTCGCCCTACGGGCCCAG
Source organism: uncultured Solirubrobacterales bacterium (assembly GCA_963739875.1). Taxonomy (GTDB): domain Bacteria; phylum Actinomycetota; class Thermoleophilia; order Solirubrobacterales; family 70-9; genus VAYN01. Next base: position 119,775 of record CAVUCD010000008.1, read on the forward strand.
GCCGACCCCGGACCGCCCGGCCTGGCGGCGAAGCTGCTCGGCTTCTGCGAGGAGCTGCGCGGCGAGGGAGTCGCCGTCGGCACCTCGGAGATCCTCGACGCCTTCGCCGCCCTGGAGCAGGTCGGTTGGACCTCGCAGGACGACTTCCGCGAGGCGCTGGCCTCGACGATCGCCAAGTCCCAGGACGACCGCCGGGTCTTCGAGCTGCTCTTCGATCGCTACTTCTTCCGCGCCGCCGAGGCCGAGGCGGTCCAGCGCGGCGTCACCGAGCAGGGCGAGGGCGACGGCGGGCGACGGCGAGGCGAGTGGCGACCAGCTCGACATCGACGAACTTCGCGAGCAGATCCGCGAGGCGATGGCGGACGGCGACGAGGACCGGATGCGCGACCTGGCGCGGCTGGCGATCGCCGCCTTCGGCCGCGCCGAGGGCTCCGGCGTGGTCGGGGTCGACGTGCAGCGGATCCGCCGCACGCTCGGGCTCACCGCCGGCAACCAGCCGCCGGGCGAGGACGGCGAGGAGCGGCCGCCGATCGACCGCGCCCAGCTGACCGGGTTCGAGCGCCACCTGCGCCGCGAGCTCGAACGCGACCTGATCGAGCGCACCTCGACCCTGCCCCCCTCCCGCCCCCTGGCCGAGCTCGACCGCGCCCTGCCGACCAGCCCGACCCAGGACCTCGCCGCGGTCCACCGCGCCGTCTCGCAGATGAAGCGGCGGCTGGCGACGCTCGGCCACGAGCAGCGCGGCCACCGCAAGGCCGCCGCGGTCGACGTGCGGCGGACGATGCGCGCCTCGCTGGAGACCGGCGGCGTGCCGCTGCGGCTCAAATACAAGCCCAAGCGCCCGCGCCGGCCGGAGATCTACGTCCTCTGCGACGTCTCCACCTCGGTCACCTCGGCCAGCGTCTTCTTCCTCTCGGTCCTGCACGCCCTCCACGACTCGTTCCGCAAACTGCGCAGCTTCGTCTTCATCGAGCGGATCTCCGAGGTCACCGACGTCTTCGAGCACGAGCGCGACTTCGCCGTCGTCGCCCAGCGGATCTCCAGCGAGGGCGGCGTCGCCGACGTCTCCGGCTACACCGACTACGGCCGCGTCTGGCTCGAGTTCCTGACCGAGATCTCCGACGAGCTCGACCCGCGCTCGACCGTGATCGTGCTCGGCGACGCCCGCACCAACGGCCGCCAGCCCCACGCCGAGGTCTTCGCCCAGGTGGCGGAGCGGGCGGGCCGCCTCTTCTGGCTCAACCCGGAGCCGAAGCTCTACTGGAACTACGGCGACTCGGTGATGGCCGCCTACGAGCGCTACTGCGACGGCGCCTTCGAGTGCTGGACGACCCGCCACCTGGAGAACTTCGTCAACGTCGTCGCCGGCGGTGTGCCCGCGGCGGAATGAGGCCGCCTCAGCTGGACGACGCGGCGGCCGAACCCGACACGGTCCGCACCGGCTCGTCCGGGGAGACCTGCCACTGCTCGTTGAACGAGGCGCCGGGGGGCGGCTCCACCGGCCCGTCGAGGAGCGGGTCGTCGGTCTCCCGCATCCAGGCGTCGAGCCGGCCGCGCATCTCCTCCAGGGCCTCGCCGCTGCTCGGGTCGCCGGCGAGGTTGCTCCCCTCGGCGGGATCGAGCACCAGGTCGTAGAGCTGCTCACGGGGGACGACGCGCTCGCCCCAGCCGGCGTCGACCCAGAGGTCCTTGCTCGGGCTGTCGTCGCAGTTGGCCAGGACCGGGTGCGGGTAGTCGTCGAAGCGGCGGATGTACTTCCAGCGCTCGGTGCGGACGGCTCGCTGCGGCTCGTAGGCGGCGTGGTAGGTGGTCTCGGCGAAGATCGCCTCGTGCAGGCGGTCGACGTCGCCGCGCACCAGCGGCATCAGCGAGGCGCCCTGCAGCCAGGCGGGTGCCTCGACCCCGGCCAGCTCGCAGAGGGTCGGGTAGACGTCGAGGTGGCTGACCGGGGCGTCGACGACCTTGCCGCCGGTGAAGCCGCTCGGGCCGCGCATGATCATCATCACGCCGATGCCGCGGTCGAAGAGGGTCGCCTTGGCGCCGGGGAAGGCGATGCCGTGGTCGGTCGTGCAGAGGACCAGCGTGTTGTCGACCAGGCCGAAGTCGTGCAGGGCGTGCAGCACGGCGCCGATTCCCTGGTCGAGCGAGCGGGCGCTGGCCTTGAAGGCGGCCAAGTCCTTGCGGGTCGCGACGACGTCGGGGAGGTTGGCCGGCGGCAGCGAGTAGAGGGTGTCGCGGACCGAGGTCGGGGCGAAGAAGTCGCGGTGGGTCTCGAAGAAGCCGACCGACATGAACCAGGGCTGCGGCCGGCGCCTCGCGCAGCGTCTCGATCGTCAGCGGCGCGACGTTCTCGGCCCGGTTGGAGTCGACCTCGACCAGCTCGTCGTAGCCGATCACGCCGGGGTCGACGGAGATGTGCTGCTCGCCGATCAGGGTCGAGTGGTAGCCGGCCCGGCGCAGCGCGTGGACCCAGTGCTGGCCGTAGTCGTTCAGCTTCCAGCCACGGTGGGCGAGGCCGAGCATGCCGTTGTTGTGGCAGTAGAGGCCGGTCAGCAGGCTGGCGCGGCTGCCCGAGCAGGTCGGCGCCGCGCAGAAGGCCTCGCGGAACAGCACCCCCTGGTCGGCGAGCAGCTGGATGTTCGGCGTCGGCACCTGGAAGCCGTAGGGCTGCACGTAGCGGCCGGTGTCGTGCGAGTGGATGTAGAGGATGTTCGGGGGGAATCCAAGCGGGTACCTCGACAGAGATCGACTTCGCGGGGAGACTAACGATTGACGGCAGCGAGCGGCATCGTTCACTGCTTTGTTGATTAACTTACTCAGCAACGAACTTCGGATGCAGCCTCAACGCTCATATCTCGTCTGCGCGACGCCGCGAAGCGGCAGCACCCTGGTCTGCCATGCGCTGGCGGAAACGGGGGTCGCCGGGCGGCCGGAGGAGTACTTCGAGGCGCTCCGCCACAGCGGCCGGCCGCGGCGTCCCGAGGAGTACTTCCTCGGGGTCGAGGATCCAGTCGATCCGCGACCACCTCGGCGAGCGCGCGGTCGGCAGCGAGCCGGCGCCGCGCTCACCGCTCTGGAGCCGCGCCGCCTACGACCGCTATCTCGAGTGGGCGTTCGAGGCGGGCACGACGCCGAACGGCATCTTCGGGGCGAAGCTGATGTGGGGTTACTTCGGCGACTTCGTCAGCCTGCTGCGCAACGTCCCCGCCTACCGCGACGTCCCCCTCGCCGAGCTGCTGCCGAGCGCCTTCCCCGACCTGACCTTCGTCCGGGTCGTGCGGGCGAACAAGGTGCGCCAGGCGGTCTCGCTCTGGAAGGCGGTGCAGACGGCGACCTGGCGCGAGGACCAGGCGAGCGCCAAGGCGGCCTCGGTCGAGGGCGACGGCTCGCCGCCCTACCGCAGCTTCATCGAGGAGCACCGGCCGCAGCTGCGCTTCCACTACCGGGCGATCGCCCACCTGCTCGAGCAGATCCTGGTCGAGGAGTCCTGCTGGGACGCCTTCTTCGAGCACTCCGGGATCAAACCCGTGCTCGTCCTCTACGAGAACTTCGCCGCCGACTACGAGACCAGCACCCTGCGGCTGCTCGAGCGGCTCGACCTCTCCCCTCCGCCGGACTTCGACTTCGAGCCGCGGATGAAGCGCCAGTCCGACCAGGTCAACGACGACTGGGTGAGGCGCTACAGCGAGCTGCGGCTCGGGACGGACTTCGACCTGGTTCCGGTGCCCGACCGGCAGCGTAGGGCGGGTGGGAGGGTCGGGCGCCCCTCCTCACTCGCCTGACTGGCTGGATCGCCGGCGGCCGTCCGAGGAAGGCTCTCGGCCAGCGGCGCAAAACGTTCGGAGGGGCACCCGACCCTCCCACCCGAGCCCGGTCCCCGCTTCCGCAAGCTCCCGTCCCTCGGAAGCTTGCGTCACGGAACTGTCCCTCCGCGGAAGCTGCCACCTTGGGAGCTTTGGTGAGTTCTCGTGGGCAGGGGTTGGGTGGACCTCGCCAAGCCTCCCCGCTGTTTGCGCAGGTGAGGTCCACCCAACTCCTGCTCGCCAGACCTGACCCTTAGCGGGCGGCCCAGGAGTCGGGCGTCGCGACCAGGTCGGTGACGACGCTCGGCATTTCGCCGGAGACGAGGTCGGCCAGGGTGACCTCCTCGAGGACGGCGCGAAGGTTGGCGCGGACGGCGATCCAGACCTCCTGCAGGTGCTCGGAGTTGCCGCGGTATTCGATCGCCTCGGGCGGGGTCGACTGGACGTGGGCGATCGGGCCCTCGACGGCGCGGACGATGTCGGCGACGGTCACTTCGTCGGCCGGTTTCGCCAGCCAGTAGCCGCCCTTGGCGCCGCGGCGGGCGCGGACGATGCCGTGGTGCTTGAGCTCGAGCAGGATGTGCTCGAGGAACTGCAGGGGAATGTCCTGGGCCTCGGCGAGGCGCCCACCCTTGATCGGGCCCTCCTCGGCGGCGGCAAGCTCGGCAGCCGCCCGCACCGCGTAGTCGGCCTTTGCGGAAACACGCATGGATCTAGTAAATCAGTCGGCCGGGAGGGTCCGCGCGAGCGTCGCCGCCTGGTCGGCCTCTTGCTCGCGCTGGCGCCTGCGGCGCTGGTTGAGCCAGTGGGGGGCGTAGAGGACCGCACCGAGGCCGACCGCGGCGACTCCGGCGGCGATCGGCCAGACGTTGGGGTCGCCCTTCTGGATCGTGACGATCCCGGAGCCGATCAGGACCAGGCCGAGCGCGGTGCGGATCACGCCCTGCGGGGCTTTGTCGGAGAGCGCCGAGCCGATGATCACGCCGGGTATCGAGCCGACGAGGATGTTGCCGGCGAGGCCGAAGTCGACGTTGCCGCCGACGATGTGGGCGAGGCCGGCCGCGGAGAGCAGGATCGCGGCGTGGAAGACGTCGGTGCCGACGACCCGCTTCGGCGCCAGGCGGTAGACGGCGATCAGCAGGATCGCGATCACGGTCCCCGAGCCGGCCGAGGTGATGCCGATCACGAAGCCGGTGGTGGCGCCGATCACGACCGCGGCGACCTTGTGGCGTTTCTCGACCTCGAAGCGGTCGCGCTCGTCGATCAGGTTGCGCAGGATCAGCGCCCGGGCCAGGGTGATGATCCCGACCATCAGCAGGGTGCCGCCGAGGACCGCGTAGACGAGCGAGTCGAGCCGTTCTTCGCCGACGTGCTCGGCGAGGACCGAGACCAGGGCGACCCCCGCGACCGCCGCCGGCACGCTGCCGAACGAGAGCCACTTGACCAGCTCCATGTTCACCGTGCCCAGCTTGAAGTGGCGCCAGCCGCCGACGATCTTGGTGATCGCCGAGTAGACGATGTCGGTGCCGATCGCCGTCGTCGGCTGGATCCCGAAGATCAGGATCAGCAGCGGCGTCATCAGCGAGCCTCCGCCCATGCCGGTCATACCGACGAGTACGCCGATGCCCAATCCGAAGAGGACGATTGCCGGGTCCATGGTGATTTTGGCTGTTCCGCGCGAGGGGTACTTATCGACTTTCCTGACCTTCTTGGTCAGGAGCGCGGAGTGCGCCAGGATACCAGCATGAAGGTCGAAACCGGAGGAATCAGCGCCGTCGAGGCGGCCCCCGTCCGCCCCGGGCGGCGCCGGCGATCGCGATTCGAGCGGCTCGAGCACGCCTACGGCGAGCTGCGGACGATCGAGCGGCTCGATCTCGCGGTCGAGCCGCACGGCGTCGTCGGCCTGGTCGGGCCCTCGGGCTGCGGCAAGTCGACGCTGCTGGAGCTGGTCTGCGGCCTGCGCGACCCGAGCGCCGGCGCGATCGAGGTCGACGGCGCCGGCGACGCCGCCGGGCGGCTCGCCCGCTGCGCCTACATGCCCCAGCGCGACCTGCTGCTGCCCTGGTACTCGGCGCTCGACAACGCGGCGCTGGCGCTGCGCAACCAGGGCAGCCGCAAGGCGCAGGCGCGCGAGCGGGCGGCGGCGCTGTTCGAGCGCTTCGGCCTCGCCGGCTTCGAGGCGACGGCGCCGGCCGAGCTCTCCGGCGGGATGCGCCAGCGGGTCGCCTTCCTCCGCACCCTGCTCGCCGGCAAGCCGGTGCTGGCCCTCGACGAGCCCTTCGCCGCGCTCGACGCGATCACCCGGGCGGAGATGCAGGAGTGGCTGGCCGAGGCGCTGCGGGCCGACCCCCGCACCGTCGTCCTCGTCACCCACGACGTCGAGGAGGCGCTCTACCTCTCCGACCGGGTCGCCGTCCTCTCGGCCCGTCCGGCCCGGATCGTCGCCGAGCTGCGGGCGCCGGAGCCGCGCGCGCGCCGATCGCGACGCCGCGGTCACCGACCCCGCCTTCGTCGCCGTCCGCGAGCAAGCGATGCGGGCGCTGCGGGAGGGCACGCGATGAGGCGCTGGCTGCTGCCCGCTGCTGCTCGTCGCGATCTCGATCGGCGCCTGGCAGATCGCCGCCTCGACCGGCGCGCTGGCCAACGCTCCTCAACCTCGAAAGCTTCCTCGTCCCCTCCCCGGCCGAAGTCGCCAGCTCGCTCTGGGACAACCGCTCGCTGCTCGCCGAAAACGCCTGGGTGACGCTGCGAGAGGTCCTGCTCGGCTTCGGCTGCGCGCTGCTGGCCGGGCTTGGCTTCGCCGTCGCCCTGCACCTCTCGGAGAACGCTGCGGCGAGCCGCCTACCCGCTGCTCGTCGCCTCGCAGGCGATCCCGATCGTCGTCATCGCGCCGATCCTGATCGTCTGGTTCGGCTTCGGGATCTGGCCGAAGCTGGTGATCGTCGCGCTGATCTGCTTCTTCCCGATCACCGTCAACGCGCTCGACGGCCTGCGCTCCGTCGATCCCGACGCGATCAAGCTGATGCGGACCCTCGACGCCTCCCGCTGGCAGATCTTCCGCCGAGTCGAGGTTCCGACGGCGCTGCCCTACGTCTTCAGCGGCGCCAAGATCGCCGTCGCGGTCGCCGTCGATCGGCGCCGTCTTCGCTGAGTGGGCCGGATCGAGCTCGGAACGGCGGCCTCGGGTCATCTGATCCGTCGCAGGACAACGCCCAGCTGCGAGACCGCCCGGCTGTTCGCGGCAGGTCGTCGTCCTCGCCGCGATCGCGCATCGGCGCTCTTCGGCCTGCTGGCCCTCGCGGAGCGGCGCGTCGTCACTTGGCGATAGAACACAGGGATGAAGTCGCCCCGAGTACCGGCGATCGCCCTCGCCGTCGCCCTCCTCGCCCTCGCGCTCGGCCTCGCCGCCTGCGGTAAGAAGTCCGAGGACACGAGCACCGAAGCGCAGCCGATCTCGCTGACGCTCGACTTCTATCCCAACCCCGATCACGCCGGGATCTACATGGCGCAGAAGCTCGGCTACTTCGAAGAAGCCGGCCTCGACGTCAGCATCGCCTCCCCCTCGGACCCGGCGGCGCCGCTGAAGCTGGTCGCCGCGGGCCGCTCGGATCTGGCGATCTCCTACGAGCCCGAGGTCGTGCTGGCGCACGAAGAGGGCCTCGGGGTGGTCGCGATCGCGGCGCTGGTCAACCGGCCGCTGACCTCGATGATCTGGCTGAAGAAATCCGGCATCAAAGGGGTCGGCGATCTCAAGGGCAAGACGATCGCCACCGCCGGCATCCCCTACCAGGAAGCGTTCCTGAAGACGATCCTCGGCCGGGCCAAGCTGACCCCCGCCGACGTCAAGGCGGTCAACGTCGGCTTCGGCCTGCTGCCGGCGCTGGTCAGCGGCAGCGCCCAGGCGATGCTCGGCGGCTACAGCAACGTCGAGGGGGTCGACCTGCGCGAACGCGGCAAACAACCGGTCGTCACCCCGGTCGACAAGCTCGGCGTGCCGACCTACGACGAGCTCGTCCTCGTCGCCAACCGCAAGAAGCTGGAAGCAGAACCGGAAGAGTTCCGGCTCTTCATCGCCGCCCTCGAACGCGGCACCGACGCCGCCGTCGAACAGCCGAAAGCGGCGACCAAAGCGGTGCTGGAAGCCAACTCCGGGCTGGAACCGAAACTGACCGAAGCCGAGATGACCGCCACCCTGCCGCTGCTCGCGGCGCGGACGCCAGGCCAGCCCTACGGCTACATGGACCCGGCCGAGTGGAGCACCTTCGCCGGCTGGATGCGCGACAACGAACTGATCGAGTCGCTGCCGACCGCGAGCGAACTGCTCACCAACTCCTACCTGAGCGGCGAAATCCCCGAATAGTTCAGTGTGCCTTCGCCCAGCAGGCGGCTGATCTCGGCCTCCGGCATCGCGGCGTGGAAGAGGTGGCCCTGCGCGTAGTCGCAGCCGAGCCGCCGCAGCTCGGCCAGCTGGACCTCGTTCTCGACCCCCTCGGCGATCACGTCGAGCGAGAGCGCCCGCGCCATGCCGATGATCGCCTCGACGATCGCCGTGCGCTCCTGCTCGATGCCGAGCGCGTCGACGAAGGAGCGATCGATCTTCAGCGCGTGGAAGGGGAAGCGGTTGAGGTAGGCGAGCGAGGAGTAGCCGGTGCCGAAGTCGTCGAGGACGAGCCGCACGCCGATCTCGTTCAGCGCCTCGAGCGAGGCGATCGCCGTCGCCGACTCCTCGACCAGGACGCTCTCGGTGATCTCCAGCCGCAGGTGGACCGGGTCGATGCCGGTGCGGGCGATGATCTCGGCGACCGTGGCGGGCAGGTCGCGGTGGGCGACCTGGCGGGCGGAGAGGTTGACGGCGACGTCGAGCGGGCGCGAGTCCGGGCGCTGCTCGTGCCAGGCGAGCGCCTGGCGGCAGGCGCGCTCCTGCACCCAGCGCCCGATCGGCTCGATCAGGCCGCTGTCCTCGGCGATCGAGACGAACTCGGCCGGATCCAGCAGGCCGCGCTCGGGGTGCTGCCAGCGGACCAGCGCCTCGATCCCGGTCACCTCGCCGGTGCGCAGGTTGACGACGGGCTGGTAGTGGAGGGCGAGCTCGTCGCGGTCGAGGGCGTGGCGCAGCTCGCGTTCGACCTCGAAGCCGCAGCATCGCCCCGGCGCGCATCTCCGCGTCGAAGAGAACGCAGCGGGCGCGGCCACTCTCCTTCGCCCGGTACATCGCCGCGTCGGCGTCGCGGATCAGAAGCTCGGCGTTGACGCCGCGCTGCTCGGAGTCGCGGGCAACCGCGACGCCGATGCTGGCGCTGACGAAGTGTTCGACGCCCTCCATCGAGAACGGCTGCGTGAACGCGCCGCCGACCCGGTCGGCGATCGCGATCGCCTCCTCTTCGTCGGCGAGGCGATCGATCAGGATCCCGAACTCGTCGCCGCCGAAGCGGGCGACGACGTCCCCCGGCCGCAGGTGGGCGCGCAGCCGCGGCGCGATCGCGCGCAGCAGGGCGTCGCCGGCGTGATGGCCGAGGCTGTCGTTGATCAGCTTGAAGTGGTCGAGGTCGAGGAAGAGGATCCCGACCGGCGAGCCGGAGACCTTCGCCCGCCGCAGCGAATCGGCCAGTGCGTCGACGAAGCTGAGCCGGTTCGGCAGCCCGGTCAGGGAGTCGTGCAGGACGCGGTGGCGCAGCGCCTGGTCGGCGGCGTGGCGCTCGAAGGCGTCGGCGAGGACGTTGGCCGCGGCCTGCAGGAACGGCACGTCCTTGGGGCTGAAGCGGTGCGGCTCGGTGGCGTGGACGTCGAGCACGCCGAAGGGGTGGTCCTTGCCGTCGATCATCACCGCCAGGCTGCTGGCGGCGCCAAAGGCGCGCAGGACCGGCGGCATCGTGAAGCGTTTCTCATCCGCCCATTCGGAGACGATCGTCGCGGCGCCCGAGTCGAGCGCGGCGCCGGCGTGGGAGTCGCGGGCGGCGGAGACGCGGCGGCCGGCGCCGACGACCTCGTCCTCGAGCCCGGCCCGGAGGTTGAGCCGGCGACCGTCGCGCCCGACCTCCCAGATGCAGGCGCTGTGGACGCCGTCGACTTCGCCGATCAGGGAGGTCGCCGCCCGCATCAGCGACTCGGGGTCGCCGTTCTGCATCGCCTGCTCGCCGAGCTTGGCGACCACCGCCTGCTGGGAGAGGGCGCGCTGCAGGTCGGCCTCGGTGTTCTTGCGCTCGCTGATGTCGTAGAGGACCCCGTGCCAGACCGGAACCCCGTCGTCGTCGGCCTCGAGGACGGCCTCGTCGAGCATCCAGACGATCCTGCCGCCGCGGGTCCTCATCCGGTACTCGATCGGGCTGGTGTTGCGGTTGCCGAGGTAGTCCTTGCTTTCGATTTCAAGCGCGCGCTGGCGGTCGTCGGGGTGCAGCAGTCGCGCCCAGAGTCCGGGGTCGCTCTTGAATTCCTCGGCGGTGTAGCCGAGGATCTCCTCGACCTGGGGGCTGACGTAGCGCCATCTCCCGTGCTCGCCCAGCTCGGACGCGTAGACGATCACCGGCAGCCGCTCGACCAGGCGCCGGTAGTCCTGCCCACCGGCGGCGATCTGGTCGAGGAATTCGTCGACCTCGTGGTCGGGCCAGTTTCTATCCCCGGGCTCGCGCATTCCCGTACCTATCGACACCTGAAGCAGGGCCTTGACCCCTCGCCCGCCAGGCACGATGCCGTGCACCGTCCGACTGGCCGTTCAGGCAGCGATGCGCAGTGGCGGGCCCTGGGCGACGACCCGGTGCAACCCGGCGAGGGTGAGGGCGCCGACGAGGCCCCGGAACGGCTCATACGGCGCGTAGAACTCCTCCACCTCGGCGACGGTGGCGCGGCGGCCGAGGCCGGCGAGACGACCGACGAGCTTGATGTAGCCGAGGTCGCCCGCGGGCAGCGAGTCGGCGTCGCCGCGCCCGAACAGGCCCAGGCACTGAACCGTCCAGGGACCGATCTGCGGCATCGCCAGCAGGCGACGGTCGGCGGCGGCGGTCTCGATCGCGCAGCGCCCCACGGCGACCTCGTGGGCGACCCGGCGCAGCGCCGCGGCCCGAGTCGGAGCGAGGTCCATCGAGGCGAGTTCGGCCGGAGCGCGACCGGCGATCGTCGCCGCCGTCGGGACGTCGCGCAACGCTCCCCGCCCCTCGCCGAGCCGCGCCCCCCAGCGACCGACGATGCGTCGTTCGATCCGGACCGCGCGCTCCGCCTCGATCAGCTGCCCGACGATCGCCGCCGCCAGCGCCTCCCAGGGCCAGACTCGGCGTTCGGGCCGGAAGCTGGGCATCCGGCGCAGCAGCGGCCCGACCAGCGGATCGCGCCGGAAACGACGATGGAACTCGCGCGAAGTCGTCGTCGACGCCGAGCGCGAAGCGGATCCGCTCGACCGCGAGCTCCAGCTGCGCCGCGCTTGCCGGCGGCGGATCGTCGCCGGACACCGCCAGCGGCCTCCCGACCGCCGCCGGGTCGACCGCTTCGGCCCGCAACAGCACGCGATCCGCGGTCGGCTGCCAGGCCCGCACCAGCACCGGGCTGCCCTCGACGTGGAGCAGGCGGGTGGCGACCCCGCGGTCGACCCGCAGGGTCCGGTCGTCGCTGCCCCGTCGCAGCCGATAGGGCGAGGGAGGACGCACCTCGACCTGCAGCATCGCGGCCCGCGCGATGGCCTGTCTAGCGACCGAGGAGATGGACGTCGACGAGGAAGGAGCGGCTGGCGAGGACCTTGGCCGGGCGCTCGCGACGGCGGCCGAGGCGGCGCGAGGAGCCCGAGCGCGAGCCGACCGCGGAGACCGCCCGCACCGCGGCGACCGTGGCGGCGCCGGCGAGGACACCGCCGGCGGCGGCGATCGCCGCCGTTCGAACCTCGCTTCGCAGCACCGGCAGCGCCGGCTCCGCGTAGGGCAGCGGCAGGGTCCGCACCGGGTCGGTCGCGTCGCGCGGCCCGGCGTCTTCCTCGGCCAGAATCTCGCCGTCTACCTCAAGCTCACTCACCGCCTCGACTCTAGCGACGGCCCAGGTCGATGCTCCGAGGGGAGCCGCAAAGTGCGGACATTGGACGGTTCGGTGTCCTCTCTCTCGGAGAGAGCGCCGTCGGGTCGGGTGCCCCTCCTCACTCGCCTGACTGGCTGGATCGCTGCGGCCGTCCGAAAGGCTCTTGGCCAGCGGCGCAAAACGTGAGGAGGCACCCGACCCTCGGCGATGCCCGTCTCCGTCGGAGGGCTTCGAAACCGCCAGTCCGAGAGCTTCCGCTCTCGGGAGCTTCGCCGCTCCGAAGCTGCCCACCTTGGGAGCGTGGTGGAGCTTTCGTGAGGAGGGATCGGGTGGCCCTCTCCAAGCCTCCCCGCTGTTCGCGCCGGAGAGGGCCACCCGATCCCTCCCCGCCAAACCTCACCGCGTCCCTACAACGCCCGCTCGTAAAGCCGGTACCGCTTGACGACCTTCCCCCCCATGCCTTCCATCGCCCGGTTCATCGGCTTGTTCGTCTCCAGGATCCAACCCATCTCGCCGCCGCGGATCGCGCCCGGTTTGGCCGCCTCCTCGAGGTGCTTGAGGTAGAGGCCGGCGGCGACGCCGCTGTGGCGGTACTCGTGCTTGACGCCGAGGGCGAAGACGCGCAGCTGGTCGACCTTGCCTTTGCCGAGCAGGAACTTGAGCCAGCCGAAGGGCAGCAGCTTGCCGTCCAGCTTCGCCATCACCTGGTTGATGTCGGGCAGGGTCAGCGCCGCGCCGACCACCTCGCCGTCCTTTTCGGCCATGAAGGTCCAGTCCTCGTTGATCACCTGCTTCAGGTTCTTGGCCTGGAACTCGACCTCGGCGTCGGTGATCGGGACGAAACCCCAGTTGTCGCCCCAGGCCTCGTTGTAGACGTCCATGAAGCGCCGCACCTCGGCCGCCATGTTGCGCTTGCGCATGTTGCGGATCGTGATCCCTTCGTCCTCCAGCGCCTTCTTGGCGGCGACGTGGATCGCCGGGTCGAAGGCCTCCCCCTCTTTGAGGTCGCCGAACTGCAGTTCCCACATCAGGACGTCCATCGTCTTCGCGAAGCCCTCGGCCTCGATCAGCTGGCGGTAGTAGGGCGGGTGCCAGGGCTCGAGGATCATCGGCCGCCGCTCGTAGCCCTCGATCAGGATCCCGATCTCGTCGTTGGTGGTGAAGTCCATCGGCCCGAGCAGGCGCGAACGGCCTTTCGCGGCGGCGAACTCGCGCGCCGCCTCGAGCAGGGCATGGGCGACCTCGGGGTCCTCGCGTCGCCTCGAAGAAGCCGAACATCGCATCGCTGCCGCCCTGGTACTCGTCCCAGCGATGGTCGACCTGGGCGCTGATCCGCCCGACCGGCTCGCCGTCGCGCTCGGCGACGAAGAACTCCGCCTCGGCGTGCTCGAAGTAGGGGTTCTTGTCGCGGTTGAGGAACTCCATCCGCTCGAAGACCAGCGGCGCCACCCACTGCGGGTTGTCGCGATGCAGGCGGAACGGGACCTTGACGAAGCCCTTCAGCTCGCGCCGGGTCCGCACCGGCCTGATCGTCACGCTTCCCATTGGGTCGCAACCTACACTCTGGGGCTATGAGCGAGACCGCGAAGGCCCCGGTCGACGTCTTCGAGAAGGCGCGCAACCACGACCGCCTCGAGCAGCTCGAAGCGGCCAAGGAGCACGACCTGCTGCCCTACTTCCGCCTGCTCACCTCGCAGGCCGGCCCGGTGGTGGAGATGGAGGGGCGCGAGACGATCATGCTCGGCTCCAACAACTACCTCGGCCTGACCGGAGACAGCCGGGTCAAGGGGGGCGCTCGCGACGCGCTCGAGACCTACGGCACCGGCGTCACCGGCTCGCGGCTGCTGAACGGGACGACGCCGCTGCACCTCGACCTCGAGCGCGAGCTGGCGGAGTGGATGCGGACCGAGGACGCGATCGTCTACACCACCGGCTACCAGTCGAACCTCGGCTGCATCGGCACGATCCTCGGGCCGGGCGACACGGTGATCTGCGACTCCGGCGACCACGCCTCGATCCTCGACGGCTGTCGGCTCTCCGGCGCCAAGCTGCGCCCCTTCCGCCACAACCGCATGGACAAGCTCGAGAAGATGCTCCAGCGCGCCGCGCGAGGACGGCGGCGGCGTCCTCGTGATCGTCGACGGCGTCTTCTCGATGGAGGGCGACGTCTGCGACCTGCCGCGGATCGTCGAGCTCTGCCAGGCGCACGGCGCCCGCCTGATGGTCGACGAGGCACACGGGGCGGGAGTCCTCGGCGCCCGCGGCGCCGGCGCCTGCGAGCTGTTCGGCCTCGAGGACGAGGTCGACCTGCGGATGGGCACCTTCTCCAAGAGCCTGGCCTCCTGCGGCGGCTTCATCGCCGGGCCCGCCGACGTGATCGAGTACCTGCGGGTCTCCTCGCGCTCCTTCATCTTCAGCGCCTCCGCGGTTCCCGCCGCCGTCGGCGCGGCGCTGGCGGCGCTGCGGGTGATCCGCGAGGACGGGCCGGAGCTGTTCGAGAAACTGCTCGCCAACGCCGAGTACCTGCGCGAAGGGCTGCGGCACCTGGGCCTGAAGGTGATCGAGCCCGGCACCCTGCCGGACGGCAGCGTCGCCACCACCCCGGTGGTGCCGGTGATGGTCGGCGACGACTGGCAGGCGGTGCTGCTCTGGAAGGCGCTCTTCGACGCCGGCGTCTACACCAACGTCGCGATCCATCCGGCGGTTCCCCCGGGCGGGGCGCTGCTGCGAACCAGCCTGATGGCGACCCACGAGCGCGAGCACCTGGACGGCGCCCTCGGGACGATCGCCCGCACGATCCAGGACTTCCCGGACCTTCCGCGCTCGTAATCCCCGGGTAACGAGCCTTTGACATCCCCCGTCGTGGGTAGTTTCAGGCTTGTCCGGATCGGGACAAGGAAATCGCCAGGCCGAAATTGTTGCTCTTAGCGACCGGCCCGCCCTTTCTTCCGTCCGCCTCGGGTTGACGGGCGCCACCCCGGCGACGTAGCTTGGCCTCCTCGCCAATCGACCTCGGCGGCCGCCCCGGACAAGGACTCGTTCCAGTCAATGCCACGGCCTCGAACCGGCCGGTCGCGGGGTGAGATATCCAGTCAATCGATTCCTAAGGGAGGAGTCCAGTGGAAGCTGCCTCAATGGCACCCGCAACGACGATCGCATCCTCAATCGAGGCCCCGCAGCACATGCGAGCCCTCGAACGAGCCAACCTCGTCCGGCTGGCCCGTGCCGAGCTGAAGCGCGCGATTGCGCGGGGAGACATGGACGCGTCGGAGGTGGTCCGAGAATGTCCGTGGGAGACCGAGAGCATGACGATCTCGGAGCTGTTGACCAGCCAGCGCCGATGGGGCCGGACCCGGGCCCGCAAGTTCCTGATGCCGCTCTCGCTGAACGAGAACAAGCAGCTGGGGACGCTCACCTCGAGGCAGCGTCGCCTGCTTTCGACCGAGCTCGCCTCGCGCCCGCCCGCCGGGCGAGCAGTCCGCTTACCGTCGCTGGAGAGGATAATGAGTAGAAGCTCGATAGAAGCGGGCAGTCAGCAAGCGCAACACGGAGATAGGCGCAACGCGCCAGTAGCGCGTTACGTCTGCGTGAGACGAGTGTACGGAGTTCTGGAGAGAAGCAAAGAATTGGCTTTCTGAAGCGGCTCTCGCCTTCTACCGCTCACGGGATCGAGGTGGAGCGGCTGATGACCGACAACGGCTCGCCTACATCTCCGTCGCCACGCGCTTGCCTGCCGATCGCTCGGATAGCACATCCGCACCGCCTACCGGCTCAGACCAACGGCAAGGCGAGCGCTTCATCCGCACGATGCTGCGTGAGTGGCCTACGCCGGCGTCTACGGCAGCTCGCGAGAGGACCGCAGCCCTCTCGGTTGGCTCGAGCCCTAGGCGCTCAGCCGCGCATTCCACCGATCCGGAAGCCGAGGCCTCCGGAGGCACGCTGGAATGCGCGGCGCGCCAGGAAGAAGGCGACCGCGAAGGCGACCGCGCCGACGCCCAGGCAGACCGCGAGGATCTGGTTGGTGAGGTAGTAGAGGCCGCCGACCGTGAGCACGAAGACGGCTCCCGCCAGCAGGGTGGTGTGGGAGCGGTAGCCGGCGAAGTGCTCGCGGATCGCGACCTCCATGCCGCCGAGGCCGGCGAGCGCGACGCCGACGCCGATCGCGGTCGGGTGCCCGCCGACGATGCCGATGATCAGGGAGACGATGCCGGCGAGGATCACCAGCTCGGCCAGCGGCACCGCGCCCCAGGGCGCCGGCGGTCGATCGTCCGGTGCGGACGACGCGTGGCGCCGGCTTCTTTGCCGCCGCCTCCCGTTCAGCCCTTCGCTTGCCCTTCCCGCTCAACGGCCGCCAGCCGCCCGGCTAACGGACATCCGGAGGAGACCTTGACCTGCCACCAGCCCATCAGCATCCCGATCAGCCCGAGGCGGGGGCGGGAGTGCCAGGCGCCGCAACCGGGCTCGCCGATGTCGGCGCGGGAGACCTTGACCCATCTGAAGTCCGCCGGAGCGTCCTGCATCCTCCGCAGCAGCTCGCGGTTGTCGGTCTCGACCATGGCGCGCCGAGCCAACGTCACGCGGGCCTCGGCGACCCGCTCCGCCAGCTCGTCACGCAGCCGCTCCAGCTCGCCGAGATCGAGGACCCTGGGCGCGGCCGCAACCGCAGCCACCCGGTGGTCGACCTCGACCCGGCCGAAGGCCTCGGCGAAGAGAGCGGCGAGCTCACGCTCGAGACGGCCGACCTGCCGTCGCAGCTCGCGACGGGCCAAGCCCTCGTCGACGTCGACGTGAAACGCGTTGAAGCTGTCTAGCTCGAGCAGATTCGTCATCGGCCTCACGCCGAGTGTAAATCACGGATCCGCGGGGCAAGCGGGGAAGGTTAAGGCTCGGGGTTGGGGGTTTGGCGAGGAGGGATCGGGTGGGCCTCTCATGCGCGAACTGCGGGGAGGCTTCGGAGAGGCCCACCCAATCCCTCCCCACGAAAGCTCCACCCCGCTCCAAGGTGGGCAGCTTCCGAGATCGGGAAAAGCTTCCAAGGGACGGAAGCTTCCGAGGAGAGGACGCTTCGAGCGTACGGAAGCTTCCTGGAGCCACTCGACGAGCGGGTCAGTCGACGGGGGATCGGGTGCCCCTCCTCACGTTTTGCGCCGCTGGCCAGATCAGCTCCTCGGACGCGACCAGCTGCGCGATCCAGCCAGTCAGGCGAGTGAGGAGGGGCACCCGATCCCTCTGGCCGACGGCTTGGGGCCCTACGACCCCGCAAGCACAGAGGCAGCCATCCACAGCGCCTCCTCGACGGCCATCTGGGGCACGCTGCCGACCTGGATCGCGGCGACCGCGATCCTGCTGCTGTGGGGCTCGACCGCGCGGTCCTCCGCCGTCGCCCCGAACAGCAGGCCGACCGGGCTCGACTCGTCGGCGACCGTGAGCGTCCCCTGGGCCAACTCGCCGGGGCGACCGGCGAGCGACTCGCCGGGGGCCGAGTCGCGGATGCAGAGCCGGCCGTCGACGCGCTCGGCGTCGAAGGCCCGCAGCGCCACCCCGGTCTCGACCGTGGCGATCGTCAGCGCGTCGGCGGGAAGCCCAAAGCTCCTGAACTCGCCGTCGTGGAGCCGGTCGAGGGCGAGCTGCTCGATCGGCGTCCGGGTGCGGTCGGGGTCGAGCCCGATCTGGCGAAAGAAGACGCGGTAGGCCCAGGGGATCGGCCGTTCCCGCATCCTGATCGCGTGGGCGCCGTAGAAGCGGTCGGAGAGCTCGCGCAGGCGCCGGCGCACCGGCTCGGGGCTCTTCCCCGCGCGGGCATCGACCTCGACCCAGGCGATCCCGAGACCGGGGAACTCGGCGGCGACGTGGGGTGCGACCCAACCCTGCTGCGGCACCGGATCGTCGCGGACTCGCGATCGATCGGCTCCGAAGCCGCCATCTCAACTCGCTTCCGCCGCTCGGGTCGCCGCCAGCAGATCGTCGACCCGGCCGCTCAGCTGCGCCACCGTCAGTTCGCCGATGCTGGCGCTCTCGAGGGTGCCGCCCGGATAGGCGTAGGCGAAGGTCGGACAGAGCGCCGATGCGGAAGAGGCTGGCGACGGCGCCGTCGCGGTCGTACCCGACCGGCAGCACCCAGCCGTGCTGGCGGATCAGTTCGCGAACGGTTTCGCGGCCGTCGCGCACGTCGAGCGAAAGGAAGTTCACCCGGCCACGGTAGCGCCGGTAGACGGCGTTGACCACATCCTGCTGCGCCGCGCAATTGCTCCCCTTCGTGAACCAGAAAGAGATCACCAGCGGACGGTCGAAGAGTTCGCAGACGCGAATCGCGCCGGCGGTCGGGATCCGGCAGGCCGGATAGCGGTGATCGCTGCTCGGACAGGGAACGGCGGCCGATTCGCAGTCGTCCTGGGCGATGTTCGCGTCGCCTTCCAGGCTGCCGGCGGCGGCGGGCACGGCGAACTCCGGCAGCGGCCAGCGCGGCGGCTGGCGATCGAGCCCGAGCGTGTCTTCGCCGCCGCCGCCGCTCAGGGTGTGGATCGTGGCGATCCCGACCAGGACCAGGAAGAGCAGGCCGACGCCGATCGAGTAGCGGTCCCTCATCGTTCCTCGACCCAGGCCAGGGCGGCGGGCAGGACGACCATCACGCCGAGCAGCGCCGCGGCGAGGTCGATCACGGTGACGAAGCCGAAGTCCCTCAGCATCTGGATTTCGCTGGCGATCAGGACCGCGAAGCCGGCTATCGCCGTCGCCCCGGAGGCGAGCACGGCGGCGCCGGTGCGCGCGTAGGCGCCCCGCAGGGCCTCCTCCACCCCACCGCTGGCCGCGCTCCTCGTGGAAGCGGCCGGAGAGGATCACGCCGAACTCGGTGGCGATCGCGATCGTCAGCGCCCCCAGCGCCGCCGACATCGGGTTCAGCGGGATGCCGCTGATCCACAGCAGCAGCGAAGCCCAGCCGGTCGCGAGGACGGTCGGCACCAGCGGCACCAGGGCGCGGACGAACGAGCGGTAGGCGGCGAGGAGGACCAGCGCCACCGCGAGCAGGCTGGCGAGGGTGAGCCAGTAGCGACTGGCGGAGAGGTCGGCGGCGGATTCGGCGGCGATCACCGGCAGACCGGCCAGCCGCACCTCGACCCCGGCCGGGGGACCGCCGGGGCTGCCGGGCTGGCCGATCTCCGAGCGGACGCGGTCGACCAGGGCCTGCTGATCCTGCAGCGACTGGGCGCGGATCCCGAAGGAGATCAGCGCCTGGTGGCCGATCTGGCCGGTCTTGGGATCGATCGGGGCGACCTGGCGCAGGTCGTAGGTGGAGAGCGCCGCGAGGGTGGCGCGGATCCCCTGCCGGGTCACCGGTCCGCCCCGGGTGAGGAAGTCGGAGAGCGCCGGCCCGGGGCAGACTTCGGCATCGAGGCAGCTCGGGTCTTCGCCGCGGAAGCCGTTCGCGCTCAGCACCCGCTGCTTGAAGGCCGCCATCCATTCGATCGTCGCCGGGTCGGTCAGGTCGGGAGCTTCGATGCTGACGTCGAGCTCGCCGGAGACGCCGGTGGCGTCCTGGAGCGCGTTGAGATCGCGAACCGCCGGCAGGCTCTGCGGCGCCAGCGAGCGGACGTCCGACACCGTCTCGATCTGGGTTCCCACGCCCCAGCCGACGATTGCCAGAGCGAGGCCGACGCCGAGGACACGCCGGGGGTGGGAGACGGCCAGGGACAGGAGGCGTTCCGGCACCCGGCTGGCACGGGGAGAGGCGCCTGCGGGCGGGGACGGGGTCTCCGTTCTCGGCACCTCTCCCCGTGCCAGCCGGGTGAGGAGCGCCTTTCTCCGAGGCGCAGTGCCCCAGACGTCCTGCGACGCAGGCTCAAGGCGGCGGAGCCGGCGATCAATGCGAGGACGAAGGCGATCAGGATGCCGGCGTCGAGGAGCCAGCCGAAGCTTCTGATCATCGGGGTCGGCGAGAGCTGCAGGGCGAGGAAGCCGGCGGCGGTGGCGAGGCAGGCGATGGCGATGGTCGGGCCGCCGCTCGATGCGGCGCCGCGGGCTGCTTCAGCTCCCTCGAGGCCGCTGGCGGTGGCCTCGTCGAAGCGGGCCTGGAACTGGATCGCGTAGTCGACGGCGAGGCCGATCAGGATCGGCAGGACGGCGATCGAGGCCATCGTCAGCGAGCCGCCGAAGAGGCCGAGCAGGCCGAAGACGATCGCCGCCGCCGCCAGGGCGAGGGCCAGCGGCAGCAGGCGAAGGCGCGAACGGAAGACGAGCAGCAGGGTCAGCGCCATCACCACGAGAGCGACCGCGAAAAGCAGCAGCAGGGCGTCCTTCAGCGCCCGGGCGAGCCCAGCCACCACGACCGGGGCTCCGGAGACGACGTAGCTGCCGCCGCGCAAGACGAAGCACGGCGCCGCCTTGCCGTTTTCGGCGCAGGCCTGGCGCGGCGTCGTTTCCGCCACCGCCGCTTCGATCAGCCCCAGCGCCCGGTCGCGTTCGGACTGGCTCAGCCCCGGCTTCAGCCGGATCACGATCTGGGCCGAGTGGCTGTTCGGGAAGAGGTAGGAGAGCCGCGCCTTCGGCGTGCCGCGGGCGCGGCTGAGGTCGAAGACGACGGTGGCGACGAATTCTTCGTTGTCGATGCTGGGGGCGCTGGTGATGCCGTACTTGGTGGCGACCGCGAGGAGGAATTCCTGCAGCCTCGCCGCCGGCACGTGCTTGGCCAGGCGCCGCAGCTGGGTGTCGATCTGGACCACCGCCTCGTTGAGGAAGGTCGCCGGCCCGGAGAGGAACTCGACCGGATCGAGTTCGGCCAGTTCGGTACACGCCCCCGGCAACGGCGTCGCCCCCTTCGGCACCTTCCCCGCCAGGCACCCCTCCAGGCGCAGCAGCCGGAAGATGTTGTTGGTCAGGATCAGCCGCTGCAGATCGCCTCGCGCCAGCACCACCACCGGTTCTTCCCCGAACACCTTCCGCACCTGTTCGGTCGCCCGATAGGTCGAGGTATCGCTGTCGACCAGCGTCCCGACCCCGGCATCGGTGGGAATCCGAGTGGCCCCGACCGCCGCGGCGACCGCGAGCACCAGAGCCACCGCCAGCACCACTCGAGCATGCCGAGCAGCCCACCCCGCCACCGTCCCGAGCCAGCTTTCGACCTTCAACGAACCCTTTCGATGTTCCGGGACAGGGGTGTCAGACCCCCTCGCACCTCAGTCCATCGAAAGCGGCCCGGTGATGTCCGCGTGCAGGAACTGATTGACGAACGGGTTGGCGGAGTCGAAGACCTCCTCTTTGGGCCCCGACTCGACGATCTTGCCGCTCCAGAGGACAGCGATGAAGTCGGCGATCCGGCGTGCCGTGTTGAGGTCGTGGCTGATCACCAGGTAGCAGCCGCCGTTCTCGGCGTGGACCTCGCGGATCAGCTCGCAGAGCAGCGCCGTGCGCACCGGGTCGAGGCCGGAGTCGGGCTCGTCGAACATCACGATCGCCGGTTCGAGGACCAGCGCCCGGGCGAAGCCGGCGCGCTTGCGCATGCCGCCGGAGAGCTCGTTCGGCATCTTGTAGGTGGCCTCGGTCAAGCCCACCTCTTTGAGCCGGCGGTTGACGATCTCGCCGATCTCCTCCTCGCTCTTGTCGGTGTGCTGGCG
The DNA here is from genome assembly GCA_963739875.1 of uncultured Solirubrobacterales bacterium. Classification (GTDB taxonomy): domain Bacteria; phylum Actinomycetota; class Thermoleophilia; order Solirubrobacterales; family 70-9; genus VAYN01. Next base: position 141,178 of record CAVUCD010000008.1, read on the forward strand.
CAGCGGGAAGCAGGTGTTGTCGTAGATGTTCATCGAGCCGAAGAGGGCGCCGTCCTGGAACAGCAGGCCGAACTTTTTGCGCACGTCGAAGAGTTCGTCGTCGGTCATGTTCGGGATCGATTCGCCGTGGACGAGGACGTCGCCGGAGTCGGGGTAGAGCAGGCCGACGATGTGCTTGATCAGCACGCTCTTGCCGGTGCCCGAGGGGCCGAGCACCATCGAGACCTGGTCCTCGGGCAGGCCGAGGTTGAGGCCGTTGAGGATCCGCGCCCGGCCGAACTGTTTGACCAGGTCGATGATCTCGATCGCGTCGTCGCCACCGTGATCGCGCCTGCGCCCGGTGTGGAAGCGGTAGGGATCGCGCTCGTCGGGGTTGACGCCCGGGATGACGAAGTCGCGACCCATCACCGAACCGTCCTCGCTGACGTAGGGGCCGGTGGACGAGGCACTTTCGGGGTGCCCTTCCTCTTCCGCCCCACGAGAGCCGGCTCCGACCGGCTCGGCGAGCTCGGCGCTGGTCTCGGCCTCCGGCTCGAACTGAGCCTCCTCGGCCTCCTCGATGCGTTTGTCCTCGTCGATCGACACGTCAGCCTCCTATTGGCGCCCTCGGGTTGGCCCCCCAGAAGACAAGGGTCCCAAGCATCCCGATGATGTGGACTAAGACGATGTTCAGGACCATCGACTTCGCCGTCGCGGTCCCCACCCCCACCGGTCCCCCGGAGGCGGTGTAGCCGTAATAACAACCGACGAGCACGATGGCGGTTGCCATCACCATGCCCTTGGTCAAGCTGAAGATCAGGTCGGGAGGGTTCTGGAACTGCCAGAAGATCAGGAAGTAGCCGCCGGAGGAGACGTCGCCGATCTGTTTGACGACCGCCAGGTAGCTGGCGGTGTACATGACGCCGATCCCGACCAGGTACATGAAGGGAAAGGTGATCCAGGCGGCGAGCAGGCGGGTCGCGCAGAGAAAGGTGATCGGCGGCACCCCCATCACCTCGAGCGCGTCGATCTCGTCGGAGATCCGCATCGCCCCCAACTCGGCGACGATCCCGGTCCCGACCTTGGCCGCCAGCATGTAGCCGAAGGCGTAGGGGAGGATCTCGCGCAGGTCGCACCAGGCGGAGAAGACGCCGGCGTAGGCCGGCGCGCCCTGCGCCCGCAGCAGGTAGGCGCCCTCGATACCGCACTGCAGGCCGAGCACGAAGACCAGGCCCCAGATAACCAGGGCCGAGCCGAGGATCAGGATGCCCGCCTGGCGCAGGCTCTCGCCGAAGAAGCGCAGGACCCGGCCGGAATAGACCTGCCCGGCGATCATCGAGCCGAAGCGGGCGATCTCCCCGAAGGAGTCGAGCCAACCGCGCGGGACCGCCAGCCAGGGGTTCATCGGATCGTCTGCAGTTCCGGGTTGGTCGCCAGCAGGGTCTGCGTGAAGACGTAGTTGAAGGCGAAGAACCCCATGAACGAGATCACCACGGCCTCGTTGACCGCGCGACCGACGCCGGCGGCGCCGCCGGAGGCGGTCATCCCTTTGTAGCAACAGACGATCGCGATGATCGCCCCGAACAGGGTGCACTTCAGCACCGAGCCCCAGAGGTCGGTGACCGAAGCCTGGGAGAAGAGGGTCGCCATGAATCCACCCAGCGACTGGTGGTAGAGGAGCTCGGTGAGGATGCCGCCGCTGAGCCCGGCGACGATCGCGAAGACGTCGAGCAGGCCGGTGATCAACATCAGCGCCAGGAAGCGCGGCACGACCAGGTTCTTGATCGGGTCGACGCCGAGCACCTGCAGGGCGTCGAGCTCCTCGCGGATCTTGCGGGCGCCGAGGTCGGCGGTGATCGCGGTGCCGGCGACGCCGGCGACGACGACCCCGGTCACGAACGGGCCAATTTCTCGAATCGCGGCGAGGACGAAGAAGCCGCCAAGCCGGTCCAGCGCGCCAAACAGCGAGAGGAAGTTGGCCGCCTGCAGGCCCGGTGCGCCGAAGTTGATCGCCACGGTCGAGACCAGCAGGGGGAACCAGCAGAGCTGCAGCGCGAAGAGGAACTGGCCGATGAACTCCTCGCCATAGGGGTACGGTGGGCGGACCGCGGAGGCGATCGTCTGCCCAGTCAGGAGCATCAGCTCCCCGATCTGCTCGAACGCCGACTTGGCGGGCAGGAACGCCCTGTTCACCGCGGACCCGATCATCTGCTCCTCCGTCGAGTTGCGCCACCGTGCGCGGCGCCCCACTCGCCGATCGGAGTCTAGGGGATGGATCAGCCCCATCGACCGGCCCAGTGTTGAGATCCGACTAACCCGCCCGCTGCCGGGAAAAGGGGGACGGATGCGGGGAAACCCCGTGGTATGTTCGGGCCGCTTTGCGGGGGACCGGAAGACATTTCCGTCGCACCTGCCTTCGAGCTTCCGCGATCGGGTTTGCCGCGTTGGCCATGGCAGCGCTGCTGGGTGCCTGCGGTGAATCCTCCTCGGACGCGAACGAACCGTCCGGCACCTACCGGGTCCAGGTGACCGAAGCGAGCTTCCCGACCAAGCAGCGACTCGGCCAGACCTCGCTGATGCAGCTGGGGGTCAGGAACAGCGGCAAGAAGACCTTGCCGGGGCTGGCGGTGACGGTGAGCATCGCCGGCAAGGCGGGCGCCAATTCCTCGCTGCCGTTCGGTGTCCACGACCCGCAGGCCGGCCTTTCCCTGCCGGACCGGCCGGTATGGGTGTTGGCCGAAACCTACCCGCGGCTGGTCGGATCCTCCGAACCGGGTGGGGCGACCACCTCCAACCGCAAGACCTTCGACTTCGGACCGCTGAAGCCCGGACAGACCACGAGGGCGGTCTGGAAGCTGAGCGCGGTCAAAGCGGGCCACTTCACCGTCCTCTACCGCGTCAACGCCGGACTGAGCGGGTCCGCAAAGGCGGAGACCGGCAAGAACGGCATCGCCCCCGGCGGCTCCTTCGTCACCGAAATCACCCAGGAACTGCCGGAAACCGAAGTCACCGACAGCGGCGAAGTGGTCGAAATCCCGCCGAAGGGAAGCGGCAACCAGGAATAGCGGCGGCCGGCGGTGGGTAGCGTTGAGCATGTGCGCCGAGCTCCCGCCGCCTCCTTTCTGATCGCCGTCCTGCTGGCGCTGGCGCTGCCGGCCTGCGGCTCAGCCGAGCGATCCCCGCGGCCGGTCGCGAGCGCCGAGGACGGCACCGGCGGCCTCGCCCTGAAGAAGATCGGCCAGTTCGACCACCCCGTCTACGTGACCGGCGCCCCCGGCTTCCCGAAGCTCCTCTTCGTGGTCGAACAACCGGGCCGGGTGGCGGTCCTGCGCGGCGGCCACCGGCTGGCACACCCGTTCCTCGACCTGCGGGGCTCGGTCGGCTTCGACGGCGCCGAGCGGGGCATGCTCTCGATCGCCTTCCCACCCGACTACGCGACCAGCGGCAGCTTCTACGTCTATTACAACGACAAGGCGGGGAACATCCGCATCGACGAATTCAAACGCGCCAGCCCGACCCGGGCCGCGCCTGGCTCCCAGCGCGAGGTGATCGGGATTCCCCACCCCGAAAACGCCAACCACAACGGCGGCCAGATGCAGTTCCTCGGCAACCTCCTCTATTTCGGCACCGGCGACGGCGGCTCGGCGGGCGACCCCCCGAACAACGCCCAGAACAAGGAGGTGCTGCTCGGCAAGCTGGTGCGAATCGACCCCCGGCCCTCGGGAGCCCAGCCCTACTCGGTGCCGCCGTCCAATCCGTTCGTCGGCAAGCCGGGCCGCGACGAGATCTACAGCTACGGGCTGCGCAACCCCTTCCGCTTCTCCTTCGACACCGTCAGCGCCAAGCAGCCGCGGATCGCGATCGCCGACGTCGGCCAGAACAAGTTCGAGGAGCTCGACTACACGACCGTCGCCGCCGCCTCCGGGGCCAACTTCGGCTGGGACGCCTTCGAGGGCTTCGCGCCCTACCGCGAAGAAAACAGCGGCACCGCCGGATCCCGGCGGGACCACCAAACCGATCTTCGCCTACCCCCACTCCCGCGCCGGCGGCAGCTGCTCGATCATCGGCGGCTATGTCGTCGCCGACCGCCGCTTGCCGTCTCTCTACAAGCGCTACATCTACGCCGACCTCTGCGAGGGACAGCTGCGCAGCCTGGTGCCACACCTGAAGCGCGCCGGCGACGACCACAAGCTCGGCCTCGCGGTCGCCTCCCCCACCTCCTTCGGCGAAGACGATGCCCACCGCGTCTACGTCTGCTCGTTGGAAGGCCCGGTGTACCGCCTCGTCCCGCGCTGAACCCAGGTTTCTCGCCCGCCGTCGCGCCGGGCCGGCTACAGTTGGCTGACCAGCCAAGGGTCGACGAAGGGAGCACCCAGTGGAGAGCGGTACCGCCGAGACGAGCACCGAGACGAACGGCGCGGTGAACGGCGCCTCCACGCCGGCCGCCGAGAGGATCGACGTCCTCAACCCCGCGACCGGAGCGGTGGTCGACTCGATCGCGATCGACACGCCCGAGTCGATTGCCGCGACGGTGGCGCGCGTCCGCGCCAACCAGTCGGAGTGGGAGGCGATCGGGATCGAGGGTCGCTACCACTGGCTCGGCAAGCTGCGGGACTGGATTCTCGACAACACCGACCGGATCGGCGACACGATGCAGGCGGAAACGGGCAAGGTCCGGGCCGACGTCTCGCTCGACCTCGGCTACGTCGCCGACCTGATCAACTTCTACGGCTCGAAGGCGGCCACCTACATCGGCGACGAGACGGTCCGCCCCAACTCGCCGCTGCTGGCCGCGAAGAAGCTGACCATCCAGTACCGGCCCTTTCCCGTGGTCGGGGTGATCAGCCCCTGGAACTTCCCGCTGGCGATGGCGCTCGGCGACTCGATCCCAGCCCTGCAGGCCGGCGCCGCGGTCGTCGTCAAGCCTTCGGAGTTCACCCCGCTCAGCCTGCTCGAAGTGATCGATGCCTGGAAGCGGGAGATCGGCGCCCCCGACGTCTTCGATTGCGTGCTCGGGACCGGCGAGGCCGGCGGCGCGCTGATCGACAACGTCGACTACATCCAGTTCACCGGCTCCGACCGGACCGGCCGCAAGGTGATGGCCCGCGCCGCCGAGACCCTGACCCCGGTCAGCCTCGAGCTCGGCGGCAAGGATCCGATGATCGTCCTTTCCGACGCCGACGTCGACCGCGCCGCCAACGCCGCGGCCTGGGGCGGGATGGTGAACTCCGGCCAGCTCTGCATCTCGGTCGAGCGGATCTACGTCGAGGAGCCCGTCTACGACGAGTTCGTCGCCAAGCTGACCCAACAGGTCAAGGACCTGCGCCAGGGCGCCGACGGCAGGAAGCCCGAAAAGGACGTCGGCGCGATGACCTCACCGAACCAGACCGCGATCGTCGAGGACCAGGTCGACGACGCCCTCGCCAGCGGCGCCCGGGCGCTGACCGGCGGCAAGAGGGTCGAGGGGCCCGGCGACTACTTCGAGCCGACCGTGCTGGTCGACGTCGATCACTCGATGAAGGTGATGCGCGACGAGACCTTCGGCCCGGTGGTCGGGGTGATGAAGGTACGCGACTCCGAGGAGGCGTTGCGGCTCGCCAACGACAGCCGCTACGGGCTCGCCGCGTCGGTGTTCGGCGAGAAGGGCCGGGCCGAGCGGATCGCGCGTCGAATCGAGGCCGGCTCGGTCAACGTCAACGACGTGATCATCAACATGGCGGCGATGGGAGTGCCGATGGGCGGCTGGAAGCAGTCGGGAATCGGCTTCCGCCACGGCGAGTACGGGATCAAGAAGTACTGCCGGGCCGAGTCGATCGTCGTCACCCGCTTCGGCGGCAAGCGCGAACCCAACTGGTACCCGTACACGAAGGGCCGCCGCGGCCTGGTCGACCGCCTCTCCCGAGCGGTCAGCGCCCGCGACTTCAAGCGGCGCCTGGGCATGCGCGGCTGAGTCTCTCCCGCTCGGTAGCCTCTTCAGGTTCATGGCCGAGCGCGATTTCATAGCCGCGACCAAGGAGCGCGTCGTCGTCTTCGACGGCGGCATGGGCGCGACCCTGGAGCAGTTCGACCTGACCCAGGAGGACTACGGCGGCCTGCAGGGCAAGTGCCACGAGGCGCTGGTGCTGAACCGGCCCGACGTGATCGAGGGCGTCCACGACTCGATGCTGGAGGCGGGCGCCGAGGTGGTCGAGACCGACACCTTCCAGGGCTCGCGGCTGAAGCTCGAGGAGTGGGGCCTCGGCGAGCACACGCTGGAGATCAACGTCAAGGCGGCCGAAATCGCCCGCAAGGCGGCCGGCGAGGACCGCTTCGTCGCCGGCTCGATCGGACCGACCGGGTTCCTGCCGGCGTCGACCGACCCGACCCTGGGCGACATCTCCTTCGCCACCCTGGTCGAGGTCTTCGCCGAACAGGCGCGTGGCCTGGTCGAAGGCGGCGCCGACCTGATCATCATCGAGACCGCCCAGGACATCCTCGAGGTCAAGGCGGCGATCTTCGGCGCCCGCGAGGCCTTCGCCCAGACCGGCCGCACGCTGCCGATCCAGACCACCGTCTCGCTCCTTCCCAACGGCGGCAAGATGCTGCTCGGGACCGACATCCAGGCGGTGCTGACGACGCTGCGGGCGCTCGACGTCGACGTGATCGGGCTCAACTGCTCGACCGGGCCGGAGGACATGCGCGACGCGATCCGCTTCCTCGGCGAGACCAGCCCGCTGCCGGTCCACTGCATCCCCAACGCCGGGCTGCCCCTGCAGGGGCCCGACGGCGAGACGATCTTCCCGGAAAAGCCGGGCCCGCTGGCGGCGACGCTGGGCGAGTTCGTCGAGCGCTACGGCGTCGGCATCGTCGGTGGCTGCTGCGGAACGACGCCGGAGCACATCGCCGCGATCGCCGAGCAGGTCAAGGGCCGCGTCCCCGGCGAGCGCCCGGCCGCGGGGCCGATCGAGGTCTCCTCGATGATGACCTCGACCGCGCTGGTGCAGGAGCCGCGCCCGACCCTGGTCGGCGAGCGGGTCAACTCGCAGGGCTCGCGCAAGGCCAAGGAGCTGCTGCTCGCCGACGACTACGACGGCCTCGTCCAGGTCGCCGAAGACCAGGTCGAAGGCGGCGCCCACGTGCTCGACCTCTGCGTGGCGCTGACCGAGCGCCAGGACGAGGACGAGCAGATGAGCGCGATCGCGAAGCGGGTCTCGCTGACCCAGCCGACGCCGATCCAGATCGACTCGACCGAGCCGGAGGTGCTGAAGGCGGCCCTGGAGACGATCCCCGGCCGGGCGATCGTCAACTCGATCAACCTCGAGGCCGGCCGCGACAAGGCCGACAAGGTGATCCCGCTGGCCAAGGCCCACGGGGCGGCGCTGATCGCGCTGACGATCGACGAGGTCGGGATGGCGAAGACCGCCCAGCGCAAGGTCGAGATCGCCCAGACGGATTCGCGAGATCGCCTGCGACGAGCACGGCCTCGAACCGGAGGCGCTGATCTTCGACGCCCTCACCTTCACCCTGACCACCGGCGACGACGAGTGGAAGCCCTCGGCGGTGGAGACGATCGAGGGGATCCGCCGGATCAAGGCCGAGATCCCCGGCGTCAAGACCTCGCTCGGCGTCTCCAACGTCTCCTTCGGCATCTCGCCGCGGCCGCGGGCGATCCTCAACTCGGTCTTCCTGCACCACTGCGTCGAGGCCGGGCTCGACCTGGCGATGGTCAACCCGAACCACATCACGCCCTACAGCGAGATCTCCGACGAGGAGCGCGAGCTGACCGACGACCTCGTCTTCAACCGCCGCGAGGACGCGCTGGAGAAATTCATCGCCCACTTCGAGTCCCAGGGCGAGGAGGCCGAGGCCGAGGCCGCCGACCCGACCGCCGGCATGGAGCCCGAGGAGGCGCTGCACTGGCACATCCTGCGCCGCAAGAAGGACGGGGTCGAGGACTGGATCGAGCGCTCGGTGGAGAAGATCGGCGCCGTCCCGACCCTGAACGAGGTGCTGCTGCCGGCGATGAAGGAGGTCGGCGACAAATTCGGCGCCGGCGAACTGATCCTGCCCTTCGTCCTGCAGTCGGCCGAAGTGATGAAGCGTGCCGTCGCCCAGCTCGAGAACCACCTGGACCGGATCGACGGCCACACCAAGGGCAAGGTCGTGATCGCGACCGTCTTCGGCGACGTCCACGACATCGGCAAGTCGCTCGTCAACACGATCCTCACCAACAACGGCTACACGGTGATCGACCTCGGCAAGCAGGTCCCGATCGACACGATCATCGAGGCCGCGGTCGAGAACGAGGCCGACGCGATCGGGCTTTCCGCCCTGCTGGTCTCGACCTCGAAGCAGATGCCCGCCTGCATCCAGGAGCTGCACCAACGCGGGCTCGAGTTCCCGGTGCTGATCGGCGGCGCCGCGATCAACCGCGACTTCGGCCGCCGCACCCTCTACCCCAAGGGCCGCGAGTCCGACGACATCTACGAGCCCGGGGTCTTCTACTGCAAGGACGCCTTCCAGGGCCTCGACACGATGGATGCGCTGGTCGACGACGAGGCGCGCGCCGCCCTGGTCGAGCGGATCAAGGCCGAGGCCAAGCAGCTGCGCGAGAAGCCGGTCGTGGTCGACGACTCGCCGCCGACCACCGACGCCAGCGTCCGCTCCGCCGTCCGCACCGACGTGCCGATCCCGGCGCCGCCCTTCTGGGGTGCGCGCGAGATCGCGATCGACCTCGACGACGTCTACCCCTACCTCGACCGCCACGTGCTCTTCAAGCTGCACTGGGGCGGTCGCGGAGTCAAGGGCGAGGCCTGGCGCGAACTGGTCGAGGGCAACCGCCGAGGAGGAGGGGTTCGCGCCGCGCCTGGAGCGGATGTGGCGCGAGCAGGACTACCTGCATCCACGGGCGCGGCTCGGCTACTTCCCCTGCAACTCCGACGGCAACGAGCTGGTCGTCTTCGACCCCGAGGATCCCGAGCGCGAGCTCGAGCGCCTCGTCTTCCCGCGCCAGCCCAAGCACGATCGCATCTGCCTGGCCGACTTCTACCGGCCGCTGGAGTCCGGCGAACGCGACGTCGTCGCCCTGCAGGGGGTCACCGTCGGGCCCGAGGTGACCGAGCTGATCGAGCGCCTGGAGAGCGAAGGCGAGTTCGCCGAGCAGCTCTTCGTCCACGGACTCGGCGTCCAGTCGGCCGAGGGCCTGGCCGAGTGGCTGCACTCCGACGTCCGCCGCGAGCTCCAGATCGACGTCGACCAGGGCCGGCGCTACTCCTGGGGCTATCCGGCCTGCCCCGATCAGTCCGAGCACGAGAAGGTCTGGCGCCTGCTCGAGCTCGAAGAGATCGGCATGACCCTCTCCGACGGCTTCGCGGTGACCCCTGAGCAGTCGACGGTGGCGATCGTCGCCCACCACCCCCAGGCGGTCTACTTCGGCATGAAGTCCGGATTCGTCCCGGAGGGCAAGACCTCCGACGAATTGATCGCCGGCACCGACCGCGGTGGCGATCTGCCACCCGAGTCGGATCCCGACGAAACCGAGCCGGCGCCGGCCGCGGAGCCGCTCAGCAGTTAGGGAGTCCGTGGTGGGGGTTGGCGGTGGGGGGGTCTCTCCCCAGAAGCCGTCGCGCAGCTGGGTCGCGCTCCAGGGTTTCAGGCGCCTGAACTTGAGCTTCTGGGGAGAGACCCCCAACCCCACCCCACGAAGCTCCACCCCGCTCCCGAAGCTGGGCAGCTTCCGCGAATCGGAAAGCTTCCGAGGACGAAGGCTCCGGCGCGGGTACTGGGCTCCGGCCGGGGGGTCGGGTGCTCCTCCTCACGTTTTGCGCCGCTGGCCAAGAGCGCTTCTCGGACGGCGGCAGGCGATCCAGCCAGTCAGGCGAGTGAGGAGGGGCACCCGACCCTCCGGCGGCCGTCTAGTACACCGCCGCCGGCCTCAGCGCCGGCCGCTTCCAGACGCGACTTCCGTAGGCCTCCTGGAAACCGGCGCGGAGCAGGTTGCCGCGGGCGGCGGAAAAGCTGTCGGGGTCGCATTCGCCCAACTCGACAAAGAGGGTGTGACAGCCGGCCTCGATCGCGTCGAGGAGCTGGTGCCGCAGCAGCTCCCGGTTGCATCCCCGCCCGCGACCCTGCTTCAGGGTGGCGCCCGGCCCAAGCTGCGCGACTCCCTCGCAGAGGAGCATCGAGCCCGCGGCGACGATTCCCTCCCCCGGATCGACAGCGGCGGTGTAGCAGCGCCAGTGGGCTTCCAGGGGCAAGGAGAAGAAGAGGGTCCCCACCGTCATCGGCATGCCGAGGGCCTCGGGAACGATCGCACTCAGTCCTTCGCCGTCGGCTTCGTCCTCGCCGAGCTCGTAGACCTCGACGCCGGGACTGGCGGGCAGCTCGGCTGAAGAGGCGTCGCGGACCAACTTGACCCAGGCGCCGGCGCGCTCGAAGCCGCGCTCGCCAAGCCAAGCGTCCGCGTCGGCGGACCCGGGGCGGCTCTCCGCGACCGGCACCCGGTAGTCGACCTCCCGCGCCCGCATCCATTCGACCGCTCGAGCCAGGTGGCCGCCCGATATCGCGTCGGGCTCGGCCGCGCCCTGAACCTGGTTCAGGGCGCCGATCTCGGGCAGGTCGCCGAAGGCCGTCGCCTGAACCGGCCCGAAGCGCTCCACTTCGATCCCGGATTCGGTCACCGCGTCGGGTACCACCGAAGTCCACATCTCGCGCCGAAACTGCTGCGCGACCCTCTCCAGCACGGCCGGATCGTAATTCATCGCCACCCCCAAAAAGACGTCGAACCCTGCGCTCTTCGACCTTATGGGTGTCCTTGACTACTTGTCAAGAAATCTTCTGTATGAATCGAGTCAAGTGGGATTCCGGCCGCACGGCTTGGACAAACGACCGAGAGGGCGGCCGGCGCCAGGTGGATGGACTTGACGCCGGCCACACGCCTCCTCGGTGAGCCAAGGAGTGCCGTCCTGGGATAGGCGGCGGCACGCCTGGCGCAATCCTAAGTCAACACACCAGGGTTTTTTATAAATCAGCGAACTTGGGGTCTAGACGACGCCTTCGCGGTTGGCTTCACCGCGTGAGCGAGGCTCGGACTCGAGCCGAACCGGTGCCGTCGAGAGCGCCTGCACCCGCAGATCGCTCCAGGTCAGCCCCTCGCGAACGAGGGCCGGAAGACCGAGGGCCACGGCGGTCGCGATCTCGACCGCCTGGAGGATGACGCCGTAGGCCAGCGCGTCGGCGGTGCCGACTCCGAAGCCGGTGTGCAGGACGCTGATCACCGCCAGCTGGAAGACGCCGATGTTCGACGGCGTCGCGGGAACGACCGCGGTGACGTTGACGGCGAAGAGGACCGCGGCGGCGGCGCCGATTCCGGCCTTGCCGTCGAGACCGAGGGCGTAGAGCAGCGCCCAGCAGGCCGCGAGCTGAATCGCCCAGGCGCCGAGCTGAGCGGCGGCCGCGGCGGCGCCACGTCGCGGGTCGCGGAAGACCGCGAGGCCGGCGCGGACCTGGATCAGCGCGCGGTGCACCGCGGCACCGAGCCGTGCCACCCGCCCGTGGCCGTTGCGGCGCATCACCAGCGGCGCCACCAGGACCACGACCAGGACCAGCAGCGGCACCAGGCTGAAGAGGAAGAGCTGCTTGGTGCCGGAGTGAAAGAGCGGCGTGGTCGAGACGATGATCACGCCGAGCAACGCCAGGGCGACGAGGTTGAGCATCGTCTGGGAGACCAGGGTTCCAAGCAGGACCGGAAAGGTTTCCCGCATCCGGCCGGTGCGCCGGGCCAGGGTCAGCGCCCTCGCCGGCTCGCCGAGACGGGCGGGCAGGGTCGCCGACATCAGCACCCCGACCATCGTCGCCGAGGTCACGTCGCGGCGCCGGATCGGCCGGTGGGGGAGCGCCGCACGGGCGATCCAGTACCAGGAGGCGGCGCGGAAGAAGAGCGAGACGGCCATCAGCGCGAAGGCGACGACGACCAGGGTGAAGTCGGAGCGAACGATGCTTTCGACGACCTTGTCGATGCCGATTTTCTCCGCCGCCAGCAGCGACAGCCCGATCCCGAGCACACCGGCGACGCCGAGCCCGACCCGCCGCGCGACCCTGCGCCCGCGGTTGCCCAGCTGGGCCGGCGCCGGGTCGAGCGAGGGAAGCCGCTGGGCATGACGCTTCGGCTCGCCGTCGGCGGGGCGGAAACCGGCCCAGTGCGCGAACCGTTCGCCCGGAGGTGCCAGGTCGGGGGATCGCGATAGCCCGCTCGTAGACCTCGGTCACCTGGTCGGCGACCCGCGGCCAGGCATAACGCTGGGCGCTGCGGCGGGCAGCCTCGCCCATCGTCCTCAGGCGCTCCGGCTCGTGATAGGCGCGCTGCAGCTCCTCGGCCAGACGCTGCGGGTCCGCGGGCGGCACCAGGATCCCGTCGACCCCGTTGGTGACGACGTCGCTGTAGCCGGCGATGGCGGAGGCGATGACCGGCGTCCCCGCCGCGAACGCCTCGGTCAGGACCATCCCGAAGCTCTCTCCGGAAAGCGAGGGGGCGCAGAGGAGGTCGGCTTCGTGCAGCTCCGACCAGAGGCGCTCACCCGAGACGCGGCCGCGGACGTCGATCGACTCCATCAGCTCGGGGTCGGCCACGTAGCGGAGGACGTCGTCGCGCTCGGCGCCGATCACGGTCAGCCGGCAGGGAACGTGCTCGACCAGGGCCCCGAACGCGGTCAGCAGGATCGGCAGCCCCTTGCGCTCGTCGGGCCGGCCGACGAAGAGGATTCGGAGCTCCTTCCCGGCCGACTGACGGCGCACTCGGCGCCGCGTCGACGTCGACCCCATTGGGAATGATCGTGTAGTCGCCGCCGTACCAACGGCGACCGGTCCAGGCGGCGGCCTCGGAGACCGCGATCCGGGCCGAGAGGCGGTTGAAGAGACGCCGGGCGCCGACCGCGTTGGCGATGTAGTTGGGCAGCGGCTTGGTCGAGTAGGTGTGGAAGGTCCCGACCACCGGCGTCCTCGCCGCCAGCGTCGCGTTCCAGCCGACCAGCGGGACCAGCGGCTCGTGGACGTGGATGACGTCGAACTCCCCCGCTCGCACCGCGCGGCGCGGCAGGACCACGCCGCCGTAGGGGAACGGTGCGAGGTTCGCAACCGACCCGTTGGCGCCAAAGCTGGCGGTCCGGCCCAGCGGGGTCAGGTAGTCGGGTATCTGGCGCTGTTCGGCGGCGGCTCGGTGCAGCACTCGACTGATCCGGCCGGGCGGATCCACGGGAGCGAGTACGCGGACGTCGTGGCCACGACCGATGAACTCCTCGGCAAGAGCCTCAACGTGCCGGTTCACGCCCCCCTGGTAGGACCAGGAATATGGCGAGACGAGACCTATTCGCACGAGCTATTAAGGGTAGGGCATCGACCGGGGCCCAACGAGCACCTCAAGACCGAGAGCGTCCGCTCTCGGTCCAGGCGAAGCCGACGAAGACCAGCAGGAAGGCGGTGCCGATCTCGAGCAGGAGAGCGCCGGAGTCGTTGGCGAGAGTGCCGACCGCGGTTGCGACCAGGGCGCCGATCAGGCCGGCCCGCATCGCCGGCACGCCGCTCAGCCAGTCGCGGATGCGCTCGCGGCGGACCACCGCGAGCACGGCAAGGGCGGCGACCACGGGAAGGAAGACGAGCAGGATCGGGCGGCCGAAGCTGTCCGCGGAGAGCTGCAGACGTCGCTGGGCGACGTTCCCGAGGTCACTCAGCCCACCGGCGTCGAGCACCGAGCGGGTGAGGTGGGCGTTGGCGCCGGAGACGAGGTCGATCAGGACGAGCAGCGCCAGGACGGCGAACGGCGTCGCCACGACCAGGAGCACCGACCGGCGCCCGCCCGCGGCGATCACCGCCGCCGCGACCGCGGCGCCGACCGGAAAGACGATCGCCGCGCCGACGTCGGCGCCGAACCGACCGGCGGCGAAGACGAACGCGCATGGCAGGCCCACGGCCATGAAGGTGATCGCGCAGCGCCGCGCCGAGGCAGCTCGGCGCAAAGCCGGCAAGGCCGGCGCCGGTCCCGGCGACGATCAGCACCGCGAGCAACGCCTCGAGCTCGTTGCCGATCCCGTAGAAGCGAACCCCGAGGCCGGGGTTCGGCCCCAGCAAAGACAGCGCGGTCAGGGGCGAGCCGGCGATCATGTCGGCCGCGTAGGCGAGGACGGTCAACGCCGAGGCCACGGCAAGCGCCCGGTATCCGCCCAGCGCCGCCAGCGTCGCCGCCCCGAGCAGCGGAGCGCCGAGGGCTACGAGCAGCACTTCCGCGCTCTGGCTCGGTTCGATCGCCGCGCCGGCCAGGAGCACCAACGGCAGGTAGATCACGGCCAGGCCGACGAGGCGCACGCCGACCCGCGCCGCCCGGCCCCGGGTAAGCGCGATCGCCAGGCCCAGGAGCACGGCCCAGACCAGGGCGCTGAGCCCGAGAACCGGCCCCCGGCGCGAGGAAATGACATCCATCCGAGCCGCCAAGCGATTCGATCGCCGCCGGGTCGACCGAGCCCTCGGTGCCGATCGGCTGCCCCGACATTTCCGTCGGGATTTCGAGCTCGAAGCGTTCGAGGATGGTCGGCGCGACGTCGGTCGACAGCACGTAGCCGTCGGTGCGGGTGCTGTCCGAGGTGAGGTTGCCGTCGAACCCCTTGCCGGCGATCCCGATCGCCAGCGGGTCGTCCGTCTGGCCGGTCGGGCGGGCGATGGCGATCAACAGGTCGTTGGCGTGACAGGGCTCGGACGAGGGACGACAGCTGGCCCAGGGTCGACTCGCGAACTTCGAAGGTGGGTGGATCGGGGTGCGGGCTGGGGGTTTCGCTTAACTTTTTCGTGGCGCGGATGCCGCTGTCCGCGGTGCGGATGCGGCGAAAAAGTACAAGACGCTTCACCCCTCGCCCGCACCCCGACTCCAGCGGCCTCCAGAGTCGACGTGAGCAGGCCGGGGACGATGTCGGCGGGGGCGGATTCGGCGCGCTTTGACAGCTGAGGTCCACCAGCTCGGGCAGTTGTCCTTGAGCTTGGGGAGTTCGGAGTCGTAGAGGGAGTCGAAGACGCGGTTGCCCTGGCTGATGTCGAGGTAGGTCTGCTGGGGCGAGACGGCGCCGAGACCGGCTGACAGCAGCCCCGGGGACAAGCCGTCCCGAGCAAGCTCGCGAACGCCGGTGCCACGGGGAAGCAGAGCCAGGATGACGTGCGTGGACGGGGATCTGGCAGGGGGCGAAGCGTCTTGTACTTTTTCGCCGCCTTTCCCCGAGGCGGCAGCCGCCGATCCAACCTCGAAAAAGTTAAGCGAAGCCCCCTGCCAGATCCCCGTCGACGCCGCGATCAGGATCAACCCGACCGCTATCGTGGCCCCAATGGCAGATCGCACTTTCGCCAAGTTCAGTTTCTTCAAGATGGATCCCGCCTGGCGCCGTCGCGACGCCGAGCTGCGCGCGGCGGACAAGCAGGAGTTCCTCGCTGCCTGCGAGGACTTCGGCATCGACCGGTCGCTGCGCGCCTACTCAACCATAGGAACGCGCGGCGACGTCGACCTGGTGCTGCTCAGCCAGAGCCACAACCTCGACGACATCCACACCTTCCACGTCGTGCTCGGCCAGAGCGGCCTGGCGAAATGGGCCGAGACGCCCTACTCGTTCCTCTCGATGACCAAACGCTCGCCCTACTCCGAGGAGCAGGCGCGACCGCAGATCTGCGTCTCCGAGCGCAAGTACCTGTTCCTCTACCCGATGGTCAAGCAGCGCCGCTGGTACGGGCTGGCCCCGGAGGAGCGCGGGCGGATCATGAAAAGCCACATCGAGGTCGGCCGCCGCTATCCCGAGATCACGATCAACACGACCTACTCCTTCGGGATCGACGATCAGGAGTTCGTCGTCTGCTTCGAGGGCGACGACCCCGGGATGTTCCTCGACCTCGTCAACGAGCTGCGCCCGACCGAGTCCAGCGAGTACACGGAGCTGGAGACGCCGATCTTCACCTGCGTCGCGATGTCGGTCGGTCGGGCCCTGGATGCCCTCGACGGCACCCCGAGCGCCGTCACCGCCGACGCCTCCGCCCTGCGCTGAGCCGCGCATTCCCTATTCTTTCGCGCTCGCTGTTGCGCGTCCCCGGCAACAAGCAACGCCCTCACCCTCTAGACCAGGACCACGAATGAGCAAGATCGGAACCCAGGAGAACCCCCTTCGCGTCGCCATCGTCGGCGCCGGCCCGTCCGGCTTCTACGCGGCCGAGCACATCCTCAAGGGTGAGGATCTGCACGCCCAGGTCGATCTCTTCGACCGCCTCCCCACTCCCTTCGGCCTCGTGCGCGGCGGCGTCGCCCCCGACCATCCGAAGATCAAGTCGGTGACCCGGGTCTACGAAAAAACCGCCGCCCGCGACGGTTTCCGCTTCTTCGGCAACGTCAAGATCGGCCACGACATCGAGGTCGAGGATCTCGAACGCCTCTATCACGCGATCGTCTTCACGGTCGGCTGTGAGACCGACCGCCAGCTCGGCATCCCCGGCGAGGATCTGCCCGGCAGCGCCGCCGCGACCGCCTTCGTCGGCTGGTACAACGCCCACCCCGACTACGCCGATCACGACTTCGACCTCTCCAGCGAACGGGC
Organism: uncultured Solirubrobacterales bacterium; assembly: GCA_963739875.1. Classification (GTDB taxonomy): domain Bacteria; phylum Actinomycetota; class Thermoleophilia; order Solirubrobacterales; family 70-9; genus VAYN01. Next base: position 157,746 of record CAVUCD010000008.1, read on the forward strand.
GGTGGTGATCGGCAACGGCAACGTCGCGATGGACGTCGCCCGGATGCTGGCGCTGACCGACCACGAGCTGCGCCAGACCGACACCGCCGACCACGCGATCGAGCTGCTCGACGCGAAGAAGATCCGCGAGATCGTCGTCCTCGGCCGCCGCGGACCGGTCCAGGCCGCCTTCACCAACCCGGAGATCAGGGAGCTGGGCGAGATGGAGGACGCCGACGTGATCGTCGATCCCGCCGACGTCGAGCTGGACGCCGTCAGCGCCGCCTTCCTCGAGTCCGACGAGGTCGACAAGACCACGCGGGTCAACGTCGAGACGCTGCGCGAGTTCTCCCAGCGCACCCCCGAGGGCAAGCACCAGCGGATCGTCCTCCGCTTCCTCGCCTCGCCGGTCGAGATCAAGGGCGACGGCAAGGTCGAAAAGATCGTCATCGGCCGCAACGAGCTGGTCGAAGAGGGCGGCACCCTGCGTGCCAAGGACACCGGCGAGCGGGAAGAGCTCGAGTGCGGCCTGGTGCTGCGCTCGGTCGGCTACACCGGCATCCCGATCGAGGGGGTCCCCTTCGATCAGAAGCGCGGGCTGATCCTCAACGAGGGTGGTCGCGTGCTCGACTCCCACGACTCCGGCCACAAGGTCGGCCACTACACGGCCGGCTGGATCAAGCGCGGGCCCTCCGGCGTGATCGGCACCAACAAGAAAGACGCCCTGGAGACCGTCACCCACCTGCTCGCCGACGTCGAGTCGCAGACCCTGCTCGACCCGGCGAGCCCGGCTCCGGCGGCGGTCGAGGAGCTGCTCGCCGAGCGCGGCGTCCGCTACGTCAGCTTCGAGGACTGGCAGGCGATCGACCAGGCCGAGGTCGGCCGCGGCGAGCCCCACGGCCGCCCCCGCGTCAAGTTCGTCAGGGTCGAGGAGATGCTCGACACCGTCGGCCAGAAGATCAACGGCTAGAGCCGCCTGCTTCGCCGCAGACAAAAAGTTACACTTCAGTGCACCACGTGTGAGGACTTTCTCCCTAGCCTTGGAGCATGGAGTCGATGAGAGCCACCTGGACCGATTCGCGTCTCGATGATTTCGCGATGCACACGGATCAGCGCTTCGACACTGTGGATCGCCGCTTCGATTCCGTCGAACGGCGCATGGAGGCCGGCTTCGCAAGGATGAACCACGAATTCGGCGAGGTCCGCAGGGAAATCGGGGCACTCCAGCGCACGATCATCCAGGTTGGAGGCGCGCTGACTGCCGCTGTCCTCGGCGTCCTGGCAGCGCTCATCGGGTTGATCGCAACGCAGCTCTAGCCCACGTGGGCCGCTGCATACAATCCTTGCCGTGGTCGACCTCAACGAGCTGAAGGCGATGATCGAGGCGGCGCTTCCGGGCGCCGCGGTCGAGGTCAGCGACGAAGACGGCGGCGGTCAGCACCTTCTGGCGACCGTCAGCGCCTCCCAGTTCGCGGGCCTCTCGCGACTCGACCAGCACCGCCTGGTCAAGGCCGCGGTCAAGTCTCGCTTCGAGGACGGCACCATCCACGCGCTCTCGGTCAAGACCGAGGTTCGGACCTAGCTACTCTTTGCCGATGGCCGACCCAGAGCTGAAGACCAAAGTCCAGGAGCTGATCGCCGCCAACCCGGTGCTGCTCTTCATGAAAGGGACGCCCGACGCACCGCGCTGCGGCTTCTCGATGCGCGTCGTTCAGGTGCTTGACGCCGTCGACGTCGAGTACGGCGCGATCGACGTGCTGCCGGCGCTGCAGCCGCTGCGCGAAGTGACCGCCGAGCTCTCCGACTGGCAGACCTTCCCCCAGCTCTACGTCAACGGCGAGCTGCTCGGCGGCGCCGACATCGTCGAGGAGATGTACGAGTCCGGCGAGCTCGCCGAGGCGCTCGGAGTCGAGCAGCCCGAGGCGATCGCCGTCCCCGCCGACTCCCTCCCCGCGCAGTCGCCCCCGCTCCAGATCGAATAAAGCCGGCGCCCGGCAAACCGGCAGCAGCTCGTCTTCGCGCGCTGGCTAAACGGCAGCGGGTGCAGCTTCAGCGTCGTCTTTGACCTGAAAAGACGAGCCACAGCCGCAGGCAGCGACGACGTTCGGGTTGTTGACCTGGAACCCGGCGCCCTGGAGCCCTTCGACGTAATCCACCTGGGAGCCGAAGACGAACTGCATGCTGACCTTGTCGACGACGACGGCGACGCCGTCGACCTCGAAGACGTTGTCGTCGTCCTTCGGCTTGTCGAAGGCGAGGGCGTACTGGAAGCCAGAGCAGCCACCGCCGCGGACGGCGACGCGCAGCGCCTGATCGCCGCTGTCAGCCTGCCCACCGAGCAGCTCGCCGATCTTCTCGGCGGCCTTGTCGGTGAGGGTGATCGCTGCGTCAGGGGTATCGGTCACTTCAATAAGTGTAGCGGGGCTGAGGCGGCAGCCCCGCCGGTAGCGGTCTGCGAGAATCGTCAGGTTGAACTCGAGCGCCCAGACCGCCGTCGTCTGCGACACCACGGCCTACCTTCCCACCGCGCTGGCAGCCGAGCGGGGCATCGAGACGATCAGCCTCTACGTCTCCGTCGACGGTGAGCAGCAGCGGGAGTCGGAGATCAGCGACTACGCCGCCTTCTACCAGCGGCTGCGCGCCTCCGAGAGCGGCGCGACGACCTCCCAGCCCTCGATCGGCGACTTCATCTCCGTCTACGAGCCGCTGCTCGACGCCGGCAGGGAAATCGTCTCGATCCACATCTCCGCCGGCATCTCCGGCACCTTCGAGGCCGCCGGGCAGGCGCGCGAGCGGCTGATCGAGGAGGGCAAGGGGGGCGAGCGGATCCGGGTCATGGACTCGCGCTCGGCCGCCGGCGGGATGGGCCTCTGCGCGCTTGGAGCCGCGGTCGCCGCGATCAACGGCGCCGACGCCGACGCCGCTCTCGCCCAGGCCGAGCGCACTCGCCAGGAGCTGAAGATGTGGTTCGCGATCGACACCCTCGAGTACCTGCGCCGCGGCGGCCGCATCGGCGGCGCCCGCGCCTGGATCGGCAGCGCCCTGAAGATCAAGCCGATCCTCACGCTCGAGGAGGAGATCACCCCGGTCGAACGGGTCCGCACCCGCGCCCGCTCGGTCGAGCGGCTGCGCGAATACGCCCGCCAGCGTCATCGAGTCCGGCCTCGACGGCTGGGTCGTCCAGCACATCCAGGACGACGAGACCGCCACGGCGCTGGCCGACGACTGCCGCGAAATCTTCGACTGCGAGCCGGTCTTCATCTCCGAGATCGGCGCCGTCCTCGGCGCCCACGTCGGCCCCGGCCTGCTCGGCGTCGGCAGCGTCTCGACCGAGCTGGTAGTTCCCTGACGAGGACGTCTAGCGGCGGCGGCGCAGCATCGCGCGGACGCCGATCGCAAAGCCCACCGCGGCGGCGGCGATCACGAGCTCGCGTTTGTGCTCGTTGACCTGGCGGCGCCAGTCGGTCAGCTCGGTGACCCGGCCGCGCAGCGCTTCCACCGAAGTGCCGAGCTGCTGGCGCTGAAGATCGATGTCGCGGCGGATCTCCGCCGCCGAGCGGCCCGGAGCTCCCGCCGTGGAGGGCTTGGCCGGTTTGGGGTCGGCGCTCATTTCTCCTCCTTCTGCAGCATCTCCTTGGTCAGCTTCGCCTCTTCGATCGCCTGCTCGGGGACCGGCGGAGCGCCGGCCTGGACGGCGCGGTAGGCGATGAAGCCGGCCGCGGCGGCGATCAGCAGGAAGACGGCCGCCTCGACGAAGAAGCCGGGCCAGACCTTGCCGTCGAAGACCTCTTCGTTGAGCAGCCAGGCGATCCCCTCCATGATCAGGATCAGCGCCAGGAAGGCGAAAGCTCCGGCGGCGATGCCGACGACCGAGCCGCGCAGCAGCTTGCCGACCTTTTCGGTCACCTCGGCTTTGGCGAGCTCGATCTCCTCGCGGATCAGCGTCGAGGCGCTTTCGGAGACGTCGAAGACCATCTCGGCGACGGAGCGGGTGTCCGGCTCAGGCTCAGGCGGCGGGACCACGGGCGGGACCTGCGGCGGCGTCGGTTTCGGCTCGGCCATCGCGATCAGTCCGGCGGGTCTTCGTCGAAGAGCCGGCGGTAGAGGACCGCCGCGAGCCTGGAGGCGAGGATGCTGGCGAGGGCTCCGCCCGCCGCGAGCATGCCGCTCCAGACGAGTCTTTTGACTATCTCGTTATCCACGCGGCCCGACCATACCTATCGCGGCTCCAGGCCGTCGCAGATCGTCGTCACGAGAAGATCCTTTGCCTGATCGAAGTTGGTGTCGGAGGTCGGGATCACCTCGAAGATCCAGCCCGAGAGCAGCTGCTCGATCGCGCCGTAGAAGGTCATCGAGGCGAACAGCGGCGCGATGTCGCGGCGGAAGGCGCCCGTCCTCCTGGCCGTCGGCGACGATCTTCGCGATCGACTCGTAGGCGAGGCGGATTTCCGCCAGGTGCGTCCGCCCGAAGGAGTTGGCGGCGCGGGTCACCTCGACGATGATCACCTTCATCAGCTCCGGGTCGTGCCGGTAGGAATCGACGATGAAGCTGGCGACCGCGGCCAGCCGGTCGCGGTAGGGCCCTCCCGCCCGGTCGGCCTCCTCGATCGCCGCCAGCAGCAGCGACCAGCGCTCGACGAAGAGTTCGTTCAGAACCTCGTCCTTGGAGCGGAAGTAGTGGTAGACGAGGCCGTAGGCGACGCCGGCCTCGTCGGCGATGTCGGAGACCCGGGTCGCGTGGAAGCCCTGGTGGGCGAAGACGCGGACCGCGGCGTCGAGGATCTGGCGCCGCTTGTCGACCGTCGCGGATTTAGAGGCCATCCCGGCACCCCCGGCTCACGCCCGTGCCTCCGTCAGCTGCGGCCAAACGTAGGCATCGGGCCGGCGGTTGGCCAGCGAGGGCAGCGACTCGCGGACCCGGTCCTGCGCCTCGAGATCGAGGTCGGCGGCGACGAAGCACTCCTCGTCGGGGGCGGTCGCCAGCACCACCCCCCAGGGGTCGACGATCGCCGAGCGGCCGAAGGAGTCGTAGTGCGGCGCGGCCTTGCCGAACTGATTCGGGGCGACGACGAAGACCTGGTTCTCGATCGCCCGCGCCCGCAGCAACACCTCCCAGTGGTCGCGGCCGGTCGCCGTGGTGAAGGCCGAGGGGATGGCGATCACCCGGGCGCCGCGCAGGGCGAGGATCCTGAACAGCTCCGGGAAGCGCAGGTCGTAACAGACGCTGAGACCGGCGATCAGCTCGCCGAGCGGCGCCGTGACGAGCTCGGTGCCGGCCTGCTCGTGCTCGGACTCGCGGTAGGAGACGCCGCCGGCGTCGACGTCGAACATGTGGATCTTGCGGTAGACGGCCAGGTCCTCGCCGTCGGGCCCGATCAGGACCGAGGTGTTCGACGCCTTCTCGGCGCCGCGCTCGCTGATGCTGCCGGCCAGCAGGTGGATGCCCAGGGCGCGCGCCCAGCCCCGCGCGGCGGTCAGGCTCGGGCCGTCGAGCGGCTCGGCTGCCGCCACCAGCTCCTCGCCGCCGGCGAGCAGGTTCCACTTCTCCGGCAGGGCGACGAAGTCGGCGCCGTCGGCGGCGGCGGCCCGCACGAGCCGCTCCGCGGTCGCGAGATTTCGCGCCTTGTCCCCGGTTGAGTTGAGCTGTACCGCGGCTACCCGCAATGCGTCACGTCCTCCACTGATTGACCAGTCAATCGGTCGCCTCAGTATAGGAGTGCCTCGAGGCTATAGGCCCATCGAGCGGGCGACGAGGCGATCGAAGATCGGCGTCGGGATCAGCGGCTTGACCCGCGCCGCGACGTTGGCTTCGAGGCCGACCAGATAGCGACTGCGGGGACGGCTGGCGGTGAGCGCGTGCTCGATCACCTTCGCGACCTTCTCCGGCGCGATCCCCCGCTCGGCGGTGTCGCGGATCACCTTGCGGTACTTCTCCATCGCCCTGCCGTAGAGCGCTTCGCGCTGGGGAGAGCGGGCGCCGATCTCGTCATGGGTGCGCTCGCCGCGCTCCCAGATCGGCGTGTCGATCGAACCGGGCTCGACGATCGAGACCGGGATGCCGAAGGGCCGCAGCTCCTGGCGGAAGCTGTCCCCGACCGCCTCGATGCCGAACTTGGCGGCGTGGTAGGCGCCGGTGAAGGGCAGCGCCACCCGGCCGCCGATCGAGCTGATGAAGACGACGCGGCCGCCGGCGCGGCGGATCGACGGCAGCATCGCCTGGGTGACGGCGACGTGGGCGGTCAGGTTGACCTCGATCTGGCGGCGGAATTCGTCGAGCGGGATCGTCTCCAGCGGGCTCGGGATCGCGACGCCGGCGTTGTTGACGAGCCCGTCGAGGCCGCCTGGCTCGGCTGCGATCAGCGCCGCGGCGGCGGCGATCTGGTCGGCATCGGTGACGTCGATCATCAGCGGCGAGATGCGCTCGGAGCCGGCGTCGCGCAGCGACTCGGCGTCCTCCTCCCTGCGCACGCCGGCGAAGACGCGCCAGCCGGCGGCGTCCAGCCGCAGGGCGGTGGCCCGGCCGATGCCGGTCGATGCTCCGGTGACGAGGACGGATCGCACGCCGCCCAGGATACGCACGGCGGGCCGAGACTGGCCAGCGAGCCAGTCCAGGCGTAACCTTGAGCTGGACTTGACCGAGCTACGCACCGACGACGGCGAGCGCAAGCAGGTGACGGTGCTGTTCGCCGACGTCAGCGGCTCGATGGATCTCGCCGAGCAGCAGGACGCGGAGGAGTGGCGCAAGGTCATGCAGCGCTTCTTCTCGATCCTCGCCGACGCGGTGACCCGCTTCGAGGGGACCGTCGACAAGTTCACCGGCGACGGCATCATGGCGGTCTTCGGGGCGCCGATCGCCCACGAGGACCACGCGCGGCGGGCCTGCTACGCGGCCCTGCGGATGCTCGACGACGTCTCCGCCTACGCGGCGGAGCTGCGGCGCGGGCCGGGGCTCAACTTCTCGATCCGGATCGGGATCAACTCGGGCGAGGTGGTGGCCGGCGCGATCGGCCCGGGCGGCGCCGCGGGCGACTACACGGCGATCGGCCACACCGTCGGCCTCGCCCAGCGGATGGAGGCGCTGGCCGAGCCCGGCAAGGCCTACCTGACCGAGCACGCCGCCGCGCTCGCCAGCGGCTACCTCGAGCTCGAGGATCTCGGCGAGTTCGAGATCAAGGGCGCCAGCCAGCCGGTCCGGGTCTTCGAGCTGGCCGGAGTCGGCGCCGCCCGCTCGCGCCTGGACCTGGCCCGCGAGCGCGGCTTCTCCCGCTTCGTCGGCAGGACCGAGGAGATGGGCGCGCTGGAGGAGGCGCTCGAGCTCGCCAAGGGAGGCGAGGGCCGGGCGGTCGGGCTGATCGCCGACCCCGGGGTCGGCAAGAGCCGGATCTGCCACGAGTTCGTCCAGCGCTGCCGCGAGGAAGGGGTCGAGGTCTTCCAGGCGCAGGCCCAGGCCCACGGGCAAACGATCCCCTTCATGCCGGTCCTGCAGATGCTGCGCTCCTTCTTCGGGATCGGCGAGCGCGAACCCGAGCAGCTGGCGCGGGAGAAGATCGCCGGCCGGGCGCTGCTGCTCGATCCCGACCTCAGCGACGACCTGCCGCTGCTGTTCGACTTCCTCGGCGTGCCCGACCCCGACCGGCCGCTGCCGCAGATGAACGCCGAGGCGCGCCAGCGTGCTCTGGGCGGAATCGTCTGCCGGCTGGTCAACGCGCCCAGCCGCCGCAAGACGCTGGTCCTGGTGATCGAGGACCTGCACTGGATCGACGAGGCCAGCGAGACGATGCTGGCCGGCCTGGTCGAATCGATCGAGGGCACGAACACCCTCGCCGTTCTCAACTACCGGCCCGAGTACACGCCGGCCTGGGGCATCTCGGCGCTGTACCGGGGGATCTCGCTGGAGCCGCTGGCGCGGGCCGACACCGCCGAGCTGCTGCGCGACCTGGCCGGCGATGACCCCTCGCTCGACGGGCTCGACGAGCCGATCCACGAGCGCACCCAGGGCAACCCGTTCTTCATCGAGGAGATCGTCCGTGAGCTGGCCGAGTCCGGTCACCTCGAGGGCGAGCGCGGCGCCTATCGGCTGGTCCGCTCGATCGAGGACGCGGGGGTGCCGGTCACCGTGCAGGCGATCCTCGCCGCCCGCATCGACCGGCTCGACCCCACCTCCAAGCAGCTGCTCCAGGTGGCCTCCGTGGTCGGCAAGGAGCTCAGCGTCCAGGCGCTGGGCCTGACCGCGGAGATCGAAGCCGACCAGATCGACCGCGCCATCTGCGACCTGATCGAGGCCGGCTTTCTCTACGAAGCGGAGATCTACCCGCAGCGGCTGCTCGCCTTCCGCCACCCGCTGACCCGCGAGGTCGCCTACGGCACCCAGCTCGCCGACGGACGCGCCGCCACCCACGCGGCGGCGGCGCGGGCGACGATCGAGCTCGAGCCCGATCGGCTCGACGAGCTGGCGGGGCTGATCGCCCACCACATGGCCGAGGGGCGACGAGACGCGGGAGGCGGCGCGCTGGTACGCCCGCGCCGCCCACTGGGCCGGCCACAGCCAGCCGCGCGACGCGATGCGCCTCTGGCGGCGGGTCGCCGAGCTCGTCGAGGAGCTCGACGAGGACGAGGAGTCGACCTATCTGGCGCTCTTCTCGAGGATGCTCCAGCTCGAATACGCCTGGCGCCTGGGCATCGAGCCGCAGGCCCTCGCGGAACTGGTCGCCGAGGCGACCGAGATCGCGACCCGGACCGGCGATCTCAACTCGCTGACGCTGCTGAAGCTGCTGACCTCGGCCCGGCCGGGGGTGGCGGAGAGCGCGGCCGAGTGGGTCGCGGCGGTGGACGAGGCGCTCGAGCTCGCCGAGCGCTCCGGGGAGCCGGCGCTGAAGGTCGCGGTCCGCGCCGCCGCCGCCTACGCGCACATGTGCGCCGGGGACCTCGAGCGGGTCGAAGCCACCTCGGCGGAAATCCTCGAGCTGATGGGCGACGACCCCAACCTCGGCGCCGGGGTGGTGATCGCCAGCCCGCGGGCCTGGGCGCTGATGGCCCGAGGACTCGCCCAAAAGGAGCGGGGCCACCTCGAGGAGGCCGCGGCGCTGTTCGAGGAGGCGCTGGCGGAATCGACGGCCCGCGAGGATCTCGAGACCGAAATCTGGTCGCTCGGCTCGAAGTCGCAGGTGCTGATCGATCGCGGCGAACCCGAGCCGGCGCTGGCGCTGGCGCTGCACAACCGCGAGCTGACCGAGCGGCTCGGCGACGTCTTCTCGCGCACGATGGCGCTCACCTCCCTGGCCTACGTGCGGGTCGAGCGGGGCGAATTCGAGGCCGCGGTCGCCGACGTCGAGCGCGCCGACGCCGACTACCGGCAGGCGATGGGCACCGGCGGGGAGACCGAGGCCTGGCGCGACACGCTCCGCGCCCGCGCCCTGCTCGGCGCCGGGCGGATCGACGACGCCCTGGAGCGGGCCGAGGTGGCGGTCGCGACCTCGCGCCGGCGCGAAATGCTCTGGCAGCTGCCGCCGGCTCTCCACGTCCTCGCCCAGGCCCGCTCCGCGGCCGGAGTCGACGGCGTCCGTGAGGCGCTCGACGAGGCGACCGAGCTGGCCAGCAGCCGTGGCCACACGATGACCTTGCGCAGGATCGAAGCGAGCCGCGAGTCGCTGGCGCCGGTCTAGGTGGTTGGTGGCGTGGATGGGGTTGGCGAGGAGGGGTTGGGTAGGCCCTCTCCGGCGCGAACTGCGGGGAGGCTTGGAGAGGGCCTACCCAACCCCTCCCCACGAAGCTCCACCCCGCTCCCCAAGCTGGGCAGCTTCCGTGAATCGGGAAAGCTTCCAAGGGACGGAGGCTTTCGTGAAAGCGGCCAGCTCCGAGAGACGGAAGCTCCCGAACCTCGGGCGGGCCTTCGAAGCCATTCGAACGGGGACGGGGCATCGGCCGGGGGGTCGGGTGCCCCTCCGAACGTTTTGCGCGGGAGGAGGGGAGCGCGAAAATGGCGTCAGCCGCATCCTCTCCATCGACGAGTTGCGAGTGAGGAGGGGCACCCGACCCCCGGCCGACGGCGCACTCCCGAGAGGAGGCACCGGACCCCGTCTGCGGAATCGGTCGTCTAGCCGGCCCGGCCGGCGCGGTGGCGCTCGAGCTCGGCCACCAGCAGCTTCGTGTGCAGGGCGGCGATCAGGTCGCGCAGCGGCTCGGCCCCGGCTTCGAGCATCTCCACCACCCGTTCGGGCTCGACCTCGCCGGCGAGGCGGTTCATCACCATGTCGACCTCCTGGCGAACCAGCTCTTCGAGCGCGGTCTTGTAGCGCAGGGTGTCGTAGACGGTGAAGCCGATCTCCTCGTCGTAGCCGCCGGCGCGGAAGCGGCTGATCGCCTCGATGATCGTCACGTCCGAGGGCGAGTAGCCGCGGCTGTTGGGGGTCAGCACCTCCAGCGCCGCGAGGCGATCGAGCACCTCTTTGGGGACCCCGTAGCGTTTGCGGACTTCGGCGGCGCCGGTCCGCGCCCGCTCGCCGACCAGGGCGCGGTCGAGGATCCGGTCCTCCAGCTCGAGCAGGGCGCTGGCCCGCTCCGGTCCCTCGTCGAGCACGCCTTTGATCGCCTTCAGCGGCATGAAGCGCTCCTCCTGCAGACGCTTGATCAGGCGGATCCGGTCGACGAACTCGGGCGGGTAGTAGGCCATGTTGCGGCTGGTCTTGACCGGCTCCGGCAGCAGCCCCTCGCGCAGGTAGTGCTTGATCGTCGGCACCGGAACCCCGGAGGCCTCGGCCAGCTCGCCCATCCGCAGCAGCTCGACGCCGCTGCTCTTCACGCCCGGAACTCCGCGCCCTGCGCCGCCGGGTCGGAGCCGGCGGCGGCGCCGGACTCGAGCATCGCCGCGACCTCCTCCTCGGAGTAGCCGGCCTCGCCGAGGACCTCGGCGGTGTGCTCGCCGAAGGCGGGCGCCGGGCGGGTCGGGTCGCCCGGGGTGCGGCTCAGCTTCACCGGCACGCCGAGCAGGCGCACCGGGCCGATCTGCGGCTGCTCCATCTCCACCACCATCTCGCGGGCGCGGACCAGCTCGGAGTCGAGCGCTTCGTCGAGGTCGAGGATCGGCTCGATGCAGCAGTCGTTCTCGTCGTTGAAGCGGCGCCATTCCTCGCGGCTGCGGGAGCGGAAGACCTCTGCCACCTGCCGCCAGGCGTCGCTGCCGGGCGCCTCGAACTGGACCTCGAGCAGGTCGGGGCGGCCGACGCCGTTGCAGAAGGCGGCCCAGAACTTCGGCTCCAGCGCGCCGCAGCTGATCCAGCCGTCGGCGGCCTCGTAGGGCAGGTAACAGAGCAGGCCGCCGGAGAGCTGGCCCTCGCCGCGGACCGGCACCTCGCCGTCGCAGAAGTAGCGGCCGGCGACCATCGCCAGCCAGGAGAGGGCGCCGTCGGCCATCGCGATGTCGACCAGCTGGCCCTCGCCGGAAGCGCGGCGCTCGTGCAGCGCCGCCATCACCCCGAAGGCCGCCATCAGGCCGCCGTTGATGTCGGCGATCTGTCCCGCCGCCTGCACCGGCGGGCCGTCTTTCTGTCCGGAGAGGCCGAGCATCCCGACCAGGCCGAGGTAGTTCATGTCGTGGCCGGCGCGCTGGGCGTTGGGACCGTCCTGGCCGTAGCCGGTGATCGCGCAGACGACGATCGCCGGGTTGACCTCGCGCAGCCGCTCGTAGCCGACCCCGAGCCGGTCGAGGACGCCGGGGCGGAAGCCGTCGAGGACGACGTCGTAGGACTCGACCAGACGCAGGAACGCCTCGCGGCCGGCGTCGCTCTTGAGGTCGAGCCGAACCGAGCGCTTGCCGCGGTTGAGCGAGAGATAGAGCGAGGAGCGGGTGCCGAGCCCCTGCTGCTCGTCGCCGCCGTAGTAAGGGGGCGCCCAGCGGATGTAGTCGCCCATGCCGGTGTCCTCGACCTTCAGCACCTCGGCGCCGAGGTCGGCCAGCAGCAGCGAGCAGAAGCCCCCCGGCAGCAGCCGGGTCAGGTCGAGGACCTTGACGTCGCTAAGCGGCAGACCGCTCACGCCTGGGCACCCCCAGCAGCTCGCGGGCCTCGGCGACGCTGGCCGGTCGCCGGCCGACGTCTTCGGCCATCTGGCGCGCTTTGGCGACCAGCTCGCCGTTGGACTTGGTCATCTCGCCGTTCGGCAGGTAGAGGTTGTCCTCGACCCCGGCGCGAACGTTGCCGCCGAGCACGAGCGCCGAGCCGAGCAGCTTCCACTGGTCTCGGGAGATGCCGATCGTCTGCCACTGGTTGACGCCCTCGGGACCACCGGGAATCTGATCCGACATCAGGGTGACGTTGCGGGGGGTCGGCCGGATGCCGCCGGTGACGCCCATCACCAGCGAGATCTGCAGCGGCTCCTCGAGCAGCCCCATGTCGATCAGCGGGTCGAGGTTGGCGACGTGGCCGGCGTCGAAGCACTCGTGCTCGGGCTTGATCCCGAGCTCGCGCATCGCGGTCAGGAACTCGACGATCGTGTCGAAGCTGTTCTCGAAGACGGTCTTGAAGACGAAGTCCTTGCGCCGTTTGGAGTACTTGGCGTAGTTCATCGAGCTCATGTTCAGCGCCGCGACGTCGGGCTTCAGCGCCCGCAGGTATTCGAGCCGCTTCTCGATCGAGACCCCGATCGCGCCGGTCGAATAGTTGACGATCACGTCGCCGACCTCGGCCAGGATCGCCTCGGTGATCGCCCTGAAGTCCTCGATCTCATACGAGGGCGTGCCGTCCGGTTTGCGGGCGTGGATGTGGATCTGCGAGGCGCCCTCGTCGACCGCCCGCCGCGCCTCGGCCGCGTACTCCTCGGGCGTGTAGGGGATCGCCGGGCACTGGTCGCGGTTGGCGAGCACGCCGCTGATCGAGCAGGTGATGACCACCGGATCCTCGAAACGGCTCATCGCTTGCCTCCCGTTGGCGGGTTTGTCACCCATAGGGGTACAAAAGCGCCAGTTGCCCTCATACCGGCATCACCCCGTGGCGTTTCCGCGGCTTCTGGACGTTCTTGTTGCGGGCCATTCGCAGCGCCGCGATGATCGTCGGACGGGTCTCGCGGGGGTCGATGACGTCGTCGATGACGGCGTTGCCGGCGGCGATGTAGGGGTCGATCTGCTGGCGCACCGCGTTCAGCATCGCCTCGCGGGTCGCCTCCGGATCGTCGGCCGCCTCGATCGCCGAGCGGCCGATGATTTCGACCGCGCCCTCGGCGCCCATGACCGAGATCTCGGCGTCGGGCCAGGCGACGATCAGGTCCGGCTCGTAGGCCTTGCCGCACATCACGTAGTAGCCGGCGCCGTAGGCCTTGCGGATCACCACGGTCACCTTCGGCACCGTGGCGCGGCTGACCGCGTAGAGCATCTTCGCCCCGTGGCGGATGATCCCGGCGTGCTCGACCTTGGCACCGACCATGAAGCCGGGCACGTCCTGGAGGAAGACGAGCGGGATGTTGAAGGCGTCGCAGAGGTTGATGAAGCGCGCCGCCTTGTCGGCCGAGTCGTTGTCGAGGATCCCGGCCAGGTGCTTGGGCTGGTTGGCGACGATCCCGACCGGCTGGCCGCCGAAGCGGGCGAAGCAGGTGATCAGCGTCCGCGCGAAGCGCGGCTTGATGTCGAACCACTCGCCGTCGTCGACGATCTCGCGGATCACGTCGTACATGTCGTAGGGCTTGCGCGAGGACTCGGGGACGATCTCCATCAGCTTCTCCGACATCCGCTCGTCGAGGTCGCTGGGCTCGAGCACCGGCGGCTTCTCGTCGCAGTTGGCGGGGAAGTAGGAGAGGTAGGTCTTGATCGCGGCGATGCACTCCTCGTCGTCGGCGACCTCGAGGTCCCCCACTCCCGATTTGCGGCAGTGGACCTTGGCGCCGCCGAGCTCCTCCATCGAGATGTCCTCGCCGGTCACGGCTTTGGTCAGGTGCGGGCCGGCGAGCGCCATCGCGCCCTGGCCGGAGACCATCGGCACGAAGTCCGAGAGCGCCGGGATGTAGGCGGTGCCGGCGGCGCAGGGCCCCATCATCGCCGCGACCATCGGGACCACCCCCGACATTTCGACCTCCTCGCGGAAGAGCTGGCCGGAGCCGGCGAAGAGCGAGCCGGTCGCCTCCTGGATCCGGGCGCCGGCGGAGTCGAGCAGCCAGATGAACGGCATCCGCTTGCTCAGCGCCATCTCGCGCAGGCGGCCGACCTTGAGCTCACCGGTCATCCCCATCGAGCCGGCCATCACCGTGAAGTCGTAGGCGGCGATGCAGCAGGCGCGGCCGTCGATGTCGCCCCAGCCGGTGACGACGCCGTCGGCGGGCGCGTCGACGCCGTCCATCGCCCGCTGGGCGAAGTGCGGCCGGCCGTGGATCCCCAGCTCGACGAAGGTGCCCTCGTCGACCAGCAGGTCGATCCGCTCGCGGGCGGTCAGCTTGCCGCGCTCGTGCTGCTTGGCGATCTTCTCCTCGCCGCCGCCCAGCTTCGCCTTCTCGCGGCGCTGGTGCAGCTGCTCGGTCAGCTCCGCCAGCGAGGCGGTGCCCGGGCAGCAGGTGTCTCCTCGCTCGTACCGCCACGTCGGCTTCCGCCACGTCTGACCCTGCCGCATCAGCGGCCCTTCCACTGAGGGTCGCGCTTCTCGAAGAAGGCGGTGACGCCCTCGACGATGTCCTCGGTGGTGAAGGTGAGGGAGAGCTGGGAGCGCAGGAACTCGAGCGCGTCGTCGAGCGCCATGTCCTGCTGGCGGTACATCGCGTCGTGGCCGATGCGCATCAGCAGCGGGCTCTTGGCGGCGAGCTTGCCGGCCCAATCGGCGACGGCGGCGTCGAACTCGGCGGCCGGAACCACCTTGTTGGCGAGCCCGAACTCGACCGCCTGCTCGGCGCTCAGCCGCTCGCCCAGCAGCATCATCTCGTTGACCTTCTTGCGCGGGACGTTGCGGTAGATGATCGCCATGATCATGTAGGGGAAGGCGCCGACGTTGATCTCCGGCGTGCCGAAGGTGGCGCCCTCCTTGGCGATCACCAGGTCGCAGGAGAGCGCCAGCCCCATCCCCCCCGCCAGCACGTGGCCGTTGGCCGCGCAGAGCGAGGGCTTGCCGAGGCGCGGCATCAGCCGGAAGAAGTCGAGGAAGAGGTCGGAGGCGAAGTGCTTTTCGACCAGCGAGGCGTCGGCGGCGAAACCGCCGAGGTCGGCCCCGGCGCAGAAGACCTTGTCGCCGGCACCCGTCAGGACGACGGCGCGGACCGCCTCGGAGTCGCGCGCCTCTTCCATCGCCGCGACCAGCTCGGTCAGCATCTGGCCGCTCAGCATGTTGCGCTTCTCGGGGTTGTTCAGCGTCACCGTGGCGACGCCGTCGGCGACCTCGTAGGCGACCAGCTCGTGGCTTCCCTGGCTCATCGACTGGCAACAATATCCGAACCTGCCGAAAGTAGTAAGTGCTACTGTCCACTCGCTCTCGGGGACCCGACGAAGCCGCCCCGACTCAGACCACGAAACGAGGAGAGAGACCAGTGGCGACCGCGACCGACGGCTCCAGCGTCATCAAGCCCGACCACGCAGGCAGGGCGCAAGCACTTCATCTTCAGCCAGGAGCACGAAGACCTGCGCGAGTCGATGCAGTCGTGGGTCCAGAAGGAGCTGTGGCCGCACCGCAACGAGTGGGAGGACACCTACTGGCCGACCTCGGCGATGGAACGCGCCGGCGAGCTCGGCTACCTCGGCCTCTGCTTCCCGGAGGAGTACGGCGGCCAGGGCGGCGACTACTTCTACTCGCTGGTCCGCGCCGAGTGCATGAGCTACTCGGGCTCCGGGCGGCACCAACATGGGCTTCGCGGTCCAGACCGACATGGTCCTGCCGCCGATCCACCTGCTCGGCACCGAGGAGCAGAAGAAGAAGTACCTCGAGCCGGGCCTGAAGGGCGAAAAGGTCGGCAGCCTCGGGATCACCGAGCCCGGCGCCGGCTCCGACGTCGCCGGGATCCGCACCACGGCTCTGCTCGACGGCGACGAATACGTGATCAACGGCTCCAAGACCTTCATCACCAACGGCCCGCGCGCCGACTTCATCGTCCTCGTCTGCAAGACCGACCCGGAGGAGCGCCACGCCGGCATCACCCTCTTCGTCGTCGACCTGCGCGACGAGAACGGCGAGCTGGTCCCCGGCTTCACCGTCTCGGCTGAGCTGGAGAAGATGGGGATGCACGCCTCCGACACCGGCGAACTCGCCTTCGACGACGTCCGCGTCCCGGCCAGCGCCGTGCTCGGCGAGGTCGGCAAGGGCTTCTACCACATCGCCTGGGAGCTCCAGGGCGAGCGCCTGGTCGCCGCCGCCGGCTGCCACGCCGGGGCGGAGCGGATGATCGAGAAGACGCTCGAGTACGCCAAGGAGCGCGAAGCCTTCGGCCGGCCGATCGGCAAGTTCCAGGCGATCCGCCACAAGTTCGCCGAGATGGCGACGAAGACCGAGGCGGCGAAGCAGTTCACCTACTCGACCGCCTGGCGCTTCGGCAACGGCGAGTACCCGGTGCGCGAGATCACGATGGCGAAGCTCTACGCCTCCCGCATCTGCTGCGAGGTCGCCGACGACTGCGTCCAGATCCTCGGCGGCTACGGCTACATGAAGGAGTACGAGATCGAGCGCGCCTACCGCGACGTCCGCCTCAACCGGATCGGCGCCGGCACCGACGAGGTGATGCTCGACGTGATCGGGCGCAGCTACGGGCTCTAGGCGTTGTGGTGCGACTCAGCCGCGGGTGATCAGCACGCTGGCGATGATCCCGAGACAGCCGATGATCGTCGAGCCCCAGAGTTGGACCATCAGCGTGCGGAGCTCCTTGAGGTCGCTGCGCAGCTCCCGCAGATCGATATCGATTCGATCGAGGCGGCCATCCAGTCCATTGAACCGGTCGTCCAGTCGCTCGTCCGTCCACATCGTTCGCTCCATTCCGGCCACCGTAGCCGTCAAGCGGCGCAGACAATACACCTCGTTCCTGACAATTGACGGTCATCAAAGACACGGGCAGCGAAGCGGCCCTCCCTCCCTTCGGCGAGGAGCACGAGGAGCTGCGGCAGACCGTCAGCCGCTTCGTCGCCAAGGAGATCGCGCCCAACGTCGACGAGTGGGAGGCGGCGCGCGAATTCCCCCGCGAGCTCTACGGCCGCTGCGCCGAGCTCGGCTTCCTCGGGCTGAAGTTCCCGGAGCGGTACGGCGGCCAGGGCGGCGACCACCTGCACGACGCGATCTGGGTCGAGGAGCTGGCCCGCTCGGGCGGCTCCGGCGGCGTCGCCGCCGGGCTCAACGCCCACGCCTCGATCGCGATGCCGCCGATCTTCAACTTCGGCACCGAGCGAGCAGAAGCAGCGCTGGCTGGTGCCGGGGATCGCCGGCGAGAAGATCGGCGCCCTCGGGATCACCGAGCCCGGCGCCGGCTCCGACGTCGCCGGGATCTCGACCAAGGCCGAGCGGGTCGACGGCGGCTACCTCGTCAACGGCGCCAAGACCTTCATCACCAACGGCGTCCGCGCCGACTTCCTCGTCTGCGCCTGCAAGACGACCCAGGAGGGCGGCCACGGCGGCATCTCCTTCCTCGTCCTCGAGCGCGAGATGCCCGGCTACGAGGTGACGCGGAAGCTGGAGAAGATGGGCTGGCACTCCTCCGACACCGGCGAGCTCGCCTTCACCGACGTCGAGGTGCCGGCGGAGAACCTGCTCGGCGAGGAGAACGGCGGCTTCAAGCTGATCATGGCCAACTTCGCCTGGGAGCGGCTGCTGATGGCGATCGGCGCCGTCGGCGCGATGCAGCGCCTGATCGAGGTCACCGTCGCCTACGCCCTCGAGCGCGAAGCCTTCGGCCGCCCGATCGGCAAGTTCCAGGCGATCCGCCACCAGGTCGCCGAGATGGCGACCAAGGCCGAAGCCGCCCGCGCCCTCACCTACAACGCCCTGCGCCTCTTCCACAGCGGCCAGGACTGCATCCGCGAGGTCAGCATGGCCAAGCTCGTCACCCAGCGAGCCGTCCTCGAGATCGCCGACCAGTCGCTGCAGATCCACGGCGGCTACGGCTACATGCGCGAGTACGGAATCGAGCGCGCCGTCCGCGACGCCCGCCTCGGCCCGATCGGCGGCGGCACCGACGAGGTGATGAAGGAGATCCTCGGCAAGACGATGGGGCTGTAGGCCCAAAAGCCGTCAGTAGGAGGGACTGGATACCCCTCTCCCGGAGACCGTCGCGCAGCTGGGTCGCGTTGTCAGGGTTTCAGGCGTCTGAACTTGAGCCTCCGGGAGAGGGGTATCCAGTCCCTCCTCGCGGAAGCTTTCTGTCTCCTCGGAAGCTGTTCTACCTTTTGGGAGCGAGGTGGAGTTTCGTGGGGAGGGTTGTCGAGTCTCCTCCCGACCACGCGGGTTAAAGACGCTCAGTGGCCGGGACCGGCGTCGCATTCGTGCGATTGGCCGGGGCCGGGGCCGCCGTTGCAGTAGTCGAAGCCGGTGCCGCCGTAGAGCTGGTCGGTGTTGGCGCCACCGTAGAGGCGGTCGTTGCCGCCTTCGCCGTGGCAGCCGTCTTCTCCCGGCCCCATCTTGCAGATGTCGTTGCCTTCGCCGCCCCAGCAGCCGTCGCTGCCGTCGCTGGTTTCGCAGTAGTCGTTGCCGGCATCGCCGACGCAGTCGCTGTTCTCCTCGCCGGTGATGCAGACGTCGTTGCCGGCGCCGCCGATGCAGCGGTTGCGCCGCGAGCCCTGCGAGTAGCAGGTGTCGGCCTCGGCGTTGCCGATCATCTTGTCCGAGCCGGAGCCGAGATAGGCGGTGATCGGGATCGGCGTCGGGTCGGCGACTTCGACGAAGTCCGCCGAGGGGCCCATGGTCAGTTCGATCGCATCGGCCTCAGCGAGCTTGCAGACGGCGACCATCTGGTCCCGGGAGAGGTGACAGCCCTTTGGGGGAGTGCTCGCCATCTTGCTCCTTCCACGACGAGGTTGCCTCCCTTCGTGGTCAGGGTCAGGTGGCTGCCCGAGGCCGCTCCGTAGAGCGAGATCCGGCCAGCGGGGGTCGCCACGCTCGGGGCCACCAGGAGGGCCAGGAGAGCGAGGGAGGAAACGAGGAAACGGCGGCCAAGGCGAATTGGCATGTGAGGGGATGCTAATGATCTGGAAAAGACGGGTGCCGCAGCCCCACCCGACAGATGCGGGTAGGCGCGCAAATTGGAAGGGAAAGTTGATCTATCTGCTGCGACATGGAGACGCCGAGGACCTCGAAGGCGACGACGCGGCGCGGCGCCTGACCGCCAAGGGCGAGCGTCAGGCCCGGGCGGCGGGACGGGCACTGGCGGCCCTCGGCGCCGGCATCGACGCCTGCCTCGCCAGCCCGAAGCTACGCGCCGCCGAGACGGCACGGCTCGCCTGCGAGTCGCTCGGGATCGAGCCCGAGACCGCCGCCGAGCTGCGCGGCGGCGGCTTCGACGCCCTCGCGCTCGCCGCCGGGCGCGGTGAGGTCCTCCTCGTCGGCCACGAGCCCGACTTCTCCGACGAGGTCGCCCGCCTCACCGGCGGCCGGGTGAAGCTGCGCAAGGGCGGCCTGGCGATCGTCGACGGCTCGACCCTGGTGGCGCTGCTGCGGCCCGCCGACCTGAAGGCGATCGCCGCGGACGAGGGCTAGAGGAAGCAGCCTTGCGGCGAGCTCAGATCAGCGTGATCAGGCCGCGCACCAGCAGCAGGACGCCGATCACGACGGCGCCGTTGGCGGCGACGCGGCGGCCGTTCCGGCCCAGCCAGTCGCGGAAGCGGACGACGGCGTCCTGGGTCCACTCGGGCGCCACCGCGTAGCCGACCAGCGGCAGCTCGAGCAGCAGCTGCTGCATGACGCAGAAGCCGATCACCAGCAGCACCGTCGGCAGCGTCGCCCAATCGAGCTTCGCCATCCGATCGAGGGCGGCGAGGTAGGAGACCCCCGGGAAGGTGAGGACGACGCCGACCGCGAAGGTGACCCGCGCCGAGCCTTTGCCCAGCAGCCGTTCCGGCAGCGACTGCTTCTTCTCCCCCGCCTTCTCCGCCTTGCGCTGCTGGCGCCGTTCGCGCAGCTCCGCGGCGCGACCGGTTTTCAGCACCAGGCCGACGATCAGGACGATCAGGCCGACGACCAGGTCCTCCAGCGGGCTGAGCGTGTGGCGAGCCGATTCGACGCCGCCCGACCCGTGCAGCGAAAAGACGATCAGCAGGCCCAGCGAGATGCTGGTCAGGTAGGCGCCGAGCAGGTAGCCGAGCATCAGCTTCTTCGTGTTCGGCAGCAGCATCATGATCGTCACCGCCGCCAGCAGCGTCGGGTTGAACATCGCCAGGAGCGCCAGCCCGAAGATGCTCCCCAGATCGCCCACGCGGGCATTCTGACTGGAATACTCGACGGATGAGGCAGCGGGTCACGGTGATCACCCTCGGCGTCTCCGATCTCGGGCGCGCCCGCGGCTTCTACGAAGCGCTCGGCTGGAGCAGCGGCGCCGCGCCCGATGACGACGTCGTCTTCTTCCAGACCGGCGAGATGGTCCTGGCGCTGTGGGACCGCGCCAGGCTCGCCGCCGACAGCGCGGTCGAGGATTCCGGCGGCTGGGGAGGGACGACGCTGGCCCTCAACCTGGGCTCGCCGGCGGCGGTCGACGCGGCGATCGAGGAGGCGCGCGCCGCCGGCGCCACGATCGGCCGCGAGCCGGCCGAGACCTTCTGGGGCGGCTACAGCGGCATCTTCGTCGACCCCGACGGGCACCCCTGGGAGATCGCCCACAACCCGCACTGGCAGCTGAGCGAGGACGGCGCCGTCAGGCTCAGCTGAGCGAGTCGCGGCCGCTAGGAGGGGCTGGGCGGCGTCGCGACGGGAGTGAGCAGCGCCTCTCCCCGCACCGCGGCGATCGCGTTGCGCGCCGCCAGCTCCGCCATCGCCGCCCGGGTCTCGACCGTCGCCGAGCCGAGGTGGGGAGAGAGGACGACGTTCTCGAGCCCGAGCAGGCCCGGCTCGACCGCCGGCTCGTGCTCGTAGACGTCGAGCCCGGCGGCGGCGATCCGGCCATCGCGCAACGCCTCGGCCAGCGCCGGCTCGTCGACGACGGGGCCGCGCGCGGTGTTGATCAGCGTCGCCGTCGGCTTCATCAGCGCCAGCTCGCGGGCGCCGATCAGGTGCCGGGTCTCCGCGGTCAGCGGGCAGTGGAGGCTGAGCGACGTCGGAGCTGGTGAGCAGCTGATCGAGCTCGAGCCGCTCCGCCTCGAGCTCGGCGACGACCTCGGCGGCGGCGGCGCTGCGGCCGAAATAGGCGATCGACATCCCGAAGGCGCGGGCGCGGCGGGCGACGCGGGAGCCGATGTTGCCGAGGCCGACGATGCCGAGGCGCTTGCCGCGCAGGTCGCTGCCCAGCATGAACGACATGCCCCAGGCCCAGGGGCGCCCGGAGCGGACCAGCCGCTCGCCCTCGCCGATGCGCCGGATCGCCGCGAGGAGCAGGGCCAGGGTCAGGTCGGCGGTGGCGTCATCGAGGACGCCGGGGGTGTTGGCGACGAGCACGCCGCGGCGCCCGGCCGCCTCGAGATCGACGTTGTCGAAACCGACGGCGACGTTGGCGACGCAGCGCAGCCGCGGTCCGGCGGCCTCGAGAAAGGCGTCGTCGACCCGATCGTGGAGCATCGACAGAACCGCGTCCGCCCCGGCGAGGAACGGCAGCAGCTCCTCGCGCGGCAGCGCCGTGGCGGCGTCCGCGAGCCGCAGCTCCCCCGCCCCTCGCAGCAGCTCCAGGCCCGAGTCGGGAATCCGGTTGGTGACGGCGAAGACCGGCACCGGCTCAGCAGGCCTCGAGCACGAGCGCCAGGCCCTGGCCGACGCCGATGCAGATCGTCGCGACGCCGTAGCGCCCGCCGCCCGCGGCGAGCTCGTGGGCGACGCGGCCGACGATCCGCGCTCCCGAGGCGCCGAGCGGGTGGCCGACCGCGATCGCCCCGCCGCGCCGGTTGAGCTTCTCCGGGTCGAGCTCGGGCCAGCCGGCGAGGCAGGCGAGCGACTGCGAGGCGAAGGCCTCGTTGAGCTCGACCACGTCGACGTCCTCCCAGCCGATCCCGGCCCGCGCCAGCGCCTCGGTTGGCCGCCTCGACCGGGGCGATCCCGAAGACGTCGGGGTCGACCCCGTGGACGCCGCGCGAGACGACGCGGGCGAGCGGGTCGACGCCGATCCGCGCCGCCGCCGCCTCGTCGCCGAGCAGCAGCATCGCGGCGCCGTCGTTGAGCGGCGAGCTGTTGCCGGCGGTGACGGTGCCGCCCTCGCGGAAGGCCGGCTTCAGCTTCGCCAGCTTCTCCAGCGAGGTGTCGGCGCGGATGCTCTCGTCGCGGTCGAGCTCGACGCCGGGAACCGGCACGACCTCCTTCAGCACCCCATCCTCGTAGGCGGCCGCGGCAAGGCGGTGGCTGCGCAGGGCGAACTCGTCCTGGGCCTGGCGCGAGATCCCGTAGATGTCGGCGAGCTTCTCGGCGCTGGCGCCGAGCGCGATCGTCCACTGCTCCGGCATCTCGGGGTTGACCATGCGCCAGCCGAGCGTGGTCGAGTGCAGGGTCTGGGGCGCCGCGGGGAAGCCCTTTTCCGGCTTCTGCAGGACCCAGGGGGCGCGGCTCATCGACTCCACCCCGCCGGCGACGACGACCGCGGCGTCGCCGGCCTCGATCGCCCGCGCCGCCTGGATCGAAGCCTCGAGGCTGGAGCCGCAGAGCCGGTTGACGGTGACGCCGGGGACGCTCGTCGGCAGACCGGCGAGCAGCACCGCCATCCGGGCGACGTCGCGGTTGTCCTCGCCGGCGCCGTTGGCGTCGCCGAGGATCACGTCCTCGATCTGCTCGCCGTCGAACTCGGGGACGCGGTCGAGCAGCGCCCGCAGCGAGTGGGCGGCGAGGTCGTCGGGGCGAATCCCCGCCAGGGCGCCGCCGTAGCGGCCAAACGGCGTCCTCACCGCCGCGTAGACGTAAGCGGAGCTCATCGGCTCGCCAGGGTACCGGGGGCGCCGCCGGCGCTCAGCCGCGCTCGAAGCGCGCCGCCTCCTCGGAGCCCGCGGTGGCGTTGCCGGCGCTGTAGGAGTGGGCACCGGCGCCGGCCAGCCCGCCGCCGTCGACGATCAGGTATTCGTCGCGGATCGGCCTGCCGTCGAAGAAGCACTCGAGGATCTCCCGGGTTCCGGCGGCGTAGCGGGCCTGGGCGGAGAGGGTCGAGCCGGAGACGTGCGGGGTCATCCCGTGGTGGGGCATCGAGCGCCAGGGATGGTCCTTCGGCGCCGGCTGCGGGAACCAGACGTCGCCCGCGTAGCCGGCCAGCTGGCCTGACTCGCAGGCCGCGGCGACCGCGTCGCGATCGCAGATCTTGCCGCGGGCGGTGTTGATCAGGTAGGCGCCGCGCTTCATCCGGGCGATCATCTCGGCGTCGAAGAGGTGCTCGGTCTCGGGGTGCAGCGGGCAGTTGATCGTGACCACGTCGCAGACCTCGACCAGCGACTCGACCGTCTCGTGGTGGGTGGCGCCGAGCTCGGCCTCGACCTCGGCCGGCAGCCGGTGGCGGTCCATGTAGTGGAGGCCGACGTCGAAGGGCGCCAGCCGGCGCAGGACGCCGGTGCCGATCCGCCCGGCGGCGACGGTGCCGACCTGCATCCCCTCGAGGTCGTAGGCGCGGGAGACGCAGTCGGCGATGTTCCAGCCGCCGTCGAGGACGGTCTGGTGGGAGGGGATGTAGTTGCGGACGAGGCCGAGGATCATCATCACCACGTGCTCGGCGACGCTGATCGCTGTTCGAGTAGGTGACCTCGGCGACCGTGATGCCGCTGCCGATCGCGGCCTCGAGGTCGACGTGGTCGGAGCCGATCCCGGCGGTGATCGCCAGCTTCAGGTTGCGGCGCCTTGGCGATCCGCTCGGCGGTCAGGTACGCGGGCCAGAACGGCTGCGAGATCACCACCTCGGCATCGGCCAGCTCGCGCTCGAACTCGGAGTCGGGGCCGTCCTTGTCGGCGGTGACGACGAGCTCGTGGCCGCGCGGCCTCGAGGAAGGAGCGCAGGCCGAGCTCGCCGGAGACGCAGCCGAGCAGCTCGCCCGGCGTGAAGTCGATCGCCGCCGGGGTCGGCGCGCTCTGCCCGTCGGGGTAGCTGTCGATGGTCGGAACGCCGTCGCGGGCGTAGCTCGGCGGGTAGCCCGTGACCGGATCGTCGTAGAGCACGCAGAGAACCTTCGCCATCTCTTCCTCCTCCAAGTCGGCGGGCCTGAGCCCGGGAATGAGGACAAGCTAGACCCCTTCCGCACGGCCGTCCAGTGACTCGACTGGCCGGTTGACCAGGGCTGCGCGATTCGATGTAGCCTCCCCGCCCGACTGCACGAACTAAGGAGAGGGAGCATCGATGGGACTTCTTGACGGTAAATCGGCGATCGTGACCGGGTCCGCGCGCGGAATCGGCCGCGCCACCGCGGAGCTGTTCGTCAGCGAGGGCGCGAAGGTCCTCATCAACGACCTCGACGGCGACGTCGCCGAGCAGACCGCGAGCGAGATCAGCGGCGAGACCGCCGTCTTCTCCGGCGACCTGACCAAGACCGGCGCCGCCGACGAGATGGTCGCCGCCGCGATCGACGCCTTCGGCTCGGTCGACATCGTCGTCAACAACGCCGGCTACACCTGGGACGGCGTCGCCCACAAGATGACCGACGAGCAGTTCCAGGCGATGCTCGAAATCCACACCGTCGTCCCCTTCCGGGTCGCCCGGGCGCTGGCCCCGAGCTGGCGTGAGGCCGCCAAGGCCGAGCGCGCCGAGGGCAAAGAGGTCTTCCGCAAGCTGATCAACATCTCCTCGACCTCGGGGACGATGGGCAACGCCGGCCAGGTCAACTACTCGGCCGCCAAGATGGGCGTCGTCGGCGTCACCAAAACCCTCGCCAAGGAGTGGGGCCAGTTCAAGATCAACGTCAACGCGGTCGCCTTCGGCTTCGTCGACACCCGCCTCACCGCCGCCAAAGAGGAGGGCGGCGAGATGACCGCTCCCGGCGGCGAGAAGATCGAGCTCGGCATCCCCGAGCAGATGCGGGCGATGGCCTCGGCGATCATCCCGGTCGGTCGCCCCGCCTCGCCGCGAGGAGGCCTCGGGCCCGGTCCTCTTCCTCGCCTCGCCGCTGGCCAACTACGTCCACGGCCAGGTGCTCAACGTCACCGGCGGCATGTTCGGGGGGATGTACACCTGAGTCCGGGGCGACGGGTCGCCGGGCCGGCGCTATGTCGGCCCGGCCCGCCGCTCCTCGGCCACCGAGCGTGCCGGACTCGGTGGCGATCGCGTCCGGCGGCCAGGGGCCGGCCCAGTTGTCGCGGGCGCCGTCGATCGTGATCGTCGTGCCGGAGATGAAGTCGCCGGCCGGTGAGGCGAGGTAGGCGACCAGCCAGGCCATCTCCTCGGGCCGGCCGGTCCGGCCCGCCGGCATCGAGTGGGCGACGTGGTCGACGATCTCCTGCGGGTACTTGGTGAGGAAGGTCTCGGTCGCGAACTGGCCGGCCGCCAGCGAGCAGGTCTTGATCCCGAACCGCGCCCACTCGACCGCGAGCGTCCGCATCATGTTCTCGACCGCGGCCCGGGCGGCGCCGGAGTGGACCATCGCCGGCATCCCGTTGTGGGGCGAGAGGGTGACGCTGATCACCTTGCCGCCGCCGCCGGGGATGAAGGCCTTGGTCGCGGCCGCGTGGGTCATCAGCCAGGTGCCGTTGACGTTGAGGTCGATCACCGTGCGGAACCCTTTCGGGGAGATCGACTCGGCCGGGGCGAGGAACTGGCCGCCGGCGTTGTTGACCAGCAGGTCGAGGCGGCCGTGGCGCTCGAGCAGGCCGTCGAAGAAGCGGTCGACCGGCTCCTCCTCGCGGATGTCCAGCGGCTCGAACTCGAAGCGAGCCCGGCAGCCCGGCGGCCAGCTCGGCCGTCTCCTCGAGCGGCTCGGCACGGCGGCCGCAGCCGACCACGGCGGCGCCGAGACGGGCCAGCTCGAGCGCCGTCTCGCGCCCGAGGCCGGTGCCGGCGCCGGAGACGACGCAGACCTGACCGTCGAGCAAACCGTCCCGAAACACCTGCGAATGCGAGCTTTCAGCCATCGGCGAGCAAGCCTATAGGCGGCTTGTGCGGCGCTACTGTGATTGCGATGAAGGTCCACGTAGAGCCCCAGCCCCTGCACGAGCCGCTCGCCGGAGGCACCCCGGGCGCGACCGTCACGGTCGAACCGATCGATCGCCGGCCACGTCGACTTCCCCGAGGCGATGATGGTCAGCCCCGGCGGCCGCTTCCTCACCCTGAAGCTGCTGTGGGCGCTGCTGCGCGGCAAGCCGCCCGCATCCGGTTCCGGTTCCCGCCTTCCTGATCCGCCACCCCAGCGCCGGCGCGATCCTGGTCGACACCGGCCTGCATCCCTCGATCGCCACCGACGGCAAGGAGAACTTCGGCGGCGCCGCCAACCGCTTCGGCAAGCCGATCCTGGAGCCCGGCGAAGACGTGCCGGCGCAGCTGCGCAAGCGCGGCCTCGACCCGGGCGAGATCCCGATCGTGGTGATGACCCACATGCACATCGACCACACCTCGGCGATCTCCGAGTTCCCGAAGTCGACCTTCGTCCTCAGCGAGGCCGAGTGGAAGGACGCGGCCGGCGGCTCCGAACCGACGATGAACGGCTACCGCCGGCCCCACTTCGACTACGCCTTCGACTACCGCACCGTCTCCTTCGACCGCGGCAGCGTCGAGTCCTACGCCAGCTTCGGCCGCACCTTCGACCTCTTCGGCGACGGCTCGGTCCGGCTCGCCTCCACCCCCGGCCACAGCGCCGGCCACATCTCGGTGATCGCCCACCTCGCCCAGCGCGACTTCGTGATCGGCGGCGACGCGATGTACGTGCTCGCCCAGCTCGAGGGCGACGCGCCGCTGCCGCCGCGCCCCTTCGACGCCCACAACCTCCGCCGCTCGCTGCAGGAGCTGCGGCTCTTCCACCGTCAGTTCCCGGACGCGGTGATCACGCCCGGGCACGATCCGGAGTTCTACGCCCGGATCGAGCAGCGCTACGAGTAGCGAGCCCGTCGTACATCTCCCGCACCCGGGCGAAGATCTCCGTCGCCACCTCGAGCTGGCGCTCCTTGCTCGGAGCCGGCTCGACCGGGAAGCTGAGCGGCTCGCCGAACTCGATCGTGACCTTCGGGAAGCGCAGCCGCTTCCAGCCGCGGACCCGGGCCGAGCCGTGGATCGCGACCGGGACGATCGGCACGCCGGACTCCAGCGCGATCCGGCCGATCCCCGGTTTCGGCTCGCCCAGCTCGCCCGAGCGCGAGCGGCCGCCCTCGGCGTAGACCAGCAGCATCTCGCCCTGGTCGAGCAGCTCGTAGGCGGTCTTGAAGGCCTCCTCGTCGTGGTGGCCGCGGCGGACCGGGAAGACGCCGCCGTGCTTGTAGATGTAGGTCAGCACCGGCGGCCCGAAGAGCTGCGACTTCGCCATGAAGCGGATCTTCCGCCGCAGGTAGACGCCGGCGAAGAAGTGGTCCATCTGGCTGAAGTGGTTCGGGGCGAGGATCAGCGCGCCCTTGCGCGGGACGTTCTTGACCCCGATCGCGCGCACCCGGTAGATCAGGATCGTCGGCAGGGTGAGGACGATCCGCGCCAGCGTGTAGATCCAGGTCGAGCCGTTGCGCGCCGACTCGTGGAACTGCGTGAAGTACTCCGCCGGGCGCGGGTCCTTGTAGACCTGTGGCTTCATGTCCGCCATGACGAGAGGGGCGGGATGGCCCGCCCTTGCTGCCTACCCTCGTCAGCGCGGCGGTTACTCGGCTCGGATGCGTCAGGCGCCGCCCAGCCGCGCGAGCGCTCCAGCGCCCGGCCAGTCGGCCAGCAGCGCCTCGCGCTCGTCGGCGCTCCATCCGCGGCTCGTAGCGCGCCGCCTCGCGCCACATCTCCCCCACCTGCTCGCGGGTCCAGACGCCCGGTCGCGATCCCGGCCAGGTAGGCGGCGCCGAGCGCGGTCGTCTCGGCGATCTCCGGCACCACCACCGGGGCGCCGAGGACGTCGGCCTGGAACTGCATCAGCCAGCGCGTTGGCGACGGCGCCGCCGTCGGCCTTGAGCACCGCGAGGCGCTCTCCCGACGCCGCCTCCTGGGCCCGGACCGCGTCGACCGTCTGGTAGGCGATCGCCTCGAGCGCCGCCCGCGCCAGGTGCGCGCGGCCGCTGCCGCGGGTGAGCCCGACGATCGTCCCGCGCGCGTAGGGATCCCAGTGCGGCGAGCCGAGCCCGGTCAGCGCCGGGACGAAGTAGACGCCGTCGTTGGAGTCGAGCGACGCCGCCAGCGCCTCGGTCTCCGCCGCCTCGTCGATGATCCCGAGCCCGTCGCGCAGCCACTGCACCGCCGCGCCGGTGACGAAGATCGCGGCCTCGAGCGCGTAGGTCACCTCCGCCGCCGAGCCCCCAGGCGATCGTGGTCAGCAGGCCCTCGGGCGGGCTGCGGCGCCTCCGCGCCGGTGTTGAGGAGGACGAAGCTGCCGGTGCCGTAGGTGTTCTTCGCCATGCCCGGGGCTGTGGCAGGCCTGGCCGAACAGCGCCGCCTGCTGGTCGCCGGCGACCCCGGCGACCGGGACCTCGCCGCCGAACTCGGAGGTGGTGCCGAAGACGCCGGCCGAGGGCAGCGGCTCGGGCAGCGCTGGCCGGGTCGATCCCCGAGCAGCTCGCAGAGCTCCGGGTCCCAGCCCAGGCGGCGGATGTCGAACAGCATCGTCCGCGAGGCGTTGGAGTAGTCGGTGACGTGGCGCCCGGTCAGCTTGAAGAGGAGCCAGGAGTCGATCGTGCCGAAGACCGCCCGCTCGGCCCCCTCGACGTTGCCCAGCAGCCACTCGATCTTGGTCGCCGAGAAGTAGGGGTCGATCGTCAGCCCGGTCCGCTCGCGCACCAGCGCCTCGTGGCCGGCCGCGCGCAGCTCGTCGCAGCGCGCGGCGGTGCGACGGTCCTGCCAGACCAGCGCGCGGTGGATCGGCTCGCCGGTCGCCGGGTCCCAGGCGACGACGGTCTCGCGCTGGTTGGTGATCCCGATCGCGTCCAGCTCGGCGCCCTCGATCCCGGCGTCGGCGATCGCCTCGGCGGCGACCCGCCGCGTCACCTCCCAGATCTCGGTGGCGTCGTGCTCGACCCAGCCCGGCCGCGGGAAGTGCTGCTCGAACTCCGAGTAGGCGCGGCCGGCGATCCGGCCCTCGGCGTCGAAGACGAGGCAGGTGGTCCCCGTCGTCCCCTGGTCGATCGCGAGGATCATCGCCGGCCTCCGTCCGCTTCGCAGCCGCGACAGATAGACGCGGGCGAAGTCGCGCAGCTGCACCGCCGCGGTGCAGGAAGCCCGCCAGCGGTGCGCCCGGTCGCCCGGTGCTCGAGGTCGAGCTCGTACTCCCGCAGCCGGTAGCCGGCGCGGACGGCGTCGACGGTCATCCCGATCTCCATCCCGAAGCCGGGCGCGAACGGGCAGCGTCGGCCCGCAGCGCCTCCAGCGCGCAGCGCCCGCTGGCCGGAGATCGGCGCCGTCGTCTCGGCCCCGCAGAGGCTGCGGATCGCCCAGCGGGCGAAGCCGAGCGCGATCCCGAAGCCACCGCCGACCCGGCGCGAGAAGGAGGCGACGGCGAGGTCGCACTCGCCGCCTTCGACCGCCTCGACCAGCGGCGCCAGCCGGCCGGCCGAGGCGCCGAGGTCGCCGTCGCAGAGCAGGACCAGCGCCGGCGCCGGCTCGGCGCTCGAGCGCCGCCTCGGCGGCGGCGCTGACGTTGGCGCCCTTGCCGTGCGGGCGGCCGCGGCTGACCACCTGGGCGCCGGCGGCCATCGCCACCTCCGCCGTCCCGTCCGTCGGAGGCGTCGTCGGCGACCCAGATCGCCGCGGCCGGAAAGGCCGCGCGCAGCGCCGCGACCGTCGCCCCGACCCGGTCGGCCTCGTTGCGGGCGGCGACGATCGCACAGAGGTCGGCGCGCGCAGCCGTCTCGATCGGGTCCATGGACCGCATTCTCACCCGGCCACGGTCGATCTGCCGCGTGGTTCCTTTTCCACGCACCTCGTGACTAAGGAACCGCGCCGCGGCTATTGTCCGGGCCATGCCAGACATCGAGGCTCACATCACCGGCAACGTGTGGAAAATCGAGGTCGCGGTCGGCGACCAGATCTCCGACGGCGACACCGTCGTCATCCTCGAGTCGATGAAGATGGAGATCCCGGTCGAGTCCGAAGACGACGGCACCGTGAAGGAGATTCGCTGCGAGGAGGGCCAGTCGGTGAGCGAAGGCGACGTCCTCGTAGTGCTGGAGTAGCCGCCATGGACGAACTGCTCGCGGGCGGCAAGCTCCATCTCGACCGGCCCGCCGAGGCGGTCGCCCGGCTGCGGATCTCCAACCCCGAGCGGCGCAACGCGCTCGACCACGAGATCCTCGACGCGATCGCCGAGGTTCTGCCGCAGCTCAACCGCGGGATCGAGACCCGCTGCGTCCTGATCACCGGCGCGCCGCCGGTCTTCTCCGCCGGCTACGACATCGCGACGATCCCCGAGGAGACCTTCGAGCGCGACGCCGAGGCGCTCGTCGCCCACCCCTTCCACGCCGCGATGGAGGCGATCTCCCACCATCCCTGGCCGACCGTGGCGGCGATCAACGGCCACTGCCTCGGCGGCGGCCTCGAGCTGGCGATCACCTGCGACCTGCGGATCTGCGCCGCCGGCGCCAAGCTCGGGATGCCGCCGGCGAAGCTCGGCCTGATCTACGGCCACACCGGCCTGCGCAAGTTCCTCGACACGATCGGCCTGGCCCGGACCAAGGAGCTGTTCCTCACCGGGCGCAACCTCGACGCCGAGCGGGCCGAGCGGATCGGCCTCGTCAACGAAGTCGTCGACGACGACCGGCTCGAGCGACGAGTCGGTCCAGCTGGCCGCCGCGATCGCCGCCAACGCGCCGCTCTCGATGCGCGGCAACAAGCACGCGATCAACCTGCTCAACGACTCGCCCGGTGCTCAGCGACCAGCAGGAGGCGGGGCTGATCGCGCTGCGCGAGTCCTGCTTCTCCTCCGCGGACCTGCGCGAGGGGATCCGCGCCTTCGCCGAGAAGCGCCGGCCCGAGTGGACGGGCCGGATGAGCGCCAAAGCCCGCAAAGCGCTCGCCGCCTCCGACCCGACGATGGCCGAGCTGATCGAGCGGATCGGCAAGATCGACCTGCCGACGCGGCTGGCGCGGCGCAGCGAAGAGAAACCGGCCGACGCCTACGGGGCGCTGCTGCGGGCGATCGTCGGCCAGCAGCTCTCGACCAAAGCGGCGCGGACGATCTACCTGCGGGTCCTCGACCTCTTCGACGGCCAGACGCCCTCGCCGGAGCGGCTGCTGGAAGCCAGCGAGACCGACCTGCGCGGCGCCGGGCTCTCCGGCCGCAAGGTCGAGTACATCCGCGATCTCGCCAGCCACGTGATCGACGGCGAGCTCGAGCTCGACCGCCTCGACGAGCTCGGCGACGAGGAGGCGATCGAGGAGATCGTCGCCGTCCGCGGCCTCGGCCGCTGGACCGCCGAGATGTTCCTGATGTTCCACCTGCAGCGGCCGGACGTCCTCTCCGGCGGCGACCTCGGCATCCGCAAGGCGATCCAGGTCGAGTACGGCCTCGAGGAGATGCCGTCCGCCAAGGAGGTGGAGGAGATCGGCGAGCCCTGGCGGCCCTATCGCAGCCTCGCCTCGCTGTATCTCTGGGAGTCTTTGGCCGCCGTGCCAAACGTCTGAGGCGGGAAAAAGCGCCCCGTCTCGCCCCAGGGTCAATACTGAGGCACTGTCGGCCGACAAAGGACGTATGCGACTTCGCTTCTGGATAGGTCTCGTTGCCGTGCTGCTGATCGCCGCCGGCTCGGTCGTCGCAGCCCTGGTCGTCCACGCCAACGACGAGTCCACCTTCCATGAAATGCAGCAGGACGAGGCGACGCGCTCGGCTCGCCAGGCCGAGGCCGTCTCCTCCCTCTCTCTCGGACAGCTTGCCTCCGCCTCCGCCTTCGTCCAGGCCGAGGGCAGCTTCAGCGAGCATGAGTTCGACGTCGTCGCCCAGCCGCTGCTCGAACATGGGGCATTGAGGGGGGCCGCCTACATCCCCAAGGTCCCGCACTCGCGGCGGGCGGCATTCGAACGCCGCTACGGCGCGCAGATCTTCGAAGCCGGTCCCGACGGGCCGCGCCGCGCCGGGGACCGCGCCGTCTACTTCCCGATCGCCTACGCGATCAGCAAGCTGGGCACCGCCGCTCCGGTCGGCTACGACCTCGGGGCGGACCCCGAGCGGGCTCCGTTCCTGCGCCAGGCGCGCGACCGCGGCACAGCGGTGGCGACGCCGCCGGTGAGACTCCTGCTCGGCGGCCGTGGGATCAACGTCTACCGGCCGATCTACCGCGACGGCGCCCCCACCGCGACCGTCGCCGAGCGGCGCCGAGCGCTGGTCGGCTTTGCCGCGGGAGGGTTCCCCATCCGCGACCTCGCGGCCGCGGCGCTCTCCGCCGTGCCCGGCGTCGACTCGGTCCAGATCCGTCTCGGCGGCGGCGCGATCGTCGGCCACAAAGGCAAGTTGGAAGACGCCGACTCGGCGCCGATCAAGATCGCCAACCGCACCTGGCTGCTGGTCCTGCGCGATCCCAATCGGCCCGACGCCGGCCTGCCGCTGGCGCTGGCGGTGGTCGGCATCGCGCTGGCTCTGCTGCTTGGATCGCTGATCCTCGTCTGGAGCCGCAACGAGCACATGCAGGAGCTGCAGCGCGAGGCCAGCGAGGATCCGCTGACGGGGCTGAAGAACCGCCGCCGCTTCGAGGAGGACCTGCAGCTGGCGATGGCGCGGGCGCGGCGAGAGCGCACCACCGGCGCGCTGCTGATGCTCGACCTCGACTACTTCAAGCAGGTCAACGACACCCACGGCCATCTGGCCGGCGACCGCCTGATCTGCGAAGTCGCCGACGTGCTGCGACGCCGCACCCGCGTCAGCGACACGCTGGCCCGGCTCGGCGGCGACGAGTTCGCCGTCGTCCTTCCCCGCTGCACCACCGAGGAGGCACGGCTGACCGCCGAGGCGATCGCGAAGGCGATCCGCGACCACCAGCCCGAGGTCGAGGGTGCCGATCCGATCACCGCCAGCCTCGGCGTCTCGGTCTTCGGCGATCACGCCCGCTCCAGCATCGCCTCCGTCGTCTCCGAGGCCGACAGCGCGATGTACGCGGCGAAGGACGGCGGCCGCGACGGCGTCCGCGTCTTCGACCCGCTGGCGATTCGCGGCGACGCCCCCAGCGGCTAGAGCGACTAAGGAGCCGCGAGCTCGCCGCGCAGGTCGAGCACCCGCTGCACCGAGGCCTCGAATTCCCCGCGCCGCAAGGCGCCCGGCGCGGAGCTTCGCGACCAGCGCCCTGGCGGCCGCTTCGGCCGACGCCCAGATCGGTGAAGAGCAACAGATCGGTGCCGGCGCGGACGGCGGCGACGCCGGCCTTGGCGGGGCTTCCGTACGCCTGCACCGCGACCGATTCGAGCGCGTCGGTGATCGAGACCCCTTCGAAGCCGAGCCGGTCGCGCAGCTCACCGCTCGCGATCGACCTCGAGAACGCCGCCGGATCCGGCGAGAGCGCCGGGTAGATCGCGGTGCTGAGCATCACGATGTCGCCGCCGGCCGCGACGAAGGCCGGGTAGGGCGCCTCGTCGACGGCACGGAGCCTGGTTTTGGAGAGACCGATCCTCTGCACCGCGAAATCGGTGTTTTCGGGCGCCGCGCCGAGCCCGGGAAAGTGCTTGGCGGTTGCCGCGACCCCACCGTGTTGCAGCGCTTCGGCGAAGGGGACCGCGGTCGCGGTGACCCGCGGCGCGGTGGCGCCAAAGCCGCGTTCGGTTTCGGCGATCACCCCGCCGGGCCGGGCCACGTCGAGGACCGGCGCCAGGTCGACGTTGACCCCGAGGTCGCGCAGATTGCGCGCCGTCAGCCGGCCCTGTTCGCGGCTGAAGGCGGCGCCGCGGGCGCCCATCTGGCGAGCCGACGCGCTGGGAGCGCCGTCGACCCGCTTCACCTGGCCTCCCTCCTGGTCGACCATGATCAGCAGCGGCTCGCGCAGCGCCCGCGGGCGGCGGATTGCCTGCAGGCTGGCGATCAGCCGGCGGCCGGCGGCGCGGCTGGGGAAGTTGGCGGAGAAGAGGACGACGCCGGCCAGGGAGCCGCTGTGGATCGCCGCCCGCAGGCGCGGCGAGACGTCGGTGCCGCTGAGGCCGGCGACGATCCGCTCGCCGGCCAGCTGGCGCGCGGGCAGGGTGCTGGCGACGGAGACCTTCGGCACCCGGCCCTCGCCGAGCACGGCGCCCAGGGCGAAGGCGCCCGCCGCCAGCCCGGCCAGGGTGCCCAGGGCCAGGCGTCGCCGGCGCGCTCTCGCTCGCTCCATGCCCCGATGCTACGACCCGATTGGGGATGACCACAGGGCCGCCCCTGTCCGGGTGGGTGCCTAGCCTTGCTGGCAAATACACTCCCGGAAAGAGACCGCGATGCCACCCCTGATCAGCTCAAAAGAAGCTCTCGACTACGGGAACCTGACCGATCACGAGGAGATCGGCGCCCTGGTCGAACGGGCCTGGGAGGTTCGGCGCGAGAACTTCGGCGACTCGACCGACATGTGCTCGCTGGTCAACGCCAAGTCCGGCGGCTGCGCCGAGGACTGCGGCTTCTGCGCCCAGTCGCGCTACGCCGAGGCCGACACGCCGATGCACGCGATGATGGAGCCGGAGCAGATCCTCGAACACGCCAAGGCCGCCGAGGCCGCCGGCGCCCACCGCTTCTGCATGGTCACCCAGGGCCAGGGGCTCTCCAAAAAGGACTTCCAGAAAATCCTCGACGGCGCCCGGCTGGTCGCCGAGAAGACGAACCTGAAGCGCTGCGCCTCGGTCGGCCACATGTCGGTCGACCGGGCCAAGTCGCTGCGCGAGGCCGGGATCCAGCGGGTCCACCACAACGTCGAGTCGGCCAAGTCCTACTACCCGGAGGTCTCTTCGACGGTGCGCTACGAGGGGCGGCTGCGGACGATCCAGGCGGTCAAGGAGGCCGGGCTGGAGACCTGCGTCGGCGGCATCCTCAACCTCGGCGAGACCCCGGAGCAGCGGGTCGAGATGGCCTTCGAGCTCTCCGAGATCAATCCGACCTCGGTGCCGATCAACCTCCTGATCCCCAAGGAGGGGACCAAGTTCGGCGACCGCGAGGTGATGGACCCCTGGGAGGTCGTGAAGTGGATCGCGATCTTCCGGCTGGTGATTCCGGGCGCCCTCTTCCGCCTCTGCGGTGGCCGCGTCGAGAATCTCGGCGAGCTGCACGGCCTGGCCGTCAAAGCCGGCCTCAACGGGGTGATGATGGGCAACTTCCTCACCACCCTCGGCGCCGAGCCGGCCGATGACCGGGCGATGTTCGAGGAGCTCGGGCTGAACGTCGCCCGCCAGCCCGACAACGGCTCCAACCCGCGTCCCGACAACCGCTCCGGCTGGCTCGAGGGCGAGAGCCCGGCGACGCCGATGGAGGAGCTGATCGACCACCAGGAGGACGCCAACTTCTGGGACCCCTCGACGCAGCTGCGGGTCGTCAAGAAGGGCAAGAAAGCGCCTTCCTACCCGACCGCTGCGTGACCGACGTCGCCGAGCGGCTGGAGGAGCTCCGCGACCGGGGCCTGTACCGGCGCCTGCGCCTCGTCGACGGGCCGCAGGGCCCCAGCGTGATGCTCGACGGCCGCGAGGTGCTGCTGCTCTGCTCCAACAACTACCTCGGCCTCGCCGATCATCCGCGGGTTCGGGAGGCCGCCGCCGAGGCGGCGCTGAAGTGGGGCGCCGGCGCCGGCGCCTCGCGCCTGATCTCCGGCAACATGGAGCCCCACCTCGAGCTCGAGTCGCGGCTGGCGCGGTTCAAGGGCTACGACTCGGCGCTGCTGTTCGGCTCCGGCTACCTCGCCAACACCGGCACCATCGCGGCGCTGGCCGGCGCGGGAGAGGTCGTCTTCTCCGACGAGCTCAACCACGCCAGCATCATCGACGGCTGCCGGCTCTCCAGGGCCGAGACCTTCGTCTACCGCCATCGCGACCTCGAGCATCTCGCCTGGGGCCTGCGTGAGGCGGGCGAGCGGGCCGCGCTGATCGTCAGCGACGGCGTCTTCTCGATGGACGGCGACGTCGCTCCCGTCCAGGAGCTGTTCGAGCTGTCCCGCCGCCACCGCTGCCGCCTGATGATCGACGAGGCGCACGCCACCGGGGCGATCGGCTCCGGCGGCCGTGGGTCGGTCTCCGCCGCCGGGCTCAGCGGCGAGGTCGACGTCGTCGTCGGCACGCTCGGCAAGGCGCTCGGCTCCTACGGCGCCTACGTCTGCGCCGACGCCGAGACCGTCGACCTGCTGATCAACAGCGCCCGCCCCTTCATCTTCTCGACCGCGCCGTCGCCGCCGGCCGTCGGCGCCGCCGCCGCGGCGCTGGACCTGCTCGAGTCCGAGCCCGAGCGGGTCGACCGCCTGCAGGCCAACGCCGCGACGCTGCGCTCGGCCCTCGGCGCCCAGGGCCTGGCGGCCGACCGCTCCTCGACCCAGATCGTCCCGCTCGAGATCGGCGACGCCGGCCGCACGATGGAGCTCTGCGAGCTCGCTCCTCGAACGCGGCGTCTTCGCCCAGGGCATCCGCCCGCCGACGGTGCCCGGAGGGATCCTCGCGGCTGCGCTTCACGGTGATGTCGACCCACACCGCGGCGGAGCTCGAGCGGGCCGCGAAGCTGGTCGGCGACGGCGCCCGCGAGCTCGGGCTCCTGCCGGTCCCAGCCTGACCGGGGCGCGCATGACCGAGCGGCTCGGCGAAGCCCGACAGATCTTCGTCACCGGCACCGGCACCGAGGTCGGCAAGACCGTCGTCGCCGCCGTCCTCGCCCACACCCTCGCCGCCGCCGGCCTCGACGTCGCCGTCTTCAAGCCCTGCGTCACCGGCCTCGCCGACGGGCCGATTGACGGGGCTGATGCCGACGAATCGGCCCGTCGGCTGCAGGACCACGAGCTGCTGCGGTTTGCGGCGGGGTCGTCCCAGAGCGACGAGGAGATCGCGCCCTACAGGTACGGGCCGGCGGCCTCTCCGCATCTCGCCGCGGCGCTGGCCGGCGAGCAGATCGACCCGGGCCGGCTGCGGGCGGCGGCCGCGTGCCGCGGCCGACGGCGCCGACGCGCTCGTCTGCGAGGGCGTCGGCGGCCTGCTCGTTCCCCTCGCCCCGGGCTACCTCGTCCGCGACCTCGCGGTCGATCTCGGCTACCCGCTGGCGATCGTCGCGCCGCCCGGGCTCGGCACGATCAACCACACCCTGCTGACGATCGAGTCCGCCCGCGCCGCCGGCCTCGACGTCGCCCTCGTCGTCCTCACCCCCTGGCCGGACCAGCCGACCGAGGTCGAGTCCTCGAACCGCGAGACGATCGCCTCCCTCGGCAAGGTCGAGGTCCAGACCCTCCCCCGCCTCGACCTCGCGGCCCCGGCGACCTGGCCCCAGCTCAGCTGGGGACGATGACGTCGAGGAAGCCCGGCGTCGAGCTCGACGGTGAAGCCGGCGGCCCGCGCCAGCTCGGCCGCGGCCTCGGGATCGGCGGCGGGCACCTTCGCCTTCAGCAGCACCCGGGCGACGTCGCCGCGAACCGCCTTGGCCAGGTGGGAGACGGGCTGGCGCTTGCCGCCGCTCTCGCTGAACGCGCGCACCGCCAGCAGCGTCGCCCGCTTCGGCTTCCAGGCCGCGGCGTAGGCACCCGAGCGCATGTCGACGACGAGCTCGCCCGGCTCGTCCGGCATCGCCTCGGCCAGCGCCGGCCGCCACCAGGTCGCGAGCGGCCCGATCCTCGTCAGCCTCGCTTTGGCCGAGAGGCGGTAGTAGGGGATCCGGTCCTCCGGGCGGACGACGCCCCAGAGGGCGCTGGCGATCAGCACCCGGCGCCTCGCCGCCGCCGGCAGCCGCGGCAGGCCGAGCCGGTCGTAGAGGACGCCGGTGTAGACGTCCGCCGCCGGCGCCGCGGGCGGCGACCCGCAGCTCGGCGTCGACGTCCACCTCCCCCGCCTGGCCCTTCGAGACGCCCAGCATCCCGACCGCCCGGCCGCGCGAAAGCGTGGCCAGCCGCTCGAGCGCGTCGAGCAACTTGGCCCGGCGCTCACCGAGCAGCTCCGGATAGACCAGCGACGAGAGGTCGACCGGGTCACCCGCGGAGGGCGCGGTCTTGCCCTCCGAAGGAGGCAGCAGGATCAGCACCCGCGGAACCTATTCAGCCGACGGGCTTGCCTGCCGCGACCGCTTGCCCGAGCCGGCGTCTCCTCGATCGCCGTGACCGTCGAGCCGCCGGGATTGACGGCTGCCTCGGTGGCCTCGAGCGAGCTCGGTCGTTTGCCCTTGGCGCGGATCGCGGTGACGCCGATGCACGGCGCCGACCAGGGCAACCGCACCGGAGACGCTCATCGCGTGCCCGAGCGCGTAGACGAACGATTCCGCACCCGCGGTCGCGGCCAGCTTGGCCTGAGCCGGATCGAGCCCCTTCAGCGCCCCGGAGACCGAACCGCTGCCGAGCTGTTCGGAGATGTCGGAGCGATCGGCGGCCGAGATCCCCGAGCCGCTCAGCAGCGAGTCGAGGTGCGAGCTGACCAGGCCCTGGAAGATCGCCCCGGTGACGGCGACGCCGAGGCTGCCGCCGACCATCCGGAACATCGAGAGCACCCCGGAGGCGACCCCCGCTTTCTGCACCGGCACCGCGTTCATCGCGGCGCTGGTCATCGGCGACATCGTCATCGCGATGCCGATGCCGAGCAGCATGAAGCCCGGCAGCAGGTCGAGGTAGCTGGAGTCGACCGCGATCCGGCTGAAGCTGAACAGCGAGGCGGAGACGATCAGCAGCCCACCGCCGATCAGCCAGCGCGGGCCGTAGCGGTCCGAGAGGCGGCCGGCGATCGGCGCGATCGCGACGATCATCAGCGTCGAGGGCAGGAAGCGGATGCCGGCTTCCAGCGGCGTGTAGCCGAGGATGTCCTGCATGTAGAGGGCGAGGAAGAAGAAGACCCCCAGCATCGCGAAGGAGATCACCAGGGCGACGACGATCGCGCCGAGGAAGTTACGGTCGGAGAGCAGGTCGAACTGGACGATCGGCGCCTTGACGCGGTTCTCGACCAGGACGAAGACCGGCAACGCGATCACGGCGATGGCGATCAGGGCGATGATCTGGGTCGATCCCCAGCCCCAGCTGTTGCCCTCGACCAGGGCGAGCACGAGCGCGGTCAGGCCGGCGGTGAGAACGGCGACGCCGGGGTAGTCGACGTCGCGACCGACCGAGGTGTCGCGCGACTCGCGCACCGCGAACAGCGTCGCCAGGACGGCGCCGATCGCGACCGGGACGTTGATGTAGAAGATCGCCCGCCAGCTGACGTGCTCGGTCAGGAACCCGCCCAGGACCGGCCCGATCGCCAGCGCCAGCGCCGAGACACCGGCCCAGGTCCCCATCGCCTTGCCGCGCTCATGGGCGGGGAAGGCGTCGGTGATGATCGAGAGCGTGCCCGGCATCATCAGCGCCGCGCCGATGCCCTGGATGACGCGGCTGACGACCAGCGAGGTCGAGTCCGGGGCGAGGCCCGGCGGTGGCCGAGGAGAGGGCGAAGATGACGACGCCGATCAGGAAGATGCGGCGGCGGCCGAAGATGTCGCCGAGGCGCCCACCGGTCGCGAGCAGCACGGCAAAGGAGAGCGTGTAGCCGCTGACCGTCCACTCGAGGCCGGAGATCGAGGCGCCGAGATCCTGCTGGATCGACGGCAGCGCGACGTTGACGACGGTGTTGTCGAGCATGATCATGAACAGCGCGAAGCACATCGCTCCGAGCGTCCACCACTTGCGGTTCTCGTCGGTGATCAGGTGGCTGTAACGGGTGGTCAAGCGAACTCACTTCCCTTCAGGTGCCGATAGGTCTGGGCGATGTCGTCGCGGTCCATCAAGGAGTCGACGGCGGCGTCGAGCTTGCGGCGCTGGGCGGCGCTGAGGGTCGCGGCGAAGGCCTCGATCCCGCTCTGGCGAACGGCGACGAGGGTCTCGACCAGGTCCTTGCCCTGGGCGGTGATCTTGACCTGGCGCACGCGCCGGTCGGCGGGGTCCTCGACCCGCGTCGCCAGCCCCTTCTTGACGATCGCGTCGACCGCCCGGCTCATCGAGGGGACCGAGACGCCGAAGTGCTCGGCGAGGTCACCGACCTGCCAGGTCTCGGCGGACTGCCCCAGCCCACCCAGCTCCAGCAGCGCCTTGCACTGCGTCATCGAGAGCCCGGAGTCCTCGAGCACCCGCAGCTGGTTGCCGCGGTCGTAGAGGAAGAGATGGCGGAGCAACGCGGTCAGCCGCGCCGCGGTCTCCTGCGCCTCGGGCCCGACCTCCGAAGCGGCCTTCTCGACAACTGCCTTTACATCGCTCGCTTGCATGTCGACAATAGTTGCACATTTGCAACTATTTCTCAAGAACAATAGTTGTTCCTGTGATCTATCTCACAGAGAGCAGGCCTGCCCGGCCCGGTGCTCGCAGAGCCCGATCGCCATCCCCCTAGGCTCAAGCCTGCGATGCCAGCTGATCCCGCGCAGCTCGACCAAGACCACCTCTGGCACCCGTTCACCCAGCAGCAGGGCTGGAGCGAGGAGGCGCCGCTGGTGATCGAGCGCGCCGAGGGATCGCACCTGATCGACCGCGACGGGCGCCGCTACATCGACGGCCACTCCTCGCTCTGGTGCAACGTCCACGGCCACCGCCACCCGGCGATCGACCAGGCGCTGCGCGACCAGATCGACCGCGTGGCCCACTCGACGATGCTCGGCCTCTCCCACCCCGGCGCGGCCGAGCTGGCGGCGCGCCTGGTCGAGATCGCCCCGGCCGGCCTCTCCCGCGTCTTCTACTCGGACTCCGGCTCGACCGCGGCCGAGATCGCCCTGAAGATGGCCTTCCAGTACCAGCAGCAGCGCGGCGGCGAGCACGCCCGCCGCACCTCCTTCGTCCGCCTCCGCGAGGCCTACCACGGCGACACGATCGGCTCCGTCTCGGTCGGCGGCATCGACCTCTTCCACGCCACCTACAGGCCGCTGCTGTTCGAGACCCACGCCGCCGAGCCCGGCGACGCGGCCGACATGGAGCGGATCCTCGCCGAGCTCGGCGACGAAGTCGCGGCGGTGATCGTCGAGCCGCTGGTCCAGGGCGCCGGCGGCATCATCGTCCACCCGCCGGGCTACCTGCGGGCGGTGCGGGAGCTCTGCGACCGCTTCGGCGTGCTGCTGATCTGCGACGAGGTCGCGATCGGCTTCGGCCGCACCGGGACGATGTTCGCCTGCGAGCAGGAGGACGTCGCGCCCGACTTCCTCTGCCTCGCCAAGGGCATCACCGGCGGCTACATGCCGCTGGCGGCGACGCTGACCACCGAGGCGATCTACGAGGGCTTCCTCGGCGCCGCCGAGGAGTTCCGGACCTTCTTCCACGGCCACACCTACACCGGCAACCCGCTCGCCTGCGCGGCGGCGCTGGCCAACCTCGACGTCTTCGAGTCCGAGCGCACGATCGAGCGCCTGCAGCCGAAGATCGCGCCTGCTGGAGGAGCTGCTCGAGGGCGTCGCGGCGATGCCGGAGGTGGTCGAGGTCCGCCAGCCGCGGCGTCATGGTCGGGATCGACCTCGGCGACCACGACCCGGCGCTGCGGATCGGGCACCGGGTGACGAACGAGGCCCGCGAGCGCGGCGCGATCGTGCGGCCGCTCGGCAACACGGTCGTGCTGATGCCGCCGCTCTCGATCGCCGAGGAGGAGCTGCGCAGCCTGGTCGCGATCACCGCCGACTCGATCGTCGGCGGCGGTCGCCTCGGCCCGGCCGGCAGCTCGACAGGCGGCGTCGCGCCACCCGTCGCCTAGCCGGCCGATACTCGGCTGTGATGGATCGCCGCTCGCCCGTAGTAGGGGCGTGAGTCAGACCTTGGTCGCAACCGCAGCGGGAGGCGCCGCGCGAGGCGGACCTCGCCTTCGACCGCCTCTACCGCTCCAGCCGCGACGACGTCTACGCCTACGTCGCCGAGCCTGCTGCGCGACGGCCCCGCCGCCGAGGAAGTCACCGCCACCGCCTTCGAGCGCGCCTACCGCAAGCGCTCGCGCTTCGATCCCGGCCGCGGCGAGCCGCGCGCCTGGCTGTTCGGGATCGCCCGCAACGCCGCCCTCGACGAGCTGCGCCGGCGCGGCCGCCAGGCCGAGCTCGCCGCCGAGCCGGTCGACGCCTCGAGCGCCGCGGTCGACGAGAGCGCCGAGGAGAGCGAGCGTCGCCTCGCCGTCTCCGCGGCCCTCGCCGGCCTCGAGCCGCGCCAGCGCGAGCTGATCGCGCTCAAGTTCTTCGCCGGCCTCACCAACGCCGAGATCGCCGCCGTGCTCGGCATCTCGGAGTCCAACGCCGGCACCAAGCTGCACCGGGCCGTAACCAAGCTGAGGGAGGCATGCGATGGAGTCCTCTAGGGACGACAGGCTGACCGCGACGCTGAGCTCGCTGCGCCCGACGCCGCGGCCGGAGTTCGCCGCCGAGCTCGACGAGCGAGCCGCGGCGGGCTTCCCCCGGCGCTCGAGCGCCGACGAGTCGCCGCTTGAGCCGCTTCGTCGCGCGCCTGCGGGCGATGCCGCCGCGCCGCGCGCTGCTCCCGGCCGGCGCCGCGGCGCTGGCCGCGATCGCGGTCGCCACGGTCTGGTCGCGACCAGCGAATCCGGTCGGACGAACTTGCCTACAACAACGCGCTCGGGAACCTCTCGCCCGCTACGTCGACTGCGAATCGCGAGCACGGCTCAGCGCCGACCCACGTCGTCACCGTCGAGCCCTCTTCGACCGGTTCCGCCGAAGAGGCTCCGCTCGCCGAATCGTCAGCGGCGACCGGCAGAGGCTCGGAAACGTCGACGAACCGAAAGTCCGACCGGAAGCGAGTCTCGAGCGCTCCAGTCCGGA
This sequence comes from uncultured Solirubrobacterales bacterium, assembly GCA_963739875.1. Taxonomy (GTDB): domain Bacteria; phylum Actinomycetota; class Thermoleophilia; order Solirubrobacterales; family 70-9; genus VAYN01. The sequence goes on from CAVUCD010000008.1 coordinate 200,713, forward strand.
CACTCCGCCGGCGACCGCGCGGCGCCGCGAAGCCGCGAGCCAGCATCGAGCAGTGGCCCAATCGGCCCCTACGCCTCCCACGCCAACCACCGCGACGTCGAACGCTCGGCCGAGATGGTCCTCGGCGCCGACCCAGGCGATGTCGGCGACGACTCCGCCAAGGTCTTCGAAGCCGTCCACGCCGTCGACGGCATCGTCCTCAGCTCCTCGACCCAGGGGTGGATCGGCGGGCGACGCGGGCGCCCGGTTCGATCTGCTGATCCCCAGCGCCAAGCTCAGCGACGCCCTCGCCGCCTTCTCCGGCATCGCCGAGGTCCGCTCCCGGCACGAGGCGACCAACGACATCACCGCGCCGACGGTCGGGCTGAGCGAACGCCTGCAGGACTCGAACGCCAAGATCGACGGCCTGCTCAACGAGCTCGCCGGCTCCGAAACCGAAGCCGAGCGCGACGCGGTCGAAGCCGAGCTGCGCGCCGAGCGCAACCGCGCGGCCAGCCTGCGCTCGAGTCTGAGCGGGATCCAGCGGCGCGCCAGCTTCTCGCGGGTCTCGCTGCGGATCGAGACCGGCGCCGCGGCCAGCTCCGGCAGCGACGACGGCTGGGGCATCGGCGACGCCCTCGACGACGCCGGCCACATCCTCGCGGTCGCCGCCGGGGTCACCATCGTCGGCCTGGCGATCCTCGGACCGCTGGCGCTGATCTGCCTCCTGCTCTGGCTCGCCAGCCGCGCCTGGGTCAGCGCAGCCGCGAGCGCGCTCTCGGCTGAACCGCGCTTGGAGACGTGTCTGACTTAAGCCGCCATACGCGCCGCTCAAGTCAGACACCCCCGATAGGGTGAGCAGGTGGACGAACCGAGGAGGCAGGGTCCCGCCGAGCTGCCGAATTTCGGGCCGCCCTCGACGCCGCGGCCGGCCTCGGGAATCGTTCTCCTGCGGCGCGGCGGCAAGCACTCCGAACGGGCGCTCGAGGTGCTGCTGCTGAAGCGCAGCGAGGAGGCCAAGTTCATGCCGGGCGTCTGGGTCTTCCCCGGCGGCTCCGTCGACCCCGAGGACGGCGAGGGCGAGCAGGGCCACCGCGCCTGCGCGATGCGCGAGCTCGCCGAGGAGGCCTCGATCGAGCTCGACGCCGGCGAGGAGCTGGTGCTGTTCTCGCGCTGGATCACGCCGGAGGTCGTCTCGACCCGCTTCGACGCCTGGTTCTTCCTCGCCCTCGCCCCGGCCCACACACCGCCGAAGGCCGACGGCGTCGAGACCACCGAGGCCACCTGGTTCCGGCCCGCCGAGGCCCTCGAGGCGCAGGCGGCCGGCGAGCTCTCGCTCTCCTTCCCGACGATCAACCAGCTGCGCTGGCTGGCCGAGTTCCGCACCTCCGACGAGGCGCTCGCCGCCTACCGCGGGCGCGACGTCGCCTCGGTGACGCCGAAGGTCATCGGCGACGGCGACGACTGGCGGCCCGTCCTCCCCGGCGACCCGGACTACCCCGCCTAGATCTAGTCCTGCGGGAAGGGCTCCAGCCCGGCGTGCCAGGGGCCGGGCGGATAGGTGTGGATGCCGCTCTCGTCCATCTCCCCCTGCAGCCGTTTGAACAGTTCGCCGGCGTTCTTCAGGGCGAGTTTCAGCTCGGCGTCGCTGCGCTCGCGCAGCCGCCAGAGGAACCAGAGCTGGCGGTCGTTGACGCCGAAGTCGATCTCGCCGGTCATCGTCGTCACCCAGGCCAGGAAGCCGGGGCCGAAGAGCTCGCGCAGAGCCACCGGGTCGTACTCCTTGGGCACCGTCGCCCAGAAGCGCTTGTTGAAGTCGATCGACTCGAATTCGACCTTGCGCGAGAAGCGCTGGGTGACGACCTCGTGGCCCTCGATCGACTCGACGTTGAAGGCGGGGACGACTTTCGCCAGGTCCGGCATGTGGGCCTTGGCGAGGATCGCCGTCGGCACCAACGCCTTGTTGAAGAGGCTGCCGACCTCCTTTTCGTCGGCGTCGCAGGAGGCGCCCCAGAAACCCTCGACCAGTTGGCCGGTGAGCCGGTTGACGCCGCCGACGCAGAGCGCCACCGGCGCGTCCACCGGGTTGATTCCGCCGACCTCCTCGTAGGTGACGCCGGCGCGCTCGCCGTAGCGGCGCACCGCCTCGGCCCAGTCCTGCGCTTCCTGCTTGGCGCTCATCGGGCGATCCTACGGCTCGGGACCGGCGGTCGGGTCCGCGTCCAAAGCCGTGTCGGCGGCGCCAAACGGCGTTAGGATGAGCTTCTACCCCGGTCGACCACAGGAGCCTCAATGATCATCGCCGTAATCGTCGTCGTAGTAATCATCGTCATCGCGGTTCTCTATTACATCGGCAAGCGCAACGGCATCATCGCCTCGCGCAACCGGGTCGACGAGTCATGGAGCGGGATCGACGTCCAGCTGAAGCGGCGCCACGACCTCGTGCCGAACCTGGTCGAGACGGTCAAAGGCTACGCCTCGCACGAGAGCGAGGTCTTCGAGAAAGCGACCAAAGCGCGGGCCGAGGCGATGTCCGCCCACAGCGTCAGCGACACCTCCAAAGCCGAGTCGAACCTGAGCGGAGCGCTGACCGACCTCCGCGCCGTCGCCGAGAACTACCCGACCCTGCGGGCGACCGAGAACTTCCAGCAGCTCAGCCGCAACCTCTCCGAGCTCGAGGACGAGATCCAGGCCTCGCGCCGGATCTACAACTCCAACGTCCAGTCCTACAACACGGACATCCAGCAGTTCCCGGGCTCGATCATCGCCAACCAGGGCAATTTCACCCCGCGCGACTACTTCGAGATCGAAGACAAAACCGAGCGCGAACCGGTCTCGGTCAGCTTCGACGACAAATAGTCGAGTCCCTAGAATCAGAGCATGACCGCGACTCAAGAGGCAACGCTCTGGATCTGCGACAGCTGCGGGTTCATCTACGACCCGGCGATCGGCGACCCGGACGGCGGAATCCCGCCGGGAACCGCCTTCGAGGACATCCCCAAGGACTGGTTCTGCCCGGTCTGCGGCGCCCGGACCTCGGACTTCCGACCGCTCGAGCCGGGCGAGGCCTGAGCCGCCGGCGGTCATCGCCGACTGCCCGGAGCGGCTAGGGTTTGGCTGGTGAGCCAGTTCGACTACGACTGGATCGTCGTCGGATCGGGGTTCGGGGGCTCCGTGTCGGCGCTGCGGCTCGCCGAAAAGGGCTACTCCGTCGCCGTCCTCGAGTGCGGCAAGCGCTTCCGCGACGAGGACTTCCCGAAGTCGACCTGGGACCTGCGCCGCTACTTCTGGGCGCCGCGGCTCGGCCTGCGGGGGATCTTCCGCCTCACCCCCTTCAAGGACATCTCGGTCGTCAGCGGCTGCGGCGTCGGCGGCGGCAGCCTCGGCTACGCCAACACGCTCTACGTGCCGCCCGTCGGACTTCTTCAAGGACCCGCAGTGGGGCGACCTCGAGGACTGGGAGTCGGTGCTCGCCCCCCACTACGCCGAGGCGCAGCGGATGCTCGGCGTCGTCGTCCACGACAACGACGACCCGGCCGACCAGCTGCTGCGCGAGTTCGGCGAGCACCTCGGGGTCGGCGACACCTACGGCAAGACCCCCGTCGGCGTCTTCCTCGGCGAGCCCGGGGAGACGGTCTCCGACCCCTACTTCGACGGCGAGGGACCCGACCGCACCGGCTGCCTGCAGTGCGGCCGCTGCATGGTCGGCTGCCCGCACGGGGCCAAGAACACGCTGGTCAAGAACTACCTCTGGCTGGCCGAGCGCCGCGGCGTCGAGGTCAGCGCCGACCGCACCGTGACCGAGATCCGCCCGCTCGGCGCCGCCGACGGCAGCGAGGGCTACGCGGTCACCAGCGAGCGCTCCGGCCTGCGCTCCGGCCGCGGCCGCCGCACCCTCACCGCCCGCGGCGTGATCGTCGCCGCCGGGCCGCTGGGAACCAACAAGCTGCTGCAGCGCTGCCGCCTCGGCGGCTCCCTGCCGAGGATCTCCTCGCGACTCGGCGAGCTGGTGCGGACCAACAGCGAGATCGATCCTCGCGGTCACCGTCCCCGAGGACTACCCCGACGACCTGACCAAGCGGGTCGCGATCACCTCCAGCATCTACCCCGACCCGCACACCCACATCGAGACCGTCACCTACGGCAAGGCCGGCGACTCGATGAGCATGCTCTACACGCTGATGGTCGGCGACGGCACCCGGGTGACGCGGCCGCTGAAGCTGCTGGCCCAGATCGTCCGCCACCCCGGCCGCTTCGCCAAGGTCCTCTTCCCGCAGCAACTGGTCGCGACGGACGATCATCCTCCTGGTCATGCAGACGCTCGACAACGCGATCGCCCTGCGGCCGACGCTGAAGCGCTCCGGCGACGTGCGCCTGCAGACCGAACAGGACCCCGAGCGACCCAACCCGACCTTCATCCCGGTCGCCAACGACGCCGCCGAGTGGCTGGCGAAGCGGACCGGCGGGATCGCCCAGAGCTCGACCACCGAGGCGCTGATGAACATCCCGACGACCGCCCACATCCTCGGCGGCGCGGTGATCGGCCACAGCCCCGAGGACGGCGTCGTCGACTCGCGCCAGCGCGTCTTCGGCTACGAGAACCTGCTCGTCTGCGACGGCGCCGCGGTGCCCGCCAACGTCGGCGTCAACCCCAGCCTGACGATCACCGCCCTGGCCGAGCACGCGATGTCCCAGATCCCGGACGCTGCAAGCCTGCGCATTCGGAGTCCTCGGTCGGCCAGACCGGGTCACGCACCTGAGTGCGCTCGCCGTCCAGCCTCCCTGCGTCCGCCGAATCGCTAGGCGCGGCGAAGCGCGCCTCGGCGACGTAGTCCCAGTTGACGACGTTCCAGAAGGCGTCGAGGTATTCGGGCCGTTTGTTCTGGTACTTGAGGTAGTAGGCGTGCTCCCAGACGTCGGCGCCGAGCAGCGGCGTGCTGCCGTCGGCGATCGGCGAGTCCTGGTTCGGCGGTCGAGACGACCGCGAGGGCGCCGGAGGAGTCCTTGACCAGCCAGGCCCAGCCGGAGCCGAAGCGGGCGATGCCGGCGGCTTTGAACTCCTCCTTGAAGGCGTCGAAGGAGCCGAAGGCCTCGTCGATCGCGGCGCCCAGCTCGCCGCTGCGGCTCGCCGCCGCCGTCGGGGCTCATCATCTGCCAGAAGAGCGAGTGGTTGTAGTGGCCGCCGGCGTTGTTGCGGACCGGGCCCTGCTTGTCGGCGGGCAGGCTGGAGAGGCTCTTGAGGACGTCCTCGACGTCGCTGTCGGCCCACTCGGTGCCCTCGAGGGCGGCGTTGGCTTTGTCGACGTAGGCCTGGTGGTGTTTGTCGTGGTGGACTCGCATCGTCGCCTCGTCGATGTGGGGCTCGAGCGCGTCGTAGGCGTAGGGAAGGTCTGGTACGGAGAAAGGCATCTGGCGTCTCCTCTGGTCGAGTTCGAAGTCTGAGGATGGAGCCTAACGACGCGGATCGCTCGGGGCCGGCGCCGTCTATTCGCCGCCGCCGCCGCCGGCTTCGACCGGTTCGGCTTCTTCGGCGATTTCCGGCGCCTGGATCTCGTCGCCGTCCCTGAATTGCGCCCGGGGAACGGTGTCCGGCGTCGCCGCCCGTCCAGGCGTTGAAGCGGTACCAGGACGGCTTCGCCTCGCGATCTTCGGTCAGCAGGCCGGCCGAGTGGCAGAACTGGCAGCTGCCGCCTTCGTCGGTCCAGGTGAACCACCAGGCGCCGCCGATCCGCCAGCGCAGACGGTTGGCCGAGAGCAGCGAGAACGCCTTCGAGAGCTGGTTGGCCTGGCCGCCGAGGCCGCGCTGCCAGCGCGTCGGGCCGCTTCGGGAGCCCCAGCCCAGCTCGGTCACGTAGAGCGGCGTCGTCGGGTCGTGGTGGACGCGCATGATCCGCCGCAGGTTCTCCAGCTGGACCCCCATGGCCCTTGCTTCGGCCACGTAGGGGTGCAGGGCGACCCCGTCGAAGTAGCGCTTCACGTTGCGCGCCCGGTAGAGGCGCGAGAGGAAGTCGCCCGAGGCGACGTTGGGCGGCACCTGCAGCGGCCGGCCGAAGAGGCCGCCGACGATCACCTGGGCATCGCTGTCGACGCTGTGCAGGACCCGGCCGGAGATCCGCAGCAGGCGTCGCGTAGGCGACCGGGTTCGGCGGCGTGGCGAAGGTGACGAGGTTCTCCTCGTTCCAGATCTCCCAGCGGTGGATCGGCAGGAAGGGCAGGCTTCGTGTGTTCGTCCCAGAATTCGCCGTCGGGCCCGTAGCGTTCGGCCGCGGCGCGCAGGAAGTCGGCCCAGGCCGCGGCGCTGCCAGGCGCTGCGCGACCGGCAGGTCGGTCGTTTCCGGCGCCACCCATTCCGGCGTGCTGAAGACGAACGGCATCACCCGGATGTCCGCTTCGGCCGCCAGTTCGACCTCGCGGTCGAAGCCCGACCAGTCCGGCTCGGCGTATTCGGGATCCTCCGTCTCGATCCCCGACCAGAAGAGCGGCAGGCGGACGCTGTCGATCCCGGCCTCGCTCATCAGTTCGAAGTCCTTGCTGTTTGCCGCGCTCTGGGGCGAGATGCCGATGAAGCCCGGCAGGCAGGTACGCCTGGGCCGACCGATGGCGCCAGCGCCATCAGTGCGATTGCGACCAGAAGGGGGAGCTTGCGGACCATTGCCATTAGCTGGAACCGACGCGGCAACCAAAGTAGCGGCCGTCCCCTCGGAAGGGGCGGCTCCGCGTCGAACCGCCACTCTGGGATAATCGCCGCTCTCGGGGCGTGGCGCAGCCTGGTAGCGCGCACCGTTCGGGTCGGTGAGGTCCCCGGTTCAAATCCGGGCGCCCCGATGAAGATGCTCCGGCCACAGCGCCATCGTTAGGGTCTCAGGGATGGACGCCGCCGGTGCCTTCGAGGCGCACGAGGTCGATCTCCACGGGCACCGGGCGGTCTACCGCACCGCCGGCAGCGGCCCGGCGGTCGTCCTGATCCACGGGATGATCAACTCCTCGCGGCACTGGGAGCAGGTGGCGATGCGGCTCGCCGGCTCCCACCGGGTGATCGCCCCGGACCTGATCGGGCACGGCGACTCGGCGACGCCGCGCGGGGATTACTCGCTCGGCGCCCACGCCGCCAGCATCCGCGACCTGATGACGACGATCGGGGTGGAATCGGCGACGATCGTCGGCCACTCGCTCGGCGGCGGCGTGGCGATGCAGTTCTTCTACCAGTTCCCCCAGCGCACCGAGCGCCTGGCGCTGATCTCCAGCGGTGGCCTCGGCCACGACGTCAGCCCGTTGCTGCGCGGCGCGGCGCTGCCGGGCTCGGCGGGCTTGCTGCGCCTCGCCACGCGGCCACGCCTGGTCGGCGCCATCGCCGCTGGCAGCGCCCGGCTGCGCGCCCGCGGCAACTCGACCGGCGTCTACCTGCAGGCGGTCGCGCGGGCGCTGGGACCGCTGCAGGAGCCCGGTTCGCGTCGCGCCTTCCTCGAGACCCTGCGCGCGGTAATCGACGTCAAGGGCCAGCGGGTCAGCGCCCGCGACCGCCTCTACCTGCTCGGCCAGATGCAGACCCTGATCGTCTGGGGCGAGCGCGACCGCACGATCCCGATCGCCCACGGGCGCGAGGCCCAGCGCGCGATCCCCCACTGCCGCTTCGAGACCCTTCCCCGCGCCGCCCACTTCCCCAACCTCGAAGATCCCGAGGGCCTGGCCGAGCATCCTGGCGGACTTCCTGGCGACCACGGAGCCCGTCCTGATCGACGACTCGGAGTGGGGCGCGATGATCGAGCGCCGCGCCCGGGCCGGCGTCCGCCGCGCCGCCTGAGCTATTCGACCGCCGCGATCGCCCGTTCGATTTCGCCCAGCGTGGGACCGTCCTGGAGCGTTTCGGTGCCGCTCGGGCCGCTGACGATCGCCGCCTGGCCGGTGCGGATGCCGAGCTTGCTGCCGAGTTCTTCGTAGGAGACGAGGCGCTTGTCGATCACGCTGTTGCCTTCTTCGGCTTCTTCCAGCGTCGATTCCCATTCGGGCGCGTTGAGTTCCTCCACGCTGCCGGCGACGGAATCGGTGAAGTCCTGGAAGTGGTTGCTGCCGACGCGTTCGAGTTCGTCCTGGTTGCGGAAGAAGAGATAGATGTACTGCCAGCCATAGCCCTGTTCGGCGGCCGCCTCGGCACCGTAGAAACCGAGCTCGATCGGGTTTTCGGCGTTCGAGTAGTGGCGGTAGAGCAGCTTCACCTTGCCCGGTCGAGCGTAGTTTTCGGTCAGGCCGGGGATCGTGCTGAGGAAGTCTTCGCGGCAGCTCGAGCACTGCAGGTCGTTGAAGATCTCGATCGTCACCGGGGCGTCGGAGGAGCCGAGCCGGTCGCCTTCCTGCGGCACCCCGCCGAAGATTTCCTGGGCTTCGGAGATGCCTTCGATGTGGATCAGGTCCTTGTCGGCCTTCTGGGTCGAGATCTGCACGATCGAGTAGGCGAGCCCGCCGATGCCCAGGGCGAGGATGGCGATCACCCAGAGCCGGCCACGGCGGGGCATCGCTTTGACGGCGGTCTCTGACATCGGCGTGCATTATCGCGACCGGACCGATCCGGGAACCCGCAAGGTGCGGCGACGGCGATTGACATGTCCGCGCCGAGCGATAAATATGCGACTACCCACTTTCAACTACATGGGAGGTCATCGATGGCCAATCACCTGACCCCGAGCGAGCTCGCCGAGCAGCTGCAGATGAAACAGCAGGAGGTGATCGGGAGATGCGTCGAGATGGGCATCCCGATCTTCCACGGCCGTATCGACAGGACCCTCTTCGAAACCTCGCTGCGAAGCATCGGCGCGAGTCAGGCAACGCGACCTTCCGCCGCCACGCGGCACTGAATAGACTCTCCCCGAATGGCGGGGAGGGGCACCAAGTCGAAGACGCTGGCGGATCTGTTGCCGCTGGCAGCCGAGCTCTACGGCGACCGCCCCGCGGTCCGCTACAAAGACGGCGGCAAGTGGGTCGACCGCAGCTTCTCGGAGGTGCTCGAGATCGTCCGCCCGCTGGCGCTCGGGCTGACCGCGCTGGGAGTCGAGAAGGGCGACCGGGTCTCGATCCTCGGCAACACCCGCCCGGAGTGGACCTACTTCGACTTCGCCGCGCTCTCGATCGGCGCGACCGTGGTCCCGATCTACCAGACCAACTCCCCCGAGGAGTGCCGCTACGTGATCGAGAACTCCGACGCCAAGGTCGTCGTCGTCGAGGACGAGGAACAACTGCAGAAGATCCGCGACGTGCGCGCGCAGCTGCCGAAGCTCGAGCAGGTCGTGCTGATGACCGGCAGCGCCCCGGACGCGATCTCCAGCGAGGACCTGGCGGCCAAAGGCGCCGGCGTCGACGCCGCGCTCTGGGAGCAGCGCTACTCGGCGGTCACCCCGGCCGACATCTGCACCTTCATCTACACCTCGGGCACCACCGGCCCGCCGAAGGGCTGCGTGATCAGCCACGGCAACTACCGCTCGATGCTCGACATGGTCAACGAGACCAGCGTCATCGAGGACGAGGACGTCAGCTATCTCTACCTGCCCCTCGCCCACTCGTTCGCGCTGCTGATCCAGCTCGGCAGCTTCGACCTCGGCGCGACGATCGCCTACTGGGAGCGCGACCCGCTGCAGATCCTCCCCAACCTGGCGGAACTGAAACCGTCCTACTTCCCCTCGGTGCCGCGGATCTTCGAGAAGATCTACACCGCCGCCAACAGCGGCATGGAAAAACAGGGGGGCTGAAAAAGGCGATCTTCGACTGGTCGATCGGGGTCGGCGCGAAGATGCGCGAGGCCGAACGCAGCGGCCGCAAACCAGGCTTCCTGCTCAGCCGCTCCTACGCCTTCGCCGACAAGCAGGTGCTGTCGAAAATCCGCAACCTCTTCGGCGGCAGGCTGCGCCTCGCGGTCTCCGGCGCGGCCCCGATCAACCCGGAGATCCTGCGCTTCTTCGACGCCGCCGGCGTCCTCGTGCTCGAGGGCTGGGGGATGACCGAGACCTCGACCGCGGCGACGATCTCCAAACCCGACGACTTCAAGGTCGGCACGATCGGCAAACCCTTCCCCGGCTGCGAGGTGAGGATCGCCGACGACGGCGAGATCCTCGTCAAGGGCCCCAACGTCTTCCAGGGGTACCACAAGAACGAGGAGGCGACCCGCGAGACGATCGTCGACGGCTGGCTCCACACCGGCGACATCGGCGAGATCGACTCCGACGGCTTCATCAAGATCACCGGCCGCAAAAAGGACATCATCATCACCGCCGGCGGCAAGAACATCACCCCCGCCAACCTCGAGGCCGAAATCAAGCAGCAGCCGCTCGTCTCCCAGTGCGTGGTCGTCGGCGACCGCCGCCCCTACCTGGTCGCCCTGGTCACCCTCGACCCCGAAGAGGCGGTCGCCTACGCCAAGGAGCACGGCCTCCCCGAGGACCCCGCGGCCCTCGCCTCGAACCCGGACGTCCGCGCGGCGATCGAGGCCCACGTCGAGAAGATCAACCAGAACTTCGCCCGGGTCGAGCAGGTCAAGAAGGTCGCGATCCTCCCCCACGATCTCTCGCAGGAGAGCGGCGAGCTGACGCCGACGCTGAAGGTCAAGCGAGCGGTCGTCGCGTCCAAGCACGAGGGTGAGATCGAGAAGCTCTACGCGGGCTGAGGTTCGCCGGACTGCGGGAGGGGGTGAGGATCCTCCTCACTCGGTACCTCGTCGACTGGACAGTTGAAGGGCTGACGCCCGGAGGTGGTTTCTCCTCCTCCGCAAATCGTTCGGAGGACCCTCACCCCCTCCCGCAGTCCGGGACCTCCCCCGTGCAGAGAAGCTCCAAGCTCGCGGAGACGCACCGCCAGCTGAAAGTTCGGAAGCCCGCCGGGAAGCTTCGATCGAACGTGTGCTGCGGCCAGGCAAGCTTCGACCTGGAGGGTTCGGTGCTGGGGGTAGGGCCGGTGGGTCCTCCGAACGATTTGCGGAGGAGGAGCGCGGCGCCCACGGGCGACAGCCTCAGGCGCAGCGACGACGAGGTACCGAGTGAGGAGGACCCACCGGCCCTACCCCCACGAGCTAAAGCCTCCTAGGACGCCTCTCCGGACTGCCGCAGCAACACCGACGTCGTCTGCTCGAGCACCCGCCGCCACGCCGAGGTCTGCTCGGGCTCGTCCTGGCCGGCCTGCTCGACCACCCGGCGGACACGGCGGGCGGAGATCTCGAGGCCGTGCTTCTTGGCGGTCTCCTCGTAGCGCTCGTAGTCCTTGGCGAGCGTGGCGGTGACCGATTCGAAGCCGTGGCGGGCGATTTTCAGCCGCCGCGAGTAATCCATGATCGGCGTCCCGAACATCAGCTCGTCGTTGGACTCGGGCTCGATCAGGACGAAGTCGACGCCCGGGTACTTCTCCTGCCAGTGCTCGACCGCCTGGTGCAGGCGAGAGTGGGCGATCAGGCGGAAGGCCTGGTTGGCGATCGCCGGCATGCCCATGTCCGAGACCCGGCGGACCCGGGTGCCGAAGACGGTCGGGATCGTCTTCTCGAATTCGTTGACGTAGGGGACCAGGGGATTGACGACGACGATGAACTTGGCGCCGTTTTCGACCGCGATGTCGACGTTGGTCGTCGAGCGGATGCCGCCGTCGACCAGCTCACGACCCTTCAGCTCGACCGGCTTGTAGACGATCGGCAGCGCCGTCGAGCACTCGACGGCCTTGGAGATCGGCACGTCCTGCCAGCCCGTCTTCGCCGAAGACGATCCGCTCGCAGGTGTCGAGGTCGGTGGCGGTCAGGTAGAGCTCGCGCTCGAGCAGGCGGAAGTCGTTGACGCGACCGCCGTCGCCGAGCACCTCGGTGACGTAGTCGTTCAGCCCCGCCCCCGAGTAGAGGCCGGTCGGCAGCGCCTCGGCGAGGCCGACGCCGATGTCGATCGCCGAGATCTCGCCCAGCCGGGCCAGCGAGCGGACCAGCTCCAGGCTGCGCAGCGGCAGCGCCGTCGCCTTCTGCAGGAAGCCCAGGTAGTTGGGCTTGAGCACCTTGTCCAGATCGAGGTCTTCGAGCTCGGAGGGGACGCGCGAGTTCAGCACCTGCATCATCTCGTCGGGCGTGACGCCGTTGGCGAGCATCGCGGCGACGAAGGAACCGGCGCTGGTGCCGACGTAGACGTCGAAGTTGTTGACCGTGCTGTTGACCGCCAGCAGGTCGAGGGCGCGGAGGGCGCCGATCTCGTAGACGCCGCCGGTGAAACCGCCGCCGCCGAGCACCAGCGCGGTCTTCGAGGGCTTTTTGCGGCCACGCGCTTTGACGTCGTGGCTTGGACTCGATGTCTACGACTTTGCCCATATAAAACGGGATTATCTCAGTGCGATCGGCCGGCCGGGGCGCGGCGGCGCTACCTTGCTCCCCTGACGTGTTGGTATCGGGGATGAGACGAGCCGGGATATTGCTCTGCGCTGTTTGCGCGGGCGTGCTTCTGCTGGCCGTGGGAAGCGCCCAGGGGAGCCAGGCTTGCAATCAGATGAAGTCGTGGCTGCAGCAGGGGAGCGGGTCGACGGCGGGGTTGGTCGTCGTCGACGCGGAAAGCGGCCAAACCGTCTGCAGCAGCGCCGCCGGGACGCAGCGACCGCTGGCCTCGAACATGAAGCTGTTCACGACCTCGACCGCGCTCTCGGAGCTCGGGCCGAAGACGCGGATCCCGACCAGGGTCTTCAGCGACGGCACCGTCGACGCCGACGGGGTCCTCCACGGCAGCCTCTACCTCAAGGGCGGCGGCGATCCGGCGCTGGGGACGCCGAACTTCTACGACAGCTACCTCAGCGGCGTCGGCACCGACCTCTTCGAACTGGCGCCGCAGGTCCGCGCCGCGGGAATCACCTCGATCACCGGCCGCCTCTACGCCGACGACACGATCTTCGACCGCCTCCGCGGCGTCGCCGACTCCGGTTACGCGACCAGCCCCGAAATCGGCCCGCTCTCCGGGCTCGACTTCAACTCCGGCTTCGCCGGCGCCACCGCCAGCAGCGGCTTCTCCTCCGATCCCGCCAAGCTGGCGGCGTCGAAGCTGGCACGGGCGCTGCGCACCGCGGGCGTCAACGTGCCGACCCAGGTGGCGCTCTCGGCGACGCCAGCCGGCGCCAAGGCGATCGCGGTCGTCCGCTCCCCCACCCTGACCCAGATCGTCAACTTCACCGACGTCTACTCCTACAACTTCTTCGCCGAGATGCTGATCAAGCTGATCGGCGCCAAGCTCGGCAGCGGCGGCACCACCGCGGCCGGAGCCGCCGTGGTCAGCGCCTTCGCCCACGCCCACGGCTCCGGCGTCCACGCCGTCGACGGCTCCGGCCTGACTCGCAGCGGCCGCGCCTCGCCGCGGCAGGTCGCCGACCTGCTGCTGTCGATGCGCAACGAACCGGTCGGCGAAGAATTCATCGAAGACCTCGCGGTCGCCGGCAAGGAAGGCACCGTCGACGGCCGCATGCGCGGCACCGCCGCCTACGGTCGCTGCCGGACCAAGACCGGCACCCTGACCGGGGTCAGCAACCTCTCCGGCTACTGCTTCAACGCCAGCGGCCGGGTGATGGTCTTCTCGATCCTGATGGGCGGCGTCGGCAACCTCGAACTCGCGCACCTCGACCAGGACCGGATCGCCGGCGTAGTCGCCTCGTACTGAGGGCGCAGGGAAGAGGCCTTGTGGGGAGGGGTTGGGTGCCCCTCCTCACTCGCCTGACTGGCTGGATCGCCTAGAGCCGTCCGAGGAGGTTTCCCGGCCAGCGGCGCAAAACGTTCGGAGGGACACCCAACCCCTCCCCACGAGGACTCATCCCAAGCTTCCAAGGTCGGCAGCTTCCGTCGGCGGACAAGCTTCCGAGGGACGGAAGCTTTCCGCGCAGTCTCGATCGAGAGATGAGGACGGTTGGAGGGTCCGGTGCCCCTCCGAACGTTTTGTGCCGCTGGCCGAGAGCCATCCTCGGACGGCCCTCGGCGATCCAGCCAGTCAGGCAAGTGAGGAGGGGCACCGGACCCTCCAACCCTGCTCAGCCCCCGAGCAGCTCGAGCAACCCCGCTTCATCCAGCACCTCGGTCCCGAGCTTCTCCGCCTTGGCCAGCTTCGAGCCGGGGCTCTCGCCGGCGACGACGTAGTCGGTTTTCTTCGAGACCGAGTTCACGACCTTGCCGCCCGCGCCCTTGACCAGTGCGGCCGCCTCCTCCCTGGTCAGCTCCGGCAGGGTGCCGGTGAGGACGACGGTCTTGCCTTCCAGCGGGCCGCCGCTGACGCGCCGTTCCGACTCATCCGCCTCCAGCCGCAGTCCCTTCTCCTTCAGCTTCTCGACCAGGGCCCAGGTGGGCTCGTCGGCCAGCGACTCGGCGATCTGAACGGCCATGATCGGGCCGACGCCCTCGACCTCCTCGATCTGCTCGGGGTCGGCCTCGTGCAGAGCGTCGATCGAGCCGAAGTGGTCGGCCAGCGCCTCGGCGGTGACGTAGCCGACTCCCGGCAGGCCGAGCGCGTAGAGAACCCGCTTGAAGGGCCGCCGGCGCGAGCCGGCGATCGCCGCGATCAGGTTGCGGGCCGAGGTCTCGGCGAAGCGGTCGAGTCCGACCAGGCGCTCCTCGGTGAGGTCGTAGATGTCGGCGACGTCGGCGATCAGGCCTTCCTCGAGGAAGCGCAGCGCCTGCTTCTCGCCCAGCCCGTCGATGTCCATCGCCCCCTTGCTGACGAAGTGCTTGACGTGCTGGAAGGACTGGCCGGGGCAGCCCGAGCGGTTAGGGCAGATCGTGAAGACGGCGCCCTCGGGCTTCACCGTCGGCGTCTCGCAGATGGGGCATTTCTGCGGCGCCTTCGGTTTGCGAGCGCTCTTGTTCTTGCGCGGCAGCTTCGGTGAGACGACCTGAGGAATCACGTCGCCGGCGCGCATCACCACCACCTCGTCGCCGACGCGCACGTCCTTGCGCGCCAGGTCCTCCTCGTTGTGGAGCGTCGCGGTGCTGACCGTGACGCCGCCGACGTGGACCGGCTCCAGCATCGCGAAGGGGACCAGGTGCCCGGTCCGCCCGACGTTCCAGACAACCCTGGTCATCTTCGTCGTCGCCGTCGTCGGCGGGAACTTCCAGGCGATCGCCCAGCGCGGCTCGCGGCCGACGACGCCCAGCTCCCGCCACAGCGCCTTCTCGTCGACCTTGACGACGACGCCGTCGATCTCGTAGTCGAGGGTCTCGCGCCGCTCCTCCCACCAGTGGCAGCGCTTGACCACGCCCTCGACGCCGCGGTGGTGGTCGGTGTCGGGGTTGACCTTGAAGCCGCGGTCGCCGAGCCATTCGATCTCGTCCATGTGGGTGGCGAGGTCGAGCCCGCGGACGGCGCCGATCCCGTAGATCCAGGTCGAGAGCGGCCGTTCGGCCGCCAGCGCCGGGTCGAGCTGGCGGATCGAGCCGGCGGCCGAGTTGCGCGGGTTGGCGAAGGTCGGTTCCTCGGCCGCGGCGCGGCGCTCGTTCAGCGCTTTGAAGGCGGCGATCGGCAGGTAGGCCTCGCCGCGGACTTCGATCAGCTCCGGCGCCTGCTCGATCCGCAGCGGCACCGACCCGATCGTGCGCAGGTTCTGGGTCACGTCCTCCCCGACCCGCCCGTCGCCGCGGGTGGCGCCGCGGACCAGCACCCCGTCCTCGTAGGTGAGCGTGATCGCCAGGCCGTCGATCTTCGGCTCGGTCGTGTAGCTGAACTCCGAGGCGGTGATGTCGAGGCGCTTCAGGTAGTTCGCCAGGCGGGTCTCCCAGGCCCGCAGCTCCTCCTCGTTGCGGGCGTTGCCGAGCGAGAGCATCGCCTCGTGGTGCTCGACCGGCTCGAAGCGGCCCAGCGGCGGCGCCCCGACCCTCTGGGTCGGCGAGTCCGGCGTCCGCAGCTCCGGGTTCTCCGCCTCCAGCTCGCCGCAGCTCGTTGAGCAGCTCGTCGTAGACGTCGTCGCCGACCTCGGGTTCGTCGAGGACGTAGTAGAGGCGGTTGTGACGGTCCAGCTGCTCGCGCAGCTCCGCCGCCCGCTGCTCGGCCGACTCGCTCACGCAATTCACTCCGCGCCCAGGGTGCGCTCGCCGCCAGCATCTCCTCGAAGCCCCAGCCGCGCAGCCGCTCCAGGCCGCCGTGGTCGGTGAGGTCGAAGTGGATCGGGGTGACCGAGATCTTCCCCTGCGCGACCGCGTAGAGGTCGGTTCCGTCGATCTCCTCGTAGCCCGGCTTCCAGCCGTAGATCTCGTAGCGGCGGCGCCCCTCCTCGGACTCCTCGAGCAGGTTCAACTTGTCGTTGTAGATGCGTTTGCCGAGCCGCGTCACCTCGATCCCGGTCGGCTCGCCGGCGGGGCAGTTGACGTTGATCAGGGTCGCCTCCGGCATCGACTCGCTCGCCAGCCGGCTCGACCAGCTGCGCGGTGAACGCCGCGGCGACGCCGAAGTCGAAGCGGCCGCTGACGTAGCCCATGCCGCCGCCGGAGGACTGCTGGGAGAGCGCGATCGCCGGGATGCCGAGGATGATCCCCTCGAGGGCCGCGGCGACGGTGCCGGAGTAGGTGATGTCGTCGCCGAGGTTGGCGCCGTGGTTGATCCCGGAGACGATCAGGTCGGGACGACCGCCGAGCAGGCCCAGCTCGGCGAAGCGGACGCAGTCGACCGGGGTCCCGTCGGTGGCGAAGCCGCTGTGCCCGTCGCCGAACTCGACCTCCTCGACGCTCAGCGGCGAGCGGGTGGTGATGCTGCGGGCGGTGGCGCTGCGGTTGCTGTCGGGCGCGATCACGTCGACGATCGACGTCGTCGAGCTCGCGCAGGGCGCGGCGGGTCGCCTGCAGCCCGGGCGCGGTGATGCCGTCGTCGTTGGTCAGGAGGATGCGCACGCGGTCGATTCTAGTTCGGGGATCAGCTCGCCAGACAGCGCCCTAGGGGTAGGCGACCGACTCCAGGTATAAGCCGTGCGGCGGCGCGGTTTCCCCCGCCTCCGCCCGCGGCGCCCCGGCGAGCAGCGCCGCGAAGCTCTCGACGCTGCGCCGGCGCGAGGAGACCTCGAGCATCGTCCCGACCAGGACCCTGACCATGCTGCGCATGAAGGCGTCGGCGGTGATCCCGAAGGCGAGGACGTCGCCCGCCTCCTCGCTCCCAGGCGGCGGCGAAAACGGTGCGCTCGAAGTGGACGTGGTCGGTCTGGGTCGGGGTGAAGGCGGTGAAGTCGTGGCGGCCGGGCAGCACCGCCGCGCAGGCATCGAGGCCGGCGCGATCGACGCGGTGCGGCCACCAGAGGGCGCGGCCCCGCTCGAACGGGCTCGCCGGGCGCCGGGTCAGCAGCCGGTAGCGGTAGCTGCGCGAGATCGCGTCGCCGCGGGCGTCGAAGCCGTCGGCGGCGGGGGCGGCGGCGACCACGGCGACGTCGTGGTCGCAGATCCCGTTCAGGCGCCGCACCAGGTCGCCCGGCACCTCCGAATCGCAGCTGAAGCTCGCCACCTGCCCACGGGCGTGCACGCCGGCGTCGGTGCGCCCGGCGACGGTCAGCGCGACCGGCTCACGCAGGACGGTCTCCAGCGCCGCCTCCAGCTCGGACTGGACCGTCCGCGCGCCCGGCTGCCTGGCCCAGCCGGAGAAGCCGGAGCCGTCGTATTCGATATCGAGTCGATAGCTGGACATCCGTCGCCTGCCGTGCCTCGCCCGTCACGCCCGGACGCGAAGCGGAGGACGTGACGGAATGAGTCGTACCTGGAGCTGGTACTAAACCAGCTCTAGGTACACCATTTCGGTGCTATCCGAGCGGCGCGGGCCGAGCTTGACGATGCGGGTGTAGCCGCCGGGGCGAGTCGCGTAGCGCGGCGCCACCTCGTCGAACAGCTTGTGGACGATGAACTTGTCGTTGTGGAGCGTCGCCAGCGCCTGGCGCCGGGCGTGCAGGTCGCCGCGCTTGGCCAGCGTGATCAGCTTCTCGACCTCGGGCTTGACCGCCTTGGCCTTGGCCTGGCTGGTCTGGATGCGCTCGTGCTCGATCAGCTGCCGCGAGAGGTTCGAGAGCAGCGACTCACGATGCGCAGCGGTACGACTGAGCTTGTTCCGCTTCTTGCTATGGCGCACAGTGGTCTCCGCTCCGCTCTCGTCGCTGCCTAGTCCTGCTGGAGATCGAGGCCGCGGGCGTGCAGGGTCTCGATCACTTCCTCGATCGACTTCTGGCCGAAGTTGGGGATCGCGTTCAGTTCCGCGCGGGACTTGCGGACCAGGTCGCCGACGGTCTGGACACCGGCGCGCTTGAGGCAGTTGTAGGAGCGGACGCCGAGTTCGAGCTCCTCGATCAGGATCTCGTCGAGGCCGTTGGTGCTGGCGACTCCGTCGTTGACCGAGGACGAAAGCGAATCGGTCGAGAGCGCCGGGATCGGTTCACGCGCGGTCAGTTCCTCGACCCGCTCGGCGTCGGTGAAGATCGCCAGGCTCTTGATCAGGATCTCCGAGGCCTCGCGCAGCGCCGCCGCGGGCTCGATCGAGCCGTCGGTCTCGAGGTCGAGGGTGAGTTTGTCGAAGTCGGTCCGCTGCCCGACGCGGGCGGCGGCGACGTCGTAGGAGGCGCGGCGGATCGGCGAGAAGATCGAGTCGATCGGGATCACGCCGATCGGCTGCTCGTCGGACTTGTTCTCTTCCGCCGGCGAGTAGCCGCGGCCACGGCCGATCGTCAGGTAGACCTCGAGCTTGGTTTTCTTCTCCAGCGTCGCGATCGGAGCCTCGGGGTTGAGGATCTCGACCCCGGACGGAAGGTCGATGTCCTTCGCCCTGACCTCACCGGGGCCGGTGGCGACCAGCGGAGCCTCGACCTCGTCGGCGTCGGTGTGCATGCGGACGACGAGGTCCTTGAGGTTGAGGACGATGTCGGTGACGTCCTCCTTGACGCCGGGAACGGTCGAGAACTCGTGCGCGACGCCCTCGATGCGGACGCTGGTGATCGCGGCGCCGCCCAGCGAGGAGAGCAGGACGCGGCGCAGGCTGTTGCCGAAGGTGTAGCCGAAGCCCTTGTCGAGCGGCTCGATCGTGAAGGTGCCGCGACGGTCGTCGACTTTCTCGGAGATGATGCGGGGGACCTGGAAATCAGTGGTCATGAGTTCCTTGCGTATGCGTGTTCAGAATTTCGGGTTCCGGGCTACTTGGAGTACAGCTCGACGATCAGCTGCTCCTGAACCGGCGCCGAGATCTCAGAGCGCTCTGGGAGGCGCAGGACCTTGGCGGTGAGGGCATCGTGATCTGCCTGCAGCCAGGCGGGAACCGTCGAGACGAGTTCCGTCGCCCGCCGAATCGTGTCGGCTGCGGAAGAGCTGGACTTGACCGAGATGATGTCCTCGGGACGTACTTGGTAGGAAGGAATGTCGACGCGGCGGCCGTTGACCATCCAGTGGCCGTGGGTGATCAGCTGGCGGGCCTGGCGGCGCGAAGCGGCGAAGCCGAGCCGGACGAGAACGTTGTCGAACCGCGACTCGAGCAGGCGCAGCAGGTTCTCGCCGGTGACGCCGTCCTGGCGCGAAGCCTTGTCGTAGTAGGCGCGGAACTGTTTCTCCAGCACCTGGTAGTAGCGGCGGGTCTTCTGCTTCTCGCGCAGCTGCACCCGGTACTCGGACTGGCGCAGACGGCCGCGACCGTGCTCGCCGGGCGGGTAGGAGCGACGCTCGACGCCGCACTTGTCGGTGAAGCAGCGCTCACCCTTGAGAAAGAGCTTCTGGCCCTCGCGGCGGCACTGCTTGCACTGGGGGCCGGTGTCGCGTGCCATCTAGACGCGCCTCCGCTTCTTCGGCCGGCAGCCGTTGTGGGCCTGCGGGGAGACGTCCTTGACCGTGGTCACGTCGAGGCCGGCGGCCTGCAGCGAGCGAATCGCCGTCTCGCGGCCGGAACCGGCGCCCTTGGCGAAGACCTCGACCCGCTCCAGGCCGTGTTCCATGCCCTTCTTGGCGGCGGCGTCGGCGGTCACCTGCGCGGCGAACGGAGTCGACTTGCGCGAGCCTTTGAACCCGGCCGAACCGGCCGACTCCCAGGCGATCACGTTGCCGTCGGTGTCGGTCAGGGTGACGATCGTGTTGTTGAAGGAAGTCTTGATGTGCGCCTGCCCGTAGGTGATGTTCTTTTTGACGCGACGACGGGCGCGCCCTTTGGCGGGTTTTTTCTCGGCCATCTCTCTCGCCTACCTGACTTTGCGCTTGCCGGCGATGCTCAGCCGGCGCGGGCCCTTGCGACCGCGAGCGTTGGTCTTCGTGCGCTGACCTCGAACCGGCAGACCGCGGCGGTGGCGCAGGCCGCGGTAGGAGCCGATCTCCATCAGGCGTTTGACGTTCTGGGAGCGATCGCGCCGGAGGTCTCCCTCGACCTCGCGGTTGTCGACCGCGTCGCGAAGCCGGATGACCTCGTCCTCGGTCAGGTCCTTGGCGGCCGTCCCGGGATCGATTTTCGTCTCCTCGAGGATCTTCAGCGCGGTCGGGTGACCGATGCCGAAGATGTAGGTGAGACCGATCTCGATGCGTTTGTTGACCGGGATGTTGACCCCTGCGATTCGTGCCATGGGCTATCCCTGCCGCTGCTTATGTCGCGGGTTCTGGCAGATCACCAAGACCGCGCCATTTCGGCGGATTACCTTGCACTTCTCGCACATCGGCTTGACGGAAGCTCGAACCTTCATTGCTCCGGATCTCGTATCGAATACAGGATTCCCGCACGCCCCATGAGTCGGACGGCAGGCGCAATCACCGGCCCACTGTTGGCCGACCGGGAAAGATAGCAGGGGGGCGGCGTTGGGCGTCGGGTAGAGCCAGGGCCGCTGTTACCGGTCGAGGACCAGCGCGATCGTGAAGCCGTCGTAGCCCTTGACCCCCACCGTCTGGATCGTCGTGGCGCTGACCCGCGGCTCGTCGGCGAGCATCTCGTGCAGGTGGCGCTGGGCCCTGGTCGCGTCGTCGTCGCTGTCGGCTTCGGCGAGGCTGCCGTCGCGGACGACGTTGTCGGCGATGATCAGGCTGCCGGGCCGGGAGTGGTCGAGGGCCCAGGTGAAGTAGTTGGGGGTGTTGACCTTGTCGGCGTCGATGAAGACGAGGTCGAAGGGGCCGACGCCCTCCTCGCTCCAGCAGCGGCAGGGTCTCCAGCGCCGCCCCGACGCGCACCTCGACGACCTCCCCCACGCCCGCCCTCTCGATGCTCGCGCTCGCCACCTCGGCGTAGTCGGGATTTGCCTCGAGGGTGATCAGGCGACCGCCCGGCGGCAGCGCCCGCGCCAGCAGGATCGTGCTGTAGCCACCGAGGGTGCCGAACTCCAACACCGTCCGCGCCCCCTGCAGCCGCGCCAGCAGCTGCAGCAGCTTGCCCTGGGGCGGCGAAACCTGGATCGCCGGGAGCCCCGCGGCCTGCGCCGCCTCCAGCGCGCCGTCCAACGCCTCGTCGTGCGGGACCAGGGTCGCCGCCACGAACTCGTCAACCGCCGAAAAGGTCTCCTGATCCATGGCGGGGATTCTGACGACTCAGCCCGAACCCGGTGGCAGGCGGTCCAGCGCCTTCAGCACGGCTTCGGTGTTGGCCCGGATCTGAGCCCTCTGTTCGGCGATCTCCAGCTGCAGCGTCTCGCCGCCCTCACGCATGATCTTGATGTACTCCTCCGTCATCACCGCCATCTTGCGGAAGAGGCCGTCGTCGAAATGCTGGCGCTTCTCCTCGGCAGTCATCAAGCGTCCCTCCAGCTCCTCCCACTCATGGCGTCGCGCCTCCTCGCCGGCCCGCCAGTGCGCGTCGATCTTCGCCAGCCTTGCCGTGATCTCTGCCTGGCTGCGCTCGAGTCGTTCGCCGAACCTCCGGCTGATCCGCTCTTCTTCCATCGGTCGATGCTCCCAAGTCACCCCGCACAGAATGCCACCCTTTCGGGCAGGCTTTGAACCAACTTCGTGCACCGTTTCACAACCCTGCCGGGCGCCCCGCGATCCCCGCGGAAGCTCTCAGCGCCCGAGCCGCTGGGTCAGGGTCACCACCTGCTGGAAGGTCGGCCGGTTCTGGTACGGGAAGGCGCCCAGGTTGACGCCGGAGGTCACGTTGGGCCGATTGGCGTCGAAGCAGGATGGCTGCGGGTTGGCCGCGCAGGTCCCGTCGCCGCCTCCATACAGTTCCGCCGGCGTCACCTTGAGGGCGGCGCCGAGGCTCTTCTGAAGGGCCACCCGGCAGCGCGCTTTCGAGCCTTTGCCGCAGTAGACCTGGCTGTAGGCGCCCTTCGGGGTCGGACCGAAGAGGTCGCGGAGGTCCTTGGAGACATAGCCCCACCAGCCGTCCTCGAAATCCGGTTCCGTCGGCGATCCGCCCGTGTAGGAGCCGATCCCGATCATGCCCTGGAGCGCCCCGTAGGCCTTGCTGCCCAGCGAGGGTTCGAACTCGGCGCTGACCAGCTTCGGCCACCAGGCGTCCATCAGCTCGATCGCCGGAGTTTCTTCGTCGACCCCGTCGCGATTGAGGTCGCGACGATGGGCGCCGGCCTTGCTGCCAGGTCCGCAGCTCGGCGAGCGCCTGGCGCAGGGAGGCCTGCTTGGGCTTGCCGATCGCCTTGAAGATCGTCGGCAGCAGCCGGTAGGCGGGCAGGTCCTGGGTCGCCGGTTCCTCCATCGCCTGGATCAGCTGGGTGATCGTCATCTTGCGATTGCCCTTGGTCGCCGCCCGCACCTTGTCGGAGATCATCTGCGAGCGGAAGATCGGCCCGTAGCCGTAGTTGTTGTCCGCCGCCGCCCAGCCCGGCGCCTGCTTGTTGTTCCAGGAGACCATGAAGTCCGGATCGACCGCCTGCGGGTGCTTGGAGAAGGGCAGCCAGTCGGCGGTGTGGGTCTTGGGATCGAAGCCCTTCCAGTCGTACTGGCCGGTGCCGAGGATCGGGAAGTCCGGTGAGGTCCCCTTCGCCCGCTGCGGCATCGCCCCGGACATCGCGTAGGCGATGTGCTTGGAGTCGACGTAGGCCCAGTTGAAGACGAAGTTGATGTGCGAGACCGCCTTCTTGAACTGGGCGGCGTTGCGCATGAATTCCGGTTCGTTCAGCTGCGAGAAGCCGATGATCGAATCGGCCTCGTGGAAGTAGGTGCTGCGCTGGTGCACGAAGGCGACCTTCTTGCCGTGGACCTTGCCGCGGGCGAAGACGATCCCGTGCACGGTGCGGTAGGCGGTGAGCGTCTGCGAGCCGGCCGCGGTTTCGTCGATCGCGTTGGGCGTCCAGCTGTCGATCCGGACCAGTTTTTCCATCGGCATGCACTTGCCCCGGTAGAGGTAGTGGAACTTGTCGCGGCAGAGGACCTCGGCGAAGGTGTCGACGTTGTCGGAGTCGGCGCTGGTCGCGCTCCAGGCGTAGTCGCGTCCGTGGCCGAGCTCGACGACCAGGTTGACCCCCGCGAAGGAGGCGCCGCGGGCGTCGATGCCGGGCCCGTGCAGGTCCTCTTCCATCAGGATCTGCGGGATGTAGTAGCCGACCTGCGGCCCCATCACCGCGATCGGGTGGCCGGTCGCGGAGTGCTTCGCCGAGACCAGCTCCCAGTTCGAGGAGTGGGCGGTTCCGCGCAGCGCTTGCTCGATCGCGCGGCCGAGCGAGCTGGCGCCGGCGCGAACCGCCGCCGCCCGGTCGGCCCTGGAGGCGCTCGCCGAAGCGGTCGGCGCCTCGCGTACCGAGCCGGGATCGGGCAGCGCCAGGCCGCGCTTGGCGAAGGCGCTGCGGGTCTCGTAGGGGAACCGGCGGGAGATCGTCGTCGGCGCCTCGGGATCGTTCTTGGAGCGGAAGCCGAGCCAGGCCTTGCGACCCGCCGCGCGGCCGTAACGCGCTTCGAAGGCCTGCATCGTCTGCGCCGAGCCCGAGCTCGTTGCCGCCGCCCTTGCCGAAGATCGCGCCGATCAGCGAGGCGATCGCGACCACGTCGGTCGGTTTCCACGGTTCCATCGGCTTCCCCAGCAGCGAGTACTCCCCCGGCTTCAAGGCCGGGTTGACGTTCGCCGCGGCGATGTAGGCGTTGATCCCTTCGACGTAGCTGCCGACGTCTTCGACCGCCTGCTGACCGGCTTTGCCGTATTCCAGCGGGGCCTGCTGCGAGCTGCTCTTCGAGATCGGCTTCGGTGTAGGGCGCGAAGCGCCCACTGGCTGGCGTCGGTTTCGGCGTTGCTGCCGCCGAGGAAGGAGGAGAGTTCGGCGCGGCCGGTGTGGCGCAGCACGTCCATCAGGAAGAGCCGGTCGGCGGCGCCCGCGTAGCCGGCGCCGAACATCGTGTCGGCGCGGGTGTCGCCGTAGATGTGCGGCACGCCGTAGGCGGAGTCGCGCTCGATCGTCACCCCCGGTTTCGGTTCGATCGTCGATTCGACCTGTCCGGCCGGGACGCCGAAGGTGGCGTCCTTGAAGTAGTCGGGAATCTGCGCTTCGGTCAGCGTCGGCGCGCCGTAGAGGAGGTTTTCGTACAGCGGCTGCTGGTCGGCGAAGTGCGGCGGCAGCGTCTGCCAGCGGACCGCGAAATTCGAACAGCTGCTGGAGGTTGTCGAGCCCGTTCTCGCCCGGGGGCAGGACGTTGCGGAAGCCACCGGCGTCGTTGGTGCCGTAAGGGGCCGGAGTGGCAGCCGTCGCCGCCTGGCAGAAGGCGGCGACCGCGAGGATCGCCAGAACCAGGGGCAGCGCGACGCGCGTGCAGACTCGACTTTGCAAAACCTCTCCTTTACCCGTTGCGGCGCCCCCACCGCACGGCAGACACTAACTGATCGCCTGTCTGGCCGATTCGGTTGACGCGGAAGGGTGGGGAGGGTCGGGTGGGACTCGCCTGCGCGAACAGCGGGGAGGCTTGGCGAGTCGCACGCGACCCTCCAACCGATCCGGCGTCACCGATTCGGTCGGGCGCGGTCGTCACTGGCGACCCGGGGCGGGGAGCAGCAATCGTGCTCGGAGAAAGCTTCCGTCCCTCTGCAAGCTCACCGGAAAGGTCCCGTCCCTCGGAAGCTTTTCCGCTTCTCGGAAGCTGCTCACCTTGGAAGCCGGGGTGGAGCTTTCGTGAGGAGGGGTTGGGTAGACCTCGCCAAGCCTCCCCGCTGTTCGCGCAGGTGAGGTCTACCCAACCCCTCCCCGCCAAACCCCACCCATGAATCCGAAGGTCAGTCCCCTTCGTGCCAGGGGGTGAGCACCCGCGGCCCATCGGGCGTGACCGCGACGGTGAACTCGAAGTGCGCGGCCAGCGACCCGTCCTCGGAGTAGACGGACCAGCCGTCGTCGCCCATCCGCACCAGCGGTCCGCCGGCGTTGACCATCGGCTCGATCGCCAGCACCATCCCCTCCTCCAGCTCCGGGCCCTTGCCGGGCTCGCCGAAGTTGGGAACCTGCGGCTCCTCGTGCATCTCGCGGCCGACGCCGTGGCCGACCAGGGTGCGGATGATCGAGAGACCCTCGTTCTCGACCGAGCGCTGGATCGCCGCCGAGACGTCACCGAGGTGGTTGCCGGGGTGCATCTGCTCGATCCCGGCGAAGAGGGAGGCTTTGGTCACGTCGAGCAACCGGCGCGCCTCGGGGGTCGACCGGGCCGATCGGGAAGGTCATCGCCGCGTCGGCCACCCAGCCGTCCTTGGTCACGCCGATGTCGATCGAGAGAATGTCGCCGCGCTTGCACTCGTAGGAGCCGGGGATGCCGTGGACGACCATCGAGTTCGGCGAGGCGCAGATCGAGCCCGGGAAGCCGCGGTAGCCCTTGAAGGAGGGGACGGCGTCCTGGGAGCGGATGAATTTCTCCGCCGCGGCGTCGAGTTCCTCGGTGGTGATCCCGGCCCGGGCCTTCGACTCGAGCATCTTCATGCAGCGGACGAGGATCTCCCCGGCGACCGCCATCTGGTCGATCTGCTCGGGCGTCTTGCGGATGATCATCCGGTACAAGTTAGACCGCCTCGTCCTGCTCCAAGCGCATCGTCGCCAGGGTCCGGCGGATCTCCTCGGCGACCTCGTCGGGAGGCGACTCGCCGGCGATCCGGCGCAGCACGCTGCGCTGGTCGTAGTAGTCGACCAGCGGCTCGGTCTTGGCGTGGTAGGTGTCGAGGCGCTTGCGAATCACATCGGGCTTGTCGTCGTCGCGGACGATCAGCTCCGAGCCGTCGATGTCGCAGACCCCCTCCTGCTTGGGCGGGTTGAAGTCGACGTGGAAGACGTGGCCGTTCTCGGCGCAGGTGCGGCGGCCTCCGAGCCGGCGGACCACCTCGTCGTCGCCGACGTCGATCAGCACCACCGCGGTCACCGCCGCGCCCCAGCTCTTTGAGCTTGGCGTCGAGCGCCTCCGCCTGCGGTGTCGTGCGGGGAAAGCCGTCGAGGATGAAGCCGTCGAGCGCCTCGGCCGAATCGATCCGCTCGGCGATCACGCCGACGATCACCTCGTCGGGAACGAGGTCGCCGGCGTCCATGAACTCCTTCGCGGTGCGGCCGAGCTCGGTCTCGTCGCGGACGGCGGCGCGGAGGATGTCCCCGGTCGCGTAGTAGGGCAGGCGCAGGTCTTCGTTCAACCGCTCGCCCTGGGTGCCCTTCCCGGACCCCGGAGGGCCGAGCAGGACTAAGTTCAGCTCTGGCATCGCCTAGAGCCTATTTGAGGAAGCCCTCGTAGTTCCTCATCATCAGCTGCGCCTCCAGTTGCTTCACCGTGTCGAGCGCGACGCCGATGATGATCAGGATGGAGGTGCCGCCGAAATAGAAGTTGGCCGACGTCTGGCTGATCAGGATCGTCGGCAACGCCGCCACCGCGCCCAGATAGAGCGCGCCGGGGAAGGTCAGGCGGGAGAGAATGCGGTCCAGGTACTCCGCCGTCGGCCGGCCGGGCCGGACGCCGGGGATGAAGCCGCCGTATTTCTTCAGGTTGTCGGCCTGGTCGACCGGGTTGAAGGTGACGGCGGTGTAGAAGTAGGTGAAGACGATGATGAAGAAGACCTCGCCCAGCACGTAGGGCCAGCTGTTGGGGCTGAAGAAGGCGGCGAAGTCGAGCGCGGCGGGGGTGTTGAGGAGCTGGCCGATGGTCGGCGGGAAGGCCATGATCGAGGCGGCGAAGATGACCGGGATGACGCCGGCCATGTTGACCCGCAGCGGCAGGTAGGTCGAGCCGCCCGAGGTCATTTTGCGACCGACCACGCGTTTGGCGTACTGGACCGGGATCCGGCGCTGACCCTCCTGGACGAAGACGATCGCGACGATCACCGCCAGGGCGATGAAGGGCATCATCACGACGAAGACCTGATCCGGGCTGTTCCACCACTTCGTGATCCCGTTCGGGAATCGAAGAGGCGATCGAGGCGAAGATCATCAGCGAGATCCCGTTGCCGATCCCGCGCTGGGTGATCAGCTCGCCCAGCCACATCAGGAGGGTGCAGCCGGCGGTCAGGCAGATCACGATCAGGAACAGCTTGCCGAAGGTGAGGTTGCCGACGACGCTGGTGCCGGCTTCGTTGCCGAAGGAGCGGAAGAGGAAGACGTAGCCGAGCGACTGGCCGAAGGCGAGGCCGACGGTGAGGTAGCGCGTGTACTGGGTGATCTTCTGCTGGCCGACCTCTCCCTCTTTCTGCAGGCGCTCGAGCGAGGGCACGACGACGGTCAGCAGCTGCAGGATGATCGAGGCCGTGATGTAGGGCATGATCCCCAGCGCGAAGAGGCTCAATCGCGAGAGGCTGCCGCCCGAGAAGAGGTTGAGGAAGCCGAGGATGTTGGAGCCGCCGAAGTTGTTCTGGATTTCCTTGACGGCCGCGACGTCGACCCCCGGCGCCGGGATGTAGGCGCCGAGCCGGTACAGCGCCAGCATCGCCGCGGTGAAGGCGAGTTTCTTGCGAATGTCGGCAACGCTGAAAGCGTTGGCAATAGTCCTGAGCATTACGGCTCCAGAGTGTGACAGGAACCGCCGGCCGCCTCGATCTTCTCTTTGGCGGCGGCACTGAATGCGTGCGCGTGGACGTCCAGCTTCTTCTTGATCTCGCCGCGGGCGAGGATCTTGACCGGATGCGAGCGCTTGGCCAGGCCCTTCTCCTTCAGCGACGCCGGGGTGACTTCGGCGCCGGCGTCGAAGCGCTCCTCGAGGTCGGAGAGGTTGATCGGCTGGGTCTTGGTGCGGAAGTTCTCGAACGGCATCGACTTCTTCATGTGCGGGCCGCGCAGCTTTCGCATCCGCATGTGAATCGGGTTCTGACCGCCCTCGTAGCCGGCCTTCTGCTTGGCGCCGGCGCGCGAGCCGGCGCCCTTGTGGCCGCGGCCCGAGGTCTTGCCGAGTCCGCTGCCCTCGCCGCGACCGAGCCGCTTGCGCGGCCGGCGCGAGCCGGGCTTCGGCTTCAGGTTGTGGAGACCGATCTCCTCGGAGCGGGGCGTATCGGCCATCAGGACTTGACCTCGACCAGGTGCGAGACGACCCGCAGCTGACCCTGCAGCTGCGGCGAGTCCTTGCGCTCGACGGCTTTGCCGATCCGCCCCAGCCCGAGCGCCTTCAAAGTCGCTTTCTGCTTCGGATCGGTCCCGTTGGCGGACCGAACCTGCTCGATCTTGACCCCGCTCACGACTTCGCCTCCTCGGCGGCCGGCGCATCCTCCGGCACCTGCCGAAGGAGCAGATCTCCTCAGCGGCAGGAGCCTCAGGCTCAGCAGCCACTTCGGCGGCCGGAGCATCGTCTGGCGCGGCAGGCTCCTCAGCGGACGGCGCTGGATCGGAGGTGCCGAGAACGGAGGCCTCGCCCCCGCCCGCAGGCGCCTCCGATGCAGTGGCGTCCGCTGCCGGAGCGTCAGCCGCCAGATGCTCTCCGTTGGTCGCGCTCATGTCATCGAGCCCAAGCACCTGCCTGACGGTCAGCCCCCGCAGCTCGGCGACCTCCTCCGGCCGGCGCAGCCGGACCAGACCGTCCATCGTCGCCTTGACGAGGTTGATCGGGTTCTGGGTGCCGATCGACTTGGTGAGGACGTCGCGGACGCCGCCAAGCTCGAGCACGGCGCGGACGCCGCCACCGGCGATGACGCCGGTACCGGGGCTGGCCGGGCGCAGGACGACGTGCCCGGCGCCGAAGCGACCGATGATCCGGTGGGTGATCGTCTGCCCGTATTTGGGCACGCGAATCAAGTTCTTGCGGGCGTCCTCGACGCCCTTCTGGATCGCCAGCGGGACCTCTCGGGCCTTGCCGTAGCCGATCCCGACCACGCCCTCCTCGTCGCCGACGGCGACCAGCGCCGTGAACGAGAAGCGACGGCCGCCCTTGACCACCTTGGCGACGCGGTTGATCTCGATCACGCGCTCCTGGAGGTCGAGCCCACGCGGGCTGACCGTCTCGACGTTCTTGGTATCCATTCCCTTCATAAGCAGCGGCCCACCGTAGCGGAACTAGAAGGCCAACCCTCCCTCGCGCGCTCCGTCGGCCAGGGCCTTGACGCGGCCGTGGTACTGGTAGCCGCCGCGATCGAAGACGCAGGTCTCGACCCCCGCGGCCTTGGCACGCTCGGCCAGCAGTTCGCCGGCCTTCTTGGCCTGGTCGGTCGCCGTGAGTCTTGCGCAGGTCCGGCTCGATCCAGTTGACCGCGGCCACGGTGTGGCCCTTGGTGTCGTCGATGAGCTGGGCGAAGATCCCGCGGTTGGAGCGGAAGACGGAGAGGCGCGGGACGCTGCGGCGGTGCCGCTGACCCGGGCGCGAACCCGGCGGCGGCGGCGCAGGCGCTGCTGGCCCTTGGTCGTGACCGTCATGCGCGCTTACCCACCTTGCGAAGAACCTGCTCGCCTTTGTAGCGGATGCCCTTGCCCTTGTAGGGCTCGGGCTTGCGGCGCTTGCGGATGTCCGCGGCGACCTGACCGACCAGCTGCTTGTCGATGCCGCGGACGATGATCTCGGTCGGCTGCGGGACCTCGAACTCGATCCCCTCGGGCGCCTCGATCGAAACCGGATGCGAGTAGCCGAGCGCGAGCTCCAGGTTCTTGCCTTTGAGCGCGGCGCGGTAGCCGACGCCCTGGATCTCCAAGCCGCTTCTCGAAGCCGTCGGTGACGCCCTCGACCATGTTCGCGATCAGGCTGCGGGTAAGGCCGTGCAGCGCCCGGTGGGGACCGCGGTCGGTGGGACGGGCGACGGTGACGACGCCCTCGCCCTGCTCGACCGACATGTCCTGCGAGTAGGCCTGGCTCAGCTCGCCCTTCGGCCCCTTGACGGCAATGTTGCCAGGGGCGATCTCGACCGTGACGGCCTCGGGAACGGGGACTGGTTTTCTTCCGATTCGACTCATGGGATCACCAGACGTAGGCGACGACCTCGCCACCGACGCCCTTGGCGCGGGCTTCGTGGCCGGTCATCACGCCGACGGAGGTGCTGACGATTGCGGTGCCGGTGCCGCCGAAGACGCGCGGCACGTGTTTGTGGTCGACGTAGCGCCGCCGACCGGGTCGCGAGACCCTTTCGATCCCGAGGATGACAGGACGGCGGTCCTCGGTGTACTTGAGGCGCACGTTGATCGCCTCGCCGACCGTGGCGGGCTTGCGGTGGAAGTCGTTGATGTAGCCCTGCTCCTTGAGGATCCGCGACATCTCCATCTTCAGGCCCGAGAGGGGGATCTCCACCTCGTCGTGCCCGGCGCGGATCGCGTTGCGGATGCGGGTCAGGTAATCGGCTATCGGATCGGTCTGCATGGTCCTACCAGCTCGACTTGGTCATTCCGGGGATGTACCCCTCGTGCGCGGCCTCGCGCAGGCAGATCCGGCAGAGGCCGAACTTGCGGTAGTAGGCACGCGGGCGCCCACAGCGGCGACAGCGGTTGTAGCCACGGGATTTGAACTTTGGTTTGCGGCCCTGTCGGACCTTCTGCGAAGTCTTAGCCATCCTCTGAACTCTTCTCCTCGTCGGCCGAGCTGTCGGCCTCGTCATTTCCGCCCTCGGCGGCGTCCTCGCCCTCCTCGACCTCGGGCTTGGCGTAGGCCTCGGGGTTCTCCTCTTTGAGCTGCTCCAGCGCCGCCTGCTCGACCTCGGCCTTGAGCCGGGCCTCCTCTTTGCGCTGCTCCTCCTCGGCCTCGGCTTCGGCTTCCTCCCGGGCGGCCTGGCCCGGACGGCCCTCCTGGGCGAACGGCATTCCCAGGGCCAGCAGCAGCTCGAATGCTTCGACGTCGGTTTTGGCGGAGGTCGTGATCGTGATGTCGAGACCGCGCACCACGTCAACCGTGTCGTAGTCGATTTCGGGGAAGATCAGCTGCTCTTTGACGCCCATCGAGTAGTTGCCGCGGCCGTCGAAGGAGCGTGGGTTGAGGCCGCGGAAGTCGCGGATCCGCGGCACCGCGATCGAGGTCAGCCGGTCGAGGAACTCCCACATCCGGGCGCGGCGCAGCGTCACCGAGACACCGACCGGCATGCCCTCGCGCAGCTTGAAGGAGGCGATCGACTTGCGGGCGCGGCGCACGTTCGGGTGCTGGCCGGCGATCAGCGCCAGCTGGTTCTGGGCGGATTCGAAGGATTTTTTGTCCTGTTTCTCGGTGCCGAGGCCCATGTTCAGGGTGATCTTGAGCAGGCGCGGAGCCTCCATCGGCGTCGTGTAGCCGAATTTCTTGGTCAGCTCGGGCAGGATCTCCTGCTCGTAGCGCTCGCGCAGACGGGCCGGCGGGGCCGCCTGTGAGGTCGGGGTCGCGGTCGCCTCCATCAGTCGATCGCCGTCCCACTGCTCTTCGCGTAGCGGACCCGCTTGCCACCGTCGTCGCGGCGCACGCCGACCCGGGTGCCTTTGTTGCCTTTGGGGTCGAGCAGCATCACGTTGGAGGCGTGGATCGGGCCCTCCTTCTCGACGATGCCGCCGGGCTGGCTCTGACTCATGTCGCCACCGGAGCGCGCCCGTTCGTGGCGCTTGACGATGTTCAGGCCCTCGACGAAGACACGACGGCGTTTGGGATCGGTCCGCACCACGCGACCGGTCTTGCCGGCGTCCTTGCCGCTGATCACGACCACCTGGTCGTCGGTCCGGATTCGCATCGACTTCGCCATCAGAGGACCTCGGGCGCGAGCGAGATGATTTTCATGAAGTTGCGATCGCGAAGTTCGCGCGCCACCGGACCGAAGATGCGGGTCCCGCGCGGGTTGTTGTTGGCGGGGTCGATCAGGACCGCCGCGTTCTCGTCGAAGGAGATGTAGGTGCCGTCGGGCCGGCCCAGCGGCTTGCGGGTGCGGACGACGACGGCCTGGACGACCTCGCCCTTGCGGACGCCGCCCTGCGGGCTCGCCGATTTGACCGTGGCGGTGATCACGTCGCCGACGCTGGCGTAGCGGCGGTGCGAGCCACCTTTGACCCTGATGCAGAGGATTTCGCGAGCGCCCGAGTTGTCGGCGACCTTCAATCTCGACTCTTGCTGGATCATCGGCCGCTACCTCGCCTTCTCGACCACGTCGACCAGGCGCCAGCGCTTGGTCTTGGAAAGGGGGCGGGTCTCGACCACTCGCACGACGTCGCCCTCGCCGGCCTCGTTGCGCTCGTCGTGCGCGTGCAGCGTGCGCGAGCGGCGGACGATCTTCTCGTAAGTCGGGTGGCGGCGGGCGATGTCGATGCGGACGGTGATCGACTTGTCGCCTTTGTTGGAGACGACGATGCCCTGGCGGACCTTGGCGGCGTTGGCCTCGCGCTCGGCCGCCGGGGTGCCGGTTCCGGCGGCACCCTTCTTCGCCTTCTCCGCGGCCCGCTCCTTGCGCCGTTCGGCGGCCTTGGACTTGCGGGTCTCGCGACGCTGCGCGGCGCGCTCCTCGGGCGTCAGCGCCGGCTTGGGGTCGTTCGGTCGGCGCGAGCGCTGCAGGCGGCGGCGCTCCTTCCAGGGAAGATCGTCCTCCGGGTTCGGCTCGGCGGCGGCAGCGGCCGGCGCGGGCCTCCGCGGCGGGCGCCTCGGCAGCGTCGTCGGCGATCCTCCTCGAGCCGCGGGCCTCCTCGGCGGCAGGCGCCTCCTCGACGCGGGGCCTCGCTCGAGCGCGGCGAGGGGCCTCCTCGACGGCAGCCTCCGGCGCGTCCTCCACCGGAGTCTCCTCGGTCGTCTCGTCTTTTTTCACGTCGTCGTCGCTCATATCCGCTTCGTCTCTTTCTCTACATCGATGCCTCGGCCGCGTGCCACCGTCAACAGCCGCGCGATGTCGCGTTTGGCCATTCCGAGGCGGGCGGTGTTCTCGAGCTCTCCGGTCGCGTGGCGGAAGCGCAGGTTGAACGCCTCCTGCTTGGCGTCGATCAGCTTCGCCACCAGCTCGTCGTCTTTCAGATTATGGGCCTCGGACGCTTTCATCAGTCCTCGACCCCCTCGCGCTTGACGAATTTGACTCTGACCGGAAGCTTGTGGCCCGCCAGGCGCAGCGCGTCGCGGGCGAGATCCTCGGGCACGCCGGCCAGCTCGAACATCACCTTGCCGGGCTTGACCACGGCGACCCAGCCCTCGGGGTTGCCCTTGCCGGAGCCCATCCGCGTCTCGGCGGGCTTCTTCGTGTAGGGCTTGTCCGGGAAGACGTTGATCCAGACCTTGCCGCCACGTTTGATCTTGCGGGTCATCGCGACGCGGGCGGCCTCGATCTGGCGGTTGGTGATCCAGCCGCGGTCGAGCGACTTCAGCCCGTACTCGCCGAAGGCGACGGTGCTGCCGCCCTTGGTGTTGCCGCGCATGCGGCCGCGGAACTGTTTGCGGTGCTTGACCCGTTTCGGACTCAGCATCAGCGACCACCTCCGCCGCCGCGCTGACCGCCACGGTCGCCGCCGCGGCCGCCGCCCGGGCCACGTCCGCCGCCGCCACGGCCGCCACCCGGTCCGCGATCGCCGCCGGGCCCACGCCCACCGCGGTCGCCGCCGGGCCGTCCCGGCAGGACGGCCGCCGCGCTGCTGGCCCTGCGGCTCACCGTCGGTCGAAGCGAGGTCGGAGCGGAAGCCCTCGGGCATCACTTCGCCCTTGTTGATCCAGCATTTGACGCCGATCCGGCCGGTCGTCGTCCTCGCCTCGAAGAAGCCGTAGTCGATGTCGGCGCGCAGCGTGTGCAGCGGCACGCGGCCGTCGGAATAGCTTTCGGTCCGCGCCATCTCGGCACCGCCGAGGCGGCCGGAGACCTGGACCTTGACGCCCTTTGGCGCCGGAGCGCATCGCCGAGGTCAGGGCGCGTTTCATCGCGCGGCGGAAGGCGACGCGGTTCTGCAGCTGCTCGGCGATCGACTGGGCGACCAGCTTGGCGTCGAGCTCGGGGCGCTTGACCTCGCGGATGTTCACTTTCACCGGGCTGCCGGTCAGCTTGTGCAGCTCTTTGCGGAGCGCGTCGACTTCGCTGCCCGACTTGCCGATGACGATGCCGGGACGGGCGGTGTGGATGTCGACGGCAACCTCGCCGCGGCGCTCGATCGTGATGTTCGAGAGCCCGGCATGCGAGAGCTTGTCGACGATGTGATCGCGGATCTGCAGGTCTTCCTGGAGCACGTCGGCGAAGTTCTTCTCCTCGAACCAGGTCGACTTCCAGTCGTGGATGTAGCCGACGCGGAAACCCTCGGGGTGGATCTTCTGTCCCATTGCCTAGTCCTCTACCGGGGTTAGCGCCACGGCGATGTGGCTGGTTCGCTTGTGGATCGGGGTCGCCCGTCCCTGCGCTCGAGGCCGGTACCGCTTCAGCGTCGGGCCCTCGTCGACGGTGATCGAGGAGACCTTCATCTCGTCGCCGATCAGGTCGTGGTTGTTTTCCGCGTTGGCGGCGGCGGAGTCGATCAGCTTCTGGATGTCCTGGGCGGCGCCACGGGGCGAGAACTGCAGCAGCGCGCGGGCCTTTTCGATGTGCAGGCCGCGAACCTGGTCGGCGATCAGGCGCGCCTTGCGGGGCGCGATCCGCACGTAGCGGGCGCTGGCGCGGACGACCGGCGCGGCGATCAGCTCCGGAGCGACTTTTTTCTCCGCCGCTTTCGGTTTCGCCGGCGCTTTGGCCTCGGCTTTTTTCGAAGTGCGTTTTTTCGTCGCTTTTTTGGCGACGGCTTTGACGGCTTTTTTCGCCGACGGTTTCGCCGCTTTTTTCTCCGCGCTCTTTGCTGTCTTTTTTGTCTTTGGTCTCGTCGGCCATCGCTAGTCACCCCTGCCGGTGCCGGTGTGGGAGCGGAAGGTGCGGGTGGGAGCGAACTCGCCGAGCTTGTGGCCGACCATCGACTCCGAGATGAAGACGGGTACGTGTTTTTTGCCGTCGTGGACGGCGATCGTGTGCCCGACCATCTCGGGGAAGACGGTCGAGGTCCGCGACCAGGTTTTGACCATCTGTTTTGTTGCCGGCCTCGTTCATGGCCGTGATCCGGCCCATCAGCCGCTCTTCGACCCACGGGCCCTTTTTCGTCGAGCGTCCCATCAGCGGCCACCCTTCTTCTTGCCGCGGCGACGGCCGCGCACGATGTAACGGTCGGACTGCTTGCCCTTCTTACGGGTCCGGTAGCCGAGCGTCGGCTTGCCCCACGGCGTCACCGGGTGCCCACCGGGGGTGTGGTGGGCCTCGCCGCCGCCGTGCGGATGGTCGACCGGGTTCATCGCGACGCCACGGCTCTGCGGGCGCTTGCCCTTGTGGCGGCTGCGACCGGCCTTGCCGACCTTGAGGTTCTGGTGCTCGGCGTTGGAGAGGTTGCCGACGGTCGCGCGGCACTCGGCGCGAACCAGGCGCATCTCCGAAGAGGGCAGCCGCAGGGTCACCATCTCGCCCTCCTTCGCGACCAGCTGGATCGCGGTGCCGGCGGCGCGGCCGAGCTTGCCGCCCTGGCCGGCGATCAGCTCGACGTTGTGGACGATCGTGCCGGTCGGCATTTCGCCCAGCGCCATCGCGTGACCGGGTTTGATGTCGGCCTCGGGGCCGGACTTGACCTCGTCGCCGACCGCCAGCTGCGCCGGCGCGAGGATGTAGTCCTTGTGGCCGTCCACGTAGTGGAGGAGGGCGATGTAGCAGCTGCGGTTCGGGTCGTACTCGATCGTCGCGACCTTCGCCGGCACCCCGTCCTTGAGGCGCTTGAAGTCGATTTTCCGGTAGCGCCGCTTGGCACCGCCGCCGCGGTGGCGGGCGGTGACGCGGCCGTTGGAGTTGCGGCCGCCGGACTTGCGCAGTCCCTCGGTCAGCTTGCTTTCCGGCTCGGAAGCGGTCAGCTGCTCGCGCAGGGGATAGGTCGCGAAGCGGCGTCCGGGGCTGGTCGGTTTGGTTTTGCGGTTCGGCATCTGGGTGGCTCCTACGCGGTCTCCGCGCCTTCGAACAGCTCGATCCGCTCGCCGGGGGCGAGCTGGACGATCGCCTTCTTCCAACCTCGGGTCCGCCCCTGGGAGAGGCCGCGGCGCTTCGGCTTCGGGCGCACCTTCGAGGTCCGCACCTGGGCGACGTTGACGCCGAAGACCTCGTGGACCGCCTGGGCGATCTGGGTCTTGTGGGCGCGGTCGTTGACCCGGAAGGTGTACTTGCCTTCGGCGATCAGCGCGTAGCTCTTCTCGGAGATCACCGGGCGGATGAGGATGTTGCGCGCGTCCATCAGCCGAGCCTCTCCTGCAGCGTCGCGAGGGCCGCTTCGGAGACGATCATCGCGGCGGCGCCGATCACGTCGGCGACGCCGGTGGCGCCGACCTCGAGCACGGTGGTGCGCGGGAATGTTGCGGAAGCTCTTCATCGCCCCGGTCTCCTCGGCGGTGAGCACGATCAGGGTCGGGCTCTTGGCGCCCCATTTGGCCAGCGCGGCGGCGGCCGCCTTGGTCGAGGGGGTCTCGAAGGCGGAGGCGTCGAGCACGGCGACGGAATCGCGCTCGGCGTGAACCGAGAGGGCCGAGCGCATCGCCCGGCGGCGGGCTTTGCGGTTGACCTTGACCGTGTAGTGGCGCGGCTTCGGGCCGAAGGTGACGCCGCCGCCGAAGCGGCTGGAGACGCCGAGGGCGCCGACGCGAGCGCGGCCGGTGCCCTTCTGGCGCCAGGCCTTGGCGGTCGTGAAGGCGACCTCGCCGCGGGTCAGCGTCGAGGCGGTGCCGCGACGGCGCGAGGCGAGATCGGCCTGGGCGGCCTCGAAGATCAGCGACTGGTGGAAGGGCTCGGCGAAGAGCTCTTTGGGCAGGTCGGCTTTGGTCGACTTGCCGATCACGGTGGCTTTAGACATCGGTCCTCACCTCGACGATCGAGTTGCGCGAGCCGGGAACCGAGCCCTTGATCAGGAGCAGGTTGCGGTCGGCGTCGATGTCGGCGATCTCCAGGCCCTTCTGGGTGATCCGCTTGTTGCCCATCTGGCCCGGCATCCGCATCCCTTTGAAGACGCGGGCGGGGAAGGCGCTGGCGCCGATCGAGCCGGGGGCGCGGACGTTGTGCGAGCCGTGGCTGACCGGCCCGCGGCTGAAGTTGTGGCGCTTGATCCCGCCCTGGAAGCCCTTGCCGATCGAGATCCCGGCGACCTTGACCTTCTGGCCCGCCTCGAAGCCGGAGACGGTGACGTCGTCACCGATCTTCGGGCCGTCCTCGGCACCGAGGTCCTCGTCGCGGAACTCGACCAGGTGGCGCATCGGCGCCGCGCCGGCCTTCTTCAGGTGGCCTTCCTCGGCCTTGCTCAGCTTGCCCTGCTTGACCTCGCCGAAGGCGAGCTGCACGGCCGCGTAGCCGTCGCGCTCGCCGTCGCGGACCGCGGTGACCTTGCAGGGACCGGCTTCGATCACGGTCACGGGCACGACGGTTCCGTCCTCGCGGAAGACCTGCGTCATGCCCAACTTCTTGCCGAGGATCGCAGCCATGGTCTAGAGGCGGATCTCGATGTCGACGCCGGCCGGCAGCGAGTCCAGGCGCTGCAGCGAGTCGACGGTTTTCGGCGAAGGCTGGAGGATGTCGATCAGCCGCTTGTGGGTGCGGATCTCGAAGTGCTCGCGCGAGTCCTTGTCCTTGAACGGCGAGCGGATCACGCAGTAGACGTTTTTCTCGGTCGGCAGCGGCACCGGGCCGGAGACGGTGGCGCCGGTGCGCTCCGCGGTCTCGACGATCTCGCGGGCAGCCCGATCTATGGCGTCATGGTCGTACGCCTTGAGTCTGATTCGAATTTTCTGTGCCGCTATAGCTGCCACTTTGCCTGCTGTCTCTAGATGCTGTTGCTTGTCTTGCCGCTGCTGCTTGTTTTGCTGCGCGCCTTAGGGCGCAATAAGGGCGGGGCCCCTGTAGGTGGGGCGCCGCCCCGGTCGTATGTATTTGCAGTTGTCTCGTCGCCCGGCGGGCGACGAGGGGCGGGCACCATGCCCGACCCGTTGGGGCCTTCGCCTACTCGACTACCTCGGCGACGACCCCCGAGCCGACGGTGCGGCCACCCTCGCGGATGGCGAACCGCAGACCCTGATCCATCGCGATCGGCTGAATCAGCTCGATCGTCATCTCGACGTTGTCTCCCGGCATCACCATCTCGGTCCCCTCGGGGAGGTTGGCGATCCCGGTCACGTCGGTGGTGCGGAAATAGAACTGAGGCCGGTAGCCGGAGAAGAACGGAGTGTGACGGCCACCCTCCTCCTTCTTCAGGCAGTAGACCTCGGCTTTGAACTTGGTGTGCGGCGTGATCGAGCCGGGCTTGCAGAGAACCTGGCCGCGCTCGATCTCCTCGCGCTTGGTGCCGCGCAGGAGGGCGCCGATGTTGTCGCCGGCCTGACCCTGGTCGAGCAGCTTGCGGAACATCTCGACGCCGGTGACGACGGTTTTGGTGGTGTCGTGGATGCCGACGATCTCGACCTCGTCGCCGGTGTTGACGATCCCCTGCTCGACGCGGCCGGTGGCGACGGTGCCGCGACCGGTGATCGAGAAGATGTCCTCGACCGGCATCAGGAAGGGCTTGTCCAGCTCGCGGACCGGCTCCGGGATGTAGGAGTCGAGCGCGGCGGCCAGCTCGAAGACGGCTTTCTGGGCCTCCTCGTCGCCTTCCAGCGCCTTCAGCGCCGAGCCCTTGATGATCGGGGTCTCGTCGCCCGGGAAGTCGTACTCGTCGAGAAGTTCCTTGACCTCCTCCTCGACCAGCTCGATCAGTTCGTCGTCGTCGACCTGGTCGATCTTGTTGAGGAAGACGACCACGTGCGGGACGTTGACCTGACGGGCGAGCAGGATGTGCTCGCGGGTCTGGGGCATGACGCCGTCGGCAGCGGAGACGACCAGGATCGCGCCGTCCATCTGCGCCGCGCCGGTGATCATGTTCTTCACGTAGTCGGCGTGACCCGGGCAGTCGACGTGGGCGTAGTGCCGGTTCTCGGTTTCGTACTCGACGTGAGAGGTCGCGATCGTGATCCCGCGCTCCTTCTCCTCCGGAGCGTTGTCGATCTCGGCGAAGCTCTGTGCCTCCGCCCCGCCCACGGTCGAGAGCGTCTGGGTGATCGCGGCCGTCAGCGTCGTCTTTCCGTGGTCGATATGACCAATCGTTCCGACGTTCACATGCGGCTTATCGCGCTCGAACTTCTCCTTTGACATCTCTCTCCGTTCTACCTTTCGAAGTCGTGTTCTGTCTGATCTGACTGCTTGAGTTCTGGGGGCACTGCTCGGCAGGGCACTTTGTTCTGCCTGCGGGCGAACCTGGGAAATATAGCCAGATGCAGCCCGCTGTCGCGGTTGGGTCTAGGAGGTTGCCCCCACTGGCTCTCCAGAGCGGTGTTCGACGATCTCCTCGGCGATGTTCCCGGGGACCTCCTCGTAGCGCTCGAACTGCATCGTGTAGCTGGCACGGCCCTGGGTGGAAGATCGGAGGTCGGTGGCGTAGCCGAACATTTCGCCGAGCGGGACGAAGGCCTGGACGGCGAGCGCGTTGCCGCGCTGCTCCTGTCCCTGGACCTTTGCCGCGCCGCCGCGAGAGGTCGCCGATCACGTCGCCGAGGAAGTCCTCGGGGGTGACCACCTCGACCGACATCACCGGCTCGAGCAGGACCGGGTTGGCCTTGCGGGCACCCTCCTGGATCGCCATCGAACCGGCGATTTTGAAGGCCATCTCGGAGGAGTCGACGTCGTGGTAGGAGCCGTCGACGAGTTCGACTTTGACGTCGACCATCGGGTAGCCGGCCTTGACGCCGTTCTCCAGCGCCTCCCGCATCCCCTGCTCGGCGGGGCCGATGAATTCGCCGGGGATGACGCCACCCTTGATTTTGTTGACGAACTCGAAGCCCTCGCCGGGAGCCGGCTCGAGGTTGATGACGACGTGGCCGAACTGGCCACGACCGCCGGTCTGGCGGACGAAGCGGGCAACCACCTTCTCGACCCGCTTGCGGATCGTCTCGCGGTAGGCGACCTGCGGCTTGCCGACGTTGGCGTCGACTTTGAACTCGCGCAGCATGCGGTCGACGATCACCTCGAGGTGGAGCTCGCCCATGCCGTGGATCAGCGTCTGCCCGGTTTCCTCGTCGGATTCGATCCGGAAGGTCGGGTCCTCCTCGCCGAGGCGCTGCAGGGCGTTGCCCATCTTCTCCTGGTCGGCTTTCGTTTTCGGCTCGATCGCGACCGCGATCACCGTCTCCGGGAATTCGATGCTCTCCAGCGCGATCGGGGCGTCGGGGGCGGCGAGCGTGTCGCCGGTACCGGTTTCCTTGAGGCCGACGCCGGCGCAGATGTCGCCCGAGTGGACCTCCTCGATCTCCTCGCGGCTGTTGGCGTGCATCATCAGCAGCCGGCCGATGCGCTCGGTCTTGCCGGTTTTGACGTTGAGGACCCGGCCGCCTTTCTCGAGCTTGCCCGAGTAGACGCGGAAGTAGGTGAGCTTGCCGACGTAGGGGTCGGTCATGATCTTGAAGGCAAGAGCGGCGAAGGGGCCGTCGTCATCGGCGGGGCGCTCGGCCTCGGAATCCTCGGACTGGCCCTTGCCGGCGGCGACGACGCCGGTGACCGGCGGTACCTCCAACGGCGAGGGAAGCAGGGCGATGATCGAGTCGAGCAGCGGCTGCACGCCCTTGTTCTTGAACGAGGTGCCGCAGAGGACCGGGGTCACCTTGGTGTCGAGGCTGGCCCGGTGCAGAGACGACAGCAGCCGCTCCGGCGCGATCTCTTCTTCGCCCAGGTAGGCCTCGGCCAGATCGTCGTCGTGGTCGGCGCAGGCCTCGATCAGCTGGGTGCGGTATTCCTCGGCCTGATCCCGCAGGTCCTCGGGGATCTCGACCGTCTCGTAGGCGGCGCCGAGCTCGTCGGTCCAGATCAGACCTTTCATCTCGATCAGGTCGACGACGCCCTGGAAGTTCTCCTCCGCCCCGATCGGCAGCTGGATCGGCAGCGGGTTGGCGCCGAGCCGGTCCTTCATCGTCTGCACGCAGTAGAAGAAGTCGGCGCCGGTGCGGTCCATCTTGTTGATGTAGGCGAAGCGCGGGACGCCGTACTTGTCGGCCTGGCGCCAGACGGTCTCCGACTGCGGCTCGACGCCGGCGACGGCGTCGAAGACGGCGATCGCGCCGTCGAGCACGCGCAGGCTGCGCTCGACCTCGACCGTGAAGTCGACGTGGCCGGGCGTATCGATGATGTTGATCCGGTGGCCCTTCCACTCACAGGCGGTCGCGGCGGAGGTGATCGTGATCCCGCGCTCCTGCTCCTGTTCCATCCAATCCATCACCGCGGCGCCCTCGTGGACCTCGCCCATTTTGTGGGTGCGGCCCGTGTAGTAGAGGATGCGCTCGGTAGTCGTCGTCTTACCGGCGTCGATGTGCGCCATGATCCCGATATTGCGGGTCTTCTCTAGTGGAAAGCTGCGTGCCATGGTTCTTGAAGTCTCTTGTTCTTTCGGACTGGGTTCAGGGTGAATCGGAAGCGACCGGATGCCGAGCCAGGTTCGGCGCAAAAAAAGGGCCCCAGCGGGCCCGGCGAAGCGTGCTGCACCAAAACTGCCTGAGCGACCGCCGATGATAGCAGCGGTTCGCCGCCGCATCGGTAAGGCCTTCGCGAGGGTCCCGGCGGCGGCCACCAGGTGGTCGCGGCGGGTCGATCGGGTCGCCAACCGCGGGCTCGAGCGAGCCCATCCGGCGCTGCTGCGGGGCAGGCGTCGCGCGCTCGCGCTCGCCAGCGGCCTCGCCGGCTGGATCGGGCCGCGCCTGCGCCCGCCGGCCGCCCTCTTCTTCCGCGGCCTCGCCCTGGCGGAGAGGTTGCTGCGCCGCGGCTGCGCTCTCGCCGCCCGCGCCGCCACCGCCGCCAGCTCGGTGATCACGCCGCGACGGGCGATCGGCTTCGTCATCGTCGCCGCCGGCGCCTGCCTCGTCGCCTCGCAGTTCATCGACTACCGCGGGGTCGAGATCGGCCAGCCCGGCTACGCCAGTCTGCCCGGAGTCGCCAGGCCGCCGACCGTCGACGTCCGCACCGCGGGCCAGGCGCACTCCTACCTGCTGCTTCCGCTCGGGCTGATCGCCGCCGTCCTCGGGGTGCTCTGCGCGCGGCGGGATCGTCGCCGGCTCGGACTCGGCGTAGTCGCGCTGGGCCTGGTCTCGATCGCCGTGATCCTCCTCGTCGACCTCCCCCACGGCCTCGACGCGGGGGCCGAGACTTCCCGCTTCGCAGGCGCCTCGGCGGTGCTGGAAGACGGCTTCTACGCCGAGCTCGCGGCAGCGGCGGGGCTGGTTCTTGCCGGACTGCTCTACTATGCGCGGCCGTGCCTAATACGAATCAACTTGTCAGGAAGGGCCGCAAGCGCCCGAAGAAGAAGACGACGACGCCCGGCCTCAAGTCGGGCAACGGTCGCAAGAAGGGCGTAGCCGCCCCTCAGCGCCGCGGCGTCTGCACCCGCGTGGCGACCGTGACGCCGAAGAAGCCGAACTCGGCTCTGCGCAAGATCGCCCGTGTGCGGCTGACCAACGGGATGGAGGTCACCACCTACATCCCCGGCGAGGGACACAATCTTCAGGAGCACTCCGTGGTGCTGATCCGCGGTGGTCGCGTCAAGGATCTGCCGGGCGTCCGCTACAAGGTCGTGCGCGGCACGCTCGACGCCGCCGGCGTCTCCGACCGCAAGCAGGCCCGCTCCCGCTACGGCGTCAAGGCTTCCTGATGCCGCGCCGCTCAGCAGCCACGATCCGGCCGATCGAACCGGACGCCAGGCACCGCAACCGGCTCGTCCAGCAGCTCGTCAACAAGGTGATGAGCGACGGCAAGAAGTCCCTGGCCGAGCGGATCGTCTACGACAGCCTGGCGATCGTCGCCGAGCGCAGCGGCGAGGATCCGGTCGAGACGCTCGAGGCGGCGATCAAACAACTTACCCCGGTGCTCGAGGTTCGCTCGCGCCGGGTCGGTGGCGCGACCTACCAGGTCCCGGTCGAGGTTCCAGCCCGGCGCGCCCGCACCCTTGCGGTCCGCTGGCTGGTCCAGTTCGCCCGCGCCCGTCGCGAGTACTCGATGGCCGAGCGCCTCGCCAGCGAGATCCTCGACGCCAACCAGCAGCAGGGCAGCGCCTGGAAGCGGAAGGACGACATCTACCGCATGGCCCAGGCCAACAAGGCGTTCGCCCACTACCGCTGGTGAGGCCGTGAGGCGCGCCTGGCGGTGTCCTCGGTCGCTCGATCGGGTCACGCACGGAGTGCGCTCCCCTCTTCTCGCTCCCTGCGTCCTTGCCA
This sequence comes from uncultured Solirubrobacterales bacterium, assembly GCA_963739875.1. Taxonomy (GTDB): domain Bacteria; phylum Actinomycetota; class Thermoleophilia; order Solirubrobacterales; family 70-9; genus VAYN01. The sequence continues at coordinate 244,151 of CAVUCD010000008.1, forward strand.
GCCACGCCCTCACGGCCTCATCTGGACGTCTCGGATGACATGAGCCGACCGATTCTTGCGGTCGACGTCGACGGGGTGATCTCGCTGTTCGGCTTCGACGAGGCCCCGGACAAGTCGCTGGCCCAGTTCGAGCTGGTCGACGGGGTGGTCCACTGCATCTCGCTGCGCGCCGGCGAGCGCCTGCTGCGGCTCGCCGAGCACTACGAGCTGATCTGGGCGACCGGCTGGGAGGAGAAAGCGAACTTCTACCTGCCCAGTCTTCTGGGCCTGCCCGAGCTGCCGCACCTGACCTTCGACGGCGCCGCCCGCTTCGGCTCGGCCCACTGGAAGCTGGGGCCGCTCGACGCCTACTGCAAGGGACGGGCGATGGCCTGGATCGACGACAACTTCGACGAGAGCTGCTACGAGTGGGCGCGGGAGCGGCCGGAGCCGACCCTGCTGGTTCCGACCGAAGCGCCGCGCGGCCTCGACGAGGCCGAAACCGAGGCCCTGATCGCCTGGGCCGGCGGGCTCGAGAGCTAGAAGCACCTAGTCACTGGAGGGCTGGGGGCGACTGTCTACACTGAGGCCGGTGACGGGGTTCTGGCCGATCTTCTTCCTTCTGGTGGTGCTCAAGATCCCGGTGCTGGGATCGCTCTGGCTCGTCTGGTGGGCGAGCCAGGCCACGCCTGAGACCGACGGCGCCGAGGACTCCGATGGTGGCCCCAAGCGACGGCACATGCCGCCCAAGCTGCCGCGCGGTCCGCGTCGCGGTCCCCACGGCGGTGGCGCCGCGGCACCGCTGCCGCCCTGCCCGCCCGGCGGGCGGACCAGGGGCGTCAAGCCCGTTGCGCAGCCTGCTTTCGCTCGCGCTGGATCTCACGCAGGTAGGGATAGAAATCGACCTCGACCGTATGACGCTTAGAGGCGACGAAGCGCTTGCGCATCTTCCCTTCCTCGGCGCGCGATCTCGCTCCGCATCTCCGCCGCCGGCGGTAGCGTCGCCCGGCCGCCGAGCAGATCGGCGACCCATTCCGCCTGCGCCTCGGCCAGCGGCATGATCGGCCCCAGCGGCTGGATGAAGCCGATGAAGTGCAGCCCCGGCCGCTCGACCGAGGCGACCCGGCGGTAGAGCGGCAGGCGGTTGTCGGGCGCCGAGAAGACGTCGGCGGCGAAGAAGGGGAAGGTCATCTTGTAGCCGGTGCAGTAGACGACGAGGTCGATCTCCTCCTCGCTGCCGTCGACGAAGCGGACCGTGCGGCCGCCGGCGAAGCGGTCGATGTTCGGCTTCACCTTGATGTCGCCGTGGCCGAGCCGCGGCAGCAGCTCCGAGGAGACCGTCGGGTGCGCCTCGTAGAGCTTGTGGTCGGGCTTCGGCAGCCCGTACGTCGTCATCTCCCCCGCCGAGACGTCCAGCATCCGCATGCTGAAGAAGCGCTGCACGGCCAGCGGCGAGCGCGACGTCAGCGGGGTCAGGATCTCGTCGATCGGCTTGCCGTTCATGTACTTGGGCAGGACGTAGGCGCCGCGGCGCATCGCCAGGAAGGTGGCGTCGGCGATCCGCGAGGACTCGACCGCGATGTCGGCGGCGGAGTTGCCGAGCCCGAGGACCAGGACCCGCTTGCCCGGCAGGACGTCGGGCTCGCGGTAGTGGTGGGCGTGGATCTGCTCGCCGCTGAACTCCTCGGCACCCGGGAAGGCGGGCTCGGGCCAGCGCGGATCCCAGTGGTGGCCGTTGGCGACAAGCACGGCGCGATAGCGATTCGTCTCCCGCTTCCCGTCGGACCCGGCGACGGTCACCTCCCACTCGCCGTCGACCGGCTCGACGCTCGAGCACCTCGGTCCGGAAGCGGATCTCGTCCCGCAACCCGAAGTGATCGACGTATTCGTCGAAGTAGGCAGCCATCTGGAAGTGGTCGGGGTAGTCCGGGTAGTGGTCGGGCATCGGAAGCGTCCTGAAAGCCATCACCCGCCGCGAGGTGTTGATGTGCAGCGAGCGATACGCCGACGACATCCCGTTGTCGTTTTCGTAACGCCAGTTCCCCCCGACCGCCGACCCCTTCTCGAAGCAGTCGAACGCGATCCCACGCGCCTTCAGAACCTGGCAAGCGACGATCCCCGAGCCGCCGGCTCCGATCACGCAGACCTTCTCAGCAGTCGCCATGCGCGGAAATCTACTGGCTGATCAGCCAGTGGGCCGGCGGGTCGCGAGCGCCTCCTCAAGGGGTGAGCAGGTTCACCCCTGGGGTCCGTAGAGAGAGACCCCGTTCGAACGGAAGCTTCATTCATCGGATTTGAAAACAAACCAAAAGGAGATTCCGATGACCAAGAAGACCCGTTCATACCGCCCCTCCCCCGCCCTCGTGATCAGCTGCCTGGCACTGTTCATGGTCGTCGCCGGCGGCACCGCATTCGCGGCCGGCATCGCCAAGAACAGCGTCCGCTCGGCCCAGATCGCCGACGGCACCGTCCGCACGGTCGACCTCCACGACGGCTCGGTCACCACGCCGAAAATCGGGCTGGCCGCGGTCGGCAACGAACAGCTCGCCGAAAACGCCGTCACCTCCTCGAAGGTGGCCCCGGACTCGCTCACGGCCCAGGACCTGGCGCCGTCGTCCGTCACCTCCTCTGAGGTCGCCGACCAGTCGCTGACCGGCGCCGACATCGCCCCCGATTCGATCAGGGCGACCCAGCTCGGCCCGATCACCGAACGCAACAGCGCCGCCACGATCGCCGCCGGCAAAGTCGGCAGCGTCAGCGTCAGCTGCGAGCCGGGCGAACAGATCATCAGCGGCGGCGGCCAGCCCTCCGTGTTCGGCGTCGAAATGACCACCACCCGCCCCTCGGGCAACGGTTGGCTCTACCAGGCCAAGAACAACACGGCCACCGACCAGACCATCACCGCCTACGCCCTCTGCCTGCTCCAGTAATCACGCAGACAGATCAGGCAGCAAAGCAAAACGGCCGGGACATCGAGTCCCCGGCCGTTACTGCGTACCCGAGAGCGGGTTCAGGTGCCCCTCCGGCGGCTTGTACTTTCGCGGAGCGAAAGTTGAGCCGGAGGGGGTGCCGACCCCGCCCCGCTATTTGGTCTCCTCCGAGGTGCGACTCGATCTCCTGGGCGAGCTCCTCGAGCTCCTCCGCGAAGGAGAGGCCGAAGCCCTCGACCGGGGTCTCGACCCCGTCGACGCCGAGCTCGGCGGCCAGCTCGTCTTCTTCGAGCAGGTCGTCGTCGCTGGGCGGCTCGATCGCCACCGCGGGCTCGATCGCCACCGTCCGGTAGTGCTTGAGGCCGGTCGCGGCCGGGATCAGCTTGCCGATGATCACGTTCTCCTTGAGGCCGACGAGGCGATCCCGTTTGCCCTCGAGGGCAGCGTCGGTGAGCACCTTGGTCGTCTCCTGGAAGGAGGCGGCCGAGAGGAAGGACTCGGTCGCCAGCGAGGCCTTGGTGATCCCGAGGATGACCTCCTCGCCTTTGGCCGCGGTGCCGCCTTCTTCCTTCGTCTTCTTGTTCAGGCGTTTGAGGCTGCCGCGATCCTCGAGCTGGCCGGGAAGCAGGCTGGTCGAGCCCTTGGCGTCGATCCGCACCTTCTTCAGCATCTGCCGGGCGATCAGCTCGATGTGCTTGTCGTTGATGTCGACGCCCTGGGCGCGGTAGACCTTCTGCACCTCGGCCACCAGGTAGAGCTCGACGTCGGTGCGACCGCGGATCGCCAGCAGGTCGGCCGGGTACAGCGAGCCCTCGTTGAGCTGCTGGCCGGCCTCGACTTTGTCGCCGTCGGCGACGTGCAGCCGGGTCCGCAGCGGGAAGCTGTAGGCGTGCTCCTCGCCGCTGGACTCGGTGACGATCACTTTCAGCGCTTTGTCGGTCTCGTCGATCGAGACTTTTCCGGCCGCCTCGGCCATCTGCGCCAGACCCTTCGGTTTACGCGCCTCGAAGAGCTCGACGATGCGCGGCAGACCCTGGGTGATGTCCTGGCCGGCGACACCTCCGGTGTGGAAGGTCCGCATGGTCAGCTGGGTGCCGGGCTCGCCGATCGACTGGGCGGCGATGATGCCGACCGCGTCGCCGATGTTGACCGTGAACCCGGTCGCCGGAGCGACTCCGTAACAGGAGCGGCAAACGCCCGCTTCGGCCTCGCACTTGAGGGTCGAGCGAACCGGGATTTTGATCTCTTCGTCGGCGAAGCCCTCGGCGATCGCTTCGACGTCGGCCAGGGTGATTTCCTGGTTGCGCTTGAGCAGCTCGCGACCGCGTTTGGTCTCGAGCTTTTTCGCCGCCAGGCGCCCGAACAGGTTGTCGTTGAGCGAACCGTCGTCCTTGAACAGGTCCATCTCGATGTGTTCTTTGGTTTTGCAGTCCTCCTGGCGCACGATGACGTCCTGGGCGACGTCGACCAGACGGCGGGTCAGGTAACCGGAGTCGGCCGTACGCAGCGCCGTGTCGGCGAGTCCCTTTCGGGCACCGTGGGTGGAGATGAAGTACTCCAGAACCGAGAGGCCCTCCATGAAGTTGGCCTTGATCGGCCGCTCGATGATCTCGCCTTTCGGGTTGGCCATCAGACCGCGCATCCCCGCCAGCTGGCGGATCTGTTTGAACGATCCGCGAGCGCCGGAGTTGGCCATCATGAAGATCGGGTTCAACTCGTCGAGGTTGTCCTCCATCGCCTGCGCGACCTCGTCGGTTGCCCGGTTCCAGTGAGCCGTGACCGCCTCGTGACGCTCCTCGGCGGTGATGTAGCCGTCGTCGTACTGGCCGACGATCGCCTCGGTCTCCTTCTCGTAGCGCTCGAGGATTTCCGGCTTCTCGGGCGGCGAGACGACGTTGTTCTTGGAGACCGTGATGCCGGCCTGGCTGGCGTAGCGGAAACCGAGGTCCTTGAAGGCGTCCAGCACCTGCGAGACCGGCGGCGCACCGTAGGCCTTGACCAGGCTCGAGACCATCGCGTTGACGTCCTTCTTCTTCAGCGAGTGGTTGAGGAACTCGTACTGATCCGGGTCGAAGTCATCCTCGAGCGCGTCGGCGAGTGCACGCTCGATGCTTTCGTTGAAGATGATCCGCCCGACCGTGGTCAGGAAGTGCTCCTTGCCCGCCCGCCGGTACTCGGCCTGGTCGTGCAGCTTGCAGCCGCCGTTCTCGTAGAGGAGCTCGGCCTCCTGCGCGGAGCGGAACACCTTGACCTTCGGCGTCGAACCGTTGCGCTTGCCGTTTTCCTTGCCGGCCTTGAGCTCCTCGTCGATCTTCGCCAGCTCGTCCTCGTCCGGACCGTAGGTCAGGTAGTAGATGCCGAGCACCATGTCCTGGGTCGGGGTCGCCAGCGGCGCCCCGTGGGCCGGCGAGAGGATGTTGTTCGCCGAGAGCATCAGGATCCGCGCCTCGGCCTGGGCCTCGGCGGAGAGCGGCACGTGGACCGCCATCTGGTCGCCGTCGAAGTCGGCGTTGAAGGCGTGACAGACGAGCGGGTGGACCTGGATCGCCTTGCCCTCGACCAGCACCGGCTCGAAGGCCTGGATGCCGAGACGGTGCAGGGTCGGTGCCCGGTTGAGCAGGACGGGGTGTTCGTGGATGACTTCCTCCAGAACGTCCCAGACCTCGGGGATCATCGACTCGACCATCTTCTTCGCCGCCTTGATGTTCTGGACGGCTTTGCGCTCGACGAGCTGGGCCATGATGAATGGCTTGAACAGCTCCAGCGCCATCAGCTTCGGCAGGCCGCACTGCTGCAGCCGCAGGCTCGGCCCGGAGACGATCACCGAACGGCCGGAGTAGTCGACGCGCTTGCCGAGCAGGTTCTGACGGAAGCGTCCCTGCTTGCCCTTGAGCATGTCCGAGAGCGACTTCAGGGGACGGTTGCCGGGACCCGTGACCGGGCGCCCACGACGGCCGTTGTCGAACAGCGCGTCGACCGCCTCCTGCAGCATCCGCTTCTCGTTGTTGACGATGATCTCGGGCGCGCCGAGGTCGAGCAGCCTTTTCAACCGGTTGTTGCGGTTGATCACGCGGCGGTAGAGGTCGTTGAGGTCGGAGGTCGCGAAGCGGCCACCGTCGAGCTGGACCATCGGGCGCAGCTCCGGCGGAATCACCGGCACGGCGTCGAGGATCATCCAGTCGGGCTGGTTCTCGGAGTTGAGGAAGGCCGAGGCGACTTTCAGCCGCTTTACGGCACGGGCCTGTTTCTGGCCTTTGGAGCTGTTGATGATCAGCTCGAGTTCCTCGCAGTCGGCGGCGAGATCGACCTGTTCGAGCAGGTCGCGCACCGCTTCGGCACCCATGCCGCCGCGGAAGTACTCGCCCCAGCCGAACGGCGAGCCGAAGCGGTCTTTCAGCTCGCGGAAGACCGTCTCGTCGTTGACGACGTCCTTCGGCTTCATCTCGGTGAAGATCTTCCAGACTTCGGCCATCCGCTCGATCGCCTCTTCGAGGTAGGCCTCGGTGTCGGCGATCTCGGCGTCGAACTGTTTGCGCAGTTCTTTGATCATTTTGGCCCGTTCGTCGTCCTTCAGCTTGCGCAGCTGCGCGCTGGTCAGCTTCAGGGAGTCGGCCCAGATGTGATCCTCGTCGTCGAACTTTTCCTGGCCGCCGTCTTCGAGGTACTTGATCCGGCGCTCCAGCGACTCGTTCAGCTCCTGGGTGCGTTTCTGCCGTTCCGACTCATAGGAGTCGGTGACTTTTTTGACCTCTTTCTCGAGTTTGCCGATGTCCTTGTCCCGGGCCTCGACATCGACCCAGGTGATCATCGACGCGGCGAAGTAGAGGACCTTCTCCAGCTCTTTCGGAGCCATGTCGATCAGGTAGCCGATCCGGCTCGGGACTCCCTTGAAGAACCAGATGTGGGAGACCGGCGAGGCGAGGTCGACGTGACCCATCCGCTCGCGGCGGACCTTGGAACGGGTCACCTCGACGCCGCAGCGCTCGCAGACGATGCCCTTGTAACGGACCCGCTTGTACTTGCCGCAGTAGCACTCCCAGTCCTTGGTCGGACCGAAGATGCGCTCGCAGAAGAGGCCGTCTTTCTCCGGCTTCAGCGTGCGGTAGTTGATCGTCTCGGGCTTGGTTACCTCGCCCCAGCTCCAGGAGCGGATCTTCTTCGAGGACGCGAGCCCGATCTCGATCGCGTCGAAATTGTTGATGTCGATCATCAGTCCTCCACCTTCGCCTGCTCGGCCTCTACGGGCTGCTCGGCTCCGTCACCATCAGTTCCAGCCTCACCCTCGGAGACCACCTGCTCCTCTTGCTCGTCGGCCGCTCCGTTGGAGGAGTCGGCGCGAACACCGGTCAGGTCCATCCCCAGCTCCTCGGCTGCTTTCAGCAGGTCGTCCTCCTCGTCGGAGATTTCGACGTCGGTCCCCTCTGAGACCACGTTGGCGTCCAGCGAGAGGGTCTGGATCTCCTTCAAGAGCACTTTGAAGGACTCCGGAATCGAGGGCTCTGGAATGTTCTCGCCCTTGACGATCGCCTCGTACGCCTTGACCCGCCCGACCGTGTCGTCGGACTTGACGGTCAGCATCTCCTGCAGCGTGTAGGCAGCGCCGTAGGCCTCCAGGGCCCAGACCTCCATCTCGCCGAAGCGCTGACCGCCGAACTGCGCCTTGCCGCCCAGCGGCTGCTGGGTGACGAGCGAGTAGGGGCCGGTCGAACGCGCGTGGATCTTGTCGTCGACCAGGTGCAGCAGCTTGAGGATGTACATGTAGCCGACCGTGACCTTGCCCTCGTAGGGCTCGCCGGTGCGGCCGTTGTACAGCTGCGCGGTGCCGGAGCACTGAGCCCCCTCGCGGGCGCTCTTGTCGACGCCGAGGTCGATGCCGCGCTCGGCGTTCTCCGCCGACCACTGCGACCAGAGCCGTGTCGACGTCCTCGACGCTGGCGCCGTCGAAGACCTGGGTCGCCACGTAGACGCGACCGTCGCCTTCGTCGGAGTGCGCCTGCTTGTAGGCCTCGGAGCCGTCGTCGTACCAGCCGTTCGCCGCGACCCACCCGAGGTGGGTCTCGAGGATCTGACCGATGTTCATCCGGCTCGGCACGCCGAGCGGGTTGAGGATGACGTCGACGGGGGTGCCGTCGGCGAGGTGAGGCATGTCCTCCTCGGGCACGATCTTGGAGATCACACCCTTGTTCCCGTGACGGCCGGCGAGCTTGTCGCCCTCGGCGATCTTGCGCTTGGTCGCGACGTAGACGCGGACCAGGTCGTTGACGCCGGGCGGCAGGTCGTCGCCCTCGTCGCGGCTGAAGGTGAGGACGTCGATGACGACGCCACCCTCGCCGTGCGGGACTTTCAGCGAGGTGTCGCGGACCTCGCGCGCCTTCTCCTTGAAGATCGCGCGGATCAGCTTCTCCTCGGCCGTCAGCTCGGTCTCGCCCTTCGGCGTGACCTTGCCGACCAGCAGGTCGCCGGAGACGACCTCGGCCCCGACCCTGACGATGCCGCGCTCGTCCAGATTGCGCAGGCTCTCCTCGGAGCGGTTGGGGATGTCGCGGGTGATCTCCTCGTCGCCGAGCTTGGTCGTGCGGGCGTCGATCTCGTACTCCTCGATGTGGATCGAGGTGAGTTCGTCGTCCTTGACCAGGCGCTCGGAGAGGATGATCGCGTCCTCGAAGTTGTACCCCTCCCAGGACATGAAGGCGACCAGGCAGTTCTTGCCGAGGGCGATCTCACCGCCACCGGTGGAGGAGCCGTCGGCGAGCACGTCGCCCTCCTTCACCATCTGACCGGTCTTGACGATCGGCCGCTGGTGGATGATCGTTCCCTGGTTGGAGCGCATGAACTTGTGCAGCGGGTACTCGTCCTTGCCGGTGCTGCTGCTGGTGACGACGATCCGCTGGGCGTCGACGTGGCTGATTTCGCCGGCGTTCTTGGCCAGCACCACGTCGCCGGTGTCGACGGCGGCACGGCGCTCCATGCCGGTGCCGATCAGCGGCGGGTCGGGTTTCAACAGCGGCACCGCCTGGCGCTGCATGTTGGAGCCCATCAGCGCCCGGTTGGCGTCGTCGTGCTCGAGGAACGGGATCAGCGAGGTCGCGACCGACCAGATCTGGGACGGCGAGACGTCCATCAGGTCGACCTCTTTGGGGGTGGCCGTCGCGTACTCCTGCTCGCCGGCGCGGACCAGGACCTGCGGGCCTTTCAGCTTGCCGGTCTTGGGGTCGAACTCGGAGTTCGCCTGGGCGATCACCTTGTCCTCCTCCTGGGTGGCGTCGTAGTGCACGATCTCTTTGCTGACGACGCCGTCCTCGACCAGCCGGTACGGGGTGGTGACGAAGCCGTGCTCGGAGACCTCGGCGTAGGAGGCGAGCGAGCCGATCAGGCCGATGTTCGGACCCTCGGGGTCTCGATCGGGCACATCCGGCCGTAGTGGGTCGGGTGCACGTCGCGAACCTCGATCGGGGCCCGCTCACGGGTCAGACCGCCGGCGCCGAGGGCCGACAGGCGGCGCCTGTGGGTGAGCCCGGCGAGGCTGTTGGTCTGGTCCATGAACTGCGACAGCTGCGAGGAGCCGAAGAACTCCTTCATCGCCGCCACGACGGGCCGGATGTTGATGATCGTCTGCGGGGTGATCGCGTCCGAGTCCTCGGTGGTGAGGCGCTCGCGGACGACGCGCTCCATCCGGTAGAGGCCGATGCGGAAGGCCTCCTGGATCAGCTCGCCGACCGTGCGCAGGCGGCGGTTGCCGAAGTGCTCGTACTCGTCGAGGTGCTCGTAGACGGGCTCGCGGGGGTAGGTGATCGCCTCCGCGGCATAGTCTTTGATCGGGTTCTCCTCGTCGATCTCCTCGGGGATTCCGAGCAGTTTCGGCAGCAGGACGAGCTCCTTGACCAGGGCGATGATGTCGTCGTGGGTGAGCACCCGGGTCTCGAGGTCGATGTCGAGATCGAGACGGGCGTTCAGCTTGTAACGGCCGACCCGGGTCAGGTCGTAGCGCTTGGGGTCGAAGAAGAGCTGCTCGAGCAGGCCCTTGGCGGCGTCGACCGAGGGCGGCTCGCCCGGACGCTGCTTTTTGAACAGCTCGATCAGGGCGCCCTCTTCGGTCCGGGTCGCTTCGGTGTCGGACTCGATCGTGTGCCGCATGTAGATCGAGTTGTCGAACATGTCCAGCAGCTGCTGGTCCTCGACGTAGCCCATCGCGCGCAGCAGCACCGTCACCGGCAGCTTGCGCTTGCGGTCGATGCGGACGTAGACGCGGCCTTTTTTGTCGACTTCGAGCTCCAGCCAGGAGCCACGGGCCGGCATCAGGTTGGCGATGAAGACCTGCTTTTCGGGGTCCTTCGGCGCCATCACGTAGGCGCCCGGCGAACGCACGAGCTGGGTCACGACGACGCGCTCGGTGCCGTTGATGATGAAGGTCCCGCGCTCGGTCATCCAGGGGAAGTCCCCCATGAAGACGGCCTGCTCGCGGATCTCTCCCGTCTCCTTGTTCTGGAAGGCGACGGTCGCGGTCAGCGGCCGCGAGTAGGTCATGTCCTTCTCGCGGCACTCGTCGATCGAGTGCGGCGGCTCCTCGAACTTGAACTCGCCAAAGACGATCTGGAGATTCCCCGTGTAGTCCTCGATCGGGGAGATGTCGTTGATCGTCTCTCGCAGCCCACCACTTTTCGGATCCGTCAGTTCCGCGAAGGAACGCGTCTGGATATCGATCAAATGGGGAACTTCGAGGGGGTTCTCGAGACGGGAAAAGCTTCTACGGGTTACGGGGGCAGCGTTGGAACGTGCCAAGTCGGCGACTCCTCGGGCAGTCAGAGGGACGTAGATAAAGCGCAGATACGGGCAGGGATGCTCAAACGGCGCGCGACGGAGAAAAATAACACACGGCAACGCCCGCCTTCAAGCTTGGCTCCCTGACTGGGATCCGCGGCGGTGAGACGGTCGCTCTCTATTTGTACTCGACCGTCGCGCCCGCCTCCTCGAGGTCGGCTTTGAGTTTGTCGGCCTCGTCGCGCTCGATGCCCTCTTTGATCGGTCCGGGAGCGGCATCGACGAGCGCCTTGGCCTCTTTCAGGCCGAGACCCGTGGCGGCGCGCACGACCTTGATCACGGGGACTTTCTGCCCGCCGACTTCGGTCAGGTGCAGATCGACGGTCGAGGACTCTTCCTCGCCGCCACCCTCGGCCGGAGCGCCGGCGGCAGCCGGAGCGGCAGCCGCGACGGCGGTCGCGGAGACGCCGAACTCCTCCTCGAGCGCTTTGATCCGCTCGGAGAGCTCCAGAACCGAGATGCCTTTCAGCTCCTCGATCCAGTCCTCGGTTGAAATTTTGGTTGCTGCTGCCATCGGTGTTACCCCTCTTCCTCGTTCGAATCTGAAGTGTCGTCGTCGCCCTTGTCTTCCTCGGGCTCTGCTGCGTCAGAAGTCTCTGCCTCGGCTTTCGGCTCCTCGGCCGCGTCCTCCGCCGAGGGCTCCTCGGCCGGCGGGCTCCTCAGCGGGAGCCTCGGCGGCAGCCGGCTCCTCGGCCGGTGTCTCCGCGGCGGCCGGCTCCTCCGCCGGCGCGGCGGCCGGGGCCTCGCCGGTCACGAGGCCTTTGTCGGCGATCTGGCCGAGCTGGGAAGCCAGTCCCTGGATCATCGAGCCAAGGCCGCGGACCAGGCCGGTGATCGGGCTGGCGACGACGCCGGCGAACTGTCCGTTGAGGACGTCGCGCGAAGGCAGCAGGGCGATCGCTTTGAAGCCGTCGGCGTCGAGCACCGTTTCGGCCATGAAGCCCCCCTTGTAGGTGAGGACCGCATGTTCTTTGTTGAAGGTCGAGATCGCTTTCGCCGCCTGGGCGGTGTCGCCGCGGACGAAGGCGAGGGCGGTCGGGCCCTGCAGCAACCCGGCCAGGCGCTCCTCGCCGGCTTTGTCGGCGGCAAGTTTGGTCAGCCGGTTCTTGACGACGCGGAAGCTGGCGTCGGCCTCGCGCAGTTTCGAGCGCAGCTCGGCGGCCTGGGAAACGCTGATGCCGCGGTAATCGACAGCGAAGATCGCCTCAGATGCCTCGATCTGGGCGGCGATCTCTTGGATGGTTGCTGACTTTTCCTCGCGGTTCATCGTCTCTCCTGCATCGGGCTTGCGGGCTCACGCCCCGCCGATGGTCTCGGGCAAGCGGCGACGCAGTCTAGGCGTTCGCGGGCTCCGCTGCGGTCTCGCCGGCAGCGGCACCGACCAACTCGCGGTCGGTGGCTTTGGTGGTGTCGACCCGGATCCCGGGCCCCATCGAAGTCGAGAGCGTGCAGGAGAGGATGTATTTGCCCTTCGCGCCGGCGGGCTTGGCGCGGATGATCTCCTCGATCACGGTCGTGTAGTTGTCGAGCAGCTTGTCCTGGTCGAAGCTGGCCTTGCCGATCGCCAGATGGACGATCGCCTGGCGGTCGGTGCGGTACTCGACTTTGCCGGCCTTGGCCTCGACGACCGCCTTCTCGATGTCGTCGGTGACGGTGCCGACTTTCGGGTTCGGCATCTTGCCCTGCGGCCCGAGCACGCGGCCGAGGCGGCCGACCGTCGGCATCATGTCCGGCGTCGCGACGGCGACGTCGAAGCCGGTCCAGCCCTCCTCGACTTTTTTGGCCAGGTCGTCGCCACCGACGAAGTCGGCGCCGGCGGCCTCGGCGTCACGGGCCTGCTGGCCCTGCGCGAAGACGGCGACGGTGACGTCTTTGCCGAGCCCGTGCGGCAGCGCCAGGGTGCCGCGCAGCTGCTCGTCGGCGTGGCGGACGTTGACGCCGAGCAGCACGTGGACCTCGACCGTCTCGTCGAACTTGGCGCTGGCGGTCTCTTTGACCAGCGCGATCGCCTCCGCGGCGGGGTAGGCGTGGTCGCGCTCGACCTTGCCGTACTGCTCGCGGTATCGCTTGCCGTGGGCCACGAAATCTCCTATTTGACGTCGACGCCCATCGAGCGGGCGGTGCCGGCGATGATCTTCGAGGCGGCGTCGAGGTCGTTGGCGTTGAGGTCGGGCATCTTGCGCTCGGCGATCTCGCGGATCTGCTCCGGCGTGATCGTCCCGACTTTGTTGACGTGGGGCTCACCGGAGCCCTTCGAGATCCTGATCGCCTCCTTGATCAGGACGGCGGCCGGCGGCGTCTTGGTGATGAAGGTGAAGGAGCGGTCCTCGTAGACCGTGATTTCGACCGGGATGATCGTCCCGCCTTCGGACTGGGTCTGCGCGTTGAACGCTTTGCAGAAGTCCATGATGTTGACGCCGTGCTGACCCAGGGCCGGGCCGACCGGCGGCGCCGGGTTGGCGTTGCCTGCCTGGATCTGCAGCTTGATGAGGGTGAGGACTTTTTTGGCCATCAGCGGTGTGGGAGCGTAGCGGTCTTGGCGACCTAGATCTTCTTGACCTGGTCGTAGCCCACCTCGACCGGGGTCTCGCGACCGAAGATCGAGACCAGCACCTTGAGTTTCGCCGCGTCCTCGTTGATCTCGGCGATCTCGCCGGAGAAGTCGGAGAGCGGGCCGGAGATGACTTTGACCGATTCGCCGATCGAGAACTGAGCCTGGGTGCGCGGCCGCTCGGCGGTCTCGCGGTGCAGCAGGCGGTCGACCTCCGGTTTGGAGAGCGGCACCGGCTTGTTGCGCGAGCCGACGAACCCGGTCACGCCGGGCGTGTTCTTGACCAGGCCCCAGGCGTCGTCGGTCATCTCCATGTTGACCAGGACGTAGCCGGGCATCGTCCGTTTCTCGGACTGGACTTTCTGCCCGTCCTTCATCTCGGAGACCTGTTCGGTTGGAACGACGACCTGCCGCACGTTGCGGTTCTGGCTCATCGTCTGCACCCGGTGCTCGAGGTTGTGCTTGACCTTGTTCTCGTGCCCGGAGTAGGTGTTGATCACATACCAGCGATACAAATCAGAAGCCTTTGTTCGGGGAGCCTGACTACAGGATCCGCTTGATCAGGAAGTTGAAGAAAGCGTCGAGGGCGCCGAGGTAGGCGGCCGCTACGGCGACGAAGATGATGGTGACGGCAGTTGCCTGGATCAGCGTCTCGCGATCCGGCCACTGAACTTTTTTCAGCTCGGCCCAGCAGGAAACCAGGAATCCGATCACGCCGCCGCGCTGGCGTTGGGCGCTGGCCTGTTTCTGTTTTTTTGCGAGCTGCTCGCTCTCGCGCCGCTTGCGCTCGTTGATCTGGCGCTTCTCGGCTTCCTTTTGAGCCTTCGCCTCGGCGCGACGGTGCGAGCGCGGTTTCGGCGCGTCGGGCGTCTCGAGCTCCGCTTCCGGGGCGCCCAGAGCCATGCCGGCCTCCATCGCCTCGATCTCCGCTATGTCGCCCGACTTCCCGACCTGGGTGTCGTGCTGGGCGTGGGACTCACCACGCCGCTCTTCCGAGGAGCGTTTCCGCTCCTCAGCTTCCCGAGCCCGGCGCTCGGCCTTGCGCTGTGCGCGGGTCTTTGCCATCGGTAATTACCGCGTCTCCTTGTGAGCGGTGTGATGACCACACCAGCGACAGAACTTGCGCAGCTCGACGCGATCCGGCGAGTTGCGCCGGGACTTGTTGGTCTGGTAATTCCGTCGCTTGCAGTCTTCGCAAGCCAAAGTCACCGCGATGCGGACATCTCCGCGAGCCATTGTTTCCTCTTCTACTAGGCCGTTACAGAAAAAAGCCCCGGGCCCAAGGCGCGAGGCTGAGCGAAGGATAGCGGGCCGGTGCCGGCCAGGTTTACTTGAATCGCAGCAGCGCGCGCGGTTCGGACCGAACAGCCGGTCGGCTGCATGGTTTCCGCGACCACCTTCATCTTCGGCGAGGCGATCCCGGCGAAGAAGCGCCGCTCGCTGCCGAGCGGAACCACCAGGCTCTTCTCTTCTCCCCTCGCCACGGCGTAGGAGACGCTGTGGGATTCGGAGAGCCCTTCGACCGTCAGGGTGCCGGTGCATTCGCGATCGGCGGAGCCGGTGCACTTGACCGAGACCAGCGCGCCTGGCCCGGCGACGGTGGCGGTGCGCTGGGTGAAGCCGATGCTCATCTCCGGGCCGCCGGCGCTGGCGGCGGCGGCCGTCGCCAGCGCGGCAAGGGCCACGGCGAACCCCGCGGCCCCCAGGCGGAGGAAACGGATACGACTGCGGCGGCGGCTGATCCTGGTGGCCATTTCGCGTCCCACGGTGGAAGACATGGCAGCACAGATGTACTAGTAGATCTCTAGTAGATACGTCCAGTTATCGATGCTAGGGCTAAAGCCGATCGAGATCCAGCCGTGCAAGCCAAACTGCGCCCCGCGACGGACCACTGTTGAGCCGCTCGCGGCTCAGAGACCGAGCGTCTTAGCGATGATGTTGCGCTGGATCTCCGACGTTCCGCCGTAGATCGTCGAGACCAGCGCGGTGCGGACCAGCCGCTCCATGTCGTACTCGGAGGAGTAGCCGTAGCCGCCCATCATCTGCATCCCCTCGAGCGTCGTCCGCTTGGTGACTTCGGTGACGAAGAGCTTCACCATCGAGGCCTGCTGCGGCAGCATCCGGTCGGGGTCCTCGTCGGTCAGGGCGGCGACCCAGCGGGTCATCAGTCGGGCCGCCTCGAGGTCGGTGGCGAGGTCGGCGAGCCGGTGCTGGAGCGCCTGGAAGGAGCCGATCGGGCGGCCGAACTGCTTGCGCTCCTTGACGTAGGCGAGGACGTCGTCGAAGGCGCGCTGGGCGATCCCGAGCATCGTCGCGGCGAGGATCAGGCGCTCGACGTTGAGGCCGGCCATCAGCTGCATCCAGCCCTGGTCGACCTGGCCGAGGACGGCGTCGGCCGGGACGGCGCAGTCGGTGAAGTAGAGGTGGTTGGTCTCGCGGCCGCCCATCGTCTCGATCGGGACGACCTCCATCCCGTCGACGTCGCGGGGGACCCAGATCATCGTCATCCCCTCGTGCTTGTTCTCACCGCGAGTGGTGCGGGAGACGACGAGGATGTGGTCGGAGATGTGGGCGTTGGAGCAGAAGACCTTCTGGCCGTTGAGGACGAAGCCGCCGTCGACCGCGGTCGGCCGAGCAGCTGAGGGCGCCGACGTCGGAGCCCGCCTCGGGCTCGGTCATCGCGATCGCCTCGACCGAGCCGCCGGCGATGCCGCCGAGGATCTCCGCCTTCTGCTCCTCGCTGCCGAAGCGCTGGGTGGCGCCGGCGACGATCAGCGTCGTCGAGTAGCCGCCGATCGGGGCGAGGCCGCGCGCGGTCTCCTCCATGAACAGGCAGGCATCGAGCATCGACGCCGCCGGAGCCGCCGTACTTCTCGGGGATCGTCACCCCGAGCCAGCCGAGCTCCGCCATCTGGCCGTAGAGGTCGAAGCTGTGGTGCTCGCGGTAGCCGTCGGTGAGGCGCTCGCGCTGGTCCTGCGTGCCGCACTCGCGCTCGCAGAAGTCGCGAATCGCGTCGACGAAGTCGCTCTGCTCGTCGCTGAGGGCGAAGTCCACGGCGGCAGCCTATATCCCCGGAGAACCGGCCGTCCAGCCGGGAAGCCCGGAACGGGACTCGAAGAGCTGCGCGAGAAGCCAGGGGTTATCGCCGCTACTGGAGCGAGCGCCGGCGCGGCGCGGCAGCTTCGCGCTCTCGAGACCCCACCTCAGCAGGATTAGCTCGACGTTCGGCCTGGCGAGAGTGTTGACGTTCACCTCGGTCGCGGTGATGCCTTGGCGGAGCAGGAACTGCGCAAGCTGGCGACGCGGCGCGCTTGGCGCATCGTGACAGGTGGGGAGATGTCGCTGCGATCGAAGCCAGCGCATAGTGGCGGCGTACGGATCACGTCTGGGCGGCCTCCGGCTAGGGCGAGGCTTCGCGACGCTGCCCGAGCCTGGACGCGGCCGCCTGGACAGTGGAAGGCGAGCGCCTCCCGTTCGTGCGTCGCGCGATCAGCCCGACGACAGCGCTCTGAACGCTTCTGGTCGAGAACACGGCAAGGCAACCAGGTGGCTCGGCTGACCTAGAGAGCCGGCAGTCTCGAACGTGCCCGTCTTCCACATGTCCGACGCCCGGGCATCGAGCAACGCCCATTGGATGGGCACGTGCTCGATCGAGGCGGGCCCCGAGCAGGCGCGAACCTGGCGCGGAGCAGGATCGGAAGGGCTACCATGCCGGACCTAATGTTCCCGGCCGATCACTCGAGGCTCACCGGCGACCCTCTGAGACGACGACTGGTCACTGCATGGGCGGCTCCCGGGCGGATCGTCGATCCGTCGCTGCGACCCCAGCTCGGCAACAAGGTCCCGAGGTCGATCCGTCGAGGACGATCGCGACCCCGCCGGGGCACCGCTCGCCTCCTGACGTGCACAGGTGCGCCTGAGCGCTTATCGGGTCGAGCGCTGCCCGGCGTCGAAGTTGCAGCTCGGGTCAGGCCGCTCTCCGGCCAGCTTGCGCAGAAACGGCGGCAGCTTCCCGCTCCAAAGTCATAGAACCGCGCCCATTCGGGGGTGATCGAGATTCGCGCCTGCTGATCGAAGACCTGGCGAACGCTTTTCTCGAACTCTTCGAGGTCGATCCCGCTCTCCCCCTTCGCCGCTGCTTCCAGATACTCGGGCGCAACGCCGTCAACGATCTCGACCTCGGCGGTCCCGCGAACAAGCAACTGCTTCGCATCGCTGGAGGAAATCCCCTGGTCGATCACTCCAGCGACTTTCGGGCGCTCGCGCAGCGCCGCGACCTTTGGCGCGGTGGTCGCCGTGCAGACGTAGATCCGCTCGGCCTTCCAGAGAAACCCGACTGGGACGACACGCGGGAAGCCGTCGCTACCGGCGTAGGCAAGGCGGATCGGCTGCGGGGAGGCGAGCAGTTCCTGCGCCCCAGGATCACCCAGCGCCTCGATGTCATTGCTCATCGGCTGACCTCCTCAGTCCGGAAATTACCGTCGATATAGACAGCCGTGCACCCGTAGCAACGGGTGGCAGCAACCGGCGCTAGGACGGAAAACTCCCGACTAGCGGGGGTTTCCGAGAGCCCGGGACGAGACTCGAACTCGTGACCCCTTCCTTACCATGGAAGTGCTCTACCAACTGAGCTACCCGGGCGAAATGGCTCTAGAGAGCCAAAACTATGAGGTGATGGGATCCGGTGCCGAGCCCCTGGCACTGAGAGATCGTCATCACGCCACGATCTTAAAGCGTCGGCGGCAAGTCGCGCGATGACGATCGCCGCCAAAGTGAGGTTTGCCCTCGCACCTCACTCCCCCGCCCCCGAGGCAATGCGCCAAGCCTCTTCTGGACCCAGGTAGTAGCTGAGCAGGTAGCCGAGGATCTCCGGCAGCAGAGGAGCAGGTAGCCGAAGATCTCGGGCAGCAGGCCCGGCAGCTGCTCTGCCCCGCCGGACTGAAGCCGGCGGGAGATCGAGAAGGCGACGCCGCCGAGGATCGCCGGCTCGACGAAGGGGGGATTGACGGAGGTGGACGGATCGCTTGCGGCGGCACGGCGCAGCTGCGCTCCGAAGCGCTCCAGCCAGAGCTGGCGAGCGCGCATCGCTTCCGCATCGGTGTAGGGGCGGCGAGCGAGCAGTCGCGCCAGGGCAGGCTCGGCGGCGAGGAAAGCGAGGCTGGTGGCCAGTGCGGCCTGCAGCCGAGCGACGAAAGTCGCCTCGGAGTCGCAGGCGCGAGGCGATCGCCTCCAGCAGGCGCCCGGCGCCGGCGTCCAGAGCCGGCGCATTGCTGATCGCTGTCTCTTCCGGGGTTCTCGACGGCGGAGCGGTCATCGAGACCCTTCAAGGCGCCGCAATCGCAGCGCCGTTTCGAGCTCCACCCGCCGTGTGCCGACCGGGTGACCGAGCCGCTCCTCGGCGGCCCGCAGGCGATTGGCGACGGTCTGCTGGTGGACGCCCAGGGCCGCGGCGGCGGAAGCGGCGTTGTGCTGGGCGGCGAAGTAGGCGACGATCGTCTCGCGGATCCGTCGCGAAGCGGCCGAGTCGTCGTCGATGCCGCGCAGCTCGTGGGCGACGAAGGCGCGGGCGTCGGCCTCGTTGTCGCTGGCGAGGGCCTCGACCGCGACGTCCGCGTAGAAGACCAGCGAGCGGCCGGCCCGGCGCGCCACCCAACGCGCCCGCAGCGCCTGGCGGTTGGTGGCGCGGAAGCCAGTCTCGCCAAAGGCCTCCAGGCCGAAGGCGAGGCCCGTGCCCGCAGGGGGCTGGTGGTTCCTCAGCTCATCTTCCTTGCCGGTGTCGAGCGGGCGCGAGCCGCTGGCCCACCCCCACCAGTTCTGGTCGAGCACGCCGACGATCAGGATCGGCCGCGCCAGCGCCAGCGCCAGCTCCCGCGCCAGCGCCTCGCCCTCTGGGCCCCAGGCGACGAAGCCGAAGTGGTAGCGCTCCAGATCGTGGTCGAGCTGCGCGCCGGCGAGAGGGTCGCCTCCGAGCAGGCCCGTGATCGCGTGGAAGCGGCGCTGCTTCGGATCTCTGGCGGCCCGCTCGAGCTCCTGTTGATAGACGTCGGTGACGTAGTTGCTGAGCAGGCCGGCGTAGCGGAAGAAGTATTCAGAGCCGCGACGCAGCAGCTCGTGGCGTTCCTCCGCGTCGGTGACCGAGCCCTCGACGAGGTCGAGCCAGCGCTCCCAGAGGCTCATCTGCGCGATCCGGTAGCCATCCAGGAGGGCCTTCAGCCCCCCCACCCTCGCGGCCGCCCGCGCCCTGGCCACATCGACCTCTGGGCAATGGTCGGGCAGGATGGCGCGGCGAAAGCCGTTTAGCTGAATCCGCAGGCTGGCGCGGGCGAAGCGCTGGACCTCCTCCCAGAGGAACGGGTTCTCCACGACCCACGGGGGCAGGCTCCCCCGCACCCGCTCGAGGACGAGGGCGGCGATCTGGTCGCGGGCGGCCTCCAGCGCCGCGGCGAGGCGGGTGAACTCAGCCGACCCCTGTCTCACCGCGGCCCCAGGCCCGATCGCGTCCCGCTGCACGTCTGGTCGCCACCCTGTCCGCTCATCTGCGCTCGGATCTCCGCGTTCCTGGCCCTTTAAGGCAAGAAGGCCCAAGCCACCCCTGGGAGGCCTAGGCAACCTCGAAGCACCCGCCGCTGGGCACGATGCTCCGCTTTTCACCCTGTCGAAGCAATGTTGGCGCCGACCGGAGGTGGCCGCTACGCAGATAGTCCGAAGCCTTCGGCAGATGACTCGTAGAGTCTGCGAAGTGGCGCGCTCTACAGCACGTTGCGGGCAAGCAGCGCCCGCAGGCGCAGGGCGACCGCCAGCTCCAGGTTCCTGGTGCCAATCGGATGCCCGAGGCGCTCCTCGATCGCGCGCAGGCGGTTGGTCACTGTCTGGTGATGGATTCCCAGCGCCGCCGCGGCCGAGGCGGCGTTGAGCTCGGCGGCGAAGTAGGCGGAGAGGGTCGCCCGCAGGCGCTCGGAGGACGCGGAGTCGTCGTCGATGCCGCGCAGCTCGTAGGTGACGAAGGCGCGGGCGTCGTTTTCGGCTTCGGTGGCCAGGGCCTCGATGGCGACATCGCGGTAGAGGATCACGGCCGGCCCGGCCGGGGCGACCCACTGGGCGCGCAGCGCCTGATGGTTGGTGGCGCGGAAGCCGGACTCGCCGTGACCCTCGAGGCCGAAGGAGATCCTGATCCCCGGGCCAGGGTCGAAGCGGCGCAGCTCGTCGTACTCGCGCGGGCTGAGCGGCTGGGAGCCGCTGATCCAGCCCCACCAGTTGTGGTGAAGCCGCAGGCTGAGGAGCGCCGGGCGGCCGAGGCGCGTGGCAAGCTGGCGCGCCGCCTCATCGGCGCCCTCTCCCCAGGCGACCAGGCCCAGGTGGTAATGGTTGAGTTCGATGTCGAAGTGGGAGCCGGCCAGCGGGTCGGCCTCGAGCAGCCCCTTCATCGCCTGGAAGCGCTGGTGCTCGCCGTTGGCGGCGGCGCGCTCGACCCCACGCTGGTAGCCCTCGGCCATGTAGCGGCTGACCAGGTCGGCGTACTGGAAGAAGTACTGGGAGCCGTGCCGCAGCAGCTCGCGCTTGACGGCCTCGTCGGATACCGAGGCCTCGATCAGCTCGAACCACGACCCCCACAGAGCCATCTGGGCGAAGCGATAGCCGGCCAGCAGGGAGGCGAGGTCGCCGACCCGGGCCGCCATCACGATCAGGGTCGCGTCGATGTCGGGCAGGCGGCCCGGCAGGACGCCGTCGCGGAAGGCCGCCCACTCGGTTCGCAGGGTGCCGCGGATGCAGTCCCCGATCTGGCCCCAGACGGAGCCCGTCTCGGTGATCCAGCGCGGGACCCTCCCCCGCATCGCCTCCAGGCCCTCGTCGGCGAGGAAGTCGAGGCGGCCCTCCAGCTCGCCGACGAGGCGCGCGAACTCCAGCGCGGCAGGCTGGCTCGCGAAGCGCTCCTCCGGGATCACCGGCAGCCCCATCGGCCCCGTTCGGCTCGCACGGCGCGTCCGTCGATAAACGGCCCGCCCAGGCCGTCAACTGGCGGCGCGGAAAGTCCGCAGTCAGGTACTCGATACCAACGGGGCGCCTCCCTGGCGCCTTTGACGGCACCCGCCGCGAGATCCCAGTCTCGCAAGCCTCACCTCCGGTGGACTACTCGGTCCGATCATAGTCGATCGGCCTCCTGGCAAGGAGAGGGAACATCATCGATTCGATCCTCACCGTCATCTCGAGATCGACCCGCGAATCTCGATCAGAACGCGTGGCGATCAATCCTTCGTCATCTCCGCACTCCGCAGTGACGGGTCAGGGTCGAGGACAGCGTCTGCCCGCCGGCGAAGGCAAAGGAGGCCTTGGCGAAGGGGAAGACCGCTCCGCCAAAGCCCTTGGGGGCCGGACAGGAGGCGGTGAGGTATGAGCTGCTGCTTGCCCCGATAGGAGAAGGTCTTGCCGAGGTTCAGGGAGATGCCGGTGATGTTGCCGCCTTCGGAGCCCGTCTTGGGAAGTTCGACCTTCAAGGTGGTGCCGAAAGTCCCCTTGCCGTGAGAGACGGCGAAGACCAGGGTGAAGGATGCGGGAGCCGGCTTGGTGCCATAGACGTGGGCGAGGACCGCCGGCTTGCCGTTGAACTCGCCGTTGAAGGCATAGAGCTTGCCTTCGGAGGGAAAGGGAGAGCGCCCCGAGAGCGGCACGTTGGCGGAGAAGGTGCCTTCGCCGATCAGCGAGCGCCGGCAGACGGCCAGCGCATCGGCGGTGGTGGCCGGCTGGATGTCGTTCAGCTGGCATACCGGCAGGCCCTTCGTGTCGAAGTGCCCGTAGCGGTTGATCGCGATCGACATCCTCTGCAGCTGCGCCGGCGGCAGCTTGGCATCGGTCGACGAGATCTTGGCGGCGACCGAGACGGTGACCGGCGCCCGGGAGGAGCGAGGCAGGGTATGCGGCGTCAGCTCGCCCTTGAAGCTGACCCGCTGCTGGCCCTTCTGGGCGACCTCTGCCCGTGCGATGGCGGCTACGGCGAATACGGCAACGAGGACAACGACGGCCAGCGACCGGATACTGGTCCTCTTCATCTATTCCATCCGCCGGCCCGCTTGAAGATGATCGTCCTCCCCAGAGCGCTGCCGACTCCACCGGGACTCGGCTTGAAAGCGAGGGCAACCCGCAGGGCAAGGAGGCCGCTTTTGCGCTCGGAGAGCGCTCTCCTGCCGGCGGCATTGAGATTCAGGTGCAGGGTAAGCGAGCCGGCCCGGGCGAAGCGGACACGGGCGGGCCGCAACGCCTTGGCCGTTGCGATCAGCGTGCCGGGGCCGGCCGCCGTCGCCTCGAGGGCGACCGTGCCGTTGTCGTTGGCGGTCGGCCTGCCGACGATCAGGGCGTTCGCATTCGAGACGTTCGCATTCGAGGCAGCGGGGGCGATCGGGGAATCGGCGGCCATTGCCGGGGCGGCGGCACCGATGCCGATCACGAGAGGGGCCAGGGCGAATTCCGCGTTCACCGTTGCTGCCGCGCTCAGGGTCACCTGGCAGCTGCCGGTCCCCGAACAGGCTCCCGACCAGCCGGCGAAGGTCGAGCCTGGTTCCGGGGTGGCGGTGAGGGTGACCGTCGCGCCGCTGTTGAGTTCGGCCGCACAGGAGCCGGGACAGGCGATCCCCGCCGGGTTGCTCTTGACCGAGCCCTGGCCCGCACCGGATCTGGTCACCGCCACTTTCACCCCTGCCCCGGAGGTACCGAAGACGAAGAGCTTTCCCTGTTCGGATTCGGGTGGGCCACTTTCGGACAAAATCACTTCGATCGAGCCGTTGCCGCTGGTCACGTAGACCTGGCCATAGCTTTCGGTAACGGATTCGTCGACGGCGATTCCGGTCGGTTCAGAGTCAATGATTTCGTGTTCGAGCTGACCGCGGTAGAGGCCTTCGGCGTTGAACTCGTCGACCGCCGCCAGGGAATGTTCGGCGCCGGGCTGGATGTTGTCGACCACGAACAGGTGGCCGGTGGCCTGTTCGAGCGCCAGGCTGGCGTCCTTGAGCGAGACAAAGCGCCCCGCGGCGGTACCGGCGCCGTTGATGACTTTGATCGGGTTGGTCAGGCTCGTCGCCGGGTTGTAGACCTTGACGGTGTTGGTGGCGGCATCGGCGGCGTAGATGTACCCGGCGGTCGCGGGAAAGTCAGAGACGGCGACGCCGTAGCCGCTGAGGAGCGAGCCCGCGCCGATTTCCAGTGGCACCTCGCCGGAGTGGACCGGTGCTTTGTAGACGGCGATCGAGGTGCGATGGTCGACGTAGAGGTCACCGGTGGCCGGGTCGACGGCGACCCCGGTGGCAGGACCCGGATCGATCACGCCAAAGTCGGCATTGACGACGGCACCGTGCCAGTAGTTGACGTAGACGTTTGAGCCGTCACTCGCCAGTCCGCAGGGACCGTTGTTCGGGAAGAAATCGGGCAGTGAGAATTCGGGCAGTGAGGTATGGAATATTTTTTGACTGTAGTACTCGGAGACGAGGACGCTGCCGTCGGGGTTGACCACGACTCCACAGGGGGAATCGAGCACCGGGTGCGGGGGTTTGGGTTCTTCCACCAGGCCGCTGATCAGGGTCTTGATGAACCGGTGGTTGGGCACTTCGGCCGCCTGCGCCAGACCCGCTCATCGCCAGAACCAGCAGCCCGGTCAAGAGCGCTCCCCGGATTGCTCGCCGGCCCCTGCTTGGATGCGATCCGCTGCGAGCGCTCATCACTTGCCTCCCTTGGCTTTCTTGGCAGCGCCCTTTTTGCCGCCGCAAGTCGTCACGTTCAGTCGAATTCGCTGTGCCTGAGTCGCGTTGTCCTGACCGACGAACTTCGCCGTCGCCACCTGCGGGTTGGTGCAGACGTTGGTGGCGTTGGCGATCATTCCCCGTTCGCCGCCGCGCAGACGTCATCGTGAACTTGGTCACCGGGGCATCGGGCAGCGATTCAAAGCGGGCGCGCAGGCCGCCCAGGCGAGAGTCGATCTTGCCGAGCGCTTCGATTTCGATGCCCCCTCGGCCCGAGAGCGCGGCGACGAGGTCGGGCAGCGCTCGTGCACTGCCGTTGGAGCGCAGGTAGACGGGGCCGCTGAGCGATTGCTCGAGAGCAGCGGCGTGATCGCCGTCGCGGTGCCGTAGACCGAGCCTTTGGGGCAGGCGTGGGCGGCGAACTGCTTCAGGGTGCAGATGGTTTCGATGTTTTCCTGGGCGAGGAAGATCTTCGGCGGCATGGTGACCGTGGCTTTGCCCAGGTTCGTTTCTTCCGAGCCCGGGGTGAGCACCGCCTTCAGGGTCGGGTGATCGCCGCGCTTGTGGCCGCCCTTGAGGGTGAGTCCGAAGTGGGGCTGGAAGCCCAGACCGGAGCAGTTCCTCACCTGGAAGGGCGAGGTGGCGGCGGCGCTCGAAGTCATCGGAGGGATCGGAGAAGCGCGCCCCCGCCCCGGTCAGGGTCGAGGTCACCGAAAAGGGATTGCAGGAGGTCGGGTTGAGCATGAAGCCGGGGCGGTCGATGTAGATGCGGATGTCGCGCAGGCGCAGAGGGAAGCCGTCGAGGATGTGGGGGATCGGGTCCGAGCCGGCGGAGTCGATCGAGACCTGGGCGGTGGCGTGGTTGATCCGGATCGCCGAGCGGATCACCACCGTGCCGAGGTCGAAGGGACCGACCTTGGCCGAGTCGATCGCCACGATCGAGATCGGCGAGCCGTGGTAGGGGCCGGCAAGATAGAGGGTGCCGGGGGCATAGGAGAGGGTCGAGCCGACGCCGTAGCCGCTGTAGGTGTGGCCGATCAGGCTGGCCACCGGGCAGGCCGGGTTGGTGGCGGATTCCGCTCCGTCCTGGCGCTTGGCGGCTTCGATATCAGCCTCCGGACAGAAGGGGATGCCGGCGATTTTGCCGAGCAGCCCGGGCGGCAGCGAGGCCGAGTAGGAGGTGATCTCCTGTTCGGCGTCGTTGCGGGTGAGGTGGAGGTAGAAGGGAGAGTAGGAGCCGGCGTTGGAGTTGAGGGTCCCGGCCGTTGCCCCTGGGTGGAAGGGGGCGAGGCCCTGTGGGCAGGGGCCGCCGCCGACCCCGGCCGAGAGCGTGAAGGGCGAGATCTGATGCTGAACGATATTCGGGTCCCGCCAGGGGACGGAGTCGAAATTGCTGACGTAGTTGCCGCAGGCCGAGGGGGTGGCGAGCGGGCTGCGCTGGCCTTCGCGGAACTGGACGTTGAAGTGGGAGTAGGGCAGCTGGGGCAGGTTGTCGAAGACGGCGGTGAGCCGCCCGGTTGCCGGGTCGGAGTCGACCCGGCCGGCGACCTTGATCATGATCCCGCGTTCGGGTGACTTGGCCACCAGGTAGAGCGCCAGCAGCGTGCCGAAGCGGTTTTCGCGCGGCGTCGCAAAGAACATCGAGCCTTCGATCTGGCCTTCGACGAGCGGGCTTTCGACCGTGATTTCGCCGACTTTGGAGACGTTGGGGCAACCCGCTCCCGGTGGCGAGGTGACGGTCTCGGCGGCGAACTGCGCCTCTGAGCAGACGCCGAGGCCGGAGGCGACCGAGGGGTTGACCGACATCCCTTCGGGCAGGCTCAGGACCGCCTTCTTGACCTGGGAGGTGGCCCGGGCCCGAGGGTTGAGAAGAGGTTGGACGTTGTTGTCGAGGGTGAACTCGTAGCCGGTCGGGGAGCTGGCGCGATCGCTCGACAGAAGGCCGCTCGGGCTCGGGGTGAACGACACCGTTTCGCATTCGCTCATGGCTTCGGCTTCCGTGCCGGTCCAGGTCGCTTCGGCGAGGGCTTCGCCCTGGTTCCAGGATTCGGCGGTGGCGTGGAAGGAGAGCGGGCCTTCGCAGGAGGTCGGCAGGGTCAGGTAGGCCTCCGGTTCGTGCGGAGGTTCGAGCGCCAGGACCGGGCATTTGGAGTGGCCGAAGGAGGGGTCCACCTCGTTCAGGCAGTTGACGCGCTGGTCGTTGTGGGCGATGCCCCATGGGTTGCCCCAGAGGACCATCCGGAAGCCGGTCACGTCGAGCTGCTGGGAGAAGCTGCTGAGATCCACGGTGATGCCGTAGACGCCGCCGGCTTCCCGCACGTGAGGGGTGAAGGTGATCGGCTCGCCATAAGGGGCGAAGCCGAAGCGGGAGGGAAAGCCGGGCGGGGCGGTGAGGTTGAAGACGCCAAAGGTCCTGGTTTCCCCGGTCCCGTGAGAGCTCTTCAGGGTGACGATGCCGATCTGGGTGAGGGCGGGGCAGCTCTCTCCCGAGAGGCTCGTTTCAAAGGGGGACACGCGCGGAGTCGAGAAATCCGCGGCGCTGCATTTCGGCACCGCGGTCGGGTTTTCGATCAACCCGGGCGGCAGATCGAGCGTCAGGTTCTTGAGGTCGCCGTCGGAGTATTTCCCGGCCAGGTTGAAGTTGACTTCGGTGGTCAGCGAGTAGGGATGGGAACCGGCGACCGTGTCCACCCCCCCACCTTCGGCGTTGGCGGTGACCTGGAAGCCGGCGGCGCCGGGAAGGAAGCCGAAGCTGGCCTGGGCGGCGGCCGGCACCAGCCACAGCGCAACCGTCGCCAGGGCCGCCACGGCAACCGAAAGGCGAGTCGAACGCAGGCCGTTCATCGGCTATTCCTCCGCTTTCTATGAGTCTTCTTTTGCACGCACTTGCCCTTCTGCTTGACTTCGCCCTTCTTGCATTTCGATGGCCGCTTGGGGCTGGGCGGCGGCAGGTTGCCGGACGTTTTCGCGCGCAGGGTGCCGGGGGTCGGGTCTTCGGGTTCGGGGGGCAACGGCTGGCAGGTGTCGCCGAAGCAGGGAATCACCGATTCGGGCAGTGGGAAGCCCCCTCCCACGCCGGCGTCGTAGACGTCGGCGGCACCGGGATCGGAGGGAACGAGAGACTCGCCGGTGAGGAAGAAGGCTTCCGATCCGTCGGCGGAGGCGTCGAGGAAGGTGGCGCCGCCGGCGGCCCGTCCGCTCGAGATCAGGCCGATACAGCCGCCGGCCCGGGTGCAGCTGCCCGAACCGGGCGCCTCCCACTCGTAGACGTCCTCAGCGTTGTCGGTGTCCTGGGGAACGAGCGCGTCGAAGCTGTCGAAGAAGAGGCGGTTGGAGTCGGCCGAGAGGACGCGGGGCTTGTATGAGTGAGGGAGGTTGACGCCGATTCCGTTGGGGCTGGCGCCGGGCAGGCTCGCCGCACCGAGTGGCCGTTCCCCAGAGGGGTCGCAGGAGACGCAGATCAGCGTGCCCGACGGTTCCGCGCCGGAGGGGGCGGTGTAGTAGTAGACCTCGTCCAGACCCGTGTTGTCGTAGATCGTCAGCGGCGCCGAAGAGACAAAGGCGAGGTGGCGCCCGTCGGCGCTGACCCGGGCGGTGCCGGTGGTCGGCGGGTAGCTGTTGGCTTCGGCCTGGGAGGCGACCGCGGTGGTCGTGCCGGAGTGCCAGAGGAAGAGGCCGGTGGCGCTCAGGTAGTAGACGTAGGTGCCGTCTTCGGAGGCGCCGAGCATCCCCTGCACCCCGCCGGCAGGGGTCAGGTCGGTGGTGGTCCCGGCCGGCGCTTGGTACTGGTAGAGGTGGCCGGCTTTGGTGAAGTAGGCGACCGAGCCGTCGGCGCTGGCGGTCTGGAAGGTCCCCCCTCCCCCCTGCGCTTCGTCGACCTGTTTGTTCAGTGCGCCTTCGCGCAGGTAGAGGTTGGTCCCGTTGGTCCAGTAGACGCGGGAGCCGTCGCTCGAGATCGCCCTGCTCTGGGCGGCGAGGGTCGCGCCGGGGGCGGTGTTGATCTGGGTCAGCGCGCCGGCGCCGGACTTCTCGTAGAGGTTCTGTTTGGCCGGGTTGCATTCGCCGCCCGTGCCCGGCACTTCGGTTGCGCCGACGGTCAGCGCGGCGCAGGTCGAGATCACGATGTGAGCGAAGTCGGGGGTAGCGCCGGCGACCTGGACTTCGAAGTCTTCGGGGCCGAGCGCGAGGTGGGAGAGGTCGGTGCTGGTGAGCAGGGCGGTAAAGGACCCATTCGAGCCGGCGCGCAGGTAGTAGTTGCGGTAGCCGGCCGGTGCGCCGGATTCCGCCAGCGGCGGGTTTTCGACCGGGCAGTTGCTGGAGCCGGTGTCGCGGCAACGGCGACCGTTGGTGACCAGGCCACTGAGCAGATCGGTGGAGAAAAGCTGGTAGGGCACCCCGCTGGTGCTCGATTCCGTATAGCTGCCGGCGACGGCCGGCGGGGTGACGTTGTCCGTACTCCAGCCGGAGACGGTCCTATGCGCTACGTACTGGCTCGCGCCGGGCGCTCCCTGGGCGTTTCCGAAGGAGGACGCCGAGGTATAGGTGAACGCGCCACCCTGGGCGGCGGCCTGGATCACGTCGCCGCCGAAGTTGCCTCCGAAGCCCTGGATCTCACCGCCGTTTTTTTCGATCGGGGAGACCATCTCCCAGCCACGGTTGTCGAGCAGCGCGAAGGACGGGGTGGCTTCGTCGGTGACGAGCGGGCGGGTCGGGCCGGTGGTCGGGCCGGCGCTGTTGGTGGCGACCACCCGATAGCGATAGGAGGTGGAGGCCGTCAACGTACCGATGTGCTGGACCACCGCCACCGGGACGCCACCCGCACCGATGTTCGCTTCTTCGGCTTCGCTCGGGATGACGGTGGCGCCGTTGAAGCCGTTGGCAAGGTAGGAGGCTTCGGTGGCGACTTCGAATCGATAGGTCGTTCTGAGGCTCTCGGGGTGGAGTTCCGCTCGCAGGTTCGCCGAAGTCGTCGAGACCGAGGTGACCCAGGTGGAGAGCACGGCCGGTGGCCCGGCTGCCTGCGCCGCCGGTACTCCGAGTGCCAGAGCCGCAGCAAGCACGGCGAGGATCTGCAGTTTGCGCATCGTCTATCCCCCGCTTAGCGCCGAGCGCCGTGCTTTTGGGCTTTCCCGCGCTGGCGGGCTTTCTTGCTCTGCGTGCAGCTGGTGTTGAGGACGGGGCTGCGTCCCTGGTCTTCCCGTTTTGGCCGTCGAACTGCACCGTCGCCGCGTGGTCGCGAGCGCAGAGGTTGGTGCTGTTTTCGAGCAGCCCCTTCTTCCCGCCCTGTAATTCGAGGACGAATTTCGAGACTGGAGCGTCGGGGACTTCTTCGAAGGTGGTGCGGAGGCCGCCCCTGACCGAATCGATCCTGCCGTCCAGGACGACGTTCAGCTGACCGTTGAGATCGGCGACGAGGTCGGGCAGCTCGTGGGAGGAGCTGCGCAGGTAGACCGGGCCTTCGAGCGGCTTTTCCAGCAGTGGCGAGAGTGCCCTGGCATAGCCGTAGACCGAGGCCGCCGGACAGGCCTGCGCCGCGAACTGGACCCTGGTGCAGATGGTCCTGATGTGAGCTTGGTCGAGGAACTCCGAGTGCGGCAGGGCGACGGTGACGCGGGAGAGGTCGGCGTCCCCTTCGCGGGCCGTGAGAACCGCCTTGAGCGCTGGATTGTCCGAGCGCTTCGTCCCGCCTTTGAGGCTGAGGGCGAGCTTCGGCTTGAAACCGAGTTTGCCGCAGTCCCCCACTTGGAACGAGCTCGAAACGGGAGCGCTCTGGCCGGTGAGGAAGTTGGCGGTGCCGTCGATCGCCATCGGGTTGCAGCTGGTCGGGTTGCGGGTGAAGGAACCGCGACCCAGGCTGACCAGGATCGAGCGGATGTCGAGCGGGATTCCCTGGAGAATCGAGGGGATGGGATCGGAAACCACCCGAGCCTGAGTCGTTTCCGGGTTGATATAGAGGGCGTTCCTGACGACGACGTCGCCGACGTCGATCGGACCCGCGACCGCAGGCGTCACGATCGCGATGCTGAGCGGGGCGCCCTTGTAGGGACCGGCGAGATAGGCGCCGCCTTCCACGTGGTAGGGGGCGGGGCCGGCACCGGCGGCGACACTGACCGTTCCGACCTTGGAGGCGGCGGGACAGCTGGGGTCGGCCTGCTCCTGCAGGCCGGTCCGGCTCGCGGCGGCGGCGAGCGCGGAATCGGAGCAGTAGGGAACCCCGGCGAGCTTGGCGAGCAGGCCTTGGGGCAGGGTCGCGTTGATATCGGTCAGCTGCTGGGTGCCGTCGGCGCGAGCCAGCTTGAGGGTGAAGGGCGAATAGAGCCCCGCCGTCGGTTCCAGGGTGCCGGCTTCGAAGCCGGGAGCCTTGGGCGCCGAGGCTTCGTCTTTCACGCAGGGCGCTGCCCCGGCCCCACGCGTGATCGTGAAGGAATCCTTCGGATGCTTGACGGCGCCTTCGGGCACGGTGCGGGGGACCATGTCCGTGTTCACTTCGGAGGTGCCGCAGGCGATCCCGGTCTTCAGCGGTGCGGTGGAGCCCTTGAAGAATTCGAGATAGAAGTCTTCGAAGGGCAGCTGCGGATTTTCGCTCAGCGTCGCGGTGACCTGGCCGGTCTTCTGGTCGAGTTCGAGCTGACCGGGCAGCTTCAGGACCACGCCGGTTTCGGCGTCGAAGACGGTGATGTAGATGGCGAGCAGGGCGTGGAACGGATTTTCGTGAGGGGTGGCCAGATAGACGTCGCCCAAGAGCGGGTGCTGAATCAGCGGCGTGTCGATCCTCACGTTGCCGATTTTTGAGGCGGGGGGGCATTCGGCCGGCGACGGAGTGAACTGCGGCGTTCCGGTGGCGATATTGCCGACGGTGGAGACCGTGAGTGGATGGCTGATCGGAGGCTGGGCGGAGACGACGACTTCGGCGCCGGGTCCGATCAGCGAGGAGACGGCGGTCAGCAGCGGGGGTTCGGTACCGGCCAGGTTGCCGGCGAAGATGACCTGAAAGGTCCGGGTGAACGGGCTGGACCCGTCGGGCGTGACATAGATGTTGCCCTTTTCAAACCCGGGAATCGTCTGCAGGGAGTTTTCGATTTCTTCGGCAGAGGCATGGGCCGGCAACCCCGTATGCAGCAGCACGTTGGTCTCTTTCGAGATGGTCGGCGGGTAGATGTAGCCGCCGTTGGCCCACGCCGTGCTCAAGGTCGTGCCGGGAGCCAAGCCCGGACCTTCGAGCGGCGTGCCCCAGATTTCGATCGGCCGGCTCTCGTTTTCCATCGGGATGAATTCATCGCCGAGGACGAAGGACGATTCGAAGGTCGCTTCGGTGCCGTGGCCGTTGAAATGAAGATTGAAGCCGCCGCTGTTCGCCAGTGACTTCGACGATTTGGGCGTCGTTGTTGGTGACGGAGCCGCTGATCTGGCTGGGGACTTCCTGCCCGGCGAGCGCACCTATGAATTCGACGGTCCAGGCGCCGGGAGAGCCGGTGACCTTGACGTTGCCCGCCAATCCGGGAAGGCCTTCGAGCGCTTCGGTGACTTCCGCGGCATTGGCGCCGGCGGCGAGCGACGCCGTGCTCTGGCCGCCAAAGCTGAGCGTGTATGACCTGGATAGAGGCGCTTCGAAGTGGAAGAACTGCCGCTCGTTGCTCGGTCCCGTGTAGCCGATCTGCCCGAGACTGCACGATCCGAGGCCGTTGGCCGAAGAGGGGTTGATCGTGAGCGAGGCGGGGAGGACGACTTTGGCTTCCTTCAGATGGGCCTCGGCGACGCCATCCGGGTCTTCGTTCTGTGGGATGTGAAGATGGAATTCGAGCCCCGACGGAGAGTCCGCGAGGTTGGTGGTCGGCTTGGCTTCGATCGTCGGGCTGAAATCGACCTGATTGCAGTCGCTGATCGCTTCCGTTTCCGCCTCCGCCGGTACTCCCACGTTGGGGTGCTGCCAGGTGGTGGCCACCATTTCCGTATCCAGCCCGCCACCGCCGCAGTAGGTCGGGTTCGAGAGCAGAGGGACACGCGGTTCCGTGCTGGGCTGCCCTCCCCGCGCGGCGTCGTGAGAGGAATCGGCGGGAACTCCCCAGAGCGTGAACTTCGAGTAATAGAGGGGTGCGGTGTTACTGATATTGCGCAGGGTCGCCGTCACGCCGTAGTCGGTTCCGCTCCGGATGCCGAAGTTGATGTGCACGTGCGAGCCGACGTTGAAGGCGAACTGCGCCGGCCTGCCCGGCGGCGGCCTCATGTTGTAGACGGGAACCGTCTCCGTCTGGGGAAAGAACAAGGTTCGAATCTTTACGGTCACGACGCCGATCTGGGTCGATACCGGGCAGCCGGTGGGGCTGGTCAATTGGCTCTCCTGGCACTGGGGAAAGACCGACGGATTGCCGATCAGACCCGGCGGCAGGTTGATCGCGATGTTCTTGACGTTTTCCGCCGGCAGGATGGAGCCGTTTTCCGGGTTGGCCAAGAGGTTGACGCTGAAGCTGTTCGTGACTTCGAAGGGACGGGCGCCGGCGCCGGTCGAGGGCGTCGAATCCTGGTTCAAGCCAGCGGCTTCAAATTCGAGGACTTCCATGTCGCCCGCCTGCGCCACCGCGGCGGCGATACCCAGGCACATCAGCGCGCCCGCCAGCGCCAGGACGACTCTCACCGTACGGAGCTTGCCGTGCGCGGTCATTTGCCACCCTTCTGTGGTCCCGGCCTCGAACTTCAATGGGACTTCGTCTCTGGAGCCATTACCCGAGCTCGAGGCGAAGACGATCTGCGCCTCGGTCATGAAGGCCCCCTTTCTGAGTCGCTTCTTGTTCGCTCCGGAGGTCAGGGCGACGGTGACCATCGTCGACCCAGCCTTCGAGACGCCCTTCTTGACGTTTTTCAGCCCCTTGCCGACGATTGACACACTGCCTGCTTCGGGCACGATGACCCGCAGGTGGGTTTTCGAGCTCTTGGAGACCCCGGCTTCGGAAACCGCCACCCGTACAGTCGCCTCGAAGCTCGCCGTGCCCGGGCTCTGGGTGTTCTGGACCGACGTGGGCGCACCGCGGCAGTTTTCTCCCTGGCACCCGGCTTCAGGGGGGGCTGGCCTTGTCGCATTGACGCGAGCGTCGTAGAAAGACGCAATCGAGCCCTGTTTCTGGGGAGTCAGTTCGCCATAGGTTTGAAAGAAGACGTCTTCACCAGATTCGCTCGCGTCGAACAGCGTCGCCGAGTTGATCGCGTCCGGGGGCGATATGAGGCTCACTTCACCCCTCTGATACTCGTAGACCCTTCCGAGATTGTTGACCGACTGCGGCAGAATCGCGTCGGAACTGGAGAAGAAGAGCTTGCTGCCGTCGTTGCTGATCGCACGGCCGGAGATGTCCGCGCCGGAGCTCGGCGGAGCCCCGCTGGGGCGACAGGACGCGCACTCGAGCGTGCCTTTGTACGTGTACTTGAAGACCATCGGCATCGGTTCCGCGGTTTTGGGGTTCACGTTGTCGTACGCCGTCGGGACGGTCGCCGAGAGAAAGGCCGCGTTGCGCCCGTTGGGCGTAACGTAGAAGTGATATCCGGATTCCTGATAGCCGCTTGGATTTTCAGCGATGTAGCTGATTTCGCCTTCGTGCCAGACGTACAGATTTTCCGCTTCAGAGACTCCACCCGGAGCGAGGTCCCCCCTTGCGATGAAGTAGATGTAGTTGAAGTTCGGAGTGTGTCCGAGGACCCACTGAACGCCGGCTCCGGTCGCCGCGTCAGCGGGGTTGTCGTCGACGGTGAGATCGGTGAGTTTTCCCGTCGCGACGTCGTAGGAGTAGAGGTCGGAGCCGCTGTCGTTGGGAACCCCTGCCGTCTCTCCGGTATTGGCGTCGTTGGTCAGCTCCGACGCACTCTCGAAGACCGCCTTCGAGCCGTC
>CAVUCD010000009.1:0-330524 GCA_963739875.1 uncultured Solirubrobacterales bacterium
GCCTGGAAACCGAGGGGCCTGCCACGTTGATTGTCGACATGGTGGAACAAGGACTGGACCAAGACACGCAGGAAGCTGTAAGCGCCCACCTGCGCCAACGGGCCGACGACCGCCCCATCTTTTTGCTGACGCGATCATCCGCGATTCTCGACTTGTCTGCGGTTGGCTCGGATGAGGCGATTATCCTTTGTCCTGCCAATCACAATCCGTCGAACCAGTGTCGCGCCTTATCCCGGCGCTCCCGGCTACGAGGCAGTCGCGACCTGCCTCGCCTTGGGAGGTGCGAGCCCGCACAGAAGGGGTCATCGCCTGGCGCCCTGGCGTCGCTTGAGGTGGCCGCATGAGCGTCAGTTGAAGCTGAGTGTCAGACCTTCGATCCCCAGCTCGCCGTAGTCCGACGACCAGGTTTCGCCCGGCGCGACCGGCCACGCGTCGGTGATGGTGCCGGTGGTGACGATCTCGCCTGCGGCAAGCTTCGGTGCGTGCGGTTGATCGGCGAGCAACGCGGCGAGATGCACGAGCGCCAGCGCGGGGCTGTCCAGCACATTGGCGCCGACGCCGCGATCGATGACCGTGCCGCCGCGCGACAGCGTCACGGCGCAGGTCGGCAGCGCCGCGGCCAGGGCCGCGCGGTTCGCGTCCGTCACCATCAGCGGCGCGCCGACCACCAGTGCGCCATGCAGGCCGAACGCCGCGGTGCAATCGGCGGCGTTGAATTTCCAGTCCGGGAAATGGCTCTGCACGATCTCGAAGCCCGGCGCGATCCATTCGGTGCAGGCCAGCACCGCGAGCGGGTCATCGGTGGCCGCGCACCGGCGCTTTGAGCTTGAACACCACCTCGGGCTCGATCCGCGGCTGCACGAACGCGCGCAGGTCCAGCGTGCGCGGCCGTTCTCGGCGAAGTGCACGGTGTGCGACCAGACATGCGCCCACATCGGCTGATACACGCCGTAGCGCGGCCAGATGGTGCGGTTGGTGAAGCCGATCTTGCGGCCGACCGATCGCCAGCCTTGCGCGCGCCGCCGCGCCTCGATCTCGGCCAGCACCGCATAGCCGTCGGCGACGCTGAAATCCGGCGCGCCGGCCGTGATCGGCGGCAGCGTCGTCGCCGTGTCGTAGGCCTTGATCAGCCGGTCGGCGATCTGGGCGAGGTCCGTGCCCATGGCGTCAGAAGAATCCCGATCGACTCGCAGCCGGTGCCGCCTTGAAGCTCGCCTTGTGCCGGCGGTTCGGAATGTCGATCACATGCACCGAGCCGTCGCCTTGGCACGGCACGAACAGTTCGTCGCCGTGGAACGCCATGTCCATCGGCTGGCGGCCGACCTTGATCGCGGTCTGCTGTTTGAATGACGGATCGATCAGGCTCACGGTGTCGCTGTTGAGGCTCGTGACGCCGAGCAGGCTCCAGTCCGGCGCGTAGCGCGCGATCTGCGCGGCCTTGGGCACGTCCTTGAGCCGCACCTCCTGGGTGACGCGCTCGCTCGCGGTGTCGATCAGGAACAGCGTAGGCTCGGCATCGTCGACCGCGACCACGGTGCGGCCGTCCTGCGAGATCGCGATGCCGGCGAGCGGGCGAGGGGTCTTGATCTTGCCGGTGAGCTTTCGCGTCTTGAGATCGATCACCGAGACGGTCGCGTCCTCCTCGTTCTCGGTGTAGAGCCGCGAGCCGTCCGGCGCGATGATCAGGCGGTGGCCGTTGGTCGAGCCGGAATCCAGCGCCTCGACCACCTTGTTGGTGGCCGGGATCGATCACCGCCACCTTCGCGCTGTTCTCGCAGGTGATGTAGATCATCCGGTCGGGGCCGAGCTTCAGCGTATGTGGCGCGACTAGGGGCGCAGATCGATGGTGCCGACATGGGCGCGCTGGTGCAGGTCGAAGATGCACAGATGATGCTGCGGGTTCGGATTGCGGCCATGGATGCCGTCGCCGAAAATCGGCACGTAGGCGAGGCTGGTTTCCGGCACCACCAGCAGTTCGTGCACGGTGCGCGGAAATCCGTCGATCACGATTTGCGTTTCGTAGGTCTCCGGGTCCAGAAACAGGACCTTGCCGCCCATCTTGTCGACCGCAATCAGTCCGCGCGCCTTGCGCCATGACGTCATTGCTCCCGGTATCTGCCGAAGTGTAGACGCATCTTCGCGCGCCGAAATGCAATGAAATAATGGTGGTCATCATTCATGGTGTAGTGAGCGGCATGACCTCAGCCCCAACACTGCACTGGTGCTGTTTTCCGGCGGCCAGGATTCCACCGTGTGCCTGGCCTGGGCGCTGGAGCGCTTCGCGCGGGTCGAAACTGTCGGCTTCGACTACGGCCAGCGCCACACGGTCGAGCTTGACGGTGCGGCCGCGCGTGCGCGAACGGCTCGCGGCGCTGCGTCCTGA
Source organism: uncultured Solirubrobacterales bacterium (assembly GCA_963739875.1). Classification (GTDB taxonomy): domain Bacteria; phylum Actinomycetota; class Thermoleophilia; order Solirubrobacterales; family 70-9; genus VAYN01. The sequence continues at coordinate 2,384 of CAVUCD010000009.1, forward strand.
TTGGGCCGCGCGGCTCGGCGAGGATCACGTGGTGAAGCTCGATGCGCTCGCCGCCATGTCCGACACCGCGCTCACCCGCGACATGCAGATCGAGATGGCCGACAGCGGCCTGCCCAACACCTTCGTGCCGGGCCGCAACATCATCTTCCTGACCTTCGCGGCGGCGCTCGGCTACCGGCGCGGCGCGGGCGATCTGGTCGCCGGCATGTGCGAGACCGACTATTCGGGCTATCCGGATTGCCGCGACGAGACCATCAAGGCGATGCAGACCGTGCTGCGGCTCGGCATGGAGCGGCCGTTCGTTCTGCACACGCCGCTGATGTGGGTCGACAAGGCTGCGACGTTCGCGCTGGCGCGAGACCATCGGCGGCAAGCGGCTGCTTGATTTGGTCATCGAGGAGACCCATAGCTGCTATCTCGGTGACCGGGATCATCGGCATGATTGGGGTTATGGCTGCGGCACGTGTCCGGCGTGCCAGTTGCGGGCGAATGGCTACGCCCGGTTTGTTTCGGAGAAGGCATGAACAACGAGAAGCGCAGGCGGATCGAGGGCATTGCCTTTCTGATCGCGTTTGGTCTCACCATTCCCGTGGCGAATTGGATGATCGGAAGCATCGGGACGATCTGTCCGCCCAACGGCCCGTGCCTTCTTCCGGTGTTTCCGAAGGTCCACGGCGTCGCGTTGATGGCGCCGTCCGGCGTGTTGATGATCGGCGTCGCGCTGGTGCTGCGCGATCTGGTGCAGCGGCGGCTCGGCGGCGTCATATTCGGCGAGCGCGGTGATCCTGGGTGCGGTGCTGTCGTCGGTTTATTCGCCGCCGTCACTGGTGCTGGCTTCCGCGCTGGCGTTCCTGCTGTCCGAGTTCGCCGACATGGCGGTCTACACGCCGCTCGCCCGGCGTGGGCTCGTCGGTGCCGTGGTGGCCTCGAGCGCGGTTGGTCTCGTGGTCGACTCCATCATCTTTCTCTGGCTCGCCTTCGGCTCGCTTGAGTTTCTCGCCGGTCAGGTGGTCGGCAAGGCCTGGATGGTGCTGCTGTCGATTCCGTTCGTCATGGTTTTGCGCCGCCGCGACGAGCGGCTCGGCCTGATGCCCGCCTAGCCGTCGAAAGACGGCGTCGCTTCGCTCGCCTATAGCCGTCGAAAGACGGCGTCGCTTCGCTCGCCCATGGGAGGCTTCACGATGAGCAACGCCTTCGAGCTCCTGCGCCACGTCACCACGGCGACCATCACCACCATGCTGCTCAAGAAGGGCATCCGGCATTGCTGGATCAAGGGCGCGATGCCGCTCGTGCCCGGCGGGCAGCGTCTCGTCGGCAAGGCCTTCACGCTGCGCTTCGTGCCGGTGCGCGAGGACCTCGCGACGCCGGAAAGCTGGGGCAAGCCGATCTCGACGCGGGCCGCGATCGAGGCGATGCCGGAGGGCTGCATCGCGGTGGCCGACGCCATGGGCGTCACCACCGCCGGCATCTTCGGCGACATCCTGGTGATGCGCATGGCGCGGCGAGGGTGACCGCGCTGGTCACCGACGGGGTGATCCGCGACAAGGCCGGCTGCCTCAAGGCCAACATGCCGATCTTCTGCCAGGGCACCGCGGCGCCGGCCTCGGTCAACGGACTGACGTTCGTCGGCTGGAACGAGCCGATCGCCTGCGGCGGCTGCGCGATCTTTCCGGACGACGTGATCGTGGTCGATGACGACGGCGCGGTGGTGATCCCGCAGGCCCTGGTCGACTTCGTCGCCACCGAAGGCGAGGAGCACGAGCGCTACGAAACCTGGGTTGTCAGCGAGGTCGAGCGCGGCGTCGCGCTGCCAGGACTTTATCCGCCGAACGACGAGGCCAAGGCGCGCTACGCGGCCTGGAAGAAGCAGCAGGGCCTGTAGCGGACGCGCATTCCGCCAGCGACGGGAAATCCGGCAAGGAAACCTGAATGTTCTTTGTGCTGTCCAAGATGCTGGCCTTTCTGGCCATCCCTTCGAACATCGTTCTCGGCATCGGCATTCTCGGCATGCTCCTGTTGCTGACGCGGTTTCGCCGCGCGGGCGTCCGGCTGATGGTCGCCTGCCTGCTGATCATCCTCGTGGTCGGCGTCTTGCCGATCGGCCGCGGGCTTGATCGCCGCACTGGAAAACCGCTTTCCGGCCGGCAACGAGGCCGGTGCGCGAGATCACCGGCATCATCGTGCTGGGCGGCCCGATCGACAGCCGTATGAGCGTGGCGCGCGGCATGCTCTCGGTCGGCGGCGACGTCGAGCGGCTCATCGAGGGGGCCGCGCTGGCGCGACGTCACCCGGCGGCGAAGCTCGTCTTCACCGGGGGCAATCCGAGCCTGTTCCACAACGATCCGCCGGAATCCTTTTTCGCGGTGAAGCTGTTCGAGCAACTCGGCGTGCCGGCATCGCGTATCACGCTGGAAGACAAGTCGCGCAACACCGACGAGAACGCCGTCTTCAGCAAGCGCCTGGTCGATCCGAAGCCCGGCGAGCGCTGGCTGCTGGTGACGTCGGCGGTGCACATGCCGCGCGCGGTCGGCGTGTTCCGAAAGGCCGGGTTTCCAGTCGAGCCTTACCCGGTCGACTGGCACACGCTGCCCGGTGCCGAACATCTGGTTCGTGCCGCGCTATCTGCTCAACGGCATCGGCACGCTCGACGCCGTGTCGCACGAACTGGTCGGGCTGTTCGTCTATTGGATCACCGGGCGCTCGTCCGAGCTGTTTCCCGGACCGTTGCCTGCCGCCAAGCCGAACGGACCAGCTTAAAGGAAACGTATGAAAGCGATCGTCATTCGCAATTACGGTCCGCCGGACGTCCTCAAATACGAGACCGTGCCCGATCCCGAGCCTCGCGTCGGCGAGGTGCGCATCCGTGTCCATGCTGCGACGGTCAACCGCGTGCTCGACGTAAGCCTGCGTGCCGGCAAGGAAGGCCATCGAGAGCGCAGCGCTGCCGCTCATCCCCGGCGTTGATTGTGCGGGCGTGGTCGATGCGGTCGGGCCGGGCGTCGTCAAATGGCGCCCGGGTATGCGCGTCGCTGCCGCAGGCATCATGCCGCTCGACGTCTGCGCCGGAGGCTGACGAAAGCTACCGCGGCCCGACCGGCATGATGGGGATCAAGCGGCCCGGCGGCTTCGCCGAGCTGGTGGCGGTGCCGTCCTGCGCGGTGATCGCGTTGCCCGACGGGCTCGATTTCCACCATGCCGCGGTCGTGACGCGCCACGTGCCGACCGCCTGGAACCTGCTGTTCAATGTCGCCGGGCTCAAAGCGGGCGAGACGGTGCTGATCATGGGTGCCGGCGGCAATCTCGGCTCGATCGGCATCCAGATCGCCAAGCACGTGATCGGCGCGAAGGTGATCGCGGCGGCGGGCTCCGATGATCGCGCGCAGCTCGGCCTCGAGCTCGGCGCCGACCACGCCGTCAACTACAACACGCCAGGACCTCACGGCCGAGGTGATGAAGCTCACCGGCGGCAAGGGCGTGGACGTGCTCTACGACAACATTGCCAACCCGAAGGTGTTGCCCAAGGCGTTCCACGCGCTCGGCATGCGCGGCCGGCTGGTGACCGCGGGCGCCCATGGCGGGCCGAACGTGACGATCGATTTCTCGCACCTCTACCACAAGCAGATCACCATCAGCGGCCATGCCCGGCTATCACCCGCCCGACGTGCCGAAATGCCTCGCTGCCGCGGCCGCGGGCAAGATCAAGACGCAGATCGAGCGGGTGCTGCCGTTGTCCCAAGCCGCGCGAGGCGCACCGGCTGGTGGAATCGGGCAAGCTCGCTCGGCAAGATCGTGCTCGACCCGACGCTGACGTAGCTGTCTTATGTCGGGCTTCACGTCTGGGCTGTGATCACGAGCGCGCGGATGCGCCCTCCGATCGGGCCAGACGGCCGAAGCGCATCTGCAAAGCCGCGCAGCCGTATGCTTCGTCGCGTCCTGCAGGCGCGAGGCGTCGCGCGCCTCGATCTCGTTTCGCAGCGGCGTGCCGTGGCAAAGGCCGATGGCCGCCGAGCGCGCGGGCTCCGCGCGGCTGCGCGCGCCGACCGTCGTTATCGACCGGCGTCGGTGAGGCCAACCGCTGCCGAAGCAGATCCTGCGGCGATCCTGTCGCGCTCGAAATAGCCGTGCGGGATGCGAGCCATGAAGCGCGGCGGGTCGACCGGGAAAGACGGTGTCGGCGGCGCTGCTGGACGACCTGCGCGAAATCGTTCTCTCGATGCGGTCCCATGCGTTGAACAGGAACGGCCGCCCGGCTTCAGCACGCGGCGCACTCCGGAATAGGCCTTCGCGTCCGATCGGGAAAGAACATCACGCCGAACTGGCAGACGACCGCATCGAACGATGCGTCGTCGAACGGGAGCTGCAGCGCGTCGGCCTGGCGCCACGCGACCTCGCGCGCGGTCCCGACGCGCGCGGCGTGGTCGAGCATCGGCTGGTTCAGGTCGGTGGCGACGATACGTGTCGACGCGGGCAGGCTGGCCGCCATGGCGCGGGTCACGACGCCGGTGCCGGCGGCGATTTCGAGGATGTCTCTGCGGTTTGAGCGTCTGCACCCGCTGGGCCAGATCGCGCGCGTAGGGCTCGAAAATCAGCGGGACCATCAAGCCGGTCGTACATGTCCGGGATCGATCCGGCGAATTGCGTGTCGCTTCCTGCCATGACTGGCCTCCCGATCGCGCGCGCTGACCCATGATACGCGCTATGCGTCGGGATCGCAGCCTTCAATCCAACCGTGGCAGGCCCAGCCGGTACACGCCCTTGAAGTCGTTCGGGTCGACTGGCTTGCCCTTGCGATAGATCACCAGCCGGCCTTCCTGCGCGAGCCGTACCGCAACACGGCGGATCGGCGGCATCAGCACATGCCACTCCGGGCCGGGCTTCAGCACATTGGCGGCGTCGGTCGGGCTGATGGTCTTGCCCGCGGGAGCCTCGCCGAGCAGGCGGAAGATCGCGGTTTCGATGTCGGCCGGGTCGGTCATGGCGAACGGTTTCTTAAACTCCGGCTGATATCCGCAACAGACCACGCGCTCGCGCAGGAAACGGCTGTATCCTGCGACACGCAGTCTGAACGATTCGGGACCTTGAGTATGCGTACTCGGTCGGACGAAAGGTGAGGCGGGCGCGCCGAACCGGAGGATCGTCGGATGTCTATCGAAATGGATGCAGGCGCGGGCAGACCGCGCGCGCCTTTCAATGCAACGAATGTCGAAGCTGAAATCGCAGCGGACGAGCCCGTTGCGGAAGGCTGGCTTGTGATCCTCACCGCGCTGACCGGGGTACTGGCCGCTTCATCGCTCGGCGTGTGGGTGTTCCTGCGCTGATCACTCCCCGCTGCACACCGCGCGCCGCGAGTCCGAGGCGAACTGGCGGCGCCAAAGCACCACGAAGACCACGACGCTCGAAATCATCAGCAGCCACGGGCTGATGAACCAGCCGAGATAGCCGAGCGCGAAGAAGAACGCGCGCTGGCCGCGGTTGAAGTGCAGTCCCGCGACCTCGCACAGCCGGCCGACGCGGAGCGCATGGGCTTTGGCCTCCGGCTCATCCTGCTCGCTCGCCGGCGGCGTCGCCCCGACCAGGATGGCGACGTAGTTGTAGAGCCGGTACGCCCAGCCGAACTTGAAGAACGCATAGACGAAGATGATGGCGAGCCCGACGGTCTTCGCCTCCCACTGCACGTGGGTCATCTGCACGCCGAACGGCAGTGTGCCCACCACCTGGATGATTTCTTCCGACGAGCGCAGCAATGTCAGCGTGCCGCCGACCGCGATCAGCGATGTGGACGCGAAGAACGCCGTGCCGTTCTGCAGCGCCGCCACGATCTGGGCGTCGACCATGCGCGTCTCGCGCTTGAGCATCTGGAGCATCCAGACGTCGCGGTAGCGGTTCATCTCGGAATTGAGGCCGCGGCGGCGGCGCTCGGTCAGCGACAGCGCAACCGAATAGGCGATCCAGGCGCCGAGGAACCAGCAGAGCGCCACGATATCGACGGTCGAGAGCAGCGGCATCGAGAATCTCCGTGGCCAAGGTCACATCCCCGGAACGACCGCGCAAGATCGCGGTCTGCCCGGTTTCCGACGCTGGCCTTTGCACCCTGGCCTTACGATCCGGGCTCTGCCACCATTCGGCGGAATGGAGATTGCAATGCCCCAGACCATCACCGTCAGCGTCAAGGCGCTGTGCGAGGCCGCCGAGCGCGAGATCGAAACATTGTCGATCGAGGACGCGCTGAAGCTCCACGGCCGTGACGACACCGTGCTGATCGATATTCGCGATATCCGTGAGCTTCAGCGCGACGGCAAGGTGCCCGGCGCGTTTCATTGCCCGCGCGGCATGCTGGAGTTCTGGATCGACCCGCAGAGCCCGTATCACAAGCCGCAGTTCGCTGAGGACAAGCGCTATGTGTTCTTCTGCGCCGGCGGCCTGCGCTCGGCGCTCGCGGCGCAGACCGCCAAGAACATGGGACTGAAGCCCGTGGCTCATATCCGCGGCGGCTTCGGCGCTTGGAAGAAGTCCGGCGGCCCGGTCGAGATGCCAGAGCCCCGGCCCACAAAAGCCTGACTGGACGCAGAGCTTAGGCCGGAACATAAAGCCTGCCGACCGTTTGGATCTTGCGATGAGTGACGAACAGCAACCGCCCGCGACAGCAGAAGCCAAGCCGGATGTGACTCCGGTGGCCGCACCGGAAGCCAAGTCCGAAGCAAGGTCCGAAGCCAAGCCGGAAGCCGATGCCCGCGCGCCGCTGGCCGGCGCCCGAGGTCTGGCTCCTGGGCGTGCTTGGGGTGCTCGGCCTTGCAGGCTTTGGGGTGGTGTTTGTCCTGGTGATGGCGCGGACCACGCCCAATCCGCAGGCGGCGGCTGCGGCCACGCAAGCGCCGGGGGCCGTCCAGCAACTGGTCACAACGCCGCAAGGCGCTCCCGCTGGGCCAGGGGCACCAGGGGCACAAGGCGAACGCGGCCCCCAGGGCCCGGCAGGGCCGCAAGGCCCGCGCGGCGCCAATGGCGACGCAGGGATCCGCATCGTTCGCACCTCCTGCGCCGGAGACTGCTCGATGCAATGCGAGCCGGATGAGGTGCTGCTGACGGCTCATTGCGGCGTCGGCCGCGCGCCCGCGATCTATCCGACCGAGTCCTCGGCGCTCTGCCGCTCGCGCAGCAACGCCCGCGTCGAGGTGGTCGCGGCCTGCGTGAAGTCGGTGCGCCGCTAGCATTCACTTAAAAAGGGAAAGGGAAGCGTCGTGGCGCTCACGCTCGTCATCGGCAACAAGAACTACTCGTCCTGGTCGATGCGGCCGTGGATCGCCATGAAGGCCGCGGGCATCGCCTTCGATGAGGTGGTGATCTCGCTCGACGCCGACGATTTCAAGGCGCGCGTGTTGAACATTTCCGGCACCGGCAAGGTGCCGGTCCTGGTCGACGGCGATGTGCATATCTGGGAGTCGCTTGCGATCCTCGAATATCTTGCCGAGAAATTTCCGGCCGCAAAACTTTGGCCGGCGGACGCCGCGGCGCGCGCTCATGCGCGCGCGGTCGCGTCCGAGATGCACGCGGGCTTTCTGCCGCTGCGAAAAGCGTGTCCCATGAACATGTGGCGGCCGGTCAAGAAGCTTGCGCTCGACGCAGATGTCAAAGCCAACGTCGATCGCATCGACGCGCTCTGGACGGATTGTCGCAGCCGGTTCGGGGCAGGAGGGCGGTTTCTGTTCGGCGCGTTCGGCGCCGCAGATGCGATGTATGCGCCGATCGTTGCACGCTTTCACACCTACGATGCCGCGGTGAGCGAGACGTCACGCGCCTACATGGCTGCCGTCATGGCCCTCCCGGCCTGGGCCGAATGGACGCAGGCCGCGCTCAAAGAGCCATGGGTGCTGGCCCGCAACGAGCACGACTGGCCCGACGTCCCGCGTATCCCTGCCGCCTCATGAACTGAACTGCGTCAGATACACCAGCCCGAAAATCACAATGACAAGCGCAGTGCTCACCGCGAGCACCACCGCCACCGGGCGGTCGCGGAAGCCCGCGCGTGCTTCCACCGCGGTCTCGACGACGTGATCGCCTTCCTTGTGCATGTCAGCCTCCGTTATTCCGCCCGTCTGTACATCCAACGGTCAATGCGGTTGGGCATGATCCACGGCCAAGCAAAGCTCGTGATCACGGCCCACCACGTACCGTTAAACGCGCCGAAATAGATGCCATTTTGCACGCCGCCGCTATGTCCCGCGGTGAGGCCGCCCACGGCAGCGCCCACCACGATCCAAAACGCAAACCAGATCGCAGCAACGATTGCGACGCGCTTCATGGCCGTCTCCTGGCCACGATAACGCGCAACCCAAACACGCCGTTCCCGGCGCAACTATTCAGATGGGCCCGCTAGCCCCGGCGGGGGTGATCGTGCATCCAGTGTTCAAGGCGGGTTGGCAAAATCCACGGCCAGGCGAACACCGTGAGCAATGCGAACGTGAAGCCTAAGATGGCTCCCGTGCCCGGGTCACTGAACAGGTAGTTGCTGAGCTGACATATCGCGGTGGTCCAGCCAACGAACCACAGCAGTGCGATGACGGCGACTCGATCCATGATGAGGATCCTTAATCTCGCCCTTGATCCAGAATTTTGCCCTGGGACAACGTCTCGTCAATGGGGACGTTCCGTGAACTGGTCTGCGCCTTGGTAAGGCCCCGGTTCAGCCAAGCCTGAGGCCCCCCTGCGGCTTTCTGTCCATGGAGACTTGCCAAATGACGCGAACTTCCATCTGGTTCTGCCCGGATTTCGTCATGATCCGGGAACATTGCTCCCGCGCTGGTATTTTTCGGTCCGCCGAACAATCCTGCGCAGGGGGCGATACCAACGGTCATTTCCTACAGCGCGACCGGGAGATATCGCTATGAGACTGACTACCCTGCTTTCCCTTGCCTTCGTGATCGCTGCATCAGCGCTGCCTGCTGCGGCAGAGGATACGCCCCCCCGGTCAAGGGCATGTTCCTCCTGACGGACTATCCGTCGACAACGGTCCGGCCGGGCTCGACCACCACCATCAATCTGCGGCTGCGCAACTACGCGCTGCCGCCAGAGCGCTTCAATTTCGCGGTGAACGGCGCGCCTCAGGGCTGGACCGTGACGCTGCTCGGCGGCGGCCAGCCGGCCAGCGCCGCGATGGTCGCGACCAACGACAGCACCACGATGCAGCTGCGCCTCGACGTGCCGGACAACGCGCCAATGGGCTCGCATGACCTCACGGTCACGGCCAAGGGCGCCGTCCAGTGAGCTGACGCTGCCGATTTCCGTGACGCTCGCCAAGGACCTGCCGGCCAAGCTCACGCTGAAGCCGCAGCTGCCCTCGATCCGGGGCACCGCCAAGTCGAACTTCGAGTACCAACTCGACATCAAGAACAACTCGGGCCGCAACCTCGTGGTCGCGCTCGGCGCCCAGGCGCCGCAGAACTTCGAGGCGACTTTCACCGAACAGTACGGCAGCCAGGAGCTCAACTCGCTGCCGATCGACGCCGGCGCGTCCAAGACCGTCAAGCTCAAGGTCCGGCCGCCGAGCACCGCCAACGCAAGCCGCTATCCGATCTCCGTGAAGGCCACCGCCGAGGACGCTTCCGCCGAGGCGACCGTCGCAGCCGAGATCACCGGCCAGCCGCGGCTCTCGATCTCGGGCCGTGATGGCGTGCTGAGCGGCCGCGCCGAGGCCGGCAAGGAAACCACGGTCCCGCTGCTGATCAGCAATACCGGCAGCGCGCCGGCCGAAGAGGTCGAGCTTTCGAGCTCTTCGCCGAGCGGCTGGAAGATCGAGTTCGATCCCAAGACCGTCGACCGCATTCCGGTGAATGCGACCCAGCCTAAGGAGGTGCAGGTCCGCATCACGCCGCCGGAGAAGGCGATTGCCGGCGACTACGCCCCGACCTTTACGGTCACCTCGCGCGGCGAGACCGCCTCGACCCAGTTCCGCGTCGCGGTCGGCACCTCGACCCAGTGGGGCCTGATCGGGGTCGGCATTGTCGGCTTGGCGCTGCTGATCATGCTCGCGGCAGTGGCAAGGTTCGGCCGCCGATGAGCGATAATGTCATCGAAGTCGAGGGGCTGACCAAACGCTACGGCCGAACCACCGCTGTGGACGACATCTCGTTCACGGTCGGCAAGGGCGAGATCTTCGGCCTGCTCGGGCCGAACGGCGCCGGCAAGACCACCACCATCCTGATGATGCTGGGCTTGACCGACGTCACCTCAGGCCGCGTCAGCGTCATGGGCCACAACCCCGAGCGCGAGCCGCTGCAGGTGAAGCGGGTGGTCGGCTATCTGCCGGACACAGTGGGCTTCTACGACCACATGACCGCGGTGGACAATCTGCGTTACACCGCGGCTCTGATCGGCATTCCGACGGAGCTGCGGGGCCACCGCATCGCCGAGGCCCTCGAACAGGTGGGTCTTAGCGACGTCGGGCAGAGGCGGGTCGGCGCCTTCTCGCGCGGCATGCGCCAGCGGTTGGGACTTGCCGAGATCCTGATGAAGGACGTTTCGATCGCGATCCTCGACGAGCCGACCTCGGGCCTCGATCCGCACGCCACCTCCGAGCTTCTGGATATGATCCGGTCGCTCAAGCAGCACGGCGTTGCCGTCATGGTGTCGTCGCATCTGCTCGAGCGCGTGCAGAGCATCTGCGACCGCGTCGCGCTGTTCAACTCCGGCAAGATCGCGCTGCTTGGCACGGTGCCGGAGCTTGCCCGCGAGGTGCTGGGCGGCGGCTACAACGTCGAGGTCGAGGCGGACGGCGAGGGACTTGCCGTCAAGTTCTCCGACATCTCGGGCGTCAAGGCCGTCGACCAGTCCGGCCCGAGCCGCTACCGGCTGCTAGCCGAGACCGACGTGCGGCCGCAGGCGGCCGCTATCGTGGTCAATGCCGGCGGATCGTTGCGCAGGCTTTCGATCGCCGAGCCGTCGCTCGACGCCATCTACAACGCCTACTTCCAGGGCCGGGGAGTGCGAAATGCCGCAGCGTGAAGGTTCGCCCTGGCAGGGCATGAGCGTCGTATTCTTCCGCGAGCTGTTCGACCATCTGACCAGCGCACGCATGCTGGTCATGCAGCTTCTGGTCGTCGTACTGGGCGCGGCGGTGGTCTATTTCGCCGCCGAGCAGATCCGCAATACCACGGCGGAGGATCCGTTCCTGTTCCTGCGGTTGTTCGCGCCGCCGGGGCAGACGCTCCTGTCCTTCGTGGTGGTGATCAGCATCCTTGTGCCGATCATGGCGATCGGGCTCGGCTTCAACTCGGTCAACGGCGAATACAACCGCCGCACCATGTCCCGCATCCTGGCGCAGCCGATCTATCGCGACGCGCTGCTGTTCGGGAAATTCCTGGCCGGCTTGATCACGCTGACCATCTGTCTCGTCACGCTGTGGCTGCTGGTGCTCGGCTATGGCCTGATCCGGCTCGGCATTCCGCCGAGCGCCGAGGAGATCGGCCGGTTGCTGATCTTCCTGTTCGTCACCATCGCCTATGGCGGCATCTGGCTTGCGCTATCGATTCTGCTGTCGGTGGCGTTCCGCTCGACCGCCACCGCGGCGCTGGTGGCACTCGGCCTCTGGCTGTTCCTGTCGCTGCTCTGGCCTGCGCTTGCACAGATGATCGGCGAGGCGATCTCGCCCTCCGACATTCGTTTCGCGACGCTAGGCTTGCCGACGCCCGATACGCTTGCCTGGCAGACCGCATTGTCGCGACTCTCGCCCGGCACGCTCTACGGTGAGGTCGTGGTGGCGATGCTCAATCCGGACGCCCAGTCGATGACCACGCTGCTCGCCCAGTTCCAGGGCCGCGTGCCTTCGCCACTGCCGCTCAACGAGAGCATCATTCAGGCTTGGCCGCAGATGGTGAGCCTGATCGCCGGAACGATCCTGCTCTATGTGGTGGGCTATGTCGTCTTCCAGCGCCAGGAGGTCCGCGCCTAGGGGCACGAACCCCGAAGTAGGAATCGCCTCAGGAGCTTCAAAAATGCCGAAGGGCGGCCGACCGGGCCGCCCTTCGCGCATTCGGATGCTCGTGTCGTCTTAGACGTCAAGCACCGCGATGATCTTCAGCGTGCTCGGCTCGATGATGATGACCTGCTCATCGACCACGAAGTAGCGATAGCCGCGCCACGCCGGGTAGATCCGGATCAAGGTGTCCGGCACTTCCACGAAGTGGACGGTCCGCGGCACCACCGTGCCGACGCTGATGTTGAAGTTGACCTGGCTGCGCGAGATCTTCGCCGAACCGGCCTTTTCGATCACAGTCGAGCGGATCGTGGTCTTCTGCTCAGACGTCAGATTGACCGCGCCGCCGGCCTGCGTGGAGGTCGCCGCGCCCTGGCCCGTGGTGCTGCTCTTGGTGTCGGCCTTGTTGTCCCGGCCCTTCGTATCCTGCGCCGACTTCGAAGCCGGTTGCTGCTTGGTGTCCTGCGCCTCGTTCTTGTTGGACGGAGCAGCCTTGTTGTCCTGAGCCTGGGTCTTGTTCGCAGCCGGGCCTTCCTTGCTCTGAGCCTGCGACTTGTTCTGCTCGGCCGGAGCAGCCTTCTCAGTCTGGCTCCGGGACTTCATGTCCGCGCCAGCCTTGCCGTCCGCCTTGGTGTCCATCCCGGCGCCCTGACCGGTGGTCTGCGCCTTACCCTTCACATCCGCGCCGCCCTTCACGTCCGCGCCGTAATTCGTTTCAGCACCGCCACGGTTCATCTCCGCGCCGCCGCCTCGCTGCATTTGAGCGCCACCGCCCGCCGCGCCGCCTTCCTTGGCTGCGCCTTCGGCCATCGCCAGGCTGGAGCCCGTGAACAGCGCCGCAGCAGCAACCGTCGCCAGAAGCGTTTTCTTCATTCCCATCTCCTCTGATGATTTTCATTCTTGCCGAAGTCGTCATCGGCTCTGCATTGAACGTCTCGATGTAAGATTCGTTCCGCGAAACGGCGTAAAGTGAATTTTTGTTCCACCCTGAAGCGCCATTCACGTTAGACTTTGCGCATTGCAAGACCGCCTAAAGAAATGGCGAGGGAGATTCGGTTGCCTTTCGCATCCCACATCGACACGCGCGCGAACGAGTTCGCCGAGAACGCCTCCCGCATGCGCGAGCTCGCCGCAGAGCTGCAGGCGAGGCGCGCCGAAGCAGCGCTCGGCGGACCGCAACGCATCCGCGAACGCCATCTGTCGCGCGGCAAGCTTTTGCCCAGAGACCGCGTGATGCGCCTGATCGATCCGGGCGCGCCGTTTCTCGAACTGTCGCCGCTCGCGGCGAACGGCCTGTATGACGACGCCATTCACGGCGCTGGCCTCATCACCGGGATCGGCCGCATCGAAGGCCGCGAATGCGTCATCGTCTGCAACGACTCGACCATCAAGGGCGGCACTTACTATCCGATGACCGTGAAGAAGCATCTGCGCGCCCAGGAGATCGCGCGCGAGAACAGGCTTCCTTGCATCTATCTGGTCGATTCAGGCGGCGCCAATCTGCCGCATCAGACCGAGGTGTTTCCCGACCGCGAGCACTTCGGCCGCATCTTCTACAACCAGGCCACCTTGTCGTCGCTCGGCATTCCGCAGATCGCGGTGGTGATGGGCTCGTGCACGGCGGGCGGGGCGTACGTGCCGGCGATGAGCGACGAGACCATCATCGTGAAAGGGCAGGGCACGATTTTTCTCGGCGGCCCGCCGCTGGTGAAGGCTGCGACCGGAGAGGTGGTCTCGGCCGAAGACCTTGGCGGTGCTGACGTGCATACGCGAAAGTCCGGTGTCGCCGACCATATGGCCGATGGACGACACCCATGCGCTCGCGCTGGCGCGACGCATCGTCGCCAATCTCAACACGAAGAAGTCCGTCGACATTCCGCTGCTGCCGTCGCGCGAGCCGCACTACGACAGCGCCGAGCTCGACGGCATCGTGCCGTCCGACCTGCGCAAGCAGGTCGACGCCCGCGAGATCATCGCGCGCCTCGTCGACGGCTCCGACTTCGACGAGTTCAAGGCGCTCTACGGCACCACGCTGGTGACCGGCTTCGCGCATCTTTACGGCATGCCGGTCGGCATCCTTGCCAACAACGGCATCCTGTTTTCGGAGTCGGCGCAGAAGGCCGCGCATTTCATCGAGCTGTGCTGCCAGCGGCGCATTCCGCTGCTGTTCCTGCAGAACATCTCGGGTTTCATGGTCGGCCGTGACTACGAGGCCGGCGGCATCGCCAAAGACGGCGCCAAGATGGTGACGGCGGTGGCCTGCGCGAAGGTGCCGAAGATCACGCTCATCACCGGCGGCAGCTTCGGCGCAGGCAATTATGGCATGTGCGGGCGCGCCTATGGTCCGCGGTTTCTGTTCACCTGGCCAAACGCCCGCATCTCCGTCATGGGCGGCGAACAAGCTGCCTCGGTGCTCGCGACCGTTCGCCGCGACAACATCGAGGCCGAAGGCAAGAGCTGGAGCCGGGACGACGAGGAGGCGTTCAAAGCGCCGATCCGCGCGCAATACGAGACCGAGGGCAATCCGTATTTCGCCACCGCGCGGCTGTGGGACGATGGCATTATCCTGCCAAGCGAGACGCGGCGCGTGCTGGCGCTGGCGTTCTCCGCGGCGCTGAATGCGCCGATCGAGCCGACCAAATTCGGCGTATTTCGAATGTAGGCGAAGGTCCAATGCGGGCGACTTTTTGCGAAACATACGGTGGATTTCTGCGCGCTGGTATTGGCAGGCTGTGATGGCACAACAAGCACTGCCGGCCCGCCTGGGTCCGCTTGAATCAGCCTGGTGCCTCGCGCGCTTCCTGTTCGACCCGCTTGGGACATTGCAGCGGTGTCACCGCGAGCACGGGCCGATCGTCATGATCTCCGCGCCAATTCCGTGGCCCATCAAGCGACGCAATTCGCAACCGCGCTCTTTGATCGTCAGCGGCGTCGGCGCCGAGTTCAACCGTGAGGTCTTGAACGATCCCACGATCTGGCGCACCCGCTCGCTCGGACCCGGCGGTCCGAGAAAATCTGCGGCGCGAGAGGTGTCGACCGGCATTTTCAGCCTGCATGACGAACAGCACAAATACTATCGGGGTCTGATCATCCCGCCGCTGAGCCGCAGGAATATCAGTGTTCAAAGCTCTCGAATGGCTGAGCTCGCCGCCGCCGAAGTCGAACGGTGGCCGACCCACGAAACCATCGATCTCTGGGCTTATTCACGCCGCTTGATCCAGAACTCTCTCGATCGGCCTCTTGTTTGGCGATGAGCGGGAGCACGGCTTGCCAATCGCGGAGTTGGTCGATCATTTTTACAATCACGCCCTCTCGTGGAAGGTTTTTCTGTGCCCGTTCAATGTTCGCGGCGCGCCGTATCACGACATGCTGTCGAACGGGCGACAGCTGAAGGCTGGTCTTCTGGAATGGCTCAAGCTCAAGCGTGGGTCTTCCAACAGAAACGATCTGTTTGCGATCGTGGCCAACAATCCCGATGAGAGAGGGGCATCTCTTAGCGATACGGAGGTCATCGGACACATTCCACCATTGATGGTGGCGGCATTCGAGACCTGTCAGAACGCCCTGATATGGACTTCTGATCCTGCTCTGTCAGCATCCACAGATTGCCCGCAATTTGCTGGATGAGCTCGAGGGGCGCCTTGCGGGCGCAATGCCGAGCGCGGATCAAATCGCCGACTTGCCGCTGTTCGATGCGGTCATCAACGAGTGTCTGCGTCTCTTCCCGCCCGTTCCGCAGCAGTTTCGCATCGCCGCGCGGGACACGGTGCTCGCCAATATTCCAGTCCCACGCAGCACGAAGGCTGTGCTCAGCCCGTTCCTCACCAACCGCAATCCGGACCTCTATCCCGAGCCGGACCGCTTCAAGCCCGAGCGTTGGGCGAGCCTCAATCCGTCGCTTTACGATTTTTTCCGGTTCAGCGCTGGACCGTACACCTGCCCGGGTTCGAACTTCGGAACGTCGCTCGTCAAGGTTATGGTGGCGACGATCCTGACGCGCTTCCGCATCGCGCTAGCGCCTGATATCCCCATCAACTACAAGGTCACGCTGACGCTGACGCCGCAGGGGCGAATTCCGGCCACGTTGTTTCCGCAGGATCGCGGGTTTGCCGGCTCGCACGTTCGCGGCAGCATTCGCAAGCTGGTCCGACTTCCCAATTGAACATCAACCGGTGGCGGCGCTGGACCTGTGAGCGAGACGCAACCAAAGCCAGACGCACTTCTGGTCCCATCGAACGCAGCGGCGGCGCCTGTGGCCGCGAGCAGGCAGAACCCGCCTCCGCCGCGCAACGCCGAGGTGTTCGCCGTCGACCTTCGAAAAAAGGGTTTGCCGAGCCCTTTGGCGGAGGCGGCAACGCCGCTCGTGCATCGGCTGCTCGGCTTTGCGCAGTTCAACCGCGTCTACAGGGAATTGCGGCACTGCGCTGCCCGAGGAGTTCTCGCGAACCTTTCTCGATGCATTGAATGTGCGCATTGAATTGGCTGGAGCGCCGCTACAGACAATTCCGAAGACGGGTCCGCTCGTCGTCGTCGCGAACCATCCGCTTGGGCTTCTTGACGGCATGGTGGTCGACGCGGCGCTGCGGTGCGTGCGGCCGGACGTCGCCGTCATGGCTCACAGCCTGATGGAGGTCATTCCAGAATACCGGGAACATTGGTTTTTCGTGGGGCGCGCCGGAAGCCGGAGCAGGCGAACGCTAACGATGCGCAGCTTACGGCGGTCGATGCAGTGGCTTGCTGGCGGCGGCGCCTTGGTGATGTTTCCCGCGAGCCGCGTGTCACGCTTCCACTGGCGCCGTTTGTCGGTTGTCGACCGGCGCGTGGAGTCCGCATGTTGCGGCGATGGCCTTGCAAACCCGCGCGCCGGTGTTGCCGGTCTATCTGCATGGTGGATGCACTTGGACGTCACAGCTTCTCGGTGCTTTTCTGCCATTGTTGCAGAACGTGCGGGCCATCTGTGCGGTGGCGGATTATCGTGATCGCACGCTGCGCGCCACAATCGGAACGCCGATCCAACCAGCGGAGCTGTCTAATTTCGCGACCGACGAGGAGGCGATCAAGTTTTTGCGGGATAGCATAGAGCAACTCGCTCATCCCGCGCGTTGAGAGGCTCCGAACTCACGCGTTACAGCGGCTTGCCCGACTGCTGGCCCGGACAATCGCCAACTCGCCGCATCATCGTCAGGATCGACGACGAATACTTCGGCGCGCTGACGATCAACGTGTCGATGGTACCGCTGACCATGTCCTTGCCGAAGCGGTAGGTGAGGATGGTCTTGGTGCCTTTGCACTGCATCGCGAATGCAAAGCCGTTCGGCAGCGTGCGGGTGTCGCTCAGCAGACAGTCCTTCACGAACTGCGGCGACTTCTGATACTGCGCCATGGTCTCCTGCCGGAAGGCGTCGAAATCCGCCGACGCGATGCAGGTCTGGCTCTTCGCCGGCTGATCCTGGAAGGCCGAGTTGCGGCTCTCGGTCTCGTACATGCCAGGCTGGAAGGTGGGCTTCGGCTCGAGCAATGGCGCCGAGGATTGCGCGAAGGCCTGCGAGGCCAGCGTCAATAGAACGCCTGCGACGAGGCTCGACGCGAGCATGCATCGGGTTTGAAGCTTCATCGGATTCCGGCCGCGTGGATCGAGTGCGATGGGCATTTGCGATATGTCGCGCGCCAGTCGGCAAGGGTTCATGCCCCATCAGGCTGGCGCCATTAATGTTCTTGATTTGTTCTTGCGTCTAGTGTAAGGATCGTTCCGTCTTGCTTCGTCGAAGGCATCGTCGATCGCGACGCCTGACACGCAGCAAGGCGCGGCCGCCGACAACGCGTGCCGCGGATGGAGCGCCAGGAGGCGTCGGGCTCTTCGCACGGGCCCGCGCGCCCCGGGACCCCCACCGCCCTCAAAGCATTGGGTCCCGGAAGCTTGGCGCGCAGGCTGGCCTTTAGCGAAGGCTGGCCTGACGGAGCCTCGCAAGCTCCGTGGCGCCTCCCGGCGCTCCATTCCTCTCCCGTTCGGGAGAGAGAAGGAAAACAGGGAGACGGGCGCACCCGGGCGTCCGAAAACAAAACCCCGGGACGGCGGAGCGTTGGCTGTCCAGACCGCGGACAAAGCCAATGCGGCCCGCAACGCATCGCGCCACAGACCGCACTGGTGAAAGGCATTCGACAAAGAAAAGAGCGGAGCAAACTCCGACCAATCTTGCTCGGGCTATTCCGTTGCGATGACCGCCGTCTTGCCATCGCGAAGGCCGAGGATCGGCAGAGGAGTTTTCGGATGGTTGTGGTCATTGAGCGCATAGGTGCCGCCGAGAAGCGACGGCATGGCCGTGGTCTTCAGCGCCTTTTGGATGGCGTCCGGTTTGTCGGAGCCGGCACGCCGGATCGCGTCGACCACGAGCAACGTCGCCTCGTAGACGAAGAACGACCGCTGGGTCGGCATGATGCCGTAGTGGGCGCGATAATCCGCGACGAAATCCTTCAATCCTGGCGCGTCATCAGCGGCGTGTAGTTGACCACCGTGGTCATGCCGGACAACGCGCCAGCCGCGAGAAACTGCTGCGACACCGCGGCGAGCGCTGCGGGGAATTCGATGCGGCCGGTCAGCGGGACTTTCCAACCGGAAGCCTCGTAGCCTTGAAGAAGCCGGCGGTGAACGGGCCCAGCACGGTCACCACCTGCTCGGGGCGAGCCGGCTTTGAGCTTCTCGATCACCGGCGCGAAGTCCGTGGTGCCCTGGGCCAGAGTCTCCTGAGGCGGTGACACGAATGCCGGATTCCTGCGCGGCCTTTGCCATCGCGACCGCATTGGCCTGGGGGAAGTCTCCCGCGGCCGCGACGATGGCGACAGACTTCACGTTCTTCGGAAGCGAGGTAGCGCATCAGCCCGCGCGGCGATGTCGACCTCGGACGGGATGGTCTTGAACGCGTAGTCGTTGCCGCCGACGCCGGACGCATCCACGAAGTCTTGTCCGGCCGATGTTGCAATGACCAGGGAGCACCTTGGCCTCGGCGACGACCGGCATGATGGCGTGGGTGACGGGCGTGGACAGTGCACCGATCAGAACCGGAACGTGCTCCTGCTCGATCAGGCGCTTGGTCCCGGCCACGCCGGTCGCCGGCGTGCGGGCGTTGTCGGCGTAAAACGCTTCGACCGGACGCCCCAGCACGCCGCCGGCCGCGTTGATGTGGTTCAGCGCCAGTTGCGCGCCGTATTGTTCGGATTGTCCGCGGTCGTAGGTCGGACCGCTGAGGACCGTGGTGATGCCGATTTTTACGGGCTCCGCTGCTTTGACGGTGGCGGTTTGGGCGGCAGTTGTCGCAATCAATCCGGCAATAAGAACAGGCAAACGCATTTTCGGTTGCTCCTGAAAGTGCATGAAGACCACCGATTATGCGGGCTCGTGTGTGCAATGCGGGATGACGATCCGGTGATCGCAGGGGCCAATGCGATTCTGGAAGGGCTGCGTCGAAGAGAAATTGAATTTGGTCACCCGCTCGCCGCTGAGAGAAAACGGTCAGGCTTCTGCATCGCAGGATTGCTCGGCCGAGCCGTTGATGTCGGCGATCAAAAAACCAGGCGGCCCGCGACTGAAGATGTCGCGGGCCGCCTGGTTTTGGTTAGACGCCGAAGATCAGCGCTTAGTGATGCCAGAACAACGCCAGCAGAAGGATGATCGGCAACGGGATGCCAAGCATCCAAAACAACAAACCTCGTCCAAAGCCCATTGGTGCCTCCGTTGGATGTTCGCCATACAAACGGCGCCGGCGAGGGAAGGTTCCACAATCACTCAGCAGCTCAATTCGGCTTTGGCTTCCACCACACCAGCACAACGCCGATGGTCGATGCTGCGAGTTCCGCAATCGCCATTGGCGACAGATGTTCGCCAAGGAGCGCCATCGCGAGAATCGCCGACGCGCCGGGCACGACGAAGAAGCCAGACGAAGCGCGGCCCGCGCCGTAGCGCTCCAGCATCAGGCTATAGATCACCATGCCGCCGATCGACATTGCGAGCGTGTTCCAGGCCAGCGCCTCGACGAAATGCGTGGTCAAGTGCAGGTGCGGCGTCTCGAAGAGCAGCATCAGAAGAACCGTCATCGCGGCACCGCCGATGAGCTGCACCGAAGTCGAACTCCAAGGCCGGCACGTCGGCGGCGAAGCGCTTCAGCGTCAGCGTGCCGGCGGTCAGTCCGAACAGGCTGAGCGCGAGCAGTGCGAGATTGCCGCTGCCGAGCGACAGCGGCACGCCGAGCAGCACGCCGACAAAGCCCAGCGCCACGCCAAGCCATTGCCAGGGCGCGAAGCGCTCGTTGAACAACGCGACGCTCAGCGCCGCGGTGAGGATCGGATGAAACGCGTGCACCAGCGCGGTCGGCGTGGCGTCAACCGCGACGAGGGCGGCATGCGTCATCGAAAGGCCGAAGCCGTGCAGCAGCGCGCCGCCGAGGAGGATGTACGGCCAGGATTTCGCGCGCGGCCAGCGCCGGCCCATGAGCCACATCAGCAGTGCTGCCGCCGCTGCCGCGATCGACAGCCGCGCACCGACCAGCGCGAACGGCGAGGCGTCGATCAGGCCAACCTTGGCGGCCACATAGGACGACGCCCAGAGCAGCGCAAAGACAAATGGCAGCAGCGCGTGGAGCACAGCGAGAGCACCCGGTTCGATTGAGGGTGCCCTCTATATAGCGCGCGGCCCGGCCGCGCGCCCTTCGTATGATTGAAGGGCGCCGTTCGCGAAACACAGAGGCCGGCGATAGCGACCGGATGGCTATTTATTCAGCCACTTGTACAGCCGCTCGTCGTAGAGCGCGCCGGCCATGGTGGCGAGCTTGGTGCGGAACTCGCGGGTTTCCTTCTGCATCTGATGCAGGTCGAAGGCGCCGCGATTGCGTCCAGGCCTCGACCACGGTGAAGTGGTTCGGCCGGTTGGTCTGCTGCCAGGCGTCAAACGACAGGTTGCCCGCCTGCTTGCGGCTCGCGTCGGCGAGCTCCTTCAGCGCGGCCACGCCGTTGTCCTTCTGCGGCGGGATCACGTCGACATGGGTGATCGCAACGATCGGGTCCTTGCCGCTGCGCTGCGGCGCGACCGACAGCGCGTTGTGCTGGCGCGTGTCGCTCGGCGCGACCAGCATGGTGGCGAGCTTTTCGTTGAGCTTTTTCACATTGTCGCCCGCCGCATGCGCGTCATAGGCCGCTTGGTTGGTCCAGCTGGCCAGCACGGCGAACTGGTTGGGGCGGTCGATGCGCTGGAACACTTCGAAAGCGAC
The DNA here is from genome assembly GCA_963739875.1 of uncultured Solirubrobacterales bacterium. Lineage (GTDB taxonomy): Bacteria > Actinomycetota > Thermoleophilia > Solirubrobacterales > 70-9 > VAYN01. The sequence continues at coordinate 23,606 of CAVUCD010000009.1, forward strand.
GGCGCCGTTTTCCTTGCGCGCCGCATCCCGATAGGTCTTGAGCGCCGTGGCGCCGACCTTGCCCAGCACCGGGCCGACCTCGACGTAAGTCACGGTGTAGAACGTCGCATCCTGTGCGAGTGCGGCCGGAGCTCCGGCCATGGTCATGGCGAGTGCGGCAAGCGCAAGAAGACGAAGCATGACGATCCTCCCAGCCTTTTCAAAGACGTTCGTTGGTTAGAGTGTGACCACCACATTGCCCATGGCCTTGCCTTGCTCGACCGCCTCATGGGCCGCGACGATGTCGTCGAGCGGCAATGTCAGCGCCACGTTGTTGATCAGCGTCTTGTTCTCCAGCATCCGCGTGATGCCGGTGACCGCGGAGTTGCGCTCGGCCGCGGTCAATTCGTAGACAAAGATGAATTGCAGCCGGATGCCGTTGACCAGCAGATGATTGCGCCGGGATCGAGGCTTCCGCGCTGCCGGTGCCGTAGATCACGACGCTGCTGCGCGCATGCAGAATGCCGGGATAGAGCTTGGCGTTGGCGGCGAGATCCATCTCGATCACCAGCGTCGACCATGGCCTTGCCGGTCACGCCGCGACCCGCTCGCCGACGTTCTCGCGCTTGTAGTCGATGGTGTGGTCGGCGCCGGCCTTCTGGGCGAGCGCAGCCTTGGCGTCGGAGCTGCACTGTGGTCAGCACGGTCGCGCCGCAGGGCCTTGGCGAACTGGATGGCGTAGTGGCCGACGCCGCCCGCGCCGCCGGTCACCAGCACGGTCATGCCCTTGGCGGTGCCCGCGACCTCGACGGCGTTGTAGGCGGTCATTGCCGGAATACCGAGGCAGGCGCCGGCCTCGTCGCTGATATGCGCCGGCAGTCGGCACCGCATACTGCGCCGGCAGCACCACGTATTCGGCGCAGGTGCCGAACGGCCGCTTCCATTGCGCGTTCCAGACCCAGACGCGTTCGCCTTTGCGCGGCGGCCGGAACGCCATCGCCGATCATGTCGATCACGCCGGCGCCGTCGCTGTGCGGGATCACCCGCGGGTAGGCGATCTTGCGGGTGCGGCCCTCGCGGGCCTTCACGTCGGATGGATTGACGCCGGAGGCCTTGAGCCTGACGCGGACCTCGCCGGGCCCGGGAACGGGTGTGTCGACGTCGGCGACGTGAAGCACGTCGCGAGCCGCGCCGTTTCGTTCATAGAACGCCGCACGCATTCGATCACCCCCGGGCTTTGGGTTATTGTGTCGTTTGACGGAGGCCCCGGCAATGGCGTTGTCGGCCAAGAGTTCCTACGTGTGCGGCTCACCCAGTCGGGAGATGGACAATGGCGGTAGGATACGGTTCGGCGCTGATCGTGGGCGCAGGCTCGGGCTTGAGTGCATCGCTGGCCCGCGCGCTGAGCGGCGAGGGTGTGAAGCTCGCGCTCGCTGCGCGCTCCACCGCCGATCTCGCGGGGCTGGCGCAGGAGACCGGCGCCGTGCTGTTCACCTGCGACGCCAGCAAGCCAGCCGATGTCGAGAAGCTGTTCGCCGATCTGGATCGTGGCTTTGGCGCTCCGGAGATCGTGGTGTTCAACCCGAGCTATCGCACCCGGGGCCCGGTGGCCGAGCTCGATCCGGCCGAGGTCGAGAAGTCGCTCATGGTGTCGGCCTTCGGCGGCTTCCTGGTGGCGCAGCAGGCGGTCCGGCGCATGTTGCCGAAGCAGCACGGCTGCATCGTCTTCACCGGGGCCTCGGCGAGCGTGAAGGGCTATGCCCAGTCGGCCCCATTCGCCATGGGCAAGTTCGCGCTTCGCGGGCTTGCCCAGAGCATGGCGCGGGAACTGCACCCCAAGGGCCTCCACGTCGCTCATGTCATTATCGACGGCGGCATCAAGAGCGAACGCCGGGCCGAGCTGCAGGGCAAGACCGAGGGCCTGCTCGACCCGGACGCCATCGCAGCAACCTATCTCAGCGTGATCCGGCAACCCAAAAGCGCCTGGTCCCACGAAGTCGAGGTGCGGCCTTGGGTGGAGACGTTTTAGCCGTCCAAAGCCGCGTTTAATTGCGCTTTTTCGTAAACCTCTCCGAAGCCATACGCATGGCGCATGCGGGGCATTTGAGCTTCGACTCATACATCAGAATCCGGCATAATGCCCTGATTTTTCGAATATATCGATTATCTTGATAGGCTAATGTCTCCAGCCCGATCTGCGCATTTTTCGCACCATCCTACCGATATCGGTGTTAAGGTTTGCCTGAACGGCTCATTCAGGACGTGAATGCCGTAAGTGGGGTGTGTGTCCTCAGCGTGTGATGGGGGTTTCGGTGCTAAAGAACCACAAGTATTCGATTGGTGAGAATGTTCGTTACACGGCCGGCCCGTTCACACGTGCTGGCGCGAGTTTGCCTAGCTCTTTCACGGTGGTGAAGCTGTTGCCGACCGACGGCGACGAACACCAGTACCGCATCAAGAGCAATCGGCGAGGCGTTCGAGCGGGTTGCCAAGGAAAGCCAGCTCGATCACGAGCACTGACGGCGATCGGATATCGAATGAAAACGGGCTCCAGACAGGGGCCCGTTTTCATTTGGAGCACTTACTGTTGCCGTGGACGCGCGATATCGCGCTGATAGAACTCAGGCGAACTCGGGCGGCGACGTGGGCGCGTTGCCGCGACCGAGCAGGGGAACAGGAAAAGGATCATGGCGACTTACATCACCCAGGGCCGCTACAGCCGCGAGGCGATCAAGGGCATGATCGTGAAGCCGGAGGACCGCTTCGAGGCGCTGTCGAAGCATGCTGCCCGCGCCGGCGGGCGCGTCATCGGCTATTACCTGACGTTTGGCGAGTACGACTTCCTCACGATCATCGAAGTGCCGAGCGAGATCCAGATGGCTGCGATCCTGCTCTCCGCAGCAGGCGCAGGCGGCGTCACCGATTTGCGGACCATGCCGGCGCTGAGCGCGGTCGAGGCCAAGGGCGCTTTCGCGGCGGCTGGTGATCTCGCCCATTCGTTCCGCACGCCCGGCGGCGCTTGATTGCGGTCCCGTCGTCGTGGTGCCTGCGGAACTCGGCGTATCTTGACGAAAAAGCACTCGAATTTGGACCGGCATGGTTAATGTCGCGGTGCGCACGGACGGGCGATAGTCCAGACGCTATCGGGCATTTCGGCCGCAGGCCGTTCCGAGCGATAGGTAATTCCGGGTTGGCCTCAATCCGGGCACTACGGCATATTACGGGCTGGGGCGAGGGCAGGGGCTTGGGTCGGCTTCGGGGCCTGTAACGACAACAAGGCGAGCGCGCGCGGCGACAGCATGTTGGGTTCGATCAACGTCCTGCCTGGAACCGATCTCACCACCGGGATGGTGGTGCTGACGGTGTTTCTGGTGGGCGTCGCACTCGCGATGGTCGCGGCGTTTCGGCGTGGTGGCGTTTCGCAGGGCTGGCGATGCGGGCCTGTCCGGCAAGATGTGGCGCGGCGGGCTGGTGCTGGTCGGCGTGTTGCTCGCCTGGGCTTTGCTCGACCGCTCCTCGATCCGCGATCAGATCGCCGAGCGCCGTGCGCTCGAGGCGCGCGCCGCCGATCTCACCATTCGCGCGATCCAGCCGGGCTCGGCGCTCGCCTGCCTCGACGCAGTGGCCGGGCCCGCGGTTGAAGCGGCCTGCGAGAAGTCGCTGTTCGCCAGTCCCGAAATGGTCGCAGCCGCGGTCGCCTATATTGACGCGCGCGTTTCGCTGTTGGCGGCCGGCGTCAACGTTGCCGAGCGCGACCCGTCTTATCGTCCGTCCTTCGAGCGGTTGCGACGTGGGCTCGAAGCCGACCGGTTCGGTCTGGTGTCGCATGTGCTGATGACGCGAGGCTGCACGGGCACGGATTGTCCGGATCTTAAGCTCGTCCGTGACAGCTCGCGCATTCTGTCGGGATGCGATCGCGGACCTTCGACGCCCATGTCAGCATTCATTCGCTCGCCTGGAATCCGGGCGCCGTTGCGGTCAGCGCCGCAGGAACGGGGGCTCAGCCGTCGCCATTGCAGCCGCAGATCGTGATCCAGCAGGCGCCGGTTGCGTCGAACCAGCCGCCGGCCGGTGCTGCGCCGTTGCCGCAATCCAATCCGATGGCGTCGCAGTCTCCGGCGCTCAGCCACGGCGCCGCAGGCGCCGGCCGCTCCGCCACAGAGCCAACGATCCGACGCTTGCCTCCGGCATGACAGCGCCCGCGCAGCCGCTGGCCCAGGCCGCAGGCTCGACGCCGGGCCATCCGAAGTATGACTTCCCGTCGGCGTCGTCGATCCCGGCCGTCAGCATCATGGCGCCGGAACCCGGCACGCCACCCGCGGCCGAAGCGAAACCCGCTGCGCGGCGTCCGGCGCGCGCCCAGACGCAGCGCACTCAGGCGCCGCCGTCACCAGCACCGGGCCCACGCCGCAACAGCCGCAAGCTGCGCCGCCGGCGCAAACCTCCGGCCAGCGCTGATGCCGGTCTCGAGGCATGTTTGCTTCCGTCCTGATCGCCAATCGCGGCGAGATCGCCTGCCGCATCGCGCGCACGGCGAAGCGGCTCGGCCTGCGCACGATCGCGGTCTATTCGCGAGGCCGACGCGCAGGCGCTGCATGTGCGCGTCTGCGACGAAGCGCATCTGATCGGGCCGGCGCCCGCGGCCGAGAGCTATCTGTCCGTCGAGCGGATCATCGACGGTCGCGCGGCAAGTCAGGCGCGCGAGTGCATCCATCCGGGCTACGGCTTCCTGTCCGAGAATGCGGAGTTTGCCGAAGCCTGTGCTCGCGGCCGGCATCGTCGTTCGTCGGCCCGCCGCCCGCCGCGATCCGCGCGATGGGGCTGAAGGATCGCGCCAAGGCGCTGATGCACGAAGGCCGGCGTGCCGGTCGTGCCGGGCTATCACGGCGAGCGGCAGGAGCCGGCCTTTCTCAAGCAGAAGGCCTACGAGATCGGCTATCCGGTGCTGATCAAGGCGGTGGCGGGCGGCGGCGGCAAGGGCATGCGCCGCGTCGACCGGCACGCCGATTTCGACGCCGCGCTCGAAAGCGCGCAGCGCGAAGCGACAAGCCGCGTTCGGCGATGCGCGCGTGCTGGTCGAGAAATACGTCGCGCGCGCCGCGCCACATCGAGATGCAGGTCTTCGCCGACAGCCACGGCAACGTCATTCATCTCAACGAGCGCGACTGCTCGCTGCAGCGGCGCCATCAGAAGGTGATCGAGGAGGCGCCGGCGCCCGGCATGACGCCGGAGCTGCGCGCCGCCATGGGCGCGGCCGCGCGTCGAAGGCCGCGCGCGCGGTCGGCTACGTCGGCGCCGGCACGGTCGAGTTCATCGCCGACGGCGTCGCAGGGGCTTGCAGCCCGACGGCTTCTGGTTCATGGAAATGAACACGCGGCTGCAGGTCGAGCATCCGGTGACCGAGGCGATCACCGGGCTCGATCTGGTCGAATGGCAGTTCCGGGTCGCGGCGGGCGAGCCGCTGCCGTTGACGCAGGAGCAGGTGCCGCTCAACGGCCATGCCGTCGAGGCGCGGCTCTATGCCGAGGATCCGGAGCGCGGCTTTCTGCCGTCGACCGGCAAGCTGCGTCGCGCTTCGATCTGCCGAGCGGCGAGGGCATCCGGGTCGATACCGGCGTTGCGAGCGGGCAGCGCGGTCACGCCCTACTACGATCCGATGATCGCCAAGGTGATCGCGCAGCGCGCCGACCGCGAGACCGGCGCTCGAGCGGCTCGCGGCTGCGCTCGATCGCACGCGTGGTCGCGGGCCCGCGCACCAATCGGCGCTGTTCTCTGGCGCTCTGCCGCGCGCGCGGAGTTTCGCGCCGGCAACTTCGACACCGGCTTCATCGACCGCAATCTCGGCGCTGCTCGGCCGCGCCGAGCCCGACCTCGCGGCCGCGGCGGCCGGCGCCGCGCGGCTTCTGGAGCAGTGAGCGCGGCGCGGATCGAGCGCAGCGCGACGCGCGCCGCCGATGACGCCGCCATCGCCTTGGGATGCGACCGACGGCTTTCAGCTCTCCGGCGCACGCGTCGACGCGCTGCCGGTCTTGGTCGATGGCGAGCCGTCACGAGGCTCGCGTCGGCTATCGGGCGCGGCGGTCCGGCAGTGACGGTCGCCGGCGAGGCGCCGCGGCCGATGCGCGCGGCCATTGAGGCCGAACATGCCGTCTACGTTCTCGCATCGACGGGCGGCAGACCGTCGTGCGTGCCGTGCGCGAAGCCGGTTCGACGACGTCGATCACGCCGACGGCGACGGCCGATCACGGCGCCGATGCACGGCAAGGTGCTGGCGTTGCTGGTCGCCGACGGCGACCGGTGCGACAAGGGGCAGCGCCTCGCGTGATCGAGGCGATGAAGATGGAGCACGCGCTCACCGCGCGGCGGCCGGGCCGCGTCGCGGGCATCGCGGTCGCGGCCGGCCAGCAGGTCGCCGAAGGCGCGCGGCTGATGACAATCGAGGCTGAGAGCGAAGGCTGATCTGGCGGCCATGCACGATATCCACCGCTGCGTGGAACGTGATTCCGGCAGGCGGGGCGACCTGCTAGAACCAAGCCATGCCCTTGCATCTCATCAAGCTCAGCGTTGGAACCAACTCGATCGAGGACCTCGAGGATTGGATCGAGCGGAAGCGGAAAGAACAGAAAAAGCGCGGCGTCAAAAAGCCGGAGCGCTTTCACACCACGCGCATGGTGCCCAAGCGCGTCGAGGAAATCATCGACGGCGGCTCGATCTACTGGGTGATCAAGGGCGAAGTCCTGTGCCGCGAGCGCATCCTCGACATCCAGCCGTTCGTCGACAAGGACGGCATCGGCCGCTGCCGGCTGGTGCTCGATCCGAAATGCGTGCCGGTGCGGCCGAGGCCCTACCGCGCGTTCCAGGGCTGGCGCTATCTCGATCCCAAGGACGCGCCGCCGGACCTCGACCGGCTGGGCCGCGGCACGGCCGATCTGCCCGAGCCGCTGCGGCGTGAGCTGCGGGAACTCGGACTGCTTTGAGCTGGCTTTAAAGTCGACGCTTGGCGCTGACCGCTGCGCGTCAGTTTCTCATCTGGAAAGTCGACAGTTCCAAACCGCGGATAGGGGTTGGCGTCCTGGCATGGCAACGTCGGCACGCGCTGTCCGCGCCGATTGATCGCGCACCATGAGCCGCCGGTCTGCACCCAGGCGATGCCGCGGTCAGAAAGCACGGAGCCCGTCATATTTGTCGTCGATGACCAAGGCGCCGCTTGCATCGACGAAGCCCCATTTGTCGTTGAATTTGACTGCCGAGCAGTCCGTCGCCAAGAAACCTGCCGTAGACTCCGCCATCGCGGCTCGATCACCCAATCCCAAGTGTCGTTGACGATACCGAACTTGCCGTCGAGCTTCACAAGGTAAAAGCCGTCGGCGAGCGAGCCCACTTTCTGAATGTGCGGATCGATCGCGACTTCCACCTGGACGGCGGTCGGACTTGGCGTTCGCCAAGCGCGTGACAGCATCTCACAGCCGTAGACCTTGTCCTCGAATTGCGGCTCGATGGCCCACGTGCCGTTGCGTCTGAGGCAGCCAAATTTTCCATCAAGTCCCGCGGTCGCATAGTCGCCGACGAAGTTGCCCGCATCGTCGAATCGCGGTTCGATCAGCCAGCTTCCGTCCGGATTGAGATAGCCAAATTTGCCGTCGATCTTGGCAATTGCCGACGCCGATTCCAGAAGCCATCGATGCGGTCGAACTTCGACCTCGGTCAGCGGCTTGAGCGTGCGATCGACCAATCCGAATTTGCCGTTGACCTCAAGCTGAAGCGGATCTTTGCAGTTTGAACCGAACAGCTCACCATCCGGCAACGACAAGCTGCATCCCCTCGCTGCGGGACGGCGCGCTGCTTTTCGGTTGTCGAAGCCAATGGCCCAACCATCGTCGCAGACTTGACCGGACTGGCTGAAACGGGGGCCGACGATCGAGTTTGCCGGACCGATCGATAGCTCCGAACTTCTCGCCGATGCAGGACCCAGAAGATCAGTCTGCTCTGGGCGTGCGCAAAGATCGCGCCGTACTGCGGCTCGATCAACCCACGCGCCGCTTCGGTCGATTAGCCCCGACTTCTTCTCGACACTTGCAGTGCTGAGGCCGTCGTTTTCGAGATAGGCCACACGTGAATCGAATTTCGGCGGGATCACGAACGCGCCGGTCCGATCGATAAAGCCGAATCGTCCGCCAAATCTGGCGGCGGCGAGCCCATTGTAAAGGCGGCCCAGGCTTTGGAATTTTGGCTCGATCAACCAAGTAGCCATCCGGCTTGATAACGCCCCAACCGGCTTCGGCTTTGTACCGGACCAAGCGAACGGTCGTCGCGATCGAAGGCTCCGATCTCGCGAATTCCGGTTTTCGAATCCATTCGCCGGTTCGCGTGATCAGTCCCCATTTGCCATCGAAGCATCGACGTCATTGGTGACGTGAGCGTTTCACGCCCGATCAGCTCGTGCCAGCGCCCGGCCGCCTTGATAGCGGCGGCGGCCGTCGTTCACCCAGAACACGTCGGCACGTATACGGATGCCCGCGCGCAAATCGCGGCTCGAGGCACCATGTGGCCTTCGAGATCGATCAGCCCGGATTTCCGTCGACGCTGACCTCGGCGAGACCGCCCGAATAGATTCCGGCGGTTTCATATCGCGGTTCGACGACGACTCGTGCCGGCGGGATCGACATAGCCGTAGAGACCGTTCAGGCGCACCAGCGCGCGGCCTTCGTAGAACTTGTCGACCCAATCGTAACGAGGGACGCCACCGCGACGCTGCCGTCGCGGTTGAGCGCTCCGCAAAGGCCGCCGGGAAAAAGGCAGGACGGCATCGGAAACGTGATCGCGATGCTCGGAAATTCCGGCGATGAGGGCTCCGACTTTGCTTCGTTGGCCAGAGCGCTACGGCGACTCGGCGTTTCGCAGCGCATCCAGCAGCGCGGCGGAAGCCTGGATGTCGATCAGGGGCGCTGGTCTGGGCAGCGGGCTTGACGACCAGCCGCCGCTGATCGACGCGGGAGATGAACAGCAGCGCGGCCAAGGCATCAAGACACCGGCCATGACGCGCGCCCCTGATCAGGATCACCGATCTCGGCGGCGATCTTGGCCGGCAATTTTGGACGCAATTGCGGCTGCGTGCCGCAGCGTCGTCAGACCGCGATGTTGTCGATCAGCCGGGTGCGGCCGATCTTGGCCGCGACAAGCAGGCGCACCGGGCCGTCCTTGATCGAGGTTATCCGCGCCAGCGTCTCGGCGTGCCGGGCTTCGAGATAGTCGACCGCAAATCCGGCCTGCTCGATCTCGGCTTCGCCCTCGATCAGGGTCTGCGCGAACGCTTGCCCCTTTTTGAGACGGATCGCGCAGGCCTTGAGCACGCGATGGAGCGTCGGTGCCGCGGCGCGCTCTTCGGGCGACAGGTACGCGTTGCGCGACGACATCGCGAGGCCGTCCTTCTCGCGGACCGTCGGAACTCCGGCAATCCTGGTGGTGATGTCGAGGTCGCGCGCCATGGCGGTGACGACCTTGAACTGCTGGTAGTCTTTCTCGCCGAAGGTGGCGATATCCGGCTGCACCTGCAGGAGAAGTTTCGCCACCACGGTGCAGACTCCGCCGAAGAAGTGCGGGCGGAACTTGTCCTCCAATCCGGCGACGGCCGGACCTCCCGGCACGATCTTTGTGGCAAAGCCTTCCGGGTACATCGTCGCCGCATTTGGCGCCCAGACCGCATCGACCTTCAGCGCCTTGAGCGCGGCGAGGTCAGCATCCCAGGTCCGCGGATAGCTGCCGAAGTCCTCATGTGGCGCGAATTGCGTCGGATTGACGAAAATTGAAACAACCACCCGATCGCATTTTCGACGGGCGTAACGAACCAGTGTCAAATGACCGTCGTGCAGTGCACCCATGGTCGGCACCAGGGCAACGGACTGGCCGCGCTGCCCTGCGCGCCAGCGGCGCAGCGCCGGCAGCGTCCGAAGGATTTGGGGCCTGCTGGAAGTGGTCTTGGCGATCTGGGGCTTCGAGGATTTTCCCGGCACGGGATGAGACCTTGGGGATGTGGTGCAACTTAATCGTTAACCGATGGAAATCACGTGATAAGCTTGACCGCAAGCGGGGGGACTTGATGACTTGGTTCGGCGAGGAGAGCCATGTCGGTTGAAGGTGGCGTGCGGCCGCGGTCTGCGTTTTGCGTTGTGTTGGGCAACGAAAAAGGTGGCTCGGGAAAATCGACTGTTGCCATGCATATTGCAATCGCGCTGCTGAAAGCAGGGCAGCGGGTTGCGACCATCGATCTCGACTCGCGCCAGAAAAGTTTCACCCACTACCTGGACAATCGCAGAGCCTGGGCGCAGCACGCCAAGCTCAAACTCGAAATGCCGCAGCACTACTGCATCTCGCGCAGCGAGGGCGCCCAGGTCGCCGACAACGAGGCCACCGAGTTCAACGAGTTCGCGCAGGCGATCGACGCTGTCGAGCACAACTATGACTTCGTCGTCATCGATACGCCGGGCCACGACAGCTATCTGATGCGCCTTGCGCATTCGATGGCCGACACGTTGATCACGCCGCTCAACGACAGCTTCGTCGACTTCGACGTGCTCGGCACCGTCGATCCGGTCACCTTCGCGGTCACGGGCGGCAGCCATTTCTCCGACATGGTGCGCGAGGCGCGCCGCCATCGCCGCATCGTCGATCACGCCACGATCGACTGGATCGTGGTGCGCAATCGTCTTTCGGTGCTCGGCTCTCGCAACAAGCGCCTGGTCGGTGAAGGCCTGCAGGAGCTGTCGCTGCGATTAGGGTTCCGCGCAGTGGATGGTCTTGCCGAGCGCGTGATCTTCCGCGAGTTCTATCCGCGCGGTCTCACAGCGCTCGATACCCTCGATGAGGATACGCTCGGCACGCGGCCGAGCCTGTCGCACGTCACCGCGCGCGAGGAGGTCGAGTCTCTGCTGCGGCAGCTCAAGCTGCCGCTCGACGAGCGCGGTTTGCGGCGCGCCGCGGCGAGGCGGGAATGGTTCGCCGCGCAGGCCAATCCGCTCGAACTGCACGACATCATCGCGTAGCAGACACGTCTGCGCGCGCTGGCTCAGCGACGTTTTGGTTTTGGCAAGCCATTGCGAACGCCGCAACAAAGCGCACTTAATAGGGCAGGATCTCAAGTCGGACCTGCCATGGCGAAGGACCAGACACCTGCATCGACCGACACCCGCAACGAGACCTGCGGTCGCGTCGTCGCGTTCCGAGATCGATGCTTTCCTCAAAGAGGTGAAGGCGCGAAAGCCGGCCGTTCAGACCGGTCCGCGCGGCCGGCTGATCTTTGCGCTCGACGCCACCATGAGCCGGCAGCCGCTGTGGGACACCGCCTGCCGGCTGCAGGGCGACATGTTCCGCGAGACGGCCGCGATCGGCGGGCTCGACGTCCAGCTGGTCTACTATCGCGGGCTTGCCGAATGCCGTGCGTCGGGCTGGGTGTCAGATGCAACACGGCTCGGCGCGCTGATGGAGAAGATCGACTGCCGCGGCGGCCAGACCCAGATCGGCAAGGTCCTCGCCCATGCCCGACACGAGACCGCAGAAGCGCAAGGTGCAGGCGCTGGTGTTCGTCGGCGACGCCATGGAGGAAGCCGATCGATCATCTCTGCGCGATCGCCGGCGAATTGGGGTTGCTCGGCGTGCCGGTGTTCGTCGTTTCAGGAAGGCCACGATCCCGAGGCCGAACAGCGCGTTTCGCGAGATCGCGCGGCTGACGCGCGGCGCCTATTGCCGGTTCGACATCAGCGCGGCGCACGAGCTCGCCGAACTCCTGCGCGCGGTCGCGGCCTATGCGGCCGGCGGCATGAAGGCGCTTGCGGATCTCAAGGCCCGCAACAGCGGCGGCGCCGTCAAGCTTCTGGCGCAGCTTCGGTAGCCATGTCGCTGTTCTTCGGCATCGTTGTTCTGGTTCTGCTGCTGTGGGGGCTCAACGCCTATTCCAAGGCCGACCCGAAGGTGATGGCGAAGGTGCTGCGGCCGGCCGGCGGCATCGTGCTCGGTCGCGGTCGCCGGTTTCCTGCTGTTGCGCGGACAGTTCGAAGTCGCGATTCCGCTTGGACTGAGCGGGCTTGGCCTGCTCGGCTGGGGACCGCTCGCCTCGACCGTCTTGGTTTCAGCGTACGCAGAAAACGCCCGGCCAGGCTTCGCGGGTGCGCACGGCTTTCGTCGAGATGGAATTGGATCACGACAGCGACGCCATGCGCGGCACGGTCCTGTCCGGCCGCCGAGCCGGCGCGTCGCTGGATTCGCTTCCGGTGTCGTCGCTGCTCGAGCTTGCTGGCCGAGTTCGACGACGACAGCCGCGCGCTACTGACAGCTTATCTTGACCGCCGGGAGCCCGGCTGGCGTGAGCACGCGCAGGGTGACACGGGCGCGGGGCAGGGCACTGCGCGGCGTGCTGGCAAAATGACGGAAGAGGAGGCCTATCAGGTCCTTGGCCTTCAGCCGGGCGCGAGCGCCGAGGCCATCGCTCAGGCGCATCGGACCCTGATGAAGAAAGTCCATCCCGACCAGGGGGGCTCGACGTATCTCGCGGCCCAGATCAACGCCGCGAAGGACGTTCTGCTGCGCCGCGGACGGCGGTAGCGGCCGCCGCGATTGTTTTAGTGATTGTGTCCCACGCTCTGGGATCATGTCTTCCGAGCTCCCGCTGCCAGTGCTGCGAGAGGCCCCCGTTCGATACTCGGTTTGACAACACGTCCCCGCCGATTTCTTTGAACCGGCATTCAGGTTTTCGTTTTCGGAAAGCTCGATCATTCAGCGCGAATCAAATCGCGCTGTTCAAATTTAGCTCGGATTTGAGAGACGCGCCAGAAATTTTTCTGGCGCCAAATGTCGCGAGACCGGGGCGTTAAAGCTTCAGCGCCATGCACTCGATGTCATCGCGCTTGAGCTTCTTGCAGGTCTCTTGTGCCTGATCGCGATCGAATCCGGCGAAGCGGGCGCGGTAGTAGGTCTTGGCGCCTTTCACGGTGCGTTCGATATAGGCCTCGGCTTTGTGGAATAGCGACGAGATGCGGCCTTTGGCCGTGCCGAGCTTGCCCTTGGCCTCGCCCTCATCCTCGTAGGCGCCGATCTGGATCGCCCAGCCGCCACGGCTGGTTCCAGGCTTCGACGGCACCGAGGACGCGATGTCGTCGGGCTTGATCGAGGCAGTCTGCAGCTTGCCGAGCGGCGCGGCGCGCGGCGTCACCGGCGCGACGATAGTGTCCGGCGCCTTCATCGGCTTAGGCATCGCGGCAAGCGCCGGCACCTCGGCCTCGGGCGGCGCGATGGCGGCGAACGCGGTCCGGACCGACTTGGTGGTCGCTGGGTCGGGCGAGGCTTCCGCTGCGGCTGGAGCCGAATTGGTCAGCGCGTTGGCGCCCTTCGACGGTACGAGTTTCACCGCGAAGGTCCTGACCTTGACGGGCTTGATCGGCGAATCCGATGTCGTCGGATTGGAAATGGCCGCAGTGGTGGTCTCGGACGCGGGCTGCGCCAGCACCGGCGCGCTCTCGGCTTCGTTGACCGCTGGCTGCAGAGTGGGTTTTACGTCCGGCTTGATCTCTTGCTTGGCGACCGCTTGAGGCGAGGGCGGCAGGCTTGGCTGATCGCCCGCAAGCGTCATGGCCGGCTTGTTCGAGGCTTCCGTGATGGTCTCCTCGATCAGCTCTTTCATGCGCGCGTCGCGACTGCCGGCGGAGCGCCCGCCGAGCACGACCGCGACGATGTGGCGGTAGCCGCGCTTGACGGAGCTGACGAGATTGAAGCCCGAGGCGTTGGTGTAGCCGGTCTTGATGCCGTCCACGCCTTCCACCTTGCCGAGCAGATGATTGTGGTTGCGCATGTTCTGTCCGCGATAGGCGAAGTTCGCGAGCGAGAAGTAGCGATAGTATTTCGGGAAGCGCTGCTGAATGGCGATGCCGAGCAACGCCTGATCGCGCGCCGTGGTGACCTGCTCGTCGTTCGGCAGGCCGTTGGCGTTGCGGTAGGTCGTGTTCGACATGCCGAGCGCGCGCGCCTTCTTGGTCATCATTTCGGCGAAGTCGCGTTGCGTGCCGCCGCTGAGCGCTTCAGCGACAACAACCGCGGCGTCATTGGCCGACTTGGTGACGAGGCCCCCGATGGCGTCCTCGACCTTGAGCATCTGGCCTGCACGCACGCCGAGTTTGGTCGGCGCCTGGGCCGCAGCCTCTTCGGAGACCGGCATCTCGGTGTCGAGCGCGATCTTGCCGGCTTCGAGACGCTCGAAGAGGAGGTAGAGCGTCATGATCTTGGTCAGGGAGGCGGGGTGGCGCAGGCCGTCGGGCGCAGCCTGGTGCAACACCGCGCCGGTCTTGGCGTCGACCACAATGGCAGCATAAGCGGGGCTGTAGCTGGCTGATGCGGACATTCCCGTCCGCTTGACGAAATGCCGCTTGCGACCGCGGGCATCGGCTGGATCCGTGATCACCGCGCACAAGGAGACAGCGACGGCGAGGCTTAAACACCCCCAACGGAGCCCTCGGGAAGCTCCGACCGGCTTGCAACCCATGATGTCTCTGTCCCCGTTTTTATGCCCACTCGGGTACCTGCCTGATACCCATAAGCCCCGGTTTTCGCCCAAAATGTGCCCTTAGCTTGGCTTACGCCCAGATTTCGAGCGAACCGTGGCCAAGGCAGCACAAAGGATGAAACTATGCTTTCAGGGTTGCCAAGAAGTTAAACCAAATCAAGGGCAACCGCCGGCGTTGGATCGCCAATTCAAGGCTTTTTTGCGTGCATTGCAAAATAAGACTTGCCATATTTGTGCGCTGCAATATATTTACCGCATTGCGAGCGGTCGAGCTGCGCAAAACCCAGGCAGGCAAGCGGAAGTCAGTTTCACCGGGTAGACCCACCGAAGCGGTGCGGCGGAGAGCACACGATGATGAAGAATTTCGAAGACATGCAGAAGATGAGCAAGGACAGCATGGACGCGACGATGAAGTCGTTCGGCACCTTGTCGAAGACCAGCCAGGCGATCGCGGCGGAAGTCGCCGACTACTCCAAGAAGTCGTTCGAAGAGGGCACCAAGGTGGTTCGAGAAGCTGTTCGGTGCGAAGTCGCTCGACAAGGCCATGGAGATCCAGGCCGACTACGCCAAGACCGCCTACGAGGGCTTCGTCGCCCAGGCGACCAAGATCAGCGAGCTCTATGCCGATCTCGCCAAGGAGACCTACAAGCCGTTCGAGGCTTACATGGTCAAGGCTCCAGTGAAGTAATTCGCCGTCACGTGTTGATGCAAAGCCCGGCCGCAAGGCCGGGCTTTTTGTTTGTGGGCAGCGATGGGTTGTCACAAACTCCTTTGCTCCGTTTCGCACTTTGACGAACGCGGTTTCCTGTGCGACGAACAGCACGGGCTTAAGCGACCCGGAATTCGTTGGCATGTTTCTTGGATATTTCTACGCGCTGCCGGACTTTGGAGAATCTGGACTTGGAAACACGCGTGTCATTTCCCGCCCGCACGGCCATTGCTGCGCTCACTCTCGCCCTCGCAGCACTCATCTTCGATATTCGCGGTATCGCCGCCTCGGAGTTTCCGAGCCGCACCGTTCGCATCGTCATTCCATTCAGCGCCGGCGGCGCGCCGGATGTGCTGTTGCGTGCGGTGGTGCCGTATCTCAGCGAGAAGTGGAAGCAGCCCGTGGTGATCGAGAATCGTCCGGGCGCCAATACGAACATTGGGACGTTGGTCGTCACCAAAGCGGAAGCTGATGGTCATACGCTGCTGTTCACCAGCGACGGCACCTTCATCTTCAATCCGATGATTTATGCTTCGATGCCATATTCGGTGTCCGAACTTGCGCCGGTCTCACTCGTCGCGACGGCGTCGGCGATGTTCACGGTCGGCACGCATGTGCCGGCCAAGACCATCTCGGAATTCATTGCGCTGGCGAAATCGAAGCCAGGAGCGATCAACTACGGCTCGACCGGGCCGGCCAGCGTGCAGCGCTTGCAGATGGAATATTTCGCGGTGCTGACCGGCGTCGAACTCACGCACGTGCCGTTCAAGGGCGCGAACGAAACCGTCATGGCGATGCTCGCCAACCAGATGGACGCGTCAATCCCGACGACCTCGAACGTTCTGCCGCATCTTGCGACCGGCAGGCTTCGTGCGCTCGCCATCACGACTGCCACGCGTTCGCCGCAGGCCCCGGACGTGCCGACCATGCAAGAGGCAGGCGTGCCGGGCTACGAGACGTACAGCATGTTCGCGCTGTTTGCTCCGGCACGAACGCCTTCGGAAACGATCAAGAAGATCGCCGACGATGTGGCGGAGATCATCATGCGGCCGGAGGTCAAAGCCACGCTCGCGGACCGCGGCTTCGAGGTTCAAGGCAAGAGTGGGGGCGAATTCCAAGCCATCATCGATCGCGACACGATCAAGTGGCAGAAGGTCATCACGACGGCCAAGATCAAGGAAGAGTAGGACTCGATTTTTTCGCAGCGTGCGCGTGGCTGGCATAGATTTTGAATATTTGTGCTCGGTCATGGAGATCGGAATCGCGCATGCCGTCCTGCCGTCCAACAGCAATCGTCGCTCTCTTTCTCGGTCTCGCAGCACTCGCATTCGACATCCGCGGGGCGGGCGCCACCGAATTTCCGACGAGAACGGTGCGCATCATCATTCCGTTCAGCGCCGGCGGTGCGCCGGACGCGCTGCTCCGCAACATCGTGCCGCACCTCAGCGAGAAGTGGAAGCAGCCGGTGGTGATCGAGAACCGGCCGGGCGCAAACACCAACATCGGCACGCTTCTTGTGACCAAGGCCGAACCTGACGGTCATACGCTGCTCTTCACCACCGACGGCACCTTCATCTTCAACCCGTTGATCTATTCGTCGATGCCGTATTCGGTATCGGAGCTGGCGCCGGTATCGCTGGTTGCCACCGCTTCCAACATGTTGACGGTTGGCACTCATGTGCCGGCGACAACCGTTGCTGAATTCATCGCGCTCGCCAAATCGAAGCCCGGAGCGATCAACTACGGCTCGACCGGGCCCGCCAGCGTCCAGCGGCTGCAAATGGCATATTTCGCGGTGCTGACCGGCGTTGAGCTCACGCATGTGCCGTTCAAAGGTGCGAACGAGACAGTCATGGCGATGCTCGCCAACCAGATGGACTCCACGATCACAGGCACATCCAACATCCTGCCGCATATTCCGACCGGCAAGCTGCGCGCGCTTGCGATCACAACGCTCAAACGTTCGTCGCAGGCGCCCGACGTTCCGACCATGCAGGAGGCGGGCGTGCCGGGTTACGAGACCACCAGCCTGTTCGGGTTGTTCGCGCCGGCCAACACGCCCGCCGACATCGTCAAGAAAATCCACGATGATCTGACCGAGATTGCCATGCGGCCGGAGATCAAAGCGCTGCTTGCCACGCGCAGTTTCGAAGTTGAGGGAAAGAACGCCGCCGAGTTCCAGCAGATCATCGACCGTGACACCTTGAAATGGCGTAAGGTCATCGAGACAGCCAAAATCAGGGAAGAGTAGATGGCGCAGCAGCCTTGCTGGCAAGCAAAGGGCTTCCTGCCAAACGGCAAAGCAAAAAAGCCCGGCCGTAAGGCCGGGCTTTTCCGTTAGAGCCTGTCCGTCGTTACTGGGCGATACGCAGGTTCGACAGATTGGTGCCGATCTGCTGGAAGGTCGAGACCATCTGGCTCGCCGACGTCAGCAGGAAGAACTTGTTGGCGTCGCTCGCGCACTGCTGCAACAGCGTCGAGGTCGGATCGCCGCCGGTGTTGACCTGCACGGTGTAGAGCGTGATGCCCGCCGCCTTGATGTTCGCGCAGGTGAGCGCCTGGCGGGTGTCGATCTGCGACTGCTGGGTGTACCAGCGGTTCTGGGTGTTCAGGCCGTCCGTCAGAAGAATGATGACCTTCGAATACTTGTAGTTCGGGTCTTCAGCCGGAGGCGCCGGGTACGGGCCGCCGCCGACCAGCGACATCCAGCCATGCTGCAGACCGATGCCTGATTGGTGTTGCCGTTGGGCGCCATGGCGGTCACCAGATTCTTCATCGCCGGTCCAGTCGTAGCTGAGCGGCATGATGGCCTGCGGGCACGAGCTGTACTGTTCGGCCGCGAACAGCGTGTCGGTCAGCGCGATGTTGGGCGGAAGCCACGTTGGTGTCGGTGTTCAGGATGCTCGGTCCGCTAGCCGCGCCACGGTCGACGACGCAGCCGTTCCAGGTGTTGTGATTGTCCGGCGTCCACTTCGGATTGCCGTTCTGCGATAGGCAGGAGCTCCTGTCGGACTTGTTGCCCTTGCTGCAACTGCCATTCTGGGCATCCCAGGAGTTATTGTCCGTGAGCAAAAGATCTTGTGTCGCGGTCCCCCAGTCGATCCAGTTGGCGTTGTAGTTGCTGGAGCCGACGTTGACGTCCTTCACGAAGGGAACGATCGAAACGTAGACGTCGCCATTGCTGGCGGCGGCGCCTTGAGCTGGTCGAGCAGGGCGTTGGTCGCGGTCTTGAGCGCGGTCATCTTGCCGTCGTCGGCCATCGATCCGGTGTTGTCGAGCACCAGCGCGACGCGCAGCCTGGTGTTGCCCCACTTGATCTGGGAATCGACGCCGATCTTCATGGTCGACTGACCGATCATGCCCATGAAATCGGTCTTCACGTTGGCCGTGGCTTTGACGACAATCTGGCTGCCGTTGGCGGTGGTGTAGGTGGAGGTCACCTGCAAGCCGTTCGCCTCGGGCCGGTTGAAGACCGCCGTAAAGTAGGCGGTGCCTTTGGTCTGGATGTCGCTGGCGGTCAGCCCGGAGGCGACTTTCGACAGCATCAGCGCGGTCGCATCGGACGCCGCCTGCATCGCCGTCTTCACCGAGTTGGCGCGGCTGTAGTCGACCGCTGCGCCGACGAAGCCGACCATCGGAATGGTCGCAAGCGCGAAGGTGATGGTCACGTTGGCGCCGTTGGCGGCGCGCAGCTCCTGCGCCAATTTGCGGAAGCGATTGAACAAGGACTTGATGTCCATGGCGGTCTGCCTCTTGAACGAATGACGCCTCATTTCGGATCGCATACGTAAACGGAAGGTGTGAAAAGCGCGTAAAGTCGACCGCGGAAACTCCCGCAAATACTGTGGATCGCAGTAATCATCAGCGATTTTCTGAGCAACGCCAGTGTCATCGTAAATAGATGCTCAAGCCGTCATTAGAATTCGTGGCTTCTCGTTAGCGTTCCGGCAACCATGGCGCGGCAGTTGTGCCGAACCGCGACACTCACTGCGCGATGCGAAGATTGGCGAGGTTCTGCGCGATCGAGCCGAACGCGGAATTCAACTGGCTCGCTTGCTCCACGTCGTAATACATCGACGGTTTGGTGGCGCAGCCTTGCAGCAGCGATACGTCGCCGTCGAGCACCCGAACCGTGTAGAGCTTGATGTTGGCGGCCTTGATGTTGTTGCAGGCGAGTTGCGTGCGCGCGTCGATTGCCGACTCCGACAGAGCTCCAGCGGTTCTGGGTGTTCATGCCGTCAGTCAGGATCACGATGACCTTGTCGAGATCGGGCGCGGGCTGCGGCGCGTTGAACGGCGCGACCGGCGACACGAGTTGAAAGCCCATGGCGAGCCCGATGGTGACGTTGGTGTTGCCGGTCGGCGTCATGGCGTCGATCTTGCTGTTGAGCGCGGTCCAGTCGGTGCTGAGCGGCATCATTGAGGTCGGGCAGTTCGCAGCCTGGTGGGCGCGGAACAGCGTCGCCGGGGCGCCTGCGACGGTCGCGGTGTTCGTCACGTCGTTGTTCTGGTCGCGGTCATAGACGCAGCCGTTCCAGTTGCTGTGTGCCGACGGCGTCCACACCTTGCTGTGGGATGTGCAACTGGATTTCGACGTGTAGCTGGTGTTGCTGCATTTGCCGTTGGCCGCCTCCCAGTCGGTCCAATCGACCCAATATGCAGCGGCATTGCTGGTGCCCACATTGACGTCGGTGGCGAACGGCACGATAGCGACCTGGATGTCGCCCGGCTGCTTTGCTGCGTTCTGCAGCGTGGTGAGCAGGTTGTGGGCCGCGGTCTTGAGGTTGGTCATCTTCTGGTTCTGCGCCATCGAACCGGTGTTATCGAGAACCAGCGCCAGATTGAGTTTCTTGATGCCCCAGGACACCTGAGAACTGGTCGACAGGTTGATCGACGACTGACCCAGCATCCGCGAGAACAGCGTGTTGATGGTCGCGCTGCCGGTCATCTTCAGCAAATAACTGCCGGCCTGCGGCTGCGTGAATTGCATCGAGACCTGGACGTTCTTCGCCTCAGGCCGCGTGAACATGGTCTTGAAGTAGTCCTGCGACTTCTGCGCCAGCGCACCGGGCGTAAGCGTCGTCGCGTCCTTGGACAGCATCAGGGCGCTGGCATCGAGTGCCGCCTGCATGGCGGTGCGGGTGGACGCGGCCCGGCTGAAGTCGACGGCGGCACCCATCAGGCCGAACAAAGGTAGAGAGGCAAGCGCGAGCATAGGCGCAACGCTGGCCTTGCGATCGCGAGCGAAGGCTCCGATCAGGCCTTTCCGAAACATCATACCCCCGGAACGTCGTTATACGCGCCGCGTTGGCCGCGACGGTCACGATTGCAACTTTACCACCAAGGGGCTGAAAGGTTTCGTACCGTAACTATTACAATTGATCGCAAATTGAGAATTACCCGTGAAGACGACGGAACGGGCGATCAGTTGTGTGCAGCTTGTGCTCGTTCCGGCGCCGCCCGAGAAACTGACGTCGCCGGTCGGGACGTAAATTGCGCCGCCCAGATACTGCGTCGAGCCGCCGTTGAACTTGAAGGACGTTCCGGCCGGCATATTGCGATCGCCGAAGACCACGATGCCGGCGGTTGGTCCGGTGGGAGGCGGCGTCAGATTGATTGTCGCGTTTCCGTTGATGGTCGCGGTGGCGAAGCCGTTGCGATTCTTGGACGTGAAGACCAGCGTCACTTGGCTTCCTGTCAATGTGGCGCCGCCGTTTACCTGCAAGGTCCCGCCATCCAGATAGTAGATTCCCGGCTGGAGTGTCAGAGTGGCGCCGGCATTGACGCCGATGCCGCCGCAATACACGCCGGGCGAAATCGTTTGATTGTTTTTGGCGTTGAAGTTCTGCTGGGTGCAGCCAAAGAACGCCGGGAACGAGGCATTCGCATAAGGATCGGTGACTGCACCGATGCCGGTTTGGATTCCGGCCGAGGTGGTGATGCTGGAGGCGCCGGTCAGATTGCCGACGACCCCGACGGACAGGGCCGTCACCTGCGCGGACCCGCCCACCGAGAGAGCCGTCGCGCTGTCCGAGTTGTCGTAAAGGCTGCAGCCGTTGAGCGTCGTGGTGTTGCTGCCCTGCGCGGACACCGATCCGCTGAGGTGCGGATCAAGCGCGAGCACGCAACCAAGCCCGTCGGCGTTTGACATGGCTTTCGTGCGCACCGCGATGTTCATCACGGCAAATCCGATCATGCCCATGAAGCGGGTTTTGATGGCGCCCGTCGCGCTCATGTCGACGATGTAGCCGCCGGAGGTCGAAGAGGTGTTGACGGCCGGCTGGATGCTTCCGACTTCAGTATTGCTGAAATTGGCGTTGAAATATGTACTGGCGCTTGCGTTCAATTGCGCGGCGTCGGCGTTTTTGGCGTCTTTCGCCATCATCAATGCGGCAGCATCAAGCGCTGCCTGCATGGCGGTTCGCGCCGAGGCGGCGCGGCTGAAATCGATCCCGGCGCCGACGAAGCCGAACAGTGGCAGAGCGGCGAGCGCCATCATGGGCGCGACGCTGCCGTCACGATTCCCTGACGAATTGCCGCAGCAAAGCAGTGAAGTTCATCGACAGACAGCCCTTGATTGAACCGCCGCATCACGGGCACGGCGGCCACCCCCGGTTCTTTTGGACACGCTTTTTGCGTGTTTCGCCCATAATCCGGCCCGGGCCTTGAAATTGCATTTGAGAGAAAGATCGAAATTTCGGCAATTTCTAAGGAGAACTGTCGGCAATTGCACAATCGTTTCCGGAACCTATCTGGTGTGAAGGATTTCTCCGCCTATCTCCCGCCGCCGGGGTTCCGCGCCCAAATATGGCTGTGCATGGCTTGCCCGGCGCCGTCTGGCAGGCCGGTGGGGAGCGTCCTATGATGAGTTCGCAGCGTTAAGATTTGGAATTCCGGAAAGTCGCCTGTCGCGCCATGAAAGGACTGAAAGACACCCTCGACGCCCGGCCCGGTCGTGCCTTGCCCGGTCACGCCTGGCCCGGTCACCTTTGGGGGCACTCGACCCCGGGGGCAGGAGACGGGCCGCGGCCGGTCGCCGCCGGCGATGACGAGAAGCGGCGGGACGACGGCTCCGAACGGGGGCCGGGGAGCCCCGGCACCGCCGTCATCACCAAGACCAAGCCGCAGACCAAGCGACCCAACCTCTATCGCGTGTTGCTCTTGAACGACGACTACACGCCGATGGATTTCGTCATCCATGTGCTCGAGCGGTTCTTCAACAAGGACCGCGAGGCCGCGACGCGCGTCATGTTGCACGTGCATCATCACGGCATCGGCGAATGCGGCGTTTACACCTACGAGGTGGCCGAGACTAAAGTGACGCAGGTGATGGACTTTGCCCGCAAACATCAGCATCCTTTGCAGTGCGTCATGGAAAAAAAGTGAGCAGCCAATAGATACGGGACAACCGGACGAAAAATCACGGTCAATGGAACTAAGCCCTGGGGAGGGCGTCCAATACAAATGACAAAGGGCCTCTGATGCCGACATTCTCCCGCAGCCTCGAGCAATCGCTCCACAGGGCGCTGGCGCTCGCCAATGAACGCCATCACGAATACGCGACGCTTGAACATTTGTTGCTTGCGCTGATCGACGATCAGGATGCCGCGGCCGTTATGCGGGCCTGCAACGTTGACCTGGACAAACTCAAAAAAAATCTCGCGTCCTATCTGGAGTTCGAGCTGGAGAACCTGGTCGCCGACGGTGGCGAGGACTCAAAGCCCACCGCTGGCTTCCAGCGAGTGATCCAGCGTGCGGTGATCCACGTGCAGTCCTCGGGCCGCGAGGAGGTCACCGGCGCCAATGTGCTGGTCGCGATCTTCGCCGAGCGCGAGAGCCACGCTGCGTACTTCCTGCAAGAGCAGGACATGACCCGCTACGACGCGGTCAACTACATCAGCCATGGCATCGCCAAGCGACCTGGCATGTCGGAGACCCGCAACGTGCGCGGCTCCGACGAGGAGCAGGACTCCAAGGGCGGGGGCGGCGGCGGCGAGGGCGAACCCAAGAAGAAGGGCGATGCGCTCGAAGCCTACTGCATCAACCTCAACAAGAAGGCCAAGGACGGCAAGATCGATCCGCTGATCGGCCGCGAGTCCGAGATCAATCGCACCATCCAGGTGCTCTGCCGTCGGCAGAAGAACAACCCGCTCTACGTCGGCGAAGCCGGCGTCGGCAAGACCGCAATCGCGGAAGGTCTTGCTCGCCGGATCATCCACGGCGAGGTGCCGGACGTGCTCAAGAACGCGACCGTGTTCGCGCTCGACATGGGCACCCTCTTGGCCGGCACGCGCTACCGCGGCGATTTCGAGGAGCGGCTCAAGCAGGTGATCAAGGAGATCGAAGCCTATCCGGGCGCGATCATGTTCATCGACGAGATCCACACCGTGATCGGCGCCGGCGCCACGTCGGGCGGCGCGATGGACGCCTCGAACCTGCTGAAGCCGGCGCTTGCCGGCGGCACCATCCGCTGCATCGGCTCGACCACCTACAAGGAGTACCGCCAGTACTTCGAGAAGGACCGCGCGCTGGTGCGGCGCTTCCAGAAGATCGACGTCAACGAGCCGTCGATCCCCGACGCGATCGAGATCATGAAGGGGTTGAAGCCGTACTTCGAGGCATTCCACAAGCTCAAGTACACCAACGATGCCATCAAGGCGGCAGTGGAGCTTTCGGCGCGCTACATCCATGACCGCAAGCTTCCAGACAAGGCGATCGACGTGATCGACGAGTTCGGCGCGGCGCAGATGCTGCTGCCCGAAAGCCGGCGCAAGAAGACCATCGGCACGAAAGAGGTGGAAACCACCATCGCGACGATGGCGCGCATCCCGCCGAAGACTGTGTCCAAGGACGATGCCGAGGTGCTGCAGCATCTCGAGCAGACACTTAAGACCGTCGTCTACGGTCAGGACAAGGCTATCGAAGCGCTGTCCGCTGCGATCAAGCTTGCCCGCGCAGGCTTGCGCGAGCCGGAAAAGCCGATCGGCTCCTACCTGTTCTCGGGCCCCACCGGCGTCGGCAAGACCGAGGTGGCGAAGCAGCTTGCCGAAAGCCTCGGCGTGCATCTGACCCGTTTCGACATGTCGGAGTACATGGAGCGCCACACGGTCTCGCGGCTGATCGGCGCGCCCCCCGGCTATGTCGGCTTCGACCAGGGCGGGTTGCTCACCGACGCCGTCGACCAGTATCCGCACTGCGTGCTGCTGCTCGACGAGATCGAGAAGGCGCATCCCGACCTGTTCAACGTGCTGCTGCAGATCATGGATCACGGCAAGCTGACCGATCACAACGGCAAGCAGGTCGACTTCCGCAACGTCATCCTGATCATGACCACCAACGCCGGCGCGGCCGACATGGCCAAAGCGGCGTTCGGCTTCACGCGGCAGAAGCGGGAGGGCGACGACATCGAGGCGATCAACCGGCTGTTCGCGCCGGAATTCCGCAACCGGCTCGACGCCACCGTCACCTTCGCGCATCTGTCGCCGGAGGTCATCGCGAAGGTGGTCGAGAAGTTCGTCCTGCAGCTCGAGGCGCAGCTCGCCGACCGCAATGTCACCATCGAGCTGACCGAGGAGGCGAGCCGCTGGCTGATCGCCAACGGCTATGACGAGCTGATGGGCGCGCGTCCGATGGCTCGCGTCATCCAGGAGCACATCAAGAAGGGGCTCGCCGACGAGGTGCTGTTCGGCAAGCTCAAGGGCGGCGGCCATGTCCGGGTCATCGTGATCAAGGACGAAGCCGGCAAGGACAAGCTTGGCTTCGAATTCCTCGAGGGACGCGCGACTCCGAAGCCCGAGAAGATCCCGGAGAAGCGCGCGCGCAAGCCGCGGCAGTCAGGCTCGCGGAAGAAAAAGCCAGAGGGTCCGAAGGACGACGGCAACGGCGGCCCGCGCGGCGGGTCAACGGTACCAAAGGTGCCGCTGGTCAAAGCGTAAGGCCAACCGACCTCCATCAGCGGGAGCGATCAATCGCCGGGCTTATGCCCGGCGATTTCTTTGATATGCGTCATGCGTAGCCCGCCGTTGCGCGGCTCTGCGGCTTGTGTGACCAAGAACGCATGGCCGAACCGTTGCAGCACGAGCCGTCTCACGAGCCTCCACGGCCGTGGCCGCGAGTGTTTGCCGAAGGTTATTTTATCGCGGTCCGCTCGGTGTTCTTCTACGTGCTGGTCGGCAACTATGTGGGCTTGGGCGCGCTCGCCTTCGAATTCGGCTTCAGCTTCTGGTGGATGGCGTCCTCGACCTTGCTGGTCTGGGCCGCGCCCGCGCAGGTGATCCTGATCTCGACGCTCACCACCGCGAGCTTGGTTGAAGTGGCGCTCGCCGTGACGCTGTCGAGCGTGCGTTTCCTGCCGATGATTGCGGCGCTGATGCCGCTGTTCAACGCGCCGGGCGTGCGGCAGCGCGACCTGCTCCTGCCGATGCATGTCACCGCGATCAGCGTGTGGGTCGAGGGCATCAGGCTTCTGCCGCAGCGGCCGCGCGGCGAGCGCGTGGCATTCTACAACGGGCTGGGCCTGGGGCTGATGTCCGGGGCGATCATCGGTGGCGCGGTGGGCTTCCATCTCGCGGGGCGGCTGCCGGTGCTGTTCGCTGCGACGCTTCTGTTCTTCACGCCGATGGCACTGCTCATGTCGACGATGCGCAACGCCCGAGCCTTGCTCGACCGGCTGGCTTTTGCGCTCGGCCTTGTCGTTGGGCCGTTGATTGGGTGGCTCAATTTCGGCCTCGACCTGATGTGGACTGGGCTGATCGCGGGCACCATCGCCTATCTGGTCAATCGCTGGCGCGAGAGCAAAACATGAAGCTTTTGCTCAACGACGTCGGGCCGTGGTTCGCGCTGTTGCTGGTGGGCTTCTTGCCGAACGAGATCTGGCGGCTCGCGGGTCTGGTGCTGGTCCGCGGCCTCGACGAGAAATCGCAAGTGATCATCTGGGTGAGGGCGGTGGCGACCGCGATGCTGGCGGGCGTCCTGGCGCAGCTCATTCTTTCGACCAGTGGTGCGCTGGCGCTCATTCCGGTTGGCGTGCGGATTGGAGCAGCCGCCATCGGCTTTGCGGCTTTCCTCGTCGCGAAGCGCTCGGTGTTCGCCGGCGTGGCGGCTGGCGAACTCGCCGTGATGGCCGGCGCCTATTGGTTCGGGGTGTAGCCTCAGCCCTTCAACGCCGCAGCGAGCTTCGCTGCGTGGCCGGACAGGACCTCGGGCTTTTCCTTCTCGCTCGCGGCAGGCTTCATCGCGACGCCGGCCTTGCGCGGAATGACGTGGACGTGGAGGTGGAACACCACCTGGCCGCCGGCTCCCTCGTTGAACTGCTGGACGGTGATGCCGTCGGCTTCGAATACCGTCATCGCCGCCTTGGCGATCTTTTGTGCGGCCTTGGCCACCGCGGCGAGGTCGTCCGGATCGACGTCGAGTACGTTGCGGGCCGGCGATTTCGGCAACACCAGCGTATGGCCCGGTGCACGCGGCATGATGTCGAGGAAGGCGAAGACCTTGTCGTCCTCGTAGACCTTGTAGCACGGCAGTTCGCCGCGCAGGATTTTGGCGAAGATGTTCTGGGTGTCGTAGTTCGGCATGGATGTCTCCGGCGGCGAGACGCGCATCGAAGCACGCTCAATCTTGTTCCTGCTCCGCCAAATCCTTACGGAACGGCGCCGCCGCCGCAAGCTCCTCGCCAGCCGCTTCCACATAAGCGCGCTCGCGCACGAGGTAGTCGTCAACGGCGCGGCGCAGCCCCGGATCGGCGATGTAATGGGCCGAATGGGTGGTCACCGGCATGTAGCCGCGGGCCAGCTTGTGCTCGCCCTGGGCGCCGGCCTCGACCCACTTGAGCTTGTGTTGGATGGCGTAGTCGATTGCCTGGTAGTAGCAGAGCTCGAAGTGCAGAAACGGGTGGTGCTCGACCGCGCCCCAGTGCCGGCCGAACAGGGTGTGCGAGCCGCGGAAATTGATGGCGCCGGCGATGAAACGGCCGGCGCGCTTGGCCATCATCAGCACGATGTCGTTCGCCATGCGCTCGCCGATCAGCGAATAGAACTTGCGCGTCAGGTAGGGGCTGCCCCACTTGCGCGCGCCGGTCTCCATGTAGAACGCAAAGAACGCGTCCCAGACCGCCTCGGTCAGATCGCTGCCGGTCAGCCACTCCACGGTGATGCCTGGCGCGAGCGCATCGCGCCGTTCCCGGCGGATGGTCTTGCGCTTGCGCGCCGACAGCGCCTCGAGGAACGCGTCGAAGGTGGCGTAGCCGCCGTTCTCCCAATGGAACTGCTGGTCGGTGCGATGCAGGAATTTGTGCTCGGTCAGGAATGCCGATTCGGCCTCCGGCAGGAAGGTGAGGTGGACCGAAGACGCACCATGCATCCGGCACAACTCGATCAGGCCGGCGGTTAGGCCTTCGCGGACACGCTCGGCGTCGGGTGAGGGGCGCACCAGCAGCCTGCGCCCGGTCGCCGGCGTGAACGGCACCGAGACCTGGAGCTTGGGGTAATAGCTGCCGCCGGCGCGCTCATAGGCCTCGGCCCAGCCGCGGTCGAAGACGTATTCGCCGCGCGAGTGCGATTTCAGATAACAGGGCACCACGCCGGCGACCGTGCCGTCGGTTGTCTCCGCTATCAAATGCTGCGGCTGCCAGCCCGCGCGCGCGGTCGCCGAGTTTGAGTCCTCGAGCGCGGACAGAAATTCGTATGAGATGAAAGGGTTGGAGCGGAAGCTCCGAAGTGAATTCGCCGGAAATGCTGCACACTTCAGAATCCGGTTGAGTATCTTGAACCGCGCTCACGCGCGGATTGGCGCAGGCGTTCCAGGCCGCGGCGTCGATCTCCTTGATCGCCGGCACGGCGCGTAACGTCAGTTCGGCGGGGGAGGTGGCGCTTCGAGAGGACATGGGAGGAGCCTGCCTTCCAATTATGGCCGAAAGCCCTCGAAAATCATCTGGTCGGCGTGCTGAATGGCTGCTTTGCGTTGCTCAGGCGTGCGCACCGTCCAGGTCAGCACCGGCCGGCGAAGCAAAGAGCGCGCCGTGCGCGGCGGCAGCGTCGTCAGGTCCTGAACCCGGTAGGCCAAGAACTGCGGACAGGCGCGGAGCACCGCCCGGGCGTAGCCCAGCCGGGACATAACGCGGCCCGGATCATTGCTCTCGCGCTTCTGAGCCACAAGGCCTCGCCGCAGCCTGGGCGCCAGCCTGCGGGTCGCCGCGATTTGCACAGGATCGAACGACATTGCGGCGACCGGTCCTGAATAGCCGTTGAGCACTGCGGCGGTCCGCGCGGCGATCCGCTCGTCGCCGTCGAAGCGGCTTTTCAACTCGACCAGCACCGGCACGCGGCCGGCGACCAGGTCGCACAGCTCGCCCAGTGTCAGAATCCGGTCACCCGTCGCGAAAAACTCGATGGCTTTCAGGTCTGCGGCGCTGCGCTCGTCGAGCCGGCTGTTACCGCGGGTAAGCCGGCCGAGGATGAAATCGTGATGCACCATGGCTTCGCCATCGGCGCTGATCTGCACGTCGCATTCGATGCCGTAACCGCCAGCGATCGCGGCGCGGAACGCGGACGGCGTGTTCTCGATGACACCCGCGGCACTGTCATGCAGGCCGCGATGGGCGTAGGGCTGCGCGGTGAGCCAGCCGGCCATCGCGCTACTGCCCGCTCACGCCGCTTCGAAGGCGGCTTCCACCTCGACCGCGGCGTCGAGCGGCAGCGCTGCGACGCCGACGGTGGTGCGGGCGTGGCGGCCCTTGTCGCCGAACACTGCGACCATCAGGTCAGACGCACCGTTCATCACCTTCGGCCCGTCAGGGAAACCGGGCGCGGAGTTGATGAAGCCGCCGAGCCGTACCACGCGGGCGATCTTGTCGAGATCGCCGAGCGCGGCCTTGAGCTGGGCGAGTATATTGATGGCGCAGGCGCGGGCAGCCTTGATGCCGTCGTCGATCGAGACGCCACCACCGAGCTGGCCCTTGGCGACGAGCTTGCCTTCGGCGTCCAGGCAGAGCTGGCCGGAAACCACCATGAAGTTGCCGGTGCGCACGAAAGGCACGTAATTGGCGACCGGCGCCACCGGCTCGGGCAGAACGATGCCAAGTTCTGCGAGCCTCTTTTCAACGGTACCGGCCATGGGGTTCTCCTCCGCGGTTCGCCAAAATCATCTACAAGATCACGAACATTTGGATGCCTAAAAGCACGGCAACAAGCCCGTGCCCCGGTTCACAGCCCCAAACGCCCATCAATTTGCCGCCTTTGTCATCGCCGATCAGGACAAGCCTTGCAAGCGCGCCCGGGGACCACTGTTGCGGCCAATTGTGACGAGCCGTATTTTGTGGGCAGGGCGACACGACAAGCGCGTTTCACGCGCGTCCTAGACGCGCTATGGAGATTTTTCGCGATGCCATTGCACAAAGCGCCCATCCGCCTGACGGTTGCCGGTGCGTTGTTGGTTGCCCTGAGCTCTGTGGTGTGGCCAGCGGCCTCTGCCGCGGCGCAAACCACGACCTCGTCGATCGCACTCGCCTCGCATCGCGCGGTCTACGACCTGAAGCTTCAGAGCACCCGTGGCAAGCGCTCGATGAGCGCGGTGCGCGGGCGCATCCTCTACGACTTCAGCGGCAATTCCTGCGAAGGCTACGCGCTGCAGTTTCGCCAGGTGTCGGAGCTCGACAGCGGCGAGGGCAAGGTCGCGGTGTCGGACCTTCGCGCCACCTCCTGGGAGGATGGCGACGGCAAGCGGCTGCGCTTCCACTCGCAGAACTATTTCGACGACAACCTGCGCGACAAAGTCGACGGCCAGGCCGACCGCGAGAAGGACGGGCTTGCGGTGCAACTCACCGAGCCTGACGAGAAGAAGATCGATCTGAAGGCCGATCTCGCCTTCCCGACCGAACATGTCCGCCGCATCATTGCCGCGGCCCGCGAGGGCAAGACGCTGCTCCAGGTCTCGGTCTATGACGGCTCCGACACCGGCGAGAAGGTCTACGACACGCTGACCGTGATCGGAAAACCGATCGCGCCCGATGCGACCAAACCGGACGACGCCACCGCCAAGGAGGCGGTGCTGGCCAACATGACGCGCTGGCCGGTGACTATCAGCTATTTCGACCGCGCCGCCAAAGACAAGGACGGCGAGCAGACGCCGATCTATGCCATCACTTTCGAGCTTTACGAGAACGGCGTGTCGCGCGCGCTCCTGCTCGACTACGGCGATTTCGTGCTGACCGGCGAGATGACTTCGCTGGAACTGCACGACAAGGACGCCGCCGGCAAGGCGTGTAAGTAACAAGTCCTGCAAGTGAGCAGGCACGCCAGGGTACGCCAGCAAGCTGGGACATGACCTTATCGCCTGCTTGAGGCGGCCTGTGGCTCGGCGTGTCCATCAAGACCCTCAATGGCTGTCCGGCTGGCCCCGACAGGCGCGGCCCGCAGTTGCACAGTTTGTCGGCATAGTCTTTGCTTCGATCCAGGTTGCCGGTTGTCTCTTCAGGCCTTGGGAGAAGCTCCATGTCGACCGCCGCCGTTGCTGCATCCGCCCCGGTCGAGACCAAGCCGCTCTACAAGTCGCTGTTCTTTCAGGTTGTGGTGGCGCTTCTTTTGGGGATCGCGCTCGGCATGGCCGTGCCGGATTTCGCGATCGGCCTGAAGATTTTGAGCGACGCCTTCCTGAAACTGATTTCGATGATCGTGGCGCCGATCGTGTTCTGCGTCGTGGTTCATGGCATCGCCGGAGCGGGTGATCTCAAGAAGGTCGGGCGTGTCGGCGTCAAGGCGCTGGTCTATTTCGAGGTGATGACCACGGTCGCGCTCGCGGTCGGAATCGTGCTCGCTTACGTGTTCGGTCCGGGACACGGGATGAACATCGATCCGTCCACCCTCGATCCGAAATCGCTGAGCACCTACGCCGACAATGCCCACAAGCTGCAGGGCGGCGGCATCGGCAGCTTCCTGATGAACGTGATCCCGACCACTTCGATCGATGCGCTGGCGCGCAACGACGTACTGCAGGTGCTGTTCTTCGCCATTCTGTTCGGCGTCGCGCTCGCGCTGGTGGGCGGCGAGAAGAGCGAGAAAGTGACCTCGCTGATCGACGCAGTCGCAACCGTGCTGTTCAAGGCGATGGGCCTGATCGTGCGGGTGGCGCCGCTCGGTGTGCTTGGCGCTGTGGCTTATACGGTAGGACGCTATGGCGTCGGCTCGCTCAAACAGTTGGTCTCGCTGGTTGTTTTGTTCTACGTCGCCGTCGCGTTCTTCGTTCTGGTGGTGCTGGGCCTGGTGATGCGGCTCGCCGGCCTGAATATTCTTAAATTCCTCGCCTACCTGCGCGAAGAGCTGACCATCGTGCTCGCGACCGCTTCGTCGGATGCGGTGCTGCCGCAGATCATGCGCAAGCTGGAGCGGTTGGGCGTCAAGGATTCCGTGGTCGGGTTGGTGGTGCCGACCGGCTATTCGTTCAATCTCGACGCGTTCTCGATCTATCTGACGCTGGCGGTGGTCTTCATCGCGCAGGCGACCAACACGCCGCTGTCGCTCGGCGATCTGCTGCTGGTGCTCGGCGTCTCGCTCGTCACCTCGAAGGGCGCTCATGGCGTGCCGGGCTCGGCCATCGTCATTCTGGCGGCAACGCTCAATGCTGTGCCGAGCATCCCGGCCATCGGTCTTGTGCTGGTGCTGTCGGTCGACTGGTTCATCGGCATGGCCCGCGCCGTGGGCAATCTTATCGGCAACTGCGTCGCGACCGTGGTGATCGCCGCCTGGGAAAAAGACCTCGATCACGCCAAGGCGGAGCGAGTACTCGACGGCACGGAACAGGTGGATGTCGCTGCGGGTTGAGGGTCGGCTGCGGATCACGAGCCGTTGTATCAGTTGCTGCAGCGAGGCGGCCGCGACTGCTGGGGGCGATCTCGCCGTAGTCGCAGAGAGCTTGAGAGGCGTTGGACGAAATGCGGAGCGCCGCCAATTGAGGGCGAGCTTACTCCTTCTCCTCCAGCGCCAAGCCCTTCACCACCGCCTCGTGGCCGAACTTGCCGCGTACGCGGTCCATGGCCCGTTCGACGTTGGCGCGCCGCTCGGCGCCGCGGTCGATCAGGTCGGCCGGATCGGCGGCCTCGGCATCGTCGAGCGCGCTGACGCCGACGCCGAGCAGGCGATAGCGCGTGCCGTTGATTTCGCGGACGAGCAGCTCGCGGCTCGCCGCGAAAATCTTGTCCGCCAATTGCGTCGGGCGCTCCAACGAGCGCGCGCGGGTGAGAATGCGGAAGTCGGCGGTCTTGAGCTTCAACGTCACGGTCGAGCCGCAGAGGCGCTTTTCCTTGAGCCGTTCCGAAACCTCCTCGGCCGCGGCCCAGAGCCGCTTCTCCAGCGGCCGGAACGAGGCGATGTCGCGATCGAACGTGTTCTCGGCCGAGACGCTCTTGCGCTCGCGGATCGGATCGACTTCGCGGCTGTCGATGCCGCGGGCGAGCCGCCACAGCCGTTGACCCTCGGCGCCATAGCGGCGCATCAGGTCGTGCTCGTCGGCCCGCTGCAGATCCGAAATCTTGTGGAAGCCGTCCTTGGCGAAGCGCTGCGCCGCGACCTTGCCGACCCCGAAGATGATCGACACCGGCTTCTCGGCGAGAAAGCGCGCGGCCTCGGCCTTGCCGATCACGGCAAATCCTCGCGGCTTGTCGAGGTCGGAGGCGATCTTGGCGAGGAATTTGTTGGCGGCAAGCCCGATCGACACCGAGATGCCGATCTCCTTCTCGACCTTGGCGGAGAAGCGGGCGAGAGCCTTCGCGGCGCTCATGCCATGCAGGCGCTGCGTGCCGGCCAGGTCCATGAATGCCTCGTCGATCGAGATCGCCTCGACCTGCGGAGTGAGGTCGAGCATGAGCGCACGAACCTGCCGGCTGACGGTGGCGTATTTGTCCATGTTCGGGCGGACCACCGTCGCCTGCGGGCAAAGCCGCTTGGCCTCGAACATCGGCATGGCCGAGCGCACGCCGAATGTGCGGGCGATGTAGCAGGCGGTCGACACCACGCCGCGCTTGCCGCCGCCGATGATCAGCGGCTTGTCGGCAAGCGATGGGTCATCCCGCTTTTCGATGGTGGCGTAGAACGCGTCGCAGTCGACGTGGCAGATCGTCAGCGTGTCGAGTTCGGCATGGCGGATGACGCGCGGCGAGAAGCAGTGCGGGCAGCGGCCGGCAGAGCCTGCGTCGTTCAGGCAGTCCCGGCAGAACGCGCCCATCAGGGCACGTCCCGTTCCCACAAGCCTCCGAATGCCGCGCGGGCGCGTTGGATCTCGGCCGGATTGATGTCCTCGTGCTTGGCGAAGGCGACGAGCAGGGCTTCGTCGCTGAGAAAATAGTCGAGCACGCCGGACAGGAACTCCGGATCGTTGGCCGCAGAGCGGATCCGGTCTGGGCCGATGCCGGTGGCGGCCAGGAACCCGCCCAGCGCTTCAGGCTCCGCGGCGAGATAGGTGAGGGCCGAGATCGCCAGTGCTTCGGCGGCCTCGCGCCGCGCCATGTCCTTTTTATCGAGGGAGACTTTGCTTTTCATGGTGGTGCAATGGCCGACAGTTGCTGGCGATTCCAGGTGAGTCGGCGCACCACCCAGATTAGCAGCGTTACCGGCCCAAACCCAGCCACCGTTAACGATTGAGGCTACGGGAACATCAGGAAATTCGCTGTCTCTTGTTCGTACTTGCGGGCTCTTGTTTGCGTTTCCGTAACGAATCCTCACTAGGTTTTAATCATAGTGGCGGGCGTGTGCGGGTGCCGCAGCGCCCAACGGGCGTTGCGGGCAGTAGGCCCGCGGCGAGGGAAGGCGGACTAAATGTCCAAGACCGTCATGATCGTGGAAGACAACGAGCTCAACATGAAGCTCTTCCACGACCTGCTGGAGGCGCACGGCTACCAGATCGTCGGCACGCGCAACGGCATCGAGGCGCTTGACCTCGCCCGCAAACACCGTCCCGACCTGGTGCTGATGGATATCCAGTTGCCCGAGGTGTCCGGCCTCGAAGTCACCAAGTGGCTGAAGGACGATCCCGAGCTCAAGCACATTCCGGTGGTGGCCGTTACGGCCTTCGCCATGAAGGGCGACGAAGAACGCATTCGCCAGGGCGGCTGCGAAGCGTATCTCTCCAAGCCGATCTCGGTCGGCAAGTTCATCGAGACCATCCGTCATTTTCTGGGCTGACGCGCCCAAGGAGTTTTTGTCTGTGACTGCCCGCGTACTCGTCGTCGACGATGTTCCCGCCAACGTCAAGCTTTTGGAAGCCCGTTTGTCGGCGGAGTATTTTGACGTCGTGACCGCAATGAACGGCACCGAGGCGCTGGCGATCTGCGACAAGGCGGAATGCGACATCGTCCTGCTCGACGTCATGATGCCGGACATGGATGGTTTCGAGGTTTGCCGGCGGATCAAAGCCAACAAAAAGACCCATCACATTCCAGTGGTGATGGTCACCGCGCTCGAACTCCCCATCGGATCGCGTCAAGGGGCTGTCCGCGGGCGCCGACGACTTCCTGACCAAGCCGGTGTCGGACGTGGCGCTGATCGCGCGCGTGCGCTCGCTGTCGCGACTGAAGCTGATGACCGATGAACTGCGGATGCGCGCGCTGACCTCGCGCGAAATCGGCATCCAGGACCCGGACAATCAGGCTTTGGCCGAGGGCGGCCAATCCGGCCGCGTCCTGATCATCGACGACCGGCGTTCGACTGCCGAGCGGCTGCAGACCATGCTGTCGAGCAAGCACAAGGCCGAAATCGAGACCAATCCGAGCGAGGCGGTGTTCCACGCCGCCGAGGGCAATTTCGATCTGCTGATCGTTTCGCTCGCGCTGGAGAACTACGATGCGCTGCGGCTGTGCAGCCAGCTTCGCTCGCTCGAGCGCACCCGCAATGTGCCGGTGCTCGCGATCTGCGACAGTCGAGGACCATGCCCGCATGATCCGCGGGCTCGAGATCGGCGTGAACGACTATCTGATGCGGCCGGTCGACGCCAACGAATTGCACGCCCGCGCACGCACCCAGATCCGCAAGAAGCGTTACGCCGACCGGTTGCGCGACAACGTCCAGCAGTCGATCGAGATGGCGATCACCGATGGACTGACCGGCCTCTACAATCGCCGCTATATGGAGAGCCATCTCGGCTCGCTGTTGGAGCAGGCGGGGGCGCGCGGCAAGGCGCTCCCGTGATGGTGATCGATATCGACTTCTTCAAGTCGATCAACGACACCTATGGTCATGACACCGGTGACGACGTGCTGCGCGAGTTCGCGGTTCGCATCCGCAATCATCCGCGGCATCGATCTCGCCTGCCGGTTCGGCGGCGAGGAGTTCGTGATCGTGATGCCGGAAACCGACATGGCGGTGGCGACGATCGTCGCCGAGCGGCTGCGACGGCGCATCGCGTCCAGGCTTTCAACATCGCGCAGGGCGCCAAAGCGATCGACGTGACGATCTCGTCGGCGATTGCGACGCTCGAGAGCGCAGACGATACGCCGTCGACCATTCTGAAGCGCGCCGATCAGGCGCTCTACCGCGCCAAACGCGATGGCCGGAACCGCGTCGTCGTCGACGCGGCCTGAAATTTACGAGCTTCGGCGAGCTTCCGGCTTGTGCGCGCATTGAACGCGGTAAACCATCACAGGTAAGGTTGACGACTGATTGCCACGAATCAGTGACGAGCTTTTGACGTTGCTTTTGCGGCCGTTGAAGTAGCGTGACACTACAACAGGGCGGCGGTGGAAATCAACCGAGGAGTGGTTTCGCGAATTCGAGAAAACACTGCCGCTTCGGAATACCCTACGGTTTGCTCAGGTCCGCCGCATCTCCTGAGCCCGTAGGGCGGCCGGTCCGGAGTGCTGCGTGTGGCCTCCTCGACATCACTCCGGACCGGCCACCTCTTTCTCGAAAAGCGAACTGATTGAACCAAGGCTGTTTTGTGCGAAGGCGTTGTGCGCTGCATTTCTTATCACGACGAAAACGGCGCCGTGAGGCGCGCTTTGTTTATGGCGGATCGAACGTTACTTGATCTTGCCCTCCTTGAACTCGACGTGCTTGCTCACGATCGGGTCGTACTTCTTCAAGCTCAGCTTCTCGGTCATCGTGCGCGAGTTCTTCTTGGTCACGTAGTAGAAGCCGGTGTCCGCGGTCGAGACCAGCTTGATCTTGGTGGAGGCGGCTTTGGCCATGACGGTCCTCGAACGAGGGCGGCCCGGAAATTAGCCGGGCGGCGAAAGCTACGGATGCGAGTTGTCATACCGGGACGCCACCGGAGCGGCGGACCGGAACCCCAGCCGCAGACACGATCTGATTGTCAGGTTCAGGAGTAGGTCGGCGCCGGACCGTCTAAAGGAATTTCCGGATCCCGGGTCTGCGGTTGACCCGGTAGACGGCCGGGAGATCGTGGCGAAGCCTCCTTGAGCTGCATGTCGAGGTCGAGCCGATCTCGGTGAAGGCCGAGCTCGAATCCGCTCCTTGATGCGGAGCGGCAGCCAGACGAGCTCCACCATGTCCGCATCCGGCCCGACCTCGCCGTCGATCCGTGGGCATCGGCGATGTCGCCGTGAAGAAGCGAGCATCGAAGCGCCGTGCCCGACGCGGGGGTGATGCTCGGGCGATGAAATGCACGGTGGAGAGGTCGCGGATGATGTGAGCCTCGGCGAGGCCTGCCACGGGCCGGGGCCTTCGGTGGCGCTCTCGCGCTTCTGGCCGAGGAACAGCCCGGTCTCCTCGAAGGTCTCGCGGATCGCGGCCAGCGCCAGCGCCTGGGCCTTGCCGGCGTCGGACGCTTCACATGCTGCATCAGCTTCTTTCGGCGCGCGGGTCGAGTGGCGCACCGGCGGTCATCTTACGGTCGGCCGGATCGACGCTGCCGCCGGGGAACACGAACTTGCCGGGCATGAACACATGGCCGTGGTGCCGCTTGCCATCAGGACCTTCGGCGACGGTGCCGCTGCGGTCCAACAGGATCAGCGTGGCGGCGTCCTTCGGCGGCGTTGGGGTGGCCGGGCTGGGCGTCGAGGAAAAGCGTTGCAGGATGTCGGTCATTTGCGGCGCTGACCGTAGTGCTTTTTAGGGCCGCGTTCAGGCCGCGATTTTGCGGAGCGACGCTGCGATGGCCGCGTGTGCGCGCCCGTCACTGCGGCCTTCGGACAGCAGCTCGAAGCGCAGCGCGCCGGCCACGGGGCGGCCTCGACCAGCCGCGGTGACCGTGTCGCCGATCCGGAACGTCTCGCCGGTTCGATCGCCGACCATCGCCTGCATCTCTTCCGTCGAAGCGATAGTAGTCGCTGGCCGATGGTCGAGGCCGGGATGAAACCGTCGGCGCCGGTGTGAGCAGCCGCACGAAGAGGCCGGACGCGCGGTGACGCCCGAGATGCGGCCATGAACTCGGCGCCGATCTTGGTGGCGAGGAACTGCGCCAGCAGCCGGTCGGAGGTTTCGCGCTCGGCCAGCATGGCGCGCCGCTCGGTGCCCGAAATTGTGCTGGCCATTCGGCCAGCGCCGCGCGATCCTGGCCGTCGGGGAGCCCGTCCTCGCCGAAGCGTCCGCGCAGTGATCAGCGCGCGGTGGACGATCAGGTCGGCGTAGCGGCGGATCGGCGAGGTGAAGTGCGCGTAGCGATCGAGGTTGAGGCCGAAATGGCCGTAGTTGTCGGCCGAGTAGTCGGCCTGGGCCTGCGAGCGCAGCACCATCTCGCTGACCTGCGCATCGTCGTCCTGGCCCTTGCCTTGGCCAGCACGCGGTTGAACTGCTCGGCGCGGATTGCGCCACTTGGCAGCGAGAGTCCAGCGTCTCGAGGAATTCGCGCAGTGCCTCGAGCTTTTCGCGGATGGTTTGTCGTGCACGCGATAGAGCAGGGCGGTCTTGTGCTTTTCGAGCGTCTCGGCCGCCGCGACGTTGGCGGGGATCATGAACTCTTCGATCAGCCGGTGCGACTCGAGCCGCTCGGGCACTACGACACGGTCGACGGTGCCGTCGGCCTTGTCGAGGATGATCTTGCGTTCGGGCAGGTCGAGGTCGAGCGGACCGCGGGCCTCTCTCGCGCGTTTCATCGCCGCGTAGGCGGCGTAGAGCGGCTTCAGCACGACGTCGAGCAGCGGCCCGGTGTCGTCGTCGGGGCGGCCGTCGATCGCCATCTGCGCCTGCTCGTAGTTGAGCTTGGCGCCGAGCGCATCAGCACGCGATGGAACGTGTGCGAGCGCTTGCGGCCGTCGGCGTCGAACACCATTCTGACCGCGAGCGATGGCGCGGTCTCCCCTTCCGTCAGCGAGCAGAGATCGTTGGAGATGCGCTCGGGCAGCATCGGCACGACGCGGTCGGGGAAATAGACCGAGTTGCCGCGGGTGTACGCCTCGCGGTCGAGGGCCGAGCCGGGCCGCACGTAGGGCGCGACATCGGCGATGGCGACGGTGACGATATGGCCGCCCGGGTTGTTCGGGTCGGATCGGGCTCGGCGTGGACCGCGTCGTCGTGGTCCTTGGCGTCGGGCGGATCGATGGTGATGAGCGGCGAGATGCCGCCAATCCTCGCGGCCTTGATCGTCGCGGCTTCGCCGCCTCGGCTTCCTTCAGCACCGAGGCCGGGAAGACGTACGGGATTTCGAGGGTGTGGATCGCGATCATCGAGACCGCGCCCTCGGAGTTGGGGTTGCCGAGCCGCGCCTCACCTTGGCCTTGGGGATTCGCCGGCAACGCTGCTTTGGATGGTCACTTCGACCAGGTCGCCGTCGCGGGCGTCTGCCGTAGTCGCCGGGATCGATCCGCTCCTTGAGTGCTTCTTGTCGACTGGACATCAGCCGCGCGCCACTCCGCGAGGCGCACGATGCCGATCTGGCGCGCCGCGGCTTGTCGAGGATCTTCATGGCCCGCGCGGTGTAGGCGACGGGCTCGTCGCCGGCATCGTGGCGCGAGGATGCGGTCGCCGACGCCGGCGACCACGGCGCGCGCTGCCTTGGCGGCTGTGACGATGCGGACGCGCGGCTCTTCGCCTTCGTCGTCGTCCCACTCGGTGGGCGTGGAGGTCGTCGGGGTCGCGTCGGCGGGGATGTCGGGGAGCGTCACCTGCGGCAGCGTCGCTGTGCGGCGTCTTTTTGCGGGTGCGGGCGATGGCCGTCGCCCTCGAGTTCCTTGAGCAGGACCTTCAGCTCGGCGCTGTCGCCGTGGATGCCGAGGTTGGAGGTCCGCGCCGTCGAGGTCGGGCGCCGGCCATCGCCTCGAGTGGCCGCCTCACGGCGGGGAGGTGCCCACCTGACTGGGGGAGGGCGGGTTTGTTTGGGTGGATTTCGTCCATGAACTAGCCGTGGTTGTTAAACCACCAGTCATCCCCAGGGCGCGGATCCGGTGCATCCCGATGTGAGGGCTAGGCACCGGTTTTCCAGGCGCCCAGTTCCGGACCCCGTATTCGGACGCTGCGGCCTGGGCGCGAATGGCCTTAGGCCTCCGCTTGGTTGTCTTCGCGGCCTTCTGGCGCGCGCTTCTTTGCCGGTTCCGTCTTGGCTGGAGCTTTGGCGCGGCCGCGGCCTTGGGGGCGGCCGCGGGCCGGCGCTTTCCGGAGCTCGACCCGCCACCGGTCTCGGCGGCGCGTTCGTCGATGAGCGCGGCGGCCTGCTCGAGCGTGACGTCCTGGCGTCTCGTCGCTGGGCAGGTCGCGTTGACCTTGCCCTGGTTGACGTACGGCCCGTAGCGGCCGTCGCGGACCGAGATCGCGCCGTCGGCATGCTCGAAGGTCTTGATCGCCGCGAGTCGTGGCACCGCGGCCGACCGTCCGCCACCGGCCTTCTTTCAGCCATCAGGTCGACGGCGCGGTTGAGCCCGACGGTGAAGACTTCCTCGACGTCGGGGAGGTTGGCGTAGGTGCCGTCATGCAGGATGAAGGGGCCGTAGCGGCCGATGCCCGCGCTGATCGGCTTCCCCGTCTCCGGGTGAAGGCCGACCGCGCGGGGTAGCGCCAGCAACTGCGGCGCGGTCGAGGTCGATGTCGTCGGCGACACCCCCTTGGGGAGGGGGGCACGCTTGGGCTTCACCGCTTCGCCGTTTGTTTTGGTGCTTCGCCGAGTTGCACATATGGGCCGAAGCGGCCCGACTCAAAGCACGTTGAGCCTCGAGCTTGGTCTCCGGATCGTCGCCGAGTGCGCGCCGCGGCCGCGCCGTCGGGACCGGTCGTGAGCTGCCGGGTGTACTGGCATCCGGATAGTTCGAGCAGCCGATGAAGGCGCCGAACTTGCCCAGTTTCAGCGCCATCTGGCCGGTGCCGCAGTTCGGGCACCGGCGCGGGTCGGTGCCGTCGGGCTTCGGCGGGAAGATGTGATCGGCGAGCAAAACATTGAGGGCGTCGAGCACTTCGGCGACGCGCAGGTCCTTAATGCTGTCGGTCGCGACGTGAAGTCGGGCCAGAAGTCGCGCAGCACATCCTTGCAGGGCAGTTCGCCGGCGGAAATCTCGTCGAGCTTCTCTTCGAGGCCGGCGGTGAAATCGTATTCGACGTGCTTGTGGAAGAAGTTCTCGAGGAATGCCGTCACGATCCGGCCGGTCCTCGGGGACCAGCCGCGCTTGTCGAGCCGGACATAGTTGCGGTCCTGCAGCACCGGGAGGGTCGAGGCGTAGGTCGAGGGCCGGCCAATGCCGAGCTCTTCCATGTTCTTGATCAATGAGGCTTCGGTGTAGCGCGACGGCGGCTCGGTGAAATGTTGCGATCGGCGTTCTCGCGCTTTTGAAGTTCCTCGCCGGCGATTGCCGGCAGGCGGTTGGCGTCCTCTTCGTCGGACGCGATCGTCCTTGGCGTCGCCGTAGACGGCGAGGAAACCGTCGAAGTTCACGACGGTGCCAACGGCGCGCAGCTCCGGCAGGCGTCGCCGCGACCTCGGCGATGATGTCGACCGTGGTGCGCTCAAGTTCGGC
This sequence comes from uncultured Solirubrobacterales bacterium, assembly GCA_963739875.1. GTDB lineage: Bacteria > Actinomycetota > Thermoleophilia > Solirubrobacterales > 70-9 > VAYN01. The sequence goes on from CAVUCD010000009.1 coordinate 64,718, forward strand.
TGGGCCCATCTGGCTCGCGAGGGTGCGCAGCCAGATGAGCCCGTAGAGCTTGGCTTGGTCCGGCTCCAGCAGCTGCCGCACGTCGTCCGGACGGCGGGCGATGTCGGTCGGGCGGATCGCCTCGTGCGCCTCCTGGGCGTTCTTCGACTTGTTGACGTACTGCGCGCGGCGTCGACGGCAGGTAGCGCGGACCGTACTCCTTCTCGATGACGTTGCGGGCGGAGGCGATCGCCTCCGGCTCGCGGATCATTCCGCGGCTGAGGATCCAAGTGATAGCAGGGCGATCCTCGTCCGATGGAAAGGTTCTGTCAAGGATCGCTCGGTAGGTCTCGGTCGAGACCCGAGCTCGGCGCCGGCGGCGGGCGCTCATCGGAAGGCCTGGATCCCGGTCAGGGTGGCGCCGACGACCAGCGCGTGGACGTCCGCCGTGCCCTCGTAGGTGACCACCGACTCGAGGTTGTTCATGTGTCTGATCACCGGATACTCGAGCGTGATCCCGTTGGCGCCGAGCACCTGGCGGGCGGATCTCGCGACCTCGAGCGCGGCGTTGACGTTGCCGAGCTTGCCCATGCTGACCTGCTCGGAGTGCAGCCGGCCCTCGTCCTTCAGCCGCCCGATATGCAGCGCGAGCAGGGTCGCGCGGTTGACCTCCAGCGCCATCATGGCGAGCTTCTGCTGCTGGATCTGGAAGGAGGCGATCGGCTTGCCGAACTGGATCCGCTCGAGGCTGTACTCCAGCGCCGCTTCGAAGCAGGCCCGGGCGGCGCCGGCGGCACCCCAGACGATTCCGTAGCGCGCCTCGTTGAGGCAGGAGAGCGGCCCGCGCAGCGAGCTCGCCTCGGGCAGCATCGCCGCGGCCGGGCAGCCGCACGTCGTCGAGCAGCAGCTCCGAGGTGATCGAGGCCCGCAGCGACATCTTGTTGTGGATGTCCTGGGTGGTGAAGCCCTCGGTCCCCTTGGGGACGAGGAAGCCGCGCACGCCCTCGTCGGTGTTGGCCCAGACCACCGCGACCTCGGCGACCGAGCCGTTGGTGATCCACATCTTCTGCCCGTGCAGGATCCAGTCCTCGCCGTCGCGGCGCGCCCTGGTTCGCATCGAGCCGGGGTCCGAGCCGGCGTCGGGCTCGGTCAGGCCGAAGCAGCCGAGCGCCTCGCCGGCGGCCATCCGCGGCAGCCACTCCTGTTTCTGCTCCTCCGAGCCCCAGCGATGGATCGCGAACATCGCCAGCGAGCCCTGGACCGAGACGAGGCTGCGGATGCCGCTGTCGCCGGCCTCCAGCTCCATGCAGGCGAGGCCGTAGGCGGTGGCGCTGGCGCCGGCGCATCCGTAGCCCTCGAGGTGCATGCCGAGGACGCCGAGCTTGCCGAGTTCGGGGGCCAGCTCGAGCGGGATCGCCGCCTGCTCGAACCACTCGCCGACGTTTGGGGTGACGCGGTCGCGAACGAAGGCCCGGACGGTGTCGCGGATGTCGCGCTCGGTGTCGGAGAGGAGGCGATCGACGTCGAGATAGTCGCTGGGCCGGATCGCCTCGGTCGGCGCGGCGGCTGCTGGGGCTGGATTCATCGGAGTCCTTGATCCTCGATTTCGAATATCTGCAGGATTGAACCAGCTACCGATCTGCCCCCGCCGCTGTCGGATCGCGCTCCCGGCGAGTGACTTTTACGTCTGGGAGTCATCGAGAGGTCTCGGCCTTTCCAGGGAAAGCGCGCTGGGCGCCGAAAGTCATGGCGAGAGCGATGACCGGCGCAAATCTGAACAGGCTCGAGGGGTTCGCGGAGGATCTTCCGCGCTTCTTCTACCTGGTCATGGCCGCCGCCCTGATCGCGGTCCTGATCGGCTCTCCCCGTTCGGGCCTCTTCCTGCTGATCGTCGGCGCCGCCGCCCATGTCGTGCGCGCTTCGCTGGAGGACTTCATCGCCAGCCAGCGGGCTCGGGAGGACGTGCCCAAGGCGAGGCCGCGGAAGCAGCCAGGCCGATGGCCGATGCGAGGCCGGCGATGGCCGCCCAGCCGCTCGGTCGCCGAGCGGCTCGCAGCGCTGACGACGTTCCTCAGCCGGGCAGGGCGTGGGCGCGCGGCAGACGCGCGCACCAGAGGGCGAAGAGGCCGACGGCCAGAACCGCCCCGGCCCAGTGCAGGTCGACGAGGACGGCGACGACGCTTGGCAGGCCGGCGAGGACGGCGCCGATCAGGGTCGGCACCAGCGGCAGCGACAGCACCCGGGCGGTGAAGGCGGCGCAGAGCATCCAGGCGCCGGGGCCGGCGATCCAGCCCCAGTCGACGAAGAAGTCGTGAGAGAGCGCCGCGGCGAGGGCGATCGAGAGCACGGCGACGGCGGCGAGCTGCAGCAGCGCCGCCCGCCACAGGGTCGGCGTGTCGATCTTCTTCTCGAGGCTGAGGCGATCCACGGTCGCCCGGGACGATAGCCCGCGGCCGGGCCGGGGCTACCTGACGACGATCTTGCCGTGCATCCGCGGGTGGATCAGGCAGTGGTAGCTGAAGCTGCCGGCGTGGTTGAAGCGGATGCTGATCGAGGTCCCGGGGCGGATGTGGCCGGTGTTGAAGGCGCCGGCGCGGGTCGCCGTGTGCGTCACCCTGCTCGAGTTGGTGAAGGTGACGGTGGTCCCGGTCGCGATCGTCAGCGGCGTCGGGCTGTAGGCGAAGTGGTTGATGTCGACCGTCTTCGTGGCGCTGAGCTGGGCGGTCGGCCCGGCCGAAGCGGCGAGTTCGCTGCGGAGCCCGGCGAGGGCCAGCGCCATCGTCGCGACCGCGAAACCGATCGCGACCCACCGCGCTCCCCGCCAGATGCTCTTATCGGCTGCCATCGACGGGGAATACGGGCAGCCGGCGGGTTCGGTTCACCCGCGGTGTTTCGCGCTCAGCAGTCGACCCCGAATTCTTCGCAGAGCCCGGAGCTCCCACCTGACAGAGCGCCGAGTTCTTCTTCGAGGCTTTCCAGCCGGCCTTCGACTTCTTCGAATTCTTCGACCCGGCCGCGGAGGTCTTCGACTTCGGCTTCGAGGCCGCCGACCTCGGCCGCCCCCGATTCTCCTTCGGCCCCTCGCGGTCCTTCCGGCCCTTCGGGCCCAGCCGGGCCGCGGGCGCCGGTGGCCCCCGACGGTCCGGTCTGCGCCAGCAGCGCCAGCCCCGAGCCGATGCCGGCGCTGAGGACGCAGACGCCGAGCAGGACGGCGATGAACTGCTTCTGGCTCAGGGACACCATCGAGCCCGCATCATGTCAGCCGGGAGCGAGCAATAATGGGGTTTCCGGGCGGTTAGCTCAGTTGGGAGAGCACCTCCCTTACAAGGAGGGGGTCACTGGTTCGAGCCCAGTACCGCCCACTCGGAAGCGGGCTGGACCAGCACCGTCTGACCGGGCTGCAGGCCGGAGCGCGTGAACAGCATCCGGTAGGCGGTGAGATAGGCGGTCGGCAGGCAGGCGGCCTGCTCGAAGCTCAGCGTCTCCGGCTTCGGCACCAGGTTATGGCGCGGCACGGCGATCCTCTCGGCGAGGGTGCCGGGGTGGACCTCGGAGAGGATCGTGCGCCTGGGGTCGATGGGCTTCGTCGCCGCGCCAGTCGGGGTCGCCGATCAGGGCGTGGACGATCACCTCGTTGCCGTCGGATCGACGCCGGCGGGCCGGCGACCCTGGTCTACTGGAGCGCGAAGACGACGCGGACGGTGGCGGTCACCGTCGAGGCGCCGGGCTTGACCGGGGGCGTCGAGCCGGCGCAGTCGGAGGCGGATCGCTTGGCGACCGGCGTCGGCGCCGCGGTCGCGGCTCCGCAGCTGCTCGCCCCCTTGAACTCGGGGGAGGGGGTCAGTTCGGCGCCTTCGCCTTCGTCGATGCTGATCGCCGGCCCGAGGACGGCGCCGGCCTCGGTGGCGAGGGTCGTCGCCTTCGCCTTCGCTTTGTCGAAGGCCGCGGCGAGGGCCCTGGCGAACGCCGCTTCGGTGTCGCCGACGAAGAAGTTGGGACCGCTGACCCCGGTCGCGCCGGCGCCGATCGCGGCCGTGACCAGATCCCCGGCGTTGGCGGGTTCGTGCAGCGTCACGCCGATCCCCTCGCCGGCGCGGTAGACGGTCCGCTTGCCGCGGAGCGTCTTGCGGACCGAGATCCGGCCGGTCTTGACGTCCCCGGCGCCGACGCCGGGAATCCCCTGGACCGCGGCGATCACGCTTCGCAGCCGGGCCGAGACCGTGCTCAGCGCCGCGGCCCGGGTCTTCCGTTCGGCGTTGACCGAGAAGCCGAGGCTGGCGCTGTCGTTCGGCACCTTGAGGGTGGCGCTGCCGCTGACCGAGACGGTCCGTTCGACCGCCGCGGCGGAGGCCGGCGCGACCAGCGCCAAGGCCAGCAGGGCGACCAGGATCGGGATGCGGGTGGGTCGGCTCATTGCTCCCAGGCTACCCGCGCCCGGCCCAACTCAACCGAACGCCCGCACCGCGAGCACCGCGGCGACGACGAGGCCGAGCAGCGCGATCGTGACCCGGAGGACCTCGCCGGACACCCGCCGCGCCAGGTTGGCGCCGAGCCGGCCGCCGATCAGCGAGGAGACCATCAGGCAGACGGCGTAGCCCCAGTGCGACCGGGGCGAGGAAGGCGTAGGCGACCGCCGCCAGCAGGTTGGCGACGCCGGCGAGGAGGATCTTGATCGCGTTGAGGTGCTGCATCGAGGCGGCGACGAAGACGCCGAGCAGGCCGAGCAGCAGGATCCCGACGGCGGAGCCGAAGTAGGCGGCGTAGGCGCCGGCGAAGACCAGGCCGACGGTGAGGAACGGCGAGCGCTCGTTGCCGGCGTGGGAGATCCGCGGCGTCAGCCGCGGCTGGAACAGCAGCAGCAGGCAGGAGCCGGCGACCAGCGCCGGGACGATCGCCTCGAAGGTGTCGTTGGAGGTGATCAGCAGCAGCGCCGTGCCGATCACGGCGCCGAACAGGGTCGGCACGGAGAGCCGGATGAAGCGATCGCGCTGCTCGACGATCAGGTCGGCGTAGCCGACCGCGCCGCCGACGGCGCCGGGAATCAGGCCGACGGTGCTGGTCACGTTGGCGGCCAGCGGCGGCACCCCGAGCGCGATCAGGGTCGGGAAGGTGATCAGCGATCCGGCGCCGGCGAGGGCGTTGGACGCACCCGCCGCGGCTCCGGCCGCGGCGACGGCGAGCAGGCTCAGCATTGGCTCAAGTCTCGCCGAAGAGCCGCTTCCGCAGACGGCTCGCTCAGCGACGGCGACCGCGGCTGGGTCTTCCGCCACTCTTCCTCGCTCGGCAGCCGGCCGGCCTTGCGGGCGGCGAGGACGCAGGCGGTGTGGGCGTGGCGCCGCCGCGAGCCGTCGCCCTCGGGGGCGATCAGGACGTGCTCGCTGAGGGCCGGCAGGTGCTTGCCGCAGAGGGGGCAGCGGTAGGTCGCCGGCTTCAGGTTCTGCGCCGGTCGCATCGACCACCAGCGGACCGGCTCGCGACCACTCACCGCGCCGATGCTACTCGCGCGGCTCCCGCGTGATCGGGCCCGGCGGCCGGTTCATCGCGACCAGGGCGGCGCCGGAGCCGCGGGTCTCGGCCAGGCCGTGCATCTCGTGGGCGGCGAAGATCTCGTCGAGGTCCTCGCGGGTCAGCGTCTCGTGCTCGAGCGCGTGGGCGGCGAGGTCGTCGAGGCAGTCGCGGTTGGCCGAGAGCAGCGCCCGCGCCCGCCGGTAGGCGCCCCGCGCCAGCGTCATCGAGGCCAGGTCGACGTCGCGGCGGGTCGCGTCGGAGACGGCGTAGTCCTTGGTCGGCATCGCGATCGGCGGCGGGCCGTCGTGGTCGAGCGCCACCCCCATCCCGAACTCGCCGGCCATCTGGCGGCAGACCATGTGCACCCGCGCGAGGTCGTCGGCGGCGCCCGAGTAGGACTCGCCGAACACCTCCTCCTCGGCGGCGCGCCCGGCGAGCAGGGTCACCACCTCGTCGAGCAGCTCGTCGCGGGACTTCAGGTAGCTGTCCTCCTGCGGCGAGTGGCCGACGAAGCCGAGCGCCGGCCCGCGCGGGACGATGCTGAGGATCTCCGGCGGGTCCAGCCCCAGCAGCTTGCGGCAGAGCGCGTGGCCGGCCTCGTGGTAGGCGACGATCAGCCGCTCCTTGGTGCTGAGCCGGCGCGCCTGCTGCGAGCCGACCGCCTGGCGCAGCAGCGCCTCGTCGAGATCGGCGCGGGCCATCGAGAAGCGCCCGGCGCGGCCGGCGATGATCGCCGCCTCGTTGAGCGCGTTGGCGAGCTGGGCGCCGGTCATCCCGGTGGTCTTGCGGGCGACGTCGGTGAGGTCGAGGTCGGGAGCCAGCGGCTTGCCCTTCGCGTGCGAGCGCAGGATCGCCTCGCGGCCGTCGCGGTCGGGCGGCGCCACCAGCACCTGGCGGTCGAAGCGGCCGGGCCGCAGCAGCGCCTCGTCGAGCTTGTCGACGTTGTTGGAGGCGGCGATCACGATCACCGTTCCGGGGTCTTTCTCGAAGCCGTCGAGCTCGACCAGCAGCTGGTTCAGCGCCTGCTCGCGCTCGCTGCTGCCGCCGTCGCCGCCACCGCCGCTGCGGTGGCCGCCGACCGCGTCGATCTCGTCGATGAAGATCACCGCCCGCCCGGACTTGCGCGCCTCTTTGAAGAGGCGGCGGATCCGCGCGGCGCCGCGGCCGACGAACATCTCGACGAAGCTCGACCCCGAGGCGGCGAAGAAGTCGACCCCGGCCTGGGCGGCGACCGCCCGCGCCAGCATCGTCTTGCCGGTTCCCGGCGGCCCGTAGAGCAGCACCCCGCGCGGCGGCTTCGCGCCGAGGGCGGCGAAGCGTTCCGGTTCGCGCAGCCAGGCGGCGACGTCCATCAGCTCGTCCTTGGCGGCGTCGACCCCCTGCACCTCGTTCCACTCGACCGGCGCGGTGTCGCTGGACTTGACGTATTCCGGCTTGGTTTTGCCGATCGTGCTGCCCAGCAATTTGACGAAGATGAACAGCAGCACCGCCATGAAGACGACGCCGAAGACGGGGTACCAGGCGAAGGCGAATTCCTGGATTTCGGTTGCCAGCATCCATGCAGTGTGGAGGTTTTGGCCGAAACCTCGCATCGAACATTCGTCCAATCTGGCTCGCACAATTAAAGGTCGGGACGGCGTTCTCGCCTGTGAGCAGGCGCTTTCGCGCCTAGGATCCCCTCGATGAACGGTCCCCGTGCGGCGAGCGCTCCTGAGCTGAAGGCCCAGATCGAGGCCGAACGGGCGGGGCGGCCGTTCCTCGTCTTCCGCGACGGCGCCGACGCGCAGGCGATCGTCGCGATCGAAGTCCGGGGCCGCGGAGCTCTGGGTGGGCCGCAGCGAGTCCGCCGACGTGCGCCTGGAGTGGGACGAGGAGGTCTCGTCGCTGCACGCCCAGATCGAGGTGGTCCGGGACGAGTGCACGCTGGTCGACGACGGCCTCTCCCGCAACGGCTCCTACGTCAACGAGGAGCGCGTCCACGGCCGCCGCCACCTCCGCGACGGCGACACGATCCGCTTCGGCCGCACCGCGGTCCGCTACCGCCGGCCCGGCGCCGGGGGAGGGGCCGAAGAGACGGCGATCGCCAGCGAGGCCCCGGCCGCCGCCGCGGTCTCGCCCGCCCAGCGCAAGGTCCTCGTCGCCCTCTGCCGTCCTTATAAGGACGGCGGCAGCTACGCGACGCCGGCGACCAACCAGGAGATCGGCGACGAGCTCCACCTCAGCGTCGACGCGGTCAAGACCCACATGCGAGCCCTGTTCGAGAAGCTCGGCGTCGGCGACCTGCCCCAGAACCAAAAGCGCGTCGCCCTGGTCGAGCGGGCCCTGCAGGCTGGAATCGTCACCTCGCGCGAGCTGTAGGTCTGAACACCCCACAGAGATACGAGGGAGGCGCCGCGGGCGAGGTGTTCGTTCTCGGCACCTCCCTCGTATCTCCGGGGGTGAGCGAGGTTCACCCCTGGGGTCTCTGGGAGCGGCCGCGGTTGCGGGCGAAGGTTGGTGCACGGAAGTCAACGACACCAACTCAGGAGGAACTCCCATGACCCGCATCCACCTCGCCAGCAGCAAAGTCGCCCGTCGCGCCGGCCTCGTCTTCGCCCTCGCCGGCCTCGCCGCGGCGATGGTCGCCCCGGCCTCGAGCCTGGCCGCCGCGCCGGTCCAGTTCGGCGCCAAGCTCAGCTCGATGACCGATCCCGCCAATTCGACCCCCGCCCGTCCCTGCGACGAAATGGCCCCGGGCAAGGCCTGCACGATGATCGAGAACCAGGCTCGCGAACGCCCCGACAGCCTGATCACCGCCCCGAAGAGCGGGACGATCAAGCAGGTTCGGCTCGTCGCCGGCGGTCCCGGCAGCTTTCAGCTCCAGATCGCCCAGGTGAAGCGCTCGACCCTGTTCGGCACCAACGAGGCGAAGGTCGTCCGCAACGGCCCGATGATCCACTACACCGGCCAGACGGAAGCCAACTTCGAAGAAAGCGTCTTCAAGGTCGAGTCCTTCAAGGTCAACGTGCCGGTCAAGAAGGGCCAGTACCTGGCGATCAAGGCCAAGTCCACCTCGGCGCTCTACTGCGCCGGTGGCGGCAACGACATCCTCACCTACCAGCCCTCCCTGATGCGCCGGCGGCAGCTTCCGCCCAGCGACCTCGACCGACGGCTGCGACCTGCTCCTCGGCGCCGACGATTCGCTAAGCCCGGGCGACACCCGCCGCACCCAGAGGCCCCGCTCCGGCGGGGCCTCTTCGCGCTAGGACAGCGCTCGACCTGGGAGCCGCCGACGATCGCTTCTTCGCCGCTGTCGCCGAAGACGACCCAGGCCTTGTTGCCGCCGTCGTAGTCGGGCGCCCACAGCTTCAGCGTCGCCGGGCGGCCCCAGACGGTGACCTCCTCCTCGCCGGTCGCGTCGATGCCGCGCCAGATCCGCACGAAGGGGTTGTCGGCGAGCTCCTCGCCGATCGTCGTCGGCTCGCGGTGGCCGGGGTGGACACGGGTCTCGGGCGGCAGCTCCATCAGCCGCATCACCGAGGCCTGGAGGTCGTCGAAGCCGCTGGCGCCGGGCGCCATCGTGCCGCCGACCGTGCCCTTGAAGAGGACGTCGGCGGTGAAGACGTCGGTGCCGTCGATCAGGAAGGCGAGGTGCCCGGCGGCGTGGCCGGGGGTGAAGATCGCCTCGATCTCGAGCCCGCCGGCGTCGAGCTTGTCGCCGTCGCCGAGGATCACCTCGACCTCTTCGTCGAGCTCGGCGGCGGTCGCCGCGTGGGCGACCAGCGGCGGGTTGCCGAGCTGCTTGCGCGCCTCGCCGAGGCCGGCGATGTGGTCGCCGTGGGGGTGGGTGACGAGGATGTGGGTGATCTCGATGCCGTCGCGCTCGGCTCGCTCGAGCAGCGGCCCGAGGTCATCGTTGCCGTCGATCAGCACGCCGGTCTTGGCCTCGTCGTCGGCGACCAGGTAGGCGTTCGACAGCCAGATCGGGTTCTCGGTCCTCTCGACGATCAACTCAGCTCCTCCTTGGAGTTCGAAATTCGGGCGTGCCTGACCTTAACCGCCAAATATGGCGGGCAAGCTCAGACACGTCGGCGGGGGCGAGCCGCGCGGGGGTTGCGGGACGCTCGCGGTCAGATCGAAGCGGCCGAGACGGCGCTGCCGTCGAGCAGCGTTTGGGCGACCAGCTCGGGGTCGTCCCAGGTCGGCGTGTGGCCGACGCCCGGGAGGACGAGGAAGCGCGAGCCGGCTGGGCGCCGCTCCGGTTTCGGCGGGCCGACGAGGCGGTCGAGCTCGCCCCAGGCGATCGTCACCGGCACCTCCGCCGGGTAGCCCGCGGGCTCGAAGAGGTGCGTCCGCATCGCCCGGTTGGCGCCGTCGTAGCCGAGCGAGTCGATCCAGCCGAGGACCAGCTGGCGGCCGTCGGCGGCGGGGATCCGCTCCGGGTGGGCGGCGAAGGTGGCGAGCATCCGCATCCGCGCGCGGCTTGGTGTGCAGCGCCGCCGCGACCAGCGGCCGCAGGCGCCGCGCCCAGCGCCGGGTGTCGCCTTTGCGCGGTCCGAGCGGAGCGCGCCAGAGGCCGGCGGGGGAGAGCGCCGTCACCGAGGCGGCGCCGCCGGCGCGCCCCATTTCCAGCGCCACCCAGCCGCCGAGCGAGTTGCCGGCGACGTGGGGGCGGTCGATGCCGAGCGTCGCGCAGCGCTGCTGGATCGCCACCGCCAGGTTGGCCGGGCTCGGTTCGACGTCGCCGGGCAGCGCCGAGGCGTCGCCGAAGCCGGGCATGTCGAGGGCGAGCACCTCGCGCTCGGCGGCGAGCAGCGATCGATCACCGGGTTCCAGACTCCCTTGGAGCCGCCGAGGCCGTGGATCAGCACCAGCGGCTCGCCGCTCCCCTTCCTCACTTCCACCCCGGCTTCGCGAAGAGGGCCTGGACGTCGCCGATCCGCCGCTCGCGGAAGCCCGCCTCGGAGGAGCTCAGGTAGAAGTCCCAGAGGCGGCGGAAGCGCTCGTCGTAGCCGCGCGGGCGCAGCCGGTCCCAGGCGCCGAGGAAGCGCTCGCGCCAGGCGGCGAGGGTCGGCGGATAGTGGGCGGTGATGTCGTCGACCCAGACCTCGCGCATGCTGGTGACGCGGGCGAGGCAGTCGGCGATCGTCTCTTTCGAGGGCAGGCAGCCGCCGGGGAAGACGTGGGTGTTGGCGAAGCTGCGCGAGCCCTTCTCGACCTCGTAGATCTCGTTCTCGATCGTGATCGCCTGCAGCAGCATCAGCCCGTCGGGGCTGAGCAGCTCGTCGCAGCGGCGGAAGAAGTCGTCGAAGTACTGCCAGCCGACCGCCTCGATCATCTCGATCGAGACCAGCCGGTCGTAGCTGCCGCGCAGGTCGCGGTAGTCCTCCAGCAGCACCGTCACCCGGTCCTCGAGCCCGGCGTCGCGGACGCGCTGCGTCGCCAGCGCGTGCTGCTCGCGGGAGATCGTCGTCGTCGTCACCCGGCAGCCGTAGCCGCGGGCGGCGTGGACGGCGAGCCCGCCCCAGCCGGTGCCGATCTCCAGCAGGTGGTTGTCGGGGCCGAGCCGCAGCTGGTCGCAGATCCGGTCGAGCTTCGCCACCTGCGCCTCCTCGAGGCTCGCCCCCGGGTCGGGGAAGTAGGCGCAGGAGTACATCATCCGCTCGTCGAGGAAGGCGGCGAAGAGGTCGTTGCCGAGGTCGTAGTGGGCGGAGATGTTGCGGCGGGCGCCGGTCCGGGTGTTCTCGGGGACCAGCCGCCGCGCCCGGTGCAGCAGCGCCCGCGGCCTGGCGACGGCGCCGCGCAGGCCGTCGAGGCTGCCGACCTCGCGGGCGGCGATGCGGATCAGCGAGACCAGGTCGTCGGTCTCCCAGAGACCGTCCACGTAGCCCTCGCCGAGGCCGAGGCTGCCGTGCAGCGGCCCGCGCCAGGCGGCCGGGTCGTTGATCGTGACGGTGGCGCGGAGGTCGGCGTCCTCGGGCCCGAAGCCGCGCCGGCGCCCCGCCTCGACGACCTCGATCCGGCCGCTGCGGACGCCGCGGCTCATCACCGTCGAGACGGCGCTGCGGGCGAGCGCGTTCCTCATGGCGAGAGGAACCCCTTCGGCCGGCTCCCCTCCGGATGCGGGAAGTAGCGGGCGCCCTTCAGCTTCAGCCGCAGCGACTGTGCGTAGATCTTCGCCACCACCTGCAGCGACATCGCCGGGTAGCGGGCGAGCAGGCCGGCCATCAGCGGGCGGCTGAGCTCGCGGCGCCGCAGCGAGAGCGTGGCGTCGAAGGACTTGCCCCGCTCGCCCTGGCGCGGGCGCGACTCGATGTGGACGGCGAGGCGCTCGCCGGGCTCGGAGGCGCGGAAGGCGTAGGTCTGATCCATGCCCATCAGGGGGGAGACGTGCAGGCTCTTGTCGAGCTCGTCGCTCAGCACCGCGCCCTCGCTCTCGCCGCGAGCCAGGACGTAGGCATGGCGCTCTCCCCAGGGGATGTTCTCGACATCGGCGACGACAGCTTCTACCCGTTCGGCGGCTGCGTCAAAGCAGTAGTAGAAGCTGACCGGGTTGAAGCAGTGGCCGAGGTAGCGCAGGCCGGTCAGCAGGCGGACCGGGCCGGCGGGGCGGGCGCCGGTCTCGGCCTCGACGGCGTCGCGGGCGCACTCGTCGAGCGGCCGGCCGGGGTCGCCCATGAAGTCGGCGCGGCGGAAGCGCGCCGGCGCCGCGCGGCGGGCCGAGTAGAGCGGGTAGGGATCGAGCACCGCCGGCAGCTCGGCGAGGTCGAGGTAGATGAGGAAGAAGCGGTAGCGGAAGCTGTGCTCGACCGGCTCGAAGCGCCGGTGGCGGATCCAGCCCTCGTAGACGGCCGAGGCGCTCATGCCGCCAGCGCCTCCTCCGGCGTGTCTGACCGGAGCCGCCCTATTTGGCGGCTCAGGGTCAGACACGTCTGGGAGCGGCGGGATGACAGGGCTCGCTCCGGGCGCGATCCCGGCGCAGGCGCGGATCGCGCTGACGACGCCGTCCTCGTGGAAGCCCCAGCCCCAGTAGGCGCCGCAGTAGTGGGTGCGGCGCACGCCGCTGACCTCGTCGTGGCGGGCCTGGGCGGCGACGCCCGCGGCGGTGTACATCGGGTGGTCGTAGTCGAAGCGGGCGGATCGTCTTCTCGGGGTCGATTTCGTCGCCGCGGTTGAGCGTGACGAAGTACTCGCGGTCGGCGTCGAGCCGCTGCAGGTTGTTCATCCAGTAGGTGACCGTGCTGCCGCGCGGCGGTCCCTCGGCGAGGTGGAAGTTCCAGCTCGACCAGACGGCGCGGCGGCGCGGCATCAGCGAGGCGTCGGTGTGGAGCACGGCTTCGTTGGGCTGGTAGGGGATCGCGCCGAGGATCTCGCGCTCGGCCCGGCTGGGATCGGCGAGCAGCGCCAGCGCCTGGTCGGAGTGGGTGGCGATCACGACCTGGTCGAAGTCCTCGCTCTCGCAGCCGTCGGCCTCGATCCGCACCCGGCCGGGGTGGCGCTCGATCCGCCGCACCGGCGCGCTCAGCCGCACCCGCTCGCGCCAGGGGGCGGAGATCGCCTCGACGTAGCTGTTCGAGCCGCCGCTGACGGTCCGCCAGGCGGGCCGGTCGCGGAGGCTGTACATGCCGTGGTTCTCGAAGAACTCGGCCATGAAGCTGGCCGGGAAGCTCCACATCTGCGTCCGGGTCCGCCGACCAGACGGCGGCGGCCTGGGGGACGATCAGGCGCTCGACGAAGTGCCGGGAGAAGCCCTTTTCCTCGAGCCAGTGCCCGAGCGAGGGCGCGGTGCCGTTCGTCCCGATCAGCGCCCGCGCCTCGCGGTTGAAGCGGCGCCAGTCGCGCAGCATGCCGAGGAAGCTGGGGCTGACCAGGTGCGAGCGGCGGGCGAAGATGCCGCGCGGGGTGCCGGAGTACTCGAAGCGGCCGTGGCCGTCGGAGACCGAGAAGCCCATGTGCGAGGGCTGGCTGGCGACGCCGATCTGCTCCAGCAGCGCTTCGAAGTTGGGGTAGTTGCGGTCGTTGAAGACGATGAAGCCGGTGTCGATCCAGTGGCTCTCCTCGGCCGTGTCGACGCGGACCGTGTTGGTGTGGCCGCCGAGCCGGTCGCTCGCCTCGTAGACGACGATCTCGTGCTCGGGGTGCAGCCGGTGGGCTGCCACCAGGCCGGAGATTCCGGTGCCGACGATCGCGATTCTCATCAGCGATCCAGTACGCAGGCGAGCGCCGATCGGTTGCATCGGGTCCCTCGTCCGGCTGTCGAGGTCGTATTTCTTGCCGCATAGCGGCTACAAGTGCGACCTCGATGGAGTCGATCAGCCGTACGGGCGGTACAGCAGGCGGTAGCCGAGCAGCTGGCTGACCGTCTCGAAGCTGTAGCCGCGGGCGCGCAGGGTGTCGATCACGTGCGGCAGCGCTTCGAGCGTCTCGCCGCGGGGGCCGCCGCCGTCGTGCATGAGGATGATCGAGCCGGGCTGGGCGGTGTCGACGATCGTGTCGTAGATCGAGCTGGTGCCGGGGGTCGACCAGTCGCGCGGGTCGACGTCCCAGTTGATCGTCCGCATCCCGAGGCTGCCGGCGGTGGCGATCACGCTGGAGTCGACGGCGCCGCCGGGCGGGCGGAAGAGGCAGGGCTTGAAGCCGGTGTAGTCCTCGATCCGCTGGGCGGCGCCGGCGATCTGCGAGTAGTCGGGGAGTTCGACGTGGTTCATCGTGTGGTCGCCGATCTCGTTGCCTTCGGCGAGGATCTGGCGCATCGTCGCTTCCCGCCCCGGCATCTCCTGGCCGATCTCGAAGAAGGTCCCGTTGACGCCCTTTTCGCGCAGCACCTGGAGGAAGCCGGTCGTGTATTCGCTGGGGCCGTCGTCGAAGGTGAGGGCGACGACCTTGGCGTCGCGCGGGCCGTTGGTGTCGAGCCCGGCGCTGCCGCCGGTGCAGCCGACCGCGCGCACCGGCCGCAGCCGGAAGGCGCGGCTTCCCTGCGCCGGCAGCGACTGGGCGCAGTCGCCGCCCGGCTTGCAGCCGTCGCTCTCGAGCGCGCGCCAGCTGTAGTGGCGCGGCGCCAGGCCGGCGTCGGCGGGAACGAAGGCGACGACGAGCTTGTCGGCGCTCGGTCGCTTCACCGTCGCCGCGACGCTGCTCTTCTCGACCGGCTTGCCGGCGGCGTTGACGAGCTCCCGGCCGATCCGCCGCCGCGGGCGGTGGCCGCCGAGGCAGAGCCGCAGCTCGCCGCCGTGGCCCGGGCGGCTCAGCGCCAGGCAGAGGTAGCGGGAGGCGGCGCGCCTGGTGTCGGGCTGCGCTTCGAGCTGGGCGATCGGCACCGGCGCCGCGGTCCGGACCGTGAAGATCAGCTCGCGGCCGGCCTGCGAGAGGCCGGCGTGGGCGATCCGCCGCCGCGGCCTCGCGGCGGCGATTCCAGGCACGGCGCAGAGCGCGACCGCCGCGAGGGCGAGGGCGCACAGGATCTTGCGAGGGGGAGCGATTGCCGGGTGGGGGAGGGTCAGGTGCGGAAGGCTGTCCATATTAAGCGCGAGGTTTGCCTCCGCAGCCCCCTGGCCCCGATCGTGTTCCGAGGACAAGTGAGCCCCAGTCAGATTCAGAGGCGGCGCCACCAGGTCCTGGCGCTGCTGGCGGTTCTGGTCGCCTTCGCGGCGGTCGCGTCCCTGTCCGCGTCCGCGTCCGCCGAAACCGGCGGCGCCGGCGAAGAAGTCGAAGCGGCGCCGGTGATCAGCAACACGCCGTTCGACCGTCAGGGAATGTGGATCTGGTACGTCTCGAAGTCCGAGGGCGGCAGCATTCCGGCGATCGTCGCCCGCGCCAAGGCCAACGACATCGGCACCGTCTACGTCAAGTCCGGCGACGGCGCCACCGTCTGGAGCCAGTTCAACAAATCGCTGGTCACGGCGCTGCACCAGAGCGGGCTCGACGTCTGCGCCTGGCAGTTCGTCTACGGCGACCACCCGGCGGCGGAGGCCCGCGTCGGCGCGATCTCGGTCGAACGCGGGGCGGACTGCCTGGTGATCGACGCCGAGGGCGAATACGAAGGCAAGTACGCCTCGGCCGACCGCTACATCCGCTCGCTGCGGGCCGGAATCGGCGAAACCTTCCCGGTCTCGCTCGCCGGCTTCCCTTATGTCGACTACCACCCCTCGTTCCCCTACTCGGTCTTCCTCGGCCCCGGCGGCGCCCAGTACAACCAGCCGCAGATGTACTGGAAGGCGATCGGCACCTCGGTCCGCACCGTCTACGAACACACCTACCTCTACAACCGGATCTGGGGGCGCCCGATCTACCCGATCGGCCAGACCTACGAAGCTCCCGGCAACGGCCCGCTGAAGCTGTTCCGCCGCTTCGCCGCCTCCTACGGCGGGCTGCCGCCGAGCTGGTGGGACTGGCAGGAAACGACCGGCAAGGAGTGGAACGCGCTCGGCGCCGCCAGCGCGCAGCGGCCGGTGACCGGCCTGCGCCTGGCGGTGACGCACCCGCTGCTGAAGAAAGGCAGCAAGGGCGACATGGTCGTCTGGGCGCAGGAGCACCTGATCGCCGCCGGCGACGAAGTTCCCGTCACCGGCATCTACGGCAAGCAGACGCGGGCCGCCGTGCGCGCCTTCCAGGAAGCCCACGGCCTCACCGTCGACGGCGCGATCGGGACCACGACCTGGCAGGCGCTGCTGACCTTCACGCCCTACCGGATGCGCTGGGCCGCCCCGGCGACGACGGCCGGAGCCTCGAGCAGCCGGGCCGAGCCCGCGCGCCGGCCGCTCTCGGCCTCGCTGCCGGCCAAGGCCTACGAGATCAACCCGGGCCCGATGCGCTAGCGGGTCGATCCCGCGCTGGGGACTAGGCGGAGATCTTGGTCTCGAGCCGGCCCAGGGTGGGCGACTCGATGACGATCTGGTCGCCCTTGGCGAGCCAGACCTTGGGATCGCGGACGCTGCCGACTCCGTCCGGCGTCCCGGTCGAGACGATGTCGCCCGGCTCCAGGGTCATCAGCCCGGAGAGGTGGGAGAGCAGCTGCGGCACGCTGAAGATCAGGTTCGCGGTCGAGTCGCCCTGCATCTGCTCGCCGTTCAGCGTCAGCGCGATCTCGATCGCGTCGTGGGGGCCCGCCTCGTCGGGGGTGACGAGCGCCGGGCCGCAGGGCGCGGAGCCGTCGAAGACCTTGCCGGACATCCACTGCGGCGTCGCGAACTGGAGGTTGCGGGCCGAGAGGTCGTTGAGCAGCGTGTAGCCGGCGACGTGGTCGAGCGCCTCGGCCTCGTCGACTTCCTTGGCGCGGCGGCCGACGACGAAGGCGACCTCGGCCTCGTAGTCGACCTTGCGGCTGTTGCGGGGCAGCAGCACCGTCGCCCCGGCGGGCGCCAGCGCGTTGCGGTACTTGGCGAAGATCGTCGGGCTCGCCGGCGGCTCGAAGCCGCCCTCGGCCGCGTGCTTCATGTAGTTGAGGCCGATGCAGACGATCTTGTCCGGGTCCGGGATCGGCGGCAGCAGCGCGACCGAGCCGCGCGGGTGGGCGGGCGTCCCGGTGTTGCCGAAGGTCGCCCGCAGATCGTCGACCCGGCCGGCGGCGATCAGCTCCCGAGGCTGCCCCGGTGCGGCTCGCCGAGCGCCGCCCAGGCATCGACGACGCGCTCGTCCTCGAGCACCCCGGCGCGCGGGCCGTCACCGGCGTCGAACGTGACCAGTCTCACGCCGGGCAGCGTATGTCACCGGCGCCCTGGCCCGCGGTCGCATTTCTCCCCGGTATACGGGAACAACTACGACCGCGGGACGCGGGCCGGAGGCTTACGCGTGAACCGGCTCCGGCTCCGGCTCGGCCTCGAAATCGGTCCCGACCAGCGTCTCGCGTTCGATCTCGCTCTCGCGGACCAGCCACAGCGCCAGCACCGCGCCGGCGAAGGAGAGGATCGCGCCGAGCACGAGGATCGTGTTGAGGCCGTGCAGGAACCCCTGTTCGGCGGCGTTGCGGGTCACCTCGCGCGCCTGCCGGGGGACCGCCGCGAGCGCCTGCGGCAGCGCCCCCGAGGAGGTCGCTTCGACCAGCTCGCGCGCTTTGCCGCCGCCGAGGCCGCTGCCGGCGACTTCCTGCGGCCTTGGTGGCGCCGGCGCCGAGGAAGATCGCCCCCCAGGCGGCGATGCCGACGGCGATCCCGACCTGCCGGAAGGTGTCGTTGATCCCCGCCGCCATCCCGCTCTGCTCCTTGGGGACGACGCTGAGGGCGACGTCGGCGATCACCGGGTTGACGAGGCCGACGCCGATGCCGCTGAGCACGAAGCCGGCCAGCAGCGCCGTCCATTCCGAGTGCAGGTTGAGCCCGGCCATCAGCGCCAGGCCGACGCCGGTCAGAGCGAGCCCGGCGCTCATCAGGTAGCGCGCCTGGACCTTCGCCAGCGCCATCCCCGCGAACGGGGCGACGATGAACGAGGCGACCGTGATCGGCAGGTAGCGGACACCGGCTTCGACCGGCGAGAGGCCGAGGAAGCTCTGCAGGTAGAGGGTGATGTAGAGGAACAGCGCGAACATCGATCCGGAGACGGCGAAGGCCGCCAGCTGCACGCCGGTGAAGGCGCGGCGGCGGAACAGCCCCAGCGGCAGCATCGGCTCGGCGACGCGGCGCTCGATCGCGACGAAGGCGGCCATCAGCAGCGCCGCGGCGGCGAAGAGGGAGACGATCAGGGCGCTGCCCCAGCCCTCGTCGTTGCCGCGAACCAGGGCGAGGACGAGGACGAACAGCGCCGTCGAGAAGGTGACGAGGCCGCCCCAGTCGATCCGGGTCGCGTTGGGGTCGCGGGACTCGGCCAGCTTCCAGTAGGTGATGACGATCGCGGCGAGGCCGATCGGCACGTTGATCAGGAAGACCGACTGCCAGCCGAGGCCGTCGGTCAGCAGGCCGCCGAGCAGCGGGCCGATCGCGACGGCGATCCCGATCGTGGCGCCGTAGATGCCCATCGCCATTCCCCGTTCGGGGCCGCTGGGGAACTCCTGGGCGACGAGGGCGAGGGAGACGGCGAACATGATCGCGCCGCCGACGCCCTGCAGGCCGCGGGCGAGGTTGAGGAAGGTCGGGTCGGGGGCGAGGGCGCAGAGCAGCGAGGCGAGGGAGAAGATCCCGAGGCCGATCGCGAAGACGCGGCGGCGGCCGAGCCGGTCGGCGAGCGAGCCGGCGGTCAGCACCAGCGCCGCCAGCGAGAGCGCGTAGGCGTCGATCACCCACTGCAGGTCGGTGAAGCTGCCGCCGAGGTCCTTCTGGATCGCCGGCAGGGCGGTGTTGACGACGGTGATGTCGAGCAGCAGCATGAAGGTGGCGACGCAGACCGCGCCGAGCGTCCACCACTTGCGGTTCGTCTGGGAGTTCATCTGGGTCTCCTGGGCATCGAGTACAATTCGTAAGGAAGCCTTGTCAGGCTGCCTGATCAAGCGACCTTATCAGGCTCCCTTACTAAATGACGCGCACCCCCGAAAACCCCGCTCAACCAGATCCCCCTCCCGGGCCTGCTCGAAATCGCCGTGGACGCGATGCTTCGTCGAGTTCCGCGAGGACCTGATCGAGGCCGGCTACGGCGACGTCCGGCCCACCCACGGCTGCGTCTTCCGCTTCGTCCGCGAGGACGGCCTGCGCCTCACCGACCTCGCCAACCTCGCCGGCATGACCAAGCAGTCGATCGGCGAGATCGTCGACGACCTGGCCGAGCTCGGCTACCTCGAGCGCATCCCCGACCCCGCCGACCGCCGCGCCAAGCTGATCCGCCTGACCGAGAAGGGCGAACAGGCCCAGACCGTCGGCTTCGGCCTCTTCGCCAAGCTCGAGCAGCGCTGGGCCGAGCGCTACGGCGCCGAGCGCCTCGCCGAGATGCGCGCGCTGCTGGAAGAGATCGCCACCACCGAGGCGCCGCAGGCGGTCCCCGAGCTCTCCGCCGCCGCCCTCGCCGCCACGCCGGCGTCTGAGCGAAGCGCCTAGGCGATCGCGCTAGCTTTGCGACCGGACAGGTGCCGCAAGGCCCAGTCGAGTTCTCTCGGGGGCGTAGCTCAGCTGGTTAGAGCGCCGGCCTGTCACGCCGGAGGTCGCGGGTTCGAGTCCCGTCGCTCCCGCTCCTCTTTGTGCCCGCATTCAGGTGGCTGCCGGCACGACGGACTCGACAAGGCCCGTGGTCACGTCGTACACATGACCAGTGACCCGCACTCGCGCCGGGATCGAAGTCGCCGCGCGGAGGCGCGCGACGTCAGCCTCGACCGAGGCGGCGGGCTCGAGGACCGCCCGCTCGCGCAGCACCGACTCCGCGGCCCCGGTCCGTTCCGCGTAGCGGTGGCGGAATCCGTCGTCGGCGAGGGCCGCGGATCCACACTGCGTGTGGTGGATCACGGCGACCTCGAACAGTGGACCGTCCGGGAAGACGGTCTCGGCGATCTGGGAGATGAACGCCACGTCCTCGATCACCTCCGGCGTGACCCGGCCGCCGACGTTGCGGACGACGACCGCGTCGCCGAGCTCGAGGCCGAGGACGTGGGCGGGGTCGACCCGGGGGTCGAGGCAGGTGATCACGAAGAGGCGCAGGTTGGGGAGGACGACGGCGCCCTTCGTGGCCGCCGCGCGGCGGCGAAGGCGCGGTTGCGCGACAGCGCCTCGCCATAGCCCGTCATGCCCTCAGCCGCGCCGACGTCGGCGAGCCAGCCTCCGCCCCGGCGCCGTCGCTCCCCGCCGTCGGCTGGGCAGGCAGCAGCGCCAGCGCCATCACGGCACCCGCGGCGGCAGACGCCGGCGGCGAGGTAGTTGGCGGTGTGGAAGCCGCTGAAGAAGGCCGAGCTGGCGGCGTCGTGGACGGTCGCCGCGAGCCGCGGATGGGCGCTGCCGAGCTCGCCCGCGACGCCGAGTGCGGCACCGACCGATTCGTGCGCGGTGTGGGCGACGCTCGCCGGTAGCGTCCGCGGGGAGGCGCCAGTCAGTCGACTCGCGTACAGCGACGCGAAGACGCTGCCGATCACGGCGACGCCGAGCGCTGCCGCCGAGCAACCGCGTCGCGTCGTTGACCGCCGAGCCGACGCCGGCCTTCGCTTTCGGGACGACGCCCATGATCGCCTCGGTCGCGGGCGCGCTCGTCAGCCCCATGCCGGTGCCGAGCACGACCATCTGCGCCGCGATCGTCCCGTAGCTCGTCGTCGCCGACGCGGTCGGCGACCCACAGGTAGAACGCCGTCATCAGCAGGAGGCCGACGGCGACGACCAGCTTCGTGCCGAGCCGCACCGCAAGTTTCGTGCCGAGGATCGACGAGATCGCGACGAAGGAGGCGACCGGCAGCAGGCGGATCCCGGTCGAGAGCGGGCCGTATCCCTTGAGGAACTGGAAGTACTGGGTGACCAGGAAGATGAAGCCGGAGAGGGCGAAGAAGGAGATCGCGACCGAGGCGCTGGCGGCGGTGAAGCGAGGGTTACGGAAGAGGCATCAGGTCGAGCATCGGCTCGTCCGTGCGCCGCTCCCATGACGACGAACGCAGCGGCCAGCAGCGCCGTCAGGGCGAAGCCGGCGATCGTCCGCGTGCTGCCCCAGCCGTGGTTCGGGGCCTCGATGATCGTGTAGATGAGGAGCCCGACCGTCGCGGTCGAGAGCGCGAACCCGGCTCGGTCGATGCGCGGCGCCTGCGGGTCCCGCGAGGTCGGGACGTAGAGCGCGACGAGGCCGCCGGCGACGGCGGCGACCGGCACCATCGCGAAGAAGATGCTGCGCCAGTCCGACACTTCGAGCAGGCCGCCGCCGACGATCGGACCGAGCGCGATCGCGACGCCGGTGATCGCGCCCCAGAGGCCGATCGCCAGCGCGCGCTCGCTGCCGCTCGGTGAAGACGTTGGTGAGCAGCGACAGGGTGGAGGGGAACACCATCGCCGCGCCGATGCCCATCACCGCTCGGGCCGCGATCAGCGCCCCGGCGCTGTCGGTGAGTCCGCCGGCGAGGCTCGCCAGTGCCGAAGACCGCCAGCCCGCCGAGCAGCATCCCCTTGCGACCGAAGCGGTCCGAGAGGCTGCCGAAGGCGAGCACCGAGCCCGCGAACAGCAGGTTGAACGCGTCGACCACCCACTGCAGCTGCGAGTTGGACGCGTGCAGCTCGCGCACCAGCGTCGGCAGCGCGACGTTGACGATCGTCGTGTCGAGGTTGATCACGAACGCCGCCAGCAGCAGCGAGATCAGGATCAAAGGCTTGCGGTTCATGGCGTCTCCTCGGCGGCGGGTCGATCGGTGCGGCGAGCGTTCTAAACCCGAGTAGACAAGAAAGTCAAGTAAATGAATAAGAAATTCAAAGTCTTTGCTAGAAGTAGTGGCAGATGAGGTCCTACGACGAGTACTGCGCGGTCGCGAAATCGCTCGACGTGGTGGGCGATCGCTGGACGCTGTTGATCGTCCGCGAGCTCATCGCTGCGGGGCCCTGTCGCTACACGGACCTGCGCAACGGCCTGCCGGGGATCGCCACCAACCTGCTCGCCGAGCGGCTCCGCGATCTCGAGGAGGCGGGCGTGGTCGCGCGCGAGGAGGCGCCGCCGCCGGTCGCCACCACCCTCTTCCGCCTCACCCCGCGCGGCGAGGAGCTGCGGCCGCTGCTCGACGAGCTGATGCGCTGGGGCCTGCCGCTGATGACCGAGCAGAACCCCGACGATGCGGTCCGCAGCCACTGGCTCGCCGGAGCGCTCGATCTGATGACTCACCGACCGGCAGCCCAAGGGGCCTCCCGCCACCCTCGAGCTGCAGATCGGCGGACCAGCCGATCGTGCTCGACGATGCACGACGGGAAGATCGACACCGAGCTCGGCCCGGTCGAGAGCCCCGACGCGACCCTGTCCGGGCCGCCCAGAACGGTCCTCGGGCTGTTGCTCGGCCTGCTCGGGCTCGCCGACGCCGAAGCCGCGGGAGTGAGCTACCGCGGCGACCGAACCATCCTCGGCAGAGTCGGCGCGAAACCGACGGCCGCCGCCGCACCGAGCTGAATCAGCGCGGCGGCGGCACGCCGCGTTCGCGCTGGAGCTTCTGCTTTTTCGGCAGGAGCGGCAGCCCGAAGCCGGCGCAGCCGAGGCCTTCGGCTTGGGCCAGGAGCTTCCGTTTGTGGCCGGCCCATTCGAAGTAGCCGTTCGGCATCCACTTGGCGATTTCCCAGACGACTTCGGAGTAGGCGCCTTCCTTGGTCATTTCGCGGAGGATCGGCCAGTGCGTCGAGGTCCCCATCGCCTTGACGGCTTCGGCGGCCGCCGCTTCGTCGCCGGTTCGCCGCGCCGCGCCCCACTGCCGCAGCCAAAGACAGGCGACGGTTCCGGCCGTCTGGGCGCCCACCTGGTAGCGGTCGGTGGTGAGGCCTTCGTCGGGAACCCGTGAGGGGCTGAAGGTCTTCGGCACCGGGATCCCCTGCAGAATTTCGCGGACCGTCGCGTCGTGGTCGCCGGCTTTGACGACCTTCGCGGGCATCGCTTCGAGCCAGGTCTGCAGGTCGACCTTGGTCAGCCAGCCGAGCCGTTCTTCGAAGGCGGCCAGGTCGGGGACCGCGGCCCTCAGTTCGAGCACGTAGCCGTCTTCGGGCCAGAGCGCGATCATCTGACGGTTGCCGGGGCCGCCCTGGTTGACGTAGAACCCGTCCCGCGCGTCGACGTAAGCGGTCGTTTCGAGGACCGGTAGCTCGAAGCGTCTTGCGGCCGTGCGGATGCGGCAGGCCTTGGATCCAGGCGATCGTTTCCTTCAAGCTCTCGTGACGCCAGTCGAGTTCGACCCGGCGCTGGCGCACCGCGGGCGGGAACATCCCCGACTCGCCGCTGCCGTTTGGAGCTGCCGCTGATCTTGATCGATTCGTAGGGGATCGGTTTGCCGGTGACGAATTCCATCGACCCTTCGGTGCCTTCGCGGCTTCGCTGTTCCTCGGCGTTCTGGACCCGCCAGCCCGGCCCTTCGAGCAGTAGGAGCGGCGAGGCTTCGGCGAAGCGGACGAGGTCGGCGCCGTAGGCGTGGGACGGATGCTCGGTAGCGCCGCCGGCGAAGATCAAGAAGGCGGCGAGCCCGACTGCGACCGCCGCCGAGCCCAGCGCCAGTGAGAGGCGCCTCCGGCTGCGCCGGCGCGGGAGCCGCGACTCGACCCAGAGCTGGGCCGCCTGCTCGCCCTCCACGTCGGCGAGCAGGTCGGCTTCCATCCCCTCGAGGTCGAGCTCGTCGAGCCGACCGGGACGGACCGGGTCGGCAGCGGCGAGCGCTCGCTCCATCTCACGCGTTTTCATCTTGCTTCCTCCGTGTCGAGTTCCGGATCGCGGTTCCCCGCCCCGTCGGCGTCCTCCAGCAGTCGACGTAGCCGATGGCGGGCGCGATGGAGACGGCTGCGGGCGGCGAGCGAGGAGATCCCGAGGACCTTCGCCGCCTCTCCTGGCGAGAGCTCCTCCCAGGAGATGAGCAGCAACAACTCGCGATCCTCGGAGCGCAGCAGGGCTATCGCCCTCAAGACCTCCGGCGCCTCGATCGTCGGGGCGTCGTCGCTGGCGTGCCCGGTGCGCAGCGACTCAGCTAGGCGCAGCCCAAGCTTGGTCCGTCGGTGCTCAGCGCGATGCTGGTTGGCGAGCACTCGCCGCGCGGCTCCATAGAGCCACAGCAGCGCCTCGTCGTCGATCGGGACCTCGCCAAGGCGCCGCCAGGCGGCCAGGAAGGTCTCGGAGACGGCGTCGGCGGCGTCGTCCGGATCGTTGGTGCGCCGCAGTGCGTAGGCCATGATCGCCCGTCCGTGCGCGCGGTAGAGGCCGCTGAACCTCGTCTGCGCGAGCTCGCGGCCGAGCGCCTCGGTCTCGATCGTGTTTTGCCCCATCACCTATGTATGTCCGGCTCCCGGCGAGCGTTGCAGACGGACTCAAATTTTCAACTCTCCAGCGCCCCCTCGAGCAGCGTAGAGGTGCGCTTCGATAGCTCCAGCGCCTTGTCTTGGTCGACCACGGTCAGCGCCACCAAGAAGACGAAGCTCGGCATCAGCGCCGGCAGTCGCTCGGCCTTGCCTCTCACCAATTCGCCCCGCATCACCATCTCGGCACCGTCGAGCGCCGCGCCGACCGCGCTCCCTGAGTTGCCCCCGGAGCCCTCGCCGCCGAGCGCCGCCGCGACCTTTGCCAGACCATGCCTCACCTGCGCCACCAAAAGCTCGTCTTCGGAGTTGAGGATGCCCGCCATCGCTCCTTCGCCGCCAAGCGTCGAGTGGGCGGCGGGCAGCTCCCCGCCCTCGGCGTAGCCCAGCTCGACGCTGAGCTGATCCGCCACCGCAGGCAGCGCCTCGCGATCTCTTCCCGCCAACACGGGCGGAAAAGCTACTACTCCCTCCAGAAAATTGACGCTCCTCTTGCGGTTAGGAAAAACGCTGCATCCGAGCGGCAATCGGCCCTCCCGCAAGTACCGTAGGGCTTTGTTCTTACGCTCATGGCCACGTCGCGAACCGCGCCACACCTGAAAGACGTGTCTGGCACCCACTTCGCTCATCGGGGCCTTTAACTGAGCCGCACCTCGCAGTATGCTCGTGTTCATGCGCGCGCTACCGGGACGCTCCTCACGTGCCACGCTGGACGCCCCTCCGGCCTCCGTCACCCGCTCCAGCGCCCACGCCGATCAGCGCCGCCGCATCCTCCGCGCCGTCGGTGAGCTCGTCGCCGAGCGCGGCTACTCCGACGTCACCGTCGAGCTGATCGTCAAGCGCGCACATGTCAGCTTCAAGACCTTCTACAAGCACTTCGCCTCAAAGGAAGACTGCTTCGCAGTCCTCTTCGAGAGCGCCGTCATCAGCACCGAAACGACGATCCGCCAGCGCCTCGCCGCCGAGCCCCGTCCGTGGCCCGACCAGGTGGTGCTCGCTCTGCGCACTCTGATCGAGCTGATCCTCGCCGATCCCGCCATCGCCCGCGCCGTCATCGTCGAGTCCCCGACCGTCGGGCCCGCGATCACCGAGCGCTACGGGCAGGCAACCAAGGCCTTCGCGCCCCTCTTTCGCGCCGGCCGCGAGTTCAACCCACGCGGAGCCGAGCTCCCCGACACGATCGAGGACACCCTCGCCGGATCGGTCTTCTGGTCCGCCTACGAGCGCCTCGTCGTCGGCGAGGCGGACGCGCTGGTCGACTACCTGCCCGTCTTGCTCGAGCTCGTCCTCCGCACCTATCTCGGCCAGGCCGAGGCAAGCCGCATCGCCCGCGCCGAGGCCCCGGCGCTCCAGCCCGCCCTCGCCTGAGCTCGGCTACGGGAAGCGCAGTTTGGCAACCGGCACGACCACAACGCGGTCGAGGATCGGCTCCAGCGGCAGCGCCGTCAACTCGACGACCACTTTGCCCTTGCCGAGTACGTCGGTGACTCCACCGCGGGTGCCGGCTGGGGCAGCGTCAACCGCCTCGGCCAGCTCGACCAAGTCGCCGATCGCGATCTCACCTACCGCTGCCATGGCTCCGATTGTAAGGCTTGGGGTAGGCGGTGACCAGGCGCGGCGTGCTGCCCTCGCCGGTGTAGTGCCAAGCGGTAGCGACGCTCGCCGCGCGTCCTTCGATCGCCAGTTCGACCGACACCCCGCAGGCGATGCCCTCCGCTCCGAGGTTGCGGACCGTCTCGATCGCGGCGCCGATCACGGCCGCGGCGATCGCCTCCCAGACGATGTTCCAGCGGCTCAGATCGACGTGAAAGACATGGCCCCATTCGATTCCGTGCCCCCGCTCGGCCAGGATCCAATCCGCCCACTTCTCCTGGGCGCACCACGCCGCCGCGGCGCGGGGAGGGGGTCTCCGACTTCGGGTGGCCAGGTCATCGCACCCCTGAGACGCGAACCAGCCCGACTTCGCCCCCGGCAGCTCGCTTGCGGCCAGGATAATCTGCGCCCGTGCAGGCGCAGCAGGACGATCGCGACGGGAGTGGGGAGAGGCCGGGCGAGCTCGGCCCCCTGCCCGGTGGCCACCATGGCCTCTCCCGCGCGCAGATCCTCGAGTCCCAGCGCGAGCGCCTCCTCGCCGCCATGGCCCATGAGGTCGCCGCTCGCGGCTACCGCGCCACCACCATCACCGAGGTCGTCAAGTTCGCCTCGGTTTCCACCCGCGACTTCTACGAGCACTTCGACGGCAAGGAGGAGTGCTTCCTCGCCGCCTTCGACGCCGTCCGCGACCACCTCGCCGAGCTGATCTCCGCCGCCGCGGCCTCCGAGCCCGACTGGCCCCATCAGGTGATCGCCGCGCTCCGCGCGGCCCTCGACTTCTTCGCCGCCGAACCCGACCTCGCCCGCCTCTGCCTGCTCGAGTCGGTCAGCGCCACTCCGACCATCGCGATCGGCTTCCGCGAGGCCGTCCTCGCCTGCGTCCCGGCTCTCGCCCGCGGCAGATCCGAGCTCGCCGACCCCGACTCGCTGCTGCCCGAAACCGAGAGCTCGATCATCGGCGGCGCCGTCTCGCTCGCCACCCGCTCGATCATCGCCGGCCAGACGGAGAAGCTGCCCGACCTGCTGCCGGACCTCACCGACTTCACCCTCAGCCCCTACCTCGGGGCCGAGCGCGCGGCCGCCCTCGCCGCCGAGTCGCGCCGATTTCAGTAGCCCCGCGTCCGCCGGCTCTGCGCTCCCGAACCCGCTCCCACGCAGGCTTTCTGGCTCTCCCCGCCAGTCCCGCTTCTCGCCTGCGCCAAATCCGAATAGGCCACTGTTCTTACACAGAACTTACCTTCAGAAAAGCTAGCTTGCACTCTGGCTCGCAATCTGCTTCGCTGTAACGGCTGAGCCCAGGGAGGGCCGGTAGGGAGTTCCTAACAGGTAACTGAGCCACCGACACCCGGGACTGGGTTAGACGGCGGTTCGGAGGAGAAAAATCGTGAAGGACACAGGCGCCACGCGCCGCAGCACAAGAGCCGCTTCTGGCCTCCGCTTGGGCAATCGACCACGCCGGCGCCGATCCCGCGCCGCCGCGACCGGCGACCGAACTTCCAACCTGCGTCCGTCTTACCTCCCTGGCTGACGGCGCACCGGAGGCCCCTTCCCCTGAAGGGCTCTCCACGAGCAGCGCGGACGGCCCCCAGCGCCTCGGGGTTTTTCCCGGCCCCGAGGCTTCGGCCGTCCGCGGCTGCTCTCAACTTGGCTCGTCCACCAGCCCCTGGCGGACGACGCCAAGCTGCCTACCGGTCTTTGCCGGAGGCGCCAAAGCAGTGAACGCATACGGCAGCGCGGGCGACCCTCACCGCCTCGGGCTATTTCCCAGCTCTCTGGCTTGGGTTGCCCGCGCCTGCTCGCTTCGGACGACCGACCACCTCGGGTCGACCGCCTCCCCAACTTCCACCACCACGTCACCGACCAAGGAGCCAACTAGTGACGCACCACGCGAAGGCATCGTCCGCGGGATCGACCGAGGCCGGCGGCAACAGCCGCGGCCTCCTCCGCCGTGCCCTCGCCACCCGTGGTGCCTCCAGCGATGCCAAAGGGAGTGGTGCGCGCTCGAGCCGGTCGCCTCCGCGCCACCCTCGCCGTCCTCGCCCTGGCGATCGCCGCCTTCGCGATCACCGCCGCCCCCGCCAGCGCCGCCGCCACCGCGCGAAATGGGCACCGATCTCCGACGTCTCCTACACCTCCGCCCACGTCACCGGCAAAATCACGACCTCCGACATCCTTCAAGGTCCTACACCTTCGAATACTCCACCTCCGAATCGGGTCCCTGGAGCGCAGGCCTGAGCGAATTTCTCTCCAGCCCTGTCACCAGTCGACACCGTGCAGGGGACCATCAACGTCCCCAAAGGCGGCACCAAATACTTCGTCCGGCTCTCGGTAGCCGGCTTTGGTGCACCCGAAGCGACCTCGCCCGCCACGGCGCCCTACCCCTCCTTCACCACCCTCGCCGTCGACCCGCCGACCTTCCCCGGCACCGTCGCCGCCTCCCAGGTCTTCTCCACCTCGGCCACGGCGACCGGCAAGGTCAAACGCCCGGCCAACGCCGATCCCGCCTTCGACGTCAGCGCCTGCCGCTTCGAATACGTCACCGACGCCCAGTTCACCGCCACCGGCTTCGCAGGCGCAACCGCGGTCCCCTGCGAACCGGCGACCCCGTTCACCACGCCCAACGGCGAAACCGAAGTCACCGCCCCCCTCACCGGTCTCAGCCCCAGCACGACCTACCACCTGCGACTGGCCGCCGAAAACGCCGCCCCCGGCGCGGCCACCAAAGAAGCGGCCGCCCCCTTCACCACCAGCGCCAAAGTGGCCGACCACCGACCGTCATCGCCACCAACGACGCCACCGAACGTCGGCAAGCGCAACGCGCGCAGCCAAATTCTCCGGCGAAGTCCAACGCCCCGCCGGCGCCGACCCCGCCCTCGACGTCAGCTGCCGCTTCGAATACGTCACCGACGAGCAGTTCACCGAACACGGCTTCGAAAACGCCGGCCAGGCCCCCTGCGCTCGGTCCCAACGAGGTCCAGTCGCTGACCATCGCCGCGACCGCCGGCCAGTTCCGTCTCACCTACGGCGGCCAGACCACTGCCGACCTCCCATTCAACGCCACCGCCGGAGAAGTTCAGGACGCGCTCCGGGGCATGGGGGTCGACGTCGTGGTCAGCGGCGGTCCCGGCGATGGAGCCGGCAGCACGCCGTACCGGATCACCTTCGTCGGTGGCCTCGCCGAAAAGGACGTCGATCAGATCGTCGCAACGAAGCGGCACCAGATTCCCCTCGCCGGTACGGCGAACGTCACCACGCTGACCACCGGCGCCAGCGCCTTTGAAGCCCTGAACGACCCGCCGACGAATCAGCCCAAGGGCATCGGCGCAGAACTCTCGGGCTCGAACCCGACACCACCTACCACCTGCGCCTCACCGCCGAAAACGGCGGCGGCACCGCTCCAAAGACGCCGCCGACACCTTCACCACGCTCGCCGGCCATGCTCCCCGTCTTCACGCTCGACCCGGTCACCGACGCCGGCTACACCACCGCCCACGTCACGGGCACGGTCAATCCCGAAGGCGGCGACCCCAGCAATGCCAACTTCATGGAATGGTCGCTTCCAATACAGCACGGAACCTGGCAACCCCGCCAGTTGGACGGATTCGAGTGTCGCGGCGAGGCTTCTACAGCACGCGACAGAAACCGCCGGTACCGATCGGCGGAACGATCGACAGGACTCCAGCCCGGGACCACCTACTACGCTCCGCCTCGTGCGCCACGAACTACGAACGATTTCTCGTGACACTCACCGAACCCTACGTCGAATTCACCACCAAAGGCACCTCGCCGCCCCCAGCGCCACCCTTCGACCCGGTCACCGCCGTCACCGCCACCAGCGCCCACTTCTCCGCCACCGTCGACACCCACGCCCCGGCCGGCCCGCTCAACGACGAACGCCAAAGCCGCCTACAAAACCGAATGGCACTTCGAATGCACCCCCGAATGCCCGGCCCCAGCGCGGGCTCTCCGGCACCGTCACCGCCGAAGAAGGCAGCCAGACGATCTCCGCCAACGTCATCCGCCTCCAGCCCCACACCTACTACGAAGTCAAGCTGATCGCCCACAACGGCTTCGACACCGTCGAAACGCGATCCAGACCTTCGAAACCCCGCTGGTCAAGCCCTCGATCGAATCGGCCCCCGGCGGCTCCGACGGCGAAGGCGGCTACTTCATCGAAGGCATCGTCAACTCCAACAACTCCAAGGTCACCAGCTGCAAGTTCGAATACGGCACGACGAGCCACCTATCCGAACACCTACAACGCCCCCTGCCTGCCCGAACCCCTCGGGACCCGACGAGGTCCAGCAGGTGAACGTCGACGCCGGCGAAGGCCAGTTCAAACTCTCCTTCCGCGGCCAGACGACCGCCGACCTCGCCTACAACGCGACGCCCGCGGCGGTGCAGGCAGCGCTGAGGGCCCTGCCGAAGATCGGGTCGTCCGGGGTCAACGTGACCGGCACGCCCCAGGCCTACGTCGTCACCTTCGCCGGCGCCCTCGCCGGCACCAACGTCGAGCCGCTCAAGTCCTCGAACGGCACCACGCCCCTCGGCGGCGGCGGTGGCGGTGGGGTCAGCGTCTCGACCACCACCGAGGGTGGCAACAATCACCCGGTCTCGATCGAAGCCCACCTCGAAAACCTGACGATCGGCGCCACCTACCATTTCCGCATCTTCGCCACCAATGCGGCGGGCACCGAATCGACTTCTGACCGCATCTTCATTCCCACCCTCTCCCCCAAAGGACCGCCCTGCCCCAACGAACAGCTGCGCGAAGAAAACCTCTCCACTCGGCCTGCCCGAATGCCGCGCCTACGAGATGGTCACCTATCCCAACAAGGAAGGCAACGGCGCGGAACTATCAGATACTTCAACGGCGGCGATGCGGTCTCTATATGTTCACACGCGCAAATCTCGCCGGTTCAGGTCGAGGCAGGTATCGGCGAACAGTATCTACGTCGCCACCCGGACCGCCACCGGCTGGGAAACCATCCCCAATCTCAATGGGCCCACCGGGTCGCTGAAATCCGCCCCCGAATATGCGAAACGGAGACACTCACGGCGGCGGGTCGACTCTGGCCTGGTCCTCGGATCTCCTCTCCTCGATCTGGGCCGCTGCTCAGGAAAGGTGAGTTCCATGGGCCGTCGTATCTCCGCCGGGCCCCGACGGCAGCTTCGAACTGATCGGCCTCGGAGACCCCGTTGCGGCTACTGCGAATTCGATACGTGTTCTCGGTTCAGCTGACCTCTCGCATCTGGTCGTTTCCACGTCGACGTCGCTGAGGATTCTGACGACCTTCTGGGGCCCGGGCGTCTATGAATTCGTCGGTACCGGCAACGATCTGCCCCGTCGCGTCGATCTCGACAACTCCGGCGAACCGATCGCGTCCTGACTGCATCCGGCAATCGGATGGAGCTTTGTCGGCGGAAGCGAACGCGGTCTCCGCCGATGGGCGCGTGATCGTCGTCGCCGGAGCGGCGGCTGCGGCGGCGTCAACCCGCCCGCCAACGAAATCTGGGCCCGCGTCGAAGGCACCACCAGCTACGACGTCTCCGCCTCGCTCTGCACCCGCGTCGACTGCAACGCCCCCGCCGAACCCCACTTCCAGGGCGCCGCCAAAGACGGTTCCCGCGTCTACTTCACCACCACCCAGCAGCTCGTCAACGGCGACACCGACGAAACCAACGACCTCTACGCCTGCGACATCCCCACCACCCCGCAGGCTCCGGTCGGCACGGCCAATCCGTGTTCGGCCCTGCACGAGGTCTCTGCCGGCAGCGCCGGCAAGCCAATGTGCAAGCAGGTCCTCAGCGATCTCCGAAGACGGCTCCACCGCCTACTTCACCGCCAAAGGCGTCCTCGCCGACAACGAAGACGCCCTCGAAGAAGAAGCCGTGGCAGGCGACGACAACCTCTACGTCTGGCGCACCGACGCCGCCCACCCGGACGGGCAGACGACGTTCGTCGCCAGGCTCCCCGAGCGGCGTCCCTCGAGGCCCAGCACCACGCCCGACGGGCGCTACCTGGTCCTCCAGACCCGCGGCCAGCTCGTCTCCACCGATACCGACAACTCCATCGACATCTATCGCTACGACGCCGTTACCGGCGAAATGGTTCGCGTCTCGACCGGCGTCTCCGGAGCCGGCGGCAACGGCGCAATTCGACGCCTGCCTCGAGCAGACCAGATGGCCTCAACACCGGCCCCGCCATCTCAGACAACGGCCAGCTGATCGTCTTCGTCACCAAAGAGGCGCTCTCCCCCCTCGACGGCAACGGCGAACCCGACGCCTACCTCTGGAGCGACGGCCACGTCCTCGGCTCGGTGGGACCTATGATTGCCGGCTCGGACGGGAGCTCACCTCAGCCAGCCCGGGTCTCCATCGACGGCTCCGGTCAGGACATCTACGTCCAGACCGCCGCCCGATTGACTCCGACCGACGTCGACGCCGTCAAGTGACGTCTACGACGTCCGCATCGACGGCGGCTTCCCCCAGCACCAGGAAGGCTGCGCGGGCGAAGCCTGCCAGCCCGGCGCCAACCCGCCGCGCCACTCCGCAAGTCCCCCGCCAGACCAGGCCGGCCCCGGCAAGCCAACCTCAGCCCAAGTCCTGCCCCAAAGGCAAGGTCCACAAAGGCACGGCAAGTGCTGTCAAGAAGCCCAAAAAACACCACAAGAAGGCCAAGAAAGCACCAAGGCCAAGCAAGCCAGCAAGAACCGCGGAGGTGCCAAGTGATCTCCCGCCTCCGCAAGCCGAACGACCATTTCCCCGTGACGCAAGGAGACCACCACCGTGACCTCGTTCCGCGGCATCGCAGATCGCCTCTGCCACCCCGGCAAGCTCGCCCGTGCGCGCCATCCTGGCCGCCGTGCTCGTGGGCATGCTCCTGCTCGCGGCCCCTGCGTTCGCCGCCGGCCCCGAATTCACGCTCGCGATCAGCCACGGCCCGAACTTTCAAGAGCGGGCAAACGACCTACACCCTCACCATCACCAACACGGGCGACTGCCCCCACCAGCGGCCCGATCACGGTCACCGACACCCTGCCGGCGGGAATGAGTCTTTTCGGTGTTTCCCAGGGCGCAACGGGGGGCGCCCGGAGTGCCGACCTCGATCTTGACTCGTTGTGCACGGCGAAGCCGGGACCATCGCCACCCCACTCATCTGCACGAATTCAGCCGATCCCCTGGCGCAGACGTGAATCGCTGTACGCCGGTGGCTATCTCCGTCGGCGTCTCGGGGTCTGCACCCGACACGTTCACCAACACGGCTACGCTCTCCGGCGGCGGCGTCGCGCTCAGCGCCTCGGCCACTGATCAGACCCCGGTCGTTGACCCGCCTGCTCGCCCCGTGGGTCATCCACTCCTTCACCTCCCGCACCACCGACGAAGCCGAAACCGACTACACCCGGGCCGGCGGCCACCCGTTTCAGAACAGGACCGCCTTTGAATTCTCAAATCACGAGGAAGCCCCGCTACCACTACCCGAATGAAGAACTCAAGGACGCCACCGTCACCCTCGAGCCCGGCTTCATCGGCAACCCCGCCGCCGCCGCCCGCTGCCCGATCGAGGACATCGGAGACCCGCTCATATCCGGACGCCAACTTCTTGCCCGCCGGACTCCCGGGTCGGTACCGCCTTCCCTCGTATCCTCGGCGGGAACAACGTCGGCCCCAATGGCAGCACGCCCCGCGACCTCTCTACAACATGGTCACCGAACGCGGCTACCCGGCCCAGTTCGCGTTCAGGGTCGGGCCCACGCTGACGATCCTCTCGGTGGTCCCGCTGCCCCGCAGCGAAGTCCTACGGCCTGACGCTCGGCTCCCATAACTCGCCACCATTGATCGATGTCGTGTCCTTCGACACCGTCTTCTGCTCCTACGGCGCCCCGGAATCCGCCGAAGCCGCCCCGTGCAACCCCTCCTCGGCTTCGACCGGCGCCCCCTTCCTCTCCAACCCCGTCGACTGCTCCGAAGCCGAACCGACCTGGAAGCTCGCCGCCGACTCCTGGGAAAACGCCGGCACCTACACCGCCAGGCGGCCTCCCCGACCTCGCCGACCCCGCCTGGCTGACCGCCAGCGAACCGGCGCCGCCGGTCACCGGCTGCGACAACCCGCTCCTCGCCTCCCAGTTCGACGCGATCACGATCGGCGACCAAACCGCTGCAGCCCGGCGGCGGCCCGGTCCAGGCCGACCAGCCCTCGGGCCTCGCGATCGACTTCAACTTCCCGCAGTCAAACGACCCGACCAACCTCGAAACCGAAGTCGAACCCGAAACCCCCCAGGCACCGGAGCCCAAAGACATCACCGTCAAGCTCCCCGCCGGGCTCAGCATCTCGCCCTCCTCGGCCGACGGCCTCGGCGCCTGCTCCGACCAGGCCTCCGACCCGGCGGGCGACCAGGTCCACTACGACAGCACCAAACCGGTCACCTGCCCGGACTCTTCGATAATCGGCACCGCCGTCGCCACCTCGCCGCTGCTCGCCCTCCGCGACCCGATCGACGACCACGTGATCGGCCCCGAACCGATCGACGGCACCGTCTACCTGCTGAAGCCCCACCCCGGCGACCTGCCGATCGGCGGCGGCAACCAGGGCGGCAAGTTCCGCCTCCTGATCCAGCTCGAGAACGAAGGCGCCGGGGTCAACTTCAAGCTCCCGGGAGTGGCCACCGCCGACCCCAACACCGGCCAGCTGACCACCGATCTTCACCGAAAACCCGCAGCTGCCCTCCAGCAGCCTCGACCGTCAACCTCAAGGAAGGCCCGCGAGCACCGCTGGCCAGCCCGACCAGCTGCGGCAGCTTCGAGACGACCTCAGACCTGGTCCCCTGGTCGCACGCCGGAAACCCCCGACGCCCATCCGACGGCCAGCTTCAACGTCGGCTCGGGTCCGAACGGCACCGCCTGCCCGGCCAGCCCGGCAAGCCCGCCCCTTCGCCCCGGCGATCGTCAGCGCCGGCACCGAATCAGCGCCGCCGGCCAGCCGCCAGCCCCTTCACCCTCCACATCGCCCGCGCACGACGGCGAACAGGAACTGAGCTCCTTGGAAGCGACCCTGCCCAAGGGCCTGGCCGCCAAGTTCATCGGCGTCCCCTACTGCTCTGAGGCGGCCCTGGCGACCGCCGCCACCCGCCCGGCGCCGCCGAGCAGGCCAACCCGACCTGCCCCGCCGCCTCGCGGATCGGCTCGGTCACGGTCGGCGCCGGCCCCGGCTCCGACCCCTTCTACGCCCACGGCTCCGCCTACCTCGCCGGCCCCTACAAAGGCGCCCCGCTGTCGGTGGCGGTCATCACCCCAGCGGTTGCCGGGCCCTTCGACCTCGGCACCGTGGTGATCAGAAACGCCCTCTTCATCAACCCCGAAACCGCCCAGGGCCACGTCGTCTCCGATCCGCTGCCGCGGATCCTCGACGGCGTCCCGCTGCGACTGCGCTCGATCGACGTCCGCCTCGACCGGCCGAACTTCACCCTCAACCCGACCAACTGCTCGCCGCTGGCGGTCGAAGCCACCCTCACCGCACCGACGGCGCCAGCTCCAGCCCGACCAACCACTTCCAGGCGTCCAACTGCAAAGCGCTCTCCTTCAAACCGGCCCTGCAGCTGACGCTGAAAGGCGGCACCAAGCGCTCCGACAACCCGGCCCTGACCGCGACCCTGACCTACCCCAAGGCGGCGCACGCCAACATCGCCTCCACCTCGGTGCTCCTGCCCTCCTCGGAGTTCATCGACAACGCCAACATCAACAACCCCTGCACCAGGCCCCAGTACGCGGCCAATGCCTGCCCGGCCTGCTCGATCCTCGGCACCGCCGTCGCCTACACGCCGCTGCTCGAAAAGCCCCTCGAAGGCCCGGTCTACTTCCGCTCCAACGGCGGCGAACGAGAACTCCCCGACCTGGTCGCTGACCTCAACGGCCAGATCCACGTCGACCTGGTCGGCTTCATCGACGCCGTCCACAAGAAAGGCTCCGAAGAAAGCCGGGTCAGGACCCGCTTCCTCAGCGTCCCCGACGCCCCGGTGACCAAATTCGTCCTTATCGCTCAAAGGCGGCAAGAAGGGGCTGCTCGAAAACTCCAAGAACCTCTGCAGCAGGCGATCGGCAAGGCGGCGGTGTCAGATGACCGCCCAGAACGGGCTGACCAACAACTTCGAAACGGCGCTGAAGACCAGCTGCAAGAAGAGCAAGAAGGCAAAGCGCTCCGCAAAGCGCCACAAGGCGAGCCTGTTGGTTCCGAGCTGGTGAGGGGGCGGGGCTCTAGCGCCCCTCGATCAACTGCTCGGCGCCTTCATCCTCGGGCGCCGGCAGCGCGTGGACCCGACTCTCCCTGGCGAGGGTCGCTACCCGGCTCTCGACACCGCCATTCCGCTCCTGCCTGTCGATACCGACAACGCCAAGGACGTCTAGCGCTACGATTCCGACACCGGCTAGGTGATCGCGCAAGGAGGCAGTATGGCCCGCGCAGCGGGGCTGCGGGGGCCGACCTAGGACGCAGCAGTCCGAAGCAAGTGTGCCCGCCGGCGCCGGAGGTGTGCGTCAGCGAGGGAAGGGGGCACCCAGAAAGCCAGTCATAAGCAGGGAGGTGGAAAGTGAACACCGGTCAGAGAGCCGATCAACCACTTCCACCGTGACCAAGGAGACTGGCAACGTGGCCTCGTTCCATCGCTTCAGCATCGCGTCGTTCATTTCCAATCTGACGCCTTTCGCAGCCGCGAGTGAACAGCGCCAGGTGTGCTACTCGGCGCTGTCTGCCTGGTGCTTGGCCGCTGCCCTTGTGCTCCCCGCCGCCTCGAGCGCCGCCGGCCCCGAATTCACGCTTGCGATCAGCCACGGCCCCGAACCCTTCCAGCGCACCAGGGCAACACCTACACCGCTCACGCATCGCCAATACGGGCGACGCTCCCACCAGCGGCCCATTCACGGTAACCGACACCCTGCCGGCGGGACTGAGCTTTCGGCGTCCCAGGGCGTCCATGGGGAGCGCCCGGTGTGCCGACCTCGATCTTGACCGCGAGGTGCAACGGCGAAGCCGCGACCGCCGGCGCCCCACTCATCTGCACGTGCACCGGTCGCTTGGCTCAGGGTGAATCGCTTACGCCGGTGGCTATAGCCGTCGGCGTCTCCGAAACCGCGCCCGACCGCTCACCAACACGGCCATCGCTCTCCGGTGGCGGCGTCGCGCTCAGCGCATCGGCCACTGATCTGACCCCGATCGTTGACCCGCCTGCCCGCTCCCGTGGTCCATCGAATCCTTCACCTCCCGCACCACCGACGAAGCCGAAGCCGACTACACCCAGGCCGGCGGCCACCCGTTCCAGAACCGGACCGCGTTTGAATTCTCAAATCACGCGAGGAGCCCGCTACCGCTACCCGAAGAAGAACTCAAGGACGCCACCGTCACCCTCGAGCCCGGCTTCATCGGCAACCCCGCCGCCGCCGCCCGCTGCCCGATCGCGGACATCGGAGACCCGCTCATGATCCGGACGCCAACTTCTTGCCCGCCGGGCTCCCGGGTCGGTACCGCCATCCCTCGCATCCTCGGCGGACACGGGCCCCAATGAGCAGCACGCCGCGACCGCTCTACAACATGGTCACCGAACGCGGCTACCCGGCCCAGTTCGCGTTCAGGGTCGGGACCACGATCACGATCCTCTCGGTGGTCCCGCTGCCCCGCACCGAATCCTACGGCCTGACGCTCGGCTCCCATAACTCGCCACCTCGTCGAAGTCGTGACCTTCGACACCATCTTCTGCTCCTACGGCGCCCCGGAATCCACCGAAGCCGCCCCGTGCAACCCTCCGTCGGCGCTCGACCGGCGCCCCCTTCCTCTCCAACCCCGTCAACTGCTCCGAAGCCGAACCGACCTGGAAGCTCGCCGCCGACTCCTGGGAAAACGCCGGCACCTACACCGCCGGCGGCCTCCCCGACCTCGCCGACCCCGACTGGCTGACCGCCAGCGACCGCCTCCCGCCGGTCACCGGCTGCGACAACCCGCTCCTCGCCTCCCAGTTCGACGCGATCACGATCGCGACCAAACCGCTGCAGCCCGGCGGCGGCCCGGTCCAGGCCGATTCGCCCTCGGGCCTCGCGGTCGACTTCAACTTCCCGCAGTCCAACGACCCGACCAACCTCGAAACCGAAATCGAACCCGAAACCCCCCAGGCCCCGGAGCCCAAAGACATCACCGTCAAGCTCCCCGCCGGCCTCAGCATCTCGCCCTCCTCGGCCGACGGCCTCGGCGCCTGCTCTGACCAGGCCTCCGACCCCGCCGGCGACCAGGTCCACTACGACAACACCAAGCCGGTCACCTGCCCCGACTCCTCGATGATCGGCACCGCCGTCGCCACCTCGCCGCTGCTGGCCCTGCGCGACCCGGTCGACGACCACGTCATCGGCCCCGAACCGATCCCCGGCAACGTCTACCTGCTGAAGCCCCACCCCGGCGACCTGCCGGTCGGCGGCGGCAACCAGGACGGCAAGTTCCGCCTCCTGATCCAGCTCGAAAACGCAGGCGCCGGGGATCAACTTCAAGCTCCCCGGCGTCGCCACCGCCGACCCCAACACCGGCCAGCTGACCGCCGATCTTCACCGAAAACCCGCAGCTGCCCTCCAGCCACATCACAGTCAACCTCAAGGAAGGCCCGCGGGCGCCGCTGGCGAGCCCGACCAGCTGCGGCAGCTTCGAAACGACCACCGACCTCGTCCCCTGGTCGACGCCGGAAACCCCCGACGCCCATCCGAC
Source organism: uncultured Solirubrobacterales bacterium (assembly GCA_963739875.1). Taxonomy (GTDB): domain Bacteria; phylum Actinomycetota; class Thermoleophilia; order Solirubrobacterales; family 70-9; genus VAYN01. The sequence goes on from CAVUCD010000009.1 coordinate 103,355, forward strand.
GGCGAGCTTCAACGTCGGCTCGGGCCCGAACGGCACCGCCTGCCCGCTCAGCCCGGCAACCCGCCCCTTCGCCCCGACGCTGAGCGCCGGCACCGAACAGCGCCGCCGGCGCCGCCAGCCCCTTCACCCTCCACATCGCCCGCGCCGACGGCGAACAGGAACTGAGCTCCTTGGAAGCGACCCTGCCCAAGGGCCTCGCCGCCAAGTTCATCGGCGTCCCCTACTGCTCCGAGGCCGCACTGGCGGCCGCCGCCGCCAAGAGCGGCACCGCCGAGCAGGCCATCCCCATCCTGCCCGCCGCCTCCCGGATCGGCTCGGTCACCGTCGGCGCCGGCCCGGGCACCGACCCCTTCTACGCCCACGGCAACGCCTACCTCGCCGGCCCCTACAAAGGCGCCCCGCTGTCGGTGGCGGTCATCACCCCGGCGGTGGCCGGCCCCTTCGACCTCGGCACCGTGGTCATCAGAAACGCCCTCTTCATCAACCCCGAAACCGCCCAGGGCCACGTCGTCTCCGATCCCTTCCCGAAGATCCTCGACGGCGTGCCGCTGCGGCTGCGCTCGATCGACGTCAGGCTCGACCGCCCGGACTTCACCCTGCAACCCGACCAACTGCGACGCCGCTGGCGGTGGAAACCACCATCCACAGCACCGACGGCGCCAGCTCCAGCCCGACCAGCCACTTCCAGGCGGCAACTGCAAAGCGCTCGGCTTCAGGCCCAGCCTCGCCCTTTCCCTCTCCGGCGGCCTCGCCCGCAACGGCCACCCTGCTCTGCGCGCCGTCCTGCGCTCCGGCGCCGACGAAGCCGGCATTGCCGCCGCAACCCTCACCCTGCCGGACGGCGAGCTGCTCGACATCACGGCACCTCCGCGCCCTCTGCGCGCGACAGCTGCCTGCCGAGCGCTGTCCTCGTGCCTCTCGGGCCGGCTACGCGCGTCTCTGGAGCCCGCTCCTCGATCGCCCCCTCGAGGGCCAGGTCTACCTGCGCGCCCCGAGCCATCGCCTCCCCGATCTGCTCGTCGACCTCCGCGGCGGGGGGCTCCACTTCCTCCTCCACGGCCGCACCGCCGCGCTCCCGGCGGGCGCCTGCGCATCAGCTTCCCCGCCCTCCCCGACGTCCCGCTCACCAAGGCCGTCGTCACGCTCGCCGGCGGGCGCCGCGGCATCTTCGTCAACAGCGAAGCGCTCTGCGCCCGACCCCGTCGCGCCACGGTCAGCCTCAGCGCCCACAACGGCAAGCAGCGCCGGCTGCGACCCCTGCTGCGCCTTCGCGGTCACTGCTGAAGCGGCGCAAGTCCCGCTCCTCTCCAGAAAACCATCCTTGCCTTTCCGGTCACCCTATGCTTTCATCGCTGCGTTCGAACGGGACCGAGCAGGAGCGATGAGAGACTGCCCTCGAAGCGATCACGAGGCACTGCTGGCGCGCGCTCGCCATCCGCTCCTGCCTGGCTGCCCGCTGAGCAGAGGCCGGCCCGATCGCCGCTCCAGCCCTGAGCCTGGCTCGGCGCGCCGCCGTGCGGTCGCGATCCTCGCCGTGACCCTCGTCGTGGTCGTCGTCCTCGGCCTGATCGGTCTCGGCGTCGAGGACCATCTGCGGCCGACCTCGCTGGCGATCGACGGCACCCCCTCGGCCCGCGGCGAAGCGCTCGCCCGCGCGCGCTTCGGCGACTCCTCGCCCTTCGCGGTCCTGCTGCGCGGGCCCGCCGGCGCGCTCGAGCGCCAGGGCCGCCGCCTCGCCGCCGTCCTGCGCCGCGACCCGACCCTGACCGTGATCTCGCCCTGGGATCCCGCCCCCGCCGCCCGCAAGCTGCCCGCACCGACCGCCGGCACGGCCGCCGGGGCAGCGCTCGCGCGCCCTGCTCCTGCTCGACTTCCACGTCCCGCTGGCCGAGGCGATGCGCGACACGGTTCCCCAGCTCGAAGACACCCTCGCCGCCCACGTCCACCCGCCGGTGCGCGCGACCCAGTCCGGCTTCGCGACGATCTCCCGCGCCCTGCAGCACGAATCGCTCTCCGCCGCCGAGCGCGCCGAGCTGCTCGCCGCGCCGCTGCTGCTGCTCGTCCTGCTGCTCGTCTTCCGCTCGGTCGCTCGCGGCGCTGATCCCGCTCGCCTTCGGCGCGATGACCGTCCTCGCCGGCCGCGGCGTCCTCGTCTTCCTCACCTCGCTGATGCCGATCGACGCCCTCTCGCTGGTCGTCTGCACGATGATGGGCCTCGCCCTCGGCGTCGACTACTCGCTGCTGATCGTCTCCCGCTTCCGCGAGGAGCTCGCCGCCGGCCGCGCCCCGCACCGCGCCGCCGCGGTCGACCCGCCGCAGCGCCGGGCGCACCACCGCGATCGCCGGCGCCACCCTCTTCTTCTCGATCTTCCTCTCCGCCTTCTTCCAGCCCGGCTCGCCTGCTGGTCTCGCTCGCCGCCGCCCTCGCCGTCGTCACCGCGATCGCCGTGCTGATCGCCTGGGCCGCGCTGCCCGCCCTGCTCACCCTGCTCGGCCCGCGGATCAACGCCGGCCAGATCGGCCGCTCCCGCCCCGGCTCGGGCTCGCGCGTCGCCGCCGCCGCCGCGGCGGCCCTGCGCCGCCCCGCCTTCGCCACCGTCGCGATCGTCGTGCCGCTGCTGCTGCTCGCCGCGCCCGCCCTCGCCTTCGACACCGGCTCGCCCGGGGTCGACGAGCTCTCTCCCTCGAGCGCCGCGCGCCAGGACTCCGAAACGATCTCCGCCGCCGTCGGGCCCGGCTGGCAGGCCCCCTTCATCCTCACCGTCGCCGCGCGGCACGGCCCGCTCACCGCCCGCCGCGGCTCGCCTTCCTGACCGCGACCCAGCGCCGCATCGAGGCGCTCGCCGGCGTCAAGGCGGTGATCGGCCCCGCCGCGATCGCCGCCGCCGCCCGCCCGCTGCGCTCGCTCGGCGCCGAGCTCGAGCCCGGCGGCTCCTCCTCGGCCGCCGAGCTGACCCGCCTCGGCCCGCGCCTGCGCCGGGCCTCGGGCGCGGTCTCCGAGATCCGCGGCGGCCTCGGCGAAGCCTCGCGCGGCGGCGGCCTGCTCGGCGAAGGCTCGGCCCGCGCCGGGGAAGGCGCCGAACTGCTCGCCGGCGGCCTCGACCAGCGCCGGCGAGGGCGGCGAGCGCGCCACCGGCGCGCTCGAACGCCTCGCCTCGGGCTCGCGGCAACTCGCCGCGGGCCAGCGCGATCGCCTCGGCCACCGCCTACAACATCTCGCTCGGCCTCGGCACCCTGCTGCCCAACCTCAGCGCCCAGGGCCTCGGCCGGGCCCGCCAGCTCGCCGCCCGCCTGCAAGCCCAGGCCGCCGCCGATCCCTCGCTCGGCGCCGCCGCCCACGAAGCCGAAGTCCTCGCCTCCGTCCTCGCCACCAACCGCGAAGAACTCGCCCGCCTGCGCGCCCAGGCCCGGCTCCTCGAACGGCGGCCTCGGCAAGCTCTACTGCCGGCGGCAAGCGCCTGCACGGCGGCTCGGCCCGCCTCGCCGCCGAAGCCGCAGCGGCTGAGCGGCGGCCTGCGGGAACTCGGCTCGCGGCGCCGAACGCCTCGCCGGCGGCCTCGGCGAACTGCGGGGCGGCGCCGAAACCCTCAGCGGCGGCCTCGCCGAAGGCTCGCGCCGCGCCTACCCGCTGCAGCAGGGCCTGGACAGGGCGGGCGAGCGCGTCGCCGCGCGCGCCGACCCGCTCGCAGCGCCGGCTCGCCCGTCTCCACCGCCTCTCGCCGCGGCTCTTCGACTCCGGCTATCTCGCCGTCGCCGCGATCGACGGCGCCGACCCGACCCGGCGCTCGCTCGCCGCCGAGGTGATCGACGTCTCCGGCGGCGGCACCGCCGCCCGCTACCTGATCGTCCCCGACTCCGGCTTCAACACGCCGGGCTCGCGCCGCCTCGACTCGCGCCTGCGAGTCGCTCGCCGCCGCGATCGACCAGCGCCCCGGCTTCAGCGCCGGGCTCAGCGGCGGCGCCGCCGTCCTCAACGACTACGGCGCGGCGACCAAATCGCGCCTGCCGTTCGTCGTCGGCTCGATCGTCCTGATCACCTTCCTGATGCTCCTCGCCCTGCTGCGCGCGCCGCTGCTCGCCGCCCTCGCCGTCGGCCTCAACCTGCTCTCGGTCGGCGCCGCGATCGGCGTCGTCACCCTCGCCTGCAAGATCCCCGCCGGCTACCCGCTCGGCGGCCATCCCTATATCGACACGGTCGGCGCCGCGGCGATCTTCGGCGTCACCTTCGGCCTCTCGATCGACTACGCGGTCTTCCTCCTCGCCCGCATGCGCGAGAGCTACCGCGAGCACGGCGACAACGCCGCGGCGATCAAGTTCGGGCTCGACAAGACCGCCGGGGTGATCACCGGCGCCGCGGCGATCATGGCCGCCGTCTTCGCCTCCTTCGCGATCGCCCCGGTCGCCACCGTCAGCCAGATGGGCCTCGGCCTCACCGTCGCGATCCTGCTCGACGCGACCGTCGTCCGCATCGTCCTCCTGCCGGCGCTGATGCTGCTGATCGGCGAGCGGGTCTGGCGCACGCCCGCCTGGCTCGACCGCCTGCTTGCCCGGCGCCGCCGGCCGGCCGGTGCCGAGAACCGCCGAGGCGGCGGGCTGATGAGTCGCTCGAGGCCGGCATCGGCCACGCTGGGCGCCGTGCTCTGCTTGCGCTGACCGTCGCCACCGCGGTCTCGGCCGCCGCGGAAGCTCCGACCCGCCCCGAATACGTCGCCCAGCTCGAGCAGATCTGCAAGCCCGGCTCCGAAGCGACCCAAGCGCGCCGTCCACGGCATGCGCTCCGACATCCGCTCCGAACGGCTCCAGCTCGCCGCGACCAAGTTCGCCAAGGCGAAGCGAATCTTCGCCGACACGGTCAGCTCGATCTCCACGGTTCCCCGGCCGCCGGCGGACCGGCCACGCTCGCCCGCTGGTTCGCCGCCCTGGGACGCGAGACGGACTACCTCGGACGAAGCGCCGCCGCCCTTCGCGCCGAAGACGTCGCCCGCTTCCAGCGCGTCTCCGGCCAGTTCTTCCAGGAAGGCAGCAAGGCCAACAACGTCGTCGTCTCCTTCGGCTTCAACTACTGCAACTTCAAGTCCTCGAGGTTCGAATGAGCCGCCCGCTCGCTGCTCAGGCTCGCGGTCGCTCGCGGTCGCGCTCCTGCTCGCCGCCGTCTGCCTCGCGGTCGGGCCCGCGGCGGCCGAGCAGATCGGCCGACGCCGGCGTCGTCGTCTCCTTCGACGGCAAGATCTCCCCCCGGCAGCTTCCCCGCCACCGCCCGGCGCCGGTCTCCCTCGAGCTCAGCGGCACCGTCCGCGGCACCGACGGCGCGCCGCCCCCGCAGCTGCAGCGGATCGAGCTCGCCTTCGGCGCCCGCGGCGGCCTCGATACGGCCGGGCTGCCCGTCTGCTCCTCGCGCTCGCCTGCGCAACGCCACCCAGCGCCAGGCGCTCGCCCGCTGCCGCGCGGCGCTGGTCGGCCGCGGTGAGATCAGCGCCGAAGTCCCGCTCAACCCGGCGCGATCCGATTCCCGCCCGGGCCGGCGTCCTCGCCTTCAACGGCCGCTCCAACGGCCGCGCCGCCGTCTGGGTCCACGCCTACTCGGCCTCGCCGCCGGTCTCCTTCGTCCTCCCCTTCTACCTGCGCCGCCTGTCCACCGGCGCCTACGGGGTTCTGATGCGCTCGCCGGTCCGCCGCGCCCTCGGCCGCTGGCCGCGCCTGCGCTCCTTCGAGATCACCCTCGGGCGCCGCTATCGCGCCGGCGGCGAGCTCCACAGCTACCTCAGCGCCCGCTGCCCGCTGCCGCCCCGCTTCAACGCGCTCTCCGTCCCGGTCGCCCGCGCCACCTACTACTTCGCTCCGCGGCCGACCCTGACCCAGCCGATCCGTCGCCTTTGCCAGGTGCGCGAATGAGCGCGCCGCGCGAGAGGTCGTCATGAGCTCCGACGCCACCGTGCTGCTCTCCAGCCGCAATGGGACCGCCCGCGGCGGCTCGGTCCGGCTCTTCGCCACCGCCGCCCGCCCCTACTGGTTCGGGGTCTTCCCCGCCGCCCGCTCCACCCAGCGCCGCCTCCTCGCCCGCGCCGAGGCGATCCCCGACCCGCTGCTGCGCGCCGACGCGCTCGCCTCCCACCGCGACAAGGGCTCCAACTCCGAGGGCCTCGCCGCGCTCGCCGTCCTCGCTCCCGCCGAGCGCCGCGCCGAGCTCGCCCGCAGCCTCGTCGCCTACCAGCTGATGCTCGACTACCTCGACGGCGTCTCCGAGCGCCCGAGCGCCGATCCGCTCGCCAACGGCCTGCAGCTGCACCGTGCCTTCGAGGTCGCGCTCGACCCCGACGCCGCCCATCAGGACTACTACGCCCACGCCCCCGCGAGCGAGGACGGCGGCTACCTGCGCGAGCTGATCGAGACCTGCCGCGCGCCGCTCGCGCGAGCTGCCGTCCTACGCGGCCGCCCGCGAGCCCCTCCTGCGCCAGGCGCGCCTCTGCCGCGAATCGCAGGCGCTGAACCACGCCCTGCGCTTCGCCCCGGTCGAGGACCAGCTCGACGATTGGGCGGCGCGCACCGCCGCCGAGTCGGAGCTCGAGCCCGGCTTCGAGTGGTGGGAGCTGATCGCCGCCGCCGCCGCCTCCTCGCTCTGCGTCGGCGCCCTGCTCGCCCTCGCCGCCACGCCCGGCGTGAGCGAAGCCGACGCCCGCCGGGTCGAGTCCGCCTACTTCCCCTGGGCCAGCGGCCTGAACGCCCTGCTCGACTCGCTCGTCGACCTCGACGAGGACCCCGAGGACGCCAGCCACCTGCGCCGCTACTCCTCGCACGAGCACGCCGCCGAGCGGCTGCGGCGCGATCGCCGCCGGCGCCCGCGAGCGCGTCGCCGCGCTGCCCGACGGCCGCCTGCACGAGGCGATCCTCGCCGCGATGGGAGCGCTCTATCTGGTCCACGAGGAGGCCTGGCGGCCGGGCCGCGAGCCGATCTCGCTCGCCGTCTACGCCGCCCTCGGTCCGCTCGCCCGACCCTCGCTGGCGGTCCACCTCCTGCGCCGCGGTGGCCGCGGCAGTCGCGCCCTGCTCGCCGCACGGCGCTCGCGTGCCCGCTTGTGAGATACATACTGGTCGAGAGCGATGCCCGACTCCACAGCGCAAGAAGCACGCCGCCTCCGTGAGGCGTTGCTCGACCTCTGCGTCGAGCGCGGCTATCAAGAAGCTGAAGCTCGACGAGCTGCTCGAGCGCGCCGGGGTCGACGAGGCCGCCTTCCACCGCCGCTACGCCGATCTCGACGCCTGCTTCGCCGCCGTGCTCGGCGAGATCTACGCCGAGTTCTTCGTCCGCGCCCAGGAGGCGGTCGCCGGCCAGAGCGGCTGGCGCGACCGGATGCGCGCCACCGCCTATGCGCTGCTGCGCTTCCTGCGCAGCGACGAACGCGTCGCCCGCCTTGCCGCGGTCGAGGCCCAGCACGCCGGCGAGGGCGCCCAGCGGCTCTTCCTCGAGACCTTCAACCGCCTCGTCGATCTGATCGACGAGGGCTCGGCCGAGGCCGACGGCCCCGACTCGCCCGGCCGCGCCACCGCGCTCGGCGTCGGCGGCGTCGTCTTCGCCCGCATCCAGGAGGCGGTCGCCAAAGGAGAACTGGGACTGGGGGAGGAGGAGATCCCCGAGCTGATGTACGCGGCGGTCTTCCCCTACCTCGGCGCCGAGGCCGCCGAGGAGGAGCTCCGCATCCCGCCGCCGCCCGATCTCTCGGGCTGAGCGACAGCCTCTTCGCCACCTGCTCCTCTCAGCGCCGCCGGCCCTCGCCGTTTGCCACCGCGCAGGCCTGCTCTGGTCCGACGAACCCGACCAGGGTGATGTAGGTGGCGAGCGGCACGATTCCGACCAGGCTCTCCGCGCCCTTGCTGCGCACCTGCTCGCGCATCAGCGCGTAGACGGTCGCCCCGATCGCCTCCGCGCTCACCGCGGGCGCCTCGGGGTTCGCATCGAAGCCGGGCGCCAGTCATCGCGGTCAGCGAGTCGATCACGCGGTCGCGGCGGGCGAGCGCCCGCGGCCCGGCGCCGTAGACGCCGACCATCGCCAGGTGCGCCATCGCCGGCTCGGCGATGAAGTAGGCGCACATCGCCTCATAGAGCGCCCGCACGCCGTCCTGCCAGTTGCCGGCCCGTCGCGCCGCCGGCACCGCCAAGGCCATGATCTGCGCGCCGCTCATCTCCAGCGCGCCCAGCACCGCGTCGCGCTTGTCGGTGAAGTGCTCGTAGAAGGTGCTCAGCGAGATCGCCGCCCGCGCCGCGATGTCATCGGTGCTCATCGCCCCGTAGCCCTTCTCGGCGACCAGCCCCGCGACCGCCCGCGCGATCCGTTCGGCCGGGGTGTAGCCCTCGAAGCGCGGCCCCCCGCCCGAGCGCTGCCGCCGCGCTGCCTCCAGCGGCCGCGGCGGCGGCCGCACGCTCCTCAGCCAGCGCCAGGTCTCCGGCCCCAGGCTCTCCAGCTCCCCCACTTCGCCGCGGTAGAGGCGGGTGTGGATCATCTTGCGCAGCCCGCCGAGCAGCACCCGGATCAGCTCTGGGCTGATCTGCTCCCAGCCTGGCGTCTCGGCGATCGCCTCCTCGAACAGCCGCGCCACGCTCTCGAAGCCGCGATCGGCGGTCTCCTCGCCCTCCTCACCCGCCGCGTGCAGCTCGACGAAGCAGACCCGGGCCGCTGCCGGCTGTGAGCAGACGAGCTCGATGAACGCCTCGAAGATCGCCTCCGGCCCACCACCGCGCCGCCGAACCTCGGCCAGCGAGGTCAGCGTCGGCTCCAGCAGGGCCTCGGACGCCGCTGCCAGGCACTCGGCCTTGTTGGCGAAGTGCTTGTAGAAGGCGCTGCGCGAGACGCCGCTCAGCGCCAGCACGATCGGCGACGGTCATCGCCTCGTATCCCTGCTGCGAGGCGACCGCGACGACCGCCCCGAAGAGCCGCTCGCGTTGGTTGCGCGCCACCTCCTCGGGCGGCGTGCCGGCGCCCGGATAGAGCCTGCGCTGCTTCAGCTCCGAGGCCTCTCCCCACGGGGTGTCGACCGTCGCACCCAAGTTCTCACTGTCGCTCAAACGACACTCGCCCTCTCTCGCCCTGAGCGCCTCCCGCGGGCCGGTTTCCCCGCGGCCCGGGGCCCATTGTAGGACCTCGACCTCGCTCCGATCGACTTTCGCCTCCCCGCCAGTTCCCTGTTCGCGCCGCCCGTTGCTTGGATAGTAGATGGCTTTCTGAAGAGAAGTGATATTTGGGTAGGGCTGAGAAAGCCTATCTTCAGAAAAGATTACTTATCTCTGAGGCGAGAATCTGCTTTCCTTGTCGATGGCGCCCATGAACCACCGGGAGACAGCGATCAGCAACGCGCCAACTCTGGACGCCGGCGCCGGGCGCCTGCTGGAGGCGATCGCCTGCGCCTGCGACCCCGAGGCGACCTTCGTCGCCCGGCTGCAGGCCGCGCTGACCACCAGCCTCGCTTTCCTCGCCGCCGAGCCTGCCCTGGCCCGCTTGCTCGCTCGCCGCCCCTATACCGACACGGAAGCGATGCGCGCTCGCCAGCTCTGGCTGGAGCGCTTCGGAGCACAGCTGCGCCGTGCCGCCGCAAGCGATCCCTCCACCTCCGTCAATCCCCCCTTCGTCGAGCCGGCGATCCTCGGCGGCGTCGCCTTCTCGATCTCCCGCCGGCTTCAGTCCAGCGGGGCAGAGCAGCTGCCGGGTCTGCTGCCGGAGATCCTCGGCTACCTGCTCAGCTACTACCTGGGTCCAGAAGAGGCTTGGCGCATTGCCTCGGGGGCGGGGGTCGGGGCGGGGGAGTGAGGCGGAGGATGTCGCGCCGGCTTCCGGGGTCGCTCCGAACTAGCGGTAGCCTCCCGCACCGTGGCCGAAGAACCTGTTCGCCTCTATGGAATCGCCCTGTCGCATCCCGTCCTCGCCGTACGGGGGATGCTGCGGCACAAGCGGCTCAGCTACCGCTACGTCGAGCTGGTCGCCGGTTTCCATCCGCTGAACCTCCTCGCGTACGGCTTCCGTGGCGCGACGGTGCCGGCTATAGCGCTCCCCGACGGCCGCCGGGTGCAGGGCTCGCTGGCGATCGCCCGGGCGCTCGAGGAGCTGGTGCCGACCCCGTCGCTCTACCCAACTGAGCCTTCCGCCCGCGCCGCCGCGCAGGACGCCGAGCGCTGGGGCGAGGCCGTCTTGCAGCCGATTCCACGTCGCCTGATCCGCTGGGGGCTTCGCCATCGCCTGCGCCAGCGCCGCTGGTTCGCCGACGTCGCCACCCCGTTTCCCGCGCCGGCGCTGTTCGGCATCCTGATGACCCCGGTGATACCCGTGTTCGTGTGGCAGGCGGGGGCGAGCGACGAGCGCGTGCGGCGCGACCTCGCCGAGCTGCCCGGACTGTTGGACGAGGTCGACCGGCTGCTCGAGATCGGCGTGATCGGAGGCGAGGAGCTCGGGGCCGCCGACTTCCAGATCGGCTCCACGGTGCGAACGTTGCTGGCGATGAAAGACGTCGGCCGGCCTGGTCGCCGGACGCCCAGCCCAGGCCTTCGCGCTCCGGGTCGTGCCCGACTATCCCGAGGTACCCGCGACGCTGCCGGCGGACTGGCTCTGCCACTGCTTGACATTCGGCTCGGCTGCTCGCGGCGAGGTGAGTCAGCTGATCATGCTGCGGGCGCAGTCGACGATCGTCTCCTCGATCGCTCGCGGCGTCCAGCCGAGCAGCTCTTCGGCCCGAGCGCTCGAGTACTCCTGCTTGCGGCCGAGCTGCCCGGTGACCGAGCGAATGCCGGGATCGAACAGCCCCATCGCCCGAACGAGGAGGTCTGGGACCGAGCGCTTCGGCACCTTCGGCGGCCTCGTCTCCCAACTGTTCGCGCAGGACCGCGGCGACGTCCGCCATCCACTCGAAGGAGCGGACCGCGATCAGGCGCTTGCCACCGGCCTCGGCGGCGCTCATCGCGCGGATCTGGAGGTCGGCGACGTCGCGCACGTCGACCAGGTTGAAGCCGATCCGCGGCGTGCCGGGCATCCCGGCGAGCAAGCGCTGCACGACTTCGAGCGAGGGAGAGCGGTCGGGGCCGCTCACCGGCCCGAGGATGGCGCCGGGGTTGACGACGGCCAGGCGCTCGGTCTCGCCCATCTCCTCGACCAGATCCCAGGCCGCCCGCTCGGCGATCGTCTTCGAGCGCGCATAGGGCGTCAGCGTCGAATCGTCGAGGTCGGTCCAGTCCGACTCGTCCAGGCGCCGCCCCGATGCCTTGGCGCTGCCACCGACGGCCGCGACCGAAGAGGTGACGACGATCCGCGAGGCGCCGGCCCGCAGGGCAGCGCGGAGCACCCGCAGGGTTCCCTCCCGCGCCGGCACGATCAGCTCGTCCGGGTCCTTCGGCTGCACCAGGGGAAAGGGCGAGGCGACGTGCAGGACGTGGTCGCAGCCGGCCACCGCCTCGTCCCAGCCCGCGTCGCTGAGCAGGTCCGCGGTGAGGACGGAGACGATCGCCGGCCTCGGCCACCTTCGAGAGGTTCCCCACCCTGCTCCTCAGCTCCGGCTCGCGCGAGAGGTCCCGCACCGTGGTCCTGACCGAGTGGCCGCGGCGCAGAAGCTCGGCCACGCACCAGCCACCGAGGAAGCCCGAGCCTCCGGTGACGAGAACCGTCTTTTGCTCCTCCGCCATGGGCACGACCCTATTCCCTCGTGTCGGCTACGGGCGCTACAGCAGCCCCTTCTCCCGCAGCTCCGCCTCCGCCTCCGGCGTCTTGCCGAGCCCCTCGAGGCCCAGCTTTCCCATCACCGCCGCGGTCTTGGTGAACTGGATCTCGTCGTACTGGACGACCTGGACCCGATTGCCCCAGGGGTCGAGGAAGTCGAGGCCGCGGCCGGGGAGGATCTCTACCTCGCTGCAGCTTCAGTGCATCGCGGACTGCCGCGGCGTCGTCGACGACGAGACCGAAATGCCGCGAGTCGTCGCCGGCCTGGCGGCGCGGCGCCGAGAGGGCGATGAACTGATCGCCGGCGTCGAGAAAGGCCATCTTCTGGCCGACGCGCCCACGCAGCTCGAAATCGAACAGCTCGCCGTAGAAGGCAAGCGCCTCGTCGATGTCGCCGACCTCGAGGGCGACGTGGTTGATGCCGACGAGCCGGGCCTTCTCGCTCATGAGAAAGCAGTCTCTCACCGTGGCGCCGCCAGGGGGATAGTGCTAAAACGTACATATGCACAACCCGCTTCGATCGGAGGCGGACGCGTTCCGCTGGGTGGTGATTTTTGGACTGGGGGCGGCCTCGGTGATCGTGCTGGTGCTGCTGACGAGCCCCGCGATCGGCGTCATCTGGGCCGCGGCCCTGATCGGCTTTGGAGCCGGCATGGCCTACCGCAGCGCCCGCGGCTCGATCCCGCGCGACGTTGCGCTGAGGAGCAACGGCGACGCCAGGTACCGCCTGCTCGTCGTCGCCAACCAGACGGTCGAGGGCAGGGCCCTGCTGGAGGAGATCCGCAACCGCTGCCGTGGTCGCGACAGCGAGATCCTCGCTGATCACGCCGGCCCTGGTCGGCTCTCGCGCCGCACACTGGGCATCGGACCTCGACGAAGGGATCGAGCTGGCCCGGCAGCGGATGGAGCTGTCGCTGATCGCGATCAAGGCGCTCGGGTTGAGAGCTCGCGGCGAAGTCGGCGACGCCGATCCCAATCTCGCCATCGAGGACGCCCTGCGGGGCTTCGCGGCCGACGAGGTCCTGATCTCGACGCTGCCCGCGGAGAAGTCGCGCTGGCTCGAGCACGACGTGGTGCGACGCGCTCGCGAGGAGGTCGATCTGCCGGTGACCCACGTCGTCGTCGACCTCGAGGCCGAGGCGGCGAGGGAGCAGAACCCCGCGCTCTCTATCGGCTTCCTGAGCCCTCCTCGAGGGCTTACTGGCGACGGCTCGACGACCTTCAGCGACTCGCGCCACTTCGGGTCGATCTGATCCAGTCGGGCGCTGACCTCCGCGGTCGCTCCGTCGAGATCGAGGATGTGACCACCGACCTCGACGACGGCAAATCCGTCGTCTGGCTTCCCCGCCGGGCTCGCCGAGACCTCGAACCACTCGCCGAGCTCGGAGAGAAGCTGGCCGGCACGCTCCGAGGTGGCGGGCGCCAGCGGAGCGAGGTTGACCAGATGACTGCGCATCGGCGCAACCTATCGCTCCGCTCGCGCCATCCGCCTCAGGGAGCCGTCACGGCCCAGGAGCCGTAGGCCTGGGCGACATTCCCCAATCCGTCGTTCACGAACAACGCCGCGGTTCCGAATCGCGACGCTCCCGCAACGTCATGCACCCCGTCGTCGAAGGAATTGAAGGCCGTACCCGGACTGTCGCCTTCGTAGAGACAGAGATGGCCGGCCGTGGCGGTGGGGGCATCGGGCGTTCCCGCGCAACTCGGCGTCGTTTCCCCGATTTCCACGTAGGTCGGAGTCGGTGCGGAGGCGAGCGGGATCGGAAAGCTGATCACCGCGAAAGTCGCGATGCTCCCGGCGCTCGCCGGAGTGGGCCAGGACGCCTGCGCGGTGAACAAGCCGCTCTCGCCGGCGCCGGAGGAGAGGGTCGTCGGCAAGCCGGTGGCGGTGGCGTTGCCGCCTTTGGGCCCCGGCGGTCCTTCCTTGCCGGCCGCTCCCTGGGCTCCCGTCAGCGTCGCTTTGGCGCTGGCGCTCAACTTGGGCGGCGTTACCGCTCCGTTCTTCAGCTGCTTGGTGCCGACGCTGTTCTTGGCCAACTGGCCGGCGGCGAGGGCGGTGCCGCCGCCGATCAGCAGGAACAGGCACAGCGTCGAGATCACGTTGGCGTAGCTGAGCCTGCCTCGCAGGGTCTTTCTCATGCGTTCCTCTCGGAGGATTGGACGGACACAAACGCCTCTCGACTTTCTCAGATCGAGGCTGGACGTACCAGACATTCGGCCAGCTTGAAGCTCGGGCCGCGGTCGTTTTGCGAAGTCCGCGGAGTTTTCGGGCCGCAGCGCTTCTCGCCCGTAATCTGAAGACCAACCACAGACGATCGATGGAGGTAGGCGATGAGGAAGGTGATGGTCCGCTACCGGGTCAAGCCCGGCCGGACGGAGGAGAACGAAGCGCTGGTCCGCGCCGTCTATGAGGAGCTGGAGCGCGAGCAACCGGCGGACATGCGCTACTCGACCCACAGCACCGACGACGGGCGCACCTTCATCCATCTCCACGAGGGCGAGTCCTCGAGCCTGAGCGGGCTGGAGTCCTTCCAGGAGTTCCAGCGCGGCATCGGCGAGCGCTGTGAGGAGCCGCCGGTGGTCAGCGAGCTGACCGAGGTCGGCTCCTACCAGCCGACCTGACCGACCTCCCATGCGAGGGCGTTGATGCCGTGGCAGACTGCGCGGATGGCTTCGATTCGCAAAGAGATCCTGATCGACGCCCCGCCCGAGGACGTCTGGGACGCGCTCCGCGACTGGGGTGCCATCCACCGGCGCCTGGTTCCGGGATTCGTCGTCGACGCCCGCCTCGACGGCGAGGACCGGATCGTCACCTTCTTCAACGGCTTCGAGGCGCGTGAGGTGCTCGTTGACCTCGACGACGAGGCTCGCCGCCTGGCCTGGTCCCTCGTCGAGGGGCCTTACACCCATCACAACGGGGTGGCGCAGGTCTTCGACGAGGGCGAGGGCAGGTCCCGGTTCGTCTGGACCGCCGACCTGCTGCCCGATGCGGCGGCCGCGCAGACCGGCGAGATGATGGCGCGGGGGGTCGAGGTGGTCAAGGAGACCCTGGAGCGCGAGGCTGCGGACCGCTGAGGGTCCAGGGTCGACCCCCTTGCGATTTTCACCCGACCGCGTCTATGCTCGCGACGATGGCCACCGTCAAGCTCCACCGCTGCTCGACCATGTGGGTCAAGATCGACGCCCACCCCTGCTGGAAGGTGCAGAAGGCACTCGACGAGCAGGGAATCTCCTACGAGCTGGTCAAGGGCCCGCTGCGCAGCGGTAAGCGCGACGAGCTCGAGCGGGTCTCCGGCCAGCGCAAGTATCCGGTGATCGAGTTCTCCGACGGTCGCACCTATCGCGCGGAGTCGAAGGAGATGGCGGCGAGGATCCGCGCCGGCAAGCTGCTCGACGCCGCGGCTTAGCGGCGACCGCGCAGCTCCTCCACCAGCGCCGAGGTCCCTCGTGGAGCCCAGAGCGGGCGCTCCTCGTGTTTGCGCGCGTCCCAGCTCGCCCGCCGCCGGTCTTCGTATGCCGCCCCCGCCCAGCCGCAGCTGCAGGTCGCGACGAAGCCGTGATCGGTTCGCCTCGCGATCGCCTCGTGTGTCGCCTGCTCGTCGCCCACCGTCGGCGAAGATTAGGGACGCGAGCTGCAGGGCGAGTAGGCTCGAATCATGATCTACGCCTTCAGATATGCGCCCGAGGTCGGCGAGCCCCAGCCGGTGGGGACAGGAGAGGGCAGCGGCGAGACGGCCGCCGTCGATGCATTCAAGGACCTCCGTGACCAGAGCGCCGGCGTCGGCCTTCCCGCTGGGGAATATCAGTACCGGGCGCTTGAGCAGGGAGCGATTCCGGGCGTCATGCCGGGCGTCTCGAGCGGCCCGGACTTCTGGGCGCCGCTGATCCTGGACCCTGACGGAACCATCAACGTCTGAGGCCTAGGTGGCCTCGACCACCGCCTTGATCGCGGCGACCATGCCGTCGGCGCTCTTGCGGGCCGAGCGGACGGCGAAGCCGACGATCAGCTTGCCGAAGCCGCGCCCTTCGAGTTCGTTGAACAGGGTCACCTTGGTGCCCTCGCCCTCGGGAGCCAGGTCATAACCACCACCCGGAACGACGACGGGAGCCTTGGAGAGCTCGCGCCAGCGGATCTTCGTCGGCCGCTCGAACTCGACCAGTTCGAATTCGCGCTTGGTCTTCACCCCGGCGTCCTTGACGGTGCTGGCGAAGATGGTCCCGACCCCGGGCGGGCCGTCGGTCGTCTTGGCGATCTCCAGCACCCGCGAGCTGAACTCCTTGTCGTTCTCGCCGTTGGCGAGAAAGTCGAAGACCTGCTCGATCGGCCTGTCGATCACCACCGTCGCCTCAAATCGCTCCGCCATGCTGCACCCCTCCGCTAGTCACCTGATTCGGCACCCGCGCAGCGATTATCGCCGTTCAGTGGGGAGGTGGATCGGTGCCGAGTTGGTCGCCACCAAGAAAGCCGATTGACGCCGCCTCCACTCACCTGATCAAATCGTCCATATGCTCGCGCCGCCCACTCCTCGTCGCCGCCCTCACCTTCGCGCTCCTGGCCCTGATCGCCACTCCGGCCGGCGCCCAGACGGAGATGTCCGGCCAGCTTCCCCGGGGCACCGAACCGATCGTCCTCGGCGGCGAAGCCTTTGGCCTACCCAGCGGCGAAGGCTGGGGCGCCGAACGCCCGTCGATCATCTTCAACGGTGGCGACCCCAGCGGCCTGATCAGCAACGTCCACTGGTCGAGCTGGGGCGTCCCCGTCGCCCGCGGTCGCGGCCGCAACGCGATCTTCAAACCACACGGCGGCTATTACCGCCACCCGGTCGCGATTCAGCTGCGGGCGGAGAAGATCGGAAGCTGCGAAGGCCGCCGCGCCTACCTGCGCCTCCTGGTCCGCGAGCCCTCTCGCCCCGGCGGTCCGTTGGGCCCGTGGCGCTCGTGGTCGGGCCCCAGCACGATCTGCTCTTCGCCCTACTGATCTTCGCGAACCGCTAGTCTGCCGGCGCCTCGGACCGACGGTGTCTCGCCCGCCCCGTTCCCGAACAGACCGGAGTCGGAATGCAGAGCAGACGCACAGCGATCGGCCACCGGGCATCGGCGGCAGCCTCGATCTCGGTACTGACCGTGCTCGCGGTCCTGCTGGTGCCGGCCTTCGGCCTGGCCGCCGCCAGCCGCATTCCCGACGGGCCCTACGCGGAGAGCGCCGCGGTGACGGTCAGCCCGGAAGGCTATTCGAACGGCGGCGTGGATCTGACGGTTATCGACGGCGGCAGGAAGCTGGAGGGGGCCGAGAGCGGCGTCTCCTGCTACACCGGCTCCAACCCGCCGGCCGGCGTCCCCACCTACGACGAGGTCTCGATCCACCTGCCGCGCGATCTGACGATCGGCGCCGGCGGCTCGTTCTCCTTCTCCGGCCCGGTGACGCTGAGCCCCGAAGAGGCCCAGAGCGAATCCCCGATCCAGACCACCTTCACGCTGAAGGGCCGCTTCGCGAAGGGCAAGCACGGCTCCTACAGGGCACTTGGCACCGACTCGTCGCCGATCTGCCAGCCCTCGAGCCTGAAGCACTTCAGCGCCACCCTCATTCGCTGAGCCGGTGGCTGATCCACTGGAGTCAGTGGCCCTCGGCAGCGTCGCGCCGAGGTGCGCCAGCGCAGCGTCGCCTACTGGACCACGCCCACCGACAGGGTGCTCTGGCCGGCCAGCGAGCAGGTGGCGAAGGGAAGCGGGACCAGCTTCGAAGAGCTCTGGCCGGGCGGGCTGACCCGCAGGCCGGCGGCGCTCACTTCGTGGCAGGCGGAGGGCGAGAAGTTGCCCGGGTTGACGACCCGCAGCAGCGCGGTCGCCGTTGCTCCCTTCGCAAGTTTCACCAGCTTTGGTTTCTGGCCGGCTTCCTGCTGGGCGGCGCTGCCGATCCTCTTGCCGGCGAGGTTGACCGCGGACACCCTCGGATAGCCGGTCAGGGTGCAGGTGTGGCCGGAGAGGTTGGTGAACCTGAGCTTGTAGTAGACGCTCCCGGCGGCACCGCCGCCGGCTCCGTTGTTGGACCAGATCACGACCATCGAGGTCTTGCAGGGTGCGGTGGCTGCCGCGACGGCCCGCGGCCCGGCTGCCCCGGAGGCCGAGGCGAGCGGCAGCACCGTGGCCAGGGCCGCGGCGCCGGCAAGCGCGACGACGATCAGGCGCTTTGAGGAGAACCTGGCTTCATTCATAGGGCCAGATTACGCCTCGGAGCCTGACCTTTGCCCATTTTGCGAAATCGCTCCGCCCACACCCCTGGCGCCTCGCGCCGGCCGCCGCTAGGTTGCGATCTGCGACCGGGAGGGACCGGAGCCCGCCGAAGCCAGGCGGTGAATCGGTCCCGAGGGTGGCGCAGACGAGCTTCTACGCGCGAAGGCTACGCGCGAGGCAGGCGACGAGCGCCATCACCGGTCGCTTTTTCGTGCCTCTTTCGGTCTGATCTCCCCCGAGTTGTTGGCCGACCCCGGCGGGGCCGGCCCCATCTCCTGATTCAGATTCAGGCCTTGCGAACCTGCGAGGTGCCCGTCTCGGCCCGGTGCTCGAGCTCGTTGGCGTCGCGGACGGCCCAGCCCACCCGCTCGACCAGCTGGCCGGAGAAATGATCGGACTCGAGATCGGTGCTGAGGATCCGCTCTTTGTAGACGACGGTCCCGGCCGCCCGAGGGGAGTCGGTGACGATCAGTATCTGCGGCATGTGATTCCTCCTCCGTTGGTTGCCACCACCAGCATCGCTCCCGTTTCTTGCCCGCAGGTCAAAATTGGGTAAAGACTCGCCGGAGCGGGCGAGGGAGCCGCGATCCCGTCGGTTACCGACGCCGGCTCCGCTGCTCGAACCAGGAGACGATCAGCGGCCAGAACCGGACCAGCAGCAAGATCGCGATCACGGCGACGATCAGCAGCAGGCCGCCGTGGGAGGCGTGGCGCAGGAGCAGGCGCTGACCGAGGGCGAACGGCATCTCCCGATGGTAGGCGGCGGCCAGCCGGCGCCGGCGCTAGCGGGCTTTGACGATTCGGCGGAAGACCGAGACCGCGTTGCTCTTCGAGGCCGCCGCGTAGACGAAGCGGCCGTCGGGGCTGACGACGAGCGAGCCGAGGCCGCTCAGGCCGCGAGCCGGGGCGCAGTCCGGGACCGAGCCGACGCAGCCGGCCTGGCGCGGCTTCTGGGCGACGACGCCGGTGCGCTTGTCGCGGTTGAGGACCGCGATCGTGCCCGGCCCGTAGGAGGCCGCATAGAGGTTGGCGCCGTCGGGCGAGACGGCGAGGCCCTCGGGGGCGCTGAGGGCGCGGCCGAAGGAGCAGCCGACGGCGCGGAGGAAGACGAGGCAGCCGGTGGGGCCGGACTTCTGGGTGAGGGTGCCGGCGCTCGAGCGGGTGAAGGAGGTGACGCTTTTGCTGAAGAGCGAGGTGACGTAGACGCTCTTGTCGTCGGGGCTGACCGCGACCGCGTCGGCGCCGCCGAGCTGGGCGCCGGTGGTGCAGCCGGCAAGGGGGACGGTGACGATGCAGCCGCTGCCGTCGCCGGCCTCGGTCAGGGCGCCGGTGGAGGGATTGCGGGAGAGGACGACGAGGGCTTCGGAGACCGCGGCGCCGAGGTAGACGCTGTTGCCGTCGCCGCTGATCGCCATGCCCTCGATGCCTTCCAGGGCGCGGCCGGTGGCGCAGCCGCTGGTCGGGGCCTCGGTCAGGCATCCCGTCGTGTCCGCCGGCTGAGTCAGCGCGCCGGTGATCGGGTTGCGGTCGAAGACCGCGATCGCGTTGCCGAAGAAGGAGCCGACGTAGACGTTCCTGCCGTCGGGGCTGACGGTGACCACGTCGGGCCCGCCGACCCCGCGCACTGGAGCGCAGGTGGGGAGTGGGACGACCGCGAGGCAGCCGCCGCCGTCGAGGGGCTGGCTCAGCGCGCCGGTCGCGGGGTCGCGGCTGAAGACCGCGATCGACTCGCTGCCCAACGAGGTCGCGTAGACGTTCCTGCCGTCGGGGCTGACCGCGACCGAGTTCGGGCCGTCGAGCGCGACGGCCGGCGCGCAGCCGCCGGCGCCTTTGGCGGCGATGCAGCCCGCGGTGCCCTTGGCCTGGGTCAACGCGCCGGTCCTGGCGTTGCGGCTGAAGATCGCGATCGCGTTGCTGCCGGCCGCGGCGACGTAGAGGTTCCTGCCGTCAGGGCTGAGCGCCACCGCGCGCGAGCCCAGCAGCGTCGCCGGGCCCTGCAGCGCCCGCGCCGGTCCGCACGACCCGCTCTTCTGAGACCGATCGACCAGGCAGCCGCGCGGCCCCGGCAGCTGCACCAACGTCCCCGGTGACTTCGCCGGCTGCCTGCCCTGCGGCTTCGGTGCGCCGAGCGCCCCCGCGGGAAGCGCCGCTACGACGGCGAGGACGGCCAGTGCGGCGAGCGTCCAAGCAGAAGGCTGAAGGTGTCGGGTGGGGGAGCGCATGTCGGATGGTCTCGCCACGAGTAACCGCGCTCGTAGAGGACTCGGCCGGAGCGTATGCCCCACCACCGGCGGCAATCCGGGCGCCTCAGTCGGGCGGGCGGAGGTCGATCACGGTGAAGTCCCACTCGCGCCGCAGCCGCGCCGCGATCAGCGAGCGGTGGCAGGCCTCCGGATCGCGCTCGACGCAGAGCAGCGCCGCGCGGCTGGAGCCGACCCAGCTGAGGATCGAATCGAGGTCGGCCCGGGCGAGGATCTGCTCTGTATATAGACGGGCGTACTCCGGAGCGAGCACCGTCCGCGAGCGTTTGCCCTCACCGCGCCGCGCGTCCTCGCGGTACTGGAGCTGGCGCATCTCGGTCGTCGGGGTCAGCTCGGGGAGATGGGAGTAGCCGAGGCCGGCCTCGCTCAGCGCCGCCTGCAGGCGGCGGGCATTCGCCCAGGCGTACTCGCTGCCGCGCACCCCCCGCCGCTGGCGCACGTCGAGGACGAGCTCGATCTCTGCCTCGGCCAGCGTCGCCAGGAAGGAGTCGAGGTCGAACCCGTAGACGCCGATCGTCGCGATCGTGGGCAGGTCAGGCTCCTCCCGTCGATTTCCTAGAGGTCGAAGGCCTGCCGGAACTGCTCCGGCACCAGCTCGACGTACTCGCGGTGGCGCTGGATGTATTTGTTGACGAAGGGACAGAAGGGGAGCACGGCGAGCCCGCGCTCGCGGGCGTCGTCGAGGGCGAAGGAGATCAATCGGCTCGCCAGTCCCTGGCCCTCGAAGCGTTCGTCGACCTCGGTATGGGTGAGGGCGATCAGGCCGGGGCGGGCGCTGTAGCGGCTGAAGCCGGCGAGCTCGCCGTCGAGGCTGATCTCGTAGCGCTGTTCGCGCGGGTTGTCGACGACCGTCGCCGTCTCGGCCGCGGGCATCACGTTTCCTCAGGCGGCGTCGGCGCCGGGTTTGTCGTCGCCGGTCAAGAGGATCGCCGTGGGCCGCCGGCTTGTGGTTCTCCTCGCCACCTGGCGCGCCCGGGTCTTTGATCGCCGCCGCGGCGTCCTTGGCCTTGTCGGTGAGGCTGCCCTTGCCGGTCGCGACCGTCTTCAGCTCTTCGGCGTCGGCCTTGAGGCTCTCGACGCCGCCGCGATCGTCCACCGTCTTCTTGGCTTTGTTGAAGAGGCTTTTCAGGTTCATGGCATTCCCTTTCGGTCGGGATTCGAGCCTAGCGCCTGGCGGTCAGCCGGCGCCACCGGCAGCGGTGCATCAGTCCCCTCGATTCGGCGAGCGCGGTCCAGAGCCGCCGCTCCGCTTCGGCGACATCGTTGGCACCGGCGCCCACCTGTCGCCACAGATCGGCCTCCGGCTCGTCGCTTTCGCTGGCGATGCGGAACGCCTCCGCCAGCTCGCGTCCACCTCGCCGCCGCCGCGGCCGCCAGCGGCGCCTCTTCCCGTCCCGCCTCCGCCAGGAAGCGCGAGTACATCAGCCGGAAGGCGCCGCCGCCGGTGCCGCGGCGCTCGATCACCTGGTAGGCGAAGCGGGCGCACCACTGCCAGTCCTCGACCGCCCGCGGCCACGACCCCGCCTCGGCGGCGAGGCGGTCGATCGCCGGCAGGCCGCCGAACTCGCCGAAGGGCGGTTCGAGCATCTCCGCCACCGCCCGCTCGATCGCCCGCGGCACCGCCGCCTCGAGCTGCGCCGGGTCGAGCTCGGCGACGGTGAACATGTGGCCTTCGAGCGGGTAGGCGGGATGGCCGCTGTGGCGGGCGCGCTCGAGGTTGGCGAGCCTCGTCGTCTGCAGCTGCTCGAAGCCGGTGTCGGAGAGCAGGGCGACCTCGTCGTCGTAGCCGGCCAGCACGACCGCGTGGCCGGGGAAGTGGGCCGAGTTGCCGTAGTGGTCGAGGTAGTAGAGGTCGGTCAGGAGCAGGACCGGGTTGCCGGCGTCGACCTCGGCCTTCGCCGCGCTCCAGGCCTCGCCGTCGCCCGCGGCGAAGGTGCGCAGCTCCAGCGCCGCGCCGGTCAGGTCGCGGAAGCTCTCCTCCAGCCGCGCGGTGCGGCCGTTGAACCAGCGGCTCGGCGAGCTGTCCGTCCATCGCCAGGTAGTAGAAGCCGGCGCCGGCGCCGAGCCCGAAGGCCATCTCCTCGCTGATCTCGATCCCGCGGAAGGCCAGCAGGTTGCGCAGCGCGGTCGAGCCGCAGTGGTGTCCGGGGGTGTGGACGTAGCCGGGGACCGAGGGCATCGGGGGAATAGTCACTTATCCTGCGGCGCCGATGCAAAGCGCCGACCTCAGACTGCTGCGCCTGATGCGGACCCGCGGGCACTCGCCCGAGCTGGAGTCGATCGCCAAGGCGCTGGGCAAGGCCGGCAACAACGCCGCCGTCTGGGTCGTGCTCGGCGTCGCGCTCGCCCTGCTCGACCCCGGGCGGCGCGAATCGTGGCTGATCTGCGCCGCGCTCGGCCCGATCGCGATCGTCCTCAACTACGGGATCAAGCTGGCGGTCAAGCGGCCGCGGCCGGTGCTCGAGGGCCTGCCGCCGCTCGGCGGCGCCCCCAGCTCGCTCAGCTTCCCCTCCGCCCACGCGCTCTCCTCGTTCGCGGTGGCGACGGCGATGTTCCGGGTCGATCCCGGCCACCGCCGGCGCCCTCGTCGTCGCCCTGGCGATCTCGCTCTGCCGCCCCTACCTGGGGATGCACTACCCGTCCGACGTCCTCGTCGGCGCCCTGCTCGGCGTCGTCCTCGGCCTGCTGGTCCCCTCTCGCCTATGAAGGTCGGGATCGTCGGGCTGCCGAACGCCGGCAAGTCGACCCTCTTCAACGCCCTGACCAAGGGCGGCGCCCAGATGGGCGACTACCCGTTCACGACGATCGAGCCCAACGTCGCGATCGCCCAGGTGCCCGACGAGCGGCTGGAGAAGATCGCGGCGACGGTGCGCAGCTCCGAGCTGGTGCCGGCGACGATCTCCTTCCACGACATCGCCGGCCTGGTCAAAGGCGCCTCCGAAGGGGAGGGGCTCGGCAACCAGTTCCTCGCCTCGATCCGCGAGACCGACGCGATCTGCCACGTCGTCCGCTGCCACGAGGACTCCGGCGTGCCGCACCCCGACGGCCGCGTCGACCCGCTCGCCGACATCGAGACGATCGAGACCGAGCTGGTCCTCTCCGACTACGAGCAGGTCGAGCGCCGGCTCGGCCGGGTCGGCAAGCAGGCGAAGACCGGGGACGCCGAAGCGATCGCCGAGCACGGCTGGCTGCAGGCGGTCTTCGAGGCGCTCGCCGCCGGCCGCCCGGCGCGCTCGGTCCCGGTCCCCGACGCCGCCCCGAACGCGGCCCGCAACCTCCAGGGCCTGACCACCAAGCCGATCCTCTACGTCGCCAACGTCGACGAGGGCGACGCCGAGGTGCCGGAGGTCGGTCGCCTCCCACGCCGCCGCGGTCGGCGCCGGCGCGGTCGCGGTCAGCGCCCGGATCGAGAACGAGCTGGCCGAGCTCGACCCCGAGGAAGCCGAGGAGATGCGCGAGTCCTACGGCGTCGAGGGCTCGGGCCTGGCGCGCCTGGTCCGCGCCGCCTACGACCTGCTGGAGCTGATCACCTTCTTCACCGCCGGCGAGGACAAGGAAGCCGTCGCCCGCGAACTGCACCGCGGCGCCACCGCGCTGGAGGCGGCGGGGACGATCCACACCGAGATCATGGAAGCCTTCATCAAAGCCGAGGTCGTCGGCTGGGAGCAGCTGGTCGAGTGCGGCGGCTACTCGCAGGCCCGCGACAAAGGGCAGCTGCGGATCGAGGGCCGCGACTACGTCGTCCAAGACGGCGACGTAATCACGATCAAGGTTTAGCCCGCCCTCTAGGGTTGTCGTCATGGACGAAGGAGCGCGGTTTCCGCGGGTGGCCGCCAAGGCGGGCCACTACGAGAGCTTCTACCTCAAGGCCTGCGAGCCGGGTGGGGGGCGCGGGCTCTGGATCCGCCACACCGTCCACAAGCGACCCGGCGCCGAGCCCACCGCCTCGATCTGGTTCGTCCTCTTCGACCGCGCCGCCGCGGGGCCGCGGGCGACCAAGGTCACGGTTCCGGCGAGCCGAGCTCTCGGCGCCGGCCGGCTCCTGGATCCGGGTCGGCGACGCCGAGATCGGGCCGGGGGAGGCGGAGGGGTCGGTCGACACCGACGCCCTCAGCCGCCGCCTGGTCGCTGACCTTCGACGGCGACACGCGGCCCTGCAAGTACCTGCCGGCCGACTGGCTCTACGAGGCGCCGCTGCCGCGGACCAAGTTCGTCGCCCCCTACCCCGACGCGCGTTTCGAGGGCCGGCTCGAGATCGACGACGAGGAGACGATCGAGTTCAGCGGCTGGCCGGGGATGATCGGCCACAACTGGGGCAGCGAGCACGCCGAGCGCTGGGTCTGGCTCGAGGGCACCGGCTTCGAGGGCTCGGCCGGCACCTACTTCGACGCCGGCGCCGCCCGGGTCAAGCTCGGCTCCCGGACCAGCCCCTGGATCCCCTCGGGGATGCTGATGCTCGACGGCGAGCCGCATCGTCTCGGCGGCCTCGGCGCGATCCGCTCCGCCTCGATCGAGGAGACGCCCGGCCGCCTGCTCCTTCGTCCTGCCGGGCAAGGACATCCTCGTCCGCGGCCGCGTCTCGGCGCCGGAGAAGGACTTCGTCGGCTGGGTCTACGCCGACCCCGACGGGCCCCGAGCACAACACCGTCAACTGCTCGGTCGCCGACCTCGAACTGACCGTCGAGCGGCCGGGCCTGCCGGCCGCGCGAGCTCACCCTCGCCGCGGCGGCGGCCGCCTACGAGCTGGGGATGCGGGAGACCGACCACGGCATCCCGATCCAGCCCTACTCCGACGGCTGAGGCAGCCCGCCGTCCGGCGGCGCCTACTTCGCAAGCGAGGCGATCCCGAGCTCGAGCATCCGCCGCCAGGCGTCCGGCTCGACCTTTTCCGCCGCCCGCGCCGCGGCGAAGACGAGGCGGAGGTCGAGGGTGGTGGCGTCGGCGCGGATCCGACCCTCGGCCTTGGCGGCGTCGAGCAGTCGCTGCAGCGCCGCGTTCGACTCGGCGCGGGCGGCGATCACCTCGGGGTCGACCTGCATGCAGGCCATCGCCTCGGCGAGGACGTCGTCGCCCGCCTGGCGCTCGGCGTAGTCCCGGAGCAGCGCGGTCAGCGCCGCCCAGGGGCCGACCGGGCTGGCGAGGGCGAGGTCGACGTCGCGCTTCACTTCTTCGAGCCGCTCGACCACCAGCGCCGCGAGCAGGTCCCGCTTCGAGGGGAACTGCCGGTAGAGGCTGCCGACCCCGATTCCGGCGGCGGCCGCCAGCGCCGGCATCGGCGCCTCGAGCCCGTCGCGGGCGAAGACCTCGCGGCTGACCTCGAGCAGGCCTCGGCGTTTGCCGTCGGCGTCGAGCTCAGCCCAGCGCGACTCCCTCGGCAGGAGGGCGGAATGGCCATTCCGCTACTCTACCTACCTTCTCGCCGCGGCTCGAGATCGCCCCGCCCCAGCTCCCGTCCATGGCTTCCGAAACCGCCGATCGCACCCACCCCAACGTAACCCTCGCCGTGCTCGCGCTCGGCGGGCTCTCCTACGCGATGCTGAGCTCGCTGGTGGTGCCGGCGCTGCCGACGATGCAGCACGAGCTCCACACCAGCGAGACCGGAATCACCTGGCTGCTCACCGGCTACCTGCTCGCGGCCTCGGTCGGCACCGCGATCATCGGCCGCCTCGGCGACATGTACGGCAAGGAGAAGCTGCTGCTCTGGACGCTCGTCGTGCTCACCTTCGGCACCCTGCTCGCCGCCGTCTCCAGCTCGCTGTCGGTGCTGATCGCCGCCCGCTTCATCCAGGGCGTCGCCGGCGGCATCTTCCCGCTCGCCTTCGGCATCGTCCGCGACGAGTTCCCCCGCGACAAGGTGGCCGGCGGGATCGGACTGCTCTCGGCGATCCTCGGCGCCGGCGGCGGCGTCGGCATCGTCCTCTCCGGCGTCATCGTCGAGCATCTCAACTACCACTGGCTCTTCTGGATCCCGCTGGTCCTGGTCGTGATCGCCGCCTTCGCCACCTGGCGCCTGGTCCCCGAATCGCCGGTCCGCACCCCGGGCCGGGTCAACTGGCTCGCCGCGGCGCTGATGACGCATCGGCATCTCGGCCGTCCTGCTGGCGATCAGCCAGACCACCGAATGGGGCTGGGGATCGCCGAAGACGTTCGGCCTGCTCGCCGTCGGCGCTCGCCTTCATCGCCGCCTGGATCGCGGTCGAGGTCCGCAGCGAGACGCCGCTGGTCGACATGGCGATGATGCGCGTGCGCGGCGTCTGGACGACCAACGCCGCCGCCTTCCTGCTCGGCGCCGGCCTCTACGCCTCGTTCATCGTCTTCCCCCAGTTCGCCCAGCTGCCGAAGAGCACCGGCTTCGGCTTCGGCGCCTCGGTGGTCGTCTCCGGGCTCTACCTGCTGCCGGCGACGATCGGGATGACCGCTGCTCGGGATCAAGGCCGGCGCGATCTCCGCCCGCTTCGGCTCGCGCGCGGCGCTGCTCGGCGGCACCCTGTTCTCGACCGCCTCCTTCCTGCTGCTCGCGGTCGCCCACGAGCGAGCCGTACCAGTTCCTGATCGCCGCTTCGCTGCTCGGGGTCGGGATCGGCCTCGCCTTCGCCGCCCTCGGCAACCTCATCGTCCAGGCGGTGCCGAGCCACCAGACCGGGGTCGCCAGCGGCATGAACACGGTGATGCGAACCCTCGGCGGCGCCCTCGGCGGCCAGCTCTCGGCGACCTTCATCGCCGAACACACCTCCGCCAACTTCCCGACCGTCACCGGCTTCACCGAGACCTTCGTGATGGCGACCGGCTTCCTCGTCCTCTGCTTCTTCGCCGGCCTGCTGGTGCCGAAGGCGCTCGGCCACTCGAGCGCCGACGAGCCGATCGCCGTGCCCGAGGGCGCCCAGGCCTGAGAGCAACGCTGTCCAAAAGCCCTCGGCGGGAGGGATCGGGTGCCCCTCTCCCAGAAGCCGTCGCGCAGCTGGGTCGCGCTCCAGGGTTTCGGGCGTCTGAACTTGAGCTTCTGGGAGAGGGGCACCAGATCCCTCTCACGGGAGCTTCCGGTTTCAGGGAAGCTCCTCGTCCCTGTCCGAAGCTTCCGTCCCTTGCAAGCTCTTTGCCGATTCGGAAGCTGCCTACCTCGGAGCGGGGTGGAGCTTCGTGAGGAGGGGTTGTGGGTCTCTCCCCAGAAGCTCAAGTTCAGACGCTTGAACCCCGGAGCGCGACCCAGCTGCGCGACGGCTCCGGGGAGAGACCCACAACCCCTCCCCGCCAAACCCCATCACGGAGCCGACCGTCTAGCCGCTTTTGCCCGGCATGACCTTCTCGAAGGTCATCCAGGTCGAGTAGCCGCCGAGCGCCACCTCCAGCTGTTCGCCGTCGACCGTGGTGACGCCGCCGGTCCCGTAGAGCTTGGCTTCGATGATTCGCGGCGAGTAGCCGGTCTTGGTGATCACGACCTTCTTCAAGCGTGCCGTCGAGGTAGCCGCTCAGCTTCGAGCTGATTTCGGGACCGCTGAATTTCAGCGTCCAGGTGTGCAGCGGGCAGTAGTAGTCGTAGGGGTCCGGGACGCCGACCAGGTAGGGGATCGAGCCGCCGAAGACGTTCGCGATGCTCTCGGTCTTGCCGCCCGAGCAGGCCGAGAACAGCGTCTCGGCGACCTTGCCGTCGTACTCGACCACCTGGCCGCGGGTCGCTTCCGCCGCTTCGTCGCTGCTCTGGTACTCGCTTTCGAGTCCTTTGTAGACCTGGCTGCGGGTGTCGGCGTAGAGGTCGTAGCCGTTGCCGCCGACGCCGGCGGTGAGCGCGAAGGAGCGCGAAGCGATGGCCTGGGCCTCCAGCTCGGCCATCGGCCAGGAGGGCGGCGACTCGTTCGGGATCACGCCCTTCACGTACTGGTCGACGGCGAGGGCGTTGACGACGTTGAGCGAGCTGCCTTCGGGCACGGTCTCGAGCGCGCCGCGGTAGGTGCCGAGGCCGGCGATCGTGATCTTGCCGGCGCCGGCGGCGCGCAGGATCGGTCCGCATTTGGCCAGCAGCTTGCCGCCGGAGCTGCGCAGCCGCACCGTGTTGCCGATCCGGTGCGCCTCGTAGTTGCGCTTCGGGTCGAGCCGCTCGCCGCAGGCGCTGGTGGCGTCGCTGAAGCCGACGTCTTCGCTGGAGGTGCCGAGCAGGACGCGGACGACGCGCGGCTTCGGCAGCATGCCGATGGTCGTGCCCGTGTAGTAGTGGCCGAGGATGAAGCGGTAGCCCTTGCCGTGCAGCGCGTAGCCGTAGGCGCCGTAGGCGCTCATCCCGACCCCGTGGCCGAAGCCGCGCCCGTGGACGACCCAGTTGACGCTCGCCGAGGCCGCCGCGGGGGGGACCGTCGCGAGGCCGGCGAGGGCGGCCAGCAGGGCGAGGAGTCGGGCTGGGGAGGTCTTTCTCTTCATCGCGCGCATCTAAGCGAACAGGTTCGCCGGCCAGGAGTCGCGGCCTGCGAAATGTCGGCCAATGCCGGGCGCTAGGCTGGGTTCAAGCGACGTAGGAGGGCAAATTGGCAACGCAGACGGTGGACGCAGTCGATCACGAGCTTCTCGCCGCCGGCGAGTGGGTCGCAGACCGGCGATTGGGACGAGGTGCGCAGCCCCTACGACGACACCCTCGTCGGCCGGGTGGCGCTCGGCGACGCGGCGACGGTCGAGCGCGCGATCGCGGCCGCCCACGAGGCCTTCCTCCACGCCGACTTCCCCCAGCACGAGCGCGCCGCCACCTTGCAGCGCGCCGCCGAGCTCGTCGCGCAGCGGACCGAGGAGCTGGCGCTGACGATCGCCGCCGAGGCGGGCAAGCCGCTGAAGACCGCGACGGTCGAGGCGCAGCGCTGCGCCGACACGCTCACCTTCGCCGCCGTCGAGGCGCGCAAGCTGACCGGCGGCACGGTGCCGATGCAGGCCTCCCCGGCCGGCGCCGGCAAGCTCGGGGTGATGCTGCGCGTCCCCTACGGCGTCGTCGGCGCGATCAGCCCCTTCAACTTCCCGCTCAACCTCGTCGCCCACAAGCTCGGGCCGGCGATCGCCGCCGGCAACGCGGTCGTCCTCAAGCCCGCCGGCCAGACCCCGATCAGCGCCCTGAAGCTGGCCGCGATCCTGAACGAGGCGGGCCTTCCCGACGGCTGGCTCAGCGTCGTCCCCGGCCCCGGCTCCGAGGTCGGCAACGCGATCGTCGAGCACCCCCTGACCACGGCGCTCTCCTTCACCGGCTCGGCCGCGGTCGGCTGGGGGATCGCCTCCAAGGTCCCCCACAAGAAGGTCAACCTCGAGCTCGGCTCGAACGCGCCGCTGATCGTCAACTCGGACGGCGACTGGGAAGCCGCCGCCGACAAAGCCCAGATCCACGCCTTCTCCCACGCCGGTCAGAGCTGCATCTCGATCCAGCGGATCCTCCTCCACGAGGACATCGCCGAGGCCTTCACCGCGCGTCTGGTCGCCAAGGTCGAGAAGCTCAAGGTCGGCGACCCGCTCGACTCCGAGACCGACGTCGGCCCGCTGATCACCCCCGGCGACCGCGACCGGGTCAAGGAGTGGATCGACGAGGCGGTTGCCGCCGGCGCCGAGCTGCTCACCGGCGGCGAGCTGGTCGACGAGGGCCGCTGCCTGGCCCCGACCCTGCTCAAGGCGCCGCCCAAAGACGCCAAGGTCTGGTGCGAGGAGATCTTCGGCCCGGTCGCGACCGTCGACACCTTCTCCGACTTCGATCAGGCGCTGGCGATGGCCAACGACTCCAAGTTCGGCCTCCAGGCCGGCGTCTTCACCCGCGACATCGGCCGCGGCCTCCAGGCCGCCCGCACCCTCGAGTTCGGCGGCGTCCTGATCAACGAGGTGCCGACCTTCCGCGCCGACCAGCAGCCCTACGGCGGCGTCAAGGACTCCGGCAACACCCGCGAGGGGCCGGCCTTCGCGGTGCTCGAGCTGACCGAGGAGCGGTTCGTCACGCTCGCAGGGGTAAGCGGGGCCGGGCGGTCTCTACTCGTGCGGCCGCGCCATCCGCCGGTGGTCGAGCGCCTGCTCGAGGATCGCCGGCTCGACGCCCTGCTCCAGCGCCACCTCGCGCAGCGAGCGGCCGGACTCGGCGGCGGTCTTGACGATGTCGGCGGCGCGGTCGTAGCCGATGTGGGGGTTGAGCGCGGTCGCCGTCGCCAGGGTGGCCTCGGCGTGGCGGGTGGTCATCTCCTCGTTGGCTTCGAGGCCGCTGACGCATTTCTCGTCGAGCAGGCGCGAGGCGGAGGCGAGCAGCTTGATCGAGTCGAGCAGGTTGCGGGCGATCAGCGGCACCCGCACGTTGAGCTCGAACTGGCCCTGCATGCCGCCGATCGTGATCGCGGCGTCGTTGCCGACCACCTGGCCGGCGACCTGGATCACGACCTCGGGGATCACCGGGTTGACCTTGCCGGGCATGATCGAGGAGCCCTTCTGCAGCTCCGGCAGGCGCAGCTCGGCGAGGCCGGCGCGGGGGCCGGAGCCCATCAGCGCCAGGTCGTTGGCGATCTTGTTGAGCGAGACGGCGTAGACCTTGAGCGCGCCCGAGAGCTCGACCAGGGCGTCGCGGTTGCCCTGCGCCTCGAACGGGTCGAGCGGCTCGGAGATCGCCAGGCCGGTGTCGGCGGCGAGCTTCGCCCGCACCTTGGCGGCGAACTCGGGGTGGGTGTTGAGCCCGGTCCCGGTGGCGGTGCCGCCGAGCGGGATCTGGCCGACCCGCCGCAGCGTTCCCTCGACCCGCTGGACGCCGAGCCGGATCTGCGCCGCGTAGCCGCCGAACTCCTGGCCGAGGGTGACCGGCACCGCGTCCATCAGGTGGGTGCGGCCGGCCTTGACGACGTCGGCGAACTGCTTCGCCTTCGCCTCCAGCGCCGCCTCGAGCCCGCCCATCGCCGGCAGCAGGTCGTGGGTGACCTGGTCCAGCGCCGCCAGGTGGACGGCGGAGGGGAAGACGTCGTTGGAGGACTGGCCCATGTTGACGTGGTCGTTGGGGTGGGCGCCCTCGCCGGCGAGGTTGGCGAGCACCTCGTTGGCGTTCATGTTGGAGGAGGTGCCGGAGCCGGTCTGGAAGACGTCGACCGGGAACTGGTCGTCGTGCTCGCCTTCGGCGACGGCGATGCCGGCGGCGGCGATGCGCTCGGCGAGCTCGCCGTCGAGCAGCCCCAGCTGGCCGTTCGCTTCGGCCGCGGCGGCCTTGACGCGGCCGAGCCAGCGGACGACGGGCACGGGCACGGGCTCGCCCGAGACGGGGAAGTTGTCGACGGCTTTGGTGGTCTCGCCACCCCAGAGCTGGTCAGTCAAGTGATGCCTCCATCGAAGTCGTTTGGGGCCAGGGAGCGTATTCCTCTCGGCCATGGCGGGGCGCCTCTACGGTCGCTTCACATAGACCAGGCGGCCGTCGGCGAGGCGGTAGACCTGCCCGACCGGCTCGCCGCGCCCGCGTGCGCTCGGTGCCCCCGCCGGGCTCGGCAGAACGCCCGACCGCGCGGCGGGACGGCGCTGCTGAACCCGCCCGTCCTTGGCGTCGAGGGTCAGGCTGAGACCGGCGATCAGGAAGGCGACGGCGAGGATCATGCCGACGTCGAAGAGGTTGACGAGGCCGTCGAGGGGGTCGCCGGCGTTCTCCTCGATCAGGCCGTGACGGCCGAGGCCGATCCGGCTCACGAGCCCGTCCCGCCGCCGGGAAGGATCGCCGGCTGCCGTGGAGCGAATGGCGCCGGCGGAGAGGGGCAGCCGGCAGAATCGCCTCCGAGCCCTGCTCGAGCGCCGCCAGGTCCTCGGTGTACATCCGCGTGCGGGCGAGGGTCAGGCCGAAGGCGACGGTGCCGACCAGGAGGCCGACGACGGTCGCGCCGAAGGCGTCGCGGAGGTTTTCGGCCAGCGCGCCGACGTCGCCGTCGCCGAGCGCGGCCAGGCCGGGGGCCAGCGGGATCAGCGTTCCCATCAGCCCGATCGCCGGCCCGGCGCGGACGAGCAGGCGGGTTCGATCGAGACGGCGCTGAACCGCCAGCTCGTAGCCCGCGAGGGCATGCTCGGCGCCGCGACCGCGTCCGGTTCCCTGGCTCGGCGGCGATCTCCACCACCGCGCCGGCGGCGATCGCGCCCGGGGCAAAGGCACGCGTAGTGGCCGGCGTGCTGCGGTTCGGCGATCGCGCGTTCGGTCGAGTTCGCGCAGTCGAAGTCGCGCCCGCGGACCCGCCGCCGCCAGTATTCGGTCAGAAAGCGTCCGAGCTCGAGGGCGCAGAGCAGTAAGGACGACGACCGCGGCGATCAGCACCGGGATCCGCAGCGCGGTGGCGATCTGGGCAAGCCCGTCGCCGAGGTCGATCGCGGCGATCACGGCAGTACGACCTCTGGCGGCGACGCTCCCACTGAGAGCCGCCGAGGGCGAAGACAAGCGCGGCAGACGCGCGATCGCGATCGCGACCCAGGTCGTCATCGGAGCCCCCGTCCGCCGGCGCTCCGCAGCCCGGGGGCGCCGAAGGCGAGCTTGCCGCCGGACGCCGAGCCTGACCCGATAACCGTTCCGGTTACCTCGTGGCCGCCGCCTGAGCTCGAAGGCCGGCCAGCCGCTTTGGCGATCGCCGCGGCCGGGTGGTTTTCGGCGCTCGTGCCCGGTCGCGAGGAATCGGTCCCCACCGCCACCGGTCGAGCCGCCGCCTGACGGGGCTCCAACGGAGGAAGCAACCGCAGCCGCTTCGCCTTCGCTCTTGCTGGGTTCTTCGGTCTCGGTCCCGGTCGGCTGCGTGGTGTTGGGGCCACGCCTCGTTGCGCTGTGGTCGCGAGGCTGAATGCCCTTGCCGTGGACGATTCGGGCGCCGCCAGGGGTCTTGCCCTTGCTTTCGGCTTTGGGGCGGCTGAAGAACGGTGCGCCGTCGCCGCCCCCACCGGCGATCACTCCAGTTTCAGTCTTGGGCGGGGCTTCCTGGCAGCTGGGCGGGCCTGCCTGGGAGCGAGCCGCGATCGGAACCGGCAGCGCCTGACCGGCCAGGGCGGGGGTGACGTAGGCGGTCATCCAAATGCCGTTCAGGTCCTGGCTTGCCTTCCACCGCTCGTGGCCGTCGACGGGGTCCTGCATCGATTCCAGGTAGTCGAGCGGTTCGGCTGCTTCGGCTCCCGAGCCGATCGCCCAGTCTTCCGGGTTCTGCCCGGTTGCCCAGATGCCCTGCACCGCCCAGGCCGTCGAGGCGACGTTCGATTCGCGTTCAGTCCTGGGAAGAGCTGGGAAGCCACCATCGGGAAGCTGGGCTTTTTCCAGGTATTCGAACCCCTCGTCCTGCGCCTTCTCGACCGCCGCCTGCTGGGTTTCGGTTTCTGGGGTACCGGCGGCGACCAGAGCCTCTATCGCGGCCCCGGTCATGTCGACTTCGCTGGTCGGCCCCTTTACGGAGAAGTACCAGCCGCCGTCGTCGTTTTGCTCGCTCAGCAGCCATTCGGCACCCTGCGCGACTGCCGCTTCGGCAGAGGGCTCCGCGATCGGGCTGAGGGCGAGGATGGCGAAGATCGTGTCGTTGACTTCGCCCCGTCCACCTTCCGTATAGGGAAAGGAACCGTTGGGCAGCTCGCGCTTGAGGATTTCGTCGACCAGGTCGAAGCCGGAGAAGTCGTGGGGGTCCGTTCCGGCGGCGTCGACCACGAGCAGTTCCCGCTCGAAAGCGGTCGTCGCGATCTTTCTTTCCGACCAGGGGATTTCTTCTTCGAACCCTTCCCGAAAATGGTTCGTGAGGAAGCTGTAGACGGTGCTCCCGCACGGCAGCGCCTGGTCTTGCGGATTGATCCCCACGGCGGCCAGGGCAAGCGCCACCCAGGCGCTGGTGCCCTGGCTCGGTTCTCCACCCTTGGAGAACCCGCCGTTGAGCTGCTGGCTGTCTTGGAGGAAACGGACCGTCTTGTCGAGCGAGGCTCGATGCGCCGGACCAGCGCTACCGGCGAACGCGGTGGTCGACGCGGCACAGGAGATTCCCAGTGCAAGCGTCGCCAGCGCGACTCGCGCGGTTGGGCGGTGGCGCATCGTTGTCTCCGCCTATTTCTGTGCGGGCGCCAACCTCAGGATCACGCTGCGCTGCGTCGATCCGGCCGTCCCCCCCGTGGGGGTGAACCCGATCTGAACCGCGACTCGAACCTTGCCCTTTTCGCGCAATTCCTTGCGAGCTTTGGCGGTGGGCTTGATCGTCAAGAGGACGATCCCGGCGCCGCTCGTGGTCAGCGACTGCCCGATCACATTCGCACCGCTCAGAGCCAGCGCGCCCGCTCCGGGCACTCCCACGTTCAGTCGTGCCAGCCCCTTCTGGGCATCCACCAAGGTGCTGCCGAATGAGACGACGTTGGAGGGCGGAGACTTCGGCTCGCTCGCCGAAGGGGTGACCGGCTCGCTCACCGGAGGGATGACCTGCGGCGGACCGGGGGTTTGTAGCGGTCTGGGACCCGCAGCGCCGCGTCGGCGGGGAGCGGCCCGCAACCGCCGCCGCCGATCGGTTCGACACAGACGTCAAGGCGGTTGGAGCGGAAGTAGCCGACTTCTTCCTGGGCCTTCAGGCGGTGCCATCCGGGGGTGCTGAAGGTGACTTCCGCTGCTCCGTTGACGTCGGTCGTCACCGCCGCGGGATCGCTGGTCTCGACCGTCTGGAAGCCGGTTCCCGCTTCGGTTTTGACCGGAGCGACCGTCACGCCTTCGGCCCGATGAGGTTCGCCGCCCGATCCTTCATAGCTTTCGACCAGCAACGCCAGCGGCTGGCCCACTTCGACGTAGGCGCTGGGCTGCGGCGCCCGAGGTGCCGGCGTCGGGTCGGTCGCCGCCGCCAGCCAGAGGAACTTCTTACCGCTGAACGCGTCGTACTGCCAGAGGGATTCGTCGCCTGCCCGAAGGCCGAACTGACAGCCGCCGACTGAGGTGAAGATGCCGTTGACGAGGACTCCCCAATAAGCGCCGGTCCCGGGGTCCTGCGGGTCGGGGCCCCAGCGGGTGATGAAGTAGTCGTCAAAGCCTTCGTACCATTCGCCGTCAAAGGTCTGGCCGATTGCTTCCATCGCATCGACCGACGCTGCCGTCGGCGTTGGCACCGCTTCGCGATGAGCACCGAGGTTGGTCCCATCGCAGTGATGCGATTCGGTGTCCGAGGAGGCCCGAATGTCATGCCCTTCGGTCATGATCGGGCCTTCGAAGAGGGTGCTTTCCTTCCCCTCGATCCGGACGTTGACCTGGGTGGGAGCTGCCTGCACCACGGGTGCAGCGACGACGATCAGGAGGGATGCGGCGAACAACGCCGCGAATAGCTTTCGCATGTCTGGCCCCTTTCCGCGAGGGCGGTTAGACGTTCACGGATCGGAGGGAGGTCTCCTGACTTACGAGCTACCTCTCCGCGCCTTCCCGACCCTGGGGCCAGTGGCTGTCGCTGACGACGTGCGAGGAGGTGTTGCGCTCGATCACAGTGGCGGGTCCGCGCCGGAATCTCACCGGCATTCCCTGTCCACCGATCCTCTTATGTGGCGGGCAGCATAGACCACGCCGCAAGGGCCAAGGCGAAACCAGCATTCGAACTCGGATCGCGAACCTGTCAGGGCACTCCGCCCGGCTTCAGCCTGCGGCACGCGACCACGTAGGAGGGACCAGCTCAGCCGCGGGAGTGGCCGGCGTCGAAGCCCCTGGCGTAGGTGGCGAGGAATTCCGCTGAGAGCGGTGCGCGGCCGGGGGCGAAGCGGGCGGCGACGGTCAGCCGGCGGATCAGGTCGGTGTGGATGCCTTCGCTCCCCTCGCTCCCCTTCTGGGCGGCGCCGAGCAGGTAGCCGAGCTGGAGGTTGGCGTCGCCGCCGGGTTCGGCGCGCGCTTCGGCGTTGAGCGTGGTCGCCGCCTTGACCATCGCTTCGCCGACGGTCGCCAGCTCGCCGGCGTCCTGGTTCTCGGTCAGGCACTCGCTGATCGGCGCGTCGCCGCCGACCCTGACCTCGCCGGGCGCGGCGCGCAGGGCGTTGAGGTAGGCACTCGGTCCCGCCAGGCAGGCGACCGGGGTGGATTCGTCACGAGAGGAGCCGCCGCAACCGGCGCCGGCCAGCGCGGCGAGACAGGCGAGGACGGCGATCGCGGTCGAGGCACGCATTCGCCCTCATCCTATGGACGTCGGCGAGAGGCCGCCGGTGGTGACCTGGGAGATGCCGCCCATCGGGCCGGTGGGAGCCTTGGCGGTCGGCTTGGTCGCCGGCGCCCGCTTGCCGCGCGGCTGCGTTTCGCCTTCGGCGGCGCCGACCGGGAACACTTCGACCCATTCGGCGAGCTGAAATTGCGCCGCCGGCGCGTGGTTCCAGGAGAGGTGGAGGTGGTTGCCGCAGCCGTGGCCGGCGTCGCCTTCGTAGCCGACCCAGCGGAACGGTTTGACCGGCTCGTTCTGAACCGGCTCGGCCCAGAGGGCGAGGCGCGTGATCGGCGCCCAGTTGGCGTCGCAGGTGGTCGTGTCGTGGATCGGCACCAGGTCGACGGCGACGCCGTTGTAGTGATCGGAGCCTTTGACGTGGCATTCGTCGCAGCCGACGTGTTCGCCGTCGGGGAGCGGTCCGGAGTAGCCGTCGGTGACGTAGATCGGGTAGCGGGCGGCGATCCAGCGCAGGTCGGGGAGGATTCGCCGGTCGACCATGTCGCCCGCTTCGTGCGGGATCGAGGCCGGGATCGGGACGATCTTGCCGGGCGCGTAGACGATCCGGGTCGAGCTCGGCGGCGGTTCCGGCGCGGCCGCGGCCGCGGCCGGGAGCAGCGCCAGGCAGGAGACCGTGGCGGCGAGGGCCGCGAGGGCGCGGAGGCGGCTGAGCGGGAAGGTGGAGCTCCTCACCCTTTGGCTATCGACTGCGGTGCGCCGAGCCTTGAATCCCGCCGCCGCTGTCGCGCCTTTGCCTGAATAGCGGGCAGAAAGCGCCAATGCTCAACGATCCTGGCCCCGGCGGTAGGGTTGGCCGATGCCCACGGTTCGCGATGCGACGTTCGACCTCTTCCGCGCCCACGGGATGACGACGATGTTCGGCAACCCGGGCTCGACCGAGCTGCCGATGCTGGCCGACTTCCCGGCCGACTTCCGCTACGTCCTCGGCCTCCAGGAGGCGGTCGTCGTCGGCATGGCCGACGGCTACGCGCTCGCCTCCGGCAAGACCACCGTCGTCAACCTCCACACCGCGCCCGGCGTCGGCAACGCGATGGGGGCGATCTTCAACGCCCAGGCCAACCACTCGCCGCTGCTGATCACCGCCGGCCAGCAGGCGCGGGCGCAGATCACCCTGCAGGCGAACCTGACCAACCGCGACGCGACGCGGATGCCGCACCCGCTGGTCAAGTGGTCCTACGAGCCGCCGCGGGCCGAGGACGTGCCGCTGGCGCTGGCCCACGGCGCCCACCTCGCCGGGCTGCCGCCGCGCGGCCCGGTCTTCGTCTCGCTGCCGATGGACGACTGGTACGCCGAGGTCGACGAGGGCGACGCGCGGGCGGCGATCGAGCGCCGGGTCAGCGGCCGCGCGGTCGCCGACCCCGAGCAGGTGCGGGCCCTGGCCGAGCGCCTCGAGGCGGCGAGCCAATCCGGTCCTCGTCGCCGGCCCCGACATCGACGCCAGCGGCGCCTGGGACCTCGCCGTCGCCCTCGCCGAGCGCCAGCGGCTGCCGGTCTGGGCCTCGCCGGCGACCGGCGGCGTCCGCCTCGGCTTCCCCGAGAGCCACCCCAACTTCCGCGGCGTGCTGCCGCCGGCGATCGGCCCGGTCGGCCAGACGCTCGAGGGCCACGACCTGATCCTCGTCGTCGGCAGCTCGGTCTTCCCCTACTACCCGTACATCCCCGGCCCGCTGCTGCCGCGAGGGCGCGAAGCTGGTCGCGATCACCAGCGACCCCGACGAGGCGGTGCGGGCGCCGATGGGCGACGCGATCGTCGCCGACGTCAAGCTCAGCCTCGAGGCGCTGCTGGCGGCGGTGCCCGAGTCGAGCCGGCCGGCGCCGGAGCCGAACCCCGGGCCGCAGGAAATCCCGCCGACCGATCCGCTCAACGCCTCGACCGTCCACACCGCCCTGCGCGAGGTGCTGCCCGAGGACGCGATCGTCGTCCTCGAGTCGCCCTCCAGCACGCTCGCCCTGCGCAACCAGCTGCGGCTCTCGCGGCCGGGCAGCTACTACTTCAGCGCCGGCGGCGGCCTCGGCTTCGGCCTCGCCGCCTCGGTCGGCGTCCAGCTCGCCCAGCCCGACCGGCCGGTCGTCTGCGTGCTCGGCGAGGGCTCGGCCCAGTACGCGATCACCGCCTTCTGGAGCGCCGTCGCCTACCAGGTGCCGGTCACCTTCCTGGTCCTGCGCAACGAGGAGTACGCGATCCTCAA
The DNA here is from genome assembly GCA_963739875.1 of uncultured Solirubrobacterales bacterium. Lineage (GTDB taxonomy): Bacteria > Actinomycetota > Thermoleophilia > Solirubrobacterales > 70-9 > VAYN01. Next base: position 141,862 of record CAVUCD010000009.1, read on the forward strand.
GTGGTTCGCCGAAGTCGAGCAGGTGAGCGGCGCGCCGGGCCTCGACCTGCCCAAGCTCGACGTCGCCGCGGTCGCCGAGGGCTACGGCGTCAAGGGCCACCGCGCCTCCGACCGCGACGGGGTCAGCGCCGCCCTCGCCACCGCCCTCGCCTCGTCGAAGCCGGAGCTGGTCGAAGTCCCGGTCGCCCCGGGCATGTCCCTCTTCTAGGCTAGGCGCGATGGCGCTGCTCGAGCGAAACCGGCAGTCGCTCGCCCCGCCAGCCGGCGAGCCCGCGGCCGACCGCGCCCCGGACGAGCTGGCGGCCGGCGTCGCGCAGCCGCTGCGCGGCGAGCTCGAGGCCCTGCTCGGCGCCGACCGCGTCCTCGGCACGGCCAGCGACATCGTCAGCTACGCCTCCGACGCCAGCCCCTATCGGCTCTTCCCGCGGGCGGTGGTGATGGCCCACGACGCCGCCGACGTCGGCAAGGTCCTCGCCTACGGGCGCGAGAAGGGCATCCCGGTGACCTTCCGCGGCGGCGGCACCAGCCTCAACGGCCAGGGCCAGAGCGACGGCATCCTCGTCGACGTGCGCCGCCACTTCGGCGGCATCGCGGTCGAGGAGGATGGCGCCCGCGCCCGGGTCAAGCCGGGGACGATCCTCGGCCACGCCAACCGCGTCCTCGCCCCGCACGGGCGCAAGCTCGGCCCCGACCCGGCCAGCACCGACATCGCCACCGTCGGCGGCGTCGTCGCCAACAACTCCGGCGGCATGCGCTGCGGCGTCACCCGCGACTCCTACTCGACCGTGCGCGAGCTGACCTTCGTCCTGCCCTCGGGGACGGCGATCGACAGCGCCGCGCCGGGCGCCGCCGAGGCCTTCGCCGCCGCCGAGCCCGAGCTGGCCGCCGGCCTGGCCGAGATCCGCGACGAGATCCGCGCCGACGCCGAGCTGAGCGAGCGCATCCGCCACAAGTTCGCGATCAAGAACACGACCGGCTACCGGCTCTGCGCCTTCCTCGACGCCGAGGAGCCGCTGGAGATCTTCCGCCGCCTGCTGGTCGGCTCCGAGGGCACCCTCGCCTTCCTCGCCGAGGCGGTCTTCGAGACCGTGCCGCTGCCGGCGACCACCACCACCGCCTGGGTCCACTTCCCCAGCATCGACGCCGCGATCGCCCCGGTCCGCGACCTGGTCGAGAGCGGCGCCACCGCGGTCGAGCTGATGGTCGCGCCGGCGCTGATCACCGCCGCCTGGAACATGGTCGGCGCGCCCGAGGAGTGGAAAGAGCTGCCGCCCGAGTCGGCGGTGCTGCTGGTCGAGTTCGGCGCCGCCGGCGAGGGGGAGCTCGACGAGTACGTCGCCCGGGCGAACGAGCTGCTCTCCTCGCACGAGACGATCCGCCCGATCGAGTTCACCCGCGAGGCCGAGGAGATCGAGCTCAGCTGGCGGGTGCGGGAGGGGCTGCACGGGCTGATCGGCAAACTGCGGCTGCCGGGCACGGCGCTGATCGTCGAGGACGTCTGCGTGCCGCCGGAGCGGATCGCCGAGGGCGCCCGCGACCTGCAGGCGCTGCTCGGCGAGCACGGCTTCCTGGCCGGGGTCGCCGGCCACGCCTCGGCCGGGAACCTCCACTTCATGCTGACCCCGGACTTCGCCAAGCAGGAGGACCTCGACCGCTACGAGGCCTTCATGGGCAAGCTGGTCGAGCTGATCGTCGGCAAGTACGACGGCTCGCTCAAGGCCGAGCACGGGACCGGGATCAACATGGCTCCTTATGTGGAGCGCGAGTGGGGGGAGCGGGCGACCGAGCTGATGTGGCGGGTCAAGCGGCTCGCCGACCCCGACGGCGTGCTCTCTCCCGGCGTCGTCCTCAACCGCGACGCCGGCGCCCACCTGCGCAACCTGAAGACGACGCCGCCGATCGAGGAGTCGGCGACCTCCTGCGTCGAGTGCGGCTTCTGCGAGCCGGTCTGCCCGAGCCGCAACCTGACGACGACGCCGCGCCAGCGGATCGTCCTGCGCCGCGAGATGGCCCGCCAGCCCGCCGGCTCGCCGGTGCAGCGGGCGCTGCTCGAGGAGTTCTCCTACGAGGCGCTCGACACCTGCGCCGCCGACGGCTCCTGCCAGCTCGCCTGCCCGGTCGGGATCGACACCGGCGCGCTGGTCAAGGAGCTGCGCCACGAGCGCCACACCGAGCGGGCCGAAAAGGCGGCGCTGGGCGAAGGCGCGCCGCTGGGGGGTGATCGAGGGAGCGTCGCGGGTCGGGCTGCGCTTCGGCGGCCCGCTGGCGCGCCGGACCAAGCGCGGCCGCAACCTCCCCGGCCCGGCGCCGGGCAGGCTGCCGGCGACGATCCACACCGGCGCCGCCGCCGTCTACGTCCCCTCCTGCACCAACCGGATCTTCGCCGGCTCGCCGGTCGAGGCGCTGGTCGCGGTCTCGGCCCGCGCCGGCTTCCCGGTCTGGATCCCGGATGACGTCGCCGGCAGCTGCTGCGGGCTGCCCTGGAGCTCGAAAGGCCACGGCGACGCCCACCGCCACAAGGCGAACGAGATGGTCGAGCGGCTCTGGGCCTGGAGCGGCGAAGGGGCGCTGCCGATCGTGATCGACGCCGCCTCCTGCACCAACGGCGTCATCGATCCCGGCGCCGGGATCCTCAGCGAGGAGAACGCCGAGCGCCTCGCCGCGCTCGAGGTCCTCGACTCGGTCAGCTGGGCGCACGACCGCCTGCTGCCCTGGCTCGAGGTCTCCGCGACGGTCGGCCACGGCGACCGTCCACCCGACCTGCGCGACCCGGCAGCATGGGCCTGGCGCCCCGCCTGCGAAGCCTCGCCGAGGCCCTCGCCGACGACGTCTACGTCGCTCCCTCGGCGACCTGCTGCGGCTTCGCCGGCGACCGCGGCATCTCCCACCCGGAGCTGACCGAGTCGGCCACCGCACCCCAGGCCGCCGAGCTCGCCGGCCGCCACTTCGACGCCCACCTCTCGAGCAACCGCACCTGCGAGATCGGCCTCGAGCGCGCCACCGGCGAGCCCTACGAGTCGGTCGTGATCCTGCTCGAGCGGCTGACGCGGTCGGACTGAACTCGGGGGGAGAGCGCCCGCGCTCCGCCCGCCTTGGGCGGGCATGCCGACCATCTGCAGGTTCCGCGGAATCACGATCACGATGTTCTTCGACGAGAGGGCGTCCACGCGTGCTCGCCCTCACTTTCATGCGTCGATTACGCTGGGGCTCATGCTTCATTTGGATCGCTGTGGATCTGACTCGTCTCGCCGGCAAGATTGCCGTCGCGAGTCGAACGCCTGGTACGCAGGTGGGCACGGCTGCACCGAGCTGAGTTGCTGGCGAACTGGGAGCGTGGTCGCCGAGGGTCACGGCCGCTGAGAGCAATCGAGCCGCTGAAATGAGTTGATCTACAATCGAGGCCCATGCTCGTCTTGCCGCCTGACCTGATCGAAGCCGTTCCGCTCGATGGCTACCGAGTCCATCTGCGACTTTGCGGACGGGCTCGCGGCGGACGTGGATCTGTCGTATCTGCTGGGAGTACGGGGGCGTCTTCGAGCCCCTGCGGGACGTCGATTTCTTTCGCAAGCTGAGGGTCGACGAGCTCGGCGTCACGATCGAGTGGCCGAACGAAGCGGACATCGCCCCGGAGACGCTCTACGACCATGTGCAGCGCGCCGTCTACGAGAAGCGGCGCACGGCAGTCGACGTCTAACTCGGCTGGCGCCTCGCCGGCGTCGACGGTTTTCGCGTCGAGGTCCCGCAGCAGCGCGACGGTCTTCTCGTCCTTCTCCATGCGGCGGTCGAGCAGCGGGTTGATCAGGCCGCGGAAGGCGGAGACGTAGCGCCACCACTTCGGCACGAAGACGCGCGGGGCGCGTTCCTCGATGCCGCGGACCAGGCCCGCGGCGGCCTCGTCGGGGGTGATCCGCTTGAGCAGGAAGTCGGGGCTGAGTTCCTGCATCCGGCCGGCGTCGGGCTGGGCGAAGGCGTCCTGGACCAGTTTGGTGTCGACCCAGCCGAAGTAGGCGACGGTGGCGCTGGCGCCGTGCGGCGCGAGCTCGACCCGCAGCGCCCGGCCGAGCGACTCGACGCCGGCCTTGGCGACGGCGTAGGGGCGTGTTGCCCATGCCGTTGGCGAAGGCGTAGACGGAGGAGATGACGACCATCTGGCCGCGGCGCTCGACGATCTGCGGCAGCGCCGCGCGAACGGTGCGCCAGACCCCCAGCAGGTCGACCTCGAAGACGCGCTCCCACTCCTCGCCGGAGATGCCGCGGACGGTGGCCAGCCGCGACTGGGCGATGCCGGCGTTGGCGACGGCGACGTCGACGCCGCCGAAGCGCTCGACCACCTCGGCGACCGCGGCCATCATCGCCCCCTGGTCGGTGACGTCGGCGGCGATCCCGATCGCCCGCGGGCCGATCCGCTCCGCCGCCTCGCTCGCCTGGGCGGCGTCGAGGTCGAGCACCGCGACCGAGGCGCCGCGCATGTGCATCTGACGGGCGGTCTCGTAGCCGATCCCCCGAGCGGCGCCGGTGATCAGCGCAACCTTCCCGTTCAGGTCATATCCCGCCATCGGTCGGCAGGGTATCGCCCAGTCTCGGGGAGCGTGCCCGGCCCAGTCAGCGCCCGCTCCTAGAATCCGTCGTTCGTGCCCGGATTCGATCCAGTCGACCCCAAGCAGTCCTTCCCCGAGCTGGAGGAGCGGGTGCTCGCGCGCTGGCGCGAGCAGCGACGTCTTCGCCCGCTCGCTCGCCAACCGCGAGGGGGCCGAGGTCTGGAGCTTCTACGAGGGCCCGCCGACCGCCAACGGCCGCCCCGGCTCCCACCACGTCCTCTCCCGCGTCTTCAAGGACGTCTACCCGCGCTACAAGACGATGTGCGGCTACCGGGTGCCGCGCAAGGCCGGCTGGGACTGCCACGGCCTGCCGGTCGAGCTCGAGGTCGAAAAGCAGCTCGGGATCGCCTCCAAGCAGGAGATCGAGGAGTTCGGGATCGCCGAGTTCAACCAGCGCTGCCGCGAGTCGGTCTTCGAGTACGTCGAGGAGTGGAACCGGCTGACCGAGCGGATCGGCTTCTGGATCGACCTCGACGACCCCTACGTCACCCTCGAGGACGACTACATCGAGTCGGTCTGGTGGTCGCTGCGCAAGCTCTGGGACGACGGCCGCCTCTACGAGGGCCACAAGGTCGTCCCCTACTGCCCGCGCGACGGCACCCCGCTCTCCTCGCACGAGGTCGCCCAGGGCTACAAGGACGTCGAGGACCCCTCCATCTACGTGCGCTTCCCGCTGCTCGACGGCGCCGGCGCCGAGTCGGGCGAGTCGCTGCTGGTCTGGACGACGACGCCCTGGACGCTGCCCGGCAACGTCGCCGTCGCCGTCGCCCCCGAGGTCACCTACGTGCGGGCGCAGCGTCGACGGCGAGATCCTGATCCTCGCCGAGCCGCTGGTCGAGAAGGTGCTGGGGGAGGGGGTCGAGGTCGCCGCGAGCTTCTCCGGCGCCGACCTGATCGGCCGCCGCTACAAGGGCCCGGTCTTCGAGCTCGCCGACGGCGGGCCCGGGCCGAGGGCGCGGCCAAGCCCTTCCAGGTCGTCGCCGGCGACTTCGTCACCACCGAGGACGGCACCGGCCTCGTCCACATCGCCCCCGCCTTCGGCGAGGACGACTACGCGGTCGCCGCCGCCAACGGGATCTTCGACCCGACCCGAGCGCGGGAACCCTCTACAACCCGGTCAGCCCCGACGGCACACTTCGACGACCGCGTCGTCGGCTTCGAGGACCGCTTCGTCAAGGACCCCGAGGTGACCCGCGAGCTGATCGCCGACCTCGAGCGCCGCGGCCTGCTCTTCCGCGAGCAGGTCTACGAGCACTCCTACCCGCACTGCTGGCGCTGCGGCACGCCGCTGCTCTACTACGCGACCTCGAGCTGGTACATCGCGCACCTCCGAGGTCAAGGACCAGATGCTCGCCAACAACGAGACGATCGGCTGGCACCCCGAGCACGTCAAGCACGGCCGCTTCGGCAAATGGCTGGAGAACAACGTCGACTGGGCGCTCTCGCCGCGACCGCTACTGGGGCACGCCGCTGCCGGTCTGGCGCTGCGCCGACGGCGAGCTGCGGCGAGCTCTTCTGCGTCGGCTCGGTCGCCGAGCTGCGCGAGCGCTCCAAGGCGCGAGGTCCCCGACGACCTCCACCGCCCCTACATCGACGAGGTCGACGTCGACTGCGAGCAGCTGCGGCGGCGAGATGCGGCGCGTCGACTCGGTGATCGACACCTGGTACGACAGCGGCGCGATGCCCTTCGCGCAGTTCCACTACCCGTTCGAGAACGAGGAGGAGTTCGACGAGCGCTTCCCGGCCGACTACATCTGCGAGGCCCAGGACCAGACCCGCGGCTGGTTCTACACGCTGCTCGCCGAGTCGACGCTGCTGTTCGACGAGTCGAGCTTCCGCAACTGCGTCTGCCTCGGCCTGATCCTCGACCCCGAGGGCCAGAAGATGTCGAAGAGCCGCGGCAACGTCGTCGACCCCTGGGAGGTGATCGCCGCCCACGGCGCCGACGCCTTCCGCTGGTACTACCTGGCGACCCAGCAGCCCTGGGCCGGCTACCGCTTCTCGGTCGAGACCGTCGGCGAGTCGGTGCGCCAGTTCCTGCTGACGCTCTGGAACACCTACTCGTTCTGGGTCCTCTACGCCAACGCCGAGGGCCTCGGGCCCGCTCGACTTCCCGGCCATCGCGCGGAGCGACCGCGACCGACGCCGCGCGGAGCGAACCGACCTCGATCGCTGGGCGCTCTCGCGGCTGCAGGCGACGATCGCGACGGTGCGCGAGCGGATGGACGACTTCGACTGCACCACCGCCGGGCGGGCGATCGCCGAGTACGTCGAGGAGCTCTCCAACTGGTACGTGCGGCTCTCGCGCCGGCGCTTCTGGGAGGGCGACCGGGCCGCCTTCGCGACCCTGCGCCACTGCCTGCTGGAGACGGCGGCGCTGCTGGCGCCGTTCACGCCGTTCCTCGCCGACGAGATCCACCTCAACCTCGCCGGCGGCGCCCTCGGCGAGGCGGGCGAGCTGCGCGACTCGGTCCACCTGCGCGACTTCCCCGCCGTCGACGCCGGCGCTCGCCGACCCCGAGCTCGAGCGCGGCGATGGAGGCGGTGCGGCTGACGGTCGAGCTCGGCCGCGCGGCCCGCGCCCAGGCCAAGGCGAAGGTGCGCCAGCCGCTGCGCCGCGCCGTGATCGTCGCCAACGACGCCGAGCGCGAGGCGATCGAAGCCCGCGCCGACCTCGTCACCGCCGAGCTCAACGTCAAGGAGCTCGACTTCGTCACCGACGAGTCCGAGCTGGTCAGCTACACGGCGAAGCCCAACTACCGCTCGCTCGGCCCGCGCTTCGGCAAGCAGCATGCCGCAGGTCGCCGCCGCGGTCGAGGCGCTCGACGCCGCCCACGTCGCCGCGGTGCTCGCCGACGGCGGCGAGATCGGGATCGCGATCGACGGCAGCGACCACACGCTCGGCGCCGAGGACCTGACCCTCGCCCTGCAGCCGCTCGACGGCTACGAGGTCGAGGCCGAGGCCGGCCACGCGGTCGCGCTCCAGCTCGAGCTCGACGAGGAGCTGCGCCGCGAGGGCCTGGCCCGGGAGATCGTCCACGCCGTCCAGATCGCCCGCAAAGACGCCGGCCTGGAGATCACCGACCGGATCGAGCTCGGCCTCGGCGGCGACGAGGAGCTGCTCGAGCGCCGCCCGCGAGCACGAGGCCTACCTCGCCGGCGAGGTCCTCGCCACCGCCGTCGGCTACGAGGGCGACGTCGGGGCCGGCGCCGCGGCCAAGATCGACGGCCTCGACCTCTCGATCGAAGTTCGGCGCTCCTGACCTCGCCCGCCCCCGGCGCTACCTCAGCGATGCGGCCGGGTTACCTGACCATCGATCCCCAGTCGAGACTCCGCCGCGGCCTCGCCGCCGCTGATCGTCGCCGCTCTGGTCCTGGCGTCGACCGTCCCCGCGGCGGGCGCCGCCCAGGGCGGAATCGGCGGCAGCAGCGCGCCGCCCCCCGGCCCCAAACCGCAGCTGCTGCTCTTCCACGGCGGCTCCTTCCTCTTCGAAGACCCGTTCTTCCGGCCCCTGACCGCAGCCGCGGGCGATCGCCGCCGGCTTCGTCCCGCACTACGTCACCTATCCGCTCGGCGACATGCCGGCGGCGGTGCTGGCGGCGCGGGCGGCGGCGAAGCAGCTGCGGGAAAAGGTCGGGGTGGGGCGGGTCTACGCCTACGGCGCCTCGGCCGGCGGCACGCTGGCCGCGCTGCTCTCCGGCGACGGCCTCGTCTCCGCCGCCGTCGCCAAGGCGCCGGTCTCCGACCTGGTCGGCTGGGAATGGCCGCTCGGCGCCTACGGCGCCGACTACTACGAACAGGTCGGGCTCAACCTGACCGCCCGCTACCGGCTCTCGCCGATCCGCCGCCCGCAGAAGAGCCCGCTGCTGATCTACCAGGGCCGCGCGGACCAGGTCGTGCCGCCGTCGATGAACGAAGCCTTCGCCGCCAAGTTCCCGCGGGTCTATCTTTGGTCAGTGCCCGGCGGTCATACGACCGAGCGCGCCAGGCCCTATCTGATCAGCAAAGCGATGCACTGGCTGGCAGCGAACCGCCGCCCAGCAGGCACGGGCGGCGTCGCACGCGGAATCCCTTCCCTAAAGTTGACCTGTGGACTCAAGAATTAAATCCGCCTCGAAGCGGTCGGTTTCCGCACCGACATCGAGGGCCTGCGGGCCGTCGCGATCGTCGCCGTGCTGCTCTGCCACGCCGGGATCCCCTTCCTCGCCGGCGGCTACGTCGGCGTCGACGTCTTCTTCGTCATCTCCGGCTTCCTGATCACCGGCCTGCTGGTCCGGGAGGTCGAGCAGACCGGCGGCATCTCGCTGCGTCGGCTTCTACGCCCGCCGGGCCAAACGGCTGCTGCCGCTGTCGGCCCTCCTGCTCGGCTCCGTCGGCGTCCTCTCGATCCTGATCTTCTCGCCGGTCCGCGCGGTCGAAGTCTCCGGCGACATCATCAGCTCCGCCCTCTACGTCGCCAACTGGCACTTCGCCGCCCAGTCGGTCGACTACTTCGCCCAGGGACTCGAACCGAGCCCGGTCCTGCACCTCTGGTCGCTGGCGATCGAGGAGCAGTTCTACGTCGTCTGGCCGACCCTGATCCTGGCCGTCACCTGGTTCCAGCGCCGCCGCGGCGCCTCGGTCCGCCCGGCGCTCTGGGTGACGCTGGGCGATCATCCTCGTCGGCTCCTTCGCGCTCGGCGTCCACCTGACCGACGAACCAGCCCGCCTCGGCCTACTTCTCGACCTTCGGGCGCGCCTGGGAGCTGGCGCTCGGCGGGGCCCTGGCGCTGCTCGGGGCGGTGCGGATCCCGCGCGCGATCGCCGCCGCGATCGGCTGGGCCGGCCTGGCGGCGATCGTCTACGCCACCTTCGCCTTCACGCCACCACCCCGTTCCCCGGCACCGCCGCGCTGGTCCCGACGCTCGGCGCCGCCGCCCTGATCCTCGCCGGCTCCTCGATCTACGCCCAGAAGCGGGGCGCGCCGGCCGGCTCCGCTCTCGCTCGGCCGGTCCGCTACGTCGGCCAGATCTCCTACTCCTGGTACCTCTGGCACTGGCCGTTCCTGATCTTCGCCGCGGCGATCTGGGGCCCGCTCTCGGTCGCGGCCGGGATCGCGGTCGTCGCTCGTCTCGCTGGTCCCGACCGTCGTCACCCACCACCTGATCGAGGACCCGGTCCGCCGCGCGCAGGTCCCTCGCCGCGGCTGCCGAACCGCGCCCTCGCCCTCGGCGCCGCCTGCATGGCGATCGCCGTCGTCGCCGGGCTGCTGCTGACCTCCGTCCAGCCGACGCTTCAAGACGGCGCCGGTCTCCGAGGTCCGCGGCGCCGCGGCGCTGCCCGAACAGCCGCACCCCGCAGCAGCAGCGCCGACGCGCTGCGGCCGAACCCGCTGCGGGCGCAGCGCCGATCGCTCCCGGGCCTTCTACGACGGCTGCCTGGTCGGGATCGACGGCACCAACTCGAACCGCTGCCTCTACGGCGACCCGCACGGCAAACGGACGCTGATCCTCTTCGGCGACTCGCACGCGATGCAGTACTTCTCGCCGCTCGAAAAGCTGGCGAACGAAAACGACTGGCGCCTGATCGCCCTGACCAAGGCCGAATGCACGCCCGGGCGAAGTGAAGATCCGCAGCATGGTCGCCGACCGCGAGTACTCGCAGTGCGACGCCTGGCGCGCAGGAGACGCTGGAACGGATCGAAGAAGGCGGCACCCGGCGCGACCGTGGTGATGAGCGGCGACACCGCCTACACCGCCTACGGCCCGGACGGCGAAGAACTGAGCGGCAACCGCGAACGCCGACGCGCTCGAAGCCGGCTACGTCACGACCCTGAAGCGGATCCACCGCGCCGGCCTGCAGACGGTGGTGATCCGCGACACGCCGGCCTCGGCCAGCGACGTGCCCAGCTGCGTCTCCGAAGACCTCCAGCACCTCGAATCCTGCGCCTTCCCCCGGGTCCACGACTGGGACCTGGAATTCGACGACCGCGCCGCCAAGAGCGACTCCGGACACCACCTGATCGACGTCACCGCCGAGATCTGCCCCGGCGAACTCTGCCGCGCCGTGATCGGCAACGCCCTCGTCTACCGCGACAAAAGCCACCTCACCGCGACCTTCGCCCGCACCCTCAGCCCTTGGATCGACAAAGGGTTGGAAGAAGCCGGCTTCTACTAGCGAGATGGCGATTTCTGGAGCCCGCCGCTCGGCCGGGGATGCGGCTCAGTCGGCACGCGACGAACCGGCACGGCGATACGGATGGACCGAACCGAGGTCAAGCGAATTGTCGCTTCCAGCCGCTCCGGTCGGACGGGGACGAACAAGGGAGGCCGCGCTACATCGGCGAGATTTGCGGCCAGATTGTCCGGATTGTGGTCGCGGTTCGACGTACCGGATCTGATCGTCACTATTCATCCCAGGAGAAATCGTTGAAGGCCGACTACGACAGCCAAGCGGATGCACTTTCAATCGACTTGGTCGAGGCCGCCCGGTGGAGCTGCGCAGAGACCGTGGACGACACCTATTGCCATGTGGCGATCAGCGGTGGCAATGCGGTCAACGTAGAGCTGCTCAACCCTCGCGACAACCTCCATCTACTCGAGACGGCAGCCAATCGCTATGGAGCGCCAGGCCTGCGGAGCGCCAGCTCGCCAGCGTGACGGGCTGGCCTGGAGCGCGCTGCAGCTACTCGGCCGCTTCGCCGATGATGAAGTCGGTTTTCTTCGAGTCGGAGAACTTGACCCAGCAGTGCTCGGGCGGAGCGCCGGCCACCTCGACCAGCGCCTGCTCGATGCGCTTCGCGATCTCGGCCTTCTGCTCGTCGGTTCGGCCCTCGAACCAGTGAACGTGGACGAACGGCATTGCGGTGGAAGGAGAGCGGCGCCGCGCTAGGCGAGCGCCGGCTCCAGCTCGGCCTCGAGGCGGCGCTTGGGCATCGCCCCGACGACTTTCTTGGCGATCGCGCCGTCCTTGAAGAGGATCATCGTCGGGATCGAGAGCACCTCGTACTGGGCCGCCGTCTGCTGGTTCTCGTCGACGTTGATGCTGAGGATCGTCAGGTCGTCGCGCTCGCCGTCGATCTCCTCGAGGACCGGGTGGACGACGCGGCAGGGGCCGCACCAGGGAGCCCAGAAGTCGACGAGCACGGGGCCCTCGGCGTCGAGGACGTCGGCTTTGAAAGTTGCGTCGGTTACGTCGGTCAGTTTGCCAGTCACTGGATATCGGTCTCCCGGAATCGAGGTTGTTCGCCAAGTTTCGCCGCTCTCAATACTTCAGAAAGTATAGCGGCGCTCGTCAAGGGCGGTTCGAGGCGGATTCTCGTCTTTGTACCCGGTTCGCATCCGCGGTACCTGCCAGATCGCCTCGGCGACGATCGAGCCGTCCATCTTCGAGGAGCCGGCGCGGCGGTCGCGGAAGACGATCGGGACCTCGACGACCTTGAACCCGTGGCGGATCGCGCGGTAGGTCATCTCGACCTGGAAGGCGTAGCCGTGGGCCTGGATCGAGTCGAGGTCGATCGCCTCCAGCACCTCGCGCCGGAAGCACTTGAAGCCGCCGGTCAGGTCGTGGACGTCGACCCCGAGCAGGAGCCGCGCGTAGGCGCTGCCGCCGCGGCTGATCACCCGGCGCAGCGGCCCCCAGTCGCTGACGCCGCCGCCGTCGACGTAGCGGGAGCCGAGCACCAGATCGGCCCGCTCGCGCCGCCTCCAGCAGCCGCGGCAGGTAGGCGGGATCGTGGGAGAAGTCGGAGTCCATCTCCAGCACCAGCCCGGCCCCGCGGCGAGGGCGCGGCGGAAGCCGGCGACGTAGGCGGGGCCGATGCCCTTCCTTGCGATCGGCGGTGGAGGACGCTGACGTTGTCGTGGCGCTCGGCGAGCCGGTCGGCGCCTGGCGCCGGTCCCGTCGGGCGAGTTGTCGTCGACGATCAGCACCTGCGCCGAGGCGGGCAGGTTCGCCCGCGCCGCCTCGACGAAGGGCTCGATGTTCTCGGCCTCGTTGTAGGTCGGCAGGACCAACCAGGCGGCGCCTGTCTCGGATCGAGCCATCCGGCGATGCTATTCGCGATCGGAAAGACCGCCTAAAGAGCAGATTCGCGCGCGATAAGTTCCTCCCGTGAACAACGCCGAGATCGCCGCCGCGCTGGACGAGCTGGGCGTCCTCTACGAGCTCGACGGGGCGGTCAAATACAGGGTCCTCGCCTACGGCACCGCGGCGACCGCGATTCGCGAGAGCCCGGTCTCGGTCGCCGATCTGGCCGCCGCCGGGCGCGCGACCGAGATCCCCGGGGTCGGCAAGACGCTGGCGGAAAAGATCGACGCGCTGCTGGCGACCGGCGAGATCCCCGCCGCGGCGAAGCTGAAGGCGAAGTTCCCGGCGACCCTGATCGAGGTGACCCGGGTGCCCGGGCTGGGCTCGAAAACCGCCCGGCGCCTCTTCGACGAGCTCGGGGTGGCGACGCTGGAGGATCTGAAGGAGGCCGCCGAGGCGCAGAAGATCCGCGAGCTGAAAGGGCTCGGGGCCGAAAGCGGAGGAACGGATCCTCGCTTCCCTGCGAGCGCTCGGCGACGAGGACGATCCCGGCGCCGGCCGGCTGCTGCTCTCCAAGGTCCGCCCGATCGCCGAGGCAGCTGGCGGCGGCGCTGCGCGAGCACCCGGCCGCCAACCGGGTCGAGGTCGCCGGCTCGGCCCGGCGCTGGGCCGAGACCTGCAAGGACATCGACCTGATCGCCACCGCCGAGGAGCCCGCGGCGCTCTCCGAGCACCTCGCCTCGCACCCGCTGATCGCCGCCGCCGGCACCCCCGGCCCCAACGGCGTCCGCGCCCAGACCCACAACGGCGTCTCGGTCGACCTGCGGATCGTGCCGCCGGCTGCCTTCGGCAACCTGCTCCAGCACTTCACCGGCTCCAAGGCCCACAACGTGCAGCTGCGCGAAGAGGCGGTCGTCGCGCGGCCTCTCGGTCTCCGAGCACGGGATCACCGATACCGAGAGCGGCAAGGTCGAGCTCTGCGAGAGCGAGGAGGCCGTCTACGAGCGCCTCGGCTACGCCTACATCGAGCCGGAGCTGCGCGAGGGCCGCGGCGAGCTGAAGGCGGCGCGGGAGGGAACGCTGCCGGAGCTGATCGAGCTCGGCGACGTCCGCGGCGACCTCCACTCCCACACCACCCTCTCCGACGGCCGCAACAGCCTCGAGGAGATGGCGGCGGCCGGCCGCGCCCGCGGCTACGCCTACATGGCGATCACCGACCACTCCGCCAGCCACGGCTTCGGCGACCACGTCACCCCCGAGCGCCTCTGGGAGCGGATCGAGGAGATCAGAGCCTGGAACAAGGGCAAACGCGGCTTCCGCCTGCTCGCCGGCTCGGAGGTCAACATCGGCCTCGACGGCTCGCTCGACTACCCCGACGACCTGGTCGCGGCGCTCGACTGGGTCGTGGCCAGCGTCCACACCTCCTTCGCGATCTCCGAAGCGGAGATGACCGGGCGGGTCCTGGCGGCGATCGAGAACCCGCAGGTCAACTGCATCGGCCACCTCACCGGCCGCCTGATCGGCCGCCGCGAGCCCTACGGGATCGACGTCGAGGCGGTCGCCGAGGCCGCGGCCCGCACCGGCACGATGCTCGAGATCAACGGCAACCCCAACCGCCGCGACCTCTCCGACCGCCACGCCCGGCTCGCCGCCGACGCCGGGGTGACGATCGTCCTCAACACCGACGCCCACGGCATCGACACGCTCGACAACATGGCCTACGCGGTCGCCACCGCCCGCCGCGCCTGGCTGACCGCCGCCGACGTCGCCAACACCCGCGGCTGGACCGAGTTCAAGAAGCTGCTCAAGCGCTAGCGCTCAGTGCGCGTGCAGCCGGTCGCTGCGCAGCCCCGGGGCGCGGACCAGCTCGATCGGTTTCAGCGCCGAGGTCGGGACGACGTAGAACTTGACGCCGTCGCGCTGCTCGATCGCCAGCACCGCCGCCTCGCGGGTGTGCCAGGCGAGCGAGACGATCAGCGCGTAGCCGGCGCCGATCACGGCGACGCCGGGGAAGAAGAGGCCGAGGCCGCCGGCGACGATCGCCGTCAGGGCGATCGGCCAGAGCCGGCCGATGGTGATCCGGGCCGGGGTCTCCGGGGGCAGCGAGGTCGCGGTGCGGGCGCGGGCGAGGGGGTCGCGCATGTCCTCGATCGGCGCGCGACGGGCCGGCCCAGGTAGAGGCCGATCCCGAGCGAGATCAGCCACCAGGCGGCGGCGACCAGGATCACCGTCGGGTCGTTTTCGCGATTCGCTCCGATCGCGGTGATCGCGCCCAGCACCGTCGCCTCGGCGCCGGTGATGAAGACGGTGACCCGCAGCAGGTCGGTGTAGGGCACCCGCTACTCCGCCAGCCACTCGAGGATCGCCAGCCAGCCCGAGGGCCCGCCGACCGTGAGGTCGGACTCTTCGGTCAGCTCCGGCGGTCCCTCGGGCGAGAGGACGCCGACCCGGACCGCGGCGACCAGCTCGCCGCTCTCGCGCAGCTCCTGGAGGCGGCGGAAGGCGTCGAGGTCGGTGCGGTCGTCGCCGGCGTAGACGGCGCGGTCGAGCCCGTCGCCGGCCAGCAGCGAGGCGACCGCGGCGTCCTTGCCGCCGCCGCCGACCGGGCGCAGCTCGAGCACCTTGCGGCCCCAGCGCGGTTCGAGGCCCGCTTTGCCGGCGGCGTTGGCGATCTCGTGGGCGCGGCTCTCCGCCCCGGCCTCGTCCTCGGCGCCGCGCCAGTGCAGGGCCTGGATCGGCCCCTTGTCCTCAGACCGCAGACCGGCCGCGGCCAGCGCGGCGGCGTCGATCCCCGCCATGAACTCGGCCGCCTCGTGCTCGCGGCCGGCGAGCGAGGGATCCGGGCTCGCCTCCGTCTCGCCCGGCAGGATCAGCTCCAGCCCGTGGTTGCCGGCGTAGGCGATCCCGTCCAGGCCGACCAGCCTGCGCGCCTCCTCGGCCTGGCGCCCGGAGACGCAGCCGACGAGGCCGAAGCGCTCGCTCAGCGCGGCCAGCGCGTCGCGCGCCGCGGCGGGCACCGCGGCGTCCTCGGCGCGCTCGACGATCGGCGCCAGGGTGCCGTCGACGTCGGTGAGGATCGCCGCCCTGGCGGGGTCGGCGCGCAAGGGGCCGAGGAGGGCGGCCCAGGCGCCTTCCCCCGTCTCAGATTCGCGAGGCACGGCATCTAGTATCGCCGCATGTCGACCCTCGCCGGCGAGATGCGCTCGGGCAGCACTCTGAAGCTGGCCGCGATCGGCACCGCTCGCCGGCGCCTTCAGCGGCCTCTTCGGGGTCGGCGGCGGCACCGTGATCGTGCCGTTGCTGATCTTCTGGTTCGCCTACGGCGAGCGGCTGGCGACCGGGACCAGCCTCGCCGCGATCGTCCTGATCGGAGCCCTCGGCGCGATCGCCCAGGGGGGGATCTACGGCAACGTCCACGTCGTCACCGGCCTGCTGCTGGCGATCCCGGCCGTCCTCGGCGTGGTGATGGGCACGGCGATCCAGCAGCGGATTCCCCAGCGGGCGGTCTCCTACCTGTTCGCGGCGCTGCTGGTCGGGATCGCGATCGAGCTGATTCTGAAATGAGCGGCGCGGAACTCGCATCGCAATCGACTCTCTGCGGTTCCGCAGAGCGAATGCTGTCATGAACGAGTCTCGCGCCCTGATCGCGATCGCCGGCGGCCTCGCCGGGGGCCTGGTCGGGCGTCGGCGGCGGCGTCCTCTTCGTCCCGGCGCTGACGATCTTCCTCGGCCTCTCCCAGGTCGAGGCGGAGTCGACCTCGCTGCTGATGATCGTGATCGTCGCCCTGGTCGGCGCGATCCGCCAGAACGGCTACGGCAACGTCAGGGTTCGCGAGGCGCTCGTGATCGGCGTGCTCTCGCCGCTCGGCGTCGTGATCGGGGTCGCCGCCGCCAACCACGTCTCCGAACGCGCGCTCCAGCTCTCCTTCGCGGCGCTGGCGCTGTTCATGGCGGCGCAGCTGATCCGCCGCGCCAGGGCCGCGGAGTAGCGCTCCGGGCCCGGAAAGTCAGTCCAGAGATGGCGGGGCCGGCACGGTCATCGTCTACGCTCAAAGCGTGAATTCGCTCACCTGGGAAGGCGATCTGCCGCATCTGCGTTCTCCGGTGTTGGTCTGCGCTTTTCGCGGTTGGAACGACGCCGCCGCGGCCGCCTCGACCGCGCTCGGCGCGATCGCCGACTCGCTCGACGGCGAGCTGATCGCCAAGGTCGATCCGGAGGAGTACTTCGACTTCCAGTCGACCCGGCCGACGATCACCCTGGAGGAAGGCGAGACGCGCCGGATCGAGTGGCCGGAGAACAACCTGATCGCCGCCCGGGTGCCGACCGCCGACCGCGACCTGGTCCTGCTCGACGGCACCGAGCCGAACCTGCGCTGGCGCACCTTCGCGGAGACGATCGCGACCGCCGCCGACGCGCTCGGGGTCGAGCTGGTGATCACGCTCGGGGCGCTGATCGCCGAGGTCTCGCACACGCTGCCGGTGCCGATCACCGGCCTCGCCTCGAGCCCGGAGCTGGTCGACGAGCTCGAACTCGAGCGCTCCAACTACGAGGGCCCGACCGGGATCACCGGCGTCGTCCACGACCTCTGCCGCCAGGCGGGGATCGACTCGGCCTCGCTCTGGGCGGCGGTGCCGCACTACGTCGCCGCGGTCCCCAACCCGAAGGCGGCGCTGGCGCTGCTGCGACGCCTCGAGGGCCTGACCGGGATCGCCGTCGAGGCCTCCGAGCTGGAGGAGGAAACGAGCGACTACGAGGAGCAGATCGGCCGCGCCGTCGCCGCCAACCCGGAGATCGAGGAGCTGGTCGCGAGGATCGAGGCCGAACAGGTCGACCTGCTCACCGCCGAGGGCGAGGAGCTGCCCTCGGCCGACACGATCGCCCGCGAGTTCCAGCGGTTCCTCCGCCAGCGCGGCAACGGCGGCTGAGTTCGGGGCGGTAGGTGGGGTTTGGCGGGGAGGGATCGGGTATCCCTCCTCCTGCCTGACTGGCGGGTCGCTGAGGCCGTCCGAGGAGGCCTCTCGGCCAGCGGCACAAAACGTGCGGAGGACACCCGATCCCTCCCCACGAAACCTCTCCTCCACTCCGACGACAACGCTCCGCGGAGGGGAAAGCTTCCGAGAGACGCAATCCTTCGGCAGGAGACCGAGCTTCCAGAGGACTGGAGCTCTCCGGGCCGAGTGAAGCTTCCGAGAGACGGAAGCTCCTGAATCTCGTGGCTCGGACCCTGGAGCCCTCAAATCGGAGACGAGGTCATCGGTCGGGGATGGTCGGGTGCCCCTCCGCACGTTTTGTGCCGCTGGCCCAGAAGCCCTCTCGGACGGCCGCGGGCGATCCAGCCAGTCAGGCGAGTGAGGAGGGGCACCCGACCATCCCGCCGACGCCTCGTCCCCGACGAGAGGCACCGCGGACCGACTCGCCTAAGACTCGGCCGCCGGGCAGATCAGCCGGTAGTCGCACCAGCCGCAGACGCTCGGTGAGGGGCGCGGCTCGAAGTCCTGGCCGAGGATTCCCTCGCCGACCTGGAGGACGGTGCGCTCGACCCGCTCGGCGTCGTCGGGCCTGGTCGGCGCCGGGACCTTGTCGGCGTCGAGCACGTAGTAGTAGCTGCCGGTGCTGGCCTCGATCTCCCAGGCCTCGCGGGCGGCGAGGCGGTAGAGCGCCAGCTGCAGGTCGCTCTCGAGGTCGGCTTCGGTCTTGCGCTCGCCGGTCTTGTAGTCGATCAGCTCGTAGTCGCCGTCGGGCAGGCGGTCGACGCGGTCGACGCGGCCGCGGACGTGGTGCTCGCCGACCTTGAAGTCGAACTTGCGCTCGAGCCAGACCGGTTCGCCCTCGGCGACGCGCTCGCGCTCCCAGTAGAGGCGCAGCGCCTCGCGGGCGCGGTCGCGGAACTGGAGCTCGTCGTCGGTCGAGCCGAACCCGGTCCGCCGCCAGCCGGTCTCGAACAGGTGGGTCAGCTGGCGCAGCCCGTCGGCGTCGTTCTCCGGCGGCTCCTTGTGGAAGCGCTCGAGCACGTTGTGGATGAGGATGCCGAAGCGCTGGTTGATCGTCGGCTCCTGCGGGATCCCGAAGACCCGCGCGAACTTGTACTTCAGCGGGCAGGTCAGGTAGAGGCTGAGGTCGGAGGCGGAGAGGCTGAGCCGGCCGTCGCCGCGACGCGGCAGGAAGGCCTCCAGCGAGGGCTCCTCGCGGGCCGCGATCAGCTCCAGGCGCCGGCCCCGCTCCTGCTCTGAGTCGAGCAGGTAGGAGTCGAGCGAGGAGGCGTCGAGCTCGGCCTGCTGCTCCGGCGTCGCGACCTGGCGCAGCAGGCCGTTGACCGCCTCGATCGCCTCGGCGGTCGGCTCGTCGCCCGGGCGCTGCGCGAGCGCCGCCAGCTTCAGCAGCTCGAGGTAGCGGGCGATCGCCCGGTTGACGTCGATCGCCGTGTCGAGGCGCGGCTCGGAGAGCTCGCGGCCGGCCCGCCAGGAGGCCTCGAGCACCTGCTCGCGCAGGGTGCGGTAGGTCGCGTGCAGGCCCTCGGCCGGCCCGAACAGCTCCTCCTCGTGCTCCTCCTCCTCGGCGTCGGCCGCGGCCAGCGCGTCGCTCGTAGAAGCGGGACGGCCGGGCCTCGCCGCTCGTCGCCGCGCTGCAGGCGCGAGAGCACGAGCTCGCTGCGAGCCGGCCAGCCGATCCGCGACCACTCGTGCTCGGCCTCGAGCCCGAGCACGAAGACGTGGTCGAAGCCGATCCCCTTGACCGCGTCGAGCGCCAGTCCCCGCACCGAGCCCGGCGAGGGCGGCTCCTCGCCGCCGGCCGGCTCGACGCCGGCCTCGGCGACGGCGCTGAGGTAGGCGACGAAGCCGCGGGTCGAGCCGTGCGGCTCGCGCCGCGTCCAGGCCGTCGCCAGCTCGGCCAGGCGCGAGAGCCCGAGCAGGCGCTCGGCGACCTCGGGCTGGGCGGCGAAGAGGCGCTGGCGGCGCAGGCCGACCCGCTCGATCAGGCGCCGCACGAAGACGTCGGCGCGGCGCTCCTCCATCGCCGCCGAGGCGGCGCCGTAGAGCTTGAGGAAGGACTGGATCCGCTCCCGCGCCTCGGGCTGGAACTGGGGGCTGTCGAGCGCCGCTTCGCAGCCGCCGACCATGTCGAGCTTGCGCCGCCGGGCGATCGTCGTCAGCCGCGCCAGGTCGCCGGGGCGCAGCTCGATCGGCGGCCGGGTCAGGGCCCGCGCCGCCGCCGCCGAGTCGTCGGGGTCGGCGAGGACGCGCAGCCAGGCGATCGCGTCGCGCACCTCCGGCCGCTGGAACAGGGCGGTCGGGCCGGAGAGGTGGAAGGGGATGCCGCGCTCCTCCATCGCCGCCGCGACCGCGCCGCCCTGCGGGACGGGGTCGGCGAGGAGGACGCAGATCGCCTCCGGGCCGGCGCCGCCGGCGACCAGGTGCTCGACCTCGCGGGCGACCGCCTGCGCCTGCGCGCGCTCGTTCGAACAGGTCCAGAAGCGCAGCTCGGGCTCGCGGAAGCGGTGCTCGAGCTCGACCTCCTCGCCCTCGGGATGGAGGTCCCGGAACCACGGCGCGCAGATCGCCGCCCTCGATCGCGTAGAGCTGATTCGGGTTGTCGCTCGGCCAGGCGCCTCGAGCAGGGCCCGCTGGGCTTTCGTCGACTCCTCCAGCTCGTCGACCATCACGTACTGGAAGCGCTCGGCGATCTGGCGGCGGATGTCGGGGCGTTCGGCGAGCAGGCAGTCGAGGGCGAGGAAGACGTCGCCGCCGTCGAGGCTGCCGGCCTCGGCGAGGATGCGGTCGTGGGCGGTGTAGAACTCGGCGAACTCGAGCTCGCGCCTGATCGCCTCGCGATCGGCGTCCTCGGAGGCGGAGCTCTGTTTGCCGCGGGCGAGCTCCTCGAGGCTCGTCGGCCCGACCCGATCGGCCTTCAGCGCGTCGATGCGCGAGAGCAGGCGGGCCAGCAGGCCGGCGGGGTTGCCGCGGATCTCGTGGCGGCGAAGCGGCAGCTGGTCGAGGCGGTCGAGCAGCATCGCCAGCCGCTCGGCCGGGCCGAGCACGTCGAAGAAGGGGTCGAGTCCGGCCGCCTCGGAGTGCTCGCGCAGCAGCCGCTCGCCGAGCGTCTCCCAGCTGCCGATCCAGAGCTCCTCGAAGGGTCCGTCGAGCAGCGCCTCGGAGCGCTCGCGCAGCCGCCGCGCGGTGGCCCGGGTCGAGCCGATCACCAGCACCCGCTCGGGCGCGACCCCGGCGGCGACGAGGCGGGCCAGCCGCCGCGCCAGCAGCTCGGTCTTGCCGGTGCCGGCGGCGCCGAGAACCAGCAGCGGGCCCTCGCCGTGGTTGACGGCGCGCTGCCGCTGGGCCGCTTCCGGCTCCGCCGTGGACTGCTGCTGTGGCATCGCCCAACGCTAGCGCGACCCGTGGCCCGCGCGGCGCCGCCGGCGGCGGGCGGGTCGCTTAGTCTCCGCGCCGATGGACGTTTTCTCCGCAGACTGGCCGGGAATCTGCCGCCGCATCGTCGCCGCCCAGCGGGCGATCTTCGAGGCCACCGCGAGCAGCGAGGAACGCACCGTCTACGAGGGGGTCGGCGAGGGCGGCGATCACACCCTCGCGATCGACCGCCGCTGCGAGGACGTCGTCTTCGCCGAGCTCGAGGCGCTGGCCGCCGAGGGCGCCTCCTTCGTCGCCGTCTCCGAGGAGCGCGGCGAGGTCTCCTTCGGCTCGGGCGGCGAGGCCCGGGTCGTGATCGACCCGATCGACGGCTCGCTCAACGCCCGCCGCACGATCCCCTCGCACAGCCTCAGCATCGCCGTCGCCTCCGGCTCCTCGATGGCCGACGTCGAGTTCGGCTTCGTCCACGACTTCGGCGCCGACGAGGAGTTCCTCGCCCATCGCGGGCAGGGCGCAAGCCTCGGCGGCGCCCCGGCGCGGGTCGCCGCCGAGGCCGAGAAGCTCGAGGTGGTCGGGCTCGAGTCGGCCGAGCCGGAGTGGACCCAGCCCGCCCTGCGGGCGCTGGAGGGCAAGGTCTACCGGCTGCGGGTGGTCGGCTCGATCGCGATCACCGCCGCCTACGTCGGCGCCGGCCGCTTCGACGCGATGCTGAGCCTGCGGCCCTGTCGCTCGGTCGACGCCGCCGCGGCGCAGCTGATCGTCCGCGAGGCCGGCGGCGCCGTCGCCTTCGGCGATCTCGCCCTCGCGGAGGCGCCGCTCGATCTCGACGCGCGCTACCCGATCGCCGCCGCCTGCGGCGAGGCCGCGTTGGCCACCGTGCTGGCCGCCCAGAGCGCC
Source organism: uncultured Solirubrobacterales bacterium (assembly GCA_963739875.1). Classification (GTDB taxonomy): domain Bacteria; phylum Actinomycetota; class Thermoleophilia; order Solirubrobacterales; family 70-9; genus VAYN01. The sequence goes on from CAVUCD010000009.1 coordinate 163,729, forward strand.
TGAGCTCGCGATTCGCGAAGCGGTGTAACCCGCTACCGAAAAGGGTTTAAGAACGTGTGTTCGTAAAAGAACGTATGTTCGCTAGACTCGGCGAACGCCCGAGGCAGCCAAACGAAAACTCGAAGGGATTCCGACTTCATGGCAACGCAGAGCACCAAAAACAACAGCAGCAAATCCAAAACTCAGGCAAAACGCGCCACCACCGAAGCCAAGAAATCCGCCGGCGCAACCGCCCGCGCGACCAAGCAGGCCGCCACCAAGACCGCGGTGGCGGAGAAGAACCAGGTTCAGACCGTCGCCGAGGCAGCCGTCGACCTTCCGGTCGGCGTCGCCCTCACCGTCAGCGACCGGATCTCCGATCTGGTCGAGCCGTGGACCGGCCGCGGCAGCGCCGAGAAGCAGCTCAAGTCCTACCGCGCGCAGCTGCGCAAATCGCTCAAGCGGACCGAGCGCCGCGGCTCCAGCGCCCGCCGCAAAGCGACCACGGAAGCCCGCAAGACGCGCACCCGCGTCGAGCGTGAGGCCCGCAAGCATCAGCGCACGGTCGAGAGCACGCTGAAGCGCAACCGCAGCGAGGTCGAGCAGCGCGTCCGTCGCACCCTCGACGAGTCGACCAGCCGCGCCCAGGGCCTGGTCGACCAGGTCACCGATCAGCTGGCCGCATTGCGCTAGTCGCAGCAAGCACCGTCGCAGTACCGACCGCCCCGGAACCCTCGGGGCGGTCGTCGTTAGCGGCCGGTGACGGCGACTCGGGCGCGAGGTGCCTGGTTCGTAGGGCCAGCCTGGCTGCGGCGGGGCGTAGGCGCGGAACTGGAAGCGGACGCCGCGGCTGTCGTCGTCGCTGAACGAGTAGGGGTAGCGGAAGCGCCCGTGGGCGTCGGTCTGGACGGTGCGGAACTCGCTCCAGGCCGCGCCGGGAACGCGGAACTGAAGCTCGACCGGCCGGCCGGCGGCAGGGATCGTCGTTTCGAAGTGGTCGATCCGGCCGCTGAAGACCACCGGCGCTCCGCCGATCGTCGCCCTCGCGGCGGAGGCACGCAGGCGCACGGACGTCCGGACCCCCAGCCGCAGCCGCCGCCCGCCGGCGTCGGTGAGAACCCGATTGCCGGCGAAGTCGACCTCGACATCGCGATTGGGACCGGGGGCGAGATGGGCCAGAAAGGTGCCGTCGGAGTCGGTCTGGACCGTCGTCGTGCGGTCGATCGCGCCGGCGCCGGAGTCGAAGGTCTCGAGGATCCTGACCGGAAGCCCGGCCAGCGGCGAGCCGGACGCCGAGGTCAGCCGCCCGCCGACCGGGACCCCTCGCCCGTAGGGAACCGTCCTGACCGTCGGCCGCTGCTCGAATGACTCGATCACCTCGCGGTGGCAGCGAACCGTGCCCCGTGCCCTGGCACAGCGATGCCACACCAGTTGCCTGCCGCCGAAGCCGAACTCGATCGTCGTCGACTTCTTGAGCGGGTTGGAGAGCACCATGCGGGTGCCGTTGACGCGACGATCGCCGCTGCCGGCGTTGCCCGCTGCGTCGTATCCGGTCGCCTTGAATTCGTAGCTTCCCGGCGGGAAGGCGTCGGAGTCCCAGACGGCGGTCAGCCTTCCGGCCGGAGACATCGGTCGGGATCTGTTCGAACTGCCGCTGGGTTCCGGACGGTCGAACCGCGATCGAGCCCCGGCCCGAACCAGGCCCCGAGAGTGGGTCGGTGACCGTCGCCTCGATCCGCTCCGGTTCGGCTGGGTCCTGGGACTTCGCGAAGGCGATCCGCGGCGGCGCTTCGTCGATCCGCACCACGGCGGACGAGGGTGGGGCCGACGAGGCCTGGCCGTCGTCGACGTTGCCGGCGGCATCCCGCGCGTAGAACTCGACCCGGTGGGCGCCGTCCCCGCGCACCATCGTCGATACCGAGCCGCCGGCGGCGACGGCCGGCACCCCCGCGTCGGTCGCGATCGCCGTGAACGGTCCCCCGGGGCCGTCGGGCGTCATCCCCGACTGAGAGTCGGTGGCGGTCGCGGTCAGCCGAACCGGGCCGTTCGACCAACCGCCGGGCACCCCCTCGAGGGCGACTTCGGGTCGCAGGCCGTCGACCGCCAGCGCGACGGTTTCGACGAGTCTGCGATCGCATCCCCGAGCCGGAGACGGCGACGACATGGGCGAAGTTGATGCCTTCGGGCAGGAATCCGACCGAGATCGTGCCGCCGCCGGCCCCGGACCGCAGATCGGTCTCCGCCACGCTGCACCGATCCGGTCCGGCGCAGGGCGATCCTTCCGGTCGTCGGTCGACCGAGACCGCGTAGCCGCGGATGCCCGAGATCGGCTGCGCTCCGGTGGCCGGCGCGATCTCGATCGTCGCCGGCTTTGCCGCCGGCACCCACGCGTCGGGCCGGATCGGCCGGGCCGCGCTCGGCCGGGCATTGTCGAAACGCAGAATGGCGCTGGTGCGCGGACCCTCCCCCGAAGCACTCCGGAGCCAGACTTCGGCCGTGTACGGACCCGGCCGGAGCGGGACTTCGATCGGGAAAATGGAGTGCACGCCGATTTCGCCGACGCGTTCGGCTGACGACGACCTTCCCAGCCGAGTCGTGGACCAGGTAGACCGGCGCGGCGCCGGCCTGGCGCGGATCCGGGACCCAATCGAGCCGGAAGATCGGATCGGCATGCCAGGAGTCTTCGCCACCATCGACCGTCAGCTCGAGCGGGGGCAGGGTCGCCGAAGCCGCGACGGAGGAGTCGGGGCCGGCGTTCAGGCCGGCAGCGATCCCGATCGAGACGGCCGCGGCAAGGAGCTTCGAGCGAGGCCGGCTCATGGTCCAAACTCCCCGGCGGCCGCGCCGCTGGAAGCGCCCGTGCTCGAAGGCTGCGGCGCCGGGGTGGGGGGTGGGGGTGGGGCGTATTCGACGGCTCCACTCGACGCTTCCGGGCTGGGGGTCGAGGCCGGCGCAGGTTCCGGTGCGGATTCGTGATGGGCGGGAGGCGCTTCGTTCGTGCGGCTGGGTGGGTTCCGGCGCCGGTTCGTAGGTGACCCCGGGTTCCCCGCTCGGCTCGTCGTCGACAGGGGGCGCGACGGTGTGCTGGATCCGAGCTGCCGAGGTGTGGTCCGCCGCGAACTCGAGTGGCGCCGGGACGACCCCGGTGGCGACGCAGGCCGCGGCTCCGCCGACCGCGCCGACGCAGATCGCCATCGCTTTGGCGAGCGCGGCCATGCCGGCACCGCGCGTGCCTCCCGCCGCGGCGATCTGCGAAAGCGCCGAGTCGCCGCCGCCGCCACCGCCACCGCCGACTCGATTCGCGAGGCCCGCGAAGGTCTCGTGGACGCGGTCGAGGAGAGGCGCGGCCGAGTGGGAGCACCGGCGCCAGCGCCATCGCCGCGGCGGGTGCCGCCCGGTAGGCCCTCAGGGTCGCCCGGCAGTGCGGGCAGGCGCGCAGGTGCTCGCGCAGCGTCGCGGCGTCCTTCGCGCCCGCTTCGCCGTCGCAGAAGGTCGAGATCAGCGGACCCATCTCGACGCAGCGCTGGCCGTCCTCGCTGCGCGAGAGGAAGCTGGCGGAAGCGCTCCCGGCCCTCGGCCAGGCAGCGGTTGATTTTCGTCGCGCTGTAGCCGGTGATCTCGCCGATCTCCGCGTAGGAGTAGCCCTCGGCGAGCAGGGTCAGGGCGCGCAGCTCCTGGGGCTTCAGCGTCTGCAGCGCCTCGCGGCTGCGGGCGACGGCTTCGCGCCGCTCGGCGCGCTCGGGCGGGCCGTCGGCGTCGGCTGGGATCAGCGCCACCCAGTCCTCCGCGCCGGCTCCGGGCGCGCGGCGGCGGGACCGCTGAGGATCCGCTCGCGTTCGCGGCGGACCGCGAGCGCCTCGTGCTTGACCACGGTCTGGGTCCAGCGGATCAGTTCCCGCGGATCCTCCGAGGGCGCTTTCGTCAGCAGGATCTCCAGCCCCCGCTGCAGGGCGTCTTCGGCGTCGTCGGCGCAGAGCGAGTAGCGCCGCGCGGTGCGGCGAAGCGCCGCCTCGTGGCGGGCGTACGTTTCGACCGCGGCACGCTTCCTCGCCGCGTCCACCCTCGCCGCGTCCGCGGCCTCTCCCTCCCGACTGCTCGGACTCACCACTCGGCCTCCCCTGCCCGTTTCAATTCTCTGGACCAAAAGATGCCAGGACAAGTGCCGACTGGTGCGCGTCTCTCCCCCCTTTTGGACGATTCTTCGCCCCGGATATTCGTAAATTGCATGGAAGTCGGGGCCACCATGGCGGCCCTCGCCCCGGTAGCATCGTCCGCGATGACGACCTGCGTAGTCACCGGCGGCGCCGGCTTCCTCGGATCTCACCTCTGCGAGCACCTGCTCGGCAAGGGCCACCGGGTGATCTGCATCGACAACCTCGAGACCGGCTCGCTGGAGAACATCGCCCACCTCCGCGACGAGGCCTTCGAGTTCCGCAACCTCGACATCACCACCTACGTCGAGATCCCCGAGGACGTCGACTTCGTCTACCACCTGGCCTCGCCGGCGAGCCCGATCGACTACCTGCGGCTGCCGCTGCACACGCTCAAGGTCGGCTCCCACGGGACCCACCACATGCTCGGCGTGGCCAAGTTCAAGCGGGCCCGCTTCCTGATCGCCTCGACCAGCGAGGTCTACGGCGACCCGCAGGTCCACCCGCAGACGCGAGGACTACTGGGGCCACGTCAACCCGATCGGCCCGCGCGGCGTCTACGACGAGGCCAAGCGCTACGCCGAGGCGCTGATGATGGCCTACCACCGCCAGCAGGGCCTCGACACCGCGATCGTCCGCATCTTCAACACCTACGGGCCGCGCATGCGGCCGCACGACGGCCGCGCGATCCCGACCTTCCTGCGCCAGGCGCTGCAGGACCGGCCGCTGACCGTCTTCGGCGACGGCAGCCAGACGCGCAGCTTCTGTTACGTCGACGACCTGATCCGCGGCATCGTCGCCCTGGCCGAGTCCGACGTCCACACGCCGGTCAACATCGGCAACCCGAACGAGTTCACGCTGCTGGAGCTGGCCAAGGCCGTGATCGAGGTGACCGACTCCCGTTCGGAGATCGTCTACGAGGCGCTGCCGACCGACGATCCCCAGCAGCGCCGGCCCGACATCGGCCGCGCCCGCGACCTGCTCGGCTGGGAACCGACGATCGAGCTGCTCGACGGTCTGCGCCGGACGATCGACCAGACCGGCATCGAGCGCCTCGTCGGCGCTTCCGACTGAGCCTGGCACCGGCGCAGCTGCGCCGCTGAGCCGGCAACCGACTCCGGCTCGAGCGAGCCGGGCAAAGAAAAGGGCGGCCCGGAGGCCGCCCTTTCCAACTGATCCTCCTGGCGAGAGCTACTGAGTCTGCGCCGTGAAGGAGAACGTGCCGAGCGGTTCGCCGGCGCTGATTTGTTTTTGGCGACTTCTTCGCCAGTTTTTTGGCGGCGCTTTCGCTGCTTCTTCGGACGTTTCGCATCCGTTTCGCTTCAGCGGTTTTGCAGTTCGAGTGTGCGCCTTCGTAGACTTGGTCGACCGAGACGAAGCCCTGGAGGACTTCGGCGGATACGCCTGCAGAACCGCCGACGCGTTGATGCTGACGGTGCGGGTCGTCGGATCGGCGGTGACGCCGGTCACGGTGATGTCGGCGATCGAGCTGCGCCCGAGGTTGCCGAGGTTAGCGGTTCTTTGGCGGCTGGCGATTCCGCGTTCGATTCGGCGACCACTTCGACCGTGGCGGTTTTCGCCGCCAGGTCGACGTAGATGCCGCCGAGGGTGATGTCGGTCGTGATCGCGCCGACCTGCGTCGGCAGGTTCTGCATCAGTTTGAGGCCGCGGCCGCTCTGGACGACGCCGGCGGTCCCGGTCGGTGAGATGGTGCCGCCGAGGATCGGGAACCGGTGAACGTGGTCGGCGGCGGGCTGCTGGTCAGCGCCGAGCGTCTGCAGTTTCGACTTCGACGTTTTTCAGCTTCGTCGAGCAGCATCGGGCTGCCGGCGAACGTCAGTGTTGCCGACCGGCAGCACGGTCGACCGTGCTCGGCTGCGTTTCAGCCGCCGCCTTGGCGATCAGCTTGTTGCCTGAGGAACGGCTTCGGGGTTGCCTTTGGCGAAGCCGAGCTTCTTGTTCAGCGCGTTGGCGCCGGCGCCGGTCAGCTTCAGCTTCTTGACCGTCAGGTTGACGCCGAAGCCGTTGCGGGCGAAGGTCCAGCCGGCCACCGTGGCGATCTTGACCTTCTTGCCGCCGACCTTGCCGGTCAGCGCCTTCTTGCTCGTGTTGAGGACGAGCGCCTTGACCGTGGCGGTCTTTTTGCCGGCCTTGAACTTGAGGCCGCCGCCGAGGGTGACTTCGCCGAGCCCGGTGGTCGGGTCAAGCGAGCCGCCGGTGACGGTGAAGGTCACCTTGGCTGCCCTTGACCTTGGCCGGCGCGACCTTCGACGATCTTGATGCCGAAGGTCTTCAGGTATTTGGTGAAGCCGTTGTTGAGGGTGACCGTGGTGGTGCCGCTGGCGACCGGATCGGGCGCGGCGGAGGCGAAGGGAGCGAACGCCAGCAGCGCGAACAGCGCCGCCGCCAGGATTCCGGCGGACAGCATCGTTCCCCGAGCCATTCGTGGCTGGGATACATCAGTCATATGGTTCCTCCGTTGTTGCCGCCCCCTGCGGTCCCCTTGGGCGACTTACGACAAATCGATTTGCGGACCAAGCCTATTCCCGGCTTGCATCAATACACAACCCGGCTCTGGCCGGTCAAGGTTCCGGTCGGGGCTGCCGTTCACTCGCAGCGCCTCGGACCGCCGGGCTCGCGCCTCAATATCCTCCCGGGCGATGGCAAGCGACGGACCATTCGGCGGCCGAGGAGGCCCATCGCACGATCGCCCCGGTGGTCGGCCCCGACGACGAGCGTGTCTTCACCGACTCCGGGATCGAAATCGAGGGCCTCTACGGCGCCGAGCGACGTCGCTCCCGATCTCGACGAGCGGCTCGGCGAGCCCGGCGCGCCGCCGTTCACCCGCGGCATCCACGAGGGGATGTACCGCGACCGGCTCTGGACGATGCGCCAGTACGCCGGCTTCGCCTCCCCCGAGGACACCAACGAGCGCTACCGCTACCTGATCGAGAACGGCTCGACCGGGCTCTCGATGGCCTTCGACCTGCCGACCCAGCTCGGCCGCGACTCCGACGACCCGCTCTGCAACGGCGAGGTCGGGCGCACCGGGGTCCCGATCGACACGATCGAGGACATGCGGATCTGCTTCGACCAGATCCCGCTCGACGGCGTCTCGACCTCGATGACGATCAACGCCCCGGCCGGGGTCCTGCTGCTGCTCTACGAGCTGGTCGGCGAGGAGCAGGGCGTTCCCTCCGAGAAGCTGCGCGGCACCGTCCAGAACGACGTGCTGAAGGAGTACATGGCGCGCGGCAACTACATCTTCCCGCCGGTGCCGACGATGCGGCTGACCACCGACCTCTTCGAGTACTGCCACGAAAACGTGCCGAAATGGAACACGATCTCGATCTCCGGCTACCACATCCGCGAGAAGGGCTGCTCGGCCGTGCAGGAGGTCGCGTTCACCCTCTCCAACGCGATCGCCTACGTCGAGGCGGCGCTCGACCGGGGCCTGAAGATCGACGAGTTCGCGCCTCGCCTCGCCTTCTTCTTCAACTGCCACAACAACGTCTTCCAGGAGATCGCCAAGTTCCGCGCGGTGCGGCGGATGTGGGCGAAGATCGTCGAGGAGCGGTTCGGGGCCAAGGACCCGAACTCGATGAAGATCCGCTTCCACACCCAGACCGGCGGCGTCACGCTGCAGGCCCAGCAGCCCGAGGTCAACATCGTCCGCGTCGCCCTGCAGGGCTTCGCCGCGGTCAGCGGCGGCACCCAGTCGCTGCACACCAACGGCTTCGACGAGGCGCTGGCGCTGCCGACCGAGCGCTCGGCCCGGATCGCGCTGCGCACCCAGCAGGTGCTCGCCTACGAGTCCGGGGTCGCCGACACCGTCGACCCCTTCGCCGGCTCCTACTTCGTCGAGTCGCTGACCGACGAGATCGAGCTGCGCGCCTGGGAGCTGATGGACAAGGTCGCCGAGCTCGGCGGCTCGGTCGAGGCGCTGGAGTTCATGCAGCGCGAGATCGAGGAGTCGGCGCTGAGCTACCACGAGCGCTACAAGAGCGGCCAGGACGTGATCGTCGGCGTCAACAAATTCGTCACCGACCAGGTCGACGACGTCGACATCCTCAAGGTCGACCCCGAGTCCGAGCAGCGCCAGCTGACCCGGCTCAAGGCCTTCAAGGAGGCCCGCGACCAGGCCGACGTCAGCGCCAAGCTGGAGTCCCTCCGCGACGTCGCCCGCGGCGACGGCAACCTGCTGCACCCGATCCGCGCCGCGCTCGCCGCCGACGCCTCGATCGGCGAGGTCTGCGGCGCGATGCGCGACGTCTTCGGCGAATACAAGGGCGGCGCCTTCTTCTAGGCACTCCGCTGAACGGTCTCTCCCACGCGTGCGAGGCGGTGCAGGAACGGCGCGCGGTGGTGGAAGCGGGCCTCAATGATCGAGGTATCGAGGACGCTGATGAAGTCCGAGCCCGAGCTGGCGGAGCTGGTCGAGACCGTCGAGGGGCTCGAGGTGACGATGGCCGAGAAGGGCTTCGGAACCCGGGTCCAGATCCGCGCCGACGAGCACAGCGGCCTCGCGAGGCCGACCTCGAGGCGGTCCTCGATCGCCTGGCGGAACCGCAGCGGCGGCCCTTCAGCTGATTCGGCCCGGCCATGAGCCTCTGCAAGCTCACCCGAAACGGCCGGCGCCGCCGGCCCAAGAAAGCGAGTCCAGAGAGTGAAAATCTTGAAACGGCACCTCTCGGTCGCCAACGTCCTGTCCTGCATCGCGCTGTTCGTCGCCCTCGGCGGCAGCGCGCTTACGCGGCCGGCAAACTCGGCCCCGGCCAGGTCAAGGCCGTGAACATCGCCAAGCAGGCGGTGACCAAGCTCGAAAATCAAGACCCAGGCCGTCACCTCGGGCAAAATCGCAAGAACAGCGGCATCAACGCCGCGACCTCGCCCACGGCGCGGTGATCAACTCGAAGCTGGCAAGAAGGCCGTCACCAACGCCGAAGCTCGGCACGAAGCGGTCGGCACCAGCAAGCTCGCGAAGAAAGCGGTCACCGCCAACGTCGCTCGGCCCCGAAGCGGTCACCGCCGGCAAGCTCGGCAACGAATCGGTCAGCGCGGCGAAGCTGCTGCCGCTCGCTTCTACCTGCAGCTGCTGAAGAACGTCACCTACGTGACCGAAACCAGCGTCAACGACTCGGACACCGCGAAGTCGGTAACCGCGACCTGCCCGGCCGGCAAGGAAGTGATCGGCGGCGGCGTTCGCATCAACGGCGCCAACGCGACCAAAGCGTGGGTCGTCGAGCGAATCGGCCCGGTCGTCAGCCGCCAACAACGGCCGCGTCGGCTGGATCGCCGGCGGCCGCGAGGTCGGCTGGAGAGCCGAGGCACACTGGTCAGGTCGTCGGCCTACGCGATCTGCGCCGAACTCTAGGCGCCAGAACGCAGCATCCAGGCTGTTCGAAGGGCCCGCTCCGGCGGGCCCTCCGGCTGTCTGGGGACACCGGCGGGCGCGCCTAAATAGAATCCCGCGGCCGTCCCCAGAGCTCCCCGCTCCGGCATCCCCACTCATGCGCGAGAAAAACCCGATCACCCACGAGGAGAAGCTCGCCTACCTGCGCGAGCTGCGCGAGGCGGCGATCCACTCCGCCTCCGAGGAGGCGGTCGAGAAGCAGCACGCGAAGGGCAAGATGACCGCCCGCGAGCGGGTCGAGAAGCTGCTCGACCCGGGCTCCTTCGAGGAGCTCGACACCTTCGTCCGCCACCGCACCTACGACTTCGAGATGCAGAAGAAACGGCCCTGGGGCGACGCCGTCGTCACCGGCCACGGCACGATCGACGGCCGCACCGTCTTCGTCTTCTCCCAGGACTTCACCGTGTTCGGCGGCAGCCTCGGCGAGGTGATGGCGGAGAAGATGTGCAAGGTGATGGACCTCGCCGCCCAGGTCGGGGCGCCGGTGATCGGCATCAACGACTCCGGCGGCGCCCGGATCCAGGAGGGGGTCGTCTCGCTCGGCGCCTACGGCGACGTCTTCGTCCGCAACGTCCAGTGCTCGGGCGTGATCCCGCAGATCAGCCTGATCATGGGCCCCTGCGCCGGCGGCGCCGTCTACTCGCCGGCGATGACCGACTTCATCTTCATGGTCAAAGAGACCTCGCACATGTTCATCACCGGTCCCGAAGTGATCAAAACCGTGACCGGCGAGGAGGTCGAGTTCGAGGAGCTCGGCGGGGCGATGAGCCACAACACGAAGTCGGGCGTCGCCCACTTCGCCTCCGAGGACGAGGAGAGCTGCCTCGAGGACGCCCGCTACCTGCTCAGCTTCCTGCCCTCGAACAACCTCGAGGCGCCGCCGCGCTTCGAGCCGACCGACGATCCCGAGCGCGAAGACGAGGCGCTCGACACGCTCGTCCCCGACGATCCCTCCAAGCCCTACGACATGCGCGACGTGATCGCCCGCATCGTCGACGACGAGGAGTTCTTCGAGGTCCACGAACACTTCGCCAAGAACATCGTCTGCGGCTTCTCGCGGCTCGACGGCTATCCGGTCGGCGATCGTCGGCAACCAGCCCGCCTTCCTCGCCGGCGTGCTCGACATCGAGGCCTCCGAGAAGGCGGCCCGCTTCGTCCGCACCTGCGACGCCTACAACGTCCCGATCGTCACCTTCACCGACGTCCCCGGCTTCCTGCCCGGCACCGACCAGGAGTGGAACGGGATCATCCGCCACGGCGCCAAGCTGCTCTACGCCTTCACCGAGGCGACCGTGCCGAAGCTCACCGTCGTCACCCGCAAGGCCTACGGCGGCGCCTACGACGTGATGAACTCGAAGCACATGCTGGCCGACTTCAACGTCGCCTGGCCGACCGCCGAGGTCGCGGTGATGGGCCCCGAGGGCGCCGTCAACATCATCTACCGCAAAGACATCGCCAACTCGCCGACCCCCGACGAGCGTCGCCAGAAACTGATCGACGACTACAAAGCCCACTTCGCCAACCCCTACTCGGCGGCGGAGCGCGGCTACATCGACGACGTGATCGAGCCGCGGCAGACGCAGGCCGAAGCTGATCAGGGCGCTGCGGATGCTGCAGACGCAAGCGGGTCGCTCAGCCGAAGCGCAAGCACGGGAACATTCCGCTGTAGGGCGGCCGGGAGGGGGCCGGTGGGCCTCCTCACTCGCAACTCGTCGATCGAGAGAGTGCTGCTGGCGCCCCGAGGCGGCTGTTCTCCTCCCGCGCAAAACGTTCGGAGGCCCACCGGCCCCCTCGCTCGCGGTCCTAACAGCGGCTGATCCGGCAGGCTGCAAGGGCGCGGAGCCCGCGACGATAGGGGCGGTTGAGCTTTCCGCCCGCATAGGGCGTCCGAGCCGACCTCGCTGACTGGGCGACAGCTCCCTCTCCAGCGACGAGTGCGAGTGAGGGGGGCACCCACCCCTCCCCCTGAGCCGCTAAGGCGCCGCGGTCACCTCGGCGACCTCGGCGGCCCCGCCTCCTTTGCCGCCGGTGACGCCGCCTTCCTCTCTGGAGAGGCGGTGCGCCAGGTAGACGGGGATGATCGAGATCAGGATCACGATCACGGCGACGGCGTCGACGATCGGCAGCTCCTTGGGGCGGAAGAGGTTGCGGAAGATCCAGATCGGCAGGGTTTCTTCGCCGGCGCCGATCGTGAACGTGGTGACGATGATCTCGTCGAAGGAGAGGGCGAAGGCGAGCAGGGCGCCGGCGGCGAGGGCCGTTTTCATGCTCGGGAAGGTGACGAAGCGGAAGGTCTGCCAGGTGCGGGCGCCGAGGTCGGCCGAGGCCTCCTCGAAGGAGCCGGAGGTGCGGCGCAGGCGGGCGACGACGTTGTTGTAGATGACGACGATGCAGAAGGTGGCGTGGCCGACGATCACGGTCAGCAGGCTGAGCGGGATGCCGAGCACCTGGGTGAAGGTGTTGCTGAGGGCGACGCCGGTGACGATGCCCGGCAGGGCGATCGGAAGGATGACCAGGAAGGAGACGGTCTCGCGGCCGAAGAAGCGGTGGCGGGCGACCGCCATCGCGGCGAGCGTGCCGAGCAGCAGCGCGATCGCGGTGGCGACGATCCCGGCCTCGACCGAGGTCAGCAGCGCTTCGCGGGCGGATTCGCTTTCGAAGGCCTTGGTGAACCAGTCGAGGGTCCAGCCGGGCGGCGGCCATTTGAGGATCTTGCTCGAGTTGAAGGCGTAGATCAGGATCACGAGCAGGGGCACGTAGATGAAGGCGAGGCCGAGCTCCGACCCCGACCCGCAGCAGCCCTCTTGCCCGTCGCGAGAGCCTCATCAGATGTGCTCGAAGGCGCCGAGCTTCCGGGCCACGGACGAGGTAGGCGATCATGACCACGATCGGGACCAGCGCCAGCGCCGCCGCGAAGGGCAGGTCGTTGGTGATCGAGGAGGCGATCACGGTGCCGATGAACTGGCTGTTGGAGACCAGCCTGACGGTGATGAAGTCGCCCAGGGTGAGGGAGAAGGTGAAGATCGAGCCGGCGACGACGGCGGGGAAGGCGAGCGGGAAGATCACTCGCCGGAAGGTCGTGAAGGGGGCGGCGCCGAGATCCTCCGAGGCGCTGATCAGCGAATTCGGGATCCGTTCCAGGCCCGCGTAGATCGGCAGGATCATGTACGGCAGCCAGAGGTAGCTCAGCACCAGCCAGACGGCGGTGATGCCGTAGCCGGGGCCGTGCAGCCCCAACGGGTTCAGCGCCCAGTTGATGACCCCGTCCTGGGAGAGCATCGTGCGCCAGGCGAGGACCTTGACCAGGTAGCTCGACCAGAGCGGCATCAGCACGGCGATCGACGAGCAGCGCCTTGCCGCGGCGGCTCGCGACCTTGGCCATGTAGAAGGCGATCGGGAAGGCGATGATCGCGTCGGTGACGGTGACCAGGGCCGCGGTCCGGACCGTCCGCCAGACGATCTCCTTGTAGACCGGTTCGTTGACCAGCGATTCGAAGTTTTCGAGGCTGAAGCCCTTGATCACTTCGCCGCTGAGCGCGTTGACGGTCCAGAAGGCGGTGATCAGCAGGACCGCGAGCGATCCCAGGTAGAGGACGACCAGCCAGGCCCCGGGTGCGGCCAGCAGCGCCCCCACCTGCAGGCGGGGGCGCCCCCGGAAGAGGCCGGCGACCCTGCGGCGCGCCGGCCTCTTCGCGACGACGGCTTCAGTCGTCATTGCGGCTGAACGAGCTTCCTAGCCTTTGATTTCGGTCCAGGCTTTGACCCAGGCGTTGTAGTCCATGCAGTTGTCTTCGCCGTTGCCGCATTCCGCCAGCGGGGTCTCCCAGTAGTAGACCCGCTTCCAGAAGGCCGGGTTGTCGGCGTGGTATTCGGTGCAGAAGTTCTTGTTCACGGTTTCGTCGCAAGCAAGGCTCTGCGCCGGCGCCTCGCCGAAGTATTCGGCGACCTCGGCGTTGGCTTTCGGCGAGATGATGTAGTTCATCCACATGTACATGCAGTTGGGATGTTTGGCCTTGGAGCTGATCATCCAGGTGTCCGACCATCCCGTCGCGCCCTCCTTGGGCAGGAAGCCCTGGCTGGCCGGGCTGGCGGCGACCGGCACGCCTTCTTCCTTCAGCGCGAAGTACTGGTACTGCCAGGTCGTGCCGAGCTCGTCGTCGCCGCTGCCGAACGCCTGGATCTGCTTGGCCGCTTCGCCCCAGTATTCGCCCACGTTCGGCGCGCTGTTCCTTGAGCAGGTTGACCGCCGCTTCGAACTGTTCTTCGTTCAGCTCGTAGGGGTTTTCGATTTCCAGGTTCGGTTCGTGGAACTTCAGGTAGACCGCCGCTTCGGCGATCGACATCGGGTCGTCGTACTGGCTGATCTTGCCCTTGTACTTGGCCGCCATCTGCGGGTCGAACATCACGTTCCAGGAGGTCGGGGCGGGCTTGACGACGTTGGGGTTCCACATCAGCAGGTTGGCGCCGCGACCGTGCGGGATCCCGTAGTGGACGCCTTCGAAGGTGTTGTAGGGCTGGTTCTTGAGGTCGGGGAAGACCGTCTTGTAGTTGGGGACGAGGCTGACGTTGACCGGGTCGACCAGGCCGGCGGCAACCAGGCGCGCCGTGGCGTTGCCCGAGGCCGAGACGCCGTCGTACTGGCCGGTTTTCATCAGGTCGACCATTTCGTCGGAGGTGCCGGCGACCTTGTCGTTGACCTTGCAGCCGATTTCCTGTTCGAACGGCTTCTCCCATTCTTCTTCGACGTAGCCGGCCCAGGAGATCAGGTTCAGTTCACCCTCGCCCTTGCCCAGCTTCTGCAGTTCGTTTTCGCCGCCGCCGCTGCCGCCGCTGCTGCTGTCGCTGCTGCCGCCGCAGCCGGCGAGGACGAGCATGAACACGACCAGGCCCCCCACGACGAGCCATGCCGTGCGGGCAGGATGAGCATCCCTTCTCCTCATGGTGCTACCTCCTCGTTCGTCGATTTGCCGTGGACGGCGGCCGCGTGCTCCGGCCGCCAACCCACGAGTACTTCCTTCCCCTGCTCGGGCAGCGCGTCCGAAGACGCGCTGTCGAGGTTCTGTCTGACCAGTTGAAGGGTTCCGCCGGCGTCGAGCGCCACCGTGTAGCGCGTGACCATTCCCGCGTAGGCGACCTCGACGACCTTGCCGCGCTCGCTGTGGAGGTCGCCGGGGGTGGCGGCGGGGTCGAGCAGCTCGATCTTCTCCGGCCGGATCGTCAGCCGCTCGCCGTCGCGCTCGATCACGTTGGAGACGCCGACGAAGCCGGCGACGAACTCGTTGACCGGCCGCTCGTAGAGCTCACCGGGCGGGCTCACCTGCTCGATCCGCCCTTCGTTGAAGACGGCGATCCGGTCGCTCATCGTCAGCGCCTCGTCCTGGTCGTGGGTGACGTAGACGAAGGTGATGCCGACCTCGCCCTGGATCGACTTCAGCTCGACCTGCATCTGCTCGCGCAGCTTCAGGTCGAGCGCTCCCAGCGGCTCGTCGAGCAGCAGCACCTTGGGCCGGTTGACGATCGCCCGCGCCAGGGCGACGCGCTGGCGCTGGCCGCCGGAGAGCTCGCCCGGCTTGCGCTCGGCGTAACCGGGAAGACGGACCATCTCCAGCGCCTCGTCGCGGCGCTTGGCCCGCTCGGCCTTGTCCACCTTGGCCACCTTGAGGCCGTAGGCGACGTTGTCGCCGACGCTCATGTGGGGGAACAGCGCGTAGTCCTGGAAGACGGTGTTGACGGCGCGGTCGTAGGGCGGGACGCCGCTGACGTCCTCGCCGGCGAGTTCGATCGTGCCCGCAGCTGGGGTCCTCGAAGCCGGCGATCATCCGCAGCGTCGTCGTCTTGCCGGAGCCCGACGGGCCCAGCATCGTGAAGAACTCACCGCGGCCGATCTCGAGGTCAATGCCGGCAACCGCAACCACCTCGCCGTAGTGCTTGGTGAGACCTGCGAGACGGATGTCAGGAGGTGAGGCAGCTACTGACGCCACCTTATCCGAGCCGGCAGGGAGAGCAAGGACAACTCAGACCCAGCGTGGTTGGACGCAGTAGGAGTACGGTCCCGAATCAGCTATGAGTAAGGCGCGGCATCCCGCCGGCTGGCCTGAGCCGAGGGGGCGGATACCCCTCCGAACGTTTTGCGCTTCTCGCCCGAAGGCAACTCGGACGGCGCAGACGATCCAGCGAGCAAGCGAGAGAGGAGGGGTATCCGCCCCTCGGCCCCTAGTACCCGGCGGGGTGCCGCGCGACGAACCCGTCGTTGCCGCGCAGTTCGGGGTGCCAGCGCGGCCCCGTCCCACTCGAGTCGCCGGAGGTGTCCCAGCGGAAGCCGGCGATCACGGCGTAGGCGTGGCCGCCGTTGGCGTAGACGGTGATCCAGCGCCCTTCGCCTTCCAGGCCCCAGCTCTCCATCGGGCCGGAGGGCATCGGGCTTTCGAGGAATTCGCCGCCGTGCAGCGCGTAGCTGACCGAGCCCGAGCAGTCGTAGCCGCTGTCCCACCAGCGGGCGTGGCCGCCGCCGCAGATGTAGGGCTTGGTGCGGATCTTGTTGGCGGCTTCGATCACGGCCTTGACGCGGGGCGGGGCGCTCTTCGGCGGGATCAGTTCGCCGCTGGAAAGCAGCTTCGCTTTCGCGGTCGGGGTGCAGGGATCGATTTCGGCCGGCGTCAGGCCGCCGGTGACGCACTTGGCGGAGGCGCCGGCGGGTGCGACGGCGGCGATGGCTGCCAGGGCCACGAGCATCGCCAGCCCCGCCTTGAAGTTGAACTTGAAAAGCAAACCGATCTCCTTTGTCGGCCTACGGGGTTAGCTGTCGGGCTAGCGCGAAAAGGAGCCTGCGCTCTCACCTGGACCAGGTGGGTTAGCCCCGAAAACGTGGTTCCCCCGTTCCCTCTGCGCCCTGTGGCGCTTGGGACTCGGCGTTTCGGTTCTACGAACTCGCGGCAGCATAGAGCATCGCCCGGAGCTTCGCTCACGAAACGCAAACATTTAGTTGGCTTTCGCGCGTGCGGCTCGGAATCCTGTCGGCGGCACGGCTGCTAGCTTGGCCTTTGGGATGGACCTTGCCGGCCGCACAGCACTTCTCACGGGCGCCACTGGAGGCCTCGGTCGAGCGATCGCCCTCGCCCTCGCCCAGCGCGGCGCCAGCCTGGCGCTGAGCGGCCGCAAGCCGGAGGCGCTCGAGGCTCTCGCCGCCGAGCTGCCCGGCGACGGGCATCGAGTCCTGCCCTCCGACCTGGCCGAGCCAGGCGCCGCCGAGGCGCTCGCCGCCGCCGCCGGGCCCGTCGATCTGCTGGTCGCCAACGCCGGCCTGCCGGCCGCCGGGCGGATGGAGGAGTTCAGCGCCGAGGAGGTGAAGCGGGCGCTGCGGGTCAACCTCGAGGCGCCGATGCTGCTGGCCCAGGCGCTCTACCCGGCGATGCTGGAGAAGGGCTCCGGCCACCTCGTCTTCGTCGCCTCGCTCTCGGGCAAGGCGCCGAGCCCACACTCTTCGATCTACAACGCGACCAAGTTCGGCCTGCGCGGCTTCGCCCTCGGGCTGCGCGCCGATCTCGGTCCGCAGGGGATCGGCGTATCGATCGTCTCCCCCGGATTCATCCGCGAGGCCGGGATGTTCGCCGAGTCGGGGGCGACGACGCCGCCAGGGCTCGGTACCTCCACCCCCGAGGAGGTCGCACGCGGGACGGTGAGGGCGATCGAGGCCGACAAGGTCGAGGTTGCGGTGGCGCCCATGCAGCAGCGGTTCCTCGCCCACTTCGGGCTCTTCAGCCCCGCGATCGCGGTGCGGGCGGCGGGTGGAGCGGCAGGGCAGAAGGCGGCGGCCGAGGTCGCTGCCGGGCATTCGAAGGACAAGAGGTAGACCACGACTTTGGAGGACGAAAGATGAGCAGCAGCGATTCCTTTGGCGCCCGTTCCACCCTCGAGGTGAGCGGGCGCGAGTACGAGGTGTTCCGGCTCGAGGCGCTGCAGGAGCGCTTCGACGTCGCCCGCCTGCCCTACTCGGTCAAGGTCCTGCTGGAGAACGTCCTGCGGCTGGAGGACGGCGTCTCGGTCTCCGCCGCCGACGTCGAGGCGATCGCCAGCTGGGACGCGGCGGCCGAGCCCAGCGTCGAGATCCCCTTCCAGCCGGCGCGGGTGCTGATGCAGGACTTCACCGGCGTCCCCGCCGTCGTCGACCTGGCGGCGATGCGCGACGCGATGGAGGAGATCGGCGGCGACCCGGCGGCGATCAACCCGCTGGTCGACGTCGACCTGGTGATCGACCACTCGGTCCAGGTCGACGCCTTCGGCAACGCCCGTGCCTTCGCCCTCAACGCCGAGCGCGACTTCGATCGCAACCTCGAGCGCTACTCGTTCCTGAAGTGGGGCCAGCACTCCTTCGACAACTTCCGCGTGGTGCCGCCGGCGACCGGGATCTGCCACCAGGTCAACCTCGAGCACCTGGCCCAGGTCGTCTACAGCCGCGAGACCGATGGCGTCCTGCGGGCCTACCCCGACACCCTGGTCGGCACCGATTCCCACACGACGATGGTCAACGGCCTCGGCGTGCTCGGCTGGGGCGTCGGCGGGATCGAGGCCGAGGCGGCGATGCTCGGCCAGCCGATCTCGATGCTGCTGCCCCAGGTGGTCGGCTTCAAGCTCGGCGGCGAGCTGCCGGAGGGGGCGACGGCGACCGACCTCGTCCTCACCGTGACCGAGATGCTGCGCGAGCGCGGCGTCGTCTCCAAGTTCGTCGAGTTCTTCGGCCCCGGGATCTCGACCCTGGGCCTGGCCGACCGGGCGACGCTGGGCAACATGTCACCCGAGTTCGGCTCGACCTGCGCGATCTTCCCGGTCGACGCCGAGACGCTGCGCTACCTCGACCTGACCGGTCGCCCGACCGAGACGATCGAGCTGGTCGACGCCTACTCCCGCGCCCAGGGGATGTTCCACGACGAGTCCAGCCCGGATCCGGTCTTCTCCGACCTGCTCGAGCTCGACCTCGGCGAGGTCGTCCCCAGCATCGCCGGCCCGAAACGGCCGCAGGACCGGGTGCCGCTCTCGCAGGCCAAGGAGTCCTTCCTCGAGGCGATGCGCGAATTCGACCCCGAGGCCGCGAAGCAGATGGGCAACGGGCGCGACGAGGCGATCGAAGAGTCGTTCCCGGCCTCGGACCCGCCGGCGGAGGATCATGACGACGAGCGCGGCAGGCCCCGTCCGGCGCTCAGCGACGCCCCGGTGGCGACGACGACCTACGGCTCCGGCGACGCGATCGAGGTGACGATGGCCGACGGCAGCGTCGCCGAGCTCGACCACGGCAGGGTGGTGATCGCCGCGATCACCAGCTGCACCAACACCTCCAACCCCAGCGTCATGGTCGGCGCCGGCCTGCTCGCCCGCAACGCGGTCAGGCGCGGTCTCAGCCGCAAGCCCTGGGTCAAGACCTCGCTGGCGCCGGGCTCGACCGTGGTCACCGACTACCTCGAGAGCGCCGGCCTGACCGAGTACCTCGACGCCCTCCAGTTCAACCTGGTCGGCTACGGCTGCACCACCTGCATCGGCAACTCCGGGCCGCTGGCGGAGGAGATCTCGGCGGCGATCGCCGAGAAGGACCTGGCGGTCTGCGCGGTCCTCTCCGGCAACCGCAACTTCGAGGGCCGGATCAACCAGGACGTCAAGGCGAACTATCTCGCCAGCCCGCCGCTGGTCGTCGCCTACGCGCTCGCCGGGCGGATGGACATCGACCTCGCCAGCGAGCCGCTGGGCGAGGGCGACGACGGCGAGCCGGTCTACCTGCGCGACGTCTGGCCCAGCGCCGAGGAGATCAAGGAGGTGGTCGGCGCCTCGGTCGCCTCGGAGATGTTCACCCGCAACTACGCCGGCGTCTTCGACGGCGACGAGACCTGGAACGCGGTCGAGATCCCCGCCGGCGATCGCTACACCTGGCCCGACTCCACCTATGTGCGTCAGCCCAGCTTCTTCGAGCAGATGCCGGCCGACCCGCCCGGGGTCGAGCCGATCGCCGGCGCCCGGGCGCTGGCGGTTCTCGGCGACTCGATCACCACCGACCACATCTCGCCGGCGGGGGCGATCAAACGCGACGGCCCGGCCGGGCGCTGGCTGGTCGAACAGGGCGTCGAGCCGGGCGACTTCAACTCCTACGGCGCCCGCCGCGGCAACCACGAGGTGATGATCCGCGGCACCTTCGCCAACATCCGCCTCCGCAACCTGCTGGTCGATCGGGCCGGCGGCTTCACCCGTCACTTCCCCGACGGCGAGGCGGAAATACCGATCTACGACGCGGCGATGTCCTACGCCGACGAAGGGGTGCCGCTGGTGGTGCTGGCCGGCAAGGAGTACGGATCCGGTTCCTCGCGCGACTGGGCGGCGAAGGGTACGAAGCTGCTCGGGGTGCGGGCCGTGATCGCCGAGAGCTTCGAGCGCATCCATCGCTCGAACCTGATCGGTATGGGTGTGCTTCCGCTCCAGTTCGCCGACGGAGAGAGCGTCGAGTCGCTCGGCCTCAGCGGCAAGGAGAGCTTCGACTTCAGCGACCTCGAAGAGGGCAAGGCCAAGTCCGTGACCGTCACCGCCAGGAGCGACGACGGATCCTCCACCGAGTTCACCGCCACCGTACGCCTGGACACGCCGAACGAGGTCACCTACTTCGTAAACGGCGGCATCTTGCAGACCGTGCTGCGCAACCTACGAGGGTAGGGTGCAGCGGGGCCGCGGGAGGCAGGGGGGTCCGCGCGACCCTCACTGCACCTGCGCGTCGGTAGCCAGGGAGGGATGCCGACGCGGCCGTTCCCCTAGACGGGACTGTCCAGAGGGAACAGTCAACAACTAGCTATACCGCCTCAACTCGATGCGGTCAAGCGTAATTAAGCGCTTTATGGGCGATCGGCGGCGCTTTGCGCCGAATCGACCCCCCGAGTGTCCGGGTCGGCGATTCCCCATCCCCGGCGCTCGATCAGTTCGATTCCGATCACACTGCCGACCGGGCCGACCGGGGTGAGGGTCGCGGCGAGCAGGGTGTAGGGGGCCTCGTGGCGTACGCAGGCGGTCCAGATCACGATGCAGAGGGCGACGAAGCCGATCCCGTGCGCCCAACCGAACACCATCGTCTCGGTTTCGTATCCGGGCACCAACCAGAACAGGATCAGCGCCGAGAAGATCGCCAGCTCGAACCAGGAAAAGCGCTTCACCCAGACGAACAGGCGCCCCGGAACGGGCTTCTCGAACGGGCGACCGGCCATCGGCGATCAGGCGCCGGGTGTAAGAGCGGTGAGGACTATTCGCTCCTGCTCGAGCGCGTGGGCGCCCGAGTAACCCTCACCCGGGCTGGCGCGGCCGACGCGGCCGATGTAGGTGAGGTCGACACCCTCCGGCAGCACGTCGGGCATGCGACGGGACATCACCTTCCAGGCGCCCATGTTGCGCGGCTCCTCCTGGACCCAGGCGATCTCCTTCAGGTTCGGGTAGGTGGCGATCAGGTTCTCCAGCTTTTCCTTGGCGAAGGGGTAGAGCACCTCGACCCGGGCGATCGCGACGTTCTCGGCGCTGTCGCGGCGCTCTGAGGCATCGATGTCGAAGTACACCTTGCCGGTGCAGAGCACCAGCCGCTCGACCTTCTCGCGGCGGTCGGCCGCCTTGGGGTCGTCGAGGATGAAGTGCAGCTCGCCCTCGGTCAGGTCCTCGAGGCTGGCGGTGGCGCGGTCGAGGCGCAGCAGGCCCTTGGGGGTGAAGACGATCAGCGGCCGCGGCTTGCGGATCAGCGCCTGGCGGCGCAGCAGGTGGAAGTACTGGGCGGCGGTGGTGGGGTAGGCGATGCGGATGTTGCCCTCGGCGCCGAGGGCGAGGAAGCGCTCGATGCGGGCGCTCGAGTGCTCCGGGCCCGAGCCCTCGTAGCCGTGCGGCAGCAGCATCGTCAGGCGGCTGGTCTGGCCCCACTTCGCCTCGCCGGAGACGATGAAGCTGTCGATGATCACCTGGGCGGCGTTGGCGAAGTCGCCGAACTGCGCCTCCCAGAGGACCAGCGCGCTCGGCGTCGCCGCCGAGTAGCCGTACTCGAAGCCGAGGCAGGCGATCTCCGAGAGCGGGCTGTTGTGGAGCTCGAAGGGCGCCGTTGCGTCCTCGAGGTTCTTCATCGGCGTGTACTTGAGCCCGGTGTTCTCGTCGTGGAGGACGAGGTGGCGGTGGGAGAAGGTGCCGCGCTCGGAGTCCTGGCCGGTGAGGCGGATGTGGACCCCCTCGGTCAGCAGCGAGCCGAAGGCGAGGGCCTCGGCCTGGCCGAAGTCGATCCCGCCCGACTCCAGCGCGTCGACGCGCTTGTCGAGCGGGCGGCGCAGCTTGCGGTGGACGTTGAAGCCCTCGGGCGTCTTCAGCAGCGCCTGGTTGAGAGCGCGCAGCTTCTCGGCCGGGACGGCGGTGTCGACCGGCGGGCTGGCGGTGCGGTCGAGCAGTTCGCCGGTGCTGGTGGTGATGCCGGTGACGGTCGGGTCCTCGTAGTCGCCGGCCTCCATCTTCTCCCGCAGCCCTTTCAGCGCCGCCGACATCTCCTCTTTGCGCTGCGTCGACTCGCGCTCGACGTCCTCGGCGCTGACCGCCCCCTCGGCGATCAGCTTCTCGGCGTAGATCTCCGAGACCGGCTTGTGGGACTTGATCGCGGCGGCCATCACCGGCTGGGTGTAGGCGGGCTCGTCGGTCTCGTTGTGGCCGAAGCGGCGGTAGCCGATCACGTCGAGGACGATGTCGCGGCCCCAGCGCTCGCGGTAGGCCATCGCCAGCCGCACGGCGGCGGTGCAGGCCTCGACGTCGTCGGCGTTGACGTGGACGATCGGGACGTTGAAGCCCTTCGCCATGTCGGCCGCGTAGGGGGTCGAGCGGGAGTCCTCGGGATCGGTGGTGAAGCCGACCTGGTTGTTCTGGATGATGTGGACGGTGCCGCCGGTGCTGTAGCCCTTCAGCGCCTGCAGGTTGAGCGTCTCGGCGACGACTCCCTGGGCCGGGAAGGCGGCGTCGCCGTGGAGCAGGACCGGGACCGCGCGCTTGGGGTCGTGGCGCAGCTCGGCGCCCTCGAACTCCGACTGCAGGTAGCGGGCGCCGCCGGTGACGACCGGGTCGACGAACTCGAGGTGGCTCGGGTTCGGGTAGAGGCGGACCGAGATCTTCTCGCCTTCGGAGGTCTCGTAGACCCCGCGGTGGCCGTAGTGGTACTTGACGTCGCCGGTGCCGCCGTGGGGGATCGCCGCGACGGCCTTGACCGCGTCGATCCGCTTCGACCCCTCGAACTCGGCCAGGATCGACTCCACCGGCCGCCCGAGGTTGTGGGCGAGGACGCTGAGCCGGCCGCGGTGGGCCATCCCGAAGACGACCTCCTCGGCACCGGAGCGGTGCGAGATCGTGACCAGCTCGTCGAGCATCGGCACGACCACGTCGAGGCCCTCGATCGAGAACATCTTCTGGCCCAAATACGCTTTCTCGAGGAAGCGCTCGAACTGGAAGACGTCGATCAGGCGGTGCAGCAGCCGGTGTTTTTCCTCGTCGGCGAGCGGCTGGCGGTGGGCGCCGGTCTCGATCATTTCCCGCAGCCAGATCCGCTGCTGGTGCGAGGAGAGGTGCTCGAACTGGTAGCCGATCGTGCCGCAGTAGGCGGTCCGCATCCGCGGCAGCGCCTCCAGCAGGGTTTCGCCCGGGACGCCGATCCGCAGGATGTGAGCCGGGATCCGTTCCATCAGCTCCGGCGTCAGGTTGACGTTCTCCGGCTGCAGCGCCGGGTCGCCTTTGGGCGCGGAGCCGAGCGGGTCGAGGTGGGCCGCGAGGTGGCCGTGGGTGCGGTAGGCCTTGAGCAGGGAGGTCGCCGACTGCACCGCCTGCAGCAGCTCCTCGTCGACCTCGCCGGGGGCGGTGGTCGGTTCGGCGCTGGGGGCGGCGGCGCCGAGCGGCAGCGGCGAGGCGGAGGCGGGGTGGGCGGAGGTGACGCCGGCGGCGTCGATGCCGAGGTCGGCGGCGACCGCCTCGTAGAAGCCGTCCTCGCCCTGGAGAAGCTGCTCGACCCGGCGCAGGAAGGCGCCCGACTCGGCGCCCTGGATGACCCGGTGGTCGTAGGTCGAGGTCAGCGTCATCACCTTCGAGACGCCGAGCTGCTTGATCCGTTCCGGCGAGGCGTGCAGCCACTCCGGCGGATAGGCGATCGAGCCGGTGGCGATGATCGCGCTCTGGCCGCTGAGCAGGCGCGGCACCGAGGCGACCGTGCCGATCCCGCCCGGGTTGGTGAGCGAGATGTTGGTGCCCTGGAAGTCGTCGGCGGTGAGCTTGTTCTCGCGGGTCTTCGCGATCAGCTCTTCGTAGTAGGAGTGGAAGCCGGCGAAGTCGAGGCTCTCGGAGCCCTTGATCGCCGGCACCATCAGGGTGTGGCTGCCGTCCTTCTTCTCGACGTCGACGGCGATGCCGAGGTTGATCGGGCCGCCCTCGATCGCGAACGGCTTGCCGTCGCGCAGCTCGAAGGTCCGCACCATCACCTCGAAGTCCTTGGTCGCCTGCACGATCGCCCAGGCGACGAGGTGGGTGAAGGAGACCTTCAGCCCGCGCTCTTTCAGCACCGCGTTGATCGCCCTGCGCTTGGCGTCGAGCGTGTCCACCGCGATCGTCCGGAACGAGGTCGCGGTCGGCACCTCGCGGCTCTCATCCATCGCCTTGGCCAACATCGCCGCGGGCCCCCGCAGCTGCTTCGGAGTCGCCGGCGGCCATCGCAGCGGCACCGTTGCCCCCGCCGTTCCCGGCCGAGAGCACGTCGTCCTTGGTGACCTTCGAACCCGGCCCGGATCCCGCTCACCGAGCCGAGATCGACGCCCGGTCGCCGCAGCAACCCTGCGCGCGACGGGCGTCGCGCGCACGTCCGCGCCGTTGCCGAGCCGGCTCGGTACCTGCGCCGTTTCCGCCGCCTGCGCCGCGGGAGGCGCAGGGGGAGGCTCCGAGAACGAAGCCACGTCCTCGCCCGCAGGAGTCTCCCCCTGCGCTCCCGCTGCGCTGCGCGCCGGAACCCTCGCCGTCTCCCGCTTCCATCTCCGCCAGCGGCGCCCCGACCGGGACCTCGTCGTCGACCGCCGCGACAAGTTTGGTGATCACGCCGCTGGTCGGCGCCGGAACCTCGGCGTCGACCTTGTCGGTGGAGACCTCGACGACGGTGTCGCCCTCGTTGACGAAGTCGCCCTCCGCGACGTGCCACTCGAGAACGATGCCCTCGGTCACCGACTCGCCCATCTCAGGCATGGCTATCTGCACGGTGGCCGTCTCTGGCATTTCTTCGTTGGAGTCTATGAAACCCGACGTACGGGCAGCGGGTCGAGATACGCTGGTACCCGATGAGCTACTTCGTCACCGGGGCAACTGGATTCATCGGCCGCAATCTGGTCGAGCGGCTGCTGCAGCGGGAGGGCACGATCTACGCCCTCGTCCGGGCCGGCTCGCGCGGGCGGCTGGAGGAGCTGCGCACCGGCTGGGGCGCCGACGGGGCACGCGTCGTCCCGGTCGCGGGCGACCTCACCCAGCCCGGCCTCGCGGTCTCCGAGGAGGACCTGGTCGAGATGCGCGGCGAGATCGACCACTTCTTCCACCTGGCGGCGATCTACGACATCACCGCCGACGCCGAGGTGCAGGAGATCGCCAACGTCGAGGGGACCAGGCACGCGATCGAGCTCGCCGGCACCGTCGAGGCCGGCTGCTTCCACCAGGTCAGCTCGATCGCCGCGGCGGGCCTCTACCGCGGCGAGTGGCGCGAGGACATGTTCGACGAGGCGCAGCGCCTCGACAACAACCCCTACTTCCGCACCAAGCACGAGTCCGAGCGCCTGGTTCGCGAGGAATGCCCGCGCCCCTGGCGCGTCTACCGGCCGGGGATCGTCGTCGGCGACTCGCGCACCGGCGAGATCGACAAGATCGACGGGCCCTACTACTTCTTCAAGGCGCTGCAGCGGGCGCGGCGGGTGCTGCCGTCGTGGCTGCCGGCGATCGGGATCGAGGGCGGCGAGATCAACATCGTCCCGGTCGACTACGTCGCCTCGGCGATCGACCACATCGCCCACAAGCCGAAACTCGACGGGCGCGCCTTCCACCTCACCGATCCCAACCCGAAGACCGCGGGCGAGGTGATCAACCTCTTCGCCAAGGCGGCCGACGCGCCGCAGATGTCGGTGCGCCTCGGCACCGACGTGACCGAGCCGGCGACCGGCGCGATTCGCGGCGCGCTGAAGCTGTTCCCGCCGGCCAAGCGGGTGGTCAAGGCGGTCTCCGGCGAGCTCGGCCTGCCCGCCTCGGTGCTCACCTACGTCGACTACCCGACCCGCTTCGACTCCAGCGGCGCTCAGGCGGCGCTGAAGGGCTCCGGCATCGAGGTGCCGCCGCTGGAGAGCTACGCGGCCAGGATCTGGGACTACTGGGAGCGCAACCTCGATCCCGACCTCTTCAAGGACCGCTCGCTGGCCGGCGCCGTGCGGGGCAAGATCGTCCTCATCACCGGCGCCTCCTCGGGGATCGGCAAAGCGACCGCGGTCAAGGTCGCCGACGCCGGCGCGACGGTGCTGCTGGTCGCCCGCTCGATCGAGAAGCTGGAGGAGACCAAGGAGGAGATCGTCGCCGCCGGCGGCTCCGCCCACATCCACCGCTGCGACCTCGCCGACATCGACGACATCGAGCGGATGGCGGACGAGGTGCTGGCCTACCACGGCCACGTCGACATCCTCGTCAACAACGCCGGCCGCTCGATCCGCCGCTCGGTCGCGCTCTCCTACGACCGCTTCCACGACTACGAGCGGACGATCCAGCTCAACTACCTCGGCGCCCTGCGGCTGATCCTCTCGCTGCTGCCGGCGATGCGGGCCCGCAAGTCGGGCCACATCATCAACATCAGCTCGATCGGGACCCAGACCAACCCGCCGCGCTTCTCCGCCTACGTCGCCTCGAAGGCCGCGCTCGACGCCTTCAGCCGCGTGATCGCCTCCGAGATCGTCGAAGACAAGGTCCACATCACGACGATCAACATGCCGCTGGTGCGGACGCCGATGATCGCGCCGACGCGGATGTACGACATGTTCCCGGCGATCACCCCCGAGGAGGCGGCGGAGATGATCGCCAAGGCGATGGTCAACCGGCCGAAGAAGGTCGCGACCAAACTCGGCAACTTCGGCGAGCTGCTCTACGCGGTGGCGCCGAAGGCGAGCGACACGATCCTCAACACCGCCTACAAGCTGTTCCCGGACTCGCAGGCGGCGAAGGGCAAAGACAGCGAGGGGCGGGAAAAAGCTCCCTCGACCGAGGCGGTCGCGTTCGCGCACCTGATGAAAGGCGTGCACTGGTAGCGCAGCGGAGGCTGAAGCACTGGGGGTGGGGGTACGAGGACCAGGCCCCTACGGCTACGCAGATGCGGGAGGCCGCCGAAGGGATCCGGGAGAGGTTCGGGTTCGGGGGAGAGGTCCAGAAGCCGGTTGCGCTGAAGCAGGTGAAGCTGCGCAAGGCGCGGCTCGAAGCGCCGGAGGGGCTTGGCGACCTGTTCTCGGGAGATCGCTACGAGCGGGTTTCGCATGCGCTGGGCAAGGCGTATCGGGATGTGGTGCGGGGGTTCCGGGGGGAGTTCGAGAACCCGCCGGACCTGGTCGCGTTTCCCAAGGACGAGTCGGAGATCGAGACGGTCTTGAGCTGGGCCGAGGCCGAGGGGGCGGCGGTGATTCCGTTCGGCGGCGGCACCAGCGTCGTCGGCGGGGTCGAGGCGCGACTCGGCGAGCGGCCGGTGGTGACGATGGACCTGCGGCGGCTCGACCGGGTGCTGGAGGTCGATCCGGGATCGCTGGCGGCGCGGATCCAGGCCGGGGCGACCGGGCCGCGGCTGGAAGAACAGCTGCGCGAGCACGGGCTGACCCTGCGCCACTTCCCGCAGTCCTTCGAGTACGCGACCCTCGGCGGCTGGATCGCGACCCGCGCCGGCGGCCACTTCGCGACGCTCCTCACCCACATCGACGACCTGGTCGAGTCGGTGCGGGCGATCACCCCGCGCGGGACCTGGGAGAGCCGGCGGCTGCCGGGCTCCGGCGCCGGGCCCTCGCCGGACCGGATGCTGCTCGGCTCCGAGGGCGTCCTCGGGGCGATCTCCGAGGCCTGGGTGCGGGTGCGGCCCCGTCCCGAGTTCAAGGCCTCGGCGGGAGTCGAGTTCGGCGACTTCATCGCCGCGGCCGGCGCGGTCCGCGAGATCTCCCAGTCCGGCCTGTACCCGTCCAACTGCCGCCTGCTCGACGCCTCCGAGGCGGAGCTGACCGGCGCCGGCGACGGCAAGTCGAACCTGCTGATCCTCGGCTTCGAGTCCGCCCACCATCCCGTCGACGCCTGGATGGAGATGGCGCTGGAGATCGCCAGGGAGCACGGCGGCACCCCGAAACCAGGGCCGACGGGCCGAAATGTCGACTCTGGCGCGACAAATCGGCCCGTCGACGGTGGCGGCGAGGACGCGGTCGGGGCTTGGCGCGGGGCGTTCCTCCTGGCCCCGTACCTGCGCGACACCTTCGTCGCCTGCGGGGTGCTCTCGGAGACCTTCGAGACGGCGATCACCTGGGACCGCCTGGAGGAGTTCCACGCGACCGTGATGGAGACGACCCGCGCCGCGGTCGCCGAGGTCACCGGCGCCCCGCGGGAGGGAGCCGGGGCGCCGCGGGTCAGCTGCCGCTTCACCCACGTCTATCCCGACGGCGCCGCCCCCTACTTCACGGTGCTGGCGCCCGCCGTGCGCGGTGGCGAGGTCGAGCAGTGGGACGAGATCAAGGCCGCCGTCTCCGAGGCGCTGATCGAGGGCGGCGGCACGATCACCCATCACCACGCGGTCGGCCGCGATCACCGGCCCTGGTACGACCGCCAGCGCCCGGCCCCGTTCGCCGCCGCGCTGCGCGCCGCCAAGGCCGAGCTCGACCCCGCCGGGATCCTCAACCCCGGCGTCCTGATCGACCCCGGCTGTCCTGAGGTCGCATTCCCGGTATGCGGGACGAACTCGAGCGCGCTGGAAGCCGCCCAGAAAGACGCCTGACGACGGGGATGACGTCGCTCGGCGGTACCCTGTCGCGACTCGATATCCCCGGCTGGGCGACGATCGCTCGCCCCGCCGGCTCTCACCGATGGAAACGATCACTTCGGAACAACCGACCGTGCCGGCTGAGGCGGCGAAGCCCGAGGCCGCCGAGCCGGTCGTGCCGCGGCGCTCGCCGCTGCGGGCGGCGATCAAGACCGGGCGGCCGAAGGAGTGGATCAAAAACGTCTTCGTCTTCGCCGGCCTGCTCTTCTCCGGCAAGTTCAACCAGTCCCACGACGTGCTGGAGGCGTGTCCTCACCTTCGTCGCCTTCTGCCTGATCTCCAGCGCCGGCTACTTCGTCAACGACCTGATCGACGTCGAGCTCGACCGCAAGCACCCGAAGAAGCGCTTCCGTCCGCTCGCCGCGCGGCGAGCTCTCGGAGAGCGCCGCGAAGACGATCGCCCCGGTGCTGGCCCTGATCGCGATCGCGCTCGCCTTCGCGACGGTCAACTGGCAGGTCGGGCTGATGGTCGTCGGCTACGGCGATCGCCCAGATGGCCTACAGCCTCGGCCTCAAGCAGATCGTGATCATCGACGTGATGACGCTGGCGGGCCTCTTCATCCTCCGCGTCGCCGCCGGCGCCAGCGCCGTCGACGCCCACGCCTCCGAGTGGCTGATCCTCTGCACCGGCATGCTCGCCGCCTTCCTCGGCTTCACCAAGCGCCGCCAGGAGGCGGTCTCCGAGCTGCACGAGGGCACCTCGACCCGCCCGGTCCTCGAGCACTACTCGCTCCCCTTCCTCGACCAGATGGTCTCCCTGGTCACCACCGGCACCGTGATCAGCTACGCGATCTACACCGTCAACTCGCCGCTGATCGGCAGCCAGATGATGCTGACGATCCCGCCCGTCGTCTACGGGATCTTCCGCTACCTCTACCTGATCTACGACCGCTCCGACGACCGCTCGATGGCGGCGATCGTCGCCGATGACCGCGGCATCCAGGCCGCCGGCGCCTCCTACGCGCTGATCGCCTTCCTGCTGCTCTACGTCTTCAACTAGAGCGCGCGCCGCGCGGCTGGCCTACGCCAGCTCGCCTCGTCCGCCACGCCCTCCATCAGGTAGAAGCGGGCGCGGCCGAGCTCCTCGCCGTTGACCTGGACGACGGCGGCGTGGGGGCCGGCGGTGGCGAAGCTGGCGGTGGCGGCGATCGACATCACCAGGCGCTGCTCCTGGCCGGCGGGCATGCCGGGGGGGCGGCCGGTCTCGAAGTTGGCGGTCAGGCCGTCGCCGAGCTCGACCCCGTCGGGGTCCTGGATCGTCACCACCAGCTCGTGCGGGCTGTTGGTCTCGTGCCAGGCGACGTCGATGCCGAGGCCGATGTGGAAGGACCACTCGTGCGGCAGCTCGGGCAGGCGCAGGACGTTCCAGCCGCCGCCGGTCAGGTAGAGCTTGCCGTTGACCGCCTCGCTGTGGTCGGAGAGCAGGACGAAGCCGAGGTTCATGGCGCCTCGGGGTAGGGGATGACCGGCAGGTCGGGGAGCAGCTCGACCTTGCCGTCGCGGCTGAACTGGAGGTCGATCGTCTCGTCTTTGCGGTAGGTGCCGAAGAGGCCGAGGTACATCGCCAGCCAGCGGGTGGCGCCGACCTTCTCCTTGACGATCGGGCGGCTGAAGACGATCTCGCCGCCTTCGACCGAGTAGAGATCCGGGCTCTGCTCGATGCCGTTGATGAAGACGGTGAAGGGCGGTTCGGCACCGGCCGGCAGCTTCACGCGGTCGCCGGCCGCGTAGCTGCCCTTGGGAATCTCGCTGCTGGAGTCTTGTCGCTCATCCGTCTGCTTCGAGAGTCTCGCGCACGAGGTCGAACGGCGTCTCGTGGTTGCTCGGGTCGAGCTCCTCGCGCCCGACCCCGCCCCGGAACGGGACGAAGGTCCCGTCGCCGCGCACGTCGACCCCGGCGACCGGTTTGCGCAGCAGCCCCCGGCCGGTCAGCTGCAGCCGCGCGTGCACCTGATCCGCCGGCCCGTAGTCCCGCAGCGAGGAAACCCCCCTCACCGGCCCCTCGCTCCGGATCTCCAGCGCCCGAGCCCGCATCGCGGCGACGGCCTCGTCGAGGTCAGCGAAGCTCTGATGCTCCACCTCGGATCCGTGTCGCACGGTCAGCTTCCACTTCGGACGAGCCACGGCGCCAGCGTACGGGATCGAGAGAGGGACCTGGCGTCCCTCCCCGGCTCGCCTCGCTCAGGCGCCGCGCCTCGGCCGTTTCGGGCGCCGCGCCGGCGGCCCGACGATTTTCTCGGGCCCGTCGCGATCGTCGATCGGCACGTAGTCGAGCTCGCGGGCGCCGGTGTAGATCTGCCGCGGCCGGGCGATTTTGGTCTCCGGGTCTTCGTGCATCTCCATCCACTGGGCGACCCAGCCGGCGGTGCGGGGGATGGCGAAGATCACCGTGAACATGTTGGCGGGGATCTCCATCGCCTCGTAGATGATCCCCGAGTAGAAGTCGACGTTCGGGTAGAGCTTGCGCGAGGTGAAGTAGTCGTCGTCGAGCGCCCGTTTCTCCAGCTCGCGGGCGATCTCGACCAGCGGGTTGTACTCGGTCGCCTCGAAGACCTCGTCCATGTGCTGCTGGATGATCCGCGCCCGCGGGTCGTAGTTTTTGTAGACGCGGTGGCCGAAGCCCATCAGTTTCTCTTCGCGGGCTTTGACCCTCTCGAGGAAGCCGGGGATGTTGTCGACCGAGCCGATCCGCCGCAGCATCCGCAGCACCGCCTCGTTGGCGCCGCCGTGCAGCGGGCCGTAGAGGGCGGCGACGCCGGCCGCGACCGCCGAGTAGGGATCGACGTCGGAGGAGCCGACGCCGCGGACCGCGTTCGTCGAGCAGTTCTGTTCGTGGTCGGCGTGGAGGATGAAGAGGACGTCGAGGGCGTTCGAGAGCGCTTCCTTCGGCACGTGTTTGGCTTCCGTTTTCTTGAACATCATCGAGAGGAAGTTCTCGGAGAAGTTGAGGTCGTTGTCCGGGTAGACGTAGGGGAAGCCCATGTTGTGCCGGTAGGAGAAGGCGGCGAGGGTCGGCACCTTGGCGATCAGGCGGACCGCCGACATGTAGCGCTCTTCGGGGTCGTCGATCTGCTTCGCGTCCGGGTAGAAGGTCGAGAGGGCGCCGACGCCGGAGAGCAGCATCCCCATCGGGTGGGCGTCGTAGCGGAAGCCCTCGAAGAACTGCTTGAGATCCTCGTGGACGTAGGTGTGGTGGGTGATGTCGAAGGTCCAGCGCTCGAGCTGGGGCCCGGTCGGCAGCTCGCCGAAGATCAGCAGGTAGGCGACCTCGAGGAAGGTCGACTTCTCGCAGAGCTGCTCGATCGAGTAGCCGCGGTGTTCGAGGAT
Source organism: uncultured Solirubrobacterales bacterium (assembly GCA_963739875.1). Classification (GTDB taxonomy): domain Bacteria; phylum Actinomycetota; class Thermoleophilia; order Solirubrobacterales; family 70-9; genus VAYN01. Next base: position 195,680 of record CAVUCD010000009.1, read on the forward strand.
GCCGGCGTCGCCGTCGATGTAGGTGACCGAGGAGCGGCAGGAGGCGGTGTTGGTGAAGGCCGGGTCGTAGGACATCATCCCGAATTCGTCCTCGGAGACCTTGATCTGGCGCAGGTCCATCCCCCTCACGGTGCCGTCCTCGATCGGCAGCTCGTAGGTCTTGCCGGTGCGGTTGTCGGTGACGGTCAGCGACTCCGTGTTGCCGGCGCTGGAGCCATCGGCGTTCGCGTCTTGGGTCTGCTGCTCGGTGGCCATCGCCCCTCCTTCAGAAGCTTGTATGCAAGAGGCCGCAGTATCGCAGTTCAGCCGCCCCGGCCTGTTGCCGAGTTGGGTGCGAGCGCGGCTACTCGGCGGCGGTCGCGAGCCCGTCGAACTGGGTCATCGCGCGCAGCGTCTCGAAGCGCTCGTCGATCTCCTCGCGGCTCAGCCGGGAGACCCGCTCGGTGCCGAACTCCTCGACGTTGAAGGAGGCGAGGACGGTGCCGTAGCCCATCGCCCGCCGCAGGTCGGCGTCGTCGAGCTCGCCGCTCGAGGCCGTCGAGGTAGCCGAAGAAGCCGCCGGCGAAGCTGTCGCCGGCGCCGGTCGGGTCGCGGACGTCCTCGAGCGGGAAGCCCGGCAGGGCGAAGAAGCCGTCCTCGGTGAACAGCGCGGCGCCGTACTCGCCCTGCTTGGCGACGACCGCCCGCGGCCCCATGTCCATCACCGCGCGGGCGGCGCGGGCGAGGTTCGACTCGCCGGTCAGCTGGCGGATCTCGGCGTCGTTGACGACCAGGCAGTCGACCTCGGCGATCGCCGCCAGCAGCGAGTCCTTGGCGGTTTCGATCCAGAGGTTCATCGAGTCGAGGCCGCTGAAGCTGGCCGCGGTGCACTGGGCGCGCACCTGGCGCTGCAGGTCGGGCTGGATGTTGGCGAGGAAGAGGGTGTCGGCCGCCTGCGAGCGCTCCGAGAGCTTCGGCTCGAACTCGGCGAAGACGCCGAGCTGGGTGTCCTCGGTGTGGGCGACGTTGAGGTCGAACTCGTAGCGGCCGCGCCAGAAGAAGGACTTGCCGCCGGCGACCCGCTCGATGTCGTCGGTGAGGACGCCGCGCCGCTCCAGCACCTCGAACTGCTCGGCGCCGAAGTCGTCGCCGACCGGCCCGACCGGGCGCACCTCGGTGAAGAAGCTGGCGGCGAGCGAGAAGTGGACGGCGGCGCCGCCGAGCATGCGCTCGCGCTCCCCGAACGGGGTCTTGACTGCGTCGAAGGCGATCGATCCGACGACGGTCAGCGCCATGCGGACGGCAGCCTAGCGGCTCCCCTGCGAGACTCAGCTGCCGATGAAGGCGATTCAGATCGAGGAGTTCGGCGGGCCCGAGGTGCTCGAGCACGTCGAGGTCGCCGATCCCGACCCCCGGAGCGGGCGAGGTCCTGGTCGAGGTCGCCCGCTGCGGGCGTCAACTTCGCCGACACCCACGCCACCCGCAACGACTACCTCGCCGAGCAGTCGCTGCCGCTGATCCCCGGCGCCGAGGTCAGCGGCCGCACCGCCGACGGCCGCCGGGTCGCCGCCCTGCTCGGCAGCGGCGGCTACGCGCAGAAGGTCGTCGTCCCCGAGGCGCTGCTGATCCCGGTTCCCGACGAGGTCGACGACGACCAGGCGGCGGCGCTCCTGCTGCAGGGGCTGACCGCGATGGCGCTGGTCCAGCGCTGCGCCCGGATCGAGGCCGGCGAGACGATCGTGATCGAGGCCGCCGCCGGCGGCACCGGCACGCTCGCCGTGCAGCTCGCCAAGCGGGCCGGCGCGCAAGGTGATCGGGCTCGCCTCGAGCGAGGAGAAGCGCGCGCTGGTCCGCGGGCTGGGCGCCGACGCGACCGTCGACTCGCGCGCCGAGGACCTCGGCGCCGCGATCCGCGAGGCGAACGGCGGCGAGCGGGTCGACGCCGTCCTCCACATGAGCGGCGGCGACGCCTTCGACGCCGAGCTCGGCGTGCTGGCGCCGCTCGGCCGGATGGTCGTCTTCGGGATCGCCTCGCGCGAGCAGCGCGACGTCTCGACCGCGGCCCTGCTGCGCGGCTCGAAGTCGGTGATCGGCTTCTGGCTCGTCGCACCTGCTGGCCCGGCCGCGACCTGGCGGTCCCGATGATCGGCGAGCTGCTGGGCGCCGTCGCCGCCGGCGAGCTCGAGGCTACGATCGGCGACGTCTACCCGCTCTCGGAGGCGGCCCGCGCCCACGAAGACCTGATCGCCCGCCGCACCAGCGGCAAGCTCCTCCTGGACCCGATCGACGATGACCACATTCAAGGACCTCGGCCTCTCGCCCGAGATCCAGCAGGCGCTCGACGAGCTCGGGTTACGACGAGCCGACGCCGATCCAGGAGCAGGCGATCCCGGAGCTGCTCGGCGGCCACGACGTGATCGGCCAGGCCCAGACCGGCACCGGCAAGACCGCCGCCTTCGGGTTGCCGCTGCTCCAGTACCTCGACCCGGCCAACCAAGAGGTGCAGGCGATCGTCCTCACCCCGACCCGCGAGCTCTGCATCCAGGTGACGCAGGCGCTGCGCTCCTACGCCGAGCACCTCGACATCGAGATCGTCGCCGTCTTCGGCGGCGCCCCGATCCGCTCCCAGCAGTCGCAGCTGCGCTCCGGCGCCCACGTCGTCGTCGCCACCGTCGGCCGGATGATGGACCTGATGTCGCGCCGCTCGCTGGTCCTCACCTCGGCCCGCTACGTCGTCCTCGACGAGGCCGACGAGATGCTCGACCTCGGCTTCATCGAGGACGTCGAGAAGATCCTCCGGATGTGCCCGAGCGGGCGCCAGACGGCGCTCTTCTCGGCGACGATGCCGCCGCCGATCCAGCGGCTCGCCGAGGGCTACATGTACGACCCGACGACGATCAGCGATCACGCCGAAGACGCTGACCGTCGACGCGATCGCGCAGGCCTACGTCGAGGTCCCGGCGCAACGAGAAGGCGGCGCGCCTGGTCGAGCTGCTGAAGACCGAAGAACCCGAGCAGGCGATCATCTTCACCCGGACCAAGATCGGCGCCTCGAAGCTGGAGAAGACGCTGAAGGACAAAGGCCTCGACGTGAAGGCGCTGCACGGCGACCTCAGCCAGGGCGTCCGCGACGGCGTGATGATCGCCTTCAAGGACCACCGGGTGCGGCTGCTGGTCGCCACCGACATCGCCGCCCGCGGGCTCGACATCGAGCACGTCACCCACGTCATCAACTACGACGTGCCGAACTCCTCGGAGATCTACGTCCACCGCATCGGCCGCACCGGCCGGGTCGGGCGGACCGGCCGCGCGATCACCTTCGTGACGCCCGCCCAGCGCGACGAGATCGCCCGCATCGAGCGCGACGTCAAGACCACGATCGGCGAGTGGGAGACCCCCGAGGAGCGGCTCGAGCACGCGCCGCGCCCGCGCCGCCGCGAGCGCAGCGAGCGCCGCGAGAAGGTCGAGCAGGCGAGCCCGGCCGGCAACGGCGCGCCGCCGCCGGAGGCGGTCTCCAACGGCGTTCCGCCGGCGGAGGCGACGAACGGCGCCCCGCCGGCCGAGGCGACCCACGCTGCCCCGGTCGCGAAAGCCGCCGAGCCCGATTCCGAGCCAGAGCCCGACGTCGACGGCGGGCAGAGGCCGAGGACGGCGAGCCCAAGCGCGACAGCGTCAAGCTCTTCGTCAACCGCGGCGAGCGCAGCGGCATCGACGAGGAGGACCTGCGCTGGGCGCTGCGCGAGGGCGCGGTGCTGCCCGAGGAGGCGATCCACGACGTCCGCGTCCTGCACCGCTTCTCCTTCGTCGAGGTCGCCCCCGATCAGGCCGAGCAGGCGGTCGAGTTCCTCGACGGCACCAAGCTCAAAGGCAAGGAGATCCGGCTGGAGATCGCCAAGAGTTAGCGGCTCGGGGTGGAGGGTCGGGTGCCCCCTCACTCGCCTGACTGGCTGGATCGCCGCAGCCGTCCGAGAAGCTCTCGGCCAGCGGCGCAAAACGTCGGGGGCACCCGACCCCCAGCCGGCCCCATCTCGTTAGCGAGTCTCGCGGGAAAGCTTCTCGCGTTCGGGAGCTTCCTGACCTCGGCGCAGCGTTCCACCGCAGCTGCTCACCTTGGGGGAGTTCGGTCGGTTCTCGTGAGGAGGGGTTGGGTATTCCTCCGAACGTTTTGTGCCGCTGGCCGGCAAACCTCCTCGGACGGCCTCAAGCGATCAGCCAGTTAGCGCAAGTGAGGAGGGACTACCCAACCCCTCCTCGCCAACGCCCACCGAACTACCCCAGCGCGTCAGCTCGGCGATTTCGGCGAGCAGCCGGTCGAAGTCGATCGGCTTGGTGACGAAGCCGCTGATCTCGAGGTCGGTCGGGGCGTCGGCGTCGCTCGGGTCCTGGTGGGCGCTGACGATCAGGGCCGGCGTCTCGACTCCGGCCGCGCGGAGCTCGCGCAGGGCGTCGATCCCGGACTTGCGCGGCATCATCGCGTCGAGCAGCAGGAGGTCGGGCTGGTCTTCGGGATCGTCCGAGCTCATCATCTCCGTCACCTCCTGGCCGTCGGCGGCGGTCTCGACCTCGTAGCCGGCCAGCTCCAGGCGGGTCCGCATCAGCAGCAGGATCGTCTCGGAGTCGTCGGCGACGAGGACCTTCGGCATCAGCTCGCCTCGGCGGCTGCCCGGTCGGGCTCGATCGCGGCCACCGGGGGTTTGGTCGGCAGGCGGAAGCGGAAGGTCGAGCCCTCGCCGACGGTCGAGTCGACCTCGATCGTGCCGCCGTGCAGCTCGACCAGCGATTTCGAGATCGCCAGCCCGAGGCCGGTGCCGCCGACGCGCTGGGTCAAGCCCGCGTCGCCGCGGGTGAAGCGCTCGAAGATGTGTTCGAGCTGGTCGGGGGGGATCCCCGGTCCGTTGTCGCTCACGGCAACTTCCACTCCGGCACCGTATCCGTGCGCCGTCACCGATATCGACGCCCCTTCGGGCGAGTACTCATGCGCGTTGGTAATCAGGTTCACCAATACTTGCCGCACCCGGTCGGCCTCGACCTCGACCACCGGCAGGTCGGGGTCGAGCCGCTGGCTCAGGGTTTGGCTGCTGCCCTCGGTCTGCGCCCGCATCGTCCGCACCACGTCTTCGATCAGCGGCGCCAGCTCGGTCGGCCCCAGCCGGATCGCGAGGCGGCCGGCGTCGCTGCGGGCGAGGTCGAGCAGGTCGTTGAGGAGGCGGACCAGGTGGCGGCAGTTGTCGAGGATGATCTCGACCGTCTCGACCTGCCGTGGCGTCAGCGAGTCGCGCTCCAGCATCAGCAGCTCGGCGAAGCCCTGAACCGAGGTGAGCGGGCTGCGCAGCTCGTGCGAGGCGGTGAGGACGAACTCGTCTTTGAGCCGGTCGAGCTGGTCGCGCTGGCTCGCCTCCAGCTCGAGCTGGCCGGCCATCTCGTTGAAGGCGGCGCCGAGCGTGGCCGTCTCCGAGAGGCCGCCGACCTCGACCCGGGTGCCGAGGTCTCCGTCGGCGAGCCGGCCGGCGGCGTCGACCAGCTCCTCCAGCGGCCGCCGCATCGAGGAGATCAGGCCGCTGAAGAGCAGCAGCGCGCCGGTCAGGCCGGCGATCAGGCCGGCGGCGACGAGCATCGCGGTGTCGCGGGTGTCGCCGGAGATCTGGTCCTGCAGCCGGTTGCGCTGATTGGCCTGCGTCGCGACCACCGACCGCGCCGCCTGCGTGTCGATCCCCGCGGGCGATCCTGACCCGCGCCGCCATCTCCACCTGGTAGGAGCGGGCGATCGCGTTCTCGTAGTCCTGGCGCTGCTGGATGAAGCGGCCGACGCCGATCACCGCCATCGCCGTGAGCACGGCAAAGCCGATCGCGAAGCCAATCCTCAGCCTGTTGGCAAGCGACTGGTTCAGGCGTCGAGCGGGTCGTGAATATGCTTGCGCGGCTATGGGCGACGAGGCTACAGACCGCGGCGACGGCTCCGCCGCGGCGCCGGAGGGGATCGACCGGGCCGGGCTCGAAGCCTGGTTCTCCGAGCACGCCCCGGGAGCGCAGCCGCCGCTCGGCTTCGAGCGGATCGCCGGCGGCCTCTCGAACCTGACCTACCGCGTCAGCGACCGGGCCGGGAAGAGCTGGGCGCTGCGGCGGCCGCCGCTCGGCAAGACGCCTCGGCTCCGCCCACGACATGGCTCGCGAGCACCGGGTCGTCGCCGCGCTGGTGCCGACCGAGGTGCCGGTGCCGCCGGTGGTCGGCCTCTGCGAGGACGAGAGCGTCACCGGCGCCCCCTTCTACGCGATGGAGTTCGTCGAGGGCCCGGTCCTGCGCGGGCTGGCCGAGGCCGAGGTCTTCCCGGACGAAGGCGACCGGCGGGCGATCGGCGAGCGCGTCGCCGACACCCTGGCCCAGATCCACGCCGTCGATCCCGACGCCGTCGGCCTCGGCGACCTCGGCCGCAAGGAGGACTACGTCGCCCGCCAGCTGCGCCGCTGGCAGGGCCAGTGGGAGAAGTCGAAGACGCGCGAGCTGGAGGCCGTCGACCGCGTCCACGAGCGCCTCGCCGCCCGCATCCCCGAGCAGGGCCCGGCGACGCTCGTCCACGGCGACTACCGCCTCGACAACATGATCCTCACCCCGGCGGGCGAGGTCGCGGCGGTCGTCGACTGGGAGCTCTGCACGCTCGGCGACCCGCTCGCCGACGTCGGCACCCTGATGGCCTACTGGCCCGAGCGCGGCGAGCAGGGCGATCGCGCTCGGCCAGCCGGCGAACCTGGCGCCGGGCTTCCCGACCAGGGACGAGCTGACGGCGCGCTACGCCGAGGCCTCCGGCCGCGACATCTCCGAACTCGACTTCTACCTCGCCCTCGGCTACTGGAAGCTGGCGATCATCCTCGAGGGCGTCTACGCCCGCTACGCCGCCGGCGCCTACGGCGAGGTCCACGCCGGCATCGAACAGTTCGCGCGGATGGTCGAGCGGCTGGCGGAGGCGGCGGAGCGGACGGAGGGCGGCGGGACCGGATAGCGCTCGCAGTTCGTCCGTTGCCATTGACAGTGTCCGGAGCTGCTGAAAGTCTCGCGAAGAAAGGCTCGCAAGCAGCCAAACATGCTTACCCGGATCGGGTGCAGCTAAACCACTCGTCTCCAAAGGAGAATCCTCGTGAAGCAGATCCGAAAGCGGCTCACGTACGCAAACGTGATGTCGTCGATCGCCGTCTTCCTCGTGCTCGGCGGCGCCACTGCGTTCGCCGCCGGCAAGCTCGGCAAGAACAGGGTCGGCACCAAGCAGCTGAAGAACAATGCGGTCACTGGCGCCGATCAAGAACGACGCGGTGACCGGCGCGAAGCTGAAGCTGAGCAGCATCGGCAAAGTGCCGAGCGCGACCACGGCCGATAGCGCCACCCACGCAGCCTCCGCCGATAGCGCAACCAAAGCAACGACGGCCGCCGATGCCGAACGGCTCGGTGGAACTGCAGCCGCCGGATATGCGAAGTCGCAGCTCGAATCGCTGCACGTGATCGGGACGCGGCCAGCCGCCGTTCCTCGGGATGTCCAGCAACGGCCTCTGCCAGGACCCTGCGTTCTACGGTCCTCGGAGTCGCATCGCCTCGGCGGCAAGAACACCGTCGGCTCGAAGCAGCTGAAGAAGAACGCCGTGGTCGCCGCGAAAATCAAGAACGGCGCGGTCATCGCGGCGAAGATCGGCGCCGGCGCGGTCGGCACCGCGCAGCTCGGCGACGGCGCCGTGACCGGAGAAAAGCTCGCCGCCGGCGCGGTCACCGACCGGCAAGCTCGCCAACAACGCGGTCACGACGGCGAAGATCGCCGACAAAGCCGTCACGATCGGCGAAACTCGATGAACAGGCAGTGACCACGCCGAAGCTCGCCGAACAACGCCGTCAGTACGACCAAGATCGCGGATAGCGCCGTCGACCAACGGAAAGCTCGCCGCCAACGCGGTGACGACCGGCAAGATCCAGGACGGCCAGGTCACCGCGCGCCGATCTGCGGTAGCGTCGATCATCACGGCAGTCGACCGACACCGGCGTTCCCACCGCCACCAGCGTCCAGGAATCAGGTCAGCTGCGTCGGCAGCGAGAGGCTGCTCAGCGGTGGCGGCGAGTGGTCGGGATCCGGCATCGCTGACGATCTGCTCAGCCTCGCCGCCGGCTACCGGGCGAACAGGTGACTGCAACGCGGCGGTCGCTGGACCACCGCGCTCGCGCTCTGTCTGCAGTAGGCCGTCGGGAGCATTCGAGCGGCTGCGTCGAGCCCGGCCTCTCTCGCCTCAGACCATCCTCGGCGCGTGCTTGTCCTTCAGCTCGCCGGCCGCGGCGGCCTCGTCGCGCTTGGCCCAGCGGTTGAGCTCGCGGCGGGCGAGGACCATCTTGTGGACCTCGTCGGGGCCGTCGGCGAGGCGCAGGGTGCGGCTGAAGCGCCAGAGGGCGGCGATCGGGATGTCGTCGGTCATGCCGAGGGCGCCGTGGACCTGGATCGCGCGGTCGAGCACGTTCATCACCATGTTGGCGGCGACGACCTTGATCGCCGAGATCGACTGGCGGGCGGCGCGCTTGCCCTCGGTGTCCATCTTCCAGGCGGCGTAGAGGGTGAGCAGGCGGGCCTGGTCGATTTCCATCCGCGAGGCCGGCGATGTCCTCCTGGACGAACTGCTTGTCGGCCAGCGGGCCGCCGAAGGCGACGCGCTCGTTGGCGCGGCGGCACATCATCTCCAGCGCCCGCTCGGCGCTGCCGATCGCCCGCATGCAGTGGTGGATGCGGCCGGGGCCGAGGCGGTCCTGGGCGATCGTGAAGCCGCCGCCGCGCTCGCCGAGCAGGCTGGCGGCCGGGACCCGGCAGTCTTCGTAGCGGATTTCGCAGTGCCCGGGGCCCTCGGTCGTGGCCCATCACCGGGATCGCCCGGATCAGGTTGAAGCCGGGGGCGTCGGTCGGGACGCAGATCATCGAGGCGCGGGCGTGGGCGGGGGCGTCGGGGTCGGTGACGACCATCGCGATCGCCAGGTCGGCGCCGACGGCGCCGCTGGTGAACCACTTGAGGCCGTTGATCACCCACTCGTCGCCGTCGAGCACCGCGCTCGCCTGCAGCAGGGTCGGGTCGGAGCCGGAGACCTCGGGCTCGGTCATCGAGAAGCAGGAGCGGATCCGTGCCCTCCAGCAGCGGCTCCAGCCAGCGCTCGCGCTGCTCCGCCGTGCCGTGCTCGGCGAGGATCTCCATGTTGCCGGTGTCCGGGCGCCGAGCAGTTGAAGACCATCGGCGCCGCCAGCGGGCTGCGGCCGAGCTCCTCGCAGATCAGCCCGTACTCCCAGTTGGTCAGCCCGGGGCCGAAGCGCTCGTCGGGCATGAACAGGTTCCAGAGGCCCTCCTCGCGGGCCTTGGCGCGGATCGCGGTCAGGTTGGCCGGGTAGGGCACGCCGGGGCCGACCTCGGCGTCGATCGCCGCGATGATCTCCCGCTCGACCGGGAAGTAGTGCTCGTCCAGGAAGTCGAGCACGCGCTCGCGCAGCGTCGCGACCTCGGGGCTGGGGGTGAAGTCCATCGTCGTCCTCTCCTCGTCGTCCGGTCCGGCAACGCTAGAGGATCTGGGCTCAGGGCCGGCGGTAGCGCGCGAACAGCTCGCTGTCTTCCTGGAGCAGCCAGGCCAGCTCCAGCTCGGCGACGCGCGGGCAGCTCGCCCTCGAGGATCCGCGGGGCGTCGCCGCCGGCCAGCTTCGGCGCGATCGTGAGGAAGAGGTCGTCGACGAAGCCGGCGCCCTCGAGCTCGTTGTGGAGCCCGGGCCCGCCCTCGCAGAGCAGCGCCCGGATGTCGAGCTCCTGACGCAGGTGGCGCATCGCCTCGACGACGTCGACGAAGCCCTCGTGGCGGACGATCTGCACCGAGGTCGCCGTCGTCGGCGGCTCGGCCTCCGAGGCGGTGAAGATCAGCACCCGGCCGGCGCCGTCGGTGAACAGCGGCGCGTCCCAGGGCAGGTCGAGGCGGCCGCTGACGATCACCATCAGCGGGTCGGGGGGGAGGCCGATCCGCTCGCGGCGCTCGCGTTTCTCCTCGCTCGCCGACGAGAGCGGCCGTAGCGCTCGGCCCGCATCGTCCCGGCGCCGATCATCACCGCGTCGAAGCGGGTCCGCAGCCCGGCCAGCATCTCGGTGTCGGTGCTGGACCCGATCGGCCCGGAGACGCCGCCGATCGTCGCCCGGCCGTCGACCGTGGTGGCGAAGTTGACCGCGACCAGCGGTCGCTCCTCGCGCGGCTCCTCCCAGGGGCGGTAGGTGTCGAGCTGCTGCTCGACCGTGGTCGGGCCGGGGTCCGGGAGGAGGCGCCGCATCGCGCCCTGAAGCCTATGTCGGAATGCGCGGTGCGCATTCGGCGGAGGGCGCTAGGAGTAGTCGTGCCAGCCGGCGAACTCGCGGCCGGCGAACTTCTGCAGCTCGGCGACGTCCTCGCCGAAGTGGCCGCGGATCGTCTCGATCAGGTCGTCGGGCAGCACCGGCTTTTCCGCCGGGGGCTTCTCGGGATCGTGGACGAGCTTCTCGACGATCCAGCGCATCGACTCCGGCAGGCGGTCGAAGTTGCGGTCGAAGGAGCGGAAGCCGGGCAGCTTGATCAGTCGCTCCATGAGCTGGTATTTGTCGCCCTGCTTGGCGCTCGACTTCTCCCACTCGCGATCGAACTGCTCGGACTTGAAGCTCTCGTCGACGCCGGCGAAGGCGAAGGCCTTGCTCATCGTCGCCTCGCGTTCGGTCTGCAGCTCCTCCTGGGTGATCACCTCGATCTGCGAGCGGTCGAAGTGCTCGAGGTAGGGCTGCAGCTGCATCCAGTACTTGGAGCGGTTGATGTACTGGGTGTCGGGTTTGGAGAGGGTGGCGATCATCTCGCGGGTCTCGTAGCCGGCGCCGGTGGCGTGGACCCAGTGCGAGAGGATCCGCTTGATCGGGTCGCGCACCATGTAGAGCAGGCGCGCGTCCGGGCAGTGCTCGTGGATGCGCTCGGCGACGCCGTGGAAGCGGGGCAGGTTCGTGTAGTGGGGCGATGACTCGCCGCGGACCTTGAAGCGGCTGTCGAAGCGGCTCGCGTACCAGTCGAGGCCGAGGTCCAGGTTCATCTCCTCGACGAAGAAGTTGAGCTCCTTCGGCTTCGACATCTGGATCTCGGGGTGCAGGCCGAGGTAGTGGTGGATGCTGGTCGTGCCGCACTTGAGGCCGCCGATGATGATCAGGTTCGGCAGCTGCGCGTGCCGTTTGCGGCGGCGGCGGAGGCGGCTCTTGCGGTCGGCTGTGAAGCGCTCGCGGGCGCGGGCGCACATCGCCTCGTCGGTCGGATGTGGGGTGGCCTGGCGGGGCAAGCTGTGCGTGTCGGTGTCCAGCACGAGCGGGCTAGTGTAGCTGCGATGCCGTCCGCCGATCTCGGATCCAGCTTCAACCACTTCTTCAACGCCGCCGCGGAATTCTTCCGCCACCTCTCGGAAGTTCACTGGACTTCGTTCGGGATCGCCCTGCTCTGCCTGCTGGCGATGCAGCTGGCCCGCGCCTGGGCCTGGCGCAACGTCCTCCGGGCCGCCTATCCGGCGAAGCCGATCCCCTTCGTGCCGCTGGCGGCGGCCTACCTCGCCGGGGCCGGGATCAACGCGGTGGTGCCCGCCCACGCCGGCGACGTGACCAAGGTCTTCCTGGTCAAACGCCAGATCCCCGAGTCCTCCTATCCCGCCGTCACCTCCTCCTTCCTCGTCCAGACCGTCTTCGACACCTCGGTCGGGGTGCTGGTCCTCCTCTACGCGATCAGCCAGGGACTGCTGCCGCCGCTGCCGCAGATCCCCGACCTGCCGGCCTTCGAGATCTCCTTCTGGGCCAACCACCCGAAGACGCTGGCGATCACCGTCGCGGCCCTGCTGCTGGCGATCGCCGTCGGAATCTTCTACCTCGCCCACCACGTGCGGCGCTTCTGGGCGCGGGTCAGGCAGGGCCTCGTCATCCTCTCCCAGCCGCGCCGCTACCTGCGCGAGGTCGCCGCCTGGCAGGGGGTCGGCTGGCTCTTCCGCTTCGCCGCCTTCTGGTTCTTCCTCGAGGCCTTCGGGATCGGCGGCTCGGTCGGCAACGTGATGCTGGTGATGAGCGTCCAGGCGATCGCCAACATCGTCCCCTTCACCCCCGGCGGCGCCGGCGCCCAGCAGGCGCTGCTGGTGGCGACGCTGACCGGCCCCTCGCGCACCGCCGTGCTCTCCTTCTCGGTCGGCACCCAGATCGCGATGGCGGCCTGGTCGGTGGTCCTCGGCTTCGCCGCGATCCTGCTCGTCTTCCGCACCACCGACTGGCGCGGGCTGATGCGGCAGGCGCAGGACGAAGCCGACAAGGAAGAGGCGACGTCCGACCTCAGCTTGACCAGCCCGGGTAGCGAGGCGTCGACCTGCCACTGCCAGGGTGGGGCTTCGGCGCCGGGGAACTCGTAGTGGTTGCGGCCGGGGAGGGTCTCGAGCGGGACCAGGGCGGGATCGTCCTGTGCGAGCACCTCGACGCCGGCGGCGGCGTCGACGTCGGCCTGGGTGGCGCGCCGGCGCACGGCTTCCCAGCCGAGCGATCGGCCGGTAGAGCCAGTAGGTGATCTCGACCCAGCCGAGCGAGCCGCGACGGTCGACGATCTCGGTGAAGGCGGTGGTGCGCCGGCCCGAGGCGGTCAGGTGGGAGCCGGCGGCCACGGCGCAGCTCGCTCGGCGGCAGCGGCGGAAGTCGACCGGGACGAGCGGCAGCCCGGAGGGTCCGGGCAGGGCCTCGGGCGCCGGGGCGAGGGACGCGCGTCAGGCGCGCCAGCGGCCAGCCGTAGGCCGGCACCAGCGGCTGGTGGTCGCAGGCGTCCGGGAGGTGCGGGCCACAGGCGAGGCGCCGGCCGATCGCGGCTCCCAGGCCGCGGCCGGCGTCGACTTCTCCGCCGGCGGCGACGGCGGCGATCGCGGCGAGCAGGAGCAGCGCCACCAGCGCCGCCAGGCCCGCCTGCTCGACGCTCGCCGAGCCTCGCTCCGAGTTCGCCCGCTTTCGCATCGTCGGGACGCTAGGCAGGGAGGGCGCACGGATGGCGCGCTCAGTGTCGAGACTCTGTCTCGGCGAGCACCCGGGTCTGCTTTGATTTGGACATGGAGGGCAGTCCTTTCAACCTGTTCGGCGACCCCGACGAGTTCCGCGCCCGCATGGAGGAGCTCTCGGAGCAGATGCAGTCCTCCCAGCGCGTCGCCTGGGCCGACAACGCGATCAAGCTGGCGGTCGAGATGACCGTCGCCTCGATCGGGCGGCTCGACCTCACCGGCAATGCCGACGAGCAGTCGATGCAGGTCCGCGACGCGATCCGCGTCCTCTTCCCCGAGGCCGTGACCCTCGTCCGCGAGGCCCGCGAAGGCCTTTCCTGAGGCCCCGCGGCCTCAGGGCTAGAGCAGTTCGAAGCGCAGCTTGTAGACGGCGCCGCGGCCGAGCGCACCGCCGGCGAGCTCGATCGGCAGCGCGACCGCCAGCGCCGGGATCGCCAGGACGACGCTGGCGAGGACGTCGATGCGGCGCTGCCAGCGCTCTTTCGCCGGCACCGCCTCGCCGCGACCGAGCAGGCCGAGGGCGACGTTGTGACCGAGGGTGACGCTGTTCAGCATCGTCTGCCAGGTCGCGCCCAGCCCCGCGAGTGGCGCCCAGCGGTGGACCTTGACGACCTGATCGCGGCGGGCGACGAGGCGGCGCGTCGCCTCGACCGTGAACAGGTATCGAGACTCGGGCTCGAGCCCGGCCCAGCCGGCGCTGCCGAGCGCGCAGGCGAAGCTGGCGCGGTTGGGTATCCGCGGCCCGTCCTCGCCGCCGAGGCGGTCGAGCTCCCGCAGCGCCTCGTCCGGATCCGCCCGCTGCTCGCCGACGACGCCGAGCCCACAGCTCTCGCAACGGCTGATCGGGCCGCGCAGCCCGGGCCGCGCCGAGAGCCAGCCGAACAGCGGCTCGCCGCAGGCTGGACAGGGTGGGTTGTCGGGGCCGGCACCGGCCTCGAGCGGGACGACGTGGGTGGGCTGTGCATCGCTCATGAACAGGTAGCGTACGGCTCGTGCGGCTCAGCGAGATCATGACCGCCGGCGTCGTCACGGCGATGCCGGAGACGAGCGCACTGGATGTTGCCAGGCTGATGCGGGACAACCAGGTCGGCTCGATCGTCATCGTCGACTCGGCGCAGGGCAGTCCGAGCTGGCGCAGAAGATGACGCAGGACGTGATCCAGGAGGGCGCTGCCCCAGTTCTACTTCCACGAGAGAGGCTAGGAAAAGAGTGCGCAAGACCCGAAGTCAGATTCTGGCCTGGGAGTCGAAGTGGTCGATGCCGATCGGAGCCGTGACCTTCCTCGGCGTCGCCGTGCTGATCGCCTCGGCCTTCGTCATCTCCTCGGTCAACGGCAGCGGCGATGCCGAACTGCTGCAAAAGGCCTCAGAACACAGCTCCGACGTCAGCCTCTCGGCAGCGCTCGAGGCGATCGGCTTCGTGATCCTCGTCGCGCCGCTCTACTTCCTCTTCCGCGCCGCCTCCGCGCGCAGCGATCGGATGCGCAGGCAACTCGTCGGCCTGGTGATCGCGGCGCCGCTCTTCTTCGCCGTCTCCGCCGGGTTCAACGCCGCCGCGACCAACGAAGCCGCCGACCAGTTCACCGCCGGCCAGGCGAAGTCGACGCTGACCGTGAAGGAAGCCGGCGCCGAATGCAAGACCGAGCTCAAGGACAAGGGCGCGAAGGGGTTCGGCGAAGAACACGAAGCCGCCGGCGAAAGCCCGACCCAGGACTGCGTCAACACGAAGGTCCACGACAACGAAGCGACCAATGCCCTCGACGACGCCGGCTACCGCACGCTCGCGACCTGGTTCGGCCTCGCCGGCCGCCTTGGCCTCGCCGTCGTCCTCATCGTCTGCTGCCTCTACGGGATGCGGACGGGACTGCTCTCGCGCTTCTGGGGATCGATGGGGATGGCCCTCGGCGTCGCCGCCCTGCTCCTCCTGGTCCAGTTCACGCTGATCTTCTTCATCTACTTCGCCCTGCTCCTGATCGGCAAACTCCCCGGTGGGCGACCACCCGCATGGGCGGCGGGAGAAGCGATTCCCTGGCCCACTCCAGGCCAGAAAGTCGCCGCTGAAATCGAACCCAAGGACCCCGACGTGATCGACGTCGACGCCGTCGAAGAACCTCCTCAGCCGACGAACGGCAACGGCAGCGGCGCTGGGCCGGGGCGCCGCAAGCGCAAGCGCCGCGGCTAGCCCAGCGGGTTGAGGCCCGGAGGGGCCTCGGCCTGCTCGGCGGCGAGGGCCCGCTTCCGCTGGGTGCGGATCTCGCTCATGATCCGCTCGAGCCGGGGCTCGACGGAGGTGTCGACGTGGCTCATCGCCGCCGCGACGCCGGGGTGGATCGCGGCGATTCGCTCGTGCATCGCGTGCGCCACCGCGCGGTAGGTGGGGTGGCCCTCGCGGCCCGAGCGCAGCTCTATGAGGTGCATCGCCTCGCGGGCGTTGAGGTCGAGGGTGTAGCGGATCCGGTAGGCGAGGCTGAGCGCGTAGGGAGCCTGCTCGTGCAGGCCGGCGGCGCTGAGCCGCTCGTACTCGGTCCGCGAGACCTCGAGCGCGCGCTCGAACTCGCCGCCGACACCGGCCTCGCGGACCTCGTCGGGAACGCCGGCGCCGAGGTCGGGGCCGAGGCGCTGCCACTGGCAGGTCAGCATCCGGTGGCGCTGGAGGTCGCGGAAGGCGCCGTAGTCGGAGACGATCTCGAAGCGGTAGCGGAGCGCCTCGAAGCCGCGGCCGGGACGGTGGCGCCGGTTGGCGCGGTCGCCGACCATCGCTCCGAGCAGCTCCGCCCGCTCGCCGCGGTCGAGGACGTCGATCCGGGCCAGGATCTCGGTCTCGGGGGCGTTCGCCGCCTCGAACAGGCAGGCGGCGAGGAGGTCCTCTTCGCCGCCGTCGACGTGGATCAGCTCGACCGAGGGGGTGTCGTCGCCGCTGCCACGGCGATCGAGCCCGAGCCGCGCCACCCAGCTCTCGGTCTGCTCGCGGCGGCGCTCGAAGTAGGAGATCCACTCGCCGCCGCGCTCGGGGCGGTCGACCCGGCTGACGAAGCTCGGCATCACCCGCTGCAGCTCGCCGAGGATCATCCCGCCGTAGGCGCGCGCCTCCGGCAGCGGTGAGGCCATCAGCCGCATGATCAGCTGCTCGTAGGCCTGGCCGGAGGCGTAGATGCCGACGTGGCTGAGGGTCGCCGCGGGCAGCAGGCCGCGCAGCAGGTCGAGCGCCTTGGCGCGGATCGAGCGCCGCCAGGCGCCCTCGGGCTCGGCGTCGCCGCGCGGCCACTGCTCCGCCGCCCAGGCCTCGACCTCGGTCAGCGAGCGCGAGTAGATGCCGAACAGCTCGTCCATCGCCCGGGCGAACTCAGGGCCGAGCTCCTGGTCGCGATAGAAGCGGTAGCCGCCTTCCGGCAACGGCTCGTCGTAGGGGATGTAGCGGGTCGACTGCTCGAGGTAGGCGGCGAGCCGGCCGCGCTGCAGCAGCTTGGTGAGGATGTTCGAGACCCACTCGCAGGCGATGTGGGCGCCGCCGACCTGGGCGATCGAGTCGTCGCCGTAGCCGACGAAGACGCGCTCGTACAGCTGCGCCGCTCTGGCCCCCTCCTCGTCGTCGAAGGGGCGGCCGCCGGCGGGCGCGTCGGCGGCGAACTCCTCGAGGAAGAGGCGCCGCACGGTCCCGGAATAGCGCGAATAGCGGGCAAAAAGCGCCCCCTTGACGGTCTCCGGCAGGTTCACCAGGGCGAACACGGGGCTGTCGAGATTGGTGAAGTGAGGAGAGAGGACCGCTCTCTCCTCGGCGCTGAACTGTTCCACGGGATAACGCACCCGGCGCATCGTAGTGGCGGCGCAAGACAAGCATGGCTTACCTGCATATCCTGCGGGTACGAGATACGTTGATACCCAAAATTGATGATTCCACAATCGAATAAACCAGTTCCAACGGGCCGCGGCTCGATGGCCGCGGGCCTGCTGGTCGCGGGCCTGGTCGCGATCGCGATCGGAGTCCTGCTGCCGGTTCTGCTGGACTCGTTCTCCGATCGCCAGATGCTGATCCTGGGCATCGTCGAGTCCTGCTGCCTGGTCGTTATCGCGATCGGGATCGCGGTGCTGGGGCGGCGCCTGGTCGCCAGCCACGAGGCGCTCTGGGAGCTGGCTCGTCGCGACGAGCTGACCGGCGTCGGCAACTACCGCAGCCTGCAGGAGCGACTGGCCGCGGAAATCGCCCGCCACCGCCGCCACTCGCGCGAGTTCGCCCTGGTTCTGCTCGACCTCGATGGCTTCAAGCAGATCAACGAGCTCCACGGCCACCTCGAGGGCGACCGCCTGCTGACCGAGATCGGCCGGGCGCTGGACGACGAGGTCAGGGGCGAAGACTCGGTCTTCCGCCAGGGCGGCGACGAGTTCGCCGTGATCGCTCCGGAGACCGACGCCGAGGAGGCCGAGGAAGTCGCGAGGCGGTTGCGCGACCGGGTCGCCCACCGCGGTTTCGGCAACGACGAGGCGCGGCCCGTCTCCGCCAAGACCGGCTTCGCGATGTTCCCCGCCGACGGCACCACCGCCGACAAGCTGCTCAGCTTCGCCGACCTCGATCTGTTTGCGGCCAAGCGGGGGCGGCGGGCGGCTTAGACGATCGATTCGGCGGGAGCGCGCCGTCGGCCGGGGGTCGGGTGCCCCTCCTCACTCGCCTGACTGGCTGGATCGCCCGCCGCCGTCCGAGAAGCTCTCTCGGCCAGCGGCGCAAAACGTGAGGAGGGGCACCCGACCCCCGGCCGATGCCCCGTCTCCGTCCGAGTGGCTTCGAAAGCCCGCCCGAGGTTCGGGAGCTTCCGTCGCTGACGAGAGCTGTCGAGTTTGCTCCCATGGGCAACTCGCACGGCCGGAGAGCTTCCGTCCCTTGCAAGCTTTCCCGATCTCGGAAGCTGCCCAGCTTGGGAGCGGGGTGGAGCTTCGTGGGGAGGGGTTGGGTAGGCCCTCTCCAAGCCTCCCCGCAGTTCGCGCCGGAGAGGGCCTACCCAACCCCTCCTCGCCAAACCCCCACCCCCGCGACCACCGGTTCAGGGCGGAGCCGCCATCAGCTCGACTCGATGGCCGCCCGGGGCGACCGCGTGGGCGCGGGGGGAGCCCCAGTGTTCGCGGCCGGGGGTGGTCTCGAACCCGTGCTCGCGCAGGCGGGCCAGCGTCGCCTCGAAGTCCGGCGCGACCACGGCCAGGTGCGCGCGTGGCGGGACCGTCGGGCTCGGCTCGTGCATCAGGTGGACCTGGGTCCCCTCGCGCTCGAGCCAGGTGAAGCCGGCGGCCAGGGCCGGCGGCGGCTCGACCGGCTCGAAGCCGAGCAGGGTGAAGAACTCGACGGCGCGGTCGAGGTCCTCCGGCGCGATCTCGATGCCGACGTGCTGGAGCATCAGAACGCCAGTGAGACTAGGGCAGCGACGACGACGATCGCGGTCGACCAGGTGATCGCCTCGGCGACGATCCTGTTGTCGAGCCCGTAGGCGTGGGAGACGACCATCGCGTTGATCCCGGTCGGCATCGCCGACATCAGGCGGTAGGCCGAGGGGAGGTCGATCAGCGGCGCCGCGATCAGCATCAGCAGCGCCGGCGCCAGGACCAGGCGGCCGGCCAGCGCCAGCGCCACCGGCCGGGTGATCGGCGGCGGGAACGGGAGCTCGCCCTGGTCGGCGCCCTCGGCGAGGGTCGCGCCGACGGCGAAGAACCCGATCGGCAGGATCGCCACGGCGAGCACCTGCGAGGCGTCGACCAGCGAGGTCGGCGCCAGCGCGCTCGGCACGAGCAGGCCGAGGACGGCGGCGTACAGCGGCGGGTTGCGGGTGAGGAAGGCGCGGCCGCGCTGGCGCAGCCCTTCGCCGGCCCTGTCGCCGAAGGCCGCGGCGACGCCGAAGGCGCCGAGCATCAGCGCCGGGCCGCTGACCAGGACGTCGAAGAGGACGCCGGTGGAGAGATGGTCGTGGCCGAGCAGGGCGACCGTCAGCGGGTAGCCGAGGTAGGCGGTGTTGGCGACCAGGACCGCGCAGATCACGGCGCCGGTCTGCGGGCCGGAGAGATGGAGAACCCGGGTCGCGAAGAACCAGGTGACGGTCGAGACCAGGGCGAGGTTGAGGAGGGCGAGGCAGATCCCGATCCCGTTGTCGAGGCTGATCGAGGCCGAGGCGAGGTTGAAGAAGATCACGATCGGGACCAGCACGTAGAGGATCACCTGCAGGAATTTGCGGGCGAGGCCGACGGCGGCGCGCGGGTAGCGCTGCTCGGACCAGACGCCGATCCCGGCGCCGGCGACGATCAGCACGGCGGTCAGCAGGACGCCCATCGAGCGCCTTGCCCCTCGCTAGAAGAGCGACGCGCCGGCGTGTGCGGCGAAATCGACCAGCGGCTGGGGGATGATCCCGAAGAAGACCGTCGCCGCGGCGGCGAGCAGGGCGGGGGCGAGGAGGTAGAGGCGCCGGCCGGCCTCGGGGTCGATCGGGTCGGCCTCCGGGGAGGCGCCGGCGATCGCCGGCGCGCCGGCAACGCCTTCGCTGCCGGGCCGCATCCACATCGCCGCGACCACCCGCAGGTAGTAGGCGAGGGAGATCATCGTCCCGACCGCGATGAAGACCGCGAGCCAGGTGTAGTCGCCTTCGACCAGGGCCTCGATCAGGTAGAGCTTGCCGATGAAGCCCGCGGTTGCCGGCAGCCCGGCCAGCGCCAGCATCGAGATCGTCAGCGGCCAGGCCAGCCAGGGCCTCTCGGCGCCGAGGCCCTGGATCGCGCGGTAGCTGTCGCCGTATGGCGTTTCGCGCTCGCGGGCGACGATCACGGCGAAGGCGGCGAGGTTCATCAGGGCGTAGGCGGCGAGGTAGAAGATCAGCGAGCTGGTGCCGGACTTGGAGGCGACGACGACGCCGCCCATCATGTAGCCGGCCTGGGCGACGCCGGAGTAGCCGAGCATCCGCTTCAGCGAGTCCTGGCCGAGGGCGCCGACGTTGCCGACGACGATCGAGATCGCCGCCAGGACCGCCAGCGCCGGCGCCCATTGGTCGACCTGGGGGCCGAGGGCGACGTCGAAGAAGCGCAGGAAGACGGCGAAGGCCGCGGCCTTGGTCGCCACCGCCATGAAGCCGGTGATCGGCGTCGGCGCCCCCTGGTAGACGTCGGGCGTCCACTGGTGGAAGGGGGCGATCGAGGTCTTGAAGGCGAGCCCGACCGCGCACATCGCGATCCCGATCAGGATCAGCGGGTCGCCGAGCATGCCCTTGTGGACGATCCCGGCGGCGATCCCGGAGAAGTCGGTGGAGCCGGTGCCGCCGTAGAGGAAGGCCATCCCGTAGAGCAGCGTCGCCGAGCCGAGCGAGCCGACGATCAGGTACTTGAGGCCGGACTCGAGCGAGCCCTCGCGGCGGAGGTTGGTCGCGCAGAGGATGTAGAGCGGGATCGAGAGGGTCTCGAGGGCGACGAAGAAGGTGACCAGGTTGCTCGCCTGCGAGAGCAGGACCATCCCCAGCACCGAGCCGAGCAGCAGCGCGTGGTACTCGCCGACGCCGGCTTCGTCGGCCGCCGGCTCGCGGATCGAGAGCAGGACGCAGAAGGCCGCGGTGAGGATCGCGATCAGCGAGATCGAGATCGCCAGGTCGTCGAGCTGCAGCGCCCCGGTGATCAGTTCCTTCGATTCGCCCCACTGCCAGATCAGCAGCCCGGCGGTGGCCGCCAGGGTGAGGAAGGTCAGCGCCGGCGCGGTCCGCCGCAGCGGCTTGATCACGGCGGTCATCAGGACGACGACGAAGCCGACGGTCAGGGCGATGATCGGCGAGATGCCGGCGTAGTCGATGTGGGGTTCGTGGAAGTTCATGGGTTCCGGCTGAGCGACGACGATCCGGTCTGCCCGGTCGCCGGGCCGTCGGCTGCGCGTCGGCGCCAGCTGCCCTTCCGGCGCCGGCCCGCCGGTGACGCCGGCGACCGTCTGCTGCACGGTCGGGGCGGTGCGGTGGAGGATCAGCTGCGGGTAGAGGGCGAGGCCGAGGATGCAGAGCACCAGCGGCGCCAGGACGAGGCCGTCGCGGAGGCTGATCTCACGCGAGGCGATCCCGTCGGGCTTGCGGTTGTGCATCGTCCGCTGGTACATGCGCAGCGCGTAGTAGGCGGACATCGCGACGCCGCTGATCGCGACGAAGGCGAAGACGATCTTCGACTCGAAGAGGCCGTTGAGGATGTAGAACTCGCCGATGAAGTTGGCCGAGCCCGGCATCGCCAGGGTCGCCAGGGCGACGATCAGGAACAGCGCCGCCAGGATCGGCGCCCGCAGCGCCATGCCGCCCATCTCGCGGATGTCCTCGGTCCCGGTCCGCTCGACCAGGATCGCGACGATGATGAAGATCGGCGCGACGACGAGGCCGTGGTTGACCATCTGCAGGATCGCCCCGTCGGCGCCGTCGGCGCGCAGGGCGAAGATCCCGGCGGTGATGAAGCCGAGCTGCGCGACCGAGGAGTAGCCGGCGATCAGCCGCAGGTTGGTCTGGGTGAAGGCCATCACCGAGCCGTAGAGGATCGAGGCCAGGGCGATCACCAGGATCACGGTCTGGAATTCGACCGTGGCGGCGGGGAACAGCGGCAGCACGATCCGCAGGAAGCCGTAGGCGCCGACCTTCGCCAGCACCCCGGAGAAGACGACCAGGACCGGCAGCGGCGCCGCCCGGTAGGCGTCGGGCATCCAGCCGTGGAGGAGGAAGGCCGGCATCTTGACCAGGAAGGCGGCGGCGAAGAAGCAGAAGATCCAGCGCTGGCTGTCGACCGGCAGGCCCTGCTGCTGGATCGCCGCGATCGAGAAGGTGAGGTGGCCGCCGTCGGCGGAGATGATCGCCGTGGCGATCGCCGCGACCAGCATCAGCAGCGAGCCGATCAGGGTGTAGACGATCATCTTCATCGTCGCCGCGGCGGCGGTCGGGCCGCCCTCGCGATCGCTGCCCCAGGCGCCGAAGAGGAAGTAGAACGGGACCAGCATGAAGTCGAAGAAGAGGACGAAGAGCAGCAGGTCCTGAGCCAGGAACGAGCCCAGCGTCGCCGTCTCGGCGACCAGCATCAGGAAGAAGAAGAGCTGCGGTTTCTCCTGCGGGCGGAAGGCGGCGAAGGCGGTGCCGCCGAGCCAGAGCAGCGTCGTCAGCACGATCAGGAAGAGGTTGAGGCCGTCGATGCCGAGGCTGTAGTCGACGCCGAGGCCGGAGATCCAGCTGACGTCGACGGTGTCCTGCAGGCCCGAGGAGCCGGAGTCGAAGCCGGTCACCATCGAGATCGCGATCCCCAGGGTGACGATCGTGCCCAGCACGGCCCACCAGGCGGTCGCCCGCTTCGGCAGGAAGAGGCCGACGATGCCGAACGCCAGCGGGGCCCAGAGCAGCGCGTTGATCATGACTGGACGATCAGGAAGTAGAGGGCGAGCCCGGCGAAGCCGGCGATCAGCAGCAGCGCGTAGCTGCGGACGAAGCCGTTCTGGACGGCGCGGACGATGCCGCCGGCGCCGCGCACCGTCTCCTGGGTGCCGGTGACGAGGCCGTCGACGACGAAGCGCTCGAAGAAGCGGTTGGCGAAGCGGCCGACGGCCAGCGCCGGGCGGACGACGAGGATGTCGATCAGCTCGTCGAAGTACCACTTGTTGGCGAGGAAGGTGTGGATCGGCCGCAGGCGGCGTTCCAGCAGCGCCGGCATGTCCGGCTTGACGATGTAGAGCCAGTAGGCGATGCCGATCCCGGCGAGCGAGATCGCGCCGCCGATCGCCAGGCCGGTCCAGGAGGCGGAGGTCGAGGGGTGGATCGCCGCCAGCGGCGAGTCGGCGAAGACCGGGTCGAGGAACTTGGTGACGACGTCGTCGACGCCGGGGACCTGGACCAGGCCGGCGAACAGCGCCAGGAAGGCGAGCACGCCCATCGCCACCCGCATCGGCCACGACTGCTCGGCGATGTGGTGGTCGGCGCCGGGGAAGCCGACGTCGGTGTCCTCCTCTTCGCCGGTCGCCGGGTTGAACGGGTGGGCGTGGTGGACGTGGCCGGTGTCGATCAGCTCCTGGGCCTCGGCGCAGGGGCGGCCGGGGAGGACGCGGAAGATCAGCCGGAAGGTGTAGATCGCGGTCAGCAGGGCGCCGAAGTAGCCGAGCACGGTGAAGATCTCGTACATCCCGCCGCGGGCGCTGGCGTAGGCGAGGATCTCGTCCTTGGAGAAGAAGCCCGAGGTGCCGGGGAAGGCGGCCAGCGCCAGGCCGCCGCAGACCATCGTGATCGAGGTGAAGCGCATCGCCTTGCCGAAGCCCTTCATGTCGTCGATGTTCTGGTTGTTGGCCATCGCGGCGATGATCGAGCCGGCGGCCATGAACAGCAGCGCCTTGAAGAAGGCGTGGGTCATCAGGTGGAAGAGGCCGGCGCTGTAGGCGCCGATCGAGACGCCCATGATCATGTAGCCGATCTGGCTCATCGTCGAGTAGGCGATCGCCCGCTTGAGGTCGGTCATCACCAGGGCGATCGTGCCGGCGACCAGCAGCGTCGCCAGGCCGACGAAGGCGGAGATGTCGGCGGCGGTCGGGGCGAGGACGAAGAGGACGTGGGTGCGGGCGATCAGGTAGACGCCGGCGGTCACCATCGTCGCCGCGTGGATCAGCGAGGAGACCGGGGTCGGGCCCTCCATCGCGTCGGGCAGCCAGGTGTGGAACGGCAGCTGCGCCGACTTGGCGAAGGCGCCGACCAGCAGCAGCAGGCAGATCGCGGTCACGGTCCACTCGTTGGTGTGGAAGACCTGCGGCGCCTTGGCGAAGACTTCGCCGTATTCGAAGGTGCCGAGTTCGCGGAAGATCAGGAAGGCGGCCAGGATCAGCCCGATGTCGCCGACGACGTTGATCACGAAGGCCTTCATCCCGGCCCGGGTCGCGGTGGTGCGGCGGTACCAGAAGCTGACCAGCGCGTAGGAGGCGAAGCCGACGAAGGCCCAGCCGACGATCAGCAGGACGAAGTTGCCGGCGAGGACCAGCAGCAGCATCGAGAAGACGAAGAAGTTGAGGTAGCTGAAGAAGCGGTGGTAGCCCTCGTCGGACTGCATGTAGCCGTAGGAGTAGAGGTGGATCAGGGTCGAGACGCCGGTGACGACCAGGACCATGAAGACCGAGAGCGGGTCGACGTAGATCCCGAGTTTGATGTGGAGGCCGGCGGCGCTGGCGTATTCCCAGAGCGAGGAGGCGTGGTGGCGGGCGTCGGCGTCTTCGCCGAGCAGGCAGAGCAGGGCGCCGATCCCGCAGGCGAAGGCGAGCCCGATCGCGGCGGTGCCGATCGCGCCGGCGACCTTCGCCGGCAGGACTTTGAAGCCGAGCCCGATCGCGATCGATCCGAGCAGCGGGAAGAGCAGGACGAGCCAGGCCCAGCTGGTGGCGCTCATCCGCGCAGCTCCGACAGGTCATCGACGTCGAGCGGCAGCTTGCGGCGGAAGATCGCGACGATCAGGCCGAGGCCGACGACGACCTCGCAGGCGGCGATCACCATCACGACCAGGGCGAAGACCTGGCCCTGCTGGTTGCCGACCTCGCGGCTGAAGGCGACCAGGGCGAGGTTGCCGGCGTTGAGCATCAGCTCCAGGCAGAGCAGGATCACCATCGGGCTGCGGCGGATCAGGATGCCGACGGCTCCGGTTGCGAACAGCAGCGACGAGAGGACGATGTACCACTCGATGTTCATGCGGTCTCCTCCCGTTTGCGCCCGGCCAGGACGATCGCCCCGACCGCGGCGATCAGCAGCAGGAGCGACGAAGCCTCGAAGGGCAGCAGGAACTTTTCCAGCAGCAGACGGCCGATCGCTGCGGGGTCGCCGAAGCCGGGCTTGACGTCGGGGCCGTGGGTGCCGAGGGCGAGGAGGGCGGAGGAGAGGACGGCGACGGAGAGCTCGACGAAGAGGATGCTGGCGACGAGGATCGCGAGGAAGCGCTGGTTGGGCAGCGGCTTTGCCGACCGGCTCGCCGCCGCCGCCGACGTAGGCGACGACGAAGACGTAGAGGACCATCACCGCGCCGGCGTAGACGACCACCTGGGCGGCGGCGACGAAGGCGGAGGTCAGCATCAGGAAGAGGACGGCGAGCGAGAACAGATGGACGATCAGCGCCAGCACGCTGTAGAAGGGGTTGCGCAGCGCGACGACGCCGATCGCGCCGCCGAGCGCGCCGATCGCGGCGAGGAAGAACAGCACCGCTTCCATCTACTCGCCCTCGCTTTTCAGCGGCGTGCGCTCGATCGGCTCGGCCAGCAGCATCTCTTTGGTGAAGATCAGGTCGGAGCGGTCGTAGTCGGCCATCTCGTAGTCGTGGCCCATCGTGATCGCGTCGAAGGGGCAGGCGATCTCGCAGTAGCCGCAGAAGATGCAGCGCGAGAGGTTGATCTCGTAGACGGCGGCGTAGCGCTCGCCGGCGGAGACGCGGTCGCCGGGGATGTTCTCGGCGGCGACGACGCGGATGCAGTCGGCCGGGCAGGCGGCGGCGCAGAGCGAGCAGCCGACGCATTTCTCCAGCCCGGTGTCCTCGAACTTGTGCAGTTTGTGGCGGCCGCGGAAGCGCGGGTAGACCGGCGTCTTCTCCTCCGGGTACTCGATCGTCAGCGGCCCCTCGATCAGGCGCGCCATCGTCGTCTTCAGCCCGCGCAGGGTCTCGCCGAAGGCGCGGTAGGCGCCGCCGACCCCGCCGGCGTCGGGCCCGCGCTGGACCAGGACGACGTCGATCGAGTCGAGGTAGGCGGCCGACTTCGGGTCGAAGCCGTCGCCGTTCTTGGCGCCGTCCAGATCGGTGCTCACGTCGTCACCACCAGGACCGCGGTGACGAGGACGTTCAGCGTCGCCAGGGGCAGCAGGACTTTCCAGCCGAGGCTCATCAGCTGGTCATATCGCAGTCGCGGCAGCGTTGCCCTGACCCAGATGAAGACGAAGACCAGGGCGAACATCTTCACCAGCATCCAGATCGGGTCCAGCCAGCCCGGGCCGGGGCCCATCCAGCCGCCGAGGAACATCGCCGCGGCGATCCCGGAGACGACCAGGATCTCCATGTATTCGACCAGCAGGAAGGAGCCGAAGCGCATGCCGCCGTACTCGGTCATGAAGCCCTGGACCAGCTCGGCGTCGGCCTCGGGCATGTCGAACGGGGTGCGGTTGGTCTCGGCGAAGCCGGCGAGCATGAAGATCAGGAAGCCGACGAACTGGGGGATGATGAACCAGACCTTGCCCTGGGCCTCGACCACGTCGACCAGCGAGAGCGAGCCGCTCATCATGATCACGCCGAGCAGCGCCAGGCCCATCGAGACCTCGTAGGAGATCAGCTGCGCGGCCGAGCGCATGGCGCCGAGCAGGCTGTATTTCGAGCCCGACGACCAGCCGCCGAGCAGCAGGCCGTAGAAGGCGATCGAGCCGACGGCGAAGAAGTAGAGGATGCCGATCGGGACGTCGATCCCGTAGAGGCCGACGCCGTCCTGGACGTCGCCCCAGGGGAGGATCGCCAGCGCCAGCACGCCCGAGAGGACGGGCAGCAGCGGGCCGAGGATGAACAGGGTCGAGACCGCGTTGGCGGGGCGGAAGGACTCCTTGGAGATCAGCTTGCCGACGTCGGCAAGCGGCTGCATCAGCCCGTAGGGGCCGACCCGGTTGGGGCCGTAGCGGTGCTGGAAGCGGCCGATCAGTTTGCGCTCGACCACGGTCAGGATCGGCAGGATCGCGAAGATGACCGCGAAGATCACCAGCGACTTGACGATCATGATCCAGGTCGCTTCGACGAAGGTGGTGTCGGCGAACGGCGAGCACTTAGGCCTCGACCTTGGTGATCTCGACGCTGACCGGGCCGCCGTTGAGCAGGGCGTTGGCGTTGCCTTGGCCGCCGTGCCCTCGGCGAGGAAGCAGACGCCCTCGGCTCATCCGTTCCCTGATCAGGACGCGGGCCTCGACGCTGGAGCCGTTCTGGCTGACCCTGACGGGGTCGCCGGTCTTGAGGTCCATGCGCTCGGCGTCGGCGAGGGAGATCTCGAGGCGCTGCTCGGGGGCGAGGAACTTCAGCGGGCGGGTTCAGCTCGGTGATCGGGCCGGCCCAGAGGTCGCGGTAGGTGCCCAGGGCGAGGGAGGTGGGCGTCGGTGACCCCTCCTCGCTCGGTACCTCGTCGGTGGAGAGGGGGCGGCTGGCGCCGCCGGCGCGCTCCCCTCCTCCTCCGGAAGACGCTTGGAGGGGTCACCGACGCCCACCTCCCCGGCGCTCGGCACGTTCGCGGCGGATGGGGTGTCCTGCCAGCGGATGCCGCGGCCGCCGATGGCGGCGTCGGTGATGGCGCTGTAGAAGGGGACGGCTGCGGTCAGGGCCGCGAAGGCCGTGGGCTGGGACGAGATGCCGGTGTCGTGGCCGAGGGCTGAGGAGAGCTCGGCCAGGACCTGGAAGTTCGGGCGGATGTCGCCGGGGCGGGAGGCGCGAGGGACGGACGCGCTGCAGGCGGCCGTCGGGGTGGGTGACGGTGCCGTCTTTCTCGGCGTGGGTCTCGAGCGGGAAGAGCGACGTCGGCCTTGGCGGTGGTGGCGGTCTCGAACATCGAGAAGCTGACGACGAAGTCGGCTGCCGTGATCGCGGCCTCCCAGGCCTTGGTGTCGGGGAAGTCGCGGAGGGGGTCGACGCCGAAGAGGACCAGGGACTTGAGCTCGCCGGACTCCAGGGCCGCGCGGATCTCCTCGGTGGACTTGCCGGGGGTGGTCTCGGCGAGGCCGGGGCCGGCGTCGGGGAGGCAGCCGGCCTCGCGCAGGCCGCGGGCGTTGGCGGTGTCGGGGACTTCGAGCAGGCCGGCGCCGTCGGTGCTGGCGACGCTCGAGGGCGGCGGCGAGGTCGAGCAGGGCGGCCGCGGCGGCGTCGCCCTCGCGGGCGATCCGCTCGCCCCAGACGACGACGACCTTGCCGGCGTCCCTGAGGGTCTCGGCCAGCGGCGTGGCCACGGTGTCGGCGCCGCCGAGCGCGGCGGTCAGCTCGGAGACGAAGTGGGTGGCCTCGCCGGGGGCGTAGCGGGCGATCGCCTCGGCGCCGCCGTCGAGCGCGGTCGGGCGCTCGGTCGCGATCGCCAGGCGGGCGCCGTTGCGGCGGATCGCCTTGCGGACGCGGAGGTCGAGGATCGGCGAGCTGTGCAGCGGGTCGGTGCCGAGGACGAGGATCACGTCGGCGTCGTCGATGTCGCGGACCCGGGCCGAGAGGTCGGGCTGGGCGAGGCGGACGATCGCCTCGCGGCCGGGACCGCGCGAGGGGCGGGAGTCGACGTGGGGGGAGCCGAGCGCCTCGCGCAGCAGGCCCTGGACCAGGCAGCGCCTCCTCGTTGGAGGCGTCGCCGACGATCGCCGCGACCTGGCGCCGCCGGCCCGCTTCAGGCCGGCGGCGGCCGCCTCGATCGCCGTCTGCCAGTCCGTCGCGGCGCCGCCTTTGAGCCGCGGGCCGTCGACCCGCTTCTCGTCGCCGAACATCTCGAAGCCGTAGCGGCCGCGGTCGCAGAGCCAGCCGTCGTCGACCTCGGCGTTGTCGCGGCCGAGGACGCGTTTCACCTTCTCGTCGCGGACCGTGAAGCTGACGTTGCACTGGCTCGGGCAGAGCGTGCAGACCGAGCCGGCCTGCTCGATGTCCCAGGGCCGGGCGCGGAAGCGGTAGGTGTAGCTGGTCAGCGCGCCGACCGGGCAGAGCTCGGTGATGTTGCCGTGGAAGGGGGCGACGTAGGGGCGGTCGTCGAAGGTGCCGACGAAGGTGCGGTCGCCGCGCTCGAGCAGCTGCAGCTGCGGCGTCCTCGGAGACCTCCTGGCTGAAGCGGACGCAGCGGTAGCAGAGGATGCAGCGCTCGCGGTCGATCGCGATCAGCGGCGAGAGCTCGATCGGCTTCTGGAAGTGGCGCTTTTCGTCGATCACGCGGCTTTTGCCCGGGCCCCAGCCCTGGGTGATGTCCTGCAGCGGGCACTCGCCGCCCTTGTCGCAGACGGGGCAGTCGAGCGGGTGGTTGACGAGCAGGAACTCGACCACGGCGCTCTGCGCCTCTTTGACCTGCTCGGTGCGGGTGTGGACGACCATGCCCTCGCGGACCGGGGTCGAGCAGGAGGTCTGCAGTTTCGGGATCCCCTCGATCTCGACCAGGCACATCCGGCAGGCGCCGACCGGCTCGCCGAGCTTCGGCTCGTAACAGAAGACCGGGATCTCGACGTCGCCCTTGCGGGCGGCGTCGTGGAGCATCTCGCCCTCGCTCGCGGTCACCTCGCGGCCGTCGATCGTCAGCGTGATCTGGCGCGGCTCGCTCATATCGAGGCCCCCAGGGTCTCGGCCGGGCCCTGGACGACGGCGAGGTGGGTCTCGTCGTCGAGCGGCGGCCCGGCGGCGGCCATCACTTCCTCGAACTCCTGGCGGAACTTGCGGACCATCGCCCCGACCGGCATCGCCATCGAGTCGCCGAGCACGCAGAGGCAGTGGCCGATGATGTTTTCCTGGACCGAGCTGACGATGTCGAGGTCCATCGGCGTCGCCTCGCCGCGGACCATCCGCTCCAGCATCTTCACCGTCCAGTTGGTGCCCTCGCGGCAGGGGGTGCACTTGCCGCAGGACTCGTGGTGGTAGAAGCGCGCCGTGCGCAGCGCCAGGTGCGGGATCGAGACCTGGTCGTCGGCGACGATGATCGAGCCGGAGCCGAGCATCGAGCCCGCCTCCGCCATCGCCTCGAAGCTGTAGGGGAGGTCGAGCCCTTCCTCGGCCGTGAGCACCGGCGAGGAGGAGCCGCCGGGGAAGAAGGCCTTGATCTCGCGGCCGGGGAGCGGGCCGCCGGCGAGGCCGTAGATCAGCTCGCGGGTGGGGATGCCGAGCTCGACCTCGTAGTTGCCGGGACGGCGGACGCCGCCGGAGACCGAGACGACCTTGGTCCCGGGCGACTGCTCGGTGCCGAAGCCCTGGAACCACTCGGCGCCCTTGGCGACGATCCGCGGCACGTTGGAGAGCGTCTCGACGTTGTTGATCAGCGTCGGCCCGCCGTAGAGGCCCTGGACCGCCGGGAACGGCGGCTTCAGGCGCGGGTTGCCGCGCTTGCCCTCGAGCGCGTCGAGCAGCGCCGTCTCCTCGCCGCAGATGTAGGCGCCGGCGCCGCGGTGGACGACCAGCTCGAGGTCGCGGTGGCTGCCGAGGATGTTCTTCCCCAGGTAGCCGGCCTCGTAGGCTTCGGCGACGGCGGCGTCGAGGATGTCGGCCTGGGCGTCGTACTCGCCGCGGATGAAGATGAAGGCGTGGCCGGCGTCGGCGGCGAGGGCGGCGATCGCGATCCCCTCGATCAGCTGGTGCGGGTTGCGCTGCATCAGCTCGCGGTCCTTGAAGGCGCCGGGCTCGGACTCGTCGGCGTTGCAGCAGAGGTACTTGGCCATCTCGCCGCGGGGCAGGAAGGAGGCCTTTTTGCCCATCGAGAAGCCGGCGCCGCCGCGGCCGCGCAGGCCCGAGTCTTCGAGCTCTTTGAGGACCTCGTCCTGCTCCATGCTCGCGGTAGGCCTTCTCCTGCGTCGCGTAGCCGCCGACGAGGCGCTTGTAGCCGTCGAGCGTGCGCAGCGCCGGGTCCTCGGCGTGCTCGAGCAGGACGCGGGTCTCGCGCGGGTCAGCCATTGCCGCCGTCTCCCGGGTTCGGCGTGTCGCCGGCCAGCGGCCGCCGTGCCTGGTCCTTGGCCGGCAGCACCTCGGCGCCGGCCTTGAGCTGGTCGATCGCGGCGCCGCCTCGGCCGCTTCGAGCGGGCCGTAGTAGCGCTGGTCGATCGAGGCCATCGGCGCGATGTCGCAGGCGCCGAGGCACTCGAAGCCGGTGACGAAGAGGTCCTCGTCGTCGCCGGCGGCGGCGCGGAAGGCGTCGAGCAGCTCGTCGCCGCCGCGCATCCAGCAGCTGATGTTGGTGCAGACCTCGATCCGGTGCGAGCCGACGGCCTCGGTGTGGAGCAGGTCGTAGAAGCTGGCGACGGACTCCAGGTAGCCCGGCGTCACCCGCATCACCGCGGCGGCCTGGCGGATCCCCTCCGGCGTGCACCAGCCGTAGCGCTCCTGCACCGCCCACAGCGCCGGGATCGAGGCCGAGTGGCGGTCGGGGTAGCGCGACATCAGCTGCTCGATCCGCTCGCGCAGCTCGTCCGGGCAGTCGACTTCGTGCAGCTCCGGGATCCCGGCCGGGGCGCCGTCGAGGGCGCGGCCCTCGGTGACCGCGCGGTCGACCGGCAGGTTGGGGTTGCTGACGCCTCGGCCGTCGACGGGGCTCACCGGTCGACGCCTCCGAGGATCGGGTCGAGCATGCCGAGGCTGGCGATCATGTCGGCGATGTAGCTGCCGACCGCCATGTCCCTGAAGGCCTGCAGGTTGACGAAGGAGGGGTCGCGGAAGTGGACCCGCGAGGGCTTCGAGGAGCCGTCGGCGAGGACGAAGCAGCCGAGCTCCCCGCGCGGCGACTCGATCGAGTAGTAGACCTCGCCGGGCTCGACCCGGAAGCCCTCGGTGACGAGCTTGAAGTGGTGGATCAGCGACTCCATCGAGGTCGAGAGCTCCGAGCGCGGCGGCAGCACGTACTTGCGGTCGTCGGCGATGAACGGCCCCTCCTCCATCAGGTCCAGCGCACTGCTCGACGATCTTCGTCGACTCGACCATCTCCGCCACCCGCACCCGGTAGCGGTCGTAGTTGTCGCCGACGGTGCCGACCGGGATCTGGAAGTCCATCTCCGGGTAGGCGAGGTAGTCGAAGGCCTTGCGCAGGTCCCAGGGCTCGCCGGCGGCGCGCAGCAGCGGCCCGGTGACGCCGAGCTCCAGCAGCCGCTCGCGGGAGACGATGCCGACCCCTTTGGTCCGCGAGAGGAAGACCTCGTTGCGGTCGAGCAGCGCCTCGTACTGGCCGACCCGGACCGGCATGTCGGCGACGAACTCGCGCAGTTTCGCCTCGAAGCCGAGCGGGATGTCCTCGATCACGCCGCCGACCTGGAAGTAGCGGGTGTGCATCCGCTGCCCGGTCGCCATTTCGAACAGGTCGAGGATGCGGTCGCGCTCGCGGAAGCAGTACCAGAGCATCGAGATCGCGCCGAGGTCGAGCGCGGTGGTGCCGAGCCAGACGAGGTGGGAGTGGATCCGGTTGAGCTCGAGGAAGATCGTCCGCAGGTATTTGGCCCGGGGCGGGATCTCGAGCCCGACGAGGCGCTCGACGGCGCCGCAGTAGGCCTCCATCTGGAAGAAGTAGGAGACGTAGTCCATCCGCTCGACGAAGGGGATGACCTTCCAGTAGCTCTTGTCCTCGCAGGACTTTTCGATCCCGGTGTGGACGTAGCCGATCACCGGCTTGAGGTCCGCACGACCTCGCCTTCGAGGTCGACGATCAGCCGCAGCACCCCGTGCGTGGCGGGGTGGTGCGGGACCGATGTTGACGGTCATCACCTCGGTGGCGCGGTCCTCGGTCAGCTCAGCCATAGTTGTGCTCGTTGTAGGTGAAGGTGACGGGCTCGCCGCCGACCGGGAAGTCGCGCCGCTGCGGCCAGCCGACGTAGTCGTCGGGCAGCAGGATCCGGGTCAGGTCCGGGTGGCCCTTGAAGACGATCGCCGAAGAAGTCGAACGCCTCGCGCTCCTGGGCCTCGGCGGTCGGGAAGAGCTCGACGCAGGAGTCGATCTCCGGCAGCGCGTCCTCGCCGGGGTCGGCCAGCATCGCTTTGACCCGGAGGCGCTCGACGCGATCGCGGTTGATCAGCTCGTAGTGGACGGCGAAGCGGGGCTCGGCCGGCAGGTAGTCCGCGACGTGAAGGCGACGAGAGGAAGCGGTAGGACTGGCCCGGCGTGTCGCGGAGCCAGGCGAGCACGGCGAGGATCTGCGCCGGGTCGACGACAGCGCCGGCTGGCTTGCGGTCGAAGGAGGTGGCGAGGACCGAGCCGGGGTGGTCGCGTTCGATTTCCCCCCGGATCAGCTCCAGTCCGGGGGCGTCAGGCAAGGCTGATCTCCCGCGCGGCTTCGTAGGCTTCCGCGGCCTCGAGGCTGGGGGCGCTGGCCGGCCCGCCGCGGGCCCACTCCTCGGTGCCGGCGGCGTTGTAGCGCTGGCGCCAGCCCTGGTCGGGGTTGCCCTGGATCTTGCGCTGCAGCTTGCTGAAGCCGTACATGACCGCCTCCGGCCGCGGCGGGCAGCCGGGGATGTGGATGTCGATCGGCATGAACTTGTCGGCGCCCTGGACGACGGCGTAGTTGGCGAACATGCCGCCCGAGGAGGAGCAGGCGCCCATCGAGATCGCCCACTTCGGCTCCAGCATCTGGTCGTAGAGGCGGCGGACGACCGGCGCCATCTTGATCGAGACCCGGCCCGAGAGGATGATCAGGTCCGCCTGGCGCGGCGAGGCGCGCAGGGCCTCGGCGCCGAAGCGGGCGAGGTCGTAGCGGGCGGTGACGATCGAGATCGGCGCCTCGATCGCGCAGCAGGCGAGGCCGAAGGTGAGCGGGAAGATCGAGTTCGACCGCGCCAGGTTGAGCATTTTCTCGAAGGTCGTGGTGACGACCCGCTCTTCGACGTAGCGGTCGAGGTCCTCGCCCTCGAGGTCGCCGCGCAGCATCTGCCGGGCCGTGGCCTGCTTGGAGCTGAGGCTGCGGCGCTCTACTTCCAATCCAACGCACCCTTTCGCCAGACGTAGACGAAGCCGACCATCAGCAGGACGATGAAGGTGATCATCTCGCCGAGGACGAAGACGCTGTCGGCGCCCTTGAGGATCACCCCGACGGGGTAGAGGAAGACGACCTCGATGTCGAAGAGGATGAAGAGCATCGCCACGAGGTAGAAGCTGACGCCGAATTTGAAGCCCTTCATCGCTTCGACCGGGATGCCCGACTCGTAGGGCTCGCCCTGGCGGCGGCTGGCGGCGGTCGGCTGCTTCGGCTTCTTCGGGCCGATCAGGTGGTTGAGCATCGCGAAGGCTCCGCCGACGGTCAGGCCGAGGACCGCGAAGACGAGGATCGGGAGGTAGCTCTTGAGCACTGGGGGGTGTGGTTTCGGTGGCGGGCGGCGCCTGGCGTCTTTCGCCGTCGCTGAACGCCCGTAGCCGCTGTTATACACCTAGCTTGTGACAACTTGCTACATAGTGCTTTTCCGCATCAGTAAGCGGAATCCCGACCCCTTTGGGCGGAAATAGGCCGATGATCGGCGTCCACATCGCCGTCGGCTGCGCGGTGATCCTGCTCAACCTGGCCGGGGGCGCCATCGGCGGCGTCTCCTGGTACCGCAATCGCTCCTCGATCGCCTTCTGGTACCTGCTCCGCCTGGCCCAGGTTTCGGTCTTTCTCCAGGCCCTGCTCGGCGGCCTCCTGCTGGTGACCAACCACAAGGCGGCCGAAGGCCTCCACTACCTCTACGGGATCCTGCCCCTGGTCGTCTCCTTCCTCGCCGAGGGCGCTCGCACCGGCGCCGCCGAGCGCGAGCTCGGCGAGGTCGACTTCGAGGCCCTCCCCGCCGAGACCCAGCAGTCGCTCGCGCTGCAGATCGTCCGCCGCGAGATGGGGATCATGGCCGTCAGCTGCGGCGTCATCTTCTTCCTCGCCCTGCGCGCGGCGACGACCAGCGGCATCTAGACTCGTCCGACGTCGCGTTCTGCACCTCGGAGATGCAGAACGCGACTCTCGCGCTGAGCGTCAGTCGATCTTGAAGACGGGGTGGTCGGGAGCGATCCGGCGCAGCTCCTCGTCGCTGGAGTCGGGCCCGACGCCGTCGAAGAAGACGCCGACCTCCCATTTCCACTTCGCCAGGTAGGCGCGGATCACGGCCGGGCGCTCCGCCTCGGGGACCTCGGTCGCCTTGAACTCCTCGACCTTGCGACCGCGGACCAGGCGCCCGCCGCCGCTGGCGCGCATGTTGCGGACCCACTGGGTGTTGCCGCGCGGCGCCACCAGGTAGCGGCCGCCCTCGAACTCGAGCGGGTTGACCGGCGTCTTGCGCCACTCGCCGCTCTTGCGTCCCTTCACTTCGAGCACCCGCGAGCCGGCCAAGGGCAGGCCGAGTTTGGTCAGCCCGGCGACCAGCGGGTTGAAGACGTGTCTGGTGAACCACCCCGGTTCTTGGAACGTCTCGGCCATCGGGCCGATTGTAGGGTCTGTCCATGCTCGATCACGTCGGCATCGAGGTCAGCGACTTCGCCCGCAGCAAAGCCTTCTACGAAGCGGCCTTGGCGCCGCTCGGGATCACCCTGCTGATGGAGCCGATCCCCGAGGCCGCCGGCTTCGGCAGCGAAACCGAGCACGGTCCCAAGCCCTACTTCTGGATCATGGCCCGCGGCCGCCCGAGCGTCAGCGGCGCCCACATCTCCTTCACCGCCTCCGGCCGCGACACCGTCGACGCCTTCCACGCCGCCGCCCTGGCGGCGGGCGGCACCGACAACGGCGCCCCGGCGCCGCGCCCGATCTACCACCCGCGCTACTACGGCGCCTTCGTCCTCGACCCCGACGGCAACAACATCGAGGCGGTCTGCCACCGGGGCATAGCTCGCCGCGCTGTCACGTGGGGGAGAGATTCAGCTGGCCGGCGGGCTTGGAGGCCCATGGCCGCGCACCGAGACCATTGGGTACCATATGGCCCGTGTCCCGCACCCAGACCCTGGTTCAGCTCAGCGACGAGCTGCTGCGCCGCCTCGACGAGCGGGCCGCGCGGGAAGGGCGCTCGCGCTCGGCGCTGATCCGGGACGCGATCGAGGCGTACCTCTTCGACGAGGACAAGGCCCGGATCGACCGGGAAATCGTCGAGGGCTACGAACGCATTCCCTTGACCGACGAGGACATCGCCTCGGCGCATCAGGCGGCGCGGAGAATGGTCGAAGAAGAGCCGTGGTGAGCCGCGGCGACATCTGCTGGTGCGATCTGCCCGAAGCGGGGCGCCGGCCGGTCCTGATCCTGACCCGCGCCGAGGCGATTCCGGTGTTTCCGCTCGTCCTGGTCGCTCCGCTGACTCGAACCATCCGCGGCATCCCAACCGAGGTCAGGTTGGGTGAGCAGGACGGAATGCCGGAGGAATGCGTGGTCAGCTTCGACAATCTCGACAAGGCTCCGCGTGCCCTGCTCAGCGAGCCGATCGCCAGCCTCTCCGGTGCCCGCATGCACGAGGTCTGCAAGGCGCTGGCGATCGCCACCGGCTGCGACTGACCCGGTTTGCCGACCGGCTCGCCCAGCTCGGCCGCTCAGTCCAGCGGCCGGAAGACGCCGCCGTGGAAGACCAGCGGATCGCCCTCGCTGGACCTCGAGGCCGATGACCTCGCCGGTGACGATCACGTGGTCGCCGGCGGCGAGGACGTCGCGCAGCTCGCAGGCGACCGAGACCAGCGAGTCGTCGATCGCCGGGACGCCGTCGCGCAGCGACCAGGAGACGCCGGCCCACTTCTCCGCCACCGGGGCCTTGGTCGCGAAGGAGCGGGCGACCGGCTCCTGGCCCTGGTGGAGGACGCTGACGCCGAAGCGGTCGGCGGCCTGGACGGCGAGCAGGGTGCGGGAGCCGCGGTCGAGGCAGGCGAGCATCAGCATCGGCTCGATCGAGAGCGAGCAGACCGCATTGGCAGTGGCTCCGGCGGGTCCCTCGGGGCCGCTGGCGGTGACGATCGTGACCCCCGTCGGCAGGTTCGCCATCGCGGCGCGGAAGCTGGCTGAGTCGGGCGGCGGCATCGTCAGAAGATCGAGATCGGCTCTAGACAATATGATGCGCGCCGCGTGCGTCCAGTACTGGTCATAGCGATGGTGATCGCCGCCGCCCTCGGCCTCACGGCCTGCGGCTTCGGCGAGGAAGGGATCTCGGTCTCCAAGAACGACCCCAACTACAACGGGGCCGTCCTCTTCGCCACCCACTGCTCCGGCTGCCACACGCTGAGCGCCGCCGGCACCCAGGGAAGCGGCAACCGCGGCGAGCGGACGCAGGGCCCGAACCTCAACCAGCGAACCGAGGAACTACGAAGATGCCCTGTTCGCGATCCAGAACGGCGGCTTCTCCGGGGCGATCATGCCCCAGAACATCGTCGTCGGCAAGGAAGCCGAAGCGGTCGCCAGGTTCGTCGCCAAGTACGCCGGCGAAGCCGCCGAATCCTCGCCGCGTCCCGGCCAGACCTCTCCCTAGCGCGGATCCACATGCTTGACCTGAAGCTGATCCGCTCCGACCCCGAGCGGGTCAAAGCGGCGCTCGCGCGCCGTGGCGCCGCCGCGCAGGTCGACGAGCTGCTCGCCCTCGACGCCCGCCGCCGCGAGCTGCTGCCCGAGGTCGAGAGCGCCCAGGCGGAGCGCAAGACGCTTTCCAAGCAGATCGGCGAAGCCAAGCAGGCGGGCGAGGGCGCCGAGCGAGCTGATGGCCACGGTGCAGGGCCTGAAGGAGCGGATCGAGGCCGGCAAAGAGGAGCTGGAGAAGGTCGATGCCGAGCTCGGGCGGCTGGCGCTGAGCCTCCCCAACCTGCCCGACCCCGACGCGCCCGACGGGATGACCGAGGAGGACGCGGTCGTCCTGCGCGAGGTCGGCGCCCGGACCGAGTTCGACTTCGAGCCCCGCGACCACCTCGAGATCGGCACCGCGCTCGGGCTGATCGACATGGAGGCCGGCGCCCGCCTCTCCGGCTCCCGCTTCGCCTACCTCAAGGGCGACCTGGTGATGCTCGAGCTGGCCCTGGTCCGGTTCGCGCTCGAGCTGGCCCGCGGCGAGGGGCACGAACCGGTCGTGCCGCCGGTCCTGGTCCGCGAAGAGGCGCTGGAGGGAACCGGCTTCCTGCCCGAGGCCCGCGACCAGATCTACGAGATCCCCAAGGACGAGCTCTTCCTCACCGGCACCTCGGAGGTCGCCCTGGCCGGCCTCCACGCCGACGAGATCCTCGACCCCGCCGGGCTGCCGCTCCGCTACTGCCGGCTTCTCGACCTGCTTCCGCCGCGAGGCCGGCGCCGCCGGCCGCGACACCCGCGGCATCTTCCGCGTCCACCAGTTCGACAAGGTCGAGATGTTCTCGTTCGTCGAGCCCTCGCGGTCGGCCGCCGAGCACGAGCGGCTGCTGGCGATCGAGGAGCGGATCCTGACCGAGCTGGAGCTGCCCTACCGGGTCGTCAACGTCGCCGTCGGCGACCTCGGCGCGCCGGCGGCGAAGAAGTACGACTGCGAGGCCTGGATCCCCAGCCAGGGCCGCTACCGGGAGCTGACCTCGTGCTCGAACACGACCGACTACCAGGCGCGGCGCCTGGGCTGTAGGTATCGGCCGGGCGACGGCGAATCCCCGCAGGCGGTGCACACGCTGAACGGCACCGCGGTGGCCGTGGGACGGACGATGATCGCCCTGATCGAGAACCGGCAGGAGCGCGACGGCGGATTCACGCTACCTAATACTTTGCATAGATACGGCTCGCCTGCGAGGATTGCGCCTCGATGAACTCCAGTGTGCGCGAGGCCATGCGGGTTGTCCTCTGCGACGACCACGAGATCGTCCGCGAGGCGATCAAGGCGAGGATGGCGAATTCGAGCATCCTCGAGATCGTCGGCGAGGCCGGCAACGGCCGCGACGTGGTCGACGTCGTCAAGGAGCTCGAACCCGACGTCCTGATCATCGACGTCGAGCTGCCCAAGCGCGACGGCATCGAGGCGACCAAGGAGGTCCTGAAGGCGCGGCCACGGACCAAAGTGATCATCTTCACCGCCCACGCGCAGCCGGACCTGCTCGCCCTGGCCCTGCGCGCCGGCGCCTCTGGCTACGTGCTGAAGTCGGCGCCGGCGGAGGACATCGCCCGCGCCGTCAAAGCGGTGACCGGCGGCGGCACCTTCCTCGGCGGCGACTTCGCCGGCGGCAAGCCCTCCGAGGTCGAGAAACTGCTGCGATCTCTCCCCGCGCGAGCGGCAGATCCTCGAGCTGCTGGCCGAGGGGCTGCGGGTCAAAGAGATCGCCGAGCGGCTCGACCTCAGCCCGGCGACCGTCCACACCCACGTCCGCAACGCGATCGCCAAGCTCGAGGTCGACACCCGCACCGAGGCGGTGGCGCTGGCCGTCCGCTTCAGCTATCTGGGCGCGGGCGGCGGCGCCGTCTAGGCAACGGCCTACTTCGCCTCGAACTCGAGCGCGCAGCCGTTGATGCAGTAGCGCTGACCGCTCTCGCCGGGCCCGTCGTCGAAGACGTGCCCGAGGTGGGCGTCGCAGGTCTTGCAGACGACCTCGGTCCGCCGCATGAAGTGGCTGTTGTCCGGGCGCAGCTCGACGTGCTCCAGGTTCGCCGGGTCGGTGAAGCTGGGCCAGCCGGTGCCCGACTCGAACTTGGTGTCGGAGGAGAACAGCTCGGTCCCGCAGCCGACGCAGCGGAACATGCCCTCGCGCTTCTCGTCCAGGTGCGGACCGGTGAAGGCTCGCTCGGTGCCCGCCTTGCGGGTCACCTCGTACTGCTCCGGGGTCAGCTGCTGACGCCACTCCTGGTCTGACTTCTCGATCTTCGTCGCCATCTTGCTCCTTTCGAGGTCTGACGATCAGGGTACGCCCTTGCTATTACAGGTCTATGACGCGCCTGGCCGCCATCGTGATCGTGCTCGCCGCACTGGCCGCGGCGGCACCCTCGCCCGCCGCCGCGGAAGCCGGCCCGGCCCGGCTGATCGCGCCGGCCTCGATCTGCCCCCACCAGGCCGAACCGGGTGCCTCGGTCGCGGTGCAGGAGCGGGCGATGCGCTGCCTGACCAACTTCGCCCGCCAGGCCTACGGGCTGGAAGCGCTCGAGCCGGCGCCGCAGCTGTACCGCGCCGCCGCCCACAAGGCCGCCGACATCCTCAGCTGCGACGAATTCAGCCACGAAGCCTGCGGCCACGAATTCACCTACTGGATGCAGCGGTTCGGCTACCTCGGGTCCGGCTGCTGGCGGGCGGCCGAGAACATCGCCTGGGGAACCGGCACGCACGCCACCGTGCGCTGGATCTTCGGCGCCTGGATGCACTCGGCCGGCCACCGCGAAAACATCCTCGGCCCCTACGCGGAAATCGGGATCGGCCTGCACTCGGGAGTCCTCGAAGGCAACTCGGGTGCCCACGTCTGGACCGAGGAGTTCGGCAGCCACGACTGCTGAGGCGACGTGTCTGAGCTTCGGCCGCCACATACGGCGGGAAGGCTCAGAGCACGTCGGTCGCGCGCCTAGGATTGCCGCGTGCCCGACGCCTTCTACGAGCGCGACGGCGACGTCTACGTCGCCACCGAGCTGACCCGCGGCCCCTGGGATCCCGGCGCCCAGCATGCCGGGCCGCCCTCGGCGCTGCTGGCGCGGGAGCTCGAGCTGCTGCCCGACGCCGAGCTGTTCCAGGTCGGCCGGATCACCTTCGAGATCCTGCGGTCGGTCCCGATCGCGCCCGCCCAGCCTCAGCGCCCGGGTGCTGCGGCCGGGGCGCCGCGTGCAGCTGGTCGAGGCCGAGCTCAGCGACGGCGAGCAGGTGCT
Source organism: uncultured Solirubrobacterales bacterium (assembly GCA_963739875.1). Taxonomy (GTDB): domain Bacteria; phylum Actinomycetota; class Thermoleophilia; order Solirubrobacterales; family 70-9; genus VAYN01. The sequence continues at coordinate 236,111 of CAVUCD010000009.1, forward strand.
GATGCGCGCCACCGCCTGGCGGATCCAGATCGCCCCGGTGGAGCTGCCGGCGGGTGCCGTGGTCGCGCTCGAGCCGCCGCCGGGCCCGGAGCAGGGCTACGAGGCCGACTTCTTCCCCACCGACCAGGAGCACGGCTACCACTCGGCGATGGAGGTCCGCTTCATCGAGGGCGGGTTCATGGAGCTGGGGCCGGCGACGGCCTGGTTGCGGATGCGCCAGCCGTTGGTCGCCGGCGAGGAGCCCTCGCCGCTGCAGCGGGTGCTGGTCGCCGCCGACGTCGGCAACGGGATCGCCTCGCCGCTCGACTACCGCAAGTTCCTCTTCATCAACGTCGAGCTGACGGTCCACCTCGAGCGGATGCCGGCGGGGGAGTGGATCTGCGTCGACGCGAGGCTGCTGCCACGGCCGAGCGGGATCGGGATCGCCGAGTCGGTTCTCTCCGACGAGCAGGGCAGGATCGGCCGCGCCGAGCAGACGCTGGTCGTCAGCGGCCGCTGAGGCGCTCGGTCGGTGCAGCGGTGGTCGCAGGATCAGCGCCGCCGAGCCGACCGAGATCGCCGCGGCGAGGACGAAGGCACCCTCGTAGTCGGTCAGCGCCGCGGCCAGCCCCGCCAGCGGCGCGCCGACGCCGACGCCGGCGTCGAAGAAGGCCGTGTAGGTCCCCATCACCGCCCCGCGGGCGCTTTCGGAGACGCGGCCGACGGCGATCAGCATCAGCGAGGGGTTGAGCAGGGAGAAGGCGGCGCCCATCGCCATCCCGCCCGCCAGGGCGACCGGGAGGCTGTGGGCGAGGGCGATCGTCAGCAGCCCGGCTGCCTCGACCAGCGCCGCGCCGATCGCCACGCGGGCGGCGCCGTAGAGGTCGGGGAGGTGGCCGGCGAGGAGCCTGGCGAGCACGATCATCGCCGCGAAGGCGCCGAAGACGAGGGCGCCGTGGCCGACCCCGCGAGCTTCGAGGTGGAGGACGATGAAGGCGGCGAGCGCCGCGTAGCCGACCGAGGCGAGGGCGATCGCGAAGCCGGGGCGAACCGCCTCGGGGGCGATCAGCGGGTGCGGCTCGCTGTGGGCGAGGGGCTCGAAATGTTCCGGGATGCGAGTCGCGATCGCCGCCCCCAGCAGCGGCATCGCCGCGGCGAAGATCCAGACCGCCCGGTAGCCGCTCGCTTCGAGCAGCAGGTCGCCGGCCAGCGGGCCGACGCTGAGCCCGCCCCAGACCGCCAGCCCGTAGAGGCCGAGCACCCGGCCGCGGCGGGCCAGCGGCGCCAGGTCGACGATCCAGGCTGAGCCGGCGGTGTAGAGCGAGCCCTCGCCGACGCCGAGGACGAGGCGGGCGGCGATCAGGCCGGCGATGCCGAGGCTGGGCAGGTTGAGCAGGCCGCTGAGCGCCGAGCAGCAGGGCGCCGAGCAGGACCGTCGGCTTGCGGCCCCAGCGATCGGCCAGGCGCCCGGCGACCGGCCGCAGCAGCAGGCCGGTGATCGCGTAGGCGCCGATCACGATCCCGACCGTGAGGTCGCCGTCGCCGAGCGGGCCGCGGACGTAGCGGGGCAGGACGGGGAGGACGGCGCCGACCGCGATCAGGCCGCAGAAGGTGACGGCGAAGATCCCGGCGAAGCCGGCGCCGAGGCGCTTGGACTCCGCCGCCGCCGCGGCGCTCACAGAAGCAGGCCGGCGAGGTTCTCGATCACGTGGTCGGGCGGCGGCTCCGCCGCCTCCGCCTGGGCGCGGCTGCTGGTGCCGCTGAGGACGAGGATCGTCGCCAGGCCGGCGGCGCGGCCACCGTCGATGTCGGAGCTGATCCGGTCGCCGATCATCGCCACCCGCCCCTCGCGCTGGTTCCTTTGTCCCGTCCACCGTGTCAAGGGAACCGCGGGCGAGGACGTCGAGCGCCATCTCGAACAGGTGCCGCTCGGGCTTGCCGCCGATCTCGCGCCGTGCGCCCGGAGGCGGTCTCGACCGCGGCGAGGATCGAGCCGGTGCCGGGCCACTCGCCGCCGGGCATCGGCATCGTCGGGTCGTGGCTGGTGGCGACGAGCGCGGCGCCGCCGTCGAGCGCCCGCTTCGCCGTCAGCAGCTCGGCGTAGTCGAAGCCGCGGTGGCCGGAGACGACGACGACGTCGGCGCTCGCGCCCCGCCTCGCCCTCCAGCAGCGTCGCGCCGGCGGCGGCGACCATCTCGCTTCAGCGCGCTTTCGCCGATCACGAAGGCGCCGCCACCGGGGCCGGCGGCTTCGCCGGCGAGCCGGGCCGCGACCATCCCGGCGGTGACGATCCGCTCCGGGCCCACCTCGACGCCGATCTCACGCAGCCGCTCGGCGTAGCGCGCCGGCGGTCGCGCCGGGTTGTTGGTGACGAAGACGAGCTCCTTGCCGGCGGCGAGCAGGGCGGCGAGCGTCTCGGCCGACCCGGGCACCGGCTCGCGGCCGACCCAGACGACCCCGTCGAGGTCGATCAGAAGTCCGTCGAATTGATCGGCGAGCGCCACCGGCCGCAGGCTATCCCCAGCAGGCGCTACGGTGCTGGCGGTGAGTTTGAACGGACAGGTTGTGGTCGCCACCGACCTGACCCGTCGCTACGGCGAGGGCGACGCGGCGGTCGACGCGCTGGCGGGAGTCAGCACCGGCTTCGAGCGCGATCGCTTCACCGCGATCATGGGCCCCTCGGGCTCTGGCAAGTCGACGCTGATGCACATCCTCGCCGGCCTCGACAAGCCGACCAGCGGCAGCGTCGAGCTCGACGGCATCGAGATCACCGGCCTCGACGACGGCGAGCTGACCAAGCTGCGCCGCGACAAGCTCGGCTTCGTCTTCCAGTTCTTCAACCTGCTGCCGGTCCTGACCGCGGAGGAGAACCTGGTGCTGCCGCTCTCGATCGCCGGCCGCAAGCCCGACCGGGCCTGGGTCGACCAGCTGATCCGCACCGTCGGGCTCGAGGACCGGCGCACGCACCGGCCCTCGGAGCTCTCCGGCGGCCAGCAGCAGCGCGTCGCCGTCGCCCGCGCGCTCGTCTCCAAGCCGGCGGTCGTCTTCGCCGACGAGCCGACCGGCAACCTCGATTCGAAGGCCAGCGCCGACGTGCTGGCGCTGCTGCGCCAGGCCGTCGACGAGTTCGGCCAGACGGTGATCATGGTCACCCACGATCCCGTCGCCGCCGCCCACGCCGACCGCCTGATCACCCTCCGCGACGGCAAGCTCGTCCAGGACGCCGCTCCGGGGTCGGCGGACGACGTGATCGAGCTGATGAAGCAGCTTGACTAGCCTCGCGCTGAAGAGCCTCTGGGCTCGCAAGGTGCGGGCGATGACGACGGCCTTCGCGGTCGTGATCGGCGTCGCCTTCGTCGCCGGCAGCTACATCCTCAGCGACACGATCTTCGCCGCCTTCGACGAAATCTTCAGCGAGTCGCTGAGCGGGACCAGCGTCGTCGTCACCGCCCAGAACCCGGTCGAACAGGAAAACGGCGAAGTGCCGACGATCGCGCCTCGCTGCTGCCGCGGATCCAGCGGACGCCCGGGGTCAAGCTGGCGGCCGGAGCGATCTTCACGCCGGGGGGGTTCTTCAATTCCAAGGGCGAAAAGATCGGCTCCAAGTTCGCCCCCAAGTTCATCTCCTCGACCCTGCCGGGAAAGCTGGAGTCGCTCAAGTACATCGAAGGGCACCGGCCCCGCGGCCCGACCGAAGCATCGATCGACAAGGCGGCGGCGGAAAGCTCCAAGCTCGAGATCGGCGAACAGATCGAGCTGATCGGGGAGGGCAGCGTGAGGAAGTTCACGCTCGTCGGCTTCACCCAGCTCGGCAGCGCCTCCTTCGGCGGCGCCAGCATCGCCCAGGTGACGCTGCCGACCGCCCAGGCGCTGACCCACAAGCTCGGCCGCTTCGACCAGATCTCCGTCGCCGCCGACGGTGTCCCGCCGGCGCTGCTGAAACGCCGGATCGCCGCCGAGATGCCGGCCGGGGTGCGGGTCGAGACGGCGCAGGAAAACGCCGACCGCGGCTCCGAAGAAATCCGCGAAAACCTCAGCTTCCTGCAGACCTTCCTGCTCGTCTTCGGCTTCATCGCCGTCTTCGTCGGCTCCTTCCTGATCTTCAACACCTTCTCGATCACCGTCGCCCAGCGGGTCAGCGAGTTCGGGATGCTGCGCACGCTCGGCGCCTCGCGCCGCCAGATCCTCACCTCGGTGCTCAGCGAAGCGCTGGCGATCGGGTTGTTCGGCGCCCTGGTCGGGATCGCCTTCGGCTTCGTCATCGCGTCGGCTGAACGCCCTGCTGGAAGCCTTCGAAGTCGACCTGCCGACGACCGGCCTGGTGCTGGAGTCGCGGACGGTGATCGTCTCGCTCCTGGTCGGGGTCGTCGTCACCTTCGTCGCCTCGCTGGTCCCGGCCCTGCGCTCGACCCGGGTGCCGCCGATCGCGGCCCTGAATGCCTTCGTGCCGGCGCCCAGCCGCCGCCGCCGGCTGGTCTACCTCGTCTTCTCGATCCTGCTCGGCCTGGCCGGGCTGGCGATGGTCCTCGGCGGCCTGCTCGGCAACGGCGACGCGGGCAGCCGCGCCGGGTTGATGGGAGGAGGGGCGCTGGTGATCGTGATCGCCGTCTCCCTCTTCAGCCCACGCCTGGTGCCGCCGCTGGCGACGGTTGCCGGCTGGCCGCTGGAGCGGCTGCGCCGTCTGACCGGGCGACTGGCGCGGGAGAACGCCCAGCGCAACCCGAGCCGCACCGCGGTCACCGCGGCGGCGCTGATGATCGGGCTCGCCCTCGTCGCCTTCGTCACCGTCTTCGCCGCCGGCATCAAGAGCACGGTCGCGACGGTCGTCGACGAAAACTTCGCCGGCGGGCTGGTGATCCAGAACAGCGACGGCTTCTCGCCGATCCCCAGCGGCACCGCCAGGGCCGCTCGCAAGGTCCCCGGGGTCGAATCGGTGGCGACGATCCGCTCCGCCGCAGGCGAAGCTGGTCGGCAGCGGGGCGGGCGCCCGGATCACCGCGCCGACCCGCAACATCGGCGAGCTCGCTGAACGTGGAATGGAAGCAGGGCGGGCCGGCGGCGCTGCGTGGCCTGAGCGCCGGACAGGCGATCGTCTCCGACTCGTTCGCCTCCTCGCACGGCCTCGAAGTCGGCGACAGCTTCCGGCTGCTCAGCCAGACCCGCAAGCGACCGAGCTTCGAAGTCGTCGGCGTCTTCGACTCGAAGCTCAACGTCCTCGGCAGCGTCCTGATCACCCAACCCGTGCTTGCCCGCGACTTCTCGCAGACCCAGGACACGATCGACTTCATCCAGACTTCGCCGAGCGCCGACGCCGCGACCGTGCAGGCGATCCTCACCAAAGGCGTCGAAGTCGCCTTCCCGACCGCGGAAGTCCTGAACCAGCAGGAACTGAAGGAAAGCCGGGAAGAACAGGTCGACCAGCTGGTCAATCTCTTCTACGCGCTGCTGCTGCTGGCGATCGTGATCTCGCTGTTCGGGATCGCCAACACGCTGGCGCTCTCGATCCACGAACGCACCCGCGAGCTGGGGATGCTGCGGGCGATCGGGATGTCGCGCCGCCAGGTGCGGACGATGATCCGCTACGAGGCCGTGATCACCGCCCTGATCGGGGCGATCCTCGGGATGATCCTGGGGATCGTCTTCGCCACCCTGATCGCGCAGCCGCTCAAGGACGAAGGCTTCACGCTCTCCTATCCGGTGGGGTCGCTGATCGCGCTGCTCGTCCTCGCCGCCCTCGCCGGCGTCCTGGCGGCGGTCGCTCCGGCGCGCCGCGCCTCGCGCTTGGATGTCTCGAGTCCCTCCAGTACGAGTAACGAGCGGTGGCGGCGCATTTCGGCGTCCTCGGTCGCTCGCGTGCGAGCACGCGACGCTCCTGCGTCCTTGATCTGCTTGGCCCGCGTCTCGTCGTCGTAGGCTGGGAAAAGATGTCTGCAGAGCGCAACCCATTCCGGCTGGGTACGGAGCCGCCACCCGGTCTCCTCGGTCTGGCCGCTTTGCTCGTGGTCGTCGCCGCGGCGACGGGGTTGATCTATCCGCTGAAGCAGATCGCGCCCGCGGTCTCGCTGGGCGTCGTCTACATCCCCGGGGTGCTGCTGATCTCGACGATCTGGGGCCTGCGGCTCGGCCTGCTCACCGCGCTGCTCAGCGCCGCCGCCTTCAACTGGTTCCACCTGCCGCCGATCGGCGCGCTCGACGTCGCCGCCGATCACGACCTCGTCGCCCTGGTCGTCTTCGCGATCGTCGCGATCGCCAGCGGCACCCTGGCCGAGCTGGCGCGGGCCCGCGCCGCCGAGTCCGAGCGGCGGCGCGAAGAGGCCGACCGGGCGCTGGAGCGAGCTGGAGGCGCTGGAGCGCGAGCGCGACCGGATGCAGGCCGAGGCGATCGAGGCCGAGGCGCTGCGCCGCTCCGACGAGCTCAAGACCTCGCTGCTGCGCTCGGTCTCCCACGATCTGCGCACGCCGCTGACCTCGATCATCGCCGCCGGCGCCGCCCTCGACTCGCCCAGCGCCACCGCGGCCGAGCGGCATGAGCTGAGCGAGGCGGTGGTCGAGCAGGGCCAGCGGCTCTCGCGCCTGGTCGAGAACCTGCTCGACGTCTCGCGGCTGGAGAGCGGCAAAGCCGAGCCGCGGCGCGAGCCGGTCGACCTGCCGGGGCTGCTGGAGGCGGCGCGGCACTCGATCGGGGCCAACGGCGAGGTGGTGCGGCTGGCGCTCGACTCCGACCTGCCGGCGCTCAGCGCCGACCCGGCCCAGCTCGAGCGCGCCTTCGCCAACCTGCTCGACAACGCCGTCGTCCACGGCGAGGGCCAGCCGGTCCTGGTCCGCTCGCGCCTGGTCGGGCTGCGCCTGGTGGTCCGGGTCGTCGACCGCGGGCCCGGCATCCCGGAGCGCGAGCGGGAGCGGATCTTCGAGCCCTTCTACCGCGCCGGGACCGGCGCCGGCAACGGCTCCGGCCTCGGCCTGGCGATCGCCCGCGGCTTCATCGAGGCCAACGGCGGCGAGGTCGAGGTCGAGTCGCTGCCGGGCCAGGGCAGCAGCTTCGTCGTCAGCTTCGACGCTCCCGGGGACGGCGGCGCGTGAGCGCCCAGCCGCGCATCCTCGTCTGCGACGACGAGCCGCAGATCCTGCGGGCGCTGAAGGTGATCCTGCGCGACGCCGGCTACGAGGCGGTGACCGCGAGCACCGGCGAGGAGGCGCTCGACCGCGCCGCGGTGCAAACCGCCCGAGGCGGCGATCCTCGACCTGATGCTGCCCGACATCGACGGCGTCGAGCTGACCCGGCGCCTGCGCGAGTGGAGCGAGATGCCGATCCTCGTCCTCTCCGCGGTCGGCGAGGAGGACAGCAAGGTCGAGGCGCTGGCCGCCGGCGCCGACGACTACGTGACCAAGCCCTTCGGCCCGCGCGAGCTGATCGCCCGCCTCGAGGCGGCGCTGCGGCGGGCGCAGCCGGAGGGAGCGGAGCCGGCGATCGTCGCCGAGGGGATCGAGATCGACCTCGCCGGCCACACGCGTGCGCCGCGACGGCGAGCCGGTCCACCTGACCCCGACCGAGTTCGGGCTGCTGCGCGGCGCTGGCCCGCAACCGCGGCCGGCTGATGACCCACCGCGCCCTCCTGGTCGAGGTCTGGGGGGTCGAGTACGAAGACGACTTCCAGGTCCTCCGCGCCCACATCGCCAACCTGCGCCGCAAGATCGAGCCGCCCGACGGCCCCAGGTACGTGCTCACCGACCCGGGCGTCGGCTACCGCTTCGCCCCCTGAGCGCGGTTGAGCTTTTGTCCCGCATAGGGTCGAAAAGCGTCTACCGCGCTCGCCTTCACAGGATCTGTATGGGGAGCGGTCTGAAGTTCATGCGGGCTTGACGGGAGTCGGCGCATGATCGATCCGTGCTCTTCCTCGCGGACATCTTTCCCGGCGGCGGCGGTCCCCTCGCCGACGTCTTCGCCGTAGCGATCGCCGTCGTCCTCTTCGCCCTCCTCTACTGGGCGATCGACCTGATCGACCGGATATGACCCTGACCCTCGCCACGATCACCGGCGCCGACATCTTCGGCCTGATCGTCTCGGCGCTGGTCTGCGTCTACCTGGTCTACGCGCTGCTGCGCGGGGAGAAGCTCTAGATGGCCCAGGGCTGGCTCCAGATCGCGGTCTTCGTCGTCGTCCTGGTCGCCCTGATCAAGCCGGTCGGCATCTACATGGCGCGCGTCTTCACCAACCAGCGGGTCTTCCTGAGCCCCGTCGTCGGGCCAATCGAGCGCCTCACCTACAGGGTGTTGCGCGTGCGGCCCGACGCGGAGGGCCAGGACTGGAAGGCCTACGCGCGCAGCGCGATCGTCTTCTCGCTCTTCTCCTGGCTGGCGCTCTACCTGATCCTCCGCACCCAGGGAATCCAGCCCTTCAACCCGGAAGGCTTCCACTCCGGGCCCTGGGACCTCAGCTTCAACACCGCCTCCTCCTTCGTCACCAACACCAACTGGCAGTACTACGGCGGCGAAACGACGCTGACCTACTTCACCCAGATGGCCGGGCTGACGGTGCAGAACTTCGTCTCGGCGGGAGTCGGGATCGTCGTCGTCATCGCCCTGATCCGCGGCATCGTCGCCAGGTCGGGACGGGAGCTCGGCAACTTCTGGCAGGACCTGGTCCGCACCCTCCTCTACATCCTGCTGCCGATCTCGATCGTCGGCGCCCTCTTCCTCGTCTCCCAGGGGGTGATCCAGAACCTCAGCGATTCGTCGCTGATCCACACGCTCAGCGGCGGCTCCCAGATCCTCGGCCAGGGCCCGGTCGCCTCGCAGGAGGCGATCAAGGAGCTCGGCACCAACGGCGGCGGCTTCTTCAACGTCAACTCGGCCTTCCCGTTCGAGAACCCCAGCGGCCTGACCAACTTCTTCGAGATGCTGCTGATCCTGATCATCCCGGCCAGCCTCACCTACACCTACGGCCGCATGGTCGGCAGCCAGCGCCAGGGCTGGGCGATCTTCTCGGCGATGTTCGTCCTCTTCATCGTCGGCGTCGCCGTCGTCTACATGGCCGAGCAGCACGGCACCGTCGCCCAGCACGCGGCCGGCCTCCACACCCACGCCTTCGCCGGCTCCACCGGCGGCAACATGGAGGGCAAGGAGCAGCGCTTCGGGGTCGCCGATACCTCGCTGTGGACGGCGATCACCACGGTGACGTCGTGCGGGGCGGTGAACGGCGCCTTCGAGTCGCTGACCGGGCTCGGCCAGGCGGTGCCCTTCGCCAACCTCAGCTTCAGCGAGGTGGTCTTCGGCGGCGTCGGCACCGGGCTCTACTCGATGCTCCTCTACGTCCTCCTGGCGGTCTTCATCGGCGGCCTGATGGTCGGCCGCACCCCCGAGTACCTCGGCAAGAAGATCCAGGCGCGGGAGATCAAGCTGGTCTCGCTCGGCGTCCTGGTGACGCCGCTGGCGGTCCTGCTCTCCTCCGGCATCGCCTCGGCGACCCGATTGGGGACGCGCTCGATCTACGCCGGCATCAACCCGCAGGGCTTCTCCGAGACCCTCTACGCCTACCTCTCCCAGGCCAACAACAACGGCTCCGCCCTGGCCGGCTACACCGGCTTCATCCAGCCCAACGCGCCCGGCAACGTCGGCTCCTACGGGATCAGCTTCGCCGACATCCTCGGCGGCGTCGTGATGGTCGGCGCCCGCTTCCTGCCGATCCTCTTCGTCCTCGCCGTCGCCGGCGCCCTCGCCGGCAAGAAGGTCTCGCCGGCCGGCCTGGGGACGATGCGGACCGACAACCCGACCTTCGTCTTCCTCCTGATCGGGATCGTGATCCTGGTCGGCGCCCTGACCTTCTTCCCCGCCCTCCTGCTCGGACCGGTCGTCCAGAGCCTGACCACGAGGTTGTTCTGATGTGGAAGGACCTGCAAGACCGGGCTGATCGCGATCGTCGTGATGACGGTCTTCCTCGGCCTCGTCTACCCGCTGGCGATCACCGGCATCTCCCAGGTCGTCTTCCCCGGCAAGGCCAACGGCTCCAAGGTCTCGTTCGACGGCAAGGTCGTCGGCTCGAGCCTGATCGGCCAGTCCTTCTCCGAACCGGAGATCGGCAAGAACGGCAAGCCGGTGCTCGACGAAGAAGGCGAAGAAGTGCTGGTTCCGAACCCGGCCTACTTCCAGCCCCGCCCCTCGGCGACCGGCTACTCCGGCAACGTCACCTTCTTCGGCAACGCCGCCCCCAACAGCGTCGAAGCGCGCGAAGAAGTCCGCGAATACATCGAAGGCCTACCTGCAGCTCGAGAAGCCCTTCGACAAATCGCTGACCAGCGAAGACATCCCGGTCGATGCGGTGACCCAGTCGGCCTCCGGAGTCGACCCCCACATCTCCGAAGCCAACGCCCGGATCCAGGCGCACCGGATCGCCGCCGTTCGCAAGCTGCCGCTCGAGCCAGGTCGAAGACCTGATCTCCGCCAACACCGACGGCCGCTTCCTCGGCGTGCTCGGCGAGCCCGGGGTCAACGTCCTCGAGCTCAACATCGCCCTCGACAAGGAAGCACCGATCAAATGACCACCGAAACCCAGGCTCGCTCGCTCTTCGACCCCGAGATCCTCCGCCCGGCGCTCTGGGAGTCCGTGAAGAAGCTCGATCCCCGCGTGCAGGCCCGCAACCCGGTGATGTTCGTGGTCGAGATCGGCGCCGTGATCACCACCGTCGCCTGGCTGATCCAGGTCTTCGGCGGTCAGCCGCTCGGCGGCGGCCACGAGCCCTCGTGGTTCACCTTCAGCGTCAGCGTCTGGCTCTGGCTGACGGTCGTCTTCGCCAACCTCGCCGAGGCGCTGGCCGAGGGACGCGGCCGCGCCCAGGCGGCGAGCCTGCGGGCGATGCGCACCGAGGCGACCGCGAAGATGCGCGACGGCGGCGAAAAGTCGGCCGCCGAGCTGGTCCGCGGCGACGTCGTCGTCGTCGAGGCCGGCGAGGGGATTCCCGGCGACGGCACCGTGATCGAGGGCATCGCCTCGGTCGACGAGTCGGCGATCACCGGCGAGTCGGCGCCGGTGATCCGCGAGGCCGGCGGCGATCGCTCAGCGCCGTGACCGGCGGCACCAAGGTGCTCTCCGACCGGATCGTCGTCGAAATCACCCAGGAGCCGGGCAAGTCCTTCCTCGACCGGATGATCGCCCTGGTCGAGGGCGCCGAGCGGCGCAAGACGCCGAACGAGATCGCCCTCGGCATCCTGCTCTCGGCGCTGACCCTGATCTTCGTCATCGTCATCGTCAGCCTGCGCCCGTTCGCCCTCTTCGCCGGCACCGAACTCTCGGAGACGACCCTGATCGCGCTGCTGGTCGCGCTGATCCCGACCACGATCGGCGCCCTGCTCTCGGCGATCGGGATCGCCGGCATGGACCGGCTGGTGCGCCGCAACGTGCTCGCCCTCTCCGGCCGCGCCGTCGAGGCCTCCGGCGACTGCGACGTGCTGCTGCTCGACAAGACCGGGACGATCACCCTCGGCAACCGCGAGGCGGTCGAGTTCATGCCGATGCCGGGGGTCAGCGCCGAGGAGCTGGCCGAGGCGGCGCAGATGTCCTCGCTCGCCGACGAGACGCCCGAGGGCCGCTCGATCGTCGTTCTCGCCAAGACCTACGGGATCCGCGAGCACGACTTCGCCGGCCACGAGCCGACCTTCGTCCCCTTCACCGCGCAGACGCGGATGAGCGGCTGTCGACTTCAACGGCACCCGCCTGCGCAAGGGCGCCGGCGACGCGATCGAGGACTGGGTCGCCGCAGGAGGGCGGCCGCGCCCCGGCCGAGCTGCGCGCCGCAGCTCGACCGCATCGGCCGCGAGGGCGGCACGCCGCTGGCGGTCGCCCGCAACGAGCGCGTGCTCGGCGTGATCTACCTCAAAGACATCGTCAAGGAAGGGATGAAAGCCCGCTTCGACCAGCTGCGGGCGATGGGCATCCGCACGATCATGGTCACCGGCGACAACAAATTGACCGCGGCCAAAATCGCCGAGGAGGCGGGCGTCGACGACTTCCTCGCCGAAGCGACCCCGGAGCGAAAGCTGGAGCTGATCAAGGAGCAGCAGGCCGACGGCCGCCTGATCGCGATGACCGGCGACGGCACCAACGACGCCCCCGCGCTGGCCCAGGCCGACGTCGGCGTGGCGATGAACACCGGCACCCAGGCGGCCCGCGAGGCCGGCAACATGGTCGACCTCGACTCCAACCCGACGAAGCTGATCGAGATCGTCGAGGTCGGCAAGCAGCTGCTGATCACCCGCGGCGCGCTGACCACCTTCTCGATCGCCAACGACGTCGCCAAGTACTTCGCGATCCTGCCGGCGATGTTCGCGCTGACCTACGCCACCGCCGGCCACGAAGGACCGCTCGGCGCCCTCAACGTGATGTCGCTGGGCACCCCGGAATCGGCGATCCTCTCGGCGGTGATCTTCAACGCGATCATCATCCCGCTGCTGATCCCGCTCTCGCTGCGCGGCGTCCGCTACCGGCCGATCGGCGCCACCGGCCTGCTGCGCCGCAACATCCTGATCTACGGCCTCGGCGGCCTGATCGTCCCGTTCATCGGGATCAAGGCGATCGACCTGATCGTCCACAACCTGCTGGGAGCCTGAGCGGGGTGCCGTGAACCGCGGCCGCTACAAGATCTTCCTCGGCATGGCGGCCGGGGTCGGCAAGACCTACCGGATGCTGCAGGAGGGCCACGCCGAGGCCGGCGCCGGACGCGACGTGGTGATCGGCTACCTCGAGCCCCACAAACGCGAGGAGACGACCGCCCAGGCGCGCGGGCTGGAGGTGGTGCCGCGGCGCCCGGTCCAGGTCCGCGACGTCGCGGTCGAGGAGATGGACCTGCCGGCGCTGCTGGCCCGCGCCCCGGAGCTGGCGCTGGTCGACGAGCTCGCCCACACCAACCCGCCGGGCCTCGAGCACCGCAAGCGCTACGAGGACATCGCCGACGTCCTCGGCGCCGGGATCGACGTCTTCTCGACCGTCAACGTCCAGCACCTGGAGTCGCTCAACGACCAGGTCGCCGAGCTGACCGGGGTGCGGGTCCGCGAGACCGTCCCCGACTCGGTGCTCGGGCGGCGCCGACGAGGTCGTCCTCATCGACCTCACCCCGGAGGCGCTGATCGGCCGCCTGCGCGACGGCAAGATCTACCCCGGCGAGAACATCGACGCCGCCCTCAACAACTTCTTCCGGATCGAGAACCTGGCGGCGCTGCGCGAGGTCAGCCTGCGCCAGGTCGCCGAGGACGTCGAGTCCAAGCGCCTCGTCGCCGGCGAGGCGGAGCCGCTCGGCACCCGCGAGGAGGAGCGGGTCTCCGCCGACGCGCCGAAGGCCGTCGGCGAGCGGCTGCTGGCCCTGGTTCGCCCGCAGGCCAGCTCGCAGCGGCTGGTGCGGCGGGCGTGGCGCTCGGCTCAGCGGCTCGGCACCGACCTCGACCTGCTCTGGGTGAAGCGGCCAGGGGAGCCGATCCAGGGCGAGGAGGAGCGTCAGGTGACGGCGCTGCGCCAGCTCGCCTCGGTGCTCGGCGCGACCCTGCTGATCGAGGAGCACGACGATCTCGTCGCCGCCGTCGCGCGGGTCGTCCGCGAGCGCGGCAGCACCTACATCATGGTCGGCGAGTCCGACCGGCCCCGCGGCTTGGCCCGTCTGCGCGACCCGCTGCCGCAGCGGCTGATGCGGGCGACCCCGCCGGGCGTCGACGTTCGCATCGTCGCCCACCGCGGCCTCAAGGAGGAGAAGCGGTGATCCACTTCGAGCACCTGGTGGTCGCCTTCGCGCTCCTGCTCGGCCTCGTCGGCGGCTTCTATCTGGCCCGCTCGAGGGCCTACCGCCGCAGCGGTGGGCAGCCCGACGACGGTCCACCACATCCTCCTTCCCTTCACCGGCACCGAGATCTCCCGCCGCGCGGTCGATGCGGCGATGCGCCTGGCGCGGGCCGAGAACGCGACCCTGATGCCCGCCTATCTGGCCGAGGTGCCGAAGAGCCTGCCGCTGGAGTGCCCGATCCCGAAGGAGGCGGCAAAGGCGATGTCGATGCTGGAGGCGATCGAACAGCGCGCCCGCGCCCAGGGGGTGCCGGTCGACGCGCGAATCGAACGCGGCCGCTACCTACCGCCACGCCCTGGCCCGGCTGCTGGAGCGGGAGACCTTCGACCGCGTCGTCGTCTCGGCGACGGCGACCGGCGCCGCGGGATTCTCCGGCGAAGACCTGGTCTGGCTGCTGCAGAAGGCGCCGACCGAGGTGCTGATCCTGCGGCCCGGCCCCGACGACGACCGTCGCCTCTCTGTCGCGACGTCAGCGGGACCAAGCGGTCAAGGACGCAGGAGCGTGGCGGCTCGGCACGCGAGCGACCGAGGACGCAGAAATGCGCTGGTCCCGCTACGTCGCGAGGCCCATCCGCAGCGCGCCCGCCGCCTCCAGCATCGCCGCCCGCGAGGTGCGGCTGATCGCGGTCTGGTTGGCGAAGCTGTGGACGAGGCCGGGGTGGCGGCGCAGGGCGACGCTGACGCCGGCCTCGCGCAGCGCCAGCGCGTAGACCTCGCCCTCGTCGCGGAGGGGGTCGAAGCCGGCGGTGGTGAGATAGACGGGCGGCAGGCCGGCCAGATCCGGCGTGCGCAGGACCGAGACCCGCGGGTCGTAGATGTTGGATCCCGGCGGCAGGTAACGGCGGTTCGAAGTAGTCGATGTCGGCTTCGGTGAGCATGAAGCCCTCGGCGAACAGCCGGCGGGAGGGCCTCTCCCGGTCCGAGTCGATGACCGGGTAGATCAGCAGCTGCATCGCCGGCCGGGGCCCTCCCGCGTCGCGGGCGAGCACGCTGACGACGGTGGCGAGGTTGCCGCCGGCGCTGTCGCCGCCGACCGCGATCCGGCTCGGGTCGACGCCGAGCGCCGCGGCGTTCTCGGCCGCCCAGGTGAAGCTCGCCAAGGCGTCTTCCACAGCGGCGGGGAAGGGATGCTCGGGGGCGAGCCTGTAGTCGATCGAGAGCACCGCGACCCCGGCCCTGGCGGCGAGGAAGCGGCAGACCCCGTCGTGGGTGTCGAGGTCGCCGATCACCCAGCCGCCGCCGTGGTAGAAGACGAGCAGCGGCGTCGGCACGCCGACGGCGACGCCGAGTGGGACGTAGAAGCGCCCCGGCAGCGGCCCCGCCGGCCCCGGCAGCTCGATCGACTCCGTCCGCGCCATCGGGATCGGCGGCCGAGCGCTCACCACCGCTGCCTCGAGGCGGCTCTGGGCCCGTGCCTGCGCCACCGGCATCCCGGCGGCGAACGAGTTGCTGCCGGCGAGCTCCGCCAGCCGGATCAGCGCGTGGGCGTCGCTGGCGAGGGTGAGACCGTCGATGCTCGGCGGCTTGCCGAAGAGCCGTCGCTGAACGCGCGGAGGAAGTTCGCAGACGGCCTTCACGATTCGATGCTCGGCGGGCACAGGTAGGCGTGGAGACGATGCCATCGGCGGCGCAAGGCTACGCGAATCTGGTCGCAATCGGGGGGAGATTCGATCGCGGCGGCGGCCTTGGCCACCCATGCGCTTCTTGATCCCGTTGCTCGTCGCATCGCTCCTGACCCTCGCCTTCTCGCTCTCCTCGGTGGGGAAGGCGCGTACCGCCGAACCGGGCCCGGTGCCGTCGCCGCGGGCGGTCGGCCCGCTTCGCGTCCACTGCGAGCATCCGGGCTCCCTGCGCCTGCGTCGCTTCGAGGATCGTTCGGCCCGCCTGGAGTGCGCCGGCCGGATCCTGGTCCGAGTCTCGGTCCCTGGCTGAGCCGAGGGCGGTGTGGCGCCTTTTACCGCCCCCAGGCCGATAAAAGCGCCACACACCTGGGGCCGAGGTGGACCGATGTCACACTTCGGCGCCGCCGCACCGATGTAGCGTCGGTTACGAGGAGATGGAGGCGACGGCGATAGCGGCGGCACCGGCAGCGGCCAGGGCGATCCCCGGTCTGCCACCGGGCCCGCGGATGCCGAGTGCCCTGCAGACCGCGATCTGGTCCCGCCGGGCGCAGTGGATGCTCGAGCAGAGCCGGGCGCGCTTCGGCGAGATGTTCACGATGCGGATCGCCAACGAAGGCCCCTGGGTGATCCTCTCCAACCCGGAGCTGGTCAAGCAGGTCTTCACCGGCGACCCGAGGGTCTTCCACGCCGGCGAGGGCAACCAGATCCTGCGGCCGATCCTCGGCGACAACTCGGTCCTCGTCCTCGACGAGAAGCAGCACATCGGTCAGCGCAAGCTGCTGTTGCCGCCGTTCCACGGCGAGCGGATGCAGGGCTACGGCGAGAAGATGATCGAGATCGCGGCGCGGGAGATCGACAGCTGGCCCACCGGCGTCCCCCACAAGCTGCGACCGCGGATGCAGGCGATCACCCTGGAGATCATCCTCGAGACGGTCTTCGGCATCCACGGGGGAGAGCGGATGGAGGCCCTGCGGGTGGCGCTGCGCGACTTCCTCGACCTCACCACCGACCCGCTGCTGCTGGCGCCGGTGATCCTCGCCGGCCCCGAGCGGATCCGCCGCTTCCCGCCCTTCCGCCGTCGGGTCGGCCGCGTCGACGAGCTGATCGGCCGCGAGATCGCCGACCGCCGCGCCGCCGAGGACCTCGCCGAGCGCGACGACGTCCTCTCGATGCTGGTCGCCGCCCGGCACGAGGACGGCAGCCCGATGAGCGACGCCGAGATCCGCGACGAGCTCCTGACCCTGCTCGTCGCCGGCCACGAGACGACCGCCACCGCGCTCTCCTGGGCGATCGAGCGCCTGGTCCGCCATCCCGAGAAGCTCGAGCGCCTGCGCGCCGAGGCCCTGGCCGGCGAGGACGCCTACATGACGGCGACGATCCAGGAGACGCTGCGCCTGCGCCCGGTGATCGTGATCGTGATCAGGAAGCTGACCGAGCCGGTCGAGCTCGGCGGCTACGAGCTGCCGGCCGGAGCCGCCGCCGTCCCCAGCATCCACCTGATCCACCGCAACCCCGAGATCTACCCCGAGCCCGACAGCTTCATCCCCGAGCGCTTCCTCGACAACCCGCCCGGCACCTACACCTGGATCCCCTTCGGCGGCGGCGTCCGCCGCTGCCTCGGCGCCGCCTTCGCCCAGTTCGAGATGGCGGTCGTCCTCCGCGAGCTGGTCAAACGCCACCAGATCGCCCCGGCCAACCCGGCCTCCGAGCGCGTCTTCCGCCGCGCCATCACCGAGACGCCGCGGCACGACGCCGAGGTGGTGCTCAGCTAAGTCGGCGGCAGGGGTTTGGCGAGGAGGGACCGGGTAGGCCTCTCCGGCGCGAACAGCGGGGAGGCTTGGAGAGGCCTACCCGGTCCCTCCCACGAAAGCCCGCCCCGCTCCCGAGGTGGGCGGCGTTCGTGGAGCCGGAAAAGCTCGCATAGGACGGAAGCTCACGAACGGAGACGGGGCTTCGGTCGGGGGGTCGGGTGCCCCTCCTCACGTTTTGTGCCGCTGGCCGACAAGCCTTCTCGGACGGCCGGGGCCGACCCAGCCAGTCAGGCAAGTGAGGAGGGGCACCCGACCCCCCGACCGTGAATCCCGCCTACCGGTCCACCTGCTCGCAGCCGCTGACCACGTCGCCTCTGCCGACCTTCGCCTGGTCCTTGCCGGCTCCGCAGCGGACCACGTCCGGGTACTCGTCGCGGCTGCGGATCTGGTCGTTGCCGGCGTTGCCTTCGAGGCGGTCTCGTCCTTTGCCGCCGTTGATCGTGTCGTGAAAGGGAGAGCCGAGCAGGGTGTCGTTTCCGGGCCCGCCGTCGAGGATCGTCGTCGTCAGGCGATCGCGGATCTGGCTGGCATCGACGACGTCGTCGCCGTTGTGCGGTTCGGCGACGAAGATTCTCCTGCCGGGCCCGTCGAAGCTCACCTGGAACCGCTGCGGTTCGGCCGGATCGAGGCTGAGGCCGACTTCGTCGGCGCTGCCGCCGAGGGTCCATTCGTCCGCGGCGCGTGGTGCCGACGACGACGCCGTAGGCAAGCGAGCCGCGGGCGGCGTGGAACTCGATCCGCGGCGCCGGCAGGCCGCCCGTGAGCTCCAGCTCGCCGGAGCTGAGGCCGCTCTGCAGGAAGACGATCCGCTTGGTGTTCGCGACCGTCGGTGCCGCCCCCGTGCAGTGAACCGCGTCGCTGGCGTCGTCGAAGGGGTCGGCGAGCACGAGCACCCGTTCTCCCTGCCGCCGCACCGTCGCGTCGGCGAAGTCCGCGTGGATTTTGGGGCTCGCGTAAGGGGAGATCCGCAGCACCCCGTTTGCCGACTGGCGGCAGCTCACGCTGGCCCGAGCGACCGGCGCCAACAGGGCAAGCGCCAGCAGCGCCACCGCGACGATCGGCAAAGACCGCCGGGCTGCGCCTCCGCGTGGTCGCCGAATTCACCCGAGCAGGCTATCCCGGGCGGACGCGGTTTGCAGGCGCCGGGTGCTGCTCAGCCGCAGCCGGTGTTGTTGCCGCAGGAGCAGCACGTGTAACAGGACGCCCGTCCGCTGCATCATCCCGCCGCACTGCTCGCAGGCCGGGCCGAGGTCGAGGCCGTGCATCTTCGCCGGGCGGACCGGGGGGGAGTCGGTGAAGGCCGCCGCCGCGGGGACCGAGGCCGGCGCCGGCCTTCGCCTTGGCGCGCCGTTGCCGTTGCCGGGCTTGGCGTGGCCGTTGCCGCCGTTCCGTTGGCCGGGCCGGCGGTGTCGGTCGGCGATGCCGAGCCCCAGCTGCGAGGTCTCCGCGTCCTGCTTGGCGCGGACCTCCTGGGTCATGATCCCCAGTTCCTCGAGCGTCTCGGTGTCCTCGATGAAGCGGCTCGCGACCCAGCGCATGATGTAGTCGGGCAGCGATTTGGCGAAGGGGATCTCCGGGTTGCCGGTGATGCCCTCGGGCTCGAAGCGCATGTAGCTGAACTTGCGCACGAAGTCTTCGAGCGGGACGCCGTACTGGAGGCCGAGCGAGATCGCCGTCGCGAAGGCGTTCATCAGCCCCCGCATCGTCGAGCCCTCCTTGCCGATGTCGGTGAGGAAGATCTCGCCGACCGAGCCGTCGTCGTACTTGCCGGCGGTGATGTAGCCCTCGTGGCCGGCGATCGAGAACTTGTGGGTGATCGATTCGCGCTCGCGCGGCATCCGCTTGCGCTCCGGCGGCAGCACGACGACCTCGGCCTCGGCGCTCCTTTTCGTCCTGGGCGTCGGTGCGCAGGGCCTGCGCCGTCTTCGAGCCGTCGCGGTAGATCGCCAGCGCCTTGAGGCCGCCGTTCCAGCCGCGCGTGTAGGCGTCGGCGATGTCGTCGACCGTCGCCGACTGCGGCAGGTTGACCGTCTTCGAGATCGCCCCGGAGATGAACGGCTGGGTCGCGGCCATCATGTCGATGTGGCCGGTGTGGGTGATCGCCCGCTCGCCGACCGCGACGTCGAAGACCGGCAGGTGCTCGTCCTTCAGGCCCGGGGGCGCCGACGATCGTGCTCTGCTCGGCGATGTAGGCGTTGATCTGGTCGATCTCGGCCTCCGAGTAGCCCATCGCGTCCAGCGCCATCGGCACCGATTTGTTGACGATCGTCATCGAGCCGCCGCCGACCAGCTCCTTGAACTTGACCAGCGAGAAGTCGGGCTCGATCCCGGTCGTGTCGCAGTCCATCAGGAAGCTGATCGTCCCGGTCGGCGCCAGCACCGTCGCCTGGGCGTTGCGGTAGCCGTGCTCCTCGCCGAGTTCGACCGCTTCCTCCCAGGCCCGCTGGGCGGCGCCGAGCAGCTCGCCCTTGATCCCGGTCGGGTCGACGTCGTAGGAGGCGTCGCGGTGCATCCGCATCACCCCGTTGTGGGGCTCGCGGTTCTTCTCGTACTCGTCGTAGGGCCCGGTCGCGCCGGCGGCGATCAGCGCCGACTGGCGGTAGGCGCGGCCGGTCATCAGCGCCGTGATCGCGGCGGCGACGTTGCGGCCCTCGACCGAGTCGTAGGGAAGGCCGTCGGACATCAGCAGGGCGCCGAGGTTGGCGTAGCCGAGGCCGAGCTGGCGGAAGGCGAAGGCGTTGGCGGTGATCTCCTCGGTCGGGTAGCTGGAGAAGCCGACGACGATCTCCTGGGCGAGGAAGACGATGTCGACCGCGTGCTCGAAGTCCTCGACGTCGAAGCTGCCGTCCGCGCGGCGGAACTTCATCAGGTTGAGCGAGGCCAGGTTGCAGGCCGAGTCGTCGACGTGCATGTACTCGCTGCAGGGGTTGGAGGCGTTGATCCGGCCCGACTCCGGGCAGGTGTGCCAGCGGTTGATGATCGTGTCGTACTGGACGCCGGGATCGGCGCAGCGCCAGGCGGCGTCGGAGATCTGGTTCATCAGGTCCCGCGCCGGCAGGGTCTTCACCGACTCGCCGGTGGTGCGCGCGGTCAGGTGCCAGTCCTCGCCGGCCTCGACCGCCTCCATGAACTCGTCGGTGATGCGGACCGAGTTGTTGGCGTTCTGGTACTGGATCGAGGTGAAGCCCTCGCCGTCGATCGACATGTCGAAGCCGGCGTCGCGCAGCGCCTCGGCCTTCTTCTCCTCGTCGGCCTTGCACCAGATGAAGTGCTCGATGTCCGGATGGTCGACGTCGAGGACGACCATCTTCGCCGCCCGCCGCGTCTTGCCGCCGGACTTGATCGTCCCCGCCCAGGCGTCGGCGCCGCGCATGAAGCTGACCGGGCCGCTGGCGGTGCCGCCCTTCTGCAGCGGCTCCATCGAGCCGCGGATGTTGGAGAGGTTGATGCCGGAGCCGGAGCCGCCGCGGAAGATGTTGCCCTCTTTGGTGTTCCAGCCGAGGATCGACTCCATGGTGTCCTCGACGCTGAGGATGAAGCAGGCCGAGCACTGCGGCGTCTCCTCGAAGCCGACGTTGAACCAGACCGGCGAGTTGAAGGCCGCTTTCTGGTTGAGCAGGATCCAGGTCAGCTCGTGCTCGAAGGCGTCGGCGTCCTCGGCGGAGGCGAAGTAGCCGCCCTCGCGCCCCCAGTTGGAGATCGTCCCGGCGACGCGGCCGATCATCTGTTTGACCGAGCTCTCGCGCTCGGGGCTGCCGAGCTGGCCGCGGAAGTACTTCTGGGCGACGATGTTGGTCGCGTTCTGGGACCAGCTCTTGGGGAACTCGACCCCGCGCTGCTCGAAGGCCGGGCTCTCGGGGTTGCCGATCACCGCATCGCGGATCTCCCACTCGATCTGGTCGAAAGGATGCACGCCGGCAGTCGAGAATCGTCGCTCGATCGAGAGGCCCTTCAGACCGTTTTTGGGACTGGCAGTGGCGGTCTTGGACATCGAACTTCTCCTCTCGCAGCGACTTTCAGGGGTAACTGCGCAGGATCGCTGACGGTCCGGCGGAAAAAGCGTCCAAAGGCGCAAATAAGGAGCTTCGAAACCAGTGGATCCGCCATCCACATTGTGTCAATTCGCCAACGTCGGCAAAGCGGATCGTCGGCGAGACTTAATCGCCTGCCCTGCGATGTACCCTCCGGGCAATGGCCGAAGACCTGCTCCGGGGCGCCGAGCGCATGGGGGAGCGAGCCGCCGCCGCCAAAGAGGCGATGGGCGATCGCGCCTCCGCGGCCAAAGAGGCGATGGGCGACCGCGCCACGGCGGCCAAAGAGGCCGTCGGCGAGCGCGCCAGCGCCGCCAAAGAGGCGACCGCCGAGGCGATCGCCGCGGTCAAGCCGAAACTGCGCGGCGTCTCCCACGAGTGGGCCTTCTTCCTCTCGCTGGGCTTCGGCGTCGCCCTGATCGTCCTCGCCAAGACGCCGAAGGCGACCTTCGCGGTCGGCATCTACGCGCTCAGCCTCTCGGCGCTGTTCGGGACCAGCGCCCTCTACCACCGGGTCAACTGGACCAGGCCCAAGGTGCGGCTGCGGATGCGCCGCCTCGATCACTCGATGATCTTCTTCCTCATCGCCGGCACCTACACGCCCTTCGCGCTGCTGGTCCTGCACGGGACCCTGGCGCTGGCGATCCTCGTCGTCGTCTGGATCGGCGCGATCGCCGGCGCGATCGTCGAGATGATCTGGATCAACCACCCGAAATGGGCCTCGGTGCTGATCTACATGTCGCTCGGCTGGGTCGCGCTGGTCGCCTTCCCGGAGCTCTGGTCGGCGATGGGCGTCGGCGGCGCCCTGCTGGTCGCCGCCGGCGGCCTCCTCTACACGGCGGGCGCCGTCGTCTACGCGACCCAGCGCCCCGACCCCGAACCCGGCGATCTTCGGCTACCACGAGGTCTTCCACCTCTTCGTCATCGCCGCCGCCGTCGCCCACTTCTCGGCGATCGCCTTCTTCGCCCTGCCGCGCTCCTGACGAAGCGGACTACGGGCGATTCCGGGGTGAGGGCTGGCGAGGAGGGGTTGGGTGTCCCTCCTCTCTCGCCTGACTGGCTGTATCGCTTAGGGCCGTCCGAGGAGGTTTGTCGGCCAGCGGCGCAAAACGTTCGGGGGACACCCAACCCCTCCCCACGAGGACTCGACTCCCGACCTGCCAAGGTCGGCAGCTCCGGGTCGCAACGGGACGGGAGCTCCGCGTCGGGAGCTGCAAGGACGGCTCTGGCACTCGACGGGATGGGAGCCGATGGAGAGTCGAGTGCCCTCCGAACGTTTTGCGCCGCTGGCCGAAGCCATCTCGGACGGCTCTCAGCGATCCAGCCAGTCAGGCGAGTGAGGAGGACATCCGACTCTCCCTCGGCCGCCGCCCTCGGCGTCTAAGCCGCGACGCCCTGTCCGGCCAGCGCCGTCTGCAGCTCCTCCACTTCGGAGACGAGCTCGGCGAGGATCTCCTCCAGCTGCTCGGACTGCTCGGGGGTCAGCTCGAGCCGCCCGTCCTCGTACTGCTCCTGGGCGCGGGAGATCGGCAGTTCGCCCTGGACGACGCGGCCGCCGAGCGCGGCGAGGACTTTGCGCGCCTCGGCCTGCGCCCAGACCGCGCCGAACATCCCGGTCGAGGCGCCGATCGCCGCCGCCGGCTTGCCCGAGCAGGGCGCTTTCGCCGGCCGGGACGGGAGACCCAGTCGAGGGCGTTCTTCAGCTGGCCGGGAAGCGAGTGGTTGTACTCCGGCGTCGCGATCAGGACCGCGTCGGCGGCGCGGACCGCCTCGCGCAGCTCGGCCACCACCGCCGGCGTCGCCTCCGCTTCGGCGTCGGAGTCGTAGGGCGGGATCTCGCGCAGGCCCTCGTACTCGACCAGCTCCACCCCCGCGGG
Organism: uncultured Solirubrobacterales bacterium; assembly: GCA_963739875.1. GTDB lineage: Bacteria > Actinomycetota > Thermoleophilia > Solirubrobacterales > 70-9 > VAYN01. The sequence goes on from CAVUCD010000009.1 coordinate 259,251, forward strand.
CAGCCGCTCGGCGGCCGCCCGCAGGAGGGCGCTGTTGTACGAGTCCCGGCGCAGGCTTCCGGATATGCCCAGGACCCTCATCGTTACTCGGCCTCCGCCACGAACTCGAGCTCGACGGCGATCTCGACGTCGTAGTCGAGGACCTCGCCGCCGCTGGGCAGGTCGGCGTTCCAGACGAGCCCGAAGCTGCGCCGGTCGACGGTGGTCGCGAGCGAGAAGCCGACGCGGGCGCTGCCGCCGAGGTCCTCGCCGAGCGGGGCGAACTTGCCGGTCGCCTCGACCTCGTGCTTCTCGCCGCGGATCTCGAGCTCGCCCTTGAGCCGCACGGAGCCGTCGTCGGCGACGTTCAGCTCGGAGGAGGTGAAGCGGACCTGCGGGTACTTTTCCGCGTCGAAGAAGTCGGGCGAGAGCAGATGGCCCTTGAGCATCTCCTCGGCGATCGCGACGCTGGCGACCTCGACCGAGCCCTCGAGCTTCGGGCTGTCGCCGCCGGTGAGGGAGATCGCGTAGTCCTCGAAGGTGCTGCGGAACGGGGAGATGCCGTTGTGGATCACGGCGAACCCGATCGAGGAGTGGACGGGATCGACGGTGTAGGTCCCGACGGGGATCTCCTGCTTGGTCTGCGTGCTCATCTTGGTTCCTCTCGTAGTTGTTGCTCTGGGAAGTCATTGACGCAGAAACCATCGTAGCAGAAAAGATTGTAGATACAACTATTGTCATGGCAACGTTCGTCTGTCATCATTGGCGATATGTCCGCCCAGACCACGACCGCATCCACGGCTTCACCGAGCGCCGCCACGCACCCCGCCACGACCCCCCACGGCGAGGCCTGGGGCGCGCTCGCCCGCACCCACGCCGCGGTCAGCCAGCGGCTGCAGGACGCGCTGGCGCAGAGCGACTTCCCGCCGCTGCCCTGGTACGAGATGCTGGCGGCGATCGCCGACTCCCCCGACCGGCGGATGCGGATGGGGGAGCTGGCCGAGGCGCTGGTGATCACCCGCGGCGGCCTCACCAAGCTGGTCGACCGCCTGGTCAAGGCCGGGCTGCTGGAGCGGACCTTCTGCGAGACCGATCGTCGCGTCAGCTACGCGACCCTGCTGCCGGCGGGCGAGCACCTGCTGGCGGAAATGCGCCCGGTGATCGTCGGCGAGCTCGAGCTCGCCTTCTCAGCCAACCTCAGCGTCGGCCAGGCGGAAGAGCTGCGCGAGACGCTCGACAGCGTCCGCGGCTCCGCCTGCGACGGCGCCCACTGAGCCCGCTCGGGCTCAGGCCAGCGCGGCCGCGGCCCGCTCTTTGGCGGACTCGATGATCGCCAGCACGGCGGTCTCCTCGCCGTCGCGCAGCAGCTCGATCGGGTCGGGGTCGCCGTTGACGATCCCCTCGAAGAACTCCTTGCGGTCCTGGTAGGTCGGCAGCGTCCCCTTGGCCCAGCCGCGGGCGTCGTTGAGGATCACCGCCAGCCGCGCGTACTCCTCGCCGAACAGCTCCGAGACCTGGCGCTTCATCCGCTTCGCCAGCGCCGGCGAGGCGCCGGCGGTGGAGATCGCGATCGCCAGCGGCCCGGTGCGGACGATCGCCGGCAGGATGAAGTTGCAGAGCGGCGGCACGTCGACGACGTTGACCAGCATCGCCCGCTTCTCGGCGTCGTCGAAGACGCCGATGTTGACCTCGCTGTCGTCGGTCGCGGCGATCACCATGAAGACGCCCTCGAGGTCCTCGGCGCCGCCGTAGGGCGCGCTTCTCCCACTGCGATCGAGCCCTCGCTCGCCAGCTCCTCCAGCTGCGGGTGGGCGGTCGGCGCCAGCAGGGTGACGTCGGCGTCGCAGGCGAGCAGCCCCTCGACCTTCTCGAGCCCGATGTCGCCGCCGCCGACGACCAGGCAGCGCCGCCCGGTCAGCTTCAGGCAGGCGATGTAGAACGGCGTCTCCAGCATGTCCCGCACGCAGGACTGGTCGCAGATCCCCTTGCGGAGCTGGCAGACGCACTCCTTGCCGGCGTAGGCCTGGGCGGGCATGGCGGACAGGTTAGTGATCGCTGAGAGCCGCCCCGGACGCGGGAGGGGAGACCATCCATATCTGATTCTTTGGTCTCCCCGGGAGCAGAGGAGCGGCGTCTTACATCGAGTCCAGCGTCAGGCGCAGGCCGTCCTCGAGGCCGACCGTCGGGCGCCAGCCCAGCTCGGCCTCGGCGCGGCTCGCGTCGAGCGAGATCCGCTGCACCTCGCCGGCCCGCGGCGGCGCGAACTCGGGCTCGAAGCTCGTCGGCGCCGCCGAGCCGGCCCAGCGTCTCGACCAGCTCCAGCACGCTCGCCTCGCGGCCGGTGCCGATGTTGACCGCGCCGATCGGCTCGCGAGCCGGCGGCGGCCAGCGCCGCGGCGACGACGTCGCCGACGTATATGTAGTCGCGGGTCTGGGTGCCGTCGCCGAAGACGGTCGGGCGGCCGCCGGAGCGCAGCAGGCCGCAGAAGATCGCGATCACGCCCGCCTCGCCGAGCGGGTCCTGGCGCGGGCCGTAGACGTTGCCGAGGCGCAGGGCGAGCGCTGGAGATTCCGTAGAGCCGCTCGTACAGCGCCAGGTAGCCCTCGGCCGCGTACTTGCTCTGGCCGTAGGCGGAGAGCGGGGCGATCGCCGTGTCCTCGTCGAGCGGCAGCTGCTGGCCCTCGCCCTCGCCGTAGATCGCGCCGCCGGTGGAGACGAAGACGACCCGCCCGCTGCCGGCTCCGCGCGCCGCCTCGAGCACGTTGGCGGTGCCGCCGACGTTGACCGCGGCGTCGAAGGCCGGGTCCTCGAGCGACTTGCGGACGTCGATCTGCGCGGCCAGGTGGAAGATCGTCTCCGGCTCGCGCTCCGCCGCCAGCGCCGCCAGCGCGGCGGCATCGCGGATGTCCAGCTCGACCAGCTCGGCGCCGGCCGCCAGGGCGCCGTCGAGGTTGACCAGGCGACCGGTGGAGAGGTCGTCGACCACCGTCACCTCGTCGCCGCGCGCGAGCAGAGCATCGACCAGATTTGAGCCGATGAATCCCGCGCCGCCGGTGACCAAGCACTTCATGAGTGCGCCGATCCTAAGGGGATCGGCGGAGTCCCGGCGTCAGATCCGCTGAGAGAAGGCGCGAAGGGAGCGGCCGAGCGTCCCTGCTACCTTGCCGCCCCATGAGATTGATCGTCACCGAGAAGAACAACAGCGCCAAGAAGATCGCCGAGATCCTCGGTGCGGGCCAGGGCGGGCCGACCAGCGACAAAAGCTTCAAAGTCCCCTATTACATGTGGAGCGACTCCGACGGCGACCACATGACCATCGGTCTCAAGGGCCACGTGCTCGGTCCCGCCTTCCCCGAGGGCTACTCGAACTGGCAGAAGACGGACCTGCACGATCTGATCGACGCCGAGCTGATCAAGGAGCCGACCGACAAAAACGTCGTCAAAGCGATCAAAAAAGTCGCCAAAGAGGCCGACGAGCTGGTGATCGCGACCGACTTCGACCGCGAGGGCGAGCTGATCGGGCTCGAGGCGCTGGAGGAGATGCTCGACGCCAACCCCGAGCTCGGCTCCCGCGAGGGAACCGCCGACGGCAGCCTGGTGATCCAGCGCGCCCGCTACTCGGCGCTGACCAAAGAAGAGATCGAACGCGCCTTCGACAACCTCGACACGCTCTCCTACCCGCTCGCCAACGCCGGCGCCGCCCGCCAGGACATCGACCTGCTCTGGGGCGCGACCCTGACCCGCGCCGTCTCCCTCGCCAGCCGCCGCTTCGGCTCCAACTTCCTCTCGGTCGGCCGCGTCCAGAGCCCGACCCTGGGCCTGATCGTCGAGCGCGAGATGGAACGCCGCGCCCACGTCGCCAAACCGTTCTGGGAGCTGTTCGCCAAGTTCGAGCATCCCGACGGGACCTTCGAGACCCACCACAGCGTCGACAAATTCTGGGACAAAGCCGAGGCCGACGCGGCGTTCGCCGGGACCGAGGCCCCCGGCGTCGTCAAAGCGGTCACGGCGCGCAAGAACACGCGCAAACCGCCGACGCCCTACAACACCACCGCCTTCAGCACCGACGCCTCCAGCCGCCTCGGCATCACCCCCGCCAGCGCGATGCGGATCGCCGAGGACCTCTACATGGACGGCTTCATCTCCTACCCGCGTACCGACAACACGGTCTACCCGGCCTCGCTGCCGGTGCGCGAGCTGGTCAGCTCGCTGGTCAAGGTCAAAGAGTTCTCCGCCGCCTCCGGCCTGCTCGACGGCGAGCTGAAAGCGACCCGCGGCAAAAAAGAGACCACCGACCACCCGCCGATCTACCCGACCCAGGCGATCCACCCCGGCGCCCTCGACGGCTCGAAGAAACGCGTCTACGAACTCGTCGTGCGCCGCTTCCTCGCCACCTTCAGCCCGCCGATGATCACCGAGTCGACCCGGGCCGACATCGAGGCCGGCTCGGAGACCTACTTCGTCCGCGGCTCGGTCATCGTCGACCCCGGCTACGCCGGCATCTACACCTACGCCCGCTCCGCCGACGAGGAGATCCCGGCGCTGAAAGAGGGCCAGCAGCTCGACCTCGACGGCGCCCCGTGGATCGTCGACAAGGAGACCCAGCCGCCCTCGCGGATCTCCCAGGCGAAACTGATCGAGATGATGGAGGAGCGCGGCCTCGGCACCAAGGCGACCCGCGCCGACATCATCCAGAAGCTCTTCGACCGCGGCTACGTCTTCGGCAACCCGCCGGTTCCCTCGGAGACCGGGATCGCCCTCTACGAGGCCTTCAAGAACTACGTGCCGGCGATGGCGACGCCGGAGATGACCGCCCAGCTCGAGGGGGAGATGGACCGGATCGCCGCCGGCGAGATGACCAAGGGCGCGGTCGTCGGCGAGAGCCGCGACCTGCTGCACAAGACCTGGACCGAAATCGACGGCAGCCGCGAGGACCTGGCCAAAGTCATCTGGAAAGGGATGGACGAAGACCGCATCCTCGGCCCCTGCAAGGTCTGCGAAGAAGCCGGCCGCAAGAAGGACGACGGCTCGCCCCACATGCTGCGGATCATCCGCGCGAAAAAATCGGGCAAACGCTTCGTCGGCTGCAGCGGCTGGACCCTCGACGATCCCAAATCCTGCGATCAGACCTTCCCGCTGCCCCAGCGCGGCGACGTCTTCAAGCTCGAAGACCGCTGCTCGATCTGCGGCGAGACGCCGCGGCTGAAAGTCGTCCCCTTCCGCGGCCGTCCCTGGAACCTCTGCCTCAACGACGACTGCGAGTCGATGCAGGAGATGAAGAAACGGCGCGCCGAGCGCGAAGCGGCCAAAGCGGCCAAAGCGGCGATGGAGCAAGAAACCGCCGGTCGTGGGCGACGAGGACGCGCCCGCGAAACCGAAAAAAGCCAAAGTGAAAGCGTCCAAAGCGGACACCGCCACGCGGGGGCGCAAACGCGCCAAAGCCGCGGCCAAAGGCTGAGGCCTTCGGCGTTGTTCATCTCGCTCGAGGGAGTCGACGGCTCGGGCAAGAGCACCCAGGCGCGACTGCTGGTCGAGGCGCTGGGCCCGGAGACGGTCGCGATCCGCGAGCCGGGGGGGACCGACGCCGCCGAGCGGATCCGCGAGCTGCTCGCCGACCCGAGCTTCGAGCTCGATCCCTTCGCCGAGCTGCTGCTCTTCTCCGCCGCCCGCGCCGACCTCCTCAGCCGCGTCATCCGGCCGGCGCTGGAGGCGGGCAAGGTCGTCGTCGCCGATCGCTTCGCCGATTCCAGCGTCGCCTACCAGGGCGGCGCCCGCGGGCTCGGCACCAGCCACGTGCTCTCGCTCACCGACACCGTGATCGACGGCCTCTGGCCGGACCTGACCCTGCTGCTGCAAGGTCGAGCCCGAGGATCGGCCTCGGCCGGGCCGACGGCGACGACCGCTTCGAGGCCGAGGGCCTCGAGCTGCAGCGCGCCGTCGCCGAGGCCTACGAGGAGATCGCGATCATCGCCAGCGACCGCGTCGTCGTGATCGACGCCAGCGGCAGCGTCGAGGAGGTCCACGAGCGGGTCATGGAGGCGGTCGAGGGGCGTCCAGTGAGGCGCGGTAGAGATTTCATTCCCTATGGGCCGAAACCTCAACCGCACTTCGTGAGCGCTGCGCTGGATAGCGCGACCGAGCACCAGGCGCGGCCGCGGGTCGCGCTCAGCGCCGCGCTCGCCTCGGGCCCCTCGCACGCCTACCTCTTCCGCGGCCCGCGCGGCTCCGGCAAGCGCGCCGCGGCGCGGGCCTTCGCGGCGGAGATCCTCGCCGCCGCGGCCGCGGACCCCGACGACGCCCGCCGCCGCGCCCTGCTCGACCCCTCGCCGCATCCCGACCTCGTCTGGCTGGCCCCGCGCGGCGCCCAGCACCTGGTCGAGGAGGTCCGCGAGCGGGTGATCCGCGCCGCCGCCTACCGCCCCTTCGAAGGCGGCAAGCGCGTCTTCGTCGTCGAGGCGGCGGAGGCGATGCGCGACGAGAGCCAGAACGCGCTGCTGAAGACGCTCGAGGAGCCGCCCGACTTCGTCCACCTGATCCTGCTCAGCTCCGAGCCCGAGGCGCTGCTGGAGACGGTCGCCTCGCGCTGCCAGCCGATCGACTTCGCGCCGCTGCCGGCCGCCGTGCTCGAGGCCGAGCTCGCCGCCGACGGGACGATTTCCGGCGATGGACGACAGATCGGCCCATCGGCCGGGGGAGGAGATCGCGGCGGCGGCACGGCTCGCCGCCGGCGACCTCGAGCGCGCTCGGCTGCTGCTCAGCGCGCGCGGTCGCGAGCTTCGCGCCGAGGCCGAGCGCTGCGTCACCGCCGCGCTCGACGGGACGGTCGCCGCGGCGCCCTGGCGGCTGCTGCTCGACCGCGCCGAGGCGGCCGGCTCCGACACCGAAGCGGCGACCCGGGAGGCGCTCGAGGAGGAGTCCTCGGCCGGCCTCAAGCGCACCGCCCGCGAGATCGGCGAGGAGTCCAAACGCGCCGGCCGCCGCCGCCGCACCGAGATCCTCGACCTCGCCTTCGAGCTCTGCGCGGTCTGGCTGCGCGACCTCGCCGCCCTCGCCAGCGGCGCCGAGGAGGTCGTCGTTCAACCGCGACCGCCTCGCCGAGCTGCGCGCCCAGGCGGCCCGCGTCGATCCCGACCGCGCCCGCCGCGGCGCCGAGATCGTCCAGGAGACCCGCCGCGGCCTCGATCTCAACGTCTCCGAGGAGCTGGCGCTTGAAGCGTTGTTTTTTCGCCTCGAGCGGACGCTCTCAGACGCCGTTACCGGCGTCCTCGGTTGCCGAAGTAGCGCTGCTACTCCGGCTCCCTGCGTCCTTGTCTGACGACTCTGAGCCTCGTCTTGGCGTACTCCCTCCAGGGCTCGTTCCTGCGCCAGGCGGGTGATCTGCGCCGCCTGGCGGGACATGATCACGCTGAAGTTGAGCGCCAGGCCGAGCAGCAGCAGGAGGACGATCGAGAACAGGGCGACGTTGGTGTCGCGGACGCCCATCGCGTCGGCGACGAGCTTCAGCAGGCCGGGGAAGGCGGCGCCGGCGAGCATCCCGAGGCCGGCGACGAACCAGATCACGCTGTAGCGCTCCTGCAGCCGGTCGCGCCGGATCAGCTCGAGGATCAGCAGCATGAAGGCGATCGCCAGGACCGCGGCGAGGATCCGGGTCTGCGAGGTGAGTCGGACCGGTGTCGCGTCGCCGCCAGGGCCAGCCGGCTCATCGGTCCGCCTCCGCCTGGCGCGGGCGGAACTGGCCGACCAGCAGGACGACGACGCCCTTGAAGATGAAGAAGGCCGAGCGGACCGGGGTCAGGAACGAGGTGCCGCCGGTCCGCTCCAGCATCCGCACCGGCACCTCCTCGACCCGCAGGCCCTGGCGCACCGCCAGCTGCAGCGACTCGATCTCGGCGAAGTCGGGCGAGTAGTTCTCGCTGAACAGCGACATCACCCGCCGGTTCGCGGCGCGCATGCCGCTGGTCGTGTCGGTGAAGCGCTGCCGCGTCGCCAGGGTGAGGAAGAAGCGGAAGACGCTGGTGCCGATCCGCCGCGAGAAGGTCGGCCTGTAGTCGTCGCTGGCGGCCTCCGCGCCGGGGTCGCTGTAGCGCGAGCCGATCACCAGGTCGGCGCGGTCGGCGACCAGCACCTCGAGCAGCCGCGCCACCTCGGCGGCGGGGTGCTGGCCGTCGGCGTCGAGGTGGGCGCAGAAGTCGTAGCCCTCGCGCAGCGCGTAGAGGTAGCCGGTCTGCAGCGCCGCGCCGAGCCCCTGGTTGAAGGGCAGCGTGGCGACGAGGACGCCGCACTCGCGCGCCCGCTCGGTGGTCGCGTCGGTCGAGCCGTCGTCGACGACGAGGATGTCGGCCTCCGGCATCGCCTTGCGGACGTCGGCGATCACATCCGCGATCGACGCCTGCTCGTTCCAGGCCGGGATGAAGACGAGGGTCCGCACGCCGCCGATTCTTCCACGAAGGCGTGCATCCGCCCGCTCCCTCTCCCCGCTGGTGCAAGGTTTGTGTTAGTAAACCTTCATCGCAAATGGAAGTGACATACCGGCCAAACCGCGGTCGACCGGCCCGCGGATCGGTATGCGCCTCTGGCTCACCGGCGCCTTTGCCGCGGTCAGCCTGATCACCGCCGCCGCCGTCTACCTCTTCGGCGACAACCAGCAGGCGCTGATCGGGGCGGTGATGCTCGGGGTCCTCGCCGGCTTCCTGATCGCGGTCGCGATCTCCCACCGCGTCGTCGGGCTCGCCCGCGCCGCCGGCGAGATGGCGGGCGGTTCCTTCGACGCCCCGCTCAACGTCTCCGGCCCCGACGAGATCGGCGACCTCGCCCGCGCCCTGGACTCGATGCGGGCCTCGCTGAAGGAGAGCTTCGGCGTGCTCACCGCCGACCGCAACAAGCTGGCGGCGATCTTCGACGGCCTCACCGACGTCGTCATGGTCGTCGACTACGAAGGCCCGGTCCGCTTCTCCAACCGCGCCGCCACCCGCCTGCTCGACGCCGCCGGGCAGCCGCCCGAGGTGATCCTGTCGCAGCTGCACCGCGCCTCGGAGGTCGGCTTCTCCGCCCACCCGGCGATGCGGATCGGCGACCGCGCCTACGCGATGACCGCCCGCTCGCTGCCCGACGAGCGCGCCGTCCTCGCCGTCCTCCGCGACCGCACCGACGAGCTCCGCCGCGAGCTCGCCGAAGCCGACTTCGTCTCCAACGCCGCCCACGAGCTGCGCAACCCGCTGGCCGGGATCTCCGGCGCGATCGAGGTCCTCCAGAGCGGCGCCAAGAACGAGCCGAAGGACCGCGACCACTTCCTCTCCCGGCTCGCCGACGACGCCGAGCGGATGAACCGCCTGACCCAGTCGCTGCTGACCCTGGCCCGGGTCGAGTCGAGGGGCGCGGCGGAGAGCGAGATCGTCGACGTCCCGGTCGCGATCAGGGACGTCGTCGCGGCCGTGGCGCCGCCCCCGCACGTCGATTTGGAGGTCGAGGTCGAGGAGGAGCTGGCCGCCACCGGGGACCCGACGCTGCTGCGCCAGGTGATGATCGGCTTGCTCACCAACGCCTTCAAGAACACGCCACCCCCCGGGACCGTTACGGTACGCGGCCGCCACGACGGCGAGGCTGAGGTCATCTTGGAGGTCATAGACACTGGAACCGGCATTCCCCCGGCGGAGATCGAGCGCGTTTTCGAGCGCTTCTACCGTCGCAGCGAGTCGCGCAAGCAGGAGGGCTTCGGCCTCGGCCTGGCGATCGCCCGCCGCATGGTCGACGTGATGGGCGGCCAGATCGGCGCCGACTCCGTCCTCGGCGAGGGCAGCACCTTCTGGGTCCGCCTTCCCGTCGCCCAACCGAGCCCGACCCCGGTGGCCTGAGCGTGAAGCGAGCAAGCATCCATATCTGGCTCTCTGCGCCGCGAGCGGAACGCGATCAGGTGCTCTCGTGAGCAGCGGCCGCATCCTGATCGCCGACGACGAGCCCTCGGTCCGCGACTCGGTCGGCTACGCGCTGGCCCAGGAGGGCTTCGAGGTCACCGCCGCCGCCGACGGCGACGAGGCGACCGAGCTGCTCGGCAACGGCATCCCCTACGACCTGCTGATCCTCGACATCATGATGCCGGGGCCGAGCGGGCTCGACATCTGCCGCGACGTGCGCTCGCGCAGCGCCGTGCCGATCATCGTCCTCACCGCCAAGGACGCCGAGGTCGACAAGGTCGTCGGGCTCGAGGTCGGCGCCGACGACTACGTCACCAAGCCCTTCTCGGTCCGCGAGCTGCTGGGCCGCGTCCGCGCCCAGCTGCGCCGCCGCGAACTCGACCGCTCGCCGCTGGCGCAGGCGGTCAAGATCGAGGCCGGCCCGGTCTCGATCGACCTCGTCCGCCACGTCGCCACGGTCCGCGGCCTGCCGGTCAACCTGACCCGCTCGGAGTTCCAGCTGCTGCGGCTGCTGGTCGGGCGGCCGGGAGAGGTCTTCGCCCGCGCCCAGATCATGGAGGAGCTCTGGCAGACCGAGTTCGACGGCGACGAGCGCGCCTGCGACGTCCACATCTCCAATCTGCGCCAGAAGGTCGAGCGCGACCCGCAGCGCCCGGAGCTGGTGCTGACGGTGCGCGGAGTCGGCTACAAGTTCAGCCCCGACGGCTCCTGAACGCGGCCTTTCGAGGTCGAGGGGCCGCGCTGGGTAGGGTCAAGGGCGAGTCGTCAACCAGCTTCGCTGTAAATCACGAGAGACGGAGGCCCAATTGCCACTGGTACCGATGGTCGTCGAGCAAACCGCTCGCGGTGAGCGCTCCTTTGACATCTACAGCCGCCTGCTCGCGCAGCGGATCGTCTTCCTCGGCGAACCGGTCACCGAGGACCTCGCCAACCTGATCATCGCCCAGCTGCTGCACCTCGAGTCCGACGATCCCGAAAAGGACGTCAGCCTCTACATCAACTCGCCGGGCGGCTCCGCCTACGCGGGCCTGGCGATCTACGACACGATGCAGTTCATCAAGCCCGACGTGCAGACCATCTGTTACGGGATCGCGATGTCGGCGGGCTCGCTGATCCTCACCGGGGGCGCCAAGGGCAAGCGGATGGCGCTGCCGAACAGCCGCATCCTGATCCACCAGCCCAGCGGTGGCTTCGAGGGCCAGTCGACCGACATCGAGATCCACGCCAAAGAGATCCTCAAGCTGCGCGAGCGCCTCGACTCGATCTACGTCACCCACACGGGGCAGTCGCCGGAGCAGATCCACGAGGACATGGAACGCGACAAATTCTTCCAGCCGCAGGCCGCCGTCGAGTACGGCCTGATCGACCGCGTGATCGACTCGCACGAGTTCAAAGAGTCCTAGGGAGAGAGCGCCGTCGGCCGGGGGTCGGGTGCCCCTCCTCACTCGCCTGACTGGCTGGATCGCCTGGGGCCGTCCGAGAAACGCACTTGGCCAGCGGCGCAAAACGTTCGGAGGGGCACCCGACCCCCGGCCGATGCCCCGTCTCCGTTCGATTGGCTTCGAAGCCTGTCCGAGACGCGGTGTCGAGTTTGTATCCCTATGCGGGACTAACTCGACATAAGGAGCCTCAGGGGGAGAGGCGGCGGTAGGCCCAGGCGCCGATGAGGGCGGCGGTACTCCCGGAGGCGACCCCGCTGACCCCGGCCCGGCGCGTCCGCGGGTCGCGACCGGCGATCGCGAAGGAGATCGCGTCGGTGCCGTCGACCGCCGCCGCCAGCAGCGCCGTCAGGCGCAGCGCCCTGGCGTCGTCGCGCGCGGCCACCGTCAGCAGGCCGATCGCGATGTCGCGCCCAGCGGCGATCCGGGCCAGGGCACGGGCGTCGGCGTCGGCTTCGGCGAACCCGAGCGCTTTCAGCGCCGGCCCGGTCGCGAGCAGCGCCCCGGCTCCGATCGCGACGCGTCCGGCGGCGATTCCGAGCACCGCCCGGCGGGCGAGCGGATCGATCCTCTGGCGGCCTCGCATCGCCTCAATCTAGATCAGGGACCGAGCGCGCCACCCAGATACTGGTCGGCAGCGTCCAGCCGCGATCATGGGCCGGTGGCCGAGGGCGACACCATCCTGCGAGCGGCGCGGCGGATCGAAACGGCCCTCGGCGGCGAGGAGATCGAGGCGAGCGCGCCCAACCCGCGCGGGCGCGCGGCGGGGATCGAGCGGCTCGACGGGCGGCGGCTGGAGCGGGTCGAGGCGCGCGGCAAGAACCTGCTGCTGCGCTTCGGCGACCTCGTCCTCCACAGCCACCTCGGCATGAGCGGCGGCTGGCACGTCTACCCGCGCGGCGCCCGCTGGCGCCGGCAGCGCTCCTCGGCCTGGGCCGTGCTGGCGGGGAAGGAGCAGGAAGCGGTCCAGTTCGGCGGACCGACCCTGCGGGTGCTGGCGGCGACGAGGGTCGCGCCGCGACCCACAGCTGGCGCGCCTCGGCCCCGACCTGCTGGCTGAGGATTTCGACTCCGAGCAGGCGATCGCGACGATCCGCGCCAATCCGGCCCGCGGCCTCGGCGACGCTCTGCTCGACCAGACCCTGGTCGCCGGCATCGGCAACATCTTCAAGAGCGAGGCCTGCTTCGCGGCGCGGATCGATCCCTGGCGCCCGATCGGCGACCTCTCCGACCAGGAGCTCGGCTCGGTCCTCCAGGCGGCCCGGGAGCAGATGCTGGAAGCCGTTGCCGGCGACGGTCGCCACGACTTCGCCGTGTACCGCCGCAGCGGCGGCCGCTGTCCCCGCTGCGGCGGCCCGATCTCCTCGCGCGGTCAGGGCGACGCCAACCGCACGACCTACTGGTGCCCCAGATGCCAGCGATGAGGTGGAGGCGCCAGGCGCGCCGCCGTCCCGCCGCCGCGATCGTCCGGCCTCCGTCCTACTACGTGGTCGCCGGCGTCGCCCTCGACCGGGAGATGGAGCGTCTGCGTGCCCTCGCCGTCTTCGCCGGCGGCCCGCTGGCCGTGCGGGCGCCCGAGCTCAAGGTGCGCCGCGCCCAGCGGCGCCCGAACCGCCTCGGCTTCGCCGTCCCCGCCGAGTTCCGCCTCTCGGTCACCGCCTATCCCGGCATCCGTCCCGGCGACGTCCTCGAGACCCTGCTCCACGAGCTCGTCCACCTCCACGTCGGCCGCGCCGCCGAAGCCCACGCCTGGCATGGCCCGACCTTCAAGCGCACCCTCGCGGCGGCGATGCGCGAGGCCTACGGCATCGCCGGCGCCGGCCCCCGCAGCACCCTGCACGGCGTCTACGCGGAGGCGATCGAGGCTCGAGCGGCCGGCTGAGTCAGCCGCCGTCGGCGTCCACCTTGGCGGTCGCCTCCTCCGTCGGGGCGGTCGGAGCCCGAGTCGGCTCCTTCTCACCGCCCTCGAGCGACGCTTTGAACTGGCGGATGCCGGAACCGAGAGAACGTCCGGCCTCCGGCAGCTTCTTCGGTCCGAGGACGAGCACGGCGATGATCAGGACGACCAGCAGGTGCATCGGGCTCTCGAGTCCACTGAACAAGATCTGCCCCTTCCTTTTCGCGTGCCTTCTGCTCCGATCTTACGTTCTGCTCTGAGCTGTGGATCAGGGGCCGCGCGGCGAGTCGAGGACGGCAGGACTCCAACCACGATTAAGAATGCCTTCCCAAACGGTCGATCCGCAACCTGACGGACAGTGCCCTCTCTACCGAAACCCATCGTCAACGTCATGCTCCGCCGCCGCGGCGCGACCGACGCCCACCACCAGGCAGGGGCGCACGCGGTCGATGCGTTCGAGCAGGCCGCGGTGGCGATGCAGGTGGTCGATCTGGACGGCCGCTTCCTCAGCGTCAACGCGGCGATGTCCGACCTGATCGGCTACGCCCGCGAGGAGCTGATCGGGGTTCCGACCGCGCGAATCACCCATCCCGATCATGCCCTCCACGAGGACGACCTGCGCGCTTCCCTGGTCCGGGGCGAGGGGGATCGCTACACGACCGAGAATCGGGTCGTTCACGCGGGCGGCCACTCGCTGGAGGTCGCGGTTCACGTCTCGCTCGTGCGCGACAGCGAAGGCGACCCTCGCTACTTCGTCGGTCAGATGCTCGACGTCAGCTCCCACAAGCGGCTCGAGCGCGACCTCCAGCACCTGGCCGACCACGACCCGCTGACCGGCTTGCTGAATCGCCGCCGTTTCGAGGCGGAACTCGACCGTCACGTCGCCCACATCGCCCGCTACGGCAAGCAGGGGGCGACGCTGGTCCTCGACGTCGACCACTTCAAGCAGGTCAACGACGCCCTCGGGCATGGCCGGGGCGACGAGCTGATCATCGACATCGCGCGGATCCTGCAGGAGCAGCTGCGGGACTCTGACCAGACCGCGCGCCTGGGCGGCGACGAGTTCGCGATCCTGCTGCCGACCGCGAATCGCTCCCAAGCGGCGCGAGTGGCGAGCAAGCTGGTCGACGCTGTGCGCGAGAAGGCCGTGGTTCTGCCGGGGCGCGGCGGCCGCCGGGTGACGATCAGCGTCGGGGTGATGATGTTCGACGAGTGCGAGGGGCTGACCGCCGCCGACGTGATCGTCGACGCCGACCTGGCGATGTATGACGCCAAGGAAGCCGGGCGCGACACCTTCGCCTTCTTCGAGCCCGAGGATCACCACGAACCTCGGATCAGGTCGCGCACCAACTGGTACGAGCGGATCGAGCGGGCGATCGACGGCGACGGCTTCGCGCTGCAGGCCCAACCGATCGTCAACCTCCGCTCGGGCGAGACCGAGCAGCACGAGCTGCTGATCCGGATGCGCGACGACCACGGCGACCTGATTCCTCCGGCGACCTTCCTCTCCGTGGCGGAGCGCTACGGCCAGATCGCCGGCATCGACAAATGGGTCGCGGGGGAGGCCATCGGGCTGATCGCCGAGCTCGAGGCAAGCGGTACCCCTCGGCCTCTGGCGATCAATCTCTCCCGCCACGCGCTTGGCGACCGCGAGCTCCTGGGAGGGCTCGAAGCGCAGATCGCCGACGCCGGCATCGACCCGAGCAACCTGGTCGTCGAGATCAGCGAGGCCGCCGCGATCGCCGACATCGGCCGGGCCAGGGCGCTCGGCACCAGGCTTCGGGCGCTCGGCTGCCGCTTTGCCCTCGACGACTTCGGTGCCGGAGTCGGCTCGATCTACCACCTCAAGCACCTGCCGCTCGACTACATAAAGATCGACGGCGAGTTCATCAACGACTGCCTCAACGATCGACGCGATCGGCTGGCGATCGCAGCGGTCGTCGACCTGGCGCGTGGACTGGGCGTGGCCACCGTCGCCGAGGCCGTCGCGGATTCTGGCGCGGTGGGCATCCTGGCCGAGCTCGGCGTCGACTTCGGTCAGGGAAGGCACTTCGGCTGGCCGGAAGATCTCTCCCGCGCCTTCGACAGAAGCCCGGATGGCGCCATCGCCTAGGCCGGCGGGTCAGCCGGGACCGAGCCGCTGGGAAACCGACCCGTCGGCAAGCGCTTCCTCGCCCGCAGGCGAGAGGGAATAGCTGTCCACACCCGTGCCGATGCCCGAGCCGGTTGCTTTCAGCAGACCGGCGGCGCTCAGGCGCTGCAGGGCGACCGGGACCGAGTCGGCCAGCGGTCGCAGGCTCGGGTGCCGCGGGTGGTCGCGCACGAGCCACTGGATCACGGCCATCGCGTTGCTGCCGGAACGCCCCTTCGACCTCGCCCCGTCCGGTTGAAACGCGGGCATCAGCTCGGCGGCGAGCTCCTCGGTCGACAGCGAGTTGAGTCGTTCGACCGCGGCGGCACCGGCCGCCTCTTCGGCTGCCTTCTCCTCCTTGTTGCCGAACAGCCCCATGCGGGCAACCTAACCGATGCTGAATTTAGGAATGTCTTATCTTGCGGCCAATAGCATCGGTGCGGTGAGTACTGAGTCGATTGGGGCGCCCGGCCGAGTTGGAGTCGACTGGCGACGCGCCGAGTTCGTCCTGACTCTCCTCGGGTTCCTCGGCTTCATCACGCTGGCGATCCGCTTCACCACGATCTACAGCGGTCTGCCGGCGCACCCGCTGTTCGTCCACGTGCCGGTGGTCCTGATCCCGACCACGGTCGTGGCCGCGATCGTCTTCATGGTCAAGCCGCAGTGGTTCTCGCGTTACGGGATCGCCCTGGCCGTGGTCTCGATCATCGCGATGAGCTCGGTGTTCCTGACGATGCAGGTCGGCGCGGCGCTGCGCGGCGCCCTGCACCTGCGGGGCCAGGCCGCCAGTCTGATCTCCGAACATTCCCAGGCCGCCCATATCCTCGCCATCGTCTACGTGGCCTTCACCGCAACGCTGATCGTCACCTTCGCCGCTCAGCGGATCTCCGGCGGCATGCCGACCGGTCTCGGGATCGTCGATCGCCTGTTGTCCCCCGGGCCGGTGTTCACGGCGCTGCGCGTCGCGCTCGTGCTGCTGTCGATCGGCGCCGGCTACATGACCTTCAGGACCGGTGACCTCGGGGCGAAGGCGGTCTGGGCGGGACGGCTGCAGGCCGCCCACGGCAGTTTCCCTGCGGTCCGGGCGTACGCCGGTACCGCCCGGTCCCACCGTCCGGTGCCGGCGCGCCCAGCTCCCTACGTCATTCGATCTTCTCGCTGACCAGCGACGCCCAGCCCTACTGGGACGACTGCTCCACTCGCGACGCCGTCGCCATGTCAAGGGCAAGAACATCGGCGACGAGCTCAACGCCGCCGGGCTTTCCTGGGGTTGGTTCGAGGGCGGCTTCCGTCCCTCCACCAGCTACCAGGCGGCCCTGGAAGCAACCGGTCAGAGCGGCCGCCGACCAGCACGTTCATCCCGGACGAGTTCAAGAGCGCCGAATTCCAGAAAGCGGTCCCGCACTCCACCAACCAGGGCCTCTGCGACGCCGTCACGCCGGTCGGCGAAGCCCTCGGCGGCACCGGCCAGTGGGGCTACAAGGACGACTACATCCCCCACCACGAGCCGTTCCAGTACTACGCCTCCACCGCCAACCCGCATCACCTGACGATCCCGCGCAGCGCCAACGGTCGCGACAAGCTCGCCGGCCTGGCGACGATCGGCACCGACACCCAGTCCTACGTCAACGGCGTGCCGCAGTTCAACACCCCCAACCACAACTACGACATGAGCGATTTCGACCAGCTGGTGACGGCGATCTCCAATCACGAGCTGCCGTCCTGGCTCTGCCGGCGGTCAGCTTCCTCAAGGCGCTGGTTACCAGGACGGCCACGCCGCCTACTCCGATCCGGCCGACGAGCAGGAATTCGTCGCCCACACGGTCAACGAGATCATGAATACGCCGGACTGGCGCCACACGGCGATCGTCATCAACTACGACGACTCCGACGGCTGGTATGACCACGCCAACAGCGGCGTCCTCAACCCGTCGCTGTCGCCGGCGGACGAACCTCACCAACACGACGCAGAGCGGGCCGACGTCCGAACAGGTGCGGCCCAAAGCCGCAGACCAGCCTGCCGCTGGGTGGCGAGCAGGGACGCTGCGGGCTTGGCCAAGGCTGCCGATGCTGGTGATCTCGCCGTTCGCCAAGCGCAACTACGTCGATCACAACCTCAGCAACCAGGCCTCGACGATCAACTTCGTCGAGTACAACTGGCACCTGCCGGGCATCGCCGCGGTCCCGACCAGGCGCGACGCAAGCACCGACAGCAGCCGAGCACGTGCCGTTTGACCTGGCCGGGATGTTCGCCTTCGAAGGTGGGTCGAACCCCCGCTTGCCGCTGAGCCCGCTGACGGGCGAGCCGGTCGAACCCGAATCCGAATAGAAGACAACTCGGCTCGGGCCGGAGCCCTTTCGTGGGGCGCCGGCCCGCGTGCCGGGGCGGGCCGCCTCTCCGGCGCCGATGTTTCGCCGCTGTGGGAGGGGGTAGCGAAACGATGAGGAAGCAACGAAGCGAGGTGCGCGGATGGTCACGGTCGGCGAGCGCATGAGCACTGACGTCGCCGCGGTCCGCCCCGACACGACGCTGGTGGAAGCGGCCCAGCAGATGCGGATCAGCGGGGTCGGAGGCCTTCCGGTTCTCGACCACGAAGGCGAGTGCGCGGGGATCCTCACCGAGCGCGACATCGTCGTCCGCGTCCTTGCCGAGGGGCGCGAGCCCCTCGCTGCGTTCGTCCGCGACGTCGCCACCATGCACCCGGTCACCTGCTCCCCCGAGGAGGACATCGCGGCGGCGGCGGAGCGGATGCGCGAGAACGAGGTCCAGCACCTGCCGGTCTGCCGGGCGGGCAGGGCGGTTGGTGTGATCTCCCTCGCCGACATCGTCTTCGGCCGCCCGATGAAGAGCGGGGAACGATCGCCCCACCCGATGTCCTCGGCAGCCGTTGAGGCCCACTCGGATCAGGAGCGGGTGCGAGGGACAGATCCGGAGATAACCCCTGCCGTAAGGTGCCGTCACGACGTCAACAAGCTGGAAGGGAGCACTCAATGCTCGAGCGAGACGGGTACCTGCCAGGCGTTCCATGCTGGGTCGATACCAGCCAGCCCGACCCGGAGGCCGCCGTCGCCTTCTACAGCGGCCTCTTCGGCTGGGATTGCGAGGACACGATGCCGCCCGACGCGCCGGGCCACTACTTCGTCGCCCGCCTCCGCGGCGGCGACGTGGCCGCCGTCGGCTCCGTGCCCGAGGGCGGGCCAGCGAACGCGGCATGGAACACCTACCTCTGGGTCGAGAGCGCCGACGAGGCCGCCTCGAGAGGCGGTCGATGCCGGCGGGCGCGTCGCGATGGAGCCCTTCGACGTCATGGACGCCGGCCGGATGGCCGTGCTCGCGGACCCGGAGGGAGCTGCTTTTGCGTCTGGCAGGCGAAGCGGCACAGGGGCGCGCAGATCGTCAACGAACCTGGCTCGTTGAACTTCAACGGCCTGAATACCCACGATCCGGAGGGGGCGAAGTCCTTTTAGCTCTGTGTTCGGCTGGGAAGCGCTCGGTCTCGGCGCCGGCGCCGAGATGTGGCGGCTGCCCGGCTACGGGGACTTCCTGGAACAGACGGACCCCGGTATCCGCGAGCGGATGGCGGAGGCAGGCGCTCCGGAGGGCTTCGAGGACGTGGTCGCGTCGCTCAATCCGATCGCCGAGGACCAACCCGATGTCCCCGCGCACTGGAGCGTGACGTTCGCGGTCGACGATGCCGACGCGACGGCCAAGCGGGCCACGGAGCTGGGCGGCCAGGTGGTCGTCCCGCCGTTCGATGCCCCCTGGGTCAGGATGACCGTCATCACCGATCCACAGGGCGCGACGTTCACCGCGAGCAAGTTCGTCCCGGAGAACAAAAACCTCTAATCCACATGCCTGGGAGCCCGGCCCATTGCCGGGCTCCCGGGGCCAACTTCAGAGCTGCGCGGGCTCGTCCTCGCCGTAGACGACGAGGCCGTGGATGCAGATCACGCACAGGGCGAAGATCCCCAGCGACCAGAAGGGATAGGCGCCGCCGACAGAGAGCAGAGCTCCGATCGCCCCCAGCGAGGCGGCGAAGATCCCGAATATCCGCCCGAAGGCATTGCCGCTGAACAGCGAGAAGCCGGCGATGATCTCGATCGCTCCGAGGATCACGGTGATCCAGCCCCAGGTGTGCAGGCTGGAGAACACGTAGGCGGTATTGCCGGCGTAGAAATGAGCGTTGCTGATCGCGGCGATGCCGTAGATGACGTTCAGCGTCCCGGCGATCAACAGCAGGATGGCGACGAACATGGCGCGGCCCAGACCCCTCATGTGTATCCCTTTCCTAGTCGACGCCCTTCCCGGGCGCCGGAGTGAACTCTTCGACCAGGCAATAGCCTGGCTCGGTCCTGCGGCAACTTCAGAGCAGGTTTGAGATTCAGCGTTAGCCTGATTCGACAACAAGAACAGGAAGCCTTTCCATGATCCCCCCTTCAGGCGAGCAACACGAGATCGTCCACGGCGAGCAGCGGGCGACGATCGTCGAGGTCGGCGGCGGGGTGCGCGAGTACGAGGTCGGCGGCCGCCCGGTGCTCGATCCCTATCCGCTCGGGGCGATCTGCGACGGAGCCCACGGAGCGCCGCTGATCCCCTGGCCCAACCGCCTCGCCGACGGCCGCTACAGCTTCGACGGAGTCGATTACCAGGTGGCGCAGACCGAGCCGACCAAGCGCAACGCGATCCACGGCTTCCTGCGCTGGCGCAGCTGGCAGGCGCAGGAGAAGGCGCCCGAGCGGGTCGTGATGGGGACGACGATCCACCCCCTGGAGGGCTACCCCTTCGCGCTCGAGGTCAGCGTCGCCTACGAGCTCGGCGAGGCGGGGCTGACCGTCACCACGGCGGCCACCAACGTCGGCGAGCAGGCATGTCCCTACGCCTCCGGCCAGCACCCCTACCTCTCGCCGGGCGCGGACCTGATCGACGAGTGCAGCCTGGAGCTCGACGCCCAGACGCGGATCCTCACCGACAGCGAGCGCCAGTTGCCGACCGGAACAGAGGCGGTCGCCGGCACCGCCTTCGACTTCCGGGTCGCGCGGCAACTGGGAGACCTGCGGATCGACTTCGCCTTCACCGACCTCGCCCGCGACGAGGCGGGCCGGGCCTGGGTGCGGCTGCAGGCGACGGACTCCTCCCGCGCCGAGCTCTGGGTCGACGAGCACTACCCGATCGTCGAGCTCTACACCGGTGACACGCTGAGCGAGGCCCGGCGCCGACGCGGGCTCGGCACCGAGCCGATGACCTGCCCGCCCAACGCCTTCCAGACCGGGGAGGGGCTGGTGCGACTCGAGCCCGGCCAGACGGCGAGGAGCCAGTGGGGGGCCAGGCTCGCCTAGGCGCCGATCTCGATCACGACCTTGACGTCGTCGGGCTGCGTTTCCAGCGCTTCCGCGTAGTCCTCCAGCGGCACCCGGCGGGTGATCAGGCGCTCCAGCCAGGAGCGATCGGCGGCGGCCAGGGCCTTGGCGGCCGCCTGGTAGTGGCGTCGGTTGGCGTTGACCGAGCCCAGCACGACGTTGTTCTGCAGGACCAGGTCGCGGTTGATCGAGCCGGCTTCCACGGACAGGGTGCCGCCGGCCGGCGAGAGCCCGGTCAGGCAGACGATCCCGCCCGGGGCGAGGTGATCCATCGCGTCGAAGACGAGCTTGCCGACGCCGGTCGCCTCGAGGATCGCCTCGGCCTTCGCCTTGCCCATCGCCGAGGCGATGTCACCGGAGTGGTAGGTCGCGCCGAGGTCCGCGACCAGCTGTGGCTTGGGGCCGTCGGTGACCTGGTCGAGGACGTGGACCTCGAGGCCCCGCTGCACCCCGAGCATCGCGCCGAGCAGGCCGATCGGCCCGGCTCCGGTGACCAGCATCCGGCGCGGCTCGAAGTGCATCGCCTCGCCGATCCGCTGGATCTGCTCGACCGCCTTGGCGACCACCGTCGTCGGCTCCATCAGCATCCCGACCGAGCGCAGGCCCGGGTCGAGCTTGACGCAGTACTCGCTCTCCACCCGCCAGCGCTCGGAGCCGTAGCCGTCGAGCTGGTTGATCCCCCGCTCTTTGAAGAGGCCGTTTCGGCACATGTCGAATTCGCCGCGCCCGCAGGCCTCGCAGGGGACCGGGTCGGGCCGGCGGACGATGCCGACGACCAGGTCCCCGGCGGCGAGCTCGCCGCCCGCGGGCGCCTCCTTGACGACGCCGAGCGACTCGTGGCCCAGCACCAGCCGCTCTCGCCCGGCCGGCGCCTGGCCGTAGTCGCCGGCGATGATCTCGCGGTCGGTGCCGCAGACGCCGAGGGCGAGTCCGTCGACCAGCACGTCGCCCTGCTCGGGGCCGGGCTCCTCGACGTCGGTCACGGCGGCGGAGCCCTGCTGCTCGGGAATCACGGTCAAGGCACGCATCGCTCTGCTCCACTCCTCGCTGGCGGTTTGCGTTTGGAACCTACATCGCCGCGGGGAATGGGGGGAGCCGATTCGGTGAAGATTCGAGCACCGCTCCTTAACCTCCAGCTGCCGCGGCGCGTTAGGCTCGGCAGAGCTGATGCCCGGCGATCGCCTCGCAATCCTCTTCGACATCGACGGCACGCTGATCGATACCGGCGGCGCCGGCGCCGCCTCCTGGCGCCTGGCCTTCGATGAGCTCTACGACATCCCCGCCGACATCGGCGAGTTCACCGACTCCGGCATGACCGACCCCGAGGTCGGGCGCAAGACCTTCGAAGCGGTGCTGCACCGCGCGCCAGAGCGCAAGGAGTTCACCCGCCTGATGGAGCGGCGCCTGCACCACCTCCACCAGACGGTCGAGGAGTCGAAGGGCTACCGGGTACTGGCGGGGGTCGATGAGCTGCTGCCGACGTCTGATCGACGACGGCTACCTGGTCGGCCTCGTCACCGGCAACACCGAAGCCGCCGCCCACGTCAAGCTCCACCGGGCGAAGCTGAACCGCTTCTTCTCCTTCGGCGGTTACGGCTCGGACTCCAACGAGCGCCCCGAGGTGACGCGGGTCGCGCTCAAGCGGGCCAACCTGGTCTACGGCGAGACGGTCAGCCCCGACCAGGCGATCGCCCTCGGCGACACCCCGCTCGACGTCACCGGCGCCCACGCCGCCGGAATCGAGTGCGTCGGCGTCGGCAGCCACAAGTTCAGCGCCGACCAGCTCCGCGAGGCGGGCGCCGACTACGCCGTCTCCTCGCTCGAGGACGAGCTGCCGTTCTGATCGATGGCGGAGCCGACCAAAGCGCCGCCGGAGCCGACCGCCTCCGACCTCGCCGGCATCCCACTGACCCCCGAGCGCGGCACCTGCTGGCGCTCGAGTTCGGCGACCGCAAGGACTTCGACGATCCGCGCCAGGAGTGGCGGCGGCTCTTCTCCGAGCTTCTCGGGACCTTCATCCTGGTCCTGGTCGCCGCCGGCGGTGGCCTGCTCCACGCGAAGGGCCAGATCAGCCTGCCCGCCGCGGTGGTCGCGCCCGGGCCTGATGGTGCTGGCGATCATCCTCTTCATGGGCGCCGTCTCCGGCGCCCATCTCAACCCGGCGGTCTCTCTCGCCTTCGCGCTGCGCGGCGACTTCCCCTGGAAACGCCTGCCGGGCTACGTCGTCGTCCAGCTGATCGGCGCGACCCTCGCCTGCCTCTTCCTGCTGGCGGTCTTCGGCAACGTCGAGCACCTGGGGGCGACGCTGCCCGGGCCCGGCTACGCGAACTGGCAGGCGTTCCTGATGGAGGTAGCGCTGACCGCGACCTGGTCAGCGTCATCCTCGGCACCGCCTCGGCGGCCCAGAACGTCGGCGCGATCGCCGCCCTCGGCGTCGGCGGCTACATCGCCCTCGCCGGCCTCTGGGCGGCGCCGGTCAGCGGCGTCTCGATGAACCCCGCCCGCTCCTTCGGCCCGGCCCTCGTCAGCGGCGACTTCACGCAGCTACTGGGTCTACGTCGCCGGCCCGATCATCGGAGCGGTGATCGCGGTCGGCTGCGCGTTCGTCCTTCGCGGCAAAGGCGGCAGCTCGATTTCACGCGCGGCCGGCTCGGGAGTCCTCGACCCCGGCAGCCGCCGGGCACGCCAGGTCCTCGCCCATGAGATCGATGCCGGGGACGTCGATCCTTCGGCCAGTTCAGTCCCGATAGTGACTAGGGATGAGCCCGTCCGGCATCGTCGATCCCGTTTCCCTTGGTAATTGGTGCGTCAGGGGGATACTTGCCCGACAAGGCGTGATCGACCGCGAACGCTTCCTCGGAAAGGCCCACGCATGCACGCGAGCACCAAGAAAGACATCCCTGCTGCCAAGCCCTCTCCTCGAGAGGCTGCGGCCGGGGGCAAGGAGGCGAGGAAGATCGTCTCCCGCTCTTCGCAGGCGGACTGGAAGCCGGGTCCAGACAGAGTTGGCCCGCTCGAGGTTCTTGCCGAGCAGGACGAGACCCGCGTTCCGGAGCTGATCCCGGTCCGCTACGGGCGCATGCTCGCCTCCGCCTTCACCTTCTACCGGGGCGCCGCCGCGATCATGGCCGCCGACCTGGGTGCGAGCCCCGACTCTGGCCTTCGCGTCCAACTCTGCGGTGACGCACACCTCTCGAACTTCGGTGTCTTCCAAGCCCCCGACCGCCAGCTCGTCTTCGACATCAACGACTTCGACGAGACGCTGCCCGGCCCCTTCGAGTGGGACGTCAAGCGCCTCGCCGCCAGCGTCGCGATCGGCGCCCGCGACCGCGGCTTCAAAGCGGCCGACCGGCAGGCCGCCGTCCTCGCCTCGGTCGGCGCCTACCGCACGGCGATGGCCGAGTTCGCGGCGATGAACGAGATCGACGTCTGGTACTCCCGCCTCAGCGTCGCCGACATCGCCGCCCGCTGGCAGAGCAGGGTCACGAAGGAGGATCGCCGTCGACTCGAGAAGAACCTCGCCAAGGCCCGCAACAAGGACAGCCTGCGCGCACTCGAGAAGCTGACCGAGACCGTCGACGGCGAGCTGCGGATCGCCAGCCGCCCGCCGCTGCTGGTGCCGATCGACCAACTCGCTGAACGAGAAGGCCGCGCGCCCGCCGAGATCGGCGACATGATCAAAGGCCTGCTGGGCCGATACAGGGAGAGCCTCGACGAGCAGGCCGCGGTCCTGGCCGAGCGCTACCACTACGTCGACGCCGCCCACAAGGTCGTCGGCGTCGGCAGCGTCGGCACCCGCGCCTGGATCGCCCTGCTGCTCGGCCGCGACCAGGGCGACCCGCTCTTCCTGCAGATGAAGGAAGCCGGCCCCTCGGTGCTGGAGCCCTTCGCCGGCGCCAGTCGCTTCCGCCAGCACGGCCATCGGGTGGTCGCCGGCCAGCGGCTGACGCAGGCCGCCGGCGACGTTCTGCTCGGCTGGCTGACGGTCAAAGGGCTCGACGGCAAGAAACGCGACTTCTACGTGCGTCAGCTCTGGGACGGCAAGGGGTCGGCCGAGATCGAGTCGATGGGCGCGCAGACGATGGCCGGCTACGCCGGTCTCTGCGGCTGGAGCCTGGCCCGCGCCCACGCCCGCACCGGAGATCGCCAGGCGATCGCCGCCTACCTCGGCAAGAGCGACGTCTTCGACCGCGCGATCGCCGAGTTCTCCGAGGCTTACGCGGATCAGAACGAAGCCGACTATCAGGTGCTGATGAGCGCCGAGCAAGATGGGCACCTTGCAGTGGAGAGCGGCGTCTAGTCAGGCGCTGGAGCCGCCGAAACGCGAGTTCGCCTTCGCCACCGCCTCGGCGCGACTGCTCACTCCAAGCTTGCGATAGACGTGCTCCAAGTGCTTGTTGGCGGTTCGTGGGCTGATCGACAACAGGTTGCCGATCGCCGCATCGCTCTTTCCGCGCGCGACCCAGGCGAGTACCTCGGCCTCACGTGCGGTCAGCCCGAATGCGCGAAGCTCGCCCGGCGCCGGATCGGGGCCCCACTCATCGAGCAGCAGCGCCCGCCAAGGGGCGCCGCCGCCTCCGTGTGTCACCAGCCTTATCGAGAGCCGCCGTCCCTTGCCGTCCTCGGCCTCGAAGCGTCCCCGGGAGCCCTCCTCGAGCGCCAGCCACTCGCGGATGGGCGTGGGAATTTCGCCCCCAGCCGTGGCTCCGAAGTAGCGCCGCAGAATCGCTTCGGTGTGTTCGTCGATGCGATCGATCGAGCCGTCGGGGTTGATCACGATCGCCCCTGTGCCGGCATCGCCCAGGCCGCGCTCCAACATCGCCCGCACCGCCGCGGCTCGCGCCCGCTCGAGAGAATGCGCATAGGCGCGGCTCAGGTGAGGCGCCAGCAGCTCGAGCAGCGCCCGGTCGCGGGCGGAGTAGCCACGGCGCTCGCGATTGATCGCGATCCCGGCGACGCGATTGGGAACCGGACTGAGGTGAATGGCGATCTGGTCCTCGAAGTCGTTGGGGGCGAAGACCACCTCATAGAGCTCCAGCGCGCGAAAGGAGCGGGCACTCAAGGTGTCGGAGATCGTCAGCGGTGGATCGCCGAAGCGCCCGTGCACCACCAGCGGGTTCTGGTGGGCGAGGCGGGCGAATTCGGCGACGCTCGCGGCCCCGCCGAGCCCCGGGCGGTCTTTGACCGCCGTCGCGGTTCGCTTCGCCAGGTCGATCTCGTTGAACGCCACGGCGCCCGGTACCAGCCGGGCCACCCCCAGGGCGGCTTTTCCAAACGAAGGAGGATCGGCCGCGTCCTCGCACTCCCCGATCAGATCGAGCACCTGGCGAAAGTCTGATTGGCGTACCTGCTCCATCGGTCGCGGCCACCGCTCCCCTCGACAAACCGGTGTCGTTATACGTCAGATCACGTATTGACGCAATCGCCGGCGACTGGTGGCATGGCGGGCGATGAGAGTTTGCGCCGGTGACTCGCCCGAGGTTCAACGCGAATCAGCGAATGTCAGAAAAAGGCTGTTTTCCTACAGACGGGAGATTTAATGAAGCGCAGGCAGACCGCGGTACTTGCATTGGGATTGGTGGCGGCGCTGGCCTTGCTGGCCGGCTGCGGATCGTCCAAGTCACACGGTGAAGAAGGAACTCTGACGCTGATCGAACCCGCCAACTCCGGCACCCTGACCCCGATTGGGAATGCCAAAAAAGGCTTTGTCCCCGGCAGCGGCACCACCATCTCGTTTCCGCTGCAGAACTCAGGGAAAACGACGGTCGGCGAACTCAAAGCCGTCTGCTTCGCCACTCAGCCCTCTTCGGGTGGAGGTCTCGAAGGCACCTGCAACGGCACCGTGATCGCCCCCGGCGGCACCTTCGCGCTGAGCGCAGGCAGCAAGGAAATCTTCACTGAAGTCGGTGTCTCCGGAGCCATCACCGGGGGGACTGGCAAATACAACGGCGCTCTCGGCAGCTTTACCTCGAAACCGATGAGCGACGGCACGTCAGACCTCACCTTCAACTACATCCTGCCGTAGCCCGGGCCTGGGTCCGACCGCGTGGCTGAACAGGCCAGGCGGTCGGGCGCGGAACCCTGATCGGCAATTCAATCTCCTCGGGTGGCGCTGGGTAGCCTGAACACCTTGGACTCCCTTGCGGGAGTTCACCCAATTCAGGTGCAGTGAGCTCACTCGCCGTTCGCCGAAGCTCGACCGATCCCAGAGGAGGACAAATATGACCACCCGCGAGAACATCGACCACGGCCACCTGTTGCTGATTGGCGCCGGCCCGGGCGTCGGGGCGGCGATCGTCCGTCGCTTTGGACGCGAGGGATTCCGCGCGACTTTGCTCGCTCGGGATCCCGAGAAGCTGGAGCAGCTGGCTGAGGAACTGCGAGGCGAGGGCATCGGCATCGACACGGCCGTTGCCGATATCGCCGACCTCGACTCATACCGGACCAAGTTGGAGGCCATATATGGGGCGGAGAATGCTCCAGGCGTCGTCGTCTACAACGCCTCGATGTTGGCGCCGGACGACATCCTCACTTCGACCGTCGAGCACCTGCGCACCGCCTACGACATCGACGTGCTCGGCGGAGTGGTCGCTGCCCAGGTCGTCGCGCCGGCTCTGCGCGGGGCCGGCCGGGGGACGATCCTCTTCACCGGAGGCGGCTTCGCCGACAACCCGGTGCCCGTGCTGGCGTCCCTCTCAATCGGCAAGGCCGCCCTCCGTGCGGCCGCGACGTTGATCGCCGAGGGGGTCGGCGATGACAACGTCCACGCTGCCAGCGTCACGATCGTCGGCCAGGTCAAACCGGGAACGGACTTCGACCCGAACAACATCTCGGAGATGTTTTGGACCGCTCACGGCGATCTCAAGGACCAGTGGCAGTCCGAGTACCGCTTCGAAGGAAAGTAGTAGTAGGCGTGAGCCACGCCCAGTAAGCCGACGCCCGGATTTGAACCGGGGACCCCTTCATTACGAACGCCTTCTAGAGCTGAATCTGGGCCATTTGGGCACGATTTCGTCCAAGGAGTTTGGCCGAGTTCGATACAGAACTGCAGCGTTGGGGACATATTTTGGGACACGGTTTCGCCGAGCTATACATGGGAGCCGTAGCACCGTGGCTCCACGGCTTCCATATCTAGGGCGCCGTGCGTGAAACGGCGACATCGTCGACACGGGCGCACGGGACCGCGGCGGTGGGCCGTCACCCTTGCTCCGTCTTCCCTCTTGATCTGACGGCAACGCCCAAATGCTGGGCGGAATCCGTGCTCAATGCAGGCTCGGGGCGAAGGAGACCCCGACGATCGCTCCCTCTGGCGAGAGCAGCCGTGCGACGACCTGGCCCCACGGCTCCTCGCGAGGCGGGTGCAGCAGGTCGTGCCCGGCGGCGGCGAGCTCCTCGGCCGCAGCATCGAGAGCGGTCCGGTCCGCGACCTCGAACTCGATGCTGACCTGAGGGGTCGCCAGATGCTCGGGCCACTGGTCTTGGCCGAAACAGGCATGGGCGGCCTGGGCCAGCGGCCAGATGCCGAAGTGCCGCGTCCCCTCGACGTCTTCACTGTGGAAGTAGCCGGATCCGCTCTCGTCGGCGAGCGGCAGCCCGAGGGTCTCCAGATAGAGCTGTTGCGACCGGCCGGGATCGGGTGCGATGACCGCGATGCTGGTGACGAACTGGATCTCCATCGGGCTTCCTTCCTTTCGGTTGGGGACCGCGTTAGGGCGACTCGTAGCACTCGGCTGCCGCTACAACCAGGCCGACGTCTCCACCAAACCTCGACGTTGAGCCACCCGCCGGGGGGTGCCTCGACCCGAAAAGGTGAATGTCATCGACATTTGGTGCCCCGCCGGAGCATTGAACCCGCCTGCTCGGGCCGGGCTTCTGGATCAGCGGTTCGAATCTGGGCCAAGGGCCAGACAGGGCGAATCGGGCCAATGTTCTCGCGCTGTGGCTGGTTTCAATGCCGTGCCGTCAGGCCGTCGAGAACCACCTCCACGGGCGATCGACGTTTGCCCCCATTGCTGTTTTCGCGAACGTGTCGCAGCTCCGTCGCGAGTTCGGACACATGCTGGCTGAGAGTCCCAACCTCCCTCGCCGCCTTGGCGACATCGCCGTGACCTGATCTTGACCCGCTTGCCCTGAGGCATCTTCAGCCCCAGCACGTTGTGGGAATGCGATTGACGGGAGCGCATGGCGCCGATCGCCACGCCACCCGCGGCCCCGGCGAGCGCCGCACCGCCGGCGAGCAACGGAGTCTTCGCGTTGCTCGCGGCCTTGCTCACCGCTTGGCCGGCGTCCTTGGCTGAGCTCTCAACCGCATCTCGAGCAGCGCCGACGCGAGCTTTTCCGTTTGAGCCGCGGTTGCCGGAAGAACGACTGGAGTTCGTCTGGGCTTTTTTGGGGGCCGGGGAACGTTTCCGGCCTTGAGAGCGTTTCGTCGACGGTCGGGCTTTGGTCTGAGCCATGGTCGTCACTCCTTCTCGTTCAGATGCGCCTCCGCCTCTGCCCGCCCTTACCTCGATCTACATCTTGTCGCAGTTCCCGGTTTTAGCAAGTTCAAACGCATAGATCGGCGGCGGCGGCCAGACGACGGTGTTCACCGCCGTGATGCTCAATGGCGGCCGTGGAGCAAGGTCAGGTCAGCCGTCGCTCGAAGCTCGGCTCGAGCGCGTGCTCGCCGTCCCTGCCGGGAATGGTCTTGTCGAGGCGCATCGACGCCTCGCGGCCGTCGAGGCGCAGGGTCGCCACCTGGTTGTCGAAGCAGGGCCCGTCGAGGAGGCGCCAGCGGATGCCCGGGTCGGGCGCGCCGGCCAGGCGCGCGAGGCGCCGCGGCGACTGGCGTGAAGGGCCGGCCGAAGCCGGCCCGGACACCCGCTGCTCTTTGCTTCGAGAGCGGGTTGCGGTAGGGCGAGCAGACCGCCTGGTAGATCGGGGCTGCGGCCGCGGCTCGCCCGGCGGCCAGCCGACCTCGCATGAGGTAGGCGTGGTGGACGTCGCCGGAGAGGACGACGATCGAGGCCGGCTGCTGCGCCGCGCTGGCCGGCGGCGACGTCGCCGAGCAGGTCGCGCAGCGCTCGGAAGGAGTCGCAGAAGGAGCCCCAGTGGTCGAAGTCGACCGCGCGCCGCAGCTTCTCGCGCCGCGCGCGGCCGCGGCCGTGCCGTGGGCGCCGTCGCACGACCCGCTCGTTCCAGGCCTCGAGCCGGTCGAGGCCGGGGGAGAGCAGCCAGGGCACGGTGGTCGCGATCAGCAGGTGGTCGAAGTCGCCCTCGGTCTGGTCGACGATCCAGTCCCACTCCTCGTCGTCGACCATCCGCCGGTCGCCCTCGTCGAGCACCCGGCCGGCGCGCGAGTCGACGAAGATCGCGCGGGTCCCGCCGAGGTCGCGGCAGAAGCTCCAGCGGTCCCCGGCGCCGGTCGATTCGATCCGCTCGCCCAGTCGAAGAGCACCTCGTCGGCGTGCTGGTTGCCGCGCACCGCGCGTAGATCTCGTCTTCGTCGAGCGCCGCCGGCGAGAGGTTGCCGAGGTGCTGGTAGATCCAGTAGCTGGCGATGCAGCCGATCGCGCGCCGGTGCCACCAGGAGCGCTGCGCGCATCTCCTCGACCCAGGAGCGCGAGATGTTCCAGTCGTCGGACATGTCGTGGTCGTCCCAGAGCATCGAGGTCGAGACGTTCGGCGAAGCAGCCAGCGGATCAGCGGCTCGCGCCAGCTCTCCTGGTAGAGCCAGGTGTACTCCTCGAAGTCGGTGACCTCGTCGCCCGGCTCGGCGTCCGGTGCCGCGCCGCTCCTCGATCTTCGCCCGCGTCCCCGGGCTGCCCTCGTCGACGTAGACCTGGTCGCCGAGCAGGAAGAGGAGGTCGGGCCAGCTGCTCGCGTCGTCGCGGGCGATTGTCCTGCGCCAGGACCCAGAGCGCGTCGACCTCGTGCCCGTCTTCGTGCCGTCCTTCGACTCTTCGTGTAGGGCGGCTCGTGGGGGACGGCGACCCGGCAGGAGCCGAAGCCGATGTCGAGCGGCGCCCCTCGCCGCCGAGCGTGCGAACGACACTCGGGGGCAGGCCGCGAGTCGGCTCCGGCCAGCGCACCTCGCCGTCGAGCGCGCACGTCGTAGGGGTGCTCGGGCCCGGCTTCAGCCCTTCGACCCGGACCAGCGCGTAGTGGTGGCCCTCGACCCTGAAGGTCGGCTCGCACCGCGCCGAGGACCGCGACCTCGCAGGCGTCGTCGGTCTCGACCCAGACGGTCGCCTCGGTGTCGGAGACGTAGCGCAGCAGCGGTCCCAGGACGAGATCGGTCAAGGCTCTAGTCGTCGCTGCTCTCGAGCTCTTGCTCGCGCTCTGCCGCCTTGCGCTCATCGAGGTCGGCCTCGGCGGCGGCCCGCTTGGCCCGCTCCTCCGCCAACTCGGCTTCGGCCCGAGCGTCCTTCGCCTGGTCGCGGTGGTGGGAGACGTCGTCGTGTTGGGCCTGGACCTGGGCCGCGCCGATCTGTTTCGCGTGTTTGCGCCGGGAAGCGGCCGCGACAAGCAGCCCGACGAGGACGAGGACGGAGACGACGATGATCACGATCAACACGGTGGACATAGTTCCTCCTCTAGTGGGGCTCGCGCGGCTCGCGCCGGTTTTCGGCGGCCAGTTGATCGGCGCGGCTTCTCTGCTCCCGGTAGTCCTAGAGCCAAGAGAGCCGTGCGAGCGGTTCCAACTCCCTCACAACCCGATTCGACTTTCTTACCCTTTGCTGCTTTAACGAAACCGGGTGCAGGCGGATCAAGAGGCTCACCGAGGCTCAGCTCGAGACCCAGCGCGCGGCCGCTGCACGCTAACTCCAACCTGCTCGCCGCGGCGCGGGCACTCGCACAGAGCCCGATCCCGGCGCCACCGCCCAGATAAGGCGGGCAGGGAGCCCCGGCCTTCGACGGATGCCGCGCTGCACCGACTGAATCCAGAAAGACCGGGTACCCACAGCGCATGGGGCGATTGGCGATCTATCTCAACGACCACCTCGCGGGATCGACCCTGGGTGTCGAGATGGCGCGGCGGTTGCGAGGGAGCAATGAAGGCGACCCCGAGTTCGGGCCGGCCCTGACGGAGATCTGCGTCGAAATCGAGGCCGACCGCGAGACGCTGAAGGCGGTCATGAAGCAGCTCGGGGTCGGCGAGAGCAGGCTCAAACCTCTCGCCGCCCTGCTCGGAGAGAGGCTCGGCCGGATGAAGCTGAACGGGCAGCTGCGTGGCTACTCCCCGCTCAGCCGGCTCGATGAGCTGGAGCTGCTGCAGATCGGCGTCGCCGGCAAGCGGCGGTTGTGGCGGGCGCTCGAGCAAACCCACGCCGATGAGCTTGAGCGCTTCGAGTTGAGCGCGCTGGCCGAGCGCGCGACCTCTCAGCTGCGCCGGCTGGAGACGCTGCATCTCAAGGCCGCCTCGCTGGCCTTGTAGCGACAGGCGCGGTGTTCGAGCTGGCGCCTGAACCGTGTGTTCTCAGGACGTCGACCGGGTAGAGACATTTCTGAATCCACATTGCCTCCAGAGAGGGCTCCCCCCTCAAGACGTAGCGGTGTTTGCCGCCCGAAGCACTCTCGAGGATCCGTCTATGGCTTGGCGGGGAACCACCGAAAGTCGAACTCCTCTACCTCGAAGGCCAGAACCTGCCCGGGCATCGTCGCTGCGGCTAGTCGGCCTGCCAGCTAGCGAATGCGTTGGAAGAGATAGATGGCGAGCAGGATCAGGATGATGACGACGAGAATGCCTACGATGGTCAAGTGGTCCCTCTCGGTTGGTTTGGGCTTCCGATGTGATGCCCGATCTCCCGACGTAGTGCCCGAATCCACGCCGGCGAAACGTCAGGAGGGGGACCTCCGGGACGCGGGAAGCGGCGGCCCGCTACTATTACGCAATGCGATACATCAGCGAGCGTTCTACCGATCCGGGGCTCCTCGTCCTCTCCAGCTTGGCCGAGGGCCCAAAGCACGGCTACGCCATCACCCAGGACGTGGAGGAGGTGTCCGGCGTAAAGCTCGGTCCCGGCACTCTCTACGGGGCGCTGTCGCGGCTGGAGGGGAAAGGACTGATCGAGCCGATGCCGGCCGAGGATCGGCGCAAGCCCTACCGGCTGACCAGCGAGGGCAGTGCGGCGCTCAGCGAGCAGCTTGAGATGTTGGGCCGGGTAGTTCACACCGGCCTCGATCGGCTGCGAATCGCAGCGGAGCCAGCATGAACCGGCGAGCGCAAAAGGCGGCGCTGGCGCTCTATCCGCTCGCATTTCGCCGTCGCTACGGCGAGGAGATGGCGGCGCTGGTCGAGGACTCGCCGGCCGGCCCGCGAGCGACCTTCGACCTCTTGCGCGGAGCGCTCCTCGCACACGCCCGCCCGCCCGCTGGCATGGCGACGGCGCTCAGCTCGGAGGATCGCCTACGTGCCACCGCCAGCGGCGTGCTGATGTGCTGGATCGCGTTTGCGGCCGCCGGCTTCGGCTTCTACAAGACGACCGAGGATCATCCGTTCTCGAAGGCGGGCGATGCCCATCTGGCGCTCGGCGGTGCCCACGTCGCCGTGCAGATCCTGGCGATCATCGCCTCGATCGCGATCCTTGCCGGGGCGCTGCCGCTGGTCGTTACCGCGTTGCGCCAGGCACGTCGGGCCCGAGCTGTGGGTAGAGCAACTGGGTTGGCGCTCGGCAGCGTGGCGCTCTTCGCCATCGCCACCTTGGCCCTGGTGGTGCTCGCGCACTCGGCGCGGTCCATTTCACACACCGCGGCCGGGGTGGCATTCGGGGCTTGGATACTGGTAGGCCTCGTCAGTGGAGGGGTCTGCGCATTGGCTGCGAGGAATGGGCTCTTCACGATTAGGGTTCGGCGCCGGGGTCTGGTCGCAGCGCTCGCCTGCGGAACGCTGGTAACGGCGGCGATGGCGCTGATCGCGGTGGCGACGGCCCTCTACGTCGCAGCCCTGACCCTCGACGCATCCGCTCTGGCCGCCGAAGGCAACGGTCCTTTCGGAGTACTGAGCGTGGTCGTCTCGATCGGCTTCCAGCTCATCGTGATGCTTGCCGCAGCTTCCCTGGCCTCGGTCAGCACCCGACGCGGCTGGGCGGCAATGAGATCTAGCGGAGCTACCTAGCGGGGCTCGGGGTGGCCGTCGGTGCCATCTCGCATCTGCCGCAGGTGGCAAATGAAAACCAGCGGAGGTACTGCGTTAAGCGCACCCGTAGCAGTTGAAAAAAGAAGCGG
Organism: uncultured Solirubrobacterales bacterium; assembly: GCA_963739875.1. Taxonomy (GTDB): domain Bacteria; phylum Actinomycetota; class Thermoleophilia; order Solirubrobacterales; family 70-9; genus VAYN01. The sequence goes on from CAVUCD010000009.1 coordinate 293,176, forward strand.
TCACCCCGCTCAAATTGAGCAAAAAAGCGAAAGCGACGCTCGCGGGCCGACCGGCATACGGGGTCCGAAGGGCGACCCCGGGGTGAAGGGAGAAGCGGGTCCCCGGGGTCCGAGTGACGGTTACTTCGACCAACCGAGCATGATCACGACTCAGATCAATCAGTCGGGCGCTGAATTCGGCGCCGCCAACGTCACCCCCGGCAGCTACATCATCACGGGGGTCGGGCGGCTCATCAGCACCGGCAGCGGCAGCTCGAACGCCGAGTGCGTCCTCCTTGACACTTCCGGAGGCAACGGCCAATTCGTGAACGTAAATCTGACGGGAACCTCTGACCGCAAGATCGTCTCTACGTTGTGGACGCAGACGGTCAGCGCTCCGGCCACGCTCACTCTCGCGTGTGACACGACGACGCCGTCCAGCACCGTATCGGTCGACGAGGTGAGCATTGCGGCGGTCGAGGTGGGCACGCTTCACGAATGACGCTCGGCTGGATCGCGTGTAGTCGGGGGCGTAGACCAGGCCGTTCGTCCGCGTCACGCCCGAGCGGCGGCCGGTGGTCCTCAGCAGCAGGGTCGGTACGCCGAGCAGGCGATGCCCGATCCGCCCATCGGTTGCCTTGTAGAGCTTCTCGTGGACACGAAGCGCGTAGCTGAAGAGGCTCACGTCTGGAGAGCCTAGCCCAGAGGTGCAAGCCCGAGGCTTCCCGGTGCGTCTGGAAAAGGAGTCCGCGCTATCCGTGCGCGGTGGCGGAGTACAGTTCGATTGCGATGCCGCTTTACATGGATCGCCACGACCTTCCGGATGCGACGGCTGCCGATCTCGCAGCCGCCCACCTGCGCGATCTCGAGGTGCAGGAGCGCTTCGGCGTGCGCTTCGTCACCTACTGGTTCGAAGAAGCGGCCGGCAGCGGCTTTTGCCTCGTCGAGGGTCCCGACAAGGAGTCCGTCGAGGCAGCCCACAGCGCCTCGCACGGGTTGCTCCCGGTGAACGTGGTCGAAGTCGACGAGGCGGGCATTCGAGGGTTCTTCGGCCGGCTCAATACTCACCCCCCGGGCGAGCCCTACGTAGAAAGCGCCTTCCGAGCGATCCTCTTCACCGACATGGTCGACTCCACTCGTCTCACCCAACAGTTGGGCGATCGCGAGGCCATGCAGCTGGTTCGCCAACACGACGGGGTAGTGCGCTCTGGCTTGGCGCAGTTCGGCGGCAGCGAGGTCAAGCACACCGGGGATGGGATCATGGCGGCGTTCGACGCGGCCTCCCAAGCGGTCGGCGCGGCGGTGCAGATCCAGCGGGCGCTTGCAGAGCTCAACGCCGGTGAGCAGTCGGGACTGCGGGTGCGCATCGGGGTGGCCGCGGGAGAGCCCGTAACCGAGCAGGACGATCTCTTCGGAGCGGCTGTGCAGCAGGCCGCGCGGCTCTGCGCATGCGCAGAGCCAGATTGCATCGTCGTCTCATCCGGGGTGCACGACCTCTGCCGCGGAAAGGGAATCCGGTTCTCCGACGCGGGCCCCCTCGCCGCGAAGGGCTTCGACGAGCCAATCGGGCACTTCGAGGTCGACTGGCGCGATTGACCTCACGGACGCAGGCGGTGCGCGCTGGCCTGGGCGCAGGCGACGGTTACGCGGTCGGGCTTAGACTCACCCACTCCGGCCATCCCAACCTCAGTTCGAATCAGGGCCGAGTGGACGCGGCTCGCGTCGTCTCACCCCGACCCTCGCTTCAGATACGAAGCCGGAGGCCGCGCTGTGCGGCGACCTGCTCGAAGGCCGCAACGACCTTCGGGTCGAACTGCGAGCCGGCGCTGCGGTGTAGCTCTTCGAGCGCTCGCGAGGGACGCATCGCGACGCTGTAGGGGCGCTCTGAGACCATCGCCGCGTAGGCATCGCAAACGGCGACCACCCGCGCGCCGAGCGGGATCTGCTCGCCGCGCAGGGAGTCCGGGTAGCCACTGCCATCCCAGCGCTCGCCGCTCGAGCGAACCAGGCGCGCGACCGGCACGAGCGCCGCCGCCGAGGCGATGATCCGCTCGCCGATCAGGGTGTGCTGGCGGACGAACTCCCACTCGGGCTCCTCGAGCGGGCCGGGCTTGTTCAGGATCGCGTCGGGGATCGCCATCTTCCCCGTCTCGTGCAGCTGCGCGGCGCGGAGGGTCTCATCGCGTTGCTCGGCCTCCATTCCCAGCTCCTCGGCGACCGCCAGCGCCAGCTCGGCGACATCACGGCTTGCTCGGCCAGCTCGCGGCTGGCGCTCGCGCAGCGCCGTCAGCAGCACGTCGCGCGACTGCGAGCCGGCCGAGGTCCGCTCGCTGACCTTGTTCGCGTACATCCGCCGGTCGGCGAGCTGCATCGCCTCTTTGACCGAGCCGGCCTCGCTCGGCAAGCAGGACGTTGCCCTGCGAGGCGGTGATCGCGAAGCCCTCGCCGCGCTCGGAGAGCGCCGCGCGGCGCCGGCGATGATCGCGTCGACCTCCGCCGCCGTGCACTCGGCGAGAAGGCAGAACTCATCGCCACCCAGCCGGTAGGCGCCGCCTTGCGAGGCGGCGAAGCGCTCCAGTCGCCCGCCGAGTCGCGCCAGCAGGGCGTCGCCGGCCGGGTGGCCGAAGGTGTCGTTGTAGAGCTTGAAGCCGTCGAGGTCGAACAGCGCGAGGAGCCGAAGGGACCCGGTCGCGGGCCGGCGTGCTATCGCGCGCTCCAGGTCCAGCATCAGCGCCCTGCGGTTGGGCAGCCCGGTCAACTCGTCGGTGCGCGACTCTTGCGCGCTCGTGCGGGCTTCCCCCTGGCTCTCGCGCAACGAGAGGACCAGGCGCACGACGACCGCGATCAGGGTGAGCAGGGAGATGACTGCCGCTGCGGTGGGGGCCGTGGCGAATCGTTCGGCTGCCTGAATGCAGATCGCGACCAGGGCCGCGGCGGCCGGTATCGCGATGATCCGCACCGCCCGTGATCGCAGTGGCTCCGTGGTGCCCGGCTCGATCCACGCCGCGCAGGCCACCAGCAGAACGCCGCACGGCCAGCCGGCGTCGAGAATCGTGCCTTCGACGTAGGTGCCCTGGGCGGCCTGCAGCAGATAGACGCCGTCGGAGACGGCGAGCAGCAGGAGGCCGGCGCCGAGGACCGTCCAGCTGCGCCCCGGTCGCCAGCCGGTGAACGAGGCGGCGGTTGCCACCATCGTCAACAGGGTCAGGTCGGCGATCGGGTAGGCCAGGTTGGTTGCGACGGCGAGCGTCTGAGCCTTCGCTCGAGGCATCGACGATCGGCCCGAGCGCGAGCGCCGCCGCCAGCGCCGCGACGGCGGAGCCGACGATCGCGCCGTCCAGCCACCGCGCGACCGGAAAGGCCCCGATCCTCGCCCGCAGGAGGACGATCAGCGCCGCATAGGCGAGCGGATAGAAGGCGAGGTAGCCGCCGTCGGCGGGCGAGGGGATCGGCACCGAGGCCGTCCCGGCGAGCACCGCCGCGTAATAGATTTCTCCGCCGGTGTAGAGCAGCAAGCCGACGCCAAGCAGTGCCCAGGCAACCCGCTCGCGGCGGATCAGCGCGGCCCGCAGCAGACAGGCGGCGGCGCTCGTCAGCATCAGGGCGTTGTAGATCCAGGTGTTGAAGAGCGCATCGGTGCCGGAGCCGCCAAGCCCGACCACGACGTGCGCGGTGAAGGCGGCGAGCAGGCAGAGGGCAAGGAGGCCGCCGACAAGGACGGTCCTTCGCTCGCGCTGGCTCAGTCCGGATACCACTCTCCATCAATCGGAACCTGGGGCGGCAACCTTGACCGGTGAGAGCGACTTCTCGCGCTCCAACGTCCAGAAGCGCGGCCGCAGATCCGAGTTGCCGCGCCATACGACGGCGATCCGCACAGTCGGCCGACATAGATCCTTGCTCATGATCGGCTTGGTGCCTGCCGATGACGCTCCATGCCCAAGAGCAAAAAGAGGCTTCGCCGCCGCGCGATTCCGGCGGCACTCGGAACCTGCATCGCAGTCTTGGCTCTCGCCGGTGTCGCCCGGGCCGAAACCTTGACGCTCGGACCGGCGCTCACCGGCCCGGGCGAGCCCCGGGTACAGCTGGCGAGTGAAGGTGGCTGCGGCGAGATGCTGCTGACCACAGATGCACCGTCCGTGGAGATCGCCTCCCCGGTCGACGGAACGGTCGTCCGCTGGCGGGTCAAAGGGTCCTCCGCGACGCCCGGCTACAGCCTCAACGTGCTGCGCAAAAATGGCGATGGCACCTACACGGTGACGGCATCGACGGGTTCCGTGACCCCCGCCGGCAACGAAATCGAAACCCTGGCCTACGAGCCTTCCGATTCACATCGGGGAATACATCGAGCTGAATATCCCGCAGAACGGTTAGTTCACCGCGCTCGAAGGTGAATCGACCTACACCTTCTTCTTCCCTGTCCTGCAATCCGGTGAAACCCGCGAGCCGCTCGAACGAATACAAATATCCCTTCACCTTCGGCTACAACGCGGACGTCGAATCTGAAACGACTCCCGTGACCCCGCCTGTTCCGGCACCCCCCGTGATTCCGGTGGCTCCGGTGGGCCAGGCCGTGGTCCCGCCGGCCACAGCACGTTGCGTCGTTCCAGATCTCACGGGTAAGAAGTTGTCCGCAGCCAAAAAGGCGGTCTGGGCCGCCGGCTGCGGGGTTGGACTGATCGCGAGGAAAAACGGCGTAAAGGCGGCTAAGGAAAAGGTCGTCAAGCAGCGACCGAAGCCGGGAAGGCTGCTGTCCCCGCGGACGGGCATCAGCATCAAGCTCGAATAGCTCGATCATCGCTCACCGCCCCGCCCGATCTCCTCGCCCATTAGGCCTCGTGCTTTATTCCCCCATTCCGGACTGAGGGTCACCCCGCAACCCGCAACAACGGCACCGCATGCGAGCTGCTCAGGGCTGGGCTGCGCGCCAGCCAATCGTGAGCTATGAGAGCCGACGCTCGGACTTGAACCGAGGACCCCTTCATTACGAATGAAGTGCTCTACCAACTGAGCTACGCCGGCGGGCGTTGGCCATTCTAGGAGGGATCGGTCGCTCGCGGTTCCGTCGCGCCCGGGGTCGATGATGCCGCGGTGAGCAGAGCAAGCGAAGGCGAAACAGCGCGAGGGGAACGAGATCGAGTTCTCGCGGATCGTCGCCTTCAGCGACGGCGTCTTCTCGATCGCGATCACGCTGCTGGTGCTGAGCCTGCACATCCCCGACAGCGCTGAAGGACGGCGAGATCGCGAACGCGATCTGGGAACAGCACGAACACTTCCTCGCCTACGGGATCAGCTTCGCGGTGATCGGGCGCTTCTGGGTCGTCCACCATCGCTTCTTCGGCGAAGTGACCGCCTTCGACGGCAGGCTGATCGCCCTCAACATCCTCTACCTGGCCTTCGTCGTGCTGATCCCCTTCAGCAGCGAGGTGCTGGGCGAGTACGGGAGCAAATCCGCCGGGGTGATCGTCTACGCGATCAACCTCTCGGCGGTGGTGCTGATCGGGATGCTGATGACCGCCGACGCCCGCCACGCCGGGCTCACCTCGATCGACGACGCGACCCTGCGCGAGTCGCTGATCCGCTCGGGCTACATCGCCGGCGTCTTCCTGTTCTCGATCCCGGTCGCGATCTTCGCTCCCAGCGCCGCCACCTACATGTGGCTGATCCTCTTCTTCGACCCGGCGTCGCGGATCGCCGGCCGCCTCTCGACCTGAGCGCTAGCGCTAGCCGCGCTTGGCGATGAAGGCGATCGCGTGGCCGCGGCGGGCGCAGCTGACGGCGAGGCCACGGGCGGTGGCCGTGCCGAGGCAGCGGTAGGACTAGACCGTGCAGGCGGAGTGCGAGGCGCCCTTCGGCCCGGCGCAGCTCGGCTGCCGCAGCCAGGCGAACATCAGCCGCCGCGCCTCTTCGCAGGAGACCTCGCTGGCCTGCAGCTCACCGGCGTCGACCGCCTGGGTCTCGCACTTCTGCGCCGAGGCCCCGACCGGCGCGGTCGCGCCGCTCCCCTTCGGCGCGGTGGACGAGCCGGTCGAGCCGCTGCCGGAGGACGAGCCGCCGCAGCCGGCGAGCAGCGCGGCGGCGAGGGCGACGATCGCGAGTGGAGTGGCGAGCCTCATCGGTCGCCACCAACGCTACCCGCTCTCGCGCGCCTCCTCATGCTGCACGGCGGGCTGCAAATGACCGCACACGGGGCAGTCGGGCTCCGGCACGACGGCCTCGCGTTTGACCTCCATCGTCCGCAGGTCGTAGATGTGGGCGACGCCGAGCGCGGCGGGCTCGCTCAGCCCCGTCAGCAGGTGCATCACCTCCATCCCGACCTGGCCGCCGATCAGGCCGCAGGCCGGGCCCAGCGTCGCCGCCGGAGCCGGTTTCGCCCGCCGCTGCTCGACGGCGACGTCGAAGAGCGGGTATTCGCGCCGGTAGGCGGTCTCCTGGCAGGCGAAGCAGCCGGTCCTGCCCGGGACGTAGAGCGGCCCGACCCGAGCGATCGGCGGGAAGTGGCTCATCGTGATGTAGGGGATGCCCGCCTCGAAGCAGGCGGAGTTGCACCAGCGCTCGATGTCGTGCGCCGGCCAGTCGGCAGCGTCGATGACGACGTCGGCACCGTCGATGAAGTCGGCGATCTCGACCTGGCTCTCCAGCCGCCGGGCGGTCGCGGTCACCCGCATCGAGGAGTTGAAGGCGCGCAGCCGCGCCGCCGCGACCTCCACCTTGAGCAGCCCGACGTCGGCCTCGGTGTAGAGGATCTGGCGATTGAGGTTGCTGATCTCGACCCGGTCGCCGTCGATCAGCCACATCTCGCCGATCCCACAGCAGGCCAGCGCCCAGGCGGCCCAGCCGCCGAGCCCGCCGACTCCCAGCACCGCGATCCGCGCCTCGCGCAGGCGCCGCTGGCACTCCGAGGGCGTCAGGCCGCCGCTGCCGATGTCGCTGAAGTAGCGCAGCTGGCGATCGAAGCGGGCCAGCTCCCCGGGGGCGAGCAGGTCGTCGTCGGCGGCGTCCTCGACCACCTCCAGCTCCTGCAGCTGGGAGATCAGGTCGCCGACCGCCTCCTCGCCGAACTCCTCGTGCAGCTGCTCGAGCGTGTGCTCGCCGTCGAGCGCCGCCAGCAGGCGCCGGTCTTCCTCGCTCGGGTTCTCGATCCGGATGTCGCCGTCGGCACTCGGTCGCAGCAGGTAGACGTCGCCGTCTGGCGACCCGATCGGCTCCGTGGTCCGCTTGATGCGTGGACGCCGCATGTTCATCCCAGCTCCTCCCGCTCCCTGACGTGTGGATCGGTCATGAGCCCGTCCCGACGAGCCCATTGCTAGAGATCAACCTACCGGTCGGATCTGTTCCGGTCACTAGGATTTTCTGGCTCGAAATCCTGCTATTTGCGTCTATTCCGCCTCCGCCAGCTCCCGTGCCCGCGCGAAGGCGGCGTCGATCATCGGCACCGTCAGCTTGCCGGTGAAGGTGTTCTGTTGGCTCGGGTGGAAGCAGCCGAGGAGTTGCCAGCGACCGAGGTCGGCCTCGGCGCCGTGGCCGAAGCGGGGCTTGGGACGGGGAACGTCGATGCCCAGCGCGCGGGCCGCGCGCAGCGCTCCGTCCCAGCCGAAGGAGCCGAGCGCGACGATCACCCGGCAGCGATCGAGCAGCTCGAGCTCACGCTCCAGATAGGGAAGGCAGTTGTCGCGCTCCTCCGGTGGTCGGCTTGTTGGCCGGCGGCGCGCAGCGCACGGTGGCGGTGACGTAGGCGTCGTCGAGGCGCAGGCCGTCGCCGCGCCGCTCCGACTCGGCCTGGTTCGCGTAGCCGGCCCGGTGCAGCGCCGCGAAGAGCCACTCGCCGGAGCGGTCGCCGGTGAACATCCGGCCGGTGCGGTTGGCGCCGTGGGCCGCCGGCGCCAGGCCGACGATCGCCACCCGGGCGTCGGGATCGCCGAAACCGTCCAGCGGCCGCGCCCAGTAGTCCTCGCCCCGGTAGCGGCGCGGCGGGTCGGCCGCGCAGGCCTCGCGCCACTCGACCAGGCGGGGGCAGCGCCGGCACTCGTGGATCTCGGCCGCCAGCGCCGCCAACGCCCTGCCGCGTCCCGAGCTCATAGGCTTCGCCGCCTGTCCATGACACCGAACCGAATCATGCGAGGCGGCGCGATGCGCCGCGCCCTGCTGCTGGCCCTCGCCGCGCTGGCGGCGGCCGCCCTCCTCGGCGCCTGCGGGAGCGGTGGCGGGACGACGACGGCTGCTCCCGACAAGGCCGCCGACGCCGAAGTCCTCAACCAGATCCTCGGCCGCCAGACCGCGGCGGTCGCCGCCTACGACCACAGCCTGCACGGCCTCGGCGGCCAGGCGCTCGAACTCGCCCGCCTCTTCCGCGCCCAGGAACAGGAACACGCCGACGCGATCCTCAAGGCCCTGCGCGGGCTCGGTGCCAAAGCCGAACCGGTGAGCGAAGAAATCAGCGCCAGCGGCCTCGAGTCCGAAGCGGAATACCTCAACTTCCTCTACGAACTCGAAAGCGCGACGATCGAGGCGGAGCTGAGCGGCGTCGTCAAGCTGACCTCCGCCTCGCCGCGCTCGCTGCTGGCCACGACGGCCGCCAATCAGGCCCAGCATCTGGTTCTGCTGCGGCGCCTGCTCGGCGCCAAACCGATCGAAACCGTGCCGGCCCCGTTCGAGAACGGGACGACGCCCGCCCCGTAAGGGATGATTGCCCAATGACCGGCCCCCTCTACGCCATCGGTCGGTTCTGCTCGCGCCATCACTACCCCGTCATCGCCGTCTGGCTCGTGCTCGCGATCGCCCTTGTCGCGATCGGCCAGGCCTCCGGCAGCAAGACCAGCGAAAACCTGACGCTCCCCGGCTCCGGCTCGACCGTGGCGACGGAACTGCTGGAAGAAAACCTGCCCGAACAGGCCTACGGCAGCAACCCGCTGGTGATGGAAGCGACCTCGGGCAAGCTGACCGAATCCAAGTACGCGGCCGCCGTCGCCGAAACGCAGAAGCGCCTGGAAGCGATCCCGTTCGTCAACGCGGCGACCAGCCCGACCAGCCCGGCCGGTGCCAACTTCCTCAGCAAGGACCAGAAGATCGGCTACTTCCCGGTCGTCCTCAGCGAGGGGCCGGGAGAACTCGACGAAACCCAGGCGCAGCGGGTCCTCGACGCCGCCGCGCCGGCGCGGGCCGCCGGCCTGCACACCGCCGTCGGCAGCTACGTCGGCCAGCAGCTCTCCAAGCCCTCGACCGAGGTCAGCGAGGCGATCGGCCTCGCCGCCGCGGTGATCATCCTGCTCTTCGCCTTCGGCACCGCGACGGCGATGATGCTGCCGATCGTCTCCGCCGTGATCGGCCTCGCCTGCGCGCTCTCGATCATCCGCCTGCTCGAGCACGCGATCCAGGTCCCGGGGGTCGCCTCGACCCTGGCGACGATGATCGGGCTCGGGGTCGGGATCGACTACGCGCTGTTCATCGTCACCCGCCACAAACTGCAGATGGCGGAAGGGATGGAGCTGCGCGAGTCGATCTGCCCGCGCCACCGCGACCGCCGGCGGCGCCGTCGTCTTCGCCGGCTTCACCGTCGTCATCGCCCTCTGCTCGCTCGCCTTCGCCGGCATCCCGCTGGTCACCACGCTCGGCTTCACCGCCGCGATCGCCGTCGTCGTCGCCGTCTTCGCCGCCGCGACCCTGCTGCCGGCGATGCTCGGCGCGCTCGGGCCCCACATCGATTCGCTCAGCATCCGCCGCGGCAAGGGCAAGCCGGAGGACTCCGAGCCGCACGGCTGGCGCCGCTGGGCCGAGGGCGTCGCCGTCGCGGCCCTGGCGCTCGGCGATCGCCGCGATGGTCGTGCTGGTCGTGCTGGCGCTGCCGATCTTCCAGCTCGAGCTGGGGCAGAACGACATCAGCGCCCTGCCCAAGGACACGACCTCGCGGCAGGCCTACGAAAGCCTGACCAAGGGCTTTGGCCCCGGCGTCAACGGGCCGCTGCTGATCGCCTCGGAATTCGGCTCGCCCGCGGAAGCGAAACAGGTCCTGCCGAGCCTGCAGAAAGAGATCGGCGCCACCACCGACGTCGCCGCGGTGACCGAACCGAGCTTCGACGAAAAGGGGACCGTCGGCGTCTTCACGGTGATCTCGAAATCGGAGCCCTGGGCCGACGAAACGGTCGAACTGGTCGAAAACCTCCGCAACACGGTGATCCCGAAGGCGCTGACCGGGACCAAGGTGAGCTCCTACGTGGGCGGCCAGACCGCCGGCTACATCGACCTCGCCGCGCAGATCGCCGACAAGCTGCCGCTGATGATCGCGATCGTCGTCGGGCTCAGCTTCCTCGTCCTGCTGATCGCCTTCCGCTCGCTGCTGGTGCCGATCAAGGCGGCGGCGATGAACCTGATCTCCGTCGCCGCCGCCTACGGGGTGGTGACGGCGGTCTTCCAGCTCGGCTGGGGCTCCTCGCTGATCGGGCTCGACCACTCGATCCCGATCGTCAGCTTCGTGCCGCTGCTGATGTTCGCGATCCTCTTCGGGCTCTCGATGGACTACGAGGTCTTCCTGCTGACCCAGATGCGCGAGCACTTCAAACAGTACGGCGACGAGAAACGGGCGGTGACCGAAGGGCTGGCCAATACCGGCCGGGTGATCACCTCGGCGGCGGCGATCATGGTCTGCGTCTTCACCAGCTTCGTCCTCAACGGCGACCCGGTGGTCAAGGAGTTCGGGGTCGGCCTGGCGGTGGCGATCGCGATCGACTCGACCCTGGTCCGCTGCCTGCTGGTCCCCGCGGTGATGGTCCTGCTCGGCAAGCGCGCCTGGTGGCTGCCGGGCTGGCTGGACCGGATCGTGCCCCACATCAGCATCGAGGGCGAGGAGTACTTCGCCCGCCGCGACGCCGAGAGGGCCGCCGCGCCCGAGCCGGCGGCGGCTCCGTCAGACTGAGCGAGCCATGTTCCCGCTCAACCTGCCGAATGCGCTGACGCTGCTGCGCATCCTGGCGGTCCCGGTGGTGGTCGTGGCGCTGCTGGGAGAGACGCCCAACGGCGACGCCTTCGCCGCCGGCGGTCTTCGCCCTGGCGGCGCTGACCGACGGCCTCGACGGCTACTTCGCCCGCTCCCGCGACGCCGTCACCACCTTCGGCAAGCTGATGGACCCGCTCGCCGACAAGCTGCTGATCATCGGCGCCCTGGTCTCGCTGGTCTCGCTGAACCGGCTCGAAGCCTGGGTGGCGATGGTGATCATCGCCCGCGAGGTCGCCGTCACGATCCTCCGCACGATCGCCGCCGAGCGCGGCATCGTGATCGCCGCCAGCTGGCTCGGCAAGGTGAAGACGGTCCTCCAGATCGCCGCCGTGATCGCGCTGATCGCGACCAACCCGGCCCCGACCTGGCGTCAACGTCCTCGTCTACATCGCCCTGGTCGTCACCGTGATCAGCGGCGCCGACTACTTCTTCGGCCTGCGCAAGCGGATCGAGGAGCAGCAAAAAGAGCGCAGCGGGGCGAAGACTCGGGCCGTCTACTAGGAGGACTGCTGCGCCGGAGGGCTGTCGGTACCCCTCTCCGGGAATTCAGTCGCGCGACCTGAAGGTCGCTTGCTCCACCGAGTCGAGCGCGCCTATGGCGGGCAGATGACGGATTGCATGTCGCCGCCTTCGGCGACATTCCCGGAGAGGGGTACCGACAGCCCTCCAACGGAGCGAACTCCGGCAGATGGCCCGGTCTTCGCCAGCTTGCTGAAGCTTCCGGGGTGCCGGCCGTCTGTTGAAGCTTCCGTGCCTCGGCCTCTCGCCGCCGGGACCCTCAAGCCCCGGGCGTCCGGACTGGGCGTGTTGGGGGAGGGGTCTGGTCGTCCTCCGGGTGAATGTCGCGCGAATGCGCGGCGATATGCAATCTGTCATTGCCCGCCATAGGCGGGCAGCAACATCGGGAGCAAGCGGCCTTTAGGCCGCGCGACTGAATTCACCCGGAGGATGACCAGACCCCTCCGCCACGATGCTCAGTCCGAGCCGGACGTCTCGAGCCAGTCCCGCATCGTCAGATGCCGCGCCTGCGCGCTCGCCGCTGCGCAGCTCGGCCCGCAGCTCGCCGAGCGTGCCGTAGCGCTCGGCCACGACGTTGTGGCGGTGGATCGTCTCGAGGTTCTCCTGGCGCGCCATCACGAACGCCTCGTCGGGCAGGTCGGGGTAGCCCTCGACCACCTGGCGCACCATCTCCCGCACGCAGTCCTCGACGAAGCGCGGGTTTTCGTGCGCCTTGACGACGACCGCCATCTCGTCGGGGCGCTTCATCAGCTCGTAGATCTCCGAGCTCATCGAGGTCTCGACGATCCGCAGCAGCTCCGGCGCGTCGATCCAGGCGGGGCCGCCCTCGGGGCAGCCGACGTGGAGGGTGCCGATGCCGCGCTGGTTGTGGGTCGCGATCGGAACCACGTCGATCACCCGCTCGATCTCCTCGGCGCCGAAGCCCTGCTCGGCGAGGCGTTCGCGGGAGAGCCCGGCGACCATCTCCTGGGCGCAGGGGCAGGCGGTCATCCCCTGGGCCTGGACGCCGGTCAGCGTCCGCGTGCCGCGCTCGGAGTCGACCGCGGTGCCGAAGAGGACGTAGATCTCCTGGGTGCTCTTGCCGCTCTCCGGGGTCGACACCGTCTCCGGGTAGCGCGCCGTGACCGAGACCTCGGCCCGCAGCCCGCCCTGGCGCTCGCGCACGCGCTGGGCGATGTGGGCGGCCAGCACCTCGGCCTTGAAGGCCTCGTCGAGCACGACCTCGTCGATCGCCTCGCCGACGATCTCCTCGAAGCGGGACATGTGGACGCCGGCCTGCTGCGGGTTGAGGTCGACGAAGCACTCGAAGTCGGCGTGGAAGAGGTTCTCGGCGCCGTCGGCCTTGACCCGGATCACCTTCTCGACCCCGGTCACGCCGACCCGCGAGAGGCTGACCTGGGTCGCCGGCACGGAGGCCTGGACGTCGGGAGCGGCTCGGGTGGCGGTCGGCTGGCTTGCCATCGGCTATCGAAGCGTAAGCGACCGGCGTTGCCGGCGGGCTCGGCGGCGCCATTCGACAAAGAGATCCGCCTATACTTCGCGGCGGCCGGAGCATCAGGGCCGGCTTCCCGGGAATGGGGGAGAGGGATGCAGCGGAGGCAGTGAATATCGAACCGTTGGAGACGGTGACGGACGTTATGCAGCGCGAGCCGGCGAGAGCCCGATCGTCGAGATCGAGGAGCTGCGCGGGCTGGTCACGCTGGGCCGCGAGCGCGGCTACCTCACCTTCGAGCAGATCGCCTCGACGCTGGAGGAGGTCGAGATCACCAAGGAGCAGGTCTCCCAGCTCCACGCGCACCTGGTCGAGCACGGCGTCGACGTGATCGCCGAGGACGGCGTCAGCGCCTACAAAGAGCAGCGCGGCACCGAGTCCGGCGGCCCGACGAAGAAGGAAGAGCTCGACCTCACCGTCGAGCCGAGCCTCGACTCGCTGCGCCTCTACCTGCGCTCGATCGGCCAGGTCGATCTGCTGACCGCGGCGCAGGAGGTCGAACTGGCGAAGCGGATCGAGCGCGGCGACATGCTCGCCAAGCGGCAGATGGTCGAGGCCAACCTGCGCCTCGTCGTCTCGATCGCGAAAGGCTATCTGGGCCGCGGCCTCAGCTTCCTCGACCTGATCCAGGAGGGCTCGCTGGGGCTGATCCGCGCGGTCGAGAAGTTCGACTACCGCCGCGGCTACAAGTTCTCCACCTACGCGACCTGGTGGATCCGCCAGGCGGTGACGCGGGCGATCGCCGACAAGGCGCGGACGATCCGCATCCCCGTCCACATGGTCGAGAAACTGAACCGCGTCGCCCACGTCGAACGCCAGCTGGTCCAGAAGCTGGGCCGCGAGCCCGAGGCGGCGGAGATCGCCGAAGAGCTGCGCTGGCCGACCTCCGACGTCCGCGACATCCTCCGCGTCGCCCAGCTGCCGGTCTCGCTGGAGAAACCGGTCGGCGACGAGGACGAATCCGAGCTCGGCGACTTCGTCGCCGACGACGCCGTGCTCGAGCCCTTCGAGGAAGCGAGCGAGCACATGCAGAAGGAGGGCGTGCGCAAAGCGCTCGACGCCCTGCCCGAGCGCGAGCGCCAGGTGATCGAACTTCGCTACGGCCTCTCCGGGGCCGAGCCGCTGACCCTCGAGGAAGTCGGCCGCACCTTCGGCGTCACCCGCGAGCGGATCCGCCAGATCGAGAACAACACGCTGAAAAAGCTGAAGCGCCTGCCTGAGGCGCAGATGCTCCGCGAAGCAAGCTAGCCCGCGACGCGGCTCGAGCACGAAGAGCTTGATGTCGCGGTCGGTCCGCGCCTCGTAGTCGTCGAAGCCGGAGTACTGCTCGTTCATCTTGCGCCAGAGGTCGGCCCGCTCGTCGCCCTCGGCGATACGCGCCCGCACCTTGCACCCGCTTGCGCCCGACCTCGACCTCCGCGTCGGGGTTGGCCTCGAGGTTGAGCGACCAGGCGGGAACCTTGGCGTGGCCGGCGTTGGAGCCGATCACGATCGTAGCGGTCGCCGTCGGCGAGGTAGACGACCGGCACCGTTCGCGACTGGCCGGACTTGCGGCCGGTCGTCGGTCAGCAGCAGCACCGGCGTGCGGTCGAGCATGCCGCCGATCCGGCCGCCGCTGAGCCGGTACAGCGGGATGTTCAGCTTCCCGGTCCAGCGCAGCCCGGTGGCGCCCATCCTGGTCGAGGCCCAGGTGTAGAAGCGGTCGCTCGGCACGGGCCGTATAGAGTAGTCGGGATGGCCGAGCAGCCGCATCCGTTCCGCCGCGCCGCCGAGTCGAAGGACCTGGAGCTGCTGCGCGAGATTCTGCGCGAGGACGTCGTCCTCCACAGCCCGATCCTCTTCCGCGGCTTCGAGGGCCGCGACGTGGTCGTCACCGTCCTCACCCACGTGATCGACGTCCTCGAAGACTTCGCCTACACCGACGAGCTGGCCGAGGGCGACACCGTCGTCCTGCGCTTCAAGGCGATGGTCGGCGACCGCGAGCTGGAGGGCATCGACTTCCTCGAGCTCGACGCCGACGGCAGGGTCGCCGAGCTGACCGTCTTCATGCGCCCGCTCTCGGCGGTGAACCGCCTTCAACGAGCAGATGAAGCCCGCTTCGCCGCGGCGCCGCCCGCACCCGGCCCGCCCCTCTAGAATCGCCACTCCTTCACCCTGGGGGAGTGTCCGAGTGGTTAAAGGAGACGGGCTGTAAACCCGTTGGCTCTGCCTACGCAGGTTCGAATCCTGCCTCCCCCATATGAGCGATCTCGATGGCCGGGTTATCGCGATCGCCGGGGTCGGCGGCGGCCTCGGGCCGCTCGTCGCCGCGCGAGCTGGCCGGCCGCCGGCGCCACCGTCGCCGGGACCGATCGCGATCAGGAGCTGCTCGACTCGCTCGCCGGCGAGCTCGGCATTCCGGCCGAGCGCTGGGACGGCCGCGCCGTCGACATGCTCGACGAGGCCGCGGTCGGCGAGTGGTGCGCGGCGCTGGTCGAGCGCTTCGGCCGGGTCGACGGCCTCGTCCACCTGGTCGGCGGCTGGCGCGGCGGGCAGCCGCTGCACGAGGCGCCGCTCGGCGGACTGGGACCTGCTCCACGACCTGCTGATCCGCACCGTCCAGCACACCACCCGCGCCTTCCACGCAGCAGCTGGCGGCGAGCGAGCACGGTCGCTTCGTCCTCGTCTCCGCCAAGCAGGCGCAGGCGCCGACCAACACCAACGCCGCCTACGCCGCCGCCAAGGCCGCCGCCGAGGCCTGGACCCTCGCCTTCGCCGACGGCTTCGAGCCCGGCGGCGCCACCGCCAACATCGTCGTCGTCGAGGCGATCCTGACGCCGCGGATGCGGGAGGAGGACCCCGGCAAGGACTTCCCC
Source organism: uncultured Solirubrobacterales bacterium (assembly GCA_963739875.1). GTDB lineage: Bacteria > Actinomycetota > Thermoleophilia > Solirubrobacterales > 70-9 > VAYN01. The sequence continues at coordinate 309,008 of CAVUCD010000009.1, forward strand.
ACCTTCACTCCCGCCGAGCAGGTCGCCGAGGCGATCGCCTTCCTCTGCTCCGACGCGGCGGCGAAGATGAACGGCCAGCGGCTCCGGCTTACGAGCGGGCCGATGAGCAGGCAGGCGAAAAAGCGCGAAGACGCCCGACGGCAAGATGACGATCGGCGAGCTGGCGCGGCGGACCGGGATGACGATCCGCAACATCCGCGCCCACCAGACGCGCGGCCTGTTGCCGCCGCCGGAGGTCCACGGCCGCACCGGCTACTACGACGAGGCCCACGTCGCCCGGATCGAGCTGACCCGCGAAATGCAGGCCGAGGGGCTCAACCTGGAGGCGATCCGCCGGGTGCTCGAGAGCACCGGCGGCTCCTCGCAGGAGATCGTCGACTTCGCCCGCGCCGTCCGGGCGCCGTTCGAGGACGAGACGCCGGAGATCTTCGACGCCGACGAGCTGGCCGCGGCCTGGAAGGTCGAACGAGGTCGACCCGAAGCTGATCCGGCACAGCGAAAAGCTCGGCGTCCTGCGCGAGCTGCCCGACGGCAAGATCGAGGTGATCAGCCCGCGCCTGCACCGGGCCGGGGTGGCGCTGATCGAGCTCGGCGTCAGCCCCGAGGCCGGCCTGGCGACCGCCGCCAAGCTGCGCCGCCACGCCGAGGGCGCGGCCCGCGCCTACGTCGACCTCTTCGTCAAGGAGATCTGGGAGCCGTTCGACAAGCGCCGGCCGTCCGGAGGAGGACTGGCCGAAGGTCCGCGAGGCGCTCGACGGGATGCGCCCGCTCGCCTCCGACGCGCTGCTGGCGATGTTCCAGATCACGATGGGCGAGGCGACCGAGAAAGCCGGCGAACGGACCCTGCGCAACGCCGCCAAGCCGGCGCGGAAGAGCCGCTCGGCGAAAGCGAAGGCGAAAGCCGCCAAGCGCCGCCGCTGACGCGGCGCTCGCTCAGCCGACGATCGTGAACCGCTTCCTCACCGGCTTCGAGACGTTCGCCGAGGTGTCGGTCGCGCGCAGCACCGCTTCGTAGCGACCGGGCCTCGCCTTGAAGTGCTTCGAGCGCGCCGCCAGGGCGAAGTGGTTGATGCCGATGAAGGAGTCCCAGATCTTGTAGCCGTTGTAGACGCGCCTTGCCCTTCGAGTTGAAGCGGCGGTAGATCGGCTTCGAAGCTGCCCCGCTCGCTGATCCTGGCGCTGATCCCGACCCCCTTGGCTCCCTTCGCCCGCTGGCTGGCCAGGGCGACGCCGCCGAGGGTGGGGGGCGTGACGTCGATGTTCAGCGGCGGCTGCGGGCCGGGGTCGGAGTTGGGGTTGCCGGGGATGTCGGAGACGATCACCTCGCCGCGGACGAAGGCGTGCAGCTTGCACTGGAAGAGGTAGGTGCCCGGTTCGTTGAACTGGAGCGTGAAGGAGTCGCCGGCCCGGTGGTCTGGGGCGTCGGTGCCGGGGTCGGAGTCCCACTGCAGGTCGTTGGCGGAGATCCCGGTGACCGAGTGCGCCAGGTCGGGACCGAGCCAGTCCCAGGTCACCTTCTCGCCGAGGTTGATCTGCGACCGCCGGGTTCGACCAGGCGTAGTTGGCGATCGAGACGCGCGTGTTGTCGGCCGAGGCGGCCGGAGCCGCGACGAAGCACGCCAGCGCCAGGATCGCGGCGCAGTTGGCCGCATAGCGGCACAACTGCGACCTCGCCGGCTCAGGAGACGAGGTACCAACCGTTCATCCCCTGGTGGAGGTGCTGGAAGACGTGGCAGTGGTAGAACCAGCGCCCCGGGTTGTCCTCGACGAATTCGACCCGGAAGGAGTCCGCCGGGCCGAAGGTCTTGTTGTCGATGATCGTGCCCGTCGGGGGCGGTCCAGCGGTGGCCGTGGACGTGGAAGGTGTGGAAGAAGTTGTCGACGCCGTAGACGTGGAAGGCGACCCGCTGGCCGACCTTCGCTTCCAGGTTCGGGGTGTTGCCGGCGTAGGCCTTGCCGTTGATGCAGTAGTAGATGCCCTTGAGGCCGGTGATCGGCGGTTCGAAGGTGTGGAAGGCGAGGAAGAACTCGGCGTCGGGCCGCGCTTCGCCCGGTTTGCGGATCACCAGCGGCCCGTGCAGGCCCTTGAAGACGGGCAGCGGGTCCATCGGGCCGTGGTCGTGGTAGAGCCAGGTCCCTTCCGTCCCTTCGTGGCACTCCCAGACGTAGGTGAAGGTGCGGTCGGTCTGGACGAAGCCGCCGGGGTCGGTCCACTTGCCCTTGTAGGTGCCGTCCATCTCGTTGGCGTAGAAGATGCCGTGCGGGTGCATCGTCACCGGCGCCTTCAGCTTGTTGCGGAAGTGGACGATCACGGTGTCGCCGACTTCGGCTTCGATCAGCGGTCCCGGGATGCTGGCCGGCGCGATCGGGTGCCCGAAGTTGGCGCTGTAGGGGCGGTAGCCGTAGGCGTTGAAGGTGGTCTTGCCTTCCTTGACCGGCGCCGCCATCATCTGGTCGCGGTGGGTGGGGACGATGTTCCAGGGCCGCTCCTCGGCGGTGATCCAGTATTCGCGGGTCGGGCCGGCGCTGACCAGGGCGGCGAGGTCGGAGCTGACCGCCTGGCCGCCGCTGGCGTCGGCCGCCTCGACCTTCGGCGGCACCTTGACCTGCCCGGCCAGGTGGCTGACGTCGATCTGCCCCTTGTCGGTCGAGACCTGCTGGCCGGCGAGGGTGCAGATGAACGCCATGCCGCCCATGCCGAGGAAGCTGCGGCGATCGATCGGGTCAAGGCCCATGGCCGCCGCCTACTTCTTCACGACGACGGTCAGTTTCATCTCCGTCGGGTGGATCGTGCAGATGAACTTGTAGGTGCCCGGAGTCGCGAAGGTCTTCTTGAATTCGGCATCCGTCACCGCCGTCGTCTTGGTCGAGTAGGAGCCTTTGTTCTTCAGCCCCTTCGGGCCCTGCTTGAGGTGGACGTCGTGCGGATAGGTGTTCAGTTCCGACCAGACCCATTTCACCGCGGCGCCCTTCTTGATCGTCACCGCGCTCGGCCCGAAGTAGAAGTCGTTGACGGAGACGATCGCCGGCTTCGCCGGCGCCTCGGCGCCCACCGCGGCCGCCCCCGGCAGGGCGATCGCGGTGGCGCAGACGGCGAGCAGGGCTCCCGCTCGGATCTTGGCTCGGCGGCTCATTTGCAGGTCAGTTCGCCCGGCAGCGCCGCGACCTCGACCGGCTTGTACTTCTGGAACGCCGGGTGGGCGGCGACGCGCCTGACCCAGGTGCACTGCTGGTTCTGGGCGGGGTTCGAGCCGGCGTAGCCGAGGATCGTCGCTCGGGTCGCGGTTTCCGCCAGGTTGACCTGCAGGCCGGCGCTGATGTCGAGGCTCTTGGCCTGGTCGTTGTTCACTTCCGGCTGCGGGCAGGCGGGGTAGATCAGGCTCAGCGGCACTTTGCCGTTGCCGGGCGCGAACGTCGCGTTGGCGGAGTTGCCCGACCAGCAGTTGCCGCCGCCGGTGTCGTCGTTCCAGAGGTCGTATTCGCCGTTGGGGTCGGCGCCTTCGCGACCCATCACGTTTTCGACGATCTGGTTGTTGACTGTTCTTCGCTTCGTTGCCTTCGTTGGCGACGAACACTTCGCCGGGCCCCGAGAAGGAGGCGATGCCCCACTTGTAGTTGCCGAACACGTTGTTGTGGCGGACGATCGTGTTGGCGCTGCCGTAGAGGATGATCCCGACCCCGGTCGGGTAGTTGACCGTCGCCCCGGCCAGCTCGCCGAGCCCGCCGGAGACGGTGTGGAAGGCGGCGCCGGAGAGGAAGTAGTTGTAGTTGTTCCAGAACACGTCGTTGCGTTCGATCACGTTCCAGCCGTTGGGCTCGAAGCCCTCGCTGTCGAGCGTGTTCGGAGCGATGCCGATGCCGTTGTTGTAGAACGCCGATTCGACGATCTTCACGTACTTGGAGTTGGTGCCGGAGAAGCCGAGCACGTTTTCGTAGCTTTTGTCGTTCTTCAACAGCGTCCATTTCGGCTTCTTCTGACAGGCCACCGGCGCCGTGCCGTGGACGGTCCAGGTCTTGCTGTCGCAGGGCGTTTCGCCGACGTAGAAGGCGGAGTCGCCCTGGTGGTAGCCGGCGGAGTCGACCATCTTGCCGCCGTAGCAATTCTTCGCGAAGAGGCCGTAGGAACGGTTGGCGGAGGCGAGCAGGTTTTCCATCGTGTAGCCGTCGCAGTGCTGGCCTTCTTCGTTGGAGGCGTGGACGAAGAAGCCGTTGGACTGGTAGTTCCGCGCCCACATGTTCCTCAGCACGATGCCGTCGACGCTGATCGCCTCGATGCCGTTCTGGGCCGCGCCCAGTTCGCCCTTGGCGTTCTTGCCTTCGAGGATCGTCTTCTTGCGATCCTTTTTCGTGCCTTCGATCGTCAGCCCGTCGAAGTCCTTCTTCCTCGCGGTCCCGTCGACGACGACGCCCTCGACGTACTTGCCGGGCTTGACCGCGACGATCGTCTTCACCTTGGCGTTCGCCTTCTTGAATTTGAACGCGCCGGCGGCGTTGACGGCCTTCTGGATCGTGTTGAACTTGCAGCCGTGCTTACAGGCTTCGAAGACCTTGGTCTTCGCCTGCTTCTTGGGCCCGGTGCCCTTGGCGAGGGCCGGAGCCGCGAGGCCGGTGAGGGCGAGGCACAGCCCGAGGACGAGAGCCGGAACTGCCAACCAGTGCTTCATATCTCTCCTTGCAGCGTCGTATGTCGGCGACCCTGCCTCCCCACGGGTACATCGCGCTGGGCCCTGCAGCCTCCGGCGCTACACGGTGAAGCGTACCGGAGCCTGGCCGTTCAGCCAGGCAGATCCGCCGCCACCACGTCTGCCGAATCGAACACCGGATGGGAGCCCTCGATTCGGTCTGTGGCGCGAGCGCCGGGAGGCCCGCGGCGCATCGAACCCCACCGGCTGGGTATTGAATGAGCAATGGGACGCCTTCCTGGGAGCCTGATCTTTCTCCTCATCCCGCTCGCCGGCCTGCTCGCGCCGGGGAGCGCGTCCGCCGCGAGCTCGCCGCCGACGCCGACCTGCGCCGAAGGCCCGGTCCGGGTCGGCGACACGATCGAGGGCACGCCCTGCGCCGACACGATCGTCGTCCCGGCCTCGGTCACGAGCGTCAACGGCGGCGCCGGCAACGACACGATCCGGGCCGCCGCGGCGATCGCCAACTGCCCGGCGGGCTGTGCGCTCGGGGTGGGCAGCCAGACCTTCGAAGGCGGTCCCGGCAACGACATCGTCTTCGGCGAGCGCGGCAACGACATCCTCCGCGGCAACGGTGGCGACGATCGCCTCTACGGCGGCCCGGGCGACGACCTGCTCGAAGGCGGCGAAGGCAACGATCTGCTCGCCGGCGGCTTCGGCGCCGACACGATCGACGGCGGCGAAGGCAGCGACTACGTCCGCGGCGACGGCACGATCGATCACATCCACGACACCGGCCTGGTCGGCGACGACACGCTCAGCTACGCGAGCGGCGTCACGCCGGGCTTCGGCGGGGGCATCGTCACCGGCGTCACGGGCTTTCCGTCGGGGGAAAACGGCGAACGCGGCGTCTACCTCAACCTCGGGACCGGCGGCCTCAACGGCAACAACGGCATCGCCGGTGAAGGCGGTGGCGTCGACGAAGTCGAACCGGGCGCCTTCGAGACGATCGTCGGCTCCCCGTTCTCCGACTACATCGTCGGCGGCTCTCGCGGCGAAACGATCTACGGCGGTGGCGGCGCCGACCTGATCGAAGGCAGTGGCGGCAACGATCACCTCTTCGGCGGCGCCGACGGCGACGACCTCGTCGGCGGCCCTGGGACGAGCGCCGACGGCGGCCCCGGCGCCGATCGCTGCCAGAACATCACCGGAGCGACCAGCTGCGAAACGAACGCCACCAAGGCCGTCGTGCCTCGGGAAGCCGGCAAAGTCAGCCTCGGGGTGATGGCCGAAGCGCCGCTGCCACCGGCGAGCTGTACCTGACCGGGAGCACGGGCGCGGACACGGTCACGGCCACCTACCAAGGGGCAACGGTCTCGGTCTCGCTGTCGGGCGCGGCCTTCGACGCCGAAGCCGACGAATCGGGCTGCACGGTCGAACAGCTCCGACCTCCGCCACCTGCCCCGGCGGCGCCGTCGACTCGATCGTGCTCGCCGGGATGGGGGGCGACGACAACCTCACCGCCACCGGATTTCCCGCAGGAAACCGGGGTGGTCGTGCTCGGCGGCGAAGGCGCCGACACGCTGACCGGCGGTGAAGCCAGCGAGGATCTTCTGGTCGACGGGCCGCGGCGGCGACGAAGACGTCCTCTCCGGGCTCGGGCGCGACGACGCCCTGCTCCACGAGGGCGGGCCGGACCAGCTGCTCGGCGGCGGCGGCAACGACCTCTTCCTCTCGACCTCGATCTGCGATGGGGAGACCCTGAACGGGGGCGAAGGCCGCGACAACGCCTCCTGGGCAAGGCTGCCGAACGAAGGCGTCAACGCCCATCTCGACTCCGGGCTGGTGGGCAGGTTCGGCGCCGCCGGCGACCCCGGCTGCGGCGGCGAAACGCTCGACTCGATGGTCGGCGTCGAGGACCTCGAGGGCTCCGAACAGGCCGACAGGCTGGTCGGCGGCCCGGGGGAAAACCAGCTTCTCGGCCACCGGGGCCCGGACGAATACTTCGCCGGCGGCGGCGAAGACCTGATCCTCGCCAACTCGGCCGACTCCGATCCGGTTATCGACTGCGGCACCGAGCTGGACACGGCGATCATCGACATCCCCACCGCCAACTACGCGGACGCGACGCCGATCGAATGCGAGACCGTGCGGGAAGGCACGCCCGAAGAATTCCGCACCGTGACCGAACAGCTGGCGCCGCCGCCGCCCCGCCGCCTCCGCCACCACCACCGCCCCCGGTCGATCGCAAGCCGCCCCGGACCAAGCTCGGCGCCCATCCCGCCAAGCTCCTGACCACCGCCGGCCGCCACCGCCGCGTCGTCTTCCGCTTCGCCGCCAGCGAGCCCGGCTCCAGCTTCCGCTGCAAGCTCGACGCCAAGCCCTACCGAGCCTGCACCTCGCCGCGCGCCTACACCGTCGGCCTCGGCCGTCACGCGGTCCGCGTCGTCGCCATCGACGCCGCCGGCAATGCCGACCGCAGCCCCGCCCTGTTTCGCTTCCGGGTCCGCCGTCGCTAGCCGATTACAGTTCGTTCGCAGGGACCTCTACCGATAGGAGCGAGATGAGCAAGGTCGTCTACACCGCGGAGGCGCACGTCGAGGGAGGTCGGGCGGACGGCCACGGCCGCTCCAGCGACGGAGCGCTCGAGGTCGACCTGCGGCTGCCGAGCGAGATGGGTGGAGAAGGCGGCGGCACCAATCCGGAGCAGCTCTTCGCGGTCGGCTACGCGGCCTGCTTCGAGGGCGCCCTCGGGCGCGGTCGCCCGCCGCGAGAAGTCGGAGCTCGGCAAGGTCGAGATCGACTCCAAGGTCTCGCTGATCACCGCCGAGGACCGCAGCTTCGGCATCGCCGTCGAGCTGGACGTGACGATCCCCTCGCTCGAGGGCGAGGAGGCGGTCGAGCTGGTTCGCGCCGCGCACGCGGTCTGCCCGTACTCGAACGCGACTCGCGGCAACGTCGAGGTGACGTTGACCGCCAACGGCGCCCCGGTCGAGGGCTAGGCCGAGCCCTCGACGAAGGCCTTCAGCTTCCCGGGCATGCTGTCGACCATGCGGCCGCGGAGGATGCCGACGACCGGTCCCCGGATCGCCATTCCGAGGATTCGCCCGGGGTCGCTTCGAGCGTGTAGGTCGCCCGCGTGCGGCCGTCGCCGAGGTCCTCGAGCTGCCAGCTTCCCTCGACCGACTTCAGGTCGCCTTCCTCCTGGGCCCAGGAAATCCGGGTCGGCTCCTCGTAGCTGTAGCGCAGCGTCGAGCGCAGCCGCTTGATCGACGTTTCGGTCTCCATCCGGACCAGCAGCTGGTTGCCGGCGCCGTCGCGCTCGAGGCATTCGGCCACCTCGATCTCGGTCTGCCACCTGGTCGCACCTTCGCCGTCGGCGGCGACGGCGTAGACCGCGTCGATCGGCGCCTCGATCTCGGTGCTGGCGGAACCGCCGATCCTGCTCATCGCCGCAGCCTACGACGGTACGGCGATTTGCATCGGGCTGCGGCTGGGCGGCGCGGCTAGCCCTGGGCCGAAATCGGCTGGGCAGACTGAGGCTCGTGGGTGAAGAGGTCCCAGTTCTTGGTCCGGCCGTCGCGGGGACGCGACATGTAGCGACCGGAGGGCATCGGACCGTACTTCTCCTGCAGCGAGGCGAAGGCGGCGTCTCGATCGACGCCCTTTCGATGCCCGCTGGACTTCCACTTGCCTTCGATGTTTTTGTGGCGAAAGTCGAAGACCATGACTACGACCGTACCCGATCGTCGTCGCCGGTGCGGACCTCCCGGCATTCACCCTGCCCTGATATCCCGCCTCTCTCAGGAGTCGGCCGAGTCGAGTGCCGCGCGCAGATCCGCCGCCGTCTGCGGGCCCGCGCAGGGTCTCGACGATGCGGCCGCGGGAGTTGAGCACGACGGTGGTGGGGAGGCCGCTGAAGGCGTAGCGAGCGCCGTAGACCCCGTCCGGGTCTTCGAGCACCGGGAAGGTCCAGCCGTATTCGTGGATGAAGTCCCGCGCCCGCGCCGGGCTGGTCGGTGTAGTCGACCCCGACCAGCTGGCCGCTGCCGTGCAGCGAGCGGTCGAAGCGCTCCAGTTCCGGCGCCTCCTTGCGGCAGGGGTCGCACCAGCTGGCCCAGAAGTTGATCAGCGCCGGCTTCCCCCGCAGGCCGGCCAGGGTCGCCTTCGGCGCCTGCAGGACCGCCGAGGGCAGCGGCGGCGCCGGCTTCGAGCTGTTGCTCGAGCTGGAGGAGAGGACCTCGAAGGCGATCAGGCCGCCGACCAGGATCACCGCGATGGCCGGTACGACTGCGCGCCGCATCGCGGCTTACTGCTCCAGCAGCGGAACGTCGTGGACGATCTGGGAGGGACTGAAGTTGGCCGGGTAGAGCGTCGTCACCTTGCCGTCGGCGGCGATCCCGTAGATCAGCGCCGAGTGCTCGACCAGGTCGCGTCCGGACTTGGCCGGGTTGACGACGATGTTCCAGTCGGTCCAGACGTGACCGAGTTCCTTGCGGTTGCCGATCAGGTACTGCATCTTGCCGGTCATCCCGTGTTCGGAGAGGAAGGCGGCGACCGTCTTCGGCGTGTCGCCCCGCGGGTCGGTCGAGACGGCGACGATCTGGAGGTTCTTGGCCTTCGAGCCGAGCTCGGCCTGCGCCGTTTTCAGGTGGCTGACGATCAGCGGGCAGATGTCCGGGCAGTGGGTGTAGATGAAGGTGAGGAGGACGGCCTTGCCCTTGAATTCGGCGAGGTTGACGGGCTGGCCGAGCGAGTTCTTCAGCTTCAGTTCCGGCGCCGCCTTCGGCGGCGTCGCTTCGCCGCCGGAGTAGGTGCTGTTGTCGACCGCGGTCTGCCCCTTCGGGACTCCCTGCGTGGTGGCGGTGCTGCTGCTGTCGCTGCCGCCGCCGCAGCCCGCGAGGGCGACGAGGAGAGCGACCGCGACGAGGGCGGCGATCGAGCCGAAGCGGAGGGATTTGGGTCGCAAGCTGATCATCGGGGTGAGAGGCTGCTTGGACGAAACCCGAACTGCGCAGCGGAGCATACGGGGCGGGGACCGCGGGGGTTCAAGGGTACCTGCGAGCGTGATCTAAAATCGCTCGCCATCGAGCCCGATCCGCAGATCCGCGAAGGAGCGCCGTGAGCGAGCCGCTCGGCATCGGGATCGAGGAGCGGGCCGAAAGCGACGGCGCCTTTCCGAGGCTGACCGAGCCCCAGCGCGCCCGGCTCCGTGCCCTCGGCGAGGTGCGCGCCGTCAGCCCGGGCGAGGTGCTCTTCCGCGAGGGCGAACCCGGCTACGACTTCTTCGTGATCGAGTCGGGCGCGGTCGCGATCGTCCAGGGCTACGAACAGGAGAACCGCGTCATCGTCGTTCACGGCAGGCACCAGTTCCTCGGCGAGCTCAGGCTGCTGACCGGCGTCGCGGGTCTACCTCAGCGCCGTGGTCCGCGACGGCGGCGAGGTGATCCAGGTCCCGGCGGAGCGGCTGCGCGCGCTGCTCGGCGAAGACGAGGAGATGAGCAACGTCATCCTCCGCGCCTTCCTCGCCCGCCGCTCGCTCCTGATCGACGCCGGCGCCGGGGTCAAGCTGATCGGCTCGCGCTTCTCGCTCGACAGCCGCCGCCTGCGCGAGTTCCTCGCCCGCAACCGGGTGCCCTACGAGTGGATCGACCTCGAGGAGGACGACGAGGTCGACACGTTGCTGCGGACGCTCGACCTGGAGCCGGCGGAGACGCCGGTCCTGATCGGGGGCGGCAGCATGCTGCGCAACCCCTCCAACGCCGAGCTGGCGGCGGCGCTCGGGCTCGGCGCCGCGGGGACGCCGCCGGCGCTCTGCGACCTGGTGATCGTCGGCGGCGGCCCGGCCGGCCTCGCCGCCGCGGTCTACGGCGCCTCGGAGGGGCTCGACACGCAGGCGATCGACTCGGTCGCCTTCGGCGGCCAGGCGAGCACCTCGTCGCGGATCGAGAACTACCTCGGCTTCCCGGCCGGGATCTCCGGCGGCGAGCTCGCCGCGCGGGCCCTGCTGCAGGCGAAAAAGTTCGGCGCCCGCCTGGCGATGCCGGCGGAGGCCGTCGACCTGGTCGAGGACGACGGCCACTACGCGATCCAGCTCGTCGACGGCAGCGTCGTCAACGGCCGCACCGTGATCGTCGCCACCGGCGCGCAGTACCGCAAACTCGACGTCCCCGACCTCGACCGCTTCGAGGGCGTCGGCGTCTACTACGCCGCGACCCTGATCGAGGCGCAGATGTGCGTCGACGATCCGGTGATCGTGGTCGGCGGCGGCAACTCGGCGGGCCAGGCGGCGATGTTCCTCTCCCAGCACGCCGCCAGCTGCCGGCTGCTGATCCGCGGCGGCGATCTCGGCAAGTCGATGTCGCGCTACCTCGTCGACGAGATCGAGCGCCGCGAGGGGATCGAGGTGCTGACGTACTCGGAGATCGTCGAGCTGCAGGGGGAGACCGCGCTCGAGGCGGCCGTCGTCGCCGACAACCGCTCCGGCGCCCGCACCGAGCTGCCGGCGAAGGCCGTGTTCGTCTTCATCGGCGCCTCGCCCCACACCAGCTGGCTCGAGGGCAAGGTCGCGATGGACGAGGACGGGTTCCTGCTCACCGGCGTCGCCGTCGAGGGCGAGCACCGAGCGGCCTACGGATCCGGCGCTCCCTACTTCCTCGAGACGAGCCGGCCCGGGATCTTCGCCGTCGGCGACGTCCGCTCCGGCTCGATCAAGCGGGTCGCCTCAGGCGCGGGCGAGGGCTCGATGGCGGTCCAGCTCGTCCACCAGCGCCTCGCCGAGCACTGAGCCCGGCACGGCGGGCTACCGGCTCTCGGCCAGCTCTCGCTCGATGATCGCGCCCAGCGCGTCCTCGACCCCGTTGGCCGGGGCGCCCGAGACCTGAGCCGCCGCCGCGACTCCCCGCACGTTTTCGGCCGCCCGCAGGGCGTGCCAGTGAGAATCGAAGGACTCTCCGGACGTGGCCACCGTCCGCTCGTTGCCGGCAACCAGCCGCCAGCGCCACTTGCCAACCAGGTCTTCATATGCGTCGAAATGGGGCATCTGCATCTCCGTCGAAGTAGTGGGGAACGTATGTTCGCACCGGCAGCGGCGGAAAAGTCAGCTCTTTGACCTGATCACCCAGCCGAGGTTGCCGACCGGGCCGAGGTGTCTCAGCTTGTCGGGGTTGGCGATCGAGCCGATGCGCCTTGATCTCGCCGTCGGCGATCTCGAGGGCCGTGACGCCGATCAGGCGCTCCTGGCTGTCGAAGACGAGCGCTCCGGGACCGCCGTTGACCTCGGTTGGGCGCAGGCGAATGCCCGGGCAGGCGGGTCTCCGGGTTCAGCCAGCCCATCAGGATGCGGGCGACGCGGCTGCGCCCGCGCAGCGTCCGGGCGAGCGCCGGCGCCTTGCCGCCGCCGTCGCCGGTCAGCTGCACGTCGTGGGCCAGCAGCGACTCCAGCCCGGCGAGGTCGCCCTGCTCGGCGGCCTCGAAGAACCGATGTGCCAGCTCCTCGCGCTGCTCGCGCGTCGTCTGGAAGCGGGGCCGGCCCTGCTCGACGTGGCGCCTGGCGCGGGTCGCGAGCTGGCGCACGTTGTCCTCGCTCTTGCCGACGATCGCCGCGATCTGGGGATACCCGTAGTCGAAGACGTCGTGGAGCAGCAGCACCGCGCGCTGCTCGGGCGAGAGGCTCTCGAGCAGGACCAGCATCGCCAGCGAGAGCGAGTCGGCCGTCTCGGCGTGGCGCGCCGGATCGTCCTCGCCGTCGGTGACGATCGGCTCCGGCAGCCATTCGCCGACGTAGCGCTCGCGGCGGGCGCGGGCCGAGCGCAGCTCGTTGATCGAGAGCCGGGTGGTGATCGTGGAGACGTAGGCGCGAGGCGAATCGAGCTGCTCGCCGGCGTCGATCGCCTGGTGCACCCGCAGCAGCGCCTCCTGGACCACGTCCTCGGCTTCGGAGACGCTGCCGAGCATGCGGTAGGCGATCGCGAATGAGACCGGCCGCAACTCGTCCAGCATCTGCTCGCGTTCCGTCATCGAATTCACCTCTCTATGTCGAGTACCTACCCGATTAGACAAGGGAGGGACCCTCGTTGTGACAGCCGGCGGCCCGCTGTCACAGACGTGCGCCCGGCGCTGTCAAAGGTACGACAACCCACGACCGCGGAGGACAGCACCATGGAACCACGCATCGACCATCCCGCCCAGACGCTTCCGGGCGCGATGCAGGCCCTGCAGAAGCTCGACCGGGCGACCAGGCAGGCCGGAGTGCCGGAGGCAACGCAGGAGATGCTGAAGCTGCGAGCCGGCCAGATCAACGGCTGCAGCGCCTGCGTCGACATCCACTCGCGCCTGCTCAAGGCGATGGGCGAGCCCGACGAGCGCATCTTCACGATCGGCGCCTGGCGGGAGTCGACCTACTACTCCGACGCCGAGCGCGCGGCGCTCGCTCTGACCGAGGCCGTCACCCGGCTCGCCGACCGTCCCGACCCCGTTCCCGACGAGATCTGGGACGAGGCCGCGCGGCACTACGACGACGACCAGCTGGGAGCGCTCGTGCTCTCGATCGCGACGATCAACACCTGGAACCGGCTCAACGCCGCGACCAGGCAGATCACCGGCGAGTGGGTCGAGGGGCTCGTCGCCGCGCAGATGGCCGACGCCCCGGCCTGACCCACCGATGGACGACCCTCCAGCAGCCTGGGGACGAATCCCCCCGGGCTGCTGGAGCCGCCCCGAAGGAGAGGCCGCCATTCATGGCCCGGCTTCGTAGAAGCTACGAAAACACTCCCCTCAACCTCGAATAATCGCGGTGGCGCGGGGGTGGGGGGAAGGAGCATGCTGGATGGGCTCACCAGGGAGGTGAGTGCGGATAACACCGCACATCAAGCCCAACGGCAGGGAAGCCCCGGGCTCGAAGCACGAGGAGGAGTTACGTGAACGCGTCGACGGTATTGGCTCCGCGCTGCCGCGGGTCCCTCTCCAGCCGTGGCCTCAGCACCCACTTCGCAACCTGCGTCCGTCTTACCTCCCTGGCTGACGGCGCACCGGAGACCCCTTCCCCTGAAGGGTTCTCCACGGGGCAGCGCGGGCGGCTCTCAGCGCTTCGGCGTTTTTCCCAGCTCTGAGGCTTGGGCCGTCCGCGCCTGCTCTCAACTTGGCTCGTCCACCAGCCCCTGGCGGACGACGCCAAGCTGGCCTACCGGTCTTTGCCGGAGGCGCCAAAGCAGTGAAGATCGGCAGCGCGGGCGACCCTCAGCGCCTCGGGCTATTTCCCAGCTCTCTGGCTTGGGTTGCCCGCGCCTGCTCGATTCAGACGACCGACCACTTGGAGTCGACCGCCTCACCAACTTCCACCACCACGTCACCGACCAAGGAGCTCAACTAGTGACGCACCACGCAAAGGCATCGTCCGCGGGATCGACCGAGGCAGGCGACAACAGCCGCGGCCTCCTCCGCCGTGCCTTCGCCACCCGTGCCTATTCCTCTGGCTCCAAAGGGAGTGGTGCGCCCTCGCGTCGCCGTCTCGGAGCGATGATCGCGGGCCTCGCGATCATCGCCCTCCTCGCCAGCGCGGCGACCGCCAGCGCCAAAACCTTCAACGTGCTGGAACCGGTCACCCAGATTTCCTACAACTCCGTTCACGCGGAAGCCATTGTCAGCACCGACGAAGGCTGCTTCTGTTTCTTTTCCTACGAACTCTCGACCGACGGCGGAACGACTTGGCAGCCCTGGGCCACGAGCTTGATCTTCGGACCAGCTGAAGAAAAGCCACTGCCAGTAGAACTCGCCGGGCTCAAAGGCGGAACCACGTACAAACTCCGCTTTCAGATGAACGGAGTCGAAGCCCTAGAGATCCGTGAATTCACCACCCTCGCCGTCGAACCGCCGACGATCGTCGCTACCGACAACGCCTCCTCGGTCTTCTCCGCCTCCGCCTCGGCGAGCGGCAAAGTCAAACGCCCCGCCAACCCCGATCCCGCCTTCGACGTCACCGCTTGCCGCTTCGAATACGTCACCGCTGCGCAGTTCACGGCTACCGGCTTCACCGGTGCCGGAAGGAACCGACTGCGTCGAGCCTCCGTCACCGAACCAAACGCCGAAAAAACCGTCAGCGCCGAACTCACCGGCCTCAGCCCAAGCACGACCTACCACCTGCGATTGGCCGCCGAAGACACGGGCCCCAATGCCGCCACGAAAGAAGCGGCCGCCACTTTCACCACCGCTGCCAAAGTGGCCGGACCGACCATCATCGCCACCAACGATGCCACCGAACTTAAAATCAACGGCGGCAATGCGTCGGCCAAATTCTCTGGTGAAGTCCAGCGCCCCGCAGGTAATGACCCCGCCCTCGACGTCACCTGCCGCTTCGAGATACGTCAGGACGAACAGTTCAACAACGCACCCAGCGAAGATTCGCCGGCGCTGGCAAAGCACCCTGCGAGCAGAACCCGATCACCAAGACCAGCGGCAATACCGAAGGCAAACTCCCAGTCAGCGCAGAGGTTTTCGGCACTGTCCAACCCGGAGTCACCTACCAGCTTCGCCTCGTTGCGGAGAATGGCGCCGGCGTCGTCGTCAAAGAAGCAGCAGACACCTTCACCACGCTCCCGGCGCAGGTTCCCGGTCCTTCACCGTCAACCCGGCCACCGCTCGGCTACACCACGGCTGAAGTCTCGGGCACCGATCGAATCCCGAGGGCGGCGCCATCAGCGATGACAACTATCTGGAGTGGGGCTTCCAATCAGCACGGAAGTCGGCAACCCCGAAGCTGGAATTCCGGCGGCGCGGGACATTTCCAAAGGACCGGAACCCCGATACCGGTCGGCCAGGAACGATCACGGGCCTGACGCCCAAACCACATACTACCTCCGCAGCATGCCTTCGTCTATAACGGAGATCTACTATCGTTCCCTTTACGCCGGAATCCCTCCTTCCAATTCACCACCAAAGGCACCAAAACGCCGGCCACCGTCACGATCAATCCGGTGACCGACGTTACCACCACCACCGCCCACTTCTCTGGCACCGTGAATACCAATGCCCCCGCGGGCCCGCTCGACGACGACCGGCAAAACCGCCTACAAAACCGACTGGCAATTCGAGTGCACCCCGGAATGTCCCGACACCCGGCGCATCCGCGGCACGGTGCAGGGCGAAGAAGGCAGCCAAGCCGATCTCCATCGACGCCCTCGACTTCACGCCAACACCTACTACGAAGCGAAGCTGTTCGCCCACAACGCCTTCTACACCGTCGGAATCCCCGACCGTCGACCTTCCAGACGCCGGTGGTCGCGCCGACCGTCTCCTCCGCCGCAGGCGCGTCGGACGGTCTGGGCGGCTACTTCCTGGAAGGCATCGTCAACTCGAACAACACCAAAGTCACGAGCTGCAAGTTCGAATACGGGACGACGGCCACCTACCCGAACACCTACGAAGCCGACTGCCTGCCGAGCCCCTCGGGTCCCAACGAGGTCCAGCTGGTCAACGTCGAAGCCACCTCGGGCCAGTTCCGGCTCGGGTTCCGCGGTCAGACGACGTCTGATCTGCCCTTCAACGCGACGCCGGCCGAAGTGCAGGCCGCTCTGCGGGCGCTGTCCAAGATCGGGCCGACCGGGGTCAACGTCTCCGGCACCCCCGGTGCCTACAAAGTCACCTTCGCCGGCGGAGCGCTCGCCGGCGCCAACGTCGAGCCGCTGAAGGGCAGCAACGGCACCACGCCGCTGGAAGGCGGCGGTGGGATCGGGGTCTCGACCGAAACCGAAGGCGGCATCCTCCACGCGGTCTCCGTCGAAGCGCACCTCGAAGCCCTCACGCCCGGCGCCACCTACCACTTCCGCATCGTCGCGACCAACGCCGGGGGAACCAGCGCCACCCTCGATCGCATCTTCATTCCCAAGCTCTGCCCCGAAACAACCCGCCTGCCCGAACGAAAAACTGCGGGAAGAAAACAGCTCCGGCGCCCTGCCCGAATGTCGCGCCTACGAGATGGTCAGCTCCCCCTTCAAGGTTGGATTCTCGGGGAGCTTCGAGAATTTCAGCGACGGCGAAGGGACCCCCGTGCGGTACAGCTCCGGAGCGTCTGATATCGCCGGTTCTGGTTCAGGCACACTCGGCGGCAGCATCTACTTTGCCACCCGAACCGCCCACCGGCTGGGAAACCATCCCAAACCGAAATGGTCCATACGGGTCGCAGCAGTCCGATCCGCTGAAGATCATTTGGCCGAACGCGTTACAAGTCACCCCGATCAGCTGACGGAATTGGCCACCCTGAGCATATGCTGGGGCAGTCGGCGACCCGAAAGTCTTTATATTCGATATGGGGACGGCCACTACACGCGCATCAGCGATGCCCGGTGGCACTGCCGGTGTATCACGACATATTGATTGGAGCGTCGACTGATCTTTTACATTCGTTTTATCAGGGCGCTACAAGGACCTTACGGGTAGCATCGGCCCGGGGATCTACGAGTTCAGCGGCATGGTATAACGCCGACCTTCCGTGTCGATCTCAACAACGCCGGTGAACCCGCCACCAACTGCTCATTTGGCGGCGGCGGAGCGCGAAGTCCAAGAGACCAGGGTAAATCGGTGTCCCACGATGGAAGGGTGCTCGTCTTCGTGTCGCGAGGATGCCCCCCGGGCCCCGACTTCACCCCCAAGTTCGAAACGGACGAGATCTGGGCTCGCGTCGGCCTGTCGCCGGGCTCGCAGATGAGCTACGACCTATCGGCCTCGCAATGCACCCGGTCGGCCGGTGACCCCGGCGGCGCCTGCAACGCTCCCGCCAGTGCCAAATTCGAGGCCACGACCCCGGACGGCTCCCGGGTCTTCTTCTCGACGACCCAGCAGCTCGTCAACGCCGACACCGACCAGACGCGCGACCTCTACGCCTGCGATATTCCGCCGACTGAAGTTGCGCCCGTCGGGTTGGCGCAACCCCTGTCCGAAACTCACCCTGGTCTCAGACGCCGCGACCGGCGCCGACGTCGAGAACATCGTGCGCGCGTCGGCCGACGGCAAGACCGCGTACTTCGTCGCCAAAGGCGTCCTCGCCGACAACACCGACGCACTTGGTGAAACGGCGCAGGCAGGCGATCAACAACCTCTACGTCTGGCGGCAGGACGACGCCCACCCGGACGGGCAGACGACCTTCATCGGTGCTCTGGCCGAAATCGACCTCAATGGTGGATACGGCGCCGTCCCTCAGGTCACGCCCAGCGGCGGCGATCTGGTGTTCACCACCCCATCGCGGCTGGTCGCCACCGACAACGACACCTCGCGCGACGTCTACCGCTATGACCTCAAATCCGACGAACTGACCCGAATCTCCACCGGGATCTCGGGAACCGGCGGCAACGGCGATTTCGAAGCGCGCATCATGGGAGCTGGGCCGAATGAGACCGGCGCCGTTTCCGACGACGGCACGAAGATCGTCTTCAACACCGATGAGGCACTGAGCCCGCTGGACGGCAACAAAGCGCCGGACGCCTTCCTCTGGAGCGAAGGGGAACCTGAAGAAGGCCACGTCAAGGGCCGCGTCAGCCTGGTCTCGACCGGAGCCGCCAGAGGCGGTAGCGAAAAGATGGCGATTGACGGCTCCGGCGACGACATCTATGTCGAAACGTCCGCCCCGCTGGTGCAGAGCGACGTTGACCTGCTCCCCGATGTTTACGACGCGCGCATCGGCGGGGGTTTCCCCAACGCCCAGCCCACCTGCTCCGTCCCTACCGAAGCCTGCCAACCCCCTCCGACGCCCGCTCCCGCCGAAAAGGCGCCGACCTCGACCCAGCCGAGCTCCGGAAACCCGCCGACCGCCGAAGACGTGTCCGAAGGGGAAGGTCCTGAAGAGGGGCAAGTGCGTCAAGAAGTCGAAGAAGCCAAGAAGCACGGCACAAGAAGAAGTCGCATAGGCGAGCCAACTCGAGCGCTGGAGGTGGCAAGTGATCGCCCGGTCAAAGCGCTCCGGCCGCACGGTCTCGTCGCATGCGGCCGTCACCCTCTTCCTGGTCCTCGCGAGCGGACTGATCTTCACCGGTTCGGCCCGGGCCGAAAAACTACACCTGGACCATTTCATCGCGCAAACCACGACCAAAGCCAAAGCCGACTACACCGTCGCCGGCGGCCATCCCTATCAGAACTTCAACAGCTTTCTGCTCAAAGGCCGAATACGTCAAAGACACCCTCGTCACACTCCAGCCGGGCTTCTTCGGAAACCCCGCCGCCGCTCCGCGTTGCCACGCCGAAAACGTCGGCCAGACCGAAGCGCCATCCAAATGCCCGGCCGGCTCCAGGCTCGGCCTCTCGGTCCTTCACTTTCCCAGTGGGGCACCGTCGCGGTGCCGATCTACAACGCCTTCCCGGAAAAAGGCTACCCGGCCCAGTTCGGGTTCAACGTGTTGAAGCACCATCGCGCTGCTCACGGTGAGGCCGCTGCCCCGGACCGAGGCCTACGGTCTGACGCTCGGCGCGTTGAACCTGCCATACGCAGTCGTGGCGGGCTTCGACACCACCTTCTACGGGGTCCCGGCCGAACATAGATCCGGCACCACGGACGCCCCCTTCCTGACCAATCCGGTCGACTGCTCAAATGCCGAACCGAAATGGCGCTTCTTCGGTGACTCCTGGGAAAATGCCGCCTCCCTTCTGCCCACCGGTCGGCCCGATCTGGCCGATCCCAACTGGGTTACGGGCAGCACCACCAGCCCCACCGGTGACCGGCTGCGACGATCCGCTGCTCACCTCGCAGTTCGATCCCGGCCTGGATACCAAACCGCTGCAGGGCGGCGGGCCGGTCCAGGCCGACCAGCCCACGGGCCTCGGCGTCGACTTCAACTTCCCGCAGACCAACGACCCGACCGACCCCAACACCACCTTCGAACCCGCAGCCCCGCAGGCTCCGCAGCCGAAAGACATCACGGTGAAGCTGCCGGCCGGGCTCAGCATCTCCCCGTCCTCGGTCGACGGGCTCGGCGCCTGCTCGGACCACGCTTCCGACCCGGCGGGCGACCAGGTCCACTACGACAGCACCAAGCCGGTGACCTGCCCGGACTCCTCGAAAATCGGCACCGCGGTCGCGATCTCGCCGCTCTTGGCCTCGCACGACCCGATCACCGACGAAGTCAACGGCGCCGAACCGATCCCGGGCACCGTCTACCTGCTGAAGCCCCACCCGGGCGACCTGGTCAACGGCCAGGACGGCAAGTTCCGGCTCCTGATCCAGCTCGAAAACGAAGACGCCGGGGTCAACTTCAAGCTGCCGGGCGTCGCCGTCGCCGACAAGGCAGACCGGCCAGCTGACCGCGACCTTCACCGAAAACCCGCAGCTGCCGGCGACCGCCTCGAGGTCACCCTCAAGTCGGGCCCGCGGGCGCCGTTGGCATCGCCCGGCACCTGCGGCAAATTCGCCACCACCTCCGACCTGGTGCCCTGGTGGAGCGCCGACGCCCGGCACCCCCGACGCCCACCCGACGGCGAGCTTCACGGTCGCCGCAGGCCCGAACGGAACCGCCTGCGCGATCAGCTCCGGCGGCCCGTCCCTTCGCCCCGGCCCTCAGCGCCGGCACCGAGAGCAACAAGGCCGGCGCCACCAGCCCCTTCGTCCTCAAGGTCACCCGCAACGACGGCGAACAGGAACTGAGCTCGCTCGACGTGACCACGCCCCCCGGCTTCAGCCGCGAAGCTGGCCGGCGTCCCCTACTGCTCCGACGCGGCGATCGCCGCCGCCGCCGCCAAGAGCGGCGCCGCCGAGCAGGCCAACCCCTCCTGCCCAGCCGCCTCGCCAGGTCGGCAGCGTCACGGTCGGCGCCGGCCCCGGCACCAACCCCTACTACACCCACGGCAAGGCCTACCTGGCCGGCCCCTACAAGGGCGCCCCCGTCTCCTTGGTCTTCATCACCCCGGCGGTGGCGGGGCCCTTTGACCTCGGCAACGTCGTCGTCAGTGCGGCGACCTTCGTCAACCCCGAAACGACCCAGGTCACGGTCAAGACCGACCCGCTGCCCGAGATCCTCGACGGCGTGCCGCTGCGGCTGCGCTCGCTCACCGCGCGGATCGACCGCCCCAACTTCACCCTCAACCCGACCAACTGCTCGCCGATGGCGGTCAGCGCCACGATCGGCAGCTCCAACGGCGCGACCGCTAGCCCGACCAACCCCTTCCAGGTCGGCGACTGCAAAGCGCTCGGCTTCAAACCCGTCCTGAAGCTGGCGCTCAAAGGCGGCACCAAGCGCGCGCCCACCCGGCCTGAAAGCGACCCTGACCTACCCCCGGCGCTACGCCAACATCGCCGCCGACCTCGGTCATCCTGCCGAACTCCGAGTTCCTCGACAACGCCCACATCAACAACCTCTGCACCAGGCCCCAGTTCGCGGCCAACGCCTGCCCGGCAAGCTCGATCCTCGGCAACGCCATCGCCTACACGCCGCTGCTGGAAAAGCCCCTCGAAGGCCCGGTCTACTTCCGCTCCAACGGCGGCGAACGAGAACTCCCCGACCTGGTCGCCGACCTCAACGGCCAGATCCACGTCGACCTGGTCGGCTTCATCGACGCCGTCCACAAGAAGGGCTCCGAAGAAAGCCGGGTCAGGACCCGCTTCCTCAGCGTCCCCGACGCCCCGGTGACCAAATTCGTCCTGACGCTCAAAGGCGGCAAGAAGGGGCTGCTCGAAAACTCCAAGAACCTCTGCAAGCAGGTGATCGGCAAGGCCGAAGTGCGGATGACCGCCCAGAACAGCCTGATCAACAACTTCGAAACGGCGTTGAAGACCAGCTGCTCGAAGAAGAAGAAGGCCAAGCGCTCCGCCAAGCGCCACAAGGCGAGCCTGTTGATCCCGAGCTGGTGAAGGGCACGGCGCTCGAGCGCCCCTCCGATTCACTGCACCACCACCGAGCTCGCCGACCCCAAGGGGCGA
>CAVUCD010000010.1:0-36442 GCA_963739875.1 uncultured Solirubrobacterales bacterium
CGTCGCCGGCCAGCTCGGTCAGCTGCTCGATGGAGGCGGTCCGCCCCTGACGGCTCCTGATCGCGAGGAGTCGATATTTGGCGACCTCGTAGAGCAGCCCCAACCAGCCCTCGGGGTCTTCGCGGAACAGCTCGGGCCGTCTGACGCACAGGTAGACCAACCCGTCGTGCACCGCGTCTTCGGCGTGCGCCCGATCGCAGCGGTGGCTTGATGGAGAGCATCCGCACGATCCTGTCGACGTGTCGGTAGTCGAACCCCTCGAAAGCCGTCTTGACCTCCTCGTCGGTCGGGGCGTGCTTGCGGGCAAGGATCGAGGAGCCGACGATCAGGTCGAGCTCTTCCCCTTCGATCTCGCGAAAGGCCTCCTCGAACGAGCGCGCCATCAGGCAGCCATCCCGACGACGTAGACGGGACGGCCGTCGCGCCGGCCCATCTCGACCTCTTCCTCGCGAATCAGCGATCCGCACGCTTTCACGCATCCGCTCACGCGGGACGTCAATCGCCTGGGCCAGTTCGTCCAGGGAGAAGCCGAGCCACGATCCTCGATCAGCACGAGGACAACGGCCCTGCAGCGTGCCTCGCTCGGCGACGGCGGGCACCGCCGATAAGCCCCCCTTCGCCGCGTAGCGAATGCTGGAACCGGTGCCGGTGCGGACGATCCTGCTTTCGTCCAGGTCAGCCGGTTCAGGGCGGCCCTGGTCGCGGACGGTGCGGGTCTTGAGCGCGGCGCAGATCTGACTGCGGGGAACCGGCCCCTGCTGTTCGCCCAGGTAGCGGACGATCGCCTCACGGCGCTGCAGCAACGCCGCCGGCGAGGACGGGCTGCGTCGTCGGCGTCGGCGTTTTGGCGCCGCCTCTGGACGCGCGTCGCTCAGTGGCGAACGCCGCGACCGCGTCGATCCCGGCCTGCCGCCGTCGAGAGCGACCAGCGCCCGTTCCAGGCGACCCAGCTGGTCGTCACGCTGGGCTTCCAGCTCTTTGATCGAGGCATCGGCCAACTCCCGAACCTCCCGCTGCTGGGCTTCGATCGCGTCGAACACGACGGCGGGGTTCCACCTGCTTGCCGCATCGGCCATCTGCTGTCCTCCGCGGTTACGAGGGTCACGTAGGCAACGGCTATCCCTGCGTCCCGGCCAAGCCCTACTCAGAGGCCGGCGTTCCCATTGCACGGACCCATCTTGGTGACTGACGCGAACCTATACCGTGACATTCCGGTTCGATCGGAGCAGTACCGAACGGGCGTAAGTTCACCCAATGTCCGGGTTCGCCGTCGCTCAGGCGCGTTCCAGCACGACGACCGGGATCTCGCGGTCGGTCTTGCGCTGGTACTCGTCGTAGCTGGGCCACTCGGCGACCATCGCCCGCCAGATCTCCGGCTTCTCCTCGGCACTCGCGGTTCGAGCGTGCGCCGTGAAGCGGTCGCCTTTGACCTGAACCTCGACCTGCGGATTCTCGGCGAGGTTCAGATACCAGGCGGGCGGCTCGTCGGCGCCGCCTTTGGAGGCCACGATCGTGAAGGAGTCGCCGTGGGGCGCGTAGATCAGCGGCGTCGTGCGCCGCTCGCCCGACTTGCGCCCCGTCGTCGTCAGCAGCAGGGTCTGGGTGCCCTCCCAATCATGCCCCTCGGCGCCGTCGGTGGCGCGGTAACGATCGACGTGCTCCTGACCGAAGAGTGTCACGACGCGAATGCTAGCCGAGCCCGTTGACCTGCACCGCCGCGTGCAGGTAGGCGGTGATCAGGGGGTGCGGCGCCTTGGGCGTGGAGCTGAGCTGGGGCACGAACAGGGTGGCGACGAAGAAGCACCGGTCGGGAAGCTTGAGAACACGGGCCTCGCCGTCCGCGTCCACCCCCACCACCCGCAGGCCGCCGTCGTGGAGAAGCCGCTGGTGCTCCGGGTTGAGGCCGAAGTTGCAGTAGTACCGCTCACGGGCCCGCGTTCGTCCGTAGAACTGTGCGGCCCGCGAACCGTCGCTGAGCTCGACCGCCATCACCTTGCCGGCGAGCGAGCAGCGAGAGCTCGGTTATGAACAGCTCCGAGGCGTAGGGGTCGTACTCGGCATGCTGAGCGTCGGCGAACCCGAGCACGTTGCGCGCGAACGAGGACCACGTGTTGGAAGCCGCCGCAGGTACCGAGCAGCGGCACATCCCGCTCGCGGGCGAAACGTATGGCGCGCAGAGCGCCGTCAAGGCTCTTGTAAGGGCTTCCCGGCGCACACCACAGGGCGTCGTCGTCGAAGCACCTGGTCGAGGTCGGCATCCACGAGGGAGTCCGTCCCGTGCCAGCGAATGTCGACGCTCACGCCAAGCACTGCGGCGGAGTGCTCCAGAGCCGAGTTCGTCGCCGGGTGGGTGGGAACCCCGGATCGAAATCGCCGACCACGCCGACTAGATACGCCGCTCCACGCCCCGATCGTAGCCCGGTCAGTCGGCCCGGACCGCCCGCCAGGCGGCCCCGGCCAGCTCGTCCTCCAGCTGGCGAAGCGACGGGATCCGGCCTGCCAGCCAGGAGCGCGAGAGCTCCTGGGACGGTCCGAAGACCGACGGCGTAGAAGACCTCGCCGCGCAGCGAGCGGATCGACGGCTGGCGCTCGACCCACTCGCCGACCGCGTCGGCGAGCTCGCGGTTGAGCGCCTTCAGCTCCTCTCCGCCTGCTCCCGCGCGGCGCCGCTCTGGAGAAGGAAGCGCGCCCGCTCGGGGTTGCGCTCGACCCAGCGCAGGTGGTACCGGACGAGCGCCTTTACCCCACCCTCGGCGTCGTGAGCTCGTCCAGGGTGCGCGCACGACGCCGGCCTGGTACTCGCGCAGGATCTCGACGTAGAGCGCGGCCGCGATGCCGTCCTCGCCGCCGAAGTGGTGGTAGATCGAGCCGACGCTGGCGCCGGAGCGCTTGCCTGACCTCCTCGATAGTCGGTCGTGCCGGTGGCGCCAAATGACTCCAGCGCCGCTTCCAGGATCGTCTTCGCGACGGGTCATGCTAGAATCTATACTCTAGAATATGATTCTAATCGACGAGATCATGCCTGCCTGCGACCGTCGCGAGCTGCACAGGCACTCGACGGCCGCCCCGCGCCGCCCGCCCTCTGGGACGCGGTCCACGACCTCAACGGCGACGAGCTGAGAGCTGATGCGGGTGCTGATGGGCCTGCGCACCCTCGGCCGCGGCGGCGGCGGCTGGCGACCGCACGGTGCTCGAGGGGTTCGAACGGATGGGCTTCCGCAAGGTCGCCGAGCAGCCCGGCGAGGAGCTCGTCATCGCCGGGATCGGTCGCTTCTGGAAGCTGTCGGGCGGCCTGCGGCGGGTCGAGAGCCCCGAGCAGTTCACGTGCTTCGAGGAGCCGGGCTACGCCAAGGTCGCCTTCAACTTCCGCCTGGCCGGGCGGCGAGCTCTCGACGGAGACGCGAATCGCCGGCACCGACGCCCACGCACGGCGCCGCTTCGGCCTCTACTGGCTCCTGATCCGGCCCGGCAGCGGCCTGATCAGGCGTGAGTGGCTGCACGCGATCGCCAAGCGGGCGCAGTCCACCCCAACAAGGCACGATGGCCGCCCCACCGCAGTCCACTTAGATCGCCGCCGGCAGCCGTCGGTTCTGACTCCGGCCTATGCCTAAGGACGTGGGGACAATCTGCCGAATACACGCAGAATGACCCTGCCGCCACCTCCCAGCCCATCCGGCGCCGGCTTCGAGGACTTCAAGACGCTGGTCCGGTCCTACCACCCGGTGATTGCGGTCGACACCGTCGAAGAGGATCGCGTCGAGCGATTGCTCGAGTGGACGGCGGCGGGGCTCGGAGTGCCCCTGATGGAGTGGTCGGTCACCACCGGACGGGCGCCCCCATGGCGGATCCCAGCGGTATACGGCACCACCGATCCCGGCCAAGCCCTCTCCTACATCGCCGAATCGAGCAACGGCTCGATCCACTGGCTCAAGGACTTCGCGCCGCATATGACCACCCCCAAGGTCGTTCGCCTTCTGCGTGAGGTCACCGAACGCCTTGCCGGCGCCCAGACGACAACCACCCTCGTGCTGAGCGGAGCCGGCATCCAGCTCCCCCCAGACGTCGTCCCGGCGGCGACCTACGGACGAGCTACCGATGCCGAGTGAGACCGAATACGGCCAGGTGATCGACTGGGTCATCGGCTCGGTCGCGGCGCGGCGAAGAATGGGACGCGAGATCGACACCAGCACACTCGACAGCAAACCGGAGCTGATCCGGGCGCTCAGCGGCATGACCTTGGCGCAGGCCCGACAGGCGATCGCCGAACCGCGGCCCTGGACAACGGTCGCCTCGACAATGAAGACATCGCCGGGATCGTCGGGATGAAGGCGAAGATGATCAACGAGAGCGGCGTGCTGGAGTTCTTCCCGGCCGAGGAGAACAAGCCGGAGCTCGGCGGCTTCGGCGGCCTCAAGGCCTGGCTCGACGATGCGCGCATGGGGTTTTCCGAGCAGGCGGAGGCATTCAACCTGTCACCCCCGAAGGGGATCCTGATCGTGGGGTCCAGGGATGCGGCAAGTCCCTGGCGGTTCGAGTCATCGCCCGGCAGTGGGGGTTGCCGCTGCTGAAGCTGGACGCGGGGCGCCTCTACGACAGCCTCGTGGGGCAGTCGGAGAAGAACTTCCGGCGAGCCACCGCCCTCGCGGAGGCGCTCGCCCCCGACGTCCTCTGGATCGACGAGATCGAGAAGGGATTCGCGTCGGCGCGCCAGCGACGCCGACGGCGGGTCTGTCGCAGCGAATGTTCGGCTCGTTTCTCACCTGGATGCAGGAGAAGGAGCGTGGGGTCTTCGTGGTCGCGACGGCGAACGACTTGACCAAGCTGCCGCCGGAGCTGCTGCGCAAGGGCCGGTTCGACGAGATCTTCTTCGTCGATCTGCCGACGCCCCAGGCACGCCAGGAGATCTGGGAAATTGAGCTGCTCGACCACAACCAGGACACTGAGAATTTCGACCTGGCTCAGCTCGTACAGGCAAGCGAAGGCTTCACGGGAGCCAAGATCGAGCAGTGCGTCGTCTCCTCGCTCTTATACGGCCCTGGCCCGCACCCGCGTCCCCCCCGAGACACTCGATCTGCTCCTCGCCTCGATCGGCGCCACCGTCCCCCTCTCGGTCGCTCGCCGCACCGACATCGATGCCCTGCGAGCCCAGGCCGGCGATTTCAGACAGGCCGAATGAGCCATCCGTACCAAGCACGCCCTCGTTCTCCAGTGCTGACCGACCTCTTGCCTAGTTAGTCGTCGTTGACCCTGAACCCGATCGGTCTCTTCGGCTGCAGGGGCGGCGCGATCAGCTGTCGCAGCGCTTCGAAGATCTGGTGAAGCTCGTCATGCTGCGGCGACCGCCGTGTGCGCCACTTGACATCACAAATTGTGATTTCAAGTGGGTGAACTCCTCGGCTGACAACTGAAACATGAAGTCCGCCGGGAAGCGCTTCTCGTTGCTCCGAGCCGCTGTAGAGCACATGGGAATCAGTGCCGACGGAGAGCCGGACAGATGAGAAGCCTCGAGTCGGCGCCACTGTCGCCGACGACGACAGCACGCCTGCCGACAACGGCGACAGCCACGGCGTCGTAGCTGCCGCTGCTGAGCCCGGCACGGCAACGGCCACCCTTTCCGAAGCGGTGCTCGAGGCGACCGTCGGGGCCGAAGGCGATCAGCCCGAAGTCGCTCCGTTTCTTCGCTCCCGCGAACGAGGTTGCTACCGCGAGGGCGCCGCCACCCAGCGGCGTCAGCCCGTTCGCCGGGGTCTCGCCCGTAGTGACCGCCGCCCAGCCATCGTCGCCGTAGGAGCGATCCGGCCTACCGTCGGGAAGCAGCCGGATCGCAACCACTCGATCTTGCCGCCCCTCGTGGGCCCGATGCAGCGCGCCAGTCGCAGCCAGCAGCAGCCTGCCGCTCGGCAAGACGGCAACCCCGGGAACGTAGGACTGTTCTTCGAGTACGCCGTTCACCTTGCGCGCGCTACGGGGTTCGACTATCCCCGCCCTGCCGAAGCCGCGATCGGCCGAGCCGTCGGGGCGCAGCTTCCAGAGGAAGGTTTCGATGTCATTGCCTGCGTCGATCACGACACCACCCGAGGGAGTCGGGGCAATGTCCAGGACCCCGACTTCAGCGCCGCCGGGAAGGACGCTCACACCGTCTCCGCCAAACGAGCGGTCGAGCGAGCCATCCGCCCGCAGGCGAGCGACCGCGAGGGAGAAGCTGCTTTCGCCCCGGTCGACGGAGTAGTTGACCCGGATTCCACCGAGCAGGATGTCGCCGTTTGCCGCCAGCGCCACCGCCTCGGCGTAGTTATAGCGCCGGCCAAACGGGACATCGACGCTTCCCCCGTCACCGAAGGAGGGGTCGGACTTACCGTTCGGAAGCAGTCGCGTAACCCGCGCTTCGCTCTTCGGCCCGACCCCACAGCGCGGACAGCTGGTGGTGGCAACGAGGATCTTTCCGTCGGGGGCGACCACTGCGTCTTCGCTGGCAATCGGCGCCGTCCCCTCCTTGCCGAAAGACCGATCAACCGACCCGTCCAATCTGATCCGCGTGACCCCAGGCCCTTCATGCGGAACCAACAGCAACCGCGAACTCCCATAGGCGACCACCCGCTCTTCGCCCCCGGTCTGCGCCTGGATCCGCACCAGGCCGACCCGCTGCTCCGCCCCGACAGCAGTCGCGGAAGCGAGAAGTGCCGCGACGAGGCCAGCGGCAAGGCATGCCAAGTGACGTCTCTTAAGGGCCATCCGACAGAGCAGGATTGCGGACCCCGAGCGATATCACCCCCATTGCCCGCCTGGAATCGTTTCTCTGTCTCCCTATTTCGGCCTCAGCCGATCCCGGCCTGTCCGGTCGAGAGCACCTTCACCACCTTCAATTTCAGCTTACTGGTGACGGCCGCCGGCGCTGGACAGCCGTTCGCGTTGTCCGCCTTCGCCGTGACCGCAAGTGACACCCAGACCGACGAACCGAGCGGCAGTTCCGAGCGCAGCCCGGCAGGCAGGACGAAGCGCAGGTTGCGGAAGCCGGTCGTGTGGAAGCCGATGGTGCCGAGGCCGACCCGCCGTGGCTTGCCGGCGCCGTAGATCAGAGTCCCGGTGACGCTCACCGAGGAGGGACCCTTGACGCCGATCCTGCGCGAACCCCGGCGACGACGCTGCCGGGCTTCGGGGTGGAGCGAAGGTGCCGACGGCAGCCGGGCTCGCGAAGGCGCAGGGCACGGTCGTGGTCGCCGAGTCCTTGGTCCCGCCGCCGGCGATCGCGGTCGCTTCGAACTCGGCGTTCACCGACGCCGCGGCTTCGCCGATTTTCAACGTGCAGGCGACGGACCCGGCGCAGGCTCCTGACCAGCCGACGAAGCGCGAGCCGGCGGCCGGGGAGGCGGTCAGGGTCACGCCGCTTTCCTCCGGGAGGCGAGCGGCGCAGGTCGCGCCGCAGTCGATCCCGGCGGGCTGACTGGTCACCGTTCCCGTGCCCGAGCCCGACCTCGTGACGACCAGGGGCGCGGCTTCGTCGCGGAAGGAGCTCTTGATCTCGGCGCCGAGGGCGACTTCGCCGTTCCAGACCACCACCGCGTGGCCGCTGTGGTCAAGGGCGACGTGCGGGCCATAGGCTTCTTCGCCTTCGAGGCTGATCGTGACCGAGGGCTTCCAGCTGCCGTCCAGCCTCTGCTGACCGCCGCGCAGCTCGTAGTTGTGAGTCGTTTCGTTCCAGCCCGACCAGACCACCTGGGCGACGCCGGAGGTCGACATCGCGAGCTGGGGGGGCTTCGGCTTCGGCGCCGACCGGCGAGAGCCTCACCGGCGAGGTCCAAGGCCGGCCGCGACGCGGTTCGTCCCTTCGACCGAGCCGACCGAGCCGTCGAACCGGTACCAGGCGGCGACGGCGTCGCCGGCGGAGTTGACGGCGAGCTGCGGCGCGTGCGCTTCCAGTCCGGGGTGGAGATCTGTTCGGGCGCTCCCCAACTGCCGGCGGCGGGCATCGAGGCGACTTCGGCGACGAGACCAGTGCCGCTGCGCGACCAGATCGCGGCGAAGCCGCCGGTGGCGTCGGCCACGATCTGGGGCGGTTCGGTGACGGTCGCCGGCGCGGAGATCGCCGATTCGCCGGCCCATGACCCACCGAGCGGCAAGATGTTCGATTCGACCACGGAGGTGGCGCCGCTGGAGGACTGCCAGACGGCTGCCGCCGTGCCGCTTGGGCTCATCGCCACATCGGGGGCTTCGGCGTTGAGAGCGCTGCTCGAGATCGCGATCGGGGCCGTCCAGGACCGCCCGCGGGCATCGAGGTGGCAAAGATCACGTGGGCTTCCGCCGACTCCCTGGCGCCAGATGACGACCGCGTCGCCGGCTTCGTCGATTGCGACGGCGGGCGTCTCGACCACCGCGGAACCGAATTCGAGGGCCACCGGCCCTTCCCAACTGCCACCGGCCGGTCGGTAGTCGGTTTCGATCGCTTCGCTCCCCGCCAACCGCTGCTTCCAGGCGGCGACGACGTCACCGGCGGGATTGACAGCAACGGTGGGGCTTTCCGCGTTTCCAACCGCGCCCGAGAGGTTGACCGCGGGGGCTCCAGCTCCCACCCACGGGGCGGGTTGCCGCCTGCGTTAAGAAGTGGGATCCGTCGCTTCGGGTCCAGACCGCCGTCGCGTCCCCGGCGGCGTCGATCCCGACCTGACTCCAGCTGGCGCTACCTCCCGGCACCGAGACTTCCTCGGGCGGGCCCCAAGGGGCGGCCCCGGTGACGGGAACGAAGACGGCAGAGGCCGCGCAGAGCGCCGCCGAGAGCAAAGAACGCACGGGAAAACACGGGCAGGGCGGGGCGGCCGGACTTCGGCAAGGAAGACTCCTCTCTCGACAGGGCGGGAGCCGACCATCGACATCGCAGGGTCCGGCTCTTAAATCGAGCCCCTGCCGGAGTGGGCCCGACAGGGGCGCCCGCCACCCGCTTCCGGAGCGCGTTCGGAGATATCGGGGAGACAGGATTTGAACCTGCGACCGCTCGGCCCCCAGCCGAGTGCGCTACCAGACTGCGCCACTCCCCGAGGAGTGCTGTGCATTCTGACGGATCGGCGGGAGCGGCGGGTACGCTCCCCTGGCGCGCGGCGGTAGCTCAATGGTAGAGCCTTAGCCTTCCAAGCTGATGACGCGGGTTCGATTCCCGTCCGCCGCTCTGCTTTCCGGAAGCGCCGCCTGCCGATATAGAGGGACGCGATGCGTCGTCTCGTCGCGAAATCTGGACTGTCGAGCTGCCTCGCGCTCGCGGGCACGATGGCGCTGCTCGCGGACTCGTGACTCGCCGGGTGGCTCGGGGACGATCGGCGACTGCGGTGGGCAACTCGGACGGCGGCGAAGCCGGCGGCGCTCGCCAAGCTCGTCGCCGGCCTCGGCTACGTCGACTGGCCGCTACTTCGGGCGGGTCCCGGAGCGGACGCACTACCTGCCCGCCGACGAGCGACAGACCGCTCGACCCGCCGCTGAAGCAGGCCTGGTCGGTCAACACCCACGCGCTGATCGAGTTCCCGCCGGCGATCGTCGATGGGGTCGCCTACGTGATCAACAAGTACGGCAACGGCAAAGCGGTGCGGCTGAGCGACCGCAAGGTGCTCTGGCGAACTGAAGCTCGACCCCAGCGACAAGGGCGAAGAACCGATCGACGTCACCGCGCCCGGTCTACTACGAAGGGCGAGGTCTTCGGCGCCTTCCTCGACGGCTACGCTCGTCGCCGGCGACGCGAAGACCGGCAAGAGAGATCTGGGAGCGACAACCTGCACGCCGATCTCGAATCCTCGCCGCTGGTCGTCGACGGCATGCTCTACCTCGGCACCGACAGACCAACGTCGTCCTCCTGCGCCTCCGACGGCAAGATGCTCTGGCAGTTCAACGCCCCCGGCGCGATCAAAGCCAGCCCCAGCTACCACGACGGCAACGTCTTCGTCGCCGACTACCAGAGCGCGATGTTCGCCCTCGACGCCAAGAGCGGCAAGCTGGTCTGGCGCACCAACACGAGCAAGGCGCCGCCGTTCGGCGAGGCGGCTTCTTCTCCTCCCCCGCGGTCGCCTTCGGCCAGCGTCTACGCCGCCCGCGACGACGGCACCGTCTTCGCCTTCGACGAGAAGACCGGCAAGGTCGCCTGGTACTTCCCGACCGGCGCCGCGGTCTACGGCTCGCCCGCCGTCGCCCAGGTGCCCGGCACCCCGCCGACCGTCTACATCGGCGCCGAAAACGGCACGCTTCTACGCGCTCGACGCCGCGCACCGGCAAGGTGCGCTGGCACTACGACGTCGGCGGCGCCGATCCCCGGCACCGCGACCGTGATCGGCCACACCGTCTACACCTCGAGCTTCAAGACCCGGCGAAACCGATCGGCCTCGACGTCCGCACCCACAAGAAGACCTTCGAGCATCAACCAGGCCGGCTACACGCCGATGGTCTCCGACGGCAAACGCCTCTACCTGATCGGCTACTACGACGCTGATCGGGCTGCAACCGACCAGCCCTGAGCAGGGCCTTCGCCCTGGCTATCCTTTTCCCATGGGGAGGGGATGGAAAGCCTTGCTTTGGATGGCCCTGGCACTGCTCGCCGTTGCCGCGACGGCCGGGTCGGCCTCGGCTTCGACCTGGACCGGCCACCCGCTGGGCGGCGAAGCGGCGAAGGTGACGATGTTCGGCATGTCGTGCCCGACGTCCTCGATGTGCGTGGCCGTGGGCGGCAACAACACGATCGCCTCGTCGAGCGACCCGGGCGGAGCCTGGAACGTCGTCTACGCCGGGGAAGGGGCGCTTCCGACCAGTGGTGGCATCTTTCCCGGTCGCCAGATCAGGGGCGTCTCCTGCCCGTCGCCGCAGCTCTGCGTTGCCGTCAGCTTCGAGGGATTGATCTACACCGCGACCGAACCGACCGGGAGCGCTGCGGCCTGGAGCGTGGCCGACCTCGACGGCAGTGGTCCCAGCACCCATCTGTATGGAGTCTCCTGTCCGTCACCCTCGTTTTGCGCCGCCGCCGCCGGCAAAGGCAAGATCGTGACCTCGACCGACCCGACCGGCGAGGCCGCGGCCTGGTCGACTACCCAACTCGAACAACCGCTCGAACTGCGCGGCATCTCCTGCGCCTCGCCGTCATTCTGCGTCGCGGTCGGCGACGACGGCGAAGACATCAGGCCGGGACCCACCGACAACGGCGAAATCGTCAGCTCGACCAATCCGCTCGGCGGTGTCTGGGGGAGGGTGTCGATGCCGGGCGCGCAGGGTCCTCTGTATGGCGTCTCCTGCCCCTCGCCGGCACTCTGCGTGAGCGGCAACCTGCTGGGAAACCTGGTCCTCTCGACCAATCCCACCGGCGCGGCGTCCGCCTGGACGAGCACGGACGGGGACGGCGCGGTGCAGATCACCGCCGCCGACTGCCTGTCGACCTCGCAGTGCGTCGTTGTCGACAACAACGGCGACGTTCTCACCTCGGCGAACCCGACCGGCGGGCCCAGCGCCTGGACCTTCACCAATGTCGTTCCATTTTCCCTCCCCATGACCGAAGCCAACGGGATGTTCGGCGTCTCATGCCCGTCGCCCTCACTCTGTGCGGTGGCGGCGAAAGGGCAGATCTTCACCAGCACGGATCCGTTTGTGGTGCCGCCTCCAGCCGCAAGGGGCACAGCCAAGAAGAAGAGCAAGAAGAAGTACAAGAAGCGGCCGAAGAGGCCGCGGGTGACGATCGCCCGAGCACCCGAACCTGGCCTCGAAATCGACGGTTCGAAGGTTCGGGTCCGCGCCCTCTTTTTCGCCAGGAAGCACGTCCAGGTTCGGGGCTTCGCCTGCAAGCTCGACGGGCGCCCGGTCAAGCGCTGCCGCTCACCGAAGGCCTACACCGTCGGGATCGGCAAGCACGTCTTCCGGGTTCGCGCGATCGGCTGGACCGGCCTCAGGGGCCCACCGGAGGTCGCCCGGTTCGAGGTCTGCCACCCGTCGAAAAGGGGTTGGTGCATCGGCCAGTTCGGCCGTCGAGTCAGCTCGCGTCCAGGCGCGTAACGAGCTCGCGGGCAGCCACGAGGAACGCTTCGAACTCCTCGGCGTTGCGGTCCCTGGCACCGCCGTCGAGGGTCGAGAGGATGAGCGAGCGGCCGTCGGTGCCGGCCTGGAGCGACCCCCGCTTCGGCGGCATCCGCGCGCGGGAACGCCGGCAGCCAGGGTCGATTCCCTGCATGGCGGAGGCGGATCGACAATCAGGACGCTCCACCCCATGTCGGTGTAGTAGTCGTTGTTCGTGAAGACGAGGAACACGCGCGCCGACATCCCCGGGAGCCGACCCCGGTCGCCGCGTGGGCGAGCCACCGGGGAAGAAGGTGTTGAGATGGCCGGCGCGGAACTGGCGCGGCCGACAGGCTCGAAGCCGACCGCCCGGCGTGCTCGCGGAAGAACGCCTCTGCACCGAGCCCCCAGGCCCGGTCGCCGAGCCGCAGCCCGTGGCTGAACGCCTTGGCCGCCGCCTTCGTGCTTTTCGGGGGCTCGGCGAATTGCGCGGCATGCTCGGCGAGCTCGCGTTCGACGAGCTCGGCTCGGGTCCTCGCTTGCGGAGTCGCGGTGTCCCGACCGCTCGATCCGCGTATCGCCGAACACCCTGGCCGCCCCGGCGCAGAGCCCGTCGAGCTGGCGGGGTCAGCCGTGATTCCGGCGAAAGCAGCTGAGCGCGCCGTCCTGCAGCTCGAACGAGAACCCCTCTGGAGCTTCCGATCTGTGAGCCAGTCGATCAGGCTCGGGTCGAAGAGCTGCCGAGACCGAGAGCTGGTCCTGATCGGCGTCCGTCGAGACGTCGTAGCGCGGCAGGAAGCCGTCGCTCTCGAGGCTCACCGCGCCGGTCGTCGAGCTCGACCACCTCCCGTCGGAGTCCGGATTGGCGCGGTCGCGCTTGTCATGCCGTCGGTCGTGACAGAGGACGCGCAGGCGAATCCGAGGCTCTTGGCGGCCTCGGCGAGGACGAGGGTGTAGGGCTGCGCTCGAGGTCGCTGCGGCCCTCGTAGCGTAGTCGACCTGGGCGAGCCACGGCCACCTCGAGCCCACTTGGCAAGTCTCCGCTCGCCAGGCTCCGGACCTCCTGCAGAAACCGTGGCGCATCAGCTGCGTCGCCTTCGGCAGCGCCATCGACGCCTCGCGGTGGCGAAGGCCGTGCTTGGCGGCGTACTCGGCCAGGGTCGGCGTGGCTGAAGCCTCGATCGTGTCCTCTCTCGCCTCGTCGCCAGACCGAACCGATCCGGTCCTCATCGACCGCCGAAGATACCGGTCGGGCCGCTCGCCGAACAACTACGCTCTCCAGATGCCTGCGCCTCGAGAGGCCCTCGACGCGCTCGCCTGCCCGGATATTGCCGTCGCGGCGCTTGGAGCGGCTCCTCCTCGTCTGCGCGTTGCCGATCACGGCCAGCGGAACCGGCTCGATCGCGCGCCCTGAGCCGAAGATCCTCAGCGCCTCGTGGGGCACCGACAACGCGGTCGGCTGCCCGAGCGGCGCAGCAGGGCCTCGACAACATCCCCGTCACCTTCAACTGGTTCATCCGTCGCGCATCGATCCAGACCACGGACTTCCGGATCGTGCGAAGCGATGGGAGCGTCGCGACCCCGACCTGCGCCCTGCAGTTCCCGCCGGACGAGTCGGACGAGGCCCAGACGGTGAATCTGATCGGCGACTTCGGGGACTCGGTGAACGGCCCGACGCCGGTTGCGATTCGCGTCGTCGGAGCGCTGCAGGGCAAGGCTCCCGGAGCGATTCGATGGAGGCGGATCCCGCCCCTGCCGAAGGCCAAGGTGGAGCCACTGTCGGGAGGCCCGTACATCGTCGATGCGTGGACGCTGACGCCGCGCGATCTACCGCGGCGACGCCAACCGCTGCACGGTCGGCAAGACCTTCGTACGCGTGATGTGGTCCAACGGGCTCACGGCCTACCCCACGGGCGCCGAGGTCGGCGCCCCCGTCGTCGCCTCCTACCGCGCCATCTACAAGCTGCCGAACGGCAAGGCCGTCGCCGTCGCCCCGCTCGAAGTCGCCGATCTCCACGACCACCCGAGCGCGGCCAACGCCGACAACATGCACGACCTCTGCCTCCGCGCCCCCCTCGCGGCGCGAAGCTCACGGGCGTGACGATCGGCGGCGGGCTGATTCAGGACCCCAACGGCGATCCGAACGTCGCTCAGAAGTTCAGAACACCGCCTCAAGAGCATTGAGAGCGGGGCAGCCAGGACTCGAACCTGGAATCGCCGGTTTTGGAGACCGGTGCCTTAGCCAGTTGGGCCACTGCCCCGTGGGGGCCATGCTAGCCGGGGCGAGATGCGATTGAGCCCGGCGGGCGGCGAGTGCGGGCGGAGGGACTTGAACCCCCACGGGCCGAAGCCCACCAGGACCTAAACCTGGCGCGTCTGCCAATTCCGCCACGCCCGCGTGGCTGCCCCGTTCGGGGCTTAACGCGCGACCAATGCCGCGTCGTCGCTGACAGATTCTATGATCGTCGGCGTGGCGGTAGGAGAGGTCAGGCCCGGTTACGAACTTTGGCGGCCAAATCGGGACAAGGCAGGGTCGATCACGACCAAGTTCGTGCTCGTCCTTTTGCTGCTCGCAACGGCGGTTCTGGCCGCGATCATCACGATCGGCGGTTGGTCGCTGCTGAAGGGCGGCGGCGGCATGGGCATCGTCTGCGCGATCTACGCGATGCTCTACGCCTTCTTCGGCTTCCTCGTCGCCCGCTGGAACCGCGGCATCCTGCCCGTCGCCGCGGCGCTCTCGATGATCCTGGCGATCTTCTGCGCGGTCGGGGCCGACAGCTGGTTCGCCCGCGAAAAGGCCGGCTTCGACGAGGCGCTGCTCACCTCCTCGGTGATCGGCGTGCTCGTCGTCATCCTCGGCCTCCTGCAGCTCGTCCTCATCGCCGTCGCCCTCTACGCCTTCAACCAGGAGTGGCACGTCGAGGAGGAGCGCCCGATCGGCTCGGGCGAGGACTACGGCGCCGGCGCCTCCGGCGGCGCCCCGCAGCCCGCCTAAGCCCCTCGCCTCGCCCTTCGACGCGTCTGCCCTGGCGCACCCATGGGATGCCCTAGAGCAGACGCGCGACGATGCCGGAGGAGGGACTCGAACCCTCAAGCCCGTAAGGGCAGTCGATTTTGAGCCGACCGCGTATGCCAATTCCGCCACTCCGGCGCCGTGGGAACGATAGACCGAACTAGACTGCCGGCAGGGGATGAGGATTCACCACCTCAGCTGCGGGTCGCTGTGCCCACACGGGGGACGCCTGATCGGGGGACAGGGCGGACTACTGTCGCGGGCCGACGTCGTCTGTCACTGCCTGCTGATCGAGAGCTCCGACGGGCTGATCCTGGTCGACACCGGCTTCGGCAGTGAGGACGCGCGCAACCCGGCCCAGCTCGGCCAGCCGTTCCGGCTGGCGCTCCAGCCGCGGCCACGGCTCGCCGAGACGGCGATCGCCCAGGTCGAAGCGCTCGGCTTCGCCGCCAGCGACGTGCGCCACATCGTCGCCACCCACCTCGACGTCGACCACGCCGGCGGCCTGCCCGACTTCCCCGCCGCCGAGGTCCACGTCTTCGCCCCGGAGCTGGCCGAGGCGCTGAGCCCGAGCCTGCGCGAGCGCGCCCGCTACGTCGGCGGCGCCCACTGGAAGCACCGGCCGCGCTGGGTCGAACACCACTCCGAGCGGGCGGCGAGCGCTGGTTCGGCTTCGAGAGCATCCGCGTCCTCCCCGGTCTCGACGTCGAGGTGGCGCTGATCCCGCTGGCTGGCCACTCGCGCGGGCACAGCGGCGTCGCCGTCAAGAGCGGCGAGGGCTGGCTGCTGCACTGCGGCGACGCCTACTTCAACCGCGCCCAGGTCGCCACCCCACCCAGCTGCCCGCCCGGCCTCACCCTCTTCCAGCGCGTCCTCGCCAGCGATCACCGCGCCCGCCTCGCCAACACCGAACGGCTGCGCGAGCTGGCCCTCTCCCACGGCGACGAGGTCAGCCTCTTCTGCTCCCACGATCCACATGAGCTGGAGCGGCAGCAGGACGCCGCTCGCCTCGCCGCCACGGCGTGAACGCCCCGGCCACCCCCGAGCTGCTCTGGGAGCCCTCGGCAGAGCTGGTCGAGCGCTCCCGCCTGACCGCGTTCATGCGCTGGCTGGCGGCGAGACGCGGGCGCGACTTCGACGACTACGAGGACGCTCTGGCGCGTGGTCGGTCGACGACCTCGACGGGTTCTGGGCGTCGATCTGGGACTTCTTCGACGTCCAGGCCGACGCAGCCGCTCCGACGCGTGCTCGGCGTCGCGGCAGATGCCCGGCGCCGAGTGGTTCCCCGGCGCGCGCCTCAACTACGCCGAGCACGTCTTCGCGCGGCACGGACGACGCGTGGCCGTCGATCGTGCACGCCTCCGAGCTGCGCGACCTCGGCGAGCTGACGCTGGGGCGAGCTGCGCGCCGCAGGTCGGGCGGCGTCGGCCGCCGGGCTGCGCGAGCTCGGCGTCGGCCGCGGCGACCGCGTCGTCGCCTACCTGCCGAACATCCCCGAGGCGATCGTCGCCTTCCTGGCCGCGCCAGCATCGGCGCCGTCTGGTCGAGCTGCTCGCCCGACTTCGGCGCCCGCCAGCGTGATCGACCGCTTCGCCCAGATCGAGCCGAAGGTGCTGTTCGCCGTCGACGGCTACCGCTACGGCGGCAAGGACTTCGACCGCCGCGACGACGGTCGCCGAGCTGCAGGCGGCGATGCCGACCGCTCGAGCCACCGTGGTCCTCGCTCGACCGACGCTCGACCTCGGCGGCCGCACGGGCTCGACGCCGTGGGACGAGCTGCTCGCCGGGGCCGGGCGCGAGCTCGACCTTCGAGCCGCGTCCCCTTCGACCACCCGCTCTGGGTCCTCTACTCCTCCGGCACGACCGGGCCTGCCGAAGGCGATCGTCCACGGCCAGGGCGGGATCCTGCTCGAGCACCTCAAGACAGCTCGACCTCCACGCTCGACGCCCAGCCCGGCGACCGCTTCTTCTGGTTCACCACGACCGGCTGGATGATGTGGAACTTCCTCGTCGCCGGCCTGCTGACCGAGGCCGCGATCGTGCTCTACGACGGCAGCCCCGGCCATCCCGACCTGGACGCGCTCTGGGACCTGGCCGAGCGCGCCGGGGTGACGATGTTCGGCACCAGCGCCGCCTACATCGCGGCCTGCATGAAGGCCGGCGTCGAGCCCGGCGCCGGCCGCGACCTCTGCCGCCCTGCGCGCCGTCGGCTCGACCGGCTCCCCGCTGCCGCCCGAGGGCTTCGACTGGATCTACGAGCACGTCGGCGCCGACACCTGGCTCGTTCTCGACCAGCGGCGGCACCGACGTCTGCACCGCCTTCGTCGGCGGCGTGCCCGCTGCTGCCGGTCTACCGCGGCGAGCTCCAGGGCCGCGCGCTGGGCGCCGCCGATCGAGGCCTGGGACGAGGACGGCCAGCGCGTCGTCGACGAGGTCGGCGAGCTGGTCGTCACCGCGCCGATGCCCTCGATGCCGGTCTGCTTCTGGGGCGACGACGGACGGCGAGCCGCTACCGCGCGAGCTACTTCGAGCATGTACCCGGGCGTCTGGCGCCACGGCGACTGGATCGAGATCACCGACGCGCGGCACGGCGGTCATCTACGGCCGCTCGGACTCGACCATCAACCGCGCCGGCATCCGCATGGGCACCGCCGAGATCTACCGCGCGGTGCTCTCGCATCGACGCGATCGCCGACGCCTCGTCGTCGACGTCCCGCAGGCCGGACGGAGGGCTGGATGCCGCTGTTCGTCGTCCTGCGCGAGGACGCCGAGCTCGACGACGACGCTGACGCAAGGAGATCGCCGCGGCGGGTCCGCGACCGCTGCTCGCCGCGCCACGTCCCCGACGAGGTCTTCGCAGGTCGCCGAGGTCCCGCGCACGCTCACCGGCAAGGTGCTCGAGGTGCCGGTGAAGCGGATCCTGATGGGCACCGCCGTCGGACAAGGCGGTCAGCCGCGACTCGCTCGCCAACCCGGCGGCGCTCGACTACTTCGTGGAGATGGCGGCGCGGCTGGAGAGCTGAGCGGGGCCGCTCGGGCGCCGGCGTTCGGCGAAGCGCAGCGCCGCCAGCACCGCGAAGCCCCAGCCGCCGGCGACGCAGGACGCCGCCCAGCACGTCGCTCGGGAAGTGCCAGGCGAGGACCAGCACCGAGAAGCCGACGGCGTCGACGAAGCAGGCCCCGAGCACGGCGACCGTGGGCCGCCAGGGAGCGCGGCACGACGAAGGCGAAGGCGATCGCGATCGAGGCGGCCGCCGTCGCGTGGCCGCTCGGGAACGACGCCCGCCGGCACTGGTGGTAGCCGAGCACCGGCTGGAAGCGCGGGTGGGCGAGCAGCGACCTTGAGCGACCTGCGTGGTCAGGTTGGCGCCGGCGACGACGGTCAGCGCCGCGGCGGCGTCAGCGGGCGACGGCGCCGCAGGGCGATGCCGCAGGCGAGACCAGCAGCGCGAGCAGCAGGAAGAGCGGATCGGCGAGGTGGGCGACCGCGTCGAGCGAGCGGGCCCGGCCTGGCGCCGGCGGGGTCATGATCTTCGCCAGCAGGGTCGCGTCGAGCGCGCTGCGCGGCGATCGATCCCGTAGGCGACGAGCGCCAGCGGAGCAGCGCCGCGGCGCAGGCGAGCCGCCGACAAGCGGGGCTTTGATGCTCGAGGCCACCCCGAAACGGTAGCGGCACACCCTGAACGGGCTAAAGGGCGCTCAGGCGGGGGTGATCGGGTTGCGACGGGTCGGCGAAGGCGCGGTCTGCCGTCGGCGCAGGGCGAAGCGGCGGATCAGGTCGGCGCGCAGCTCCTCCGGCTCGACGATCGCGTCGACGACCAGCTCCGAGGCGAGGTGCAGGAGGTCGATGTCGGCGGCGTACTCCTCGCGCTGGGCGGCGACGAACGCCTCCCGCTCGGCCTCGTCCTCGATCGCCTGGATCTGGTTGAAGAAGACGGCGTTGACCGCGGCCTCCGGTCCCATCACCGCGATCGAGGCGCCCGGCAGGGCGATGCAGCAGTCGGGCTCGAAGGCGGGCCCGGCCATCGCGTAGAGCCCCGCCCCGTAGGCCTTGCGGACGATCACCGAGATCTTCGGCACGGTCGCTTCGGAGACGGCGCTGATCATCTTGGCGCCGTGGCGGATGATCCCGTGGCGCTCGACCGCGGTCCCGATCATGAAGCCGGGCACGTCGGCGAGGAAGAGCAGCGGCACGTTGAAGGCGTTGCAGGTCTGGATGAAGCGCGCCGCCTTGTCGGCCGAGTCGACGAAGAGGACGCCGCCTTTCTGGCGCGGCTGGTTGGCGACGATGCCGACCGCGCGGCCGTCGAGCCGCCCGTAGCCGACGAGCAGCTCTTTCGCCCAGCGCTTGTGGACCTCGAGGAAGGAGTCGGCGTCGAGCAGCGCGTCGAGCACCTCGCGCATGTCGAAGGGGACGTTCTCGTTGGCCGGGACGATCTCGGCGATCGCCGCGTCGGAGGCGGGCGCGGCGGGCGGCGCGGTCGGCGGCTCGGCCCGCCAGTTGCTCGGCATGTAGGAGAGGTAGCGGCGGGCGAGGTCGATCGCCTCCTCGTCGGTCTTGACCAGGAAGTGGCCGCAGCCGGAGACGCCGGTGTGCATCCGCGCCCCGCCCATCTCCTCCAGCGTCACCTTCTCGCCGATCACCATCTCCGCCATCCGCGGCGACCCCAGGTACATCGAGGCGTTGCCGTCGCGCATGATCACGACGTCGCAGAAGGCGGGGATGTAGGCGCCGCCCGCGGCGCTCGGCCCGAGCAGCAGGCAGATCTGCGGCACCTGGCCGGAGAGCCGCACCTCGTTGTGGAAGATCCGCCCGGCGCCGCGCCGGCCCGGGAACATCTGCACCTGGTCGGTGATCCGCGCCCCGGCCGAGTCGACCACGTAGACGAGCGGCACCTGCAGCTTCAGCGCCCGCTCCTGGACGCGGAGGATCTTCTCGACCGTCTTCGGCCCCCAGGAGCCGGCCTTCACGGTCGGGTCGTTGGCCATCAGCGCGACCGGGCGCGAGTCGATCGTCGCCAGGCCGGTGAGGACACCGTCGGCGCCGAGCCCGTCCTGCTCCCAGTTGGCGAGCAGCCCCTCCTCGGTGAAGGAGCCGGGGTCGACGAGGCGGGCGACGCGCTCGCGGACCGGCAGCTTGCCCTGCTCGGCGGTCTTGTCGCGGTGGCGCTCCGGGCCGCCCGCGAGGGCCGCCGCGACCGCCTCTCCGAACTCGGTCATGCGGGCAGCCTAGTCGGACTGGCCGACTCGCCAGTCAACGGGTCCGGCGCGCAGCACGTGGGCACCGAGCGGCCGGCCGAGCACCTCCTGCGCGGCGCGCGAGGCGGCGATCAGCGCGGGCAGGTCGATCCCGGTCTCGATCCCCATCTCATGCAGCATCGAGACGACGTCCTCGCTGGAGACGTTGCCGGTCGAGCCGGGCGGGACCGGGCAGCCGCCGAGCTCGCCGAAGCTGGCCTCGAAGGAGGCGACCCCCTCGTCGAGCGCGGCGAGCACGTTGGCGAGCCCCTGGCCGCGGGTGTTGTGGAAGTGGGCGGTCAGCTCGACGCCGGCGAGGCGCTCGCGGGCGGCGGCGAAGAACTCGCGGACCTGGCGCGGGTTGGCCATCCCGGTGGTGTCGCCGAAACCGACCTCGTCGCAGCCGGCGGCGGCGAGCCGTTCGGCGATCTCGAAGACCCGCTCGCGGCGGCGACCTCGCCCTCGTAGGGGCAGCCGAAGGAGGTGGCGATGACGCCCTCGCGGCGCAGCCCCGCCTCGCCCGCGGCGGCGAGGGTCGCCTCCAGGCCCGACGAGCGAGTCGGCGACGGAGCGATTCACGTTCGCCTGGTTGTGGGACTCGGAGGCGGAGAGGAAGACGCTGATCTCGTCGAAGCGGTCGCGCAGCGGGAGCGCCCGCTCGAGGCCGCGCTGGTTGGGGATCAGGACCGAGAAGGAGACGCCGGGCCGGCGCTCGACCCCGGCCAGGACCTCCGCGGCGTCGGCGAGCTGCGGGATCACGTCGGCCCGCACGAACGAGGTGACCTCGATGCGGCGCAGCCCGGTCGCCGAGAGCAGGTCGATCAGGCGGATCTTGTCCGCGGTCGCGATCGTCTCCGGCTCGTTCTGGAACCCGTCCCGCGGCCCGACCTCGCGCATCGCACGCTGCTCGGCAGTTCAGCGGCCATCGAGCGCAGCTTATGCACGCCCCGCGCTCGAGCCGCGACGCCGAGCAGGTCCGCCGGTCGCAGGAGTCTCGCAGCACGTGGCCCGGCTCGTAAGCGCACCTGCTCGTGGGTGAAGCGCAGCGGCGTCATCCCGGCGGCGGTGTGGGCCTGGTCGCGCAGCCGGTCCCGCGCCTGCTCGGCCGGGGTGCGGTGATAGCGCAGGCCGTCGGTCTCGACGACGAGTCCCAGGTCGGGCCAGTAGAAGTCGACCTCGTACCCGTTGACCCACTGTTTCGTCAGCGGCAGCGGCAGGCCGACCTGCACGGCCAGGGGCAGGAAGCGCCGTTCCAGCTCCGTCGCGGGTGAGCCTGAACGTGCGCCGGTCGAGCATCGCGCGCAGACGGCCTCACGCCGGGCTCCCAGCGGTGCACTTCGAGCTCGCGCCGCAGGGTCGGCGGGTCGATCAGGTCGAGCCGGTCCGCCTCGTTGACCGCCCGCTCGACCGCGGGCCGCTTATGCACGGCGGCGAGGTTGACGAGCGTCTGTACCAGCCCGGTCACCGGCACCCCCTCGCGCTCGGTGACGTGCCGGTCTGCCAGGGTCGGCCGCCGCCGCACCCGCAGTTCGGGCGGCGGCGTGGCGAGGAGATACGGACCGTGACCTCGATCTGTCGCCACTCCGGCCCGATCCCCCAGCAGCGCCGCCGCACTCCCGTGGCTCAGCATCGCCTCCGGCCCACAGG
Source organism: uncultured Solirubrobacterales bacterium (assembly GCA_963739875.1). Taxonomy (GTDB): domain Bacteria; phylum Actinomycetota; class Thermoleophilia; order Solirubrobacterales; family 70-9; genus VAYN01. The sequence continues at coordinate 21,905 of CAVUCD010000010.1, forward strand.
AGAGCACGGCAGTCATCCACCTCCCATGCTGGTCGAGATCCGGCCGTCCCACCGCGTAGACGCCGCCCGTCCGCGGATGCAGCCGCCCCGTCTCGATCCGATGTCGAATCGCCGCCCGCTAAGCCCCAGCGCCAGCAACTGCCTCCGCGCAACCACCCCGTGCTGGGACGAAACCAGGCGCCAGATCTCACCGTCACTCGCCGCGCGATCGTTTGGGGTGGCCATTACCACCCCAATGCATCGAGCGGCGCGATCTCTCCCCCGCGGGGACCTCGCGTCGGGCCAAACCGTCGCTCTGGGCTAGCCGTCGCTTCGGGTCAGACCATGCCCAGGCCGCCGCTGACGCCCAGGGTCTCGCCGGTGACGTAGGTGGCGTCGTCGGAGGCGAGGAAGGCGACGGCTGCGGCGACCTCGTCGGGCTGGCCGAGGCGGCCGAGCTGGGTCGAGGCTTCATCGTCTCGATCACCTTCTCGCCGATCTCGCCGAACTCCTTGGCGCCCATCAGCAGCGGCGTCTCGATCGGGCCGGGGGCGATCGAGTTGGCGGTGATCCCGTAGCGGGCGTTCTCGCGGGCGATCGCCTTCGTGAAGCCGATCACGCCCGGCCTTGGCGGCCGAGTAGACGGCCGAGCCCTTGGAGCCGACCCGGCCGGCCTCGGAGGAGATGCTGACGATGCGGCCGTATTTCGCCTGCTGCATGCCGGGCAGCGCCGCGGGGGTGCAGTTGAGGACGCCGACGAGGTTGATCGCCAGCACCCGCTGCCACTGCTCGGGGGTGGTGTAGGTGAAGAAGCCGAACTCGTCGGTGCCGGCGTTGTTGACGAGGATGTCGAGCGTCCCGGCCGCCTCGACGCGCCGCCCGCGCGGCCTCGAGATCGGTGACGTCGAGCTCGATCGCGTGGCCGTTGACCTCGCCCGCGACCTTCTCGGCGCCCGTCGATGTCGATGTCGCCGACCCAGACCTCGGCGCCCTCGGCGGCGAGGCGGGCGGCGATCGCGGCGCCGATGCCGCTGGCGCCCCCGGTGACCAACGCTTTGCGTCCCTCCAGCCTCATCGCGGGATCAGCATAGACTGGCGCGCCCGTGGCCGACCTCGAACCGATACCGATCATTGGCGGCACCGGCGCCCTCGGCGCCGGCCTGGCCACGCGCTGGGCGCGCGCCGGCGCCGCCGGTCGTGCTCGGCTCGCGCTCGGCCGAGCGCGCCGAGGAGGCCGCCGCCAAGGTCCGCGCGGCGGTCCCCGGCGCCGACGTCACCGGCCTCGACAACGAGGAGGCCGCCCAGCAGGGCGAGGTCGTCTTCCTCACCGTCCCCTTCCGCGCCCAGTCGGAGAACCTCAACAACCTGCGCGGGGCCCTGCGGCCGGGCCAGATCCTCGTCGACTGCACGGTCCCGCTCGCGGCCGCCGTCAGCGGCAAAGCGACCCGCTCGCTCGGCGTCTGGCAGGGCTCCGCCGCCCAGCAGGCGCAGGAGATGGTCCCCGAGGGCGTCACCGTCGTCGCCGCCCTGCACACGGTCGGCGCCCCGACCCTCTCCGATGCCGACGCGGAGCTCGGCGAGGACGTGCTCGTCTGCGGCGACAAGAAGGCCGACAAGGCGCGGGTGGCGCGGCTGATCGAGCTGATCCCCGGCCTGCGCGCGGTCAACGCCGGGCCGCTGGAGATGGCGCGGATCGTCGAGCAGCTGACGCCGATGCTGATCTCGGTCAACAGCCGCTACAAGGCCCACGCCGGCATCCGCCTCACCGGCCTGCCCGACGCCGACCACTGGGCATAGGCCGGGCATGCGGGTCGCCCTCCTCGCCGGCGGCACCGGCGGCGCCAAGCTCGGCGCCGGGATGCAGGAGGAGCTCGGCGCCGAGCTGACGGTGATCGCCAACACCGGCGACGACATCGAGGCGCTCGGCGTCCACGTCTCCCCCGACCCCGACCTCGTCACCTACTGGCTCAGCGGCGAAATCGACGAGGAGCGCGGCTGGGGCATCCGCGACGACACCTTCACCGTCTTCGAGCGCCTGCAGCAGCTCGGCGCCCCGAGCTGGTTCGGCCTCTCCGACCGCGACCTCGCCGCCTGCCTCTACCGGCGCCAGTTCCTCGAGGAGGGCGGCACGCCCACCGACGCCCAGGCGCAGATCGCCCGCGGCCTCGGGGTCGAGGCGAAGGTGCTGCCGATGTCCGACTCGCCGGTCCGCACCAAGGTCCTGACCGCGGCCGGGCGGCGCGAGCTGCAGGAGTACCTGATCGTCGACCGCGGCGAGCCGGACGTGGTCGGCGTCGAGCTGGAGGGGATCGAGCAGGCCGAGCCGAGCCGCGAGGTGCTCGACGCGCTGCGCGCCGCCGAGGCGATCGTGATCGGCCCCTCCAACCCGGTGATCAGCATCGGCCCGATCCTCGCCGTGCCCGGCATGCGCGACGCGATCGCCGCCTCCCCCGCCCCGGTCGTCGCGGTCAGCCCCTACGTCGCCGGCCAGGTCGTCAAGGGCCCGACCGACCGCTTCATGCAGGCGCTCAGCCGCCCCTCGACGGCGGCGGGCGTCGCCTCGCTCTACGCCGGGCTGATCGACGGCATGGTCGTCGACGAGGGCGACCCCGATCCGCCGCCGGCCGAGGTCGCGACGCTCGCCGCCTCGACCTGATGGAGGGACCGAGCGGCCGCGCCCGCGTCGCCCGCATCGTCCTCGACTACGCCGCCACCCTCGCCTCGAGTTGAAGGCGACCGCGGTCCTCCCGTCAAGCGCTTCGACGCGGCCAAGCAGCGGCTCGCCGCCGGCATCGACGACGAGCGGCGCCGGGACCTGATGGCGGCGATGGTCGCCGACGTGCTCGAGGCGATCGGCGAGGCGCGGACGATCGAGCGCACGATCGTCGTCAGCGGCGACCCAGCCGCGCAGGAGATGGCCGCGGCGGCGGGAGCCGAGGTCGTCCCCGACCCCGACGACGGCGGCCATGTCGAGGCCGCGCTGGCGGGTATCGCCCGCGCCGAGGCCGAGGGAGCGACCTGCGTCGTCCTCCTCCCCGGCGACTGCCGCTGCTGGATCCGCGCGAGCTGGACCGGCTGCTGACCGGCGTCCCCGAGCGCTACGTCGGCATCGTCCCCGACCGCCACGGGACCGGCACCAACGCGCTGGCGCTGAGCCCGCCGGACGCGATCGTCCCCGCCTTCGGCGAGGGCAGCTGCGCCCGCCACGTCGCCGCCGCCCGCGAGGCCGGGATCCCCTTCGGGGTCGAGGAGCTGGCCTCGCTGGGCCTCGACCTCGACACTCCGGCCGACGTCGTCGCCCTGACCCGCGAGCTGGCCGCGCGCCGCGGCCGCGGCCGCCGCACCGCGAAGGCACTGGGAATATGAGCGGGGCGAGCTCCGGGTCGTCCCCGTCGCGGGATTGCCCGAGGTCGTCGAGGGCGACTCGGTCGGCGGGCTGATCGCCGCCCGCGCCGCGCTCGAGGACGGCGACGTCGTCGTCATCTCCCAGAAGATCGTCTCCAAGGCCGAGGGCCAGGTTCGCAAGCTCTCCGCGGTGCTGCCGGGCGCGGAGGCGCGCAAGCTCGCCGCGGTGCTCGGCAAGGAGCCGGCGCTGGTCGAGCTGATCATCGAAGAGAGCAAGGAGGTGCTGCGGGCCGAGCGCGGCGTCCTCATCGTCGAGACCGAGCACGGCTTCGTCTGCGCCAACGCCGGCATCGACACCTCCAACCTGCCGGAGCCCGATACCGTCTGCCTGCTGCCCAAGGACCCCGACGCGTCCGCCCGCCGCATCCGGACGAGATCGCCGCTGCCAGCGGCGCCACGGTCGGCGTCGTCATCGCCGACAGCTTCGGCCGCGCCTGGCGGCTGGGCCAGGCCGAGGTCGCGATCGGCTGCGCCGGCCTGGCACCGCTGGACGACTGGCGCGGGCGCCACGACGCCGGCGGCCGCGGGCTCGAAGCGACCCTGATCGCCGTCGCCGACGAGGCCGCCTCGGCCGCCGACCTGGTCCGCGGCAAGGACAGCGGCGTGCCGGCGGCGGTCATCCGCGGCCTCGGCCGCCATGTCAGCGTGGACGACGGCCCCGGCGCGGCGGCCCTGCGCCGCCGCACGCCGAGGATCTCTTCCGCTAGTCCTGCTTGAGGGCGTCCTTGACCTTGTCGGCGACCTTCTCGATGCCCTCCTGGCCTTGCCGCCGGCCTGGTCGACCTTTCCCTCCTGCTTCAAGTCATCGTTGCCGGAGATGTCGCCGGCAGCCTCCTTGAGCCGCCCCTTGGCGTGATCGGCATTCTTCACGTCGTCGCTCATCCAGCCCTTCCTGGTGGGCTGGTCACTGTCGAGACCGAGCTACCGGGGTCGAGGTGGTCGGAAGCGGAAATCGCGCCCGGCGACGGGGGCTAGTAGGTCTCGATCAGCTCGTAGAGCGTGGTTCGCTGGGCGGGCTCGCGGCCGGCGGCGCGGGCGGCCTCGATCAGCTGCTCGGGCTCGAGGCGGACGCCGTGCTGGGAGCCGGCCATGCGGGAGATGTTCTCCTCCATCAGCGTGCCGCCGAGGTCGTTGACGCCCCAGCGCAGGGACTCGGTCGCCCCCTCCAGCCCCATTTCACCCAGCTCGCCTGCAGATTGGTGATCGTCTTGCCGAGCGCCAGCCGGAAGGCGGCGGTGTGCTTGAGGTTGTCCTCCATCGAGATCTCCTCGATCCCGTGGGTGCGGCCGAGCATCGTGTTGAAGGGGATGAAGCTGAGCGGGACGAACTCGGTGATGCCGCCGGTGCGCTCCTGCAGGGCGCGGACGACGCGCATGTGGCGGGCCAGCTCGCGCGGCTCCTCGATGTGGCCGAACATCACCGTCGAGGTCGAGCGCAGCCCCGCCCGGTGGGAGGCTTCGATGATCTCGACCCAGCGGTCGGCGGGGAGCTTGTTGGGCGAGATCCGCTGGCGGACGCCGTCGTCGAGCACCTCGGCCGCGGTGCCGGGGGTCGAGCCGAGCCCGCACTCGAGCAGGTACTCGAAGACCTCCTCGGGGGGCTTGCCCGAGCGCTCGCACATGTAGTCGACCTCCATCGGCGAGTAGGCGTGCAGGTGCAGCTGCGGCGCCACGTCCTTGGCCAGGCGCAGCCATTTGCCGTACTCCTCGAGGGTCAGGTCGGGGTGGATGCCGCCCTGCATGCAGAGCTCGGTGGCGCCGAACTCGACCGCGTCGCCGATCCGCGCCGCGAAGTCCTCCTCGGAGACTTCGTAGGCATCCGGCGAGCGCCTGCCCTGGCCGAAGCCGCAGAAGGCGCAGCCGACGACGCAGATGTTGGTGAAGTTGATGTTGCGGTTGACGACGAAGGTGACCCGGTCGCCGGCCAGCTCGGCCCGAAGCTCGTCCGCCGCGACCCGCATCTCCTCGATCGCCTGCGGCCGCGTCTCCGAGAACAGCGCCGTCAACTCGTCCTCCGTCAGTTCCTTCCCCTCGCGCCCCTTGGCGACAGCCGACTCGGTCAGCCCCGCCGCCAGCGTCTCTTCGCTCCGCCTCCCGGACCCCGCCGCGGGATGAAGCTCCAGTACTTCATCTTCACCACGTCGAGAACCCCCTGCTCCATCCACTCGGGGTCCATGTTCTGGGGATAGACGCAGAGCCGCTCGGTCAGCGCATACCCCCGCGGCGCCAGCTCCTTGCGCACCTGATGCGGGCTCGGAACGCATGCTCCGGCGAAATGTGATCGCCGTTCGCGGAGAGACCTCCCAAATCGGTCGCCCCAGCTTCGACCAGCTCCGACCACCAGTCCGAGAGATTCGGCGGAATCTGCACCCCCACATCGGGCATGAGCCGCTTCGACTCCTGGATCAGTCGCTTGAGGTCCTCGATCGAAACCGGGCTGGCCCACTCGGGCATGGGCAACGGTGGTGGCCCCGCGCCAGCCTCCACATCTGTCGCCGGCGCGGGGTCATCCCCGTTGCCCTTCCAGCGATCTTGGGCAGCCTGGTCCGCAATGTCGGCCACCTCCGCCCCGTAGTACTTCGGATGCGGCACGAAGTTCTGCAGGATCACCTCCTGCAAATGCCCGTATCGGTCATGCAGGCGCGCCAGCGCCTCCAGCGACTGCACCCGCTCCTCCTCCGTCTCCCCGATCCCGACCAGGATCCCGCTCGTGAACGGGATCTTCAGCTCCCCCGCCGCCTCGATCGTCGCCAGCCGCACCGCCGGGTGCTTGGTCGGCGAGCCGGCGTGGACGGTCTCCATCAGCCGCTCGGCGACCGACTCCAGCATCAGCCCCTGCGAGGCCGTGACCTCGCGCAGCCGGGCCAGGTCGGCGCGGTCGAGGGCGCCGAGGTTGGTGTGCGGGCGGCGTCCCGCTTCAGCGCCTGCTCGCAGGCCCAGACGACGTAGGAGGTGAAGTCCTCGTGGCCCCACTCGGCCAGGCGGGCGGCGACCTCGGGGTTGACCTCGGGCCGCTCGCCGGTGAGGACGAGCAGCTCCTTCGTGTTGCGTTTGAGCGCCTCGTCGAGGCGGCGTTCGACCTCATCGGGCGCGTGGATATGAGCCCGATGAGTCGCGAACGCGCAGTACTTGCAGTAGCACTGGCAGGTGCGAGAAAGAGAGAGCGTGTAGTTGCGGGAGAAGGTGACCCTTCGCACGCCGCTCAAGCTACTGCAACCGCCGGGCCGGCCCGGCCCGGCGGTCAATCAGATCTGCTCAGCTGCTGGGCTGGCTTCGGCTCGGCTTCGGCTCGGGCTTCTTCGCCGGCGGGCTTGACCCGCTCCGGCGGCTCGGTCGGCGCTGCGCCGCCCGGCTCGAGCACGAACCTGAAGACCGCGGCGGCAAGCAGCGCGCCGACGATCGGGCCGGCCAGGTAGGGCCAGACGCCGCCGAAGTCGTTGCCGACCAGGGCGGGGCCGAACCAACGGGCCGGGTTGAAGGAACCGCCGGTCAGCGGGCCGCCGACCATGACGATGAAACCGAGCGTGGTGCCGATTGCCAGCGCCGCCCAGTCCTTGGAGCTCTTCTTCGAGTAGACGGCGGCGAGGATGACGAGGACGAGGCAGAAGGTCCCCACCGCCTCGACGATAGAGCCGGCGAAGTTGCCCGCGAGCAGACCGCTCACGTTGGCGGCGCCGTAGTGGGTGGCCCGACCCTCGTCGAGCAGCAGCCCCTTGGTCAACAGTGCACCGAGGACGCCACCGGACAGCTGGGCGAGCATGTAGATCGTGCCGTCGAGCGGCTTGATCCGCTTGATCACGATCGCTGCCAGCGTCACCGCCGGGTTGAAGTGGCCACCGCTGACGACGCCGAACATGACGATCAATCCGAACAACAGGAAGGCGTGGACGAGCCCTATCACCGCGAAATCAGAACCGAACTGGGCCTGGCTTCCGGTCGAAACGAACAGCACGACGACGCTGGTGATGAAAAAGACCAGCAAAAGCGTGCCGATCAACTCAGCAAGATATGCGGCTAGACCTCGTTCCTGCACTCTTTTCTCCTCCTCGATCCCGTGATCAGGTAAGCGGCGGCAGTCTACTCATATTCGCTCAATGGATTAAGTTCGCAGGCAGATGAGACGAGCTGTCGCGCTGCTGGCGGCCGTCCTGTTGCTCGCCGGCGTCGCCGGCTGCGGTGGGAACGGCGCGGAACCGGGCGTGCCGAAAGGCGCGAGCCTGGTGCTCGATTTCACCCCCAACGCCGTCCATTCCGGGATCTACGCGGCCCAGGCCCAGGGCTTCTACCGCGAAGCCGGAGTTGACCTGAAGATCCACCAGCCGGGCGAATCGACCGACGCCCCGAAGCTGCTCGCGGCCGGGCGCACCGACTTCGCGATCCTCGACATCCACGACCTCGGGATCGCCCGCGAGCGCGGCCTCGACCTGGTCGGCGTGATGCCGATCGTGCAGCGCCCGCTGGCCGCGGTGATCGCCCGCGGCGACGGCCCCGTCCACAGCCCGCGCGATCTCGAAGGGCACACGGTCGGGGTGACCGGGCTGCCCTCCGACGAAGCGGTCGTCGACTCCGAGGTCAGCGCCGACGGCGGCGACCCGGCCAGGGTCGAAGAGGTGACGATCGGCTTCAACGCGATCTCCTCGCTCGCCGCCGCCAAGGTCGACGCGGCGACCGGCTTCTGGAACGCCGAGGGCGTCGAGCTGCAGCGCCAGGGCGTGCCGATCCGGATCTTCAAAGTCGACCGCTACGGCGCCCCGCCCTACCCCGAGCTGATCCTGACCACGACCCGCCACACGCTCGACACCGACCCCGGCCTGGTCAGCTCGGTCGTCGACTCGACCCGTCGCGGCTACGCCTTTACCGAGCGGCACCCCGCCCAGGGCCTCGGCGACCTGCTCGCGGCCGACCCGGCGCTCGACCGCGCCGACCAGGCGGCGCAGCTGCGCGTCCTCCTCCCCGATCTGCACCCGGACCCCTTCGACCCGGCCGTCCTGCGCGAATGGGCGGCCTGGGACCTCGAGCACGGCCTGATCAAACGGCCGCTCGACGTCAACGCCGCCTTCCAGCTGAAGAACTAGTCCTGGGCGAGCAGGCGCGCCGCGAGCTGCGGCAGTTCGCGGGCCATGCGCGAACGCGGGACGGCGAGGTCGATGCCCGCCGCCTCGGCCGCCGCGCGAGTCTCGACATCAACGTGCGAGTAGTAGCCGAGGACCGGCACTCCCAGGCCGACCAGGGCCTCCGGGTTACCAAGGTCGAGGTCGGCGACGATCAGATCGGCCTCGTCGAGCGGCGCCTCCTGCAGCGAGGGCGAAAGCGTCACCTCGTGGCCGGCGGCGCTCAGCGTCGCCTCGACCTTGCTGCCCAGCATCAGGTCCGTCGTGAGGGCTACGACCCGGGCCACTAGACCGCCGCCCCCACTAGTTGGAGCGGCGCTGGCGGAACTCCTCGCGGACGCTCTCCGGGCGGCCCCACATCTGCACGACCTCGGAGCGGCCCTCGCGGACCTCGGCCACCTGCAGCTGCCCGCAGACGCCTTCGCCGTCGAGCTTCGCCAGCACGCCCTTGACCGTCTGCGCGGCGGCGGCGTGCCCGAAGCTGTGGGAGACCAGCAGCCGCCAGTGCCACTCGGCCCGCGAGTAGACCTGCGCGTTGACCTGGCTCAGCGCCACCGCGGAGTCGATGTACTGGCTCTCGTCGGCGATCCGCAGATCGATCTCGAGGTCCGTCCAGTCGGGCGGCAGCGTGTCGAGGATGCGCTGAAAGTCGGCGGCCAGGCTCACCGGCGAAGCGTATCTGCCCGGATCAGGCGAAGAAGACCTGCTGCAGGAGGAAGACGTTGAGGGCGATGATCATCGCCGCCAGGACGCCGACGATGACGGTCAGCCAGCGCGGGTTGACCAGCGATCCCATGATCTCCCTCTTACTGGCGATGATCACCAGCGGCACCAGGGCGAAGGGGATGCCGAAGGAGAGCACGACCTGGCTACCGACCAGGGCGTCGGTCGGGTTGAGGCCGATCGCCAGAACGATCAGCGCCGGAGCCAGGGTGATCGCGCGGCGGACAAAGAGCGGGATGCGGCGACGGATGAAGCCCTGCATGACGACCTGGCCGGCCATCGTCCCGACCGAGGAGGAGGCGAAGCCGGAAGCCAGCAAGGCGATGCCGAAGACGGTCGCGGAGCGATCGGAGACCAGCTGCTGCAGCCCTTCGTAGGCGCCTTCGATCGAGTCGACGCCGGTCAGGCCGCTGGTGTGGAACAGGGCCGCGGCGACGATCATCATCGAGAGGTTGACCAGCCCGGCGAGCGAGAGGGCGATGACGATGTCGACTTTCTCGAAGCCGAGGATCTTCTTTTTCTCCTTCTCGTCGCGGCCGACGATGCGCCGCTGGGTCAGCGCCGAGTGCAGGTAGATGACGTGCGGCATCACCGTCGCGCCGATGATCCCGGTGGCGAGCAGGATGCTCTCGGTGCCTTCGAAGCCGGGGACGAAGAGGTGCTTGCCGATTTCGCTCGCCTGGGGCTGGGCGTCGAAGAGCTCGTAGACGAAGGAGGCGACGACAACCCCGACCATGACCGCGATCCCGGCCTCCAGCCGGCGGAAGCCCTTCTGCTGCAGAGCGAGGATCGTAAAGGCGCCGGCGCCGGCAATGATCCCGGCCGGGAAGAGCGGGATCCCGAACAGCAGGTTGAGGCCGAGCGCCGCGCCGACCACCTCGGCGATGTCACATGCCATTGCCACCACCTCGGCCTGCAGCCAGAGACCGATCGAGGTGCGGCGCGAGAAACGCTCGCGGCAGAGCTCGGCGAGGTTCTTGCCGGTGGCGATCCCCAACTTCGCCGACTGAGCCTGGACCACCATCGCAACCAGGTTGGCCGCCAGCACGACCCAGAGCAGCAGGTAGCCGAACTTGGCGCCGCCGGCGATGTTGGTGGCGAAGTTGCCGGGGTCGATGTAAGCGACGGCGGCGATGAAGGCGGGGCCGAGGAATGGCCAGAGGCGGCGGATCCCGGTGTTGCTGCCGTCGAGCGAGCGCCGCGCCGCCTCGGCCACCCGGGCCTCGCCCGGGAGCACGTCTTCGACCGTCGCCCCTTCGCGAGGCGGCGGCGGTGGCGCGGCCGCGCCCTTCATCGCGGGCCGGCCTCCGGCGCGGGCGGGCGCAGGTCGGGGCCGGGGATCGGCGTGCCGTGCGGGTCGTGGCTCGGTTCACCGAGCTTGGCGGCGATCAGCGCCTCCAGGTCCTCGGAGATGTAGTGCTCGAGCACCTCCGCCTCCTCGTGGACGCGGTCGCTCGACATCCCCAGCGCCTCCGAGAGGTAGGCCTCGATCAGCCGGTGGTGGCGGATCACCTCGAGCGCGACGCGCTCCCCCGCCGGGGTCAGGCTGACCCCCTTGTAGGGGACGTAGTCGACGAAGCCGAGGTCGGCCAGCCGCTTCAGCATCGAGGTCGCCGTCGCCGGCGCCACCCCGAGCCGCTGGGCGACCTCGCCGTTGAGGACGAGCCCGTCGCGCTGCTGGGAGATCGCGTAGATCGCCTTCGCGTAATCCTCGATCGCCTCAGAGATTGTTCCCACCGTTTTCGACACGTCTAAATCAGAGTTTAGACACATCTAAAAGACGGATGCGGGCTAGGCGGCGCCTTTCAGCAGCTCGGGGAGGCGGGGGGCGGGGGTAAAGAGGTATTTGCGCCCTTGGCGGTGGGCTTCGAGCAGGCCCTTGTCGACCAGCGCCCGCAGATCGGTCCGCGCGGTCTCGTGGGTGACGCCGTGGCTGGCCGAGTGGGAGTTGAAGGTGTAAGAGCTCTCGGGATCGCGAACGGCGTTGCCGAGCAGGGCGAGCTGGCGGTGGTTGAAGTCGGGCGAGCCCTTGATCAGTTTCTCGACGGCGCGGACCTCTTTGACCTTTTTGCGCAGGTAGGCGTGAAGCTCGTCGATCGCCCGCTGGATCACTTCCAGCTGGTAGATGATGAAGTAGGTGGTGTCGCGCGAGTCTGTCTCGGTATAGAGGTAGGACCGGGTGTATTTCGAGGGCGCCTTGCGCAGGATGCTCGAGATCGACAGGTACTCGACCAGCCAGTAGCCGTGGGTGCGCATGTACCAGTAGAAGAGGGCGCGGGCGGTACGACCGTTGCCGTCTTCGAAGGGGTGGTCGAAGCCGAGCCAGAAGTGCAGGACGATCGCCCGGATGACGGGGTGGATGAAGCGCTCGGAGTCGTCTTCGTTGGCGAAGTCGCAGAGCGCCTGCAGGCGGCCCGGCAGCTGCTCGGCCGGGGGCGGGTGGTGCAGGAGCTCACCATCGTTGCGGTCGAAGACGGCCACCCGATCCTCATCGGGGCGCTGCAGGCGCCCGGCCGCGTCGGGGTTGTCGAGCGTCCCCTCGGTGAGGATCCGCTGCAGCTCCAGGACCGCCTCGGGGGTGAGCGTGTCGCCGATCCCCTCGCGCATGAACTGCAGGGCGCGGTAGTTGTTGATGATCATCCGCTCGCTGCGGTCCTTCGGCTCGCGCCCGGAGCGCAAAAGCGCTTTGGCCGCCTGGTGCGAGGTCGTCGCGCCCTCCAGCTGGCTGGAGCGGATCGCCTCCTCCATCAACGAGTTGACCAGGTAGTGCTGGCGGGCTTGCTCATCGGCGGTGACGACGTCCTCCATCGCGATCTCGCCGCTGCAGCGCTGGTCGACGTGGTGGAGGCCCTCGAAGACGATGTCGGGTATCGCGTAGACGAAGCTCTTGCCATCGGCGTCTACCAGCGGCAGATCGCGGTAGAGCTGCCGGCGATTCATCTTCAGCCCCAGCCACCACTCGCGATGGTTCAGACCCTCGGGCTCGGGCAGACGCCGCAGCTTGTCCCAGTGGATGTATTCGCCGGGCCGCTCCTTGAGGTCGGCTTGCAGGATCGGCAGGATCCGATCACCGCCGACCTCGACCATCAAATCCACGTACTCGGGAGCCGTCTCTACATACATCTCTATCTCCAAGTCAATTCCAATTCCATCCAACCATTTGGAATGGTAGCGGAACTCCAAGGACTTGGATAGATTTGGAATAACTTGGCGCTAGCCATAATTGGCAATTATCAATTCGCAACACGTAGGGCCGAAATCAGGCCGGTCCGCCTCCCCGAGGATCTAATCTGATCAGATTAATTCCTAATGCCAGCTAAGAAACGCCCCGACAAAACCGGCCCACGCCTCCCGAGGAGGACGTGATGAAAAGATCGACAGGCAGCACTCCGATGAGGACTTCTTTGCGCGATCTGAAGAAGGCGGCTTCGAATCAGGCTAGGAAGGCGCTGGGGCTGCCTTCTGGACGCGATCAAACATGAGCCAGAACAACGGCTGGAAGCGTCGCCGGATGGCGAAGCAATCTCCGTCCCATCTCGCTTTGGGCAAAGCCATCAGGGAGGTTCGCAAGCAGCGCGGGCTATCGCAGGAGCGCCTTGGCCTCGAAGCTGGCCTTGATCGGACCTATATCTCGTCTGTTGAGCGAGGCAGGCGCAACGTCAGCTTCGACTCCCTGACGACTATCGCCAAGACGCTCGGCGTGAGACCCTCTCAGCTTCTAGGCCGCTGGGGAGGAGATCGTCGGCTGGAAAACTCTCCAAGATTCAAGCTGATTCAGTGCCCGGGGTTGCGATCGCATCTCCTATTAGTGGGAGAGTAGCGAGCATGGAAGATCATTTGCTCGGCATTTTCCAAGCGGAGCTTGAGACGCAATGCAAATTCGTGATCATGGGAGCAGAGCAAGTAAACGCGGCCCTGAAACAGGAGACCCCTGGCACGGATGGGATCTGGTTCGGGCTCCAAAGCATCCTCATATCTGCTTCCAATGCTTCCAAGCTTCTATGGGGCGCTGGTAGAACGGATAAGGAGGCAGCGGCCTTGCACGAGGCACGACATCCTCTGCGAGAGAGCGTAGGGGTAGATGACTCGTCGCCGCTCAATAGTCGCCGAGTGCGAAATAGCTTTGAGCATTTCGATGAGCGGATTGACAACTGGTTCAAGGCGAGCGAGAACCACAATTACGTAGGACGGAACGTTGGACCGCCCAACATGATTGTCATCGACGGCGCTCCTCCCGATGATCATTTCGGGCACTTTGATCCGTCAACCGGCATCGTCACGTTTTGGGACCGCTCCACCGAGTTGGGTCCCATCGTCGCCGAGACCGAGAAGATTCTCGGCGTTCTTCAGAATCTCCGGAGGCGGCCAATGGCACCGGGTGCCTGACGGATGGGGCCACTCCACGTCGCAATGCTCGACATGGCTGGGCCACCACTGGTTGCATAGCTCTCGTCTAAGCACCGTGTTCTCCTGCACTAACTGAGCGATTTCACAGCGTCAGGCAGGAGATCTTGATTTTCAGACATCGGAAAGACCCCTACGTGTTGCGAATTGATAATTGCCCCGTAATTGATCTCGCGGCGGTTGTAGCGAATCAAAGACGGCTTCGCAGGGCGAGGGGCGCGACTTCCTAGAATCAAAGGCAATGACCGAGCCCGCGATCGTCGAGTTGGACGCCCAGTACCGGCAGCTGCGCGAGGAATGCGGCCTGCTCGACCGCTCCGAGCGGGGCAAGCTGGCGATCGTCGGCCCCGACGCCGCCGAGTACCTGCAGGGGCAGCTGACCAACGACGTCGAGGCGCTGGAGCCGGGCGACGGCCAGTACGCGGCGCTGCTCGACCGCAAGGGGCACATGCAGGCCGACATGCGGGTGCTGCGGCCGAGCGCCGGGGAGATCTGGCTCGACACCGAGCTCGAGGCCCTGGCGGCATCGCGCCGCCACCTGCAGATGTACTCGGTCGGGCGCGAGGTCGAGGTGGTGGACAGCAGCGCGGAGCGGGCGATCCTCTCGCTGATCGGCCCCCGCAGCGTCGAGGTCGCCGGCGGCGCGGCACTGCCGTACAACGCCTGCGAAGAGACCGCCGTCGCCGGGGTCGACTGCCTGGCGGTCGGGACCGCCGCCGGCATCGACTTGATCGCGGCCGCAACCGACTCCGCGCGCCTGGTCGAGGCCCTCCTCGCCGCCGGCGCCGTCGCGGTCTCCCCCGCAGCCGTGGAGATCCTCCGGATCGAGTCCGGCACCCCGCGCTACGGAGCCGAGATGGGCGCCGAGACGATGCCGGCCGAGGCGGGGATCGTCGAGCGGGTCATCAGCTTCACCA
>CAVUCD010000011.1:0-14820 GCA_963739875.1 uncultured Solirubrobacterales bacterium
AGCACGGTCGCGATGTTCTCGCGGTGGACCGCCTCGTAGGGCTCGAGAGTGGAGCGCGCCGGCCTCGAGCGCCGCGCCGATCAGCTCGCGCAGCGGCATCTCGCGCAGCTCCGGCTCGTCGCGGATGCGCTGCAGGACGCGGATGTAGTGCTGCGTGGCCGGGATCAGGCCGGGTTGTAGCCACCGGCGGCGATCACCTCGGGATCGCCGTGGGCAGGCAGGATCCGGCCGGGTCGAGGGCAGCGAGCGCGATCGAGGTCGCGCAGGTGGCGTTCGAAGCCCTACGGCTCATCGACGTAGGTGACCGTGTCCTCGACCGCGTCGCCGGCGAGCAGCAGCCGCGTCCGCGGGTTCCAGACGACCGCCGCATCGTCGCTGTGGATGTCGACGTGGATCAGCTCCAGCCGCGTCTCGCCGAGCGTCGAGGTCCGCTGCCCTCGAAGGTCCGGGTCGGCAGCACCAGCGGCTCGATCGCCGGCGGGCCCTCCAGGGCGCCGGCTTCGATCGCGTCGCGGTTGGGCTCGAGCAGCTCGGCGGTGCGCGCCGTCGCGAGCACCTCGCAGTCGGAGAAGGCCTCGGTGCCGGCGACGTGGTCGAGGTGCCAGTGGCTGAGCAGGACGGTGAGCGCCGCACGCCCTCGGCCTCCACGCCGCGCGGATGCAGCGGCCGTGCTCGACCGAGACGTGGGTGTCGTAGACCAGCGCCTCGTCGCCGTCGATCACCGCGTAGCTGGCGATCCCGAGCGAGATCGCGCCCTCGTCGACCCAGTTCGGCGCTCGGCGCGAAGCGGTAGCCCTCGACGCGACCGTCGTAGAAGGCGAGGATCCCGTCCGCGGGGCGCAGGATGCGCGTGTGCGAGGTCACGTCGCCGCCTCAGCGGGAGAAGAGGAGCGAGGCGCCGACGGCGCCGCCGAGGTCGCCGAGCGAGGCGACCCGCACCGCCGGCGGCCGTTCGTCGAGGAAGAGGTGCTTGCTCATCTCCTTCGTCAGCGGCTCCATGTAGCGGTCGCCGAAGCGGACGCCGAGGCCGCCGCCGATGATCACCGCCTCGGGGTCGATCAGGTTGACCGCCGAGGCGACGCCGGTTCCGAGCGCCTCGATCGCGCGGTCGATCAGGTTCTCGGCGAGGTGGTCGCCGTGGTCGAGCGCGCGCTCCCAGATGCCGCTGGTCAGGCGCGGTTTCTCGTGCTTCTCCATCAGCTTGAAGAGGTCGGTCTTGACGCCCTCCTCGTGCTGGCGGCGCGCCTCGGCTTCCATCGCCGAGCGCCCGGCGTAGGCCTCCATGCAGCCGCGGCGCCCGCAGGGGCACTTGGCGCCGCCGCGCTTGACGACCATGTGGCCGATCTCCCCGGCGGCGCCGCGGCCGAGCCAGGGCTTGCCGTCGAGGACGAGGCCGCCGCCGACGCCGGTTCCCCAGAAGACGCCGATCAGGCTCTGGAACTCCCGCCCGGCGCCGAGGTGGAACTCGGCCTCGGTCGCGACCTGGACGTCGTTGCCGACCCGGACCTCGGTGCCCAGCGCCTCCTTCAGCGTTTCCGCCAGCGGGAAGCTGCCTTCCCAGTCGGGCAGGTTCTTGGCGTTGGAGACGACGCCGGTCTTCTCGTCGGCGTCGCCGGGCGAGCCGACCCCGACGCCCTCCAGCGCCGAGGTCTCGACCCCGGCCTGCTCGCGCCGCCTCGCGCAGCGCCGCCGCCATCTGCTCGGCGACCCCCGCCGGGCCGCCGTCGGTCGGCGTCGGCCGCCGCGATTCGCCCTGGACCTCGCCGCCGGCGTCGACGACGACGGTCTGGATCTTCGTCCCGCCGAGGTCGATGCCCCCGCGCAGATCCGCCATCGCCGCAGTCTATTGGGCGACCCGCTGTCGGCCTTGGTTTAGCCTTGGCCGATGGCGCGATCCGGGGAGTTGGGGGGGTGGCGTCTGTGGTGGGCGAAGCGGCGCTGGTACGAGCGCAACCATCGGCGCCTGCGGCGCTGGCGGATCGACCGCCACGCCGCCCGCGGCGGCTTCTACATCCGCCACCCGGTCGAGGGCGAGGTGCTGGAGGCGCTCGACGAGGGGCGGCTGCGGATCGGCGAGGGCACGCTGCTCGAGCCCGGCTGCTGGCTGACCCTGGCGCCGGAGGCCGAGATCGAGATCGGCGAGGGCTGCTTCCTCAACCGCAACACGATGATCGCCGCCCAGAAGCTGGTCACGATCGGCGCTCACACGATGTTCGCCAACGGCTGCTTCGTCGGCGACGCCGAGCACCGCTTCGACGACCCGGACCTGCCGATCACCTGGCAGGGCTTCAGCTCGAAGGGCCCGGTCGAGATCGGCTCCAACTGCTGGTTCGGCGTCAACTGCGCCGTCGCCAGCGGCGTCACGTCGGCGAGCGCTGCGTGATCGGCGCCAACTCGGTCGTCACCCGCGACATCGAGCCGGGGACGATCGCGGCCGGCGCCCCGGCGAAGCCGATCCGCAAGATCGAGTTCGCCGGCAGCTCCAGCGGGGACCCCTCGCCTGAGGAGGCTCGGCGGGCCGGCCGGCGAACTGCCTATAATCGGAGCCGAATGGCCGTGACCCGAAGGGCATGGACCGGATGAATCTGGATCTCCTCAGCGGCGATACCCCCAGCAGGAACGCGGCCGTGAGCGTGCTCCGCGCCAAGGCCGAGCTTCGCGCTGCCCTCGAGCGGCCGCGACTCGAAGGCCGGACGATCGGCCTGGTGCCGACGATGGGCTTCCTCCACGAGGGCCACCTCTCGCTGCTGCGGGCGGCGCGCGCCGAGTGCGACCTGGTCGTGATGAGCCTCTTCGTCAACCCGACCCAGTTCGCGCCGGGCGAGGACCTCGACCGCTACCCGCGCGACGAGGAGCGCGACCTCTGGCTCGCCGCGCGACGCCGGTGTCGACCTCGTCTACGCGCCCGCCGTCGCCGAGGTCTACCCGGACGGCTTCGCGACCGCGGTCGAGGTCGGCGGCCAGCTGACCGAGGTCCTCGACGGCGACCCCGCGCGCCGCGGCGCCGGGCATTTCCGCGGCGTCACCACGGTCGTCGCCAAGCTCTTCAACGTCGTCGGCCCCGACGTCGCCTACTTCGGCCAGAAGGACGCCCAGCAGGCGGCGGTGATCCGCCGCATGGTCCGCGACCTCGACTTCCCGGTCCGGATCGAGGTGCTGCCGACCGTCCGCGAGGCCGACGGCCTGGCGATGAGCTCGCGCAACGCCTACCTCGACCCGCGCGACCGCGAGCGCGCCGCCGCCCTCTCGCGCGCGCTCGGGCGCGGTCGAGCGCACGATCCGCGCAGCCGGCTCGCTGCGCGGCCGGCCTCGCCGCCGGCTCGCGCGCGAGCTGACCGCCGCCGGGATCGAGCCGGAGTACCTGGAGGCCCGCGACGCCGAGACGGCTGGAGCCGGTCGTGGCGCTGGAGGGCCGCCCCGTCCTCGTCGCCGTCGCCGCCCAGGTCGGCGCCGCGCGCCTGATCGACAACGTCTTGATCCAACCCTGAACCTCGAAGCTAGCGAAAGGGAGCCAGATGCAGAGGCAGATGCTGAAGTCCAAGATCCACCGGGCGACGGTCACCGATTGCGACGTCGACTACATCGGCAGCATCACGATCGACACCGAGCTGATGGCCGGCGCCGACCTGATCACCAACGAGCAGGTCCACGTCTGGGACATCGACAACGGCGCCCGCTTCGTCACCTACGTGATCGACGGCGAGCCCGGCTCGGGCACGATGCAGGTCAACGGTGCCGCCGCTCACCTGACCGAGCCCGGCCACAAGATCATCGTCGCCTCCTTCGGCGCCTACGACGAGAGCGACCTCGAGCGCTACGCGCCGCTGGTCGTCCACGTCGACGCGCACAACCGGTCGATCGCCGTCGACAGCCACCCGGAGGTGCTGCTCTCATGAGCTCTGGCGCTCGCTCCCACACCGCTCCGCCCCCTTCCGAGCGCCGGCCGGTGAGCCTGCCGCGCCTGACCGAGATGAAGGAGAACGGCGAACCGATCGTGATGGTCACCGCCTACGACTACCCCTCGGCCCAGGTGGCCGAGGCCGCCGGCGTCGACATCGTCCTGGTCGGCGACTCGGCGGCGATGGTCGTCCTCGGCCTGCCCGGCACCGAGCAGGTCTCGATGGAGGAGATGATCGTCCTCGGCAAGGCCGTCCGCCGTGGCCTGAAGACGCCGCTGATGGTCGGCGACCTGCCGATGGGCAGCTACGAGTCGAGCAACGAGCTGGCGGTCCAGAGCGCCCAGCGGCTGGTCAAGGAGACCGGTTGCCAGGTCGGTCAAGCTCGAGGCCGGCGGGATCGCGGTCGAGCGGGCGCGGGCGATCGTCCGCTCCGGCATCCCGGTGATGGGCCACATCGGCCTGACGCCGCAGACCGCCACCGCCCTCGGCGGCTACAAAGCCCAGGGCAAGACCGCCGCGAGCGCGATCAAGCTCTGCGAGGAGGCGCTGGCGCTGCAGTCGGTCGGCTGCTTCGCGATCGTCTTCGAGGCGGTGCCGGCGGCGATCACCGAAGCGATCGTCGAGAAGCTCGAGATCCCCTCGATCGGCATCGGCGCCGGCCCCGCGACCTCCGGCCAGGTGCTCGTCTTCCACGACCTGCTCGGGATCACCACCGGCCACATGGCCAAATTCGTCAAGCAATACGCCGACGTCCACGAGACGATGGTCGAGGCGGTCGAACGCTACGGCGACGAGGTCCGCTCGCGCCACTTCCCCGAACCCGACCACGTCTACAGCGTCGAGCCGGCCGAGCTCGACGAGTTCCGCCGCTACCTCGACCAGGAGAGCCTGGCGTCGGCCAAGGCCTGGGAGTGGGAGCCGCTGCCCTGAGCAGTCGGGCGGGTGGTCGGAGTCCGGCGTCAAGCGAGCCCGGTGCGATGATCGTCCGATGAGCGCACCGAAGCCGATGCTGAAAGCCGAGGTCAAGCGGCGCGAGGAGATGGCCCTGGAAGACATCGCGGCCACCGCCCGCTACCACGCCGAGCGACTGCCCAGCACCTCCAAATGGCACGGGACCCTCAGCAACCTCGCCGACCGGCTGGAGCCGGCCGAGGAGGAGGACGAGGAGCAGCAGCGTCCGCTTGAACGCCGGCGCCAGCGCCGGTCCCACTCTCCGAACTACCATTGCCCCGCATGCCGATCTACGAGTTCGAGTGCGAGGAGTGCGGGGCTCGCTTCGAGGAGCTGGTCGCCGCCGGTGCCGCCGACGTCGCCTGTCCGGAGTGTGGCTCGACGCGCACCCGGCGCCTGCTCTCGAACGTCTCGCCGCCGGGGCGCCTGCCGCGCGGGCCCGCGGTCCGCTCCGACGAGTCGCGGCGCGGCGAGCGCGAAGCGGCTCGCCATGACCGCATCGCCGAGTCGCGCAAGAAGCGCGCGGCGGGTGAAAACCCGCATCCTCCGAAGAAGAAGGCCGGATGACGGCCACGGCGGAGCAGCGCCGCGAGCGCCTCGTCGCCCTCTACAAGGAGGTCTCGACCTGCACCAAGTGCCCCCTCCACGAGACGCGGGGCAAGACCGTGTTCGGGGCGGGCAATGCCGACGCCGAGCTGATGTTCGTCGGCGAGGCGCCGGGGGCCGAAGAGGACCGGCAGGGGCTGCCGTTCGTCGGTCGCGCCGGCCAGCTGCTGAACCAATTGCTGGAAGAGATCGGGCTCTCGCGCGAGGAGGTCTTCATCGCCAACGTCCTCAAGTCCCGCCCGCCGGGCAACCGGGATCCGCTGCCGCTCGAGATCGAGGCCTGCGAGCCCTACCTGTTCGAGCAGGTGCGGTTGATCGAGCCGAAGGTCGTCTGCACCCTGGGAAACTTCGCCACCAAGCTGCTGACCGGCAGCCCGACGGGCATCACCAAGGTTCGCGGGACGCCGCAGGTGCACGAGCTCGGCGGCCGCACGATCTTCCTGCTGCCGCTGCTGCACCCGGCCGCGGCGCTGCGGACGCCGGCGATGAAGGAGACCCTGCGCGGCGACCTGGCGACGATCCCGGAGCTGCTGGCGCGGCCGCTGCCGGCGCCGGTGCCGAGCGCCGAGGAGATCGCCGAGGCCGAAGCCGAGTCCTCGGACGACTCGACGCCACCGCCTCCGGCCGACCAGCTGGACATGTTCGGCTGACGTGGAGCGGATCGAGAGCAGCTCGGCGGCGGAAACCGAAGCGCTCGGAGCGCGCGTCGCCGCGCGGCTGGCGCCCGGCGACGTGGTCGTCGTCTCCGGCGAGGTGGGCGCCGGCAAGACGACGCTGATCCGCGGCGCCTGTCGAGCGCTGGGGATCGAGGGGCCGGTCACCTCGCCGACCTTCACGATCGGCCAGCGCTACGAGGGCGGCCGCCTGCCGGTCTCGCACCTCGACCTCTACCGCCTCGAGAGCCTCGACGGCGAGGACCCTGCCCTGCTCGACGACTACCTCGGCGACGACGGCGTCGCCTTCGTCGAGTGGCCCGCTGCCGGAGCCGGACGGTTGGGACGGCCGGCGCTGGAGATCCGGCTCGAGCACGCCGACGGCGATCGGCGGCGGATCGAGATCGAGTGGTAACCGCCGCCGCCGCAGCAACCGCGCCCTCCGGGTGTTCGAGGAGGGAGACGCAACTTGTAGCATCGGCGTTCTAGAACTCGATCCACGAAGGGAAGGACCCAATGAAGGGATTCAAAGCGCTTGCGGCGGTTTTGGTGGCGACCGGGTTGCTGGCGAGCGCGGTGCCGGCCTCCGCTGATGCGGCGGCGTACAAGCACTACGTGGGCTGTGGGATCTCCCGCAACGCCACTCCCTCTCACGTCTGCCCGAAGGGCAGCAAGAAGGGCGCCTTCTTCAAAAGCCTCAAAGGAGAAGTCAACTACACGGTCTGCGTCAAATTTCCGAGCGGGAAAAACCTCTGCGCCCAGGCGCAGAAAGCCGAACAGGGGACGCTGTACGTGAACAAGATCACCTCGACGATTCCCGGCAAGCACCGGGTCAGCTGGTTCGTCGAAGGCAAAAAAGTCGGCACCTTCGTCTTCAGGGTCGAAGGCTAGAAGCGGCGTCACGCTGGTCGTCGTCGGCTTCGACACCGCCACCGCCGACACCGCCGCCTGCGCCTGGCGCGACGGCGAGGCTCTGCAGGAGTCGCGGCTGGGGCTCTCCCCCGGAGGGAGGCCCCGGCACGCGACCGCCCTGCTCGAGGAGGTCGAGCGCGCCGCCGCGGCGGCCGGGGGCTGGGAGCGGGTCGACCTGATTGCGGTCGGCCTCGGTCCCGGCTCCTTCACCGGCCTGCGGATCGGGATCGCCACCGCGCGTGGGCTCAGCGTCAGCGCCGGCCTGCCGGCGCGCGGCGTCTGCACGCTCGACGCCGTCGCCCGCGGGATCGGGGAGGCTGGGGCCGAGGGCCAGCGATTGGCGGTCCTCGACGGCTACCGGGGCGAGGTCTTCGCGGCGCTCTACTCCGAAACGGGCGAGAGAATCTGGGAGCCGCTGGTCTGCCGGCCGCAGCAGCTCGCCGAGCGCGTGGCGGAGCTGGAAACGCCGCCGTCGGTCGCCGGCTCCGGGGCGGTACGATTTCGGCACGAGCTGGCTCGAGACGGCGTCCGGATAGCGGACGATGCCGATCCCGTGCACCGGGTCGCCGCGCGGCACATCTGCGCGCTCGCGGCGGCAGCGGACGACGGCAAGGCATCGGCTGAGCTCGCCCCGATCTATCTAAGACCTCCAGACGCGGAGCGGTGGCGTGAGCGAGATTCTCTCAAGAGATCCAAGTGAGCTGACCCAGGAGGTCCGGGTGCGCCGGCTCGCCTACAGCGACCTGCCGGCCGTGATCTCGGTCGAGCGCCGCTCCTTCCCGACCCCGTGGTCGCTGGCGATGTTCGTCCTCGAGCTCTCGAAGCCGGCGGGGATCTGCCTCGCGGCGAGCGCCGGCGACGAGCTGCTCGGCTACGTGATCTGCTCCCGCTACGACCAGGTCTGGCACCTGATGAACATCGCCGTCGCCCCCGAGAGCCGGCGCAGCGGCGTCGCCGGCCAGCTGATGCGGCGGCTGTTCGAGGAGGCGCGCGGGGTGCTGCCGTTCACGCTCGAGGTCCGGGTCTCCAACCATGGGGCGATCGGCATGTACGAACGCTTCGGCTTCCGCTCCGCCGGCGTCCGCCCTCGCTACTACCACGACAACGGCGAGGACGCGCTGATCATGTGGCTCGATTGATCCTTGCGATCGAGACCTCCTGCGACGACACCTGCGCGGCGGTTCTCGACGGTCCACGCATCCTCTCCAACCTGATCTCCTCCCAGCACGCCGCTCACGCCAGCTTCGGCGGGGTCGTGCCGGAGGTCGCCGCCCGCCACCACCTCGAGCTGGCGGCGCCGCTGGTCGAGGCGGCGCTCGCCGAGGCGGAGGTGGGTCTCGACCAGATCGAGGCGGTGGCCGCGACGGCCGGGCCGGGCCTGATCGGGGCGCTGCTGGTCGGGATCAGCACCGCCAAGGCGATCGCCGCCGCGCGGCGGTTGCCGCTGATCCCGGTCGACCACCTGCAGGGCCACGTCGCCGCCAACTTCCTCGAGCCCGAGCCGCTCGAGCCGCCTTTCCTCTGCCTGGTCGCGAGCGGTGGGCACACGCTGCTGGCGGCGGTTCGCGACCAGTTCGGCCACGAGGTTCTCGGTCAGACCCGCGACGACGCCGCCGGCGAGGCCTTCGACAAGTCCGCCCGCCTGCTCGGGCTCGGCTTCCCGGGCGGTCCCGCGCTCGAACGCGAGGCCGCCGCCGGCGACCCCGAGGCCTTCGAGATGCCGGTGGCGATGAGCCGCGACCCCGGCCTCGACTTCAGCTTCAGCGGCCTCAAGACGGCGCTCGTCTACCGCTGCCGCGAACTCGGCCCCGACGGCGTGGCGGAGCGGCGCGCCGATCTCGCCGCCTCCTTCCAGGCGGCCGTGGTCGGGCAGCTGACGGCGAAATTGAAGCGAGCCCTGAAGCGGGGGGAGTGGGAGGCGGTGGCGCTCGGCGGCGGCGTCGCGGCCAACGGGCCCCTGCGGGCGGCGGTGGCCGAGCTCTGCGAGCGCCAGGGCGTGCGCCTGAAGCTGGTCCCGCCGGCGCTCTGCACCGACAACGCGGCGATGATCGGCTCCGCGGCGCGCTTCGCGCCGCGGATGCCCTACCCGGACTACCTCGCCTACGACGCCTTCGCGACCGGCGACAGGGCGGCATGAGCACGGAGCGATCCAGATGACCGAGATCGTCGTCTACTCGCGGCCGGGTTGCCACCTCTGCGAGGAGGCGATCGCGGCGATCGTCTCCCTGCACGACGAGGGATACCGCTTCGAGCTGCACGAGATCGACATCGAGAGCGACGAACTGCTGCTGCGGCGCCATCTGGAGCGAATCCCGGTTGTCGAGCTCGACGGAACGGTCGTCTCGGAGCTGATCCTCGACCGGGCCGAACTGCGGGCCAGGCTCGATACTGTGGGGGCATGGTCGAGTTGATCGAGGATTTCGAGGCAGCCGAGGGCTTTCCCGTCGAAGGGGAGCGCCTCTCGCTGGGCGTCGCCGCGCGGCTCTCGCGCTACCTGCAGGTGCTGACCCAGGCCCGCAAGATGGGCCGCGAGACGATCTCCTCGCAGGAGCTCTCCGAGTACACCCACATCAACCCGACCCAGATCCGCCGCGACCTCTCCGGCTTCGGCAAGTTCGGCAAGCGCGGGGTCGGCTACAACGTCGAGTCGCTGGTCTCGGAGATCCGCAAGATCCTCCGCACCTCCGGCCAGCACAACATCGCCCTCTTCGGCGCCGGCAACCTCGGCCAGGCGATCGCCAGCTCGGCGATCTTCGCCGACCACGGCTTCCAGGTCGTCGCCGTCTTCGACGTCGACCCGGCGGTGGTCGGCGAGCGGATCGGCGAGCTCACGGTCCGCGAGCTGGCCGAGCTGCAGGCTGTGGTCTCCGAGGAGGAGATCGTCGTCGGCGTCCTCGCCGTGCCGGCGGGCGCCGCCCAGGAGGTCGCCGATCGACTGGTCAAAGCCGGCGTCAAGATCATCTTCAACTACTCCGAGCAGCTCCTGCAGGTGCCGCCGGAGGTGACCGTCCACACGTCAAGCCCGGCCGTCGACCTGCTCTACGCGCTCTACTTCTACCTCGCCTGAGTCCCTTGTCCCTCGACCTCGACCTCGCTCGCGAGAGATTCGAGTCCTCGACCGATTTCACGGTCGGCCTCGAGGAGGAGTTCGCGATCCTCGACCCGGCGACGCTGGAGCTGGCGCACCGCTTCGAGGACGTCTACGCGGCCTGCCGGCAGGACGAGCTGCTGGCCGAGTCGGCGGCGGGCGAGCTGATCGCCTCCGAGGTCGAGATCCGCTCCGGCCGCTCCGAGGACTTCGCCGAGGCGGCGGAGCGCCAGCGCCAGCGCCGGGCGCGACTGTTCGAGCTCGTCTCCGGCATGGGCCTGGCGCTCGGCGCCACCGGCACCCACCCCTGGGCCAACTACCTGGACCAGCGGATCATCGACACGCCGCACTACAGCCGGCTGCGGCACGAACTCGGCTACGTCGCCCAGCGCAACAACACCTGGAGCCTGCACGTCCACATGGGCGTGCGCGGGGCGGACCGGGCGATCGCCGTCTGCGACTGGCTGCGGGAGCTGCTGCCGCTGCTGCTCGCCGTCTCCGCCAACTCACCCTTCCTCGACCGCCGCGATTCCGGCCTGCACTCGGTCCGCACCGAGACCTTCACCCGCACCTTCCCGCGCTGCGGGGTGCCGTCGCAGTTCTACGACTGGAAGCGTTACGCGGACTTCGTCGGGACACTGGAGCGGGTGGGCTCGGTCGTCGAGTCGACCCAGCTCTGGTGGAGCGTCCGTCCCCATCACCACTTCGGCACCGTCGAGGTGCGGATCTGCGACGCCCAGACGAGGGGCGACGAGTCGCTCGCGCTGGCCGGGCTGATCTCCGCCTGCATCGCCCAGACCGCGCTCGACTACGACGAGCACGGCTACGAAGGGCTGGGGGCGCCGCTGGCCGACCGCGAGATCGAGGAGAACCTCTGGCGGGCGATCCGCCACGGCGCCGGCGGTCGGATGATCGACTTCCGGCGCGGGGTGGAGGTCGAGACCCGCGAGATGCTCGAGTCGGTGCTCAGCTGGACCGAGCCGGCGCGCTCGCGGCTGGGGATCGAGGTCCAACTGCCGCAGCGCAATGGCGCCCAGCGCTCGCGCGAGGCGCTCGACGCCGGCGGCTCGATCGAGGACATCTACCGCGACGCGGTGGCTGAGACCGAGCGCACCTACGCCGGCGCCGGCGAGGCCGCCAAACGCGCTTAGAGCAGGCCAGGGCGGCGGCGCCGCCTTCCCATATAGTCTCCGCGCGCCGCTCAATCCACCGGAGGAACGAACTTGACCAGCTTCTTGACCGAATACGGGGTAGTCGTCGCGCTTGTATGCGCGGGCGCTGCCGTCGTCTACGGACTCATCATCACCCAACGTCTGCTCGCGAAGTCGCCTGGGAACGACCGCATGCAGGAAATCTCAGGCGCCGTGCAGGAGGGCGCACAGGCCTACCTGAACCGCCAGTACACGATCATCGCCGCCGTCGCGGTCCCGCTTGCGATCGTGCTCTGGCTGCTTCAGGACTACAAGACCGCGATCGGCTTCGTGATCGGCGGCTTCCTCTCCGGCGCCACCGGCTTCATCGGGATGAACGTCTCGGTGCGGGCCAACACGCGCGTCGCCGAGGCGGCCAGGGGCGGCGTCCCGCCGGCTCTCGACGTCGCCTTCAAGGCCGGTTCGGTCACCGGCCTGCTGGTCGTCGGCCTGGCCCTGCTCGGGGTCGCCGGCTACTACGGCATCCTGATCGTCACCGGCAGCACCGACAGGGAGGCCGTCGACGCGCTGATCGGCCTCGGCTTCGGCGGCTCGCTGATCTCCGTCTTCGCCCGTCTCGGCGGCGGCATCTTCACCAAGGCCGCCGACGTCGGCGCCGACCTGGTCGGCAAGGTCGAGGCCGGGATCCCCGAGGACGATCCTCGCAACCCGGCCGTGATCGCCGACAACGTCGGCGACAACGTCGGCGACTGCGCCGGCATGGCCGCCGACCTGTTCGAGACCTACGCGGTCACCTCGGTCGCCGTGATGCTGCTCGGCGTCCTCACCTTCACCTCCGACTACGCCCGCGAGGTCGCGATCTACCCGCTGGTTCTCGGCGGCGTCGCGATCATCGCCTCGATCATCGGCGCCCTCTCGGTCCGGACCAAGACCGACAAAGTCGAGGGCGCGCTGTACAAGGGCATGATCGTCTCCGGCGTGCTCTCGATCGCGGCCTTCTACCCGATCACCGACTGGGTGATGAGCGAACCGCTGCGGCTCGGCTTCGCCAGCACCGCCGCGAACGCGGTCAGCGTCACCGACCTCTGGCTCTGCGCCGTGATCGGCGTCGCCGTGACGGCGCTGCTGTTCGTGATCACCGACTACTACACGTCGACCCGCTTCCGGCCGGTGAAGACGATCGCCCAGGCCTCCGAGACCGGCCACGCGACGAACATCATCCAGGGGCTCGCCCAGGGCTACCAGGCGACCGCCGCTCCGGCGCTCGTCCTCGCCCTGGCGATCCTCGGCGCCAACGAGCTCGCCGGCATCTACGGCATCGCCATCGCCGTGATGGCCCAGCTCTCGCTCTGCGGCCTGATCGTCGCCCTCGACGCCTTCGGGCCGGTCACCGACAACGCCGGCGGCATCGCCGAGATGGCGGACCTGCCGGAGTCGGTCCGCAACGTCACCGACCCGCTCGACGCGGTCGGCAACACGACCAAGGCGGTCACCAAGGGCTACGCGATCGGCTCGGCGGCGCTTGCCGCCCTGGTGCTGTTCGCCTGCTTCAAGAGCGAGCTCGCGACCGAAGCCCCGGCGGGCTTCGATCTGAGCCACCTGTTCAACCTGACCAGCCCCGACGTGCTGATCGGGCTGATCATCGGCGGCATGATGGTCTACCTGTTCATGGCGCTGGCGATCGAGGCCGTCGGCCGCGCCGGTGGCCAGGTGGTCGAGCAGGTCCGCAAACAGTTCAAAGAGCACCCCGGGATCATGGACGGCTCCGAAAAACCCGAGTACGGGGAAACGGTCAGCATCGTCACCCTGGCGGCGCAGAAAGAGATGATCGCGCCGGCTCTGATCCCGATCGTGATCCCCGTCATCGTCGGCCTGCTCAGCGTCGACGCGCTCGGCGGGCTGCTGATCGGCGTCATCGTCGTCGGCCTCTTCGCGGCGATCTCGATGACCGCCGGCGGCGGTGCCTGGGACAACGCCAAGAAGCTGATCGAGGACGGCGCCCACGGCGGCAAAGGCTCCGAGGCCCACGCGGCTTCGGTGACCGGCGACACCGTCGGCGATCCCTACAAGGACACGGCCGGGCCGGCGATCAACCCGATGATCAAGGTGGCGAACATCGTCGCGATCCTGATCATTCCGATCGTTCACTTCTAGGCGTCGGGCGGGGAGGGGACGGGTGCCCCTCCTCGCTTAACTTTTTCGCGGGTCGTCTCGGGCAGTCCTAGGAGGCGGGGCGGCGAAAAAGTACAAGACGCTTCGGAGGGGCACCCGTCCCCTCCCGCACGAGACGCTCAGGAGCGCAGCGAGCGGAATGATCGGAAGGCGCTCGTTCGCCTAGCTTCCGGACGTGTCGAGTTCGCCAAATTGCGGGGAAAGCTAGAACGTCCTTGCGGGCTCGGTGTTGTTAGCGTTTGGGGGGTGCAGGGGCTGAAATCGATTGGCGCGGGGTGACTTATCCGCTGCGGCGCTGGCCGCGGACTGTCGAAGGCGCTGGTCGGGGCGGCGGTGCTTCTGGTGCTGGTGGTGGTCGGGTCGAACGCCTACATCCTGCTCAGCACCAGCGGCGAGTCGACTTCGAAGATCGCGCGATGTGCCGCGGGAGCCGGTGGCGATCGTGCCGGGGGCGCTGGTGCAGCCGAACGGGAAGATGAGCGTGATGCTCGCCGACCGGGTCAAGCAGGCGGCGCGGCTCTGGCACGCCGGCAAGGTCGAAAAGATCCTCGTCTCCGGCGACCACCACACCTGGGCCTACGACGAGCCGGACACGATGCGCAAGGCGCTGGTCCGCCACGGGGTGACGCCGCGCGACATCTTCGAGGACCACGCCGGCTTCGACACCTGGGCGACGATGGTGCGGGCCCGCTCGATCTTCGACGTCCACGACGCGGTCGTCGTCACCCAGGGCTTCCACATGCCGCGGGCGCTCGTTCCTCGCCGAAGAAGCCGGCATCGACGCCACCGGCCTCACCTCCGACCTGCACAAGTACGGCTACCAGCTGCGAGAAGAGCGAAGTCCGCGAGGTGCTCTCGCGGGTCAAGGCGATCGCCGACGTCACCCTCGACACGCCGGCGATGGCCGGGCCGAAGATCCCGATCGCGACCACCGACGGCCGCGAAAGCTGGGGCCCGGCACCGCCTCCCGGCACGCCTCCGGCGGGGTCTCCAAGCGGCCGGGACTAGGGCGACGTCGCCCGGGGGGGTCGGGGCCCCTCCTCACTTGCCTGACTGGCTGTATCGCCGGGAGCCGTCCGAGAGAAGCCTGTCGGCCAGCGGCACAAAACGTGAGGAGGGGGCCAGCCCCGGGCGATGCCCCGCCTCCCGTTCGAGTGGCTTCGAAGCTCCACCGAAGTTCGGGAGTTTTCATCTCTCGGAAGCCTCCGAAAGCCCCGCTGCGGAAGCTTTTCCAATCACGGAAGCTGCCACCTTCGGGAGTGGGGTGGAGCTTTCGTGGGGAGGGGATCGGGTAGACCTCTCCAAGCCTCCCCGCTGTTCGCGCAGGCGAGGTCCACCCGATCCCCTCCACGCCAAACCCCCGCCACGCACCGCCGGTTAGTGTCGCG
>CAVUCD010000012.1:0-388718 GCA_963739875.1 uncultured Solirubrobacterales bacterium
CCGGTTCAGGCCAGGGCAGCTTTAATGGGAGCTTTTATGTATCCACCCGAACCGCTACCGGCTGGGAAACCATTCCCAATCTCAATGGGCCTACCGGATCGATGAGTGGCGCCCCGGAATATGCTGAAACCCTCTATATCGGCGCCCCCCCGTTTTATTCGGCGGATCTCCTCACCGCGATCTGGGCACTGCGTAAAAAAGGCAATCCCGAAGGGGTGTATCTCCGCCGACCCGACGGCACGTTCGTGCTCGTGGGACCAGCCAACGGCGGTCTTATTGGTGGTGTTACTGAAGGCTTCGTCGGCGTCTCTGACGATCTCTCCCATGTGGTCTACAACGGGCTTGTGGCGTCCTCGGGGTTTATCTTCGGCCCGTATTTCGGCGCGGGCGTCTATGAGTTCGTCGGGACCGGCAACGAACATCCCCGCCGCGTCGACGTCGACAACTCCGGCAGCCCTATCTACAGAATGCGGCAATGTTGCGAACGGCAACGCGGTTTCCACCGACGGCCGCGTGATCGTCCTTACGGCGACCGGCGGCTGCGGCGGTCCCAACCCGCCCGCCAAGAACCCGCCGGGCAACGAAATCTGGGCCCGCGTCGGCGGTACCACCAGCTACGACGCCTCTGCCTCGCTCTGCACCCGCTCCGACTGCAACGCCCCCGCCGAAGCCGTCTTCCGGCGCCGCCAAAGACGGTTCCCGCGTCTACTTCACCACCACCCAGCAGCTCGTCAACGGCGACACCGATGAAACTAACGACCTCTACGCCTGCGACATCCCCACCACTCCGCAGGCCCCGGTCGGCACGGCCAACCCCTGCTCGCCCCTACACGAGGTCTCAGCCGGCAGCACCGGCAAAGCCGATGTGCAACGGGTCCTCACGGTCTCCGACGACGGCTCCACCGCCTACTTCACGGCCAAAGGCATCCTCGCCGACAACGAAGACGCCCTCGGCGAAGAAGCCGCTGCAGGCGACGAAAATCTGTACGTCTGGCGCACCGACGCCGCCCACCCGGCCGGCCAGACTACCTTCGTCGCCAGGCTCCCCCAAGGCGAGGGCACCTTGGTACAGACCACGCCCGACGGCCGCTACCTCGTCCTCCAGACCGCCGGCCGACTCCTCCCCAGCGACACCGACAACTCCACCGATGTCTACCGCTACGACGCCGTTACCGGCGAACTGGTCCGCGTCTGACCGGCGTCTCCGGCACCGGCGGCAACGGCGCATTCGACGCCAGTATCTCCGGGAGATCGATCTCAGACAACGGCAAGCTGATCGTCTTCGCCACCAAAGAGGCGCTCTCCCTCGACGGCAACGGCGAGCCCGACGCCTACCTCTGGAGCGATGGCCACGTCCTGGGCTCGGTGGCACCTTTGCTTCCGAGCCACGAAGGTAGCTCTTCACTTCCCGGCGAAGGCTTCATCGACGGCTCCGGCGAAGACATCTACGTCGCGACCAGCGCTCGATTGAACCCGACCGACGTCGATGCCCAGACCGACGTCTACGACGTCCGCGTCGACGGCGGCTTTCCCCAGCTCCAGGAAGGCTGCGCGGGCGAAGCCTGTCAACCCGAACAATCTCAACCGCCCGCCCCCAAGTCCCTTGCCAGCCAGGGAACCGGCCCCGGCAACCCAACCTCGCCGAAGGCCTGTTCTGGAGGCAAGGTCAAAAGGTACGGCGTGTGTGTCAAGAAGGCCAAAAAACACCACAAGAAGGCCCACAAGGCCAAGCAAGCCGGCAAGAACCGCGGAGGTGCCAAGTGATCTCCCGCCTCCTCAAGCGAACGACCTTTTCCCCTATGCACAAAGAGACCACCACCGTGACCCCGTTTCGCGGCATCACAGACGGCCCCTCGCACCCCGCCAGGCTCGCCCGTAGCGGCGCCATCCTGGCCGCCGTGCTCGTGGGCATGTTTCTGCTCGCCGCCCCTGCGTTCGCCGCCGCTCCTAAATTTACCCTCACGGTCACCCACTTCCCGAAAAACCCAGGAACGGCCAACCCGGCACCTACACCCTGGAAATCGGCAACGTGGGGAATGCCGACACCAGCGGCCCGGTCACCCTTACCGACACCCTGCCGGCGGGCATGACGCTGACCGCGACTACCCCAGGGGCTTTCTTCTCATGCACGGGGAATGGGACCGTCGCCACCCCGCTGAGCTGTTCGAGGACCGAACCGCTTGCCCCCTCGAATCGGATTCGGTGCAGCTGGAAGTGCTCGCCCCCGTGATCGCCTCGGGCCTGGAACCCGAGACGCTCACCAACACGGCCACCGTCTCCGGCGGCGGCGCGCCGGCCAGCGTCTCGGTCGAAGACCCGACGCTCGTCCTGTCCCCCTACGCAATCAAATCCTTCACCTCCCACACCACCGACGAAGCCGGAGCCGACTACACCCAGGCCGGCGGCCACCCGTTTCAGAACCGGACCGTCTTCGAACTTATCCGGACCGAACAACTCAAGGACGCCACCGTCACCCTCGAGCCCGGCTTCTTCGGCAACCCCGCCGCCGCCGCCCGCTGCCCGATTGAGAAAATCCAAGATCCGATCCTAAATAGCTTCGCCAAACTTGAATGCCCGCCGAGCTCCCGGGTAGGTACCGCGTTCGCTGCCCTCGGAAACCTTGGCCCCGGTATCCAGGACCGACCGCTTTACAACATGGTTACCGAACGCGGTTACCCGGCCCAGTTCGCGTTCAGGATCGGGAACACGATCGCCGTCCTCTCGGTAGTCGCCACTACCCCGGACCGAAGCCTACGGCCTGACGCTCGGCGCCCATAACTCGCCATCCGGTATCTCTGTGGGTTCCTTCGACACCATCTTCTGCTCCTTCGGCGCCCCCGAATCCTCGCCGCCGCACCGTGCAACGCTCCATCGGCCTCCATCGGCGCCCCCTTCCTCTCCGACCCGCTCGACTGCTCCAACCCCCAGCCGAGCTGGAAGTTCCTCGCCGACTCCTGGGAAAACGGCGGTCCCTACACTTCCGGCGGTGTTCCCGACCTCGCCAGCCCCGCCTGGCTGACCGCAAGTGTTACGTCACCGCCGATAACCGGCTGCGATAACCCGCTTCTCGCCGGCCAGTTCAATGCCACCACGCTCGCGACCAATCCGCTGCAGCCCGGCGGTGGGCCGGTCAGGCCGACCAGCCCTCGGGCCTCGCCGTCGACTTCAACTTCCCGCAATCAAACGACCCCACCAACCTCGAATCCGAAATTGAACCCGCAGCCCCCCAAGCCCCAGAGCCCAAAGACATCACCGTCAAGCTCCCCGCGGGTCTCAACATCTCCCCGTCCTCGGCCGACGGCCTCGGCGCCTGCTCGGATCAGGCCTCCGACCCGGCCGGAGATCCAGGTCCACTACGACACGCACCAAGCCGGTCACCTGCCCGGCCTCCTCGAAATCGGCACCGCCGTCGCCACCTCGCCGCTGCTGGCGCTGCGGGACCCGATCGACGACCACATCATCGGCCCCGAACCGATCCCCGGCACCGTCTACCTGCTGAAGCCCCACCCCGGCGACCTGCCGACCGGCGGCGGCAACCAGGCCGGCAAGTTCCGCCTCCTGATCGAACTCGAGAACGAAGGCGCCGGGGTCAACTTCAAGCTCCCGGGAGTGGCCACCGCCGACCCCAACACCGGCCAGTTGACGGCGACCTTCACCGAAAACCCCCAGCTGCCCTCGAGCAGCCTCGAAGTCAACCTCAAGGAAGGCCCGCGGGCGCCGCTGGCCAGCCCGACCAGCTGCGGTAGCTTCGAAACGACCTCAGACCTCGTCCCCTGGTCGACGCCGGAAACCCCCGACGCCCACCCCACGGCCAGCCTTCAACGTCAGCTCGGGTCCGAATGGCACCGCCTGCCCGGCTTCGCCGGCCGCCCGTCCCTTCGCCCCGGCGATGAGTGCCGGCAGCGAATCAAACGCCGCCGGTCAGCCCAGCCCCTTCACCCTCCACATCGCCCGCGCCGACGGCGAAGAGGAACTGAGCTCCTTGGAAGCGACCCTGCCCAAAGGCCTGGCCGCCAAGTTCATCGGCGTCCCCTACTGCTCGGAGGCCGCCCTGGCAGCGGCCGCCGCCAAGTCCGGCACCGCCGAGCAGGCCATCCCTCCTGCCCGGCCGCCTCGCGGATCGGCTCGGTCACGGTCGGCGCCGGCCCGGGATCGACCCCTTCTACGCCCACGGCAACGCCTACCTCTCCGGCCCCTACAAAGGCGCCCCGCTCTCGGTGGCAGTGATCACCCCAGCTGTCGCCGGTCCCTTCGACCTCGGCACCGTGGTGATCAGAAACGCCCTCTTCATCAACCCCGAAACCGCCCAGGGCCACGTCGTCTCCGATCCCTTCCCGAAGATCCTCGACGGCGTCCCCCTGCGCTTGCGCTCGATCGACGTCAGGCTCGACCGGCCGAACTTCACCCTCAACCCGACCAACTGCAACCCGCTGGCGGTGGAAGCCACCATCCGCAGCACCGATGGCGCCAGCACCAGCCCGACCAACGCCTTCCAGGCTTCCAACTGCAAAGCGCTGGCCTTCAAACCCTCGCTCAGCTTGACGCTGAAAGGCGGCACCAAGCGCTCTGACAACCCGGCGCTGACGGCGACCCTGACCTACCCCAAGGGCGGCTCCTACGCCAACATCGCCGCCACCTCGGTGCTGCTGCCCTCCTCGGAGTTCATCGACAACGCCAACATCAACAACCCCTGCACGAGGCCCCAGTACGCGGCCAATGCCTGCCCGGCCTCCTCGATCCTCGGCACCGCGGTCGCTTATACGCCTCTGCTGGAAAAGCCCCTCGAAGGCCCGGTCTACTTCCGCTCCAACGGCGGCGAAAGAGAACTCCCCGACCTGGTCGCTGACCTCAACGGCCAGATCCACGTCGACCTGGTCGGCTTCATCGACGCCGTCCACAAAAAAGGATCCGAAGAAAGCCGGGTCAGGACCCGCTTCCTCAGCGTCCCCGACGCCCCGGTGACCAAATTCGTCCTCAGCCTCAAAGGCGGCAAGAAGGGGTTGCTCGAAAACTCCAAGAACCTCTGCAAGCAGGCGATCGGCAAGGCGGAAGTGCGGATGACCGCCCAGAACAGCCTGACCAACAACTTCGAAACGGCGCTGAAGACCAGCTGCTCGAAGAAGAAGAAGGCCAAGCGCTCCTCAAAGCGCCACAAGGCGAGCCTGTTGATCCCGAGCTGGTGAGGGGCATGGCGCTCTAGGCCTCTCCCGATCCACTGCTCGGCGCCTTTCATCCTCGGGCGCCGGCAGGGCGTGGACCCGGCTCTCCCTGGCTCAGGTCCACCGCAGCGAACGGCCTGGTTGTTGCCGGGTCGTTCGCGGTCATCGGGGCCGGTCGATCCTCCATCTCGAGTCAACTGCAAACCTAATAACTCTATCTAGAAAACTCTCGCTAGACTTAACAGAGTGATGCCGTTTCTCTATTGTCCAGATGATCGCGTCGCCTTCTCCGCGAGGTCGCGGCGCGGCGTCGATCCAACAAAGCTTCTCTCGGGCGCCGACGCCCGAGCAGACTGTCGTCGCCTCCCGTCCCTGGCTGGCGGCGACACGCGGGGCCGTTCCGGTCGTCTGTCCGGGTGGCGCCAAAGCAGTAACCGACGTGATGCCAGGCCTGCGGAGGTTCTGCTCTCCGGGGTCGATCGCATAGGTGCAGTCCCCGGGCGCCCGATGGGGCAATTTCCCAGCCCCGGCGCCCGGGGCCCATCTTGCGCGCCAATGCCGTTCAGCGCCGACAACGTATCGCCGTCAGCTCCAATCGCCGACCCCAGCGCACCTTTGCGTGTCTGATGCCCAACAAGCACTGCGAGTACCGCCCCGCCCCGTCTCGGTGGGCCGGCCGGCGACGGGGGAGTCGTCCATGACCAGCGATTGGCGGCAGCCCGACGTCACCGCGGAGGAGGTGGAGCGTGACGGAGAGCTCCTGCTCGAGGCTCTCGCCGACTGCGACCACAACGATCCGTTCTCGGTTCGAGTCGAAGCGGCGCTGCGCGCCGCCCTGGCGATTCTCTCGCAGGAACCCGCGCTGATTCGGCTGTTGCGCGTCGACCCCCTGCTTATTCAGGGCCTGCCGATCGTGGACGCGCAGCGATCGTGGCTGCGCCGGTACGCCGAGCTGCTGCGCGCCAGCGCCCCGGAAGCCTTTGTTGCCAAGCATCTACCCGCCTCTCTGGAGCCGCCGCTGATCCGGGGGCTCTGCTGGACGATCGCCAAGCGGGTTCGCGCCGGCCAGTCAGAGAGCCTGCCGGAGATGCTGCCGGAACTGCATGCCTACCTGCTTGCCCACTACCCGGAGTCCGATGACGGCTAGGACCGGGGCAGGGCCGATCGCCCCTGAGGTCGAGGGTCCCTTCGAGGCCGGCGATCCGCGCACGCCGCCTGCTCGCCGCCACCGCCGGCACGATCGCCGCGCGCGGCTTCCGGGCTGCCACGGTCGCCGAGATCGTCGAGCGCGCGGCCGTGCCGCCGCCGAGCTTCCATCGCTACTTCGCCGACACCGAAGCGGCGGCGCTGGCCGCCTACGACGGCGATCCTCGGCTGGATGGCGACGCAGGCAGGCGCGTCCCCCGACCGCCCGGCGGACCCCTGGCCGCTGGTTCTCCGCAACGCTGTGGAGCGCACGCTCGAGCTGCTCGCCCCGCGACTCGAGCTCGTTCGTTTCTGCGCCTCCGAGCTTCCGCGCTCCGGCCTCGCCGGCCGGGCCCGTCACCGGGCAGACGCTCGCCCGTCTGGCCGCGCTGCTGCGCCGTGGCCGTGACGCGCGCCGGCTGTCCCGGCCGAGCTGCCGCCGAGCGCCGAGCGGCGGCGGTCGGCGGCGCGATCGCGGTGCTCGGCAGGCACGCCGGCGCCGGGGGAGGGGACCTCCGCGATCTCGCTCCCGCCGTGACCTACTTCCTGCTCGTCCCCTATCTCGGGATCGCCGAGGCCCGGCGGGTCTCTGTCTGCTGAGGGTCAGGATCGGATTGAGACGGCGGGGCGCTGTCAGGACGCCCAAAAGGGTGGCGAGCGCTTACAGGGGTGAGTTTTGTGGTCTCGCCCTTCGCAGATGGGGCCGATCGTGAAGCGTTCGACCGCCACGGGGCCGCGGAGGCCGGTGTAGCCGATCGCTTTGACGTGAAAGACGTGATTGCCGTCTCCCATGCGGTAGCGCTTGGGGGAGCGGCAGGGCCTGAAGTGGCCGCGATCGAGCTTGCAGAGGAAGCCCCGGGCTCCGTCGCGGGAATAGAAACGGACCAGCACCTTCCCCGTTGGGCTTCCGCCTGCCTTCGCGAGGTTTGGTCGACCAGACTGGCGATCGTCACTTTTGGACGCTTCTTCTTCCTCTTTCCCCGCGGCGTCGTCGCCGGCGCGGCGGCCTTGGCGAAGGGAGCGGAGTTGGTGAGTATCTGTCCCGCGGGAGCCGGCCACGGCGCATAGCGAGCTGGATGGGCAGGAGGCGGCGAACAGGGCATTGCCCTCGTCGGTTGTGAAGGGCATCACGTTGGCGAAGGACCAGGCCGCCGCGCCGCCGGCCGGTTCGGTGGAGGTGAGGACGTCGCCGTTGTCGTCGACGGCGATGCATTCGGAGGCGGAGGGGCAGGAGGTGCCGGTGATCTGGACCGAACCGCCCCCGTTGGCCTGGCTCCAACTCGGGGCGCCGGCGCTCGGATTGGTCGAGCTCAGGAGGCTGCCGCTTTCGTTGCCGCTGAGGCAAAGCGCCACCGCCACGCATGACACCGCGTCAAGGCTCCCCGGGCCCGCCGGCGCCCCGATCGGACGCCAGTCCGAGGCTTCTCCCCGGGGTTCGGTCGAGGTGAAGATGCGCCCGTCCGCGGTGACCGCGACGCAGAAGGACGGTGAGCTGCAGGAGACACCTCTGAATTCGACGAGTTCGCCGAATTCGATCGACCGCCAGGCAGAGGCGCCACCGGTCGGGTCGGTGGAGGTGAAGATTTCGCCGTTGTCGATGCCGCCGTGGAGCGAGCGCTTGCCCGAAACGGCGACGCAGAGGCTCAGCGTCGGGCAGGAAACCCCGAAGAGGTGGATGTTGCTGCCCGTGCCGTCGATCTGGGTCGTGGCCCATGACGAGGCGCCCCCGGTCGGGTTGGTCGAGGTGTAGATGTTGCCCTGATCGGTCACCGCGACGCAGAGGTTCGCCGAAGGGCAGGAGACGCTCTGGATCTGCCGGCCGGAGATGTTTTCGGTCGGCCAGTTTTCGGTCTCCGGCCACGGCCCTTCTCCGACGTAGACGAAGTGCCAGGCCGAAGAGCCGCCGGTCGGGTCGGTCGAGGAGGCGATCAGGTTGTTCGTGCCGACGGCGACGCACAATCCCTGCGAGGGGCAGGAGACACCGAGCAGGAAGACCTTTGCCGCCGGCCCCTGGAAGCTGCGCCGTCGTCCAGGAAGAGGCGAGGGCGGGCGGCGGGTGAGCGCCAGCGCCGAGGCAACGCAGGACGCCGCCAGCATCAGGATCCAGATCCTTGGTTTCACGATGTCCTCTCATCGCATCCTTCTCAGCCCGATGCTCTTCCCCCGACTCTCTTCGAAAGCTGAAACTGTTTCCCTTCGCCAAAGTTTCGAAGCCCCGACGCCCAATCGTCAGCGCGCCCCACAGGCTTGTACGCCAAAGGGGCGAACCCTCAACGGTTTGCGCCTTGGGGAGATATGGGCCCTGCGGCAGCCTCGGCGCCTCCTGCTACGTTTATGTACATGATCGAAACCGTCGGCGTTGCTGAGCTACGACAAAATCTCAGCGTCTACCTGCGGCGGGTGGCCGATGGGGAGCGCCTGATCGTCACCGATCGCAATCGGCCTGTCGCCGAGCTCGGTCCGGCTCCGAGCACCGGCGCCGATCTGGACCGGCTGATCGCGGCGGGACGGGTGTCGCGTCCGCTGCGGTCGGGCCTGCCGGAGCCGTTGGAGCTGACCGGCGATTCGCGGGCGTTGAGCCGGGCGCTCGATGAGATCCGCGGCGATCGCTGAGTCGTGGCGGTCTTCTACGCGGATGCATCCGCGCTGGTCAAGCTCCTCCGTGAGGAGGCGGAGTCGGGTGCGCTGCGCTCGTATCTCGAGGGCGCGGATCTGGTCAGCAGCGAGCTGATCTTGACCGAGATCCCGCGCGCGATACGGCGCGCCGCCGCACAGGATCCCGCGCTGCCACTCGATCTGCTGCTGGAACGCGCCGGTGGGTTGGTCGACGCGGTCGCGTTGCGACCTCTCGACGGTGCTCTGCTGGCCGGGGCGGGGGCGCTCTCCGAGCCGGCGCTGCGGGCTCTCGACGCGATCCATGTCGCTTCGGCTGTAGATCTCGACCCGATCGAGGCGTTCGTTACCTATGACGAGCGGCAGGCCGCCGCCGCCCGCCTCGCCGGCCTGCGGACGGTTGCGCCGGGGGCTTGAGGTCAGCCTCGTCCGTTGTTTGGAAGTGGCGCGCCTCCGCGCTAGACTGACCCGCAATGACGGCCCTGCGCGGACAGAACGAAGTTGGGAACCTGTTCGTCGCCGTCGTCGCGAAACTCGACGCTGAGCTGATTAGCTCGGTAGTCGTCTGAGCAGCCAGGAACGCCCGCCGACCAAGAGAATCGAAAGGGACGCGGCGGAGGCGTTGGCAGCCACGAAGGGTCCCTCGAAGCAATGGCAGGAAGCGCTCCACACCCTGCTCGGCAGGCGCGTCGTCGTGCTGCCGGCCAGGGCCGACGGCGCTGGAGGCGATCGGCTCGGCGATGAGGGACCCTCTTAAGGAGGGGACCATCGCGGACCCTCACTGTAGGCTCCGAGGCCGCCTGAGTGCTCGTCCGCACGGCAACCTGAATTCACGATGAGCCTCACTCGCCCGATACATCTCGCATTGGTGTTGGTGGTCGACGCTCGCCCTCGCGGTCGGCGCCACGGCGGCTGACGCCGCGACTTTGCCGGTCGCTCACACCAGCTCCGCTCCGGAAGCGATCGCCGAACCGGCAGCCACCGGCTACAGCCAGTACGGGGCCGTCTTCGGCGAGTCCGGCGACGGTCAATGGTTCCGCTGCTCCGGGACCTCCGTCGACGCTCCCAACCGCAGCCTCGTCGTCACCGCCGGGCACTGCGTGTACGACGAAGGTCACTGGGCCGCTCGCAAGTGGGTCTTCGTGCCCGGCTACCGCTACGGAGAACGTCCCTTCGGCACCTTCGTCGCCCACTGGATCGGCACCACTCCCGGCTGGCGGCAGCACGAAAACTTCAACTACGACGTCGGCATGGCGGTCGTCTCGCGCAACGAACGCGGCCAGACCCTCGCCGGGGCGGTCGGCGCCGACGAATTCGTCTCCGGCCTCTCGCCAAAGCAGAGCTTCGACGTCTACGGCTACCCGGTCGCCCGGCCGTTCACCGGCGCGACCCTGCAGCGCTGTCCGCAGACCGGCTTCGAGGGCCACGATCTCGAATCCTTCGACTACCCGGGCCCGCTCGACCTCGCCGTCGAATGCGATGTCACCGGGGGCGCCTCCGGCGGGGGCTGGGTGATCGCCGGCGACCGCATCGACGGCGTCACCTCGAACGGCTACGACGACGATCCGGCGACCACCTACGGCCCGTACTTCGGCAGTGCGATCGCGCAGTTGTACGCGAGGGCGAGCAGGGTCAAGTGAGATCACCCGGCCGCCGCTGGTCCACCTTCCTGCTGCCGCTTGCGGTGCTCGCCCTGCTGTGCCTGCCGGCGAGCGCCTCGGCGCTCAACGCGCGTCTCAGCCTTGGCGGAACCCACGGCTACAGGCTCACCCTGGTCGAGTTCGGTTACGGCGCCACCCTCGATGCGACCCGGGTGAAAAGCTCGAAGCCGACGCACGGCAGCTGGACCGACTACCTCGTCCGCGCCAAGCCGAGCGCCGATCGAGTCGACGCCAGCTTCGGAGACCTCGGCCAGATCTCGATGCGCTTCCGGCCCAGCGGCGTCGTTACCTACGGCAAGCCGCTGCAGGGCTGTCGCGGTCCCGATCGCTACAGCTACCGTCACGGCGTCTTCGTCGGCTCCTTCGACTTCGAAGGAGAAGAAGGCTTCACCACGGTCCACGTCCACCGGGTCAAGGGCACGGTCGTGGCGCCGGGACGGTTGCATTGCCAGGCCTCGGGCGGTGAAGCCGACGAGCAGGGCCGAACCGAGGCACGGTTCGAAGCCGACCTCCTTGGAAGCGGACTGGCACTCCGGTCTGGTCGGCCGCTCCCTGACGGCCACCGGCGGTGGCAAGCACCGCGGTAGCTTCGAAGCCCACGGCTTCGAAACCCGGGGCAGGTTGGCCGTCTATCGCAGCGCCTTCGCATCGGGCGCGCCTGCGACCTTCAGGACGGACAGCGCTCTCGGCTTCGCCACCATCAGCCCTCCGGCGCCGTTCAGCGGCACCGGTTCCCTGCTGCGAAACGCGGCGGGCGTAAGAAGCTGGACCGGCTCGCTCGCCGTCTCCTTTCCCGGCGAACCCGACGCGCCGTTGACGGGTACGCAGTTCAGCACCTGGCTCTGGCGTGGCTGGTAGGCCGGCTCGGCCGCCTTGCGGGCGGCCACGAGGGTCCGTTGACATCGTGTTTACGTAGATTGGAGCCTTGAGCACGACCGACTTCGCCGAGGTCGGGGCCGAGCCGGGTTCCGACTTTCGCTTCGCGCACTGGGGGGCGGTGCGCGGCTGCGCGCTCGGGCTCTACTTCGTCGCGCTGGTGGTCTGGAGCGGCCACTACGGGATTCCGGTCCAGCGCGAACTGGTGGTGATCTGGACCTGCGGCGCGCTCGTCTGCGCCTCGCTCGGCCGCCACCCGCGGCAGATCCTCCAGCTCGTCCTCGATTGGCTGCCGATCCTGGCGGTCTTCTGGGTCTACGACCTCACCCGCGGCGCCGCCGACTCGCTCGGGATCGGCGTCCACGTGCGCCCGATGATCGACTTCGACCGCTTCGTCTTCTTCGGCGAGACGCCGACCGAATGGCTCCAGGCTCACCTCTACGACCCGCGCGCGGTGCGTTGGTACGACGTCGCCTTCACCCTGATCTACACCTCCTACTTCATCGTCCCGTTCGCGGTCGCGGGCTACCTCTGGGCCCGCGACCGGCTCGCCTTCCTGCGCTTCGCCAAGCGCCTGGTGACGCTGGCGCTCGCCGGCCTCGCCACCTACATCGTCTTCCCGGCGGCGCCGCCCTGGATGGCGGGGGAAATGGGCCTGCTCCACGGGATCCACCGGACCACCTCGAGGGGCTGGGAAGTGATCGGCGTCGGCACCGCCTCGCTCTTCGCCGAAGGCCAGGACAAGGTCAACCTGACCGCCGCCGTGCCGTCGCTGCACTCGGGCTTCTGCGCGCTGGTGGCGCTGTTCCTCTGGAGCCGCGTCCGCCAACGGGCGCTGCGACCGCTGCTGCTGCTCTACCCGCTGGCGATGGGGGTGACGCTGATCGCGACCGGCGAGCACTACTTCTTCGACGTGCTGCTCGGCTGGCTCTACGCCGGCGCGGTGATGGCGGCCTGGGGCTGGTGGGAACGGCGGCGGGCGCCTGGACGATTGTTGGGGCGGCTGCCGGAGCGCCGCATACACTCGTCCGCATGCCGACCGCAGCCAACCCGACGAAAGCGATCGGCCTCCGGCCCTTGATCGAAACCACTCGAAGCCGCCTGGCGCTGGCGGCGCTGGCGGTTGCCCTGCTGGCGGCCCTGACGATGTCGGTCGCCTCCTCGGAGGCGGCGGTCGTGACCCTGAAAACGGTCAAGGTCGGCAAGCCGGGGAACCCCGCGGTCGGGATCGAACCGTTCACCGACGCGATCTACCGCTCCTGCAGCGAAGCGACGGGTGAAAAAGAATGCCTGATGGTCGGTGGGGTCAAGTACGGCTACGGGATCGGCCAGCTCGAGATCACCGTCAAGCAGTGGGTGGCGTTCCTCAACACCGCCGATCCCAGCGGCAGGGATCCGCATCACCTCTACGAGTCGAGCGAGAGCTCCTCGGCTTGGCCCAAGTACGGCGAGATCAACTTCTCCGCCAGCGCCGGCAACGGCAGCCACTACTCGGTGGCCTCTCCGGAATGGGCCGAAAAGCCCTACGGCTTCGCCAACTTCCTGCGCGCCGCGCGCTTCATCAACTCGCTCTACAACGGCCAGTTGCTCGCCAAGCACTCGAGCAGCGAAGGCTCCTTCCGCTACGTCACCTACAAGGTCCGGCTCTCCCGCGACACCGAGAGCGGGATGTACGACTTCAAGCAGGCGAAAGCCGAACGCGGCCCGACCCGGGCCCACAAGACCGGCTTCGTGCTGCCGAGTCAGGACGAGTGGATCAAGGCGGCCTACTTCGACCCCAGCGGCGGCGGCACCGACTCCTACTGGAAGTACCCGACCAACCCCGGCGTCTTCGGCGACGGCACCGCCACCGCGCCGTCGACGACGACGCTGAACCCCGGCAACGGCGAAGTGACGAACTCGGCGACCCAGCCGCTCGCGACCTACCACGCCTCCGGCGTCGCGGCGCCCAGCTGGTGCCCGGCGGCGGTGTCGCCCGAAGCCTGCGCCGGCGTCAACCCCTTCGGCCTCGACCCGACGACCTACGCGGCCGCCTTCCAGGGCAGCCTCAGCAGCGTCGGCCAGGCCAAGACCACCTCGCCGTGGGGCACCCTCGACCAGGGCGGCAACGCGGTCGAGTGGACCGACACGATCGCCCCCGCGCCGACCGGAAGCGCCAAGGGCCGGGTCTGGCGGCGGCTGCACGGCGGCATCTCCAACGCCCCCGCCTACCAGCTCTGGCTCTCCGCGGTCGGCCTCCAGCCCCAGGACAACGCCCTCTTCACCGCCACCTACCCCTGGCTCGGCTTCCGCATCGGCGTGGTCGGAAACCTCAAGGTCGGCAAGGGGTAGACGGAGGGTCGGGTAGCCCCTCCTCACTCGCCTGACTGGCTGGATCGTCGCCTGCCGTCCGAGTGAGTTCGTTGGCCAGCGGCGCAAAACGTGAGGAGCGGTACCCGACCCTCCGGCTACCGAGCCCGTCTCCGCTGCCGCAAGCTCCCGTCCCTTGGAAGCTTCGCTTCGTCCGGACGCTTCCGTCCCTTGAAGCTTTCCGATCTCGGAAGCTGCCTACCTTGGGAGCGGGGTGGAGCTTCGTGGGGTGGGGTTGAGGGGTCTCTCCCCAGGCGCTCAAGTTCAGACGCCTGAAACCCGGAGCGCGACGCAGCTGCGAGAGGGCTTCTGGGGAGAGACCCCTCAACCCCACCTCGCCAAACCCCCACCACGGGTCTCGTCTAGAGCGCAGCCCCGAGAGCCGACATCCGCTCGTGGACGAAACGAACGACGGTGGCGCCCTCGCCGACCGCGGTCGCGCAGCGCTTGATCGAGCCGGCGCGGACGTCGCCGGCGGCGTAGACGCCGGGGGCGCTGGTCTCGAGCAGCCCGTCGGCGCCGGCGTCGGCGCCGGTGAGGATGAAGCCGTCGTCGTCGCGGGCGACGACGTCGCCGAGCCAGCCGGTGCAGGGCGCGGCGCCGAGGAAGAGGAAGAGGAAGGAGAGCGGCAGCTCGTCGCCGTCGGTCAGCGTGACCGACTGCAGGCGGCCGTCCTCGCCGTGCAGGGCGCTGACTTCGCTGCGGTCGCGGACGGCGACGCCGTAGCGCTCGAGCTCGTCGAGCAGGTAGCTCGACATCGTCTCCCGCAGGTCGGCGCGGCGGTGCAGCAGGGTGACCAGGGCGCCGCCGCGGGCGAGCCAGACTGCCGCCTGCGCGGCCGAGTTGCCGCCGCCG
Source organism: uncultured Solirubrobacterales bacterium (assembly GCA_963739875.1). Lineage (GTDB taxonomy): Bacteria > Actinomycetota > Thermoleophilia > Solirubrobacterales > 70-9 > VAYN01. The sequence continues at coordinate 14,699 of CAVUCD010000012.1, forward strand.
ATGACGCCGACCCGCTGGGCGCCGCAGAGCTGCGCCTCGGGCGGGCCGGCGGCGTAGAAGACGCTGATCCCCTCGTACTGGTCGAGATCGGCGACCGGCAGGCGCCGGTATTCGGCGCCGGTGGCGAGCAGCACCGTCCGGGCGGCGATCTCGTTGCCCTCCTCGAGCTTGACGAGGTGGCGCTCGGAGCCGAGCTCGAGCGTCTGGGCGCGGTAGGGGGAGCCGGTGCGGGCGCCGAACTTGCGCGCCTGGGTGATCGCCCGGCTGGCCAGTTCGGTGCCGCTGATCCCGGCCGGAAAGCCGAGGTAGTTCTCGATCCGGCGCGAGGTTCCGGCCTGGCCGCCGAGCACGGTGCCGTCGATCAGCAGCGTCTCCAGTCCCTCCGAGGCACCGTAGACGGCGGCGCCGAGGCCGGCGGGGCCACCGCCGACGATCAGCAGGTCGACCTCCTCCTTCTCGCCGAGGACGAGGCCGATGCCGAGCGCCCGCGAGAGCTCGCCGTTGCTGGGCCGGTGCAGCTCGGCGCCGCCGGGGAGGAGGACCAGGGGGACCTCGGCGGGGTCGAGCGCTTCGATCCGCGCCGCCGCCTCGAGGCTCTCGGCCGGGTCGGTCCAGGTGTAGGGGAGCCGCTGGTGGCGGGCGAAGTCGGTCAGGCGGCGGGTCTCGCTCGAGTTCCGCGGCCCGATGATCTCGACCCCGATTCCCTGGCGCTGCTGGAGCATCTCGCGCCGCTGGATGAAGGCCGGGAGGAGCAGGTCGGAGAGCGAGCTGTCCTCGAACAGCAGCTGCTTGAGGACGTCGCGATCGACGGCGATGTAGCGCATCGGCGCGGTGACCACCGCGGTGAGGAAGACGGTCTGGCCGGAGAGCAGGTTCATCTCGCCGAGGAACCCGGAGGGGCCGTGGCGGATGATCTCCTCGCCGGCGGGGTCGAGCACCGCGACCTCGCCCTCGATGATCGCGATGAAGGGATAGCTCGGGTCGCCGATCTCGAACAGCGTCTCGCCGACGGCGGCGGTCCGCTCCTCGCCGTGTCGGGCGAGCGTCTCGAATTGCGAGCTGGAGAGGACGGGCCTGGCGGGTACTGACATGGGGCTAGCCTACTTTCCGGCGCCAGGCGGCTCGCCGGTTTGCTCGATCGCCCGGGCGGCGGGGATGAAGACGATCCAGGTGAGGATCGCCAGGACGGCGGCGAGCCCCAGGACCAGGGACAGGTGCACCTTCAGCAACAGCGCTCCGGCGATCGCGCCGAACAGCATCGCCAGCACGGCCGCGGTCCGTCTCCAGCTGCCCTCGCCGTCACCTCCGCCCAGCGGCGACTCCGCCGCCAGCCCGGTCAGGGTCATCGTCAGCACGGTCGTCGTCAGGTCGGCGACTTTCAGCCCTTTGACGGTGGCGTTGCGGACGCCCATGCCGAAAGCCAGCAGGGCGATCACGAGGTCGCCGGAGAGCCGGTCCGGGGTGATGTCGAGCACGAGGGAGAAGGCGGCGGCGAGGAGGAGGACGCCGATCTCGATCGCCATCGCCCGCGAGAGGTGCCGCGCGCTCGCCGGCGGCGGCCTGCCCATCCGGCCGCCGAGGGCGGCGCCGACCAGGAAGGCGGCGAGCGAAACCAGCGGCGCGATCACCGGCAGCCCGCTGCCGCCGGCGATCCCGAAGCCGAGCAGGACGATGTTGCCGGTCATGTTCGCGGTGAAGACGTGGCCGAGGCCGAGGTAGCTGGCGGCGTCGATGACGCCGGTGGTGAAGGTCAACACCAGCAGCGCCCTGGTCAGGGGGTGCCTGGTCGATGCGGTATTCACGCAGGCGAGCCTAAACCCAGTTGCCGTTGGCAACGGACCCGCTCGTCTAGCCTCCGCCGCGATGAGCGATTCGGCGGTCAACCTCTACTCCGACACCCAGACCCTCCCCAGCGAGGGGATGCGCCAGGCGATGGCGAACGCCGAGGTCGGCGACGAGCAGCGCGGGCTCGACCCGACGGTCAACGAGCTGCAGGCGCGGGTCGCGGAGCTGCTCGGGCACGAGGCGGGGCTGTTCCTGCCCTCGGGGACGATGTGCAACCAGATCGCGATCCGCCTCCACATCCGGCCGCTCGGCGACGAGCTCTACACCCACCGCAGCGCCCACCCGATCGTCGCCGAGGCCGGCGGCACCGCGGCGATCGCGGGGGCGATGATCTGCGGGCTGGAGGGCGAGGGCGGGATCTTCTCGGCGGCCGCGCTGCGAGGCGGCGCTGCGCGACCCGACCGACCGCCACCAGCCGCGGTCCCGTCTGGTCATGGTCGAGCAGACGACCAACCTCGGCGGCGGCCGGGTCTGGCCGCGGCCGGCGATCGAGGAGGTCCTCGACGTCGCCCGGCGGAACTCCCTGCGCAGCCACCTGGATGGCGCCCGGCTGCTGAACGCCTGCGTCGCCTCGGGCGAGAGCGCCGCCGCCTACGCCGCCGGCTTCGACAGCGCCTGGATCGACTTCAGCAAGGGCCTCGGGGCGCCGGTCGGCGCCTGCCTGGTCGGCTCGCGCGAGCTGATCGAGGAGGCCTGGCGCTACAAGCAGATGCTGGGCGGCGCGATGCGCCAGGCGGGGATCGTCGCCGCCGGCGCGCTCTGGGCGCTCGACCACAACGTCGAGCGGCTGGCCGAGGATCACGCCAACGCCCGGGCTCTGGCCGAGGGGCTGGCCGAGATCGACGGCGTCGCGATCGACCCGGCGACGGTCGAGACCAACATCGTCTATCTTCGAGGTCGCCGACGGGGCGCGCCTGATCGAGGCGCTCGCCGCCGACGGCATCGAGATGAGCTGCTTCGACGACCGCGTCCGCGCCGTCACCCACCTCGACGTCGACCGCGACGACGTCGAGCGGGCGCTCGGCGCGGTGGCCGCGAACCTGGGATGAGCTCGGAGGCGGTCGGCGACTCGGTCTAGGCGAACTCGATCACGCTGCGGATCCCGTCCTGGGCCTCCATCAGCTCGAAGCCGCGGTTGACTTCGTCGAGGCTGATGCGGTGGGAGAGGAAGGGCGCGACGTCGATCTCGCCGGCGAGGTAGCGCTCGACCAGGACCGGGACCTGGTCGCGGCCCTTGACGCCGCCGAAGGAGGAGCCGGCGACGCGGCGGCCGGTGATCAGGAGGCGGGGGACGACGTCGAGCGTCTCGCCCTTGCCGGCGACGCCGGCGACCGTGCACAGGCCCCAGGCCATCCGCGCGGCTTCGACCGCCTGGCGCATCACCTCGACGTTGCCGGTCGCCTCGAAGGTGTAGTCGGCGCCGTAGCCGCCGGTCATCTCGAGGATCTTCTCGACCGTGTCCTCGCCGCCGACCAGCAGGTCGGTCGCGCCCTGGCCGCGGGCGAGCTCCAGCCGCTCGGGGGAGAGGTCGACGCAGACGATCCGCTCGGCGCCCTGCAGGCGGCAGCCGGCGACCGCGCCGAGGCCGACCATGCCGGCGCCGAAGACGACGCAGGTGCTGCCCGGCGTCACCGCGGCGGTGTTGATCGCGGCGCCGAGCCCGGTCGAGAGGCCGCAGGCGAAGAGGCAGGCGTGCTCGAACGGCGCCTCGGGGTTGATCTTGGCCAGCGCGATCTCCGGCATCACCGTGTACTCGGCGAAGGTCGAGCAGCCCATGAAGTGGCGGATCTCCTCGCCGTCGCGCGAGAGCCGGGTGCTGCCGTCGGGCAGGTGGCCGAGGTTCTGCTCGGCGCGGATCGCCATGCAGAGGTTGGTCCGCGGGTCGACGCAGTGGACGCACTCGCCGCACTGGGGCGAGAAGAGGGTGACGACGTGGTCGCCGGGGGAGAGCGAGGCTGACGCCGGGCCCGACGCTCTCGACGACGCCGGCGCCCTCGTGGCCGAGCACCGCCGGCGCGTAGCCGGAGGGGTCGGCGCCGGAGGCGGTGTAGAGGTCGGTGTGGCAGACGCCGCAGGCGTGCGAGGCGGACCAGCACCTCGCCGGCCCGCGGCTCGGCCAGCTCGACCTCCTGGACCGCGAGCGGCTGCCCGAACTCCTCCAGGACGGCGGCGCGAATCTTCATCTCGGCGAGCCTAAACGGTGGTGGCGGGGTGGGGGTTTGGCGAGGAGAGGATGGGTAGGCCCTCTCCGGCGCGAACTGCGGGGAGGCTTGGAGAGGGCCTACCCATCCTCTCCCCACGAAATCTCCACCTCGCTCCCGAAGCTGGCAGAACCCAGGGCGGCCTTTCGAAGCTCACCCGAACGGGGCGGGGTCATCGGCCGGGGGTCGGGTGCCCCTCCTCACGTTTTGTGCCGCTGGCCCACAAGCCCCTCTCGGACGGCTCCCGGCGATACAGCCAGTCAGGCAAGTGAGGAGGGGCACCCGACCCCCGGCCGACGGCGCTCCCCGAGCGAGGACCGCTCAGTCCGGGCGACGGCGGCGCGGCGCGCGGCCGGGCGGCTGTGACGGCGGCTCGCCCGGGGTCAGGTGGGGCCCGGGCGGGAGAACCACGGCCTTCGCGTCCACCGTCACCGGCTCGCCGAAGTGGCGGACCTGGAGCGGATCGCCTTCCAGCAGCCAGTAGGAGATCTCGGTGTGGGTCGCCTCGACCCGGAGGTGCCTGCCGCGGACGGTGATCCCGAAGGCGAGGCGGGTGAGTCGCTCCGGCAGCCGCGGCGAGAAGCTGAGCTCGCCGTCGTTGTCGCGCAGGCCGCCGAAGCCCGCCACGGCGGCGATCCAGGCGCCGGCCAGCGAGGCGATGTGGAGGCCGTCGCGGGTGTTGTGCTCGAGGTCGTCGAGGTCCATCAGCGCCGCCTCGCCGAAGTAGTCGTAGGCCAGCTCGAGGTGACCGATCTCGGCCGCGATCACCGCCTGCACGCAGGCCGAGAGCGAGGAGTCGCGCACGGTGAGCGGCTCGTAGTAGGCGAAGTTGCGCGCCTTCTCCTCGGCGCTGAAGGCGTCGCCGCGGACGAACATCGCCATCACCAGGTCGGCCTGCTTGACCACCTGCTTGCGGTAGAGGTCGAAGTAGGGGAAGTGGAGCAGCAGCGGGTACTGGTCCTCGCCGGTGTGCGTCGAAGTCCCAGCGCGCGTGCTCGGTGAAGCCCTCGGACTGCGGGTGGACGCCGAGCTCCTCGTCGTAGGGGATCGTCATCGCCTTCGCCGCGTCGCGCCAGGAGGCGGCCTCCTCGTCGTCGACGCCGAGCTCGCGGGCGCGCGTCGGGGTAGCGCTCGGACGAAGTCGGCCGCGGCTCGCAGGTTCTTCTGCGCCATCAGGTTGGTGTAGACGTTGTTGTCGGCGAGCGGCGCTGTACTCGTCGGGGCCGGTGACGCCGTCGATGCGGAAGGCGCCGTGCGGCGTCGTGGTGGCCGAGCGAGCGCCACAGCCGCGCCGTTTCGACCAGCAGCGGCAGCGCCGATGTCGCGTTCGAAGTCGACGTCGCCGGTGACGTCGCCTGGTAGCGGCAGACCGCCTGGGCGATGTCGGCGTTGATGTGGAAGGCCGCGGTGCCCGGCCGGCCAGTAGGCGCAGCACTCGCCGCCGCTGATCGTCCGCCAGGGGAAGGCGGCGCCCTCGAGGCCGAGCTGCTTGGCCCGTTCGCGCGCGCGGCTCGAGCGTCGTCCAGCCGCCAGCGCAGCGCCTCGGCGGCGGCCTCGCGGCGCGGCGTAGGAGAGCAGCGGCAGCACGTAGGCCTCGGTGTCCCAGAAGGTGTGGCCGTCGTAGCCGGGGCCGGTCAGCCCCTTGCGCCGGGATCGCCCGGCCCTCGCCGCGGGCGCTCGCCTGCAGCGCGTGGAAGAGGCCGAAGCGGACCGCCTGCTGCAGCTCGGCGTCGCCGTCGAGCTCGACGTCGGCGCGCTCCCAGAAGTCGTCGAGGTAGTCGCGCTGGGCGGCGAGCAGCCCGTCCCAGCCGGTGTGCCGGGCCTCGGCGAGCGCGGCGCCGACCTGGTCGCGGACGGCCGGCACCGAGCGCTGCGCCGACCAGCCGTAGGCGACGAACTTGGTGATCGTCGCAGGCACTGGCCGGGCTCGACGGTGCTGGTCACGGTCAGCCGGCCGAGGTCCGCCCAGGCCTCGGCGGGATGCGCAGCCGGTGTCCGCCGGGCCCGTCGACATCGTGGTCCATCGCCGCCCCGGCGCGCAGCCCGACTGCCTTGGTCGAGTGGACGAGCACGGCGCGCGTGTCGGCGCCGAGGAATTCCTCCGCTTCGAGCGGCGCTTCGAGCGCGGCGGCGGCGCGCGGGTCCTTGGACTCGGCCGGGCGCGGCTCGTTGGTGACCAGCTCCGACTGGACGACGACGCGGGTCGCGGCGTCGGTCGGCTCGACCGTGTAGCGGATCGCCATCGACCGCCCGCTGGGAGAAGGAGACGAGGCGTTCGGAGGTGACCCGCACCGTCCTCCCGGTCGGCGAGCGCCAGAGCGCCTCGCGGCGGAGGATGCCGGTGCGGAAGTCGAGCCGGCGCTCGTGCTCTGCAGCTCGCCGTAGCGGATGTCGAACGGGCGAGTCGTCGACCAGCAGCCGGATGATCTTGCCGTTGGTCATGTTGACGACGGTCTCCCCCGCCTCCGGGTAGCCGTAGCCGGCCTCGGCGTAGGGCAGCGGGCGCGCCTCCCAGAAGGCGTTCAGGTAGGTGCCGGGGAGCGCAGCTGGGCTCGCCCTCGTCGAGGTTCCCGCGGATGCCGATGTGGCCGTTGGAGAGGGCGAAGACCGACTCCGACTGGGCCAGGTTGTCGAGGTTCAGGTGGGTTTCGCGGAGCCCCCAGGGTTCGACCGTGTAGGCGGGGTCTGCGATCACGAGCGCTGCGTCCGGTGCCGTCGCCGAGGATCAGTTCGCCGAGATCGTCGACGACGACGTCGGCGCCGTGCTCGCGCAGCGCCGTCGGCGTGGTCGACCCGGTCGACGCCGACGACGTGGCCGAAGTCACCGGCGCGGCCGGCCTCGACCCCGGAGACGGCGTCCTCGAAGACCGCAGGCGGCGGCGGGCTCGACCCCGAGCGCCGCGGCGCCGGCCAGGTAGGTGTCCGGCGCCGGCTTGCCCTTCAGGTGCTTCTCGTCGGCGACGCTCGCCGTCGATCCGCTCCTCGAAGAGGTCCTCGATCCCGGCCGCCCGCAGCACCGTCCTGGCAGTTGGCGCTGGAGGAGACGACGGCGCGGCGCAGGCCGGCCTCGCGCGCCGCTTCGACGAAGGCGACCGAGCCCGCGTAGGCCTCGACCCCGTCGCGCTCGATCAGCTCCGAGGACCAGTTCGTTCTTGCGGTTGCCGAGGCCGCAGACGGTTTCCGCCTCGGGCGGGTCGTCGGGCTCGCCCTCCGGCAGCTCGATCCCGCGCGAGTCGAGGAAGGAGCGGACGCCGTCGTAGCGCGGCTTGCCGTCGACGTATTCGTTGTAGTCGGCGCCGGCGTCGAACGGGACGAACTCTTCTCCGCTCGCTTCGGGCGCGCTTCTCGAGGAAGGCGTCGAACATCTGCTTCCACGCCTTGTCGTGGACGCGCGCGGTCTTCGTCAGCACCCCGTCGAGGTCGAAGAGGAGCGCCTTCACTCCCGCTGGAAGGCCGAGATCGGCGGAGGCGCGGTATGCCATGCGCGCAGAGGCTAGGGCAAACAGTCGTTCGTGACGTATCGAACGAGAAGCGGAGCTTTAGCGCCCGCTAGACGGTCCAGGTGTCGCCTGAGCGCAGCAGCTCGTCGAGGTCGGCGAGCGTGGCGTTGGCGTGGGCCGAGAGCAGCTCCTGCTGGCGGCTGGAGCCGTAGACCGCGCGCTTGACGTCGCGGAAGACCCCGATCGGGGTCGGGCCGGTGGGGCTCTCGGCGAGGCGGGCCAGCGCGGTCGCGTGGCTGGGGTCCTCGACGTGGACGTCGTGGACGACCAGCGCGTCCTCGCCGACGTCGGCGACGTCGACCACTTCGAGCCCGCCCGTCGGCGAGCGGACGACGCCGCGCTCGTTCTCGGCGCCGAAGCGGATCGGCTGGCCGTGCTCGAGCCGGATCTGGTTGTCGGCGCCGCCCTTGCCGCGGACCGCGTCGAAGGCGCCGTCGTTGAAGACGTTGCAGTTCTGGTAGATCTCGACGAAGGCCGAGCCCTCGTGTTCGGCGGCCGCGCGCAGGACCTCGGTCAGGTGCTTCTTCTCGACGTCGATCGTGCGGGCGACGAAGGAGGCGTCGGCGCCGAGCGCCAGCGCCAGCGGGTTGAAGGGGTGGTCCTCGGAGCCGAACGGGGTCGACTTGGTGATCTTGCCGGTCTCGCTGGTCGGCGAGTACTGGCCCTTGGTCAGCCCGTAGATCTGGTTGTTGAAGAGCAGCAGCTTGATCGGGACGTTGCGGCGCAGGCTGTGGATCAGGTGGTTGCCGCCGATCGAGAGCGAGTCGCCGTCGCCGCTGACGACCCAGACCGAGAGGTCCTCGCGGGCGGTCGCGATCCCGGTCGCCAGCGCCGGCGCGCGGCCGTGGATGCCGTGCATCCCGTAGGTGTCCATGTAGTAGACGAAGCGCCCGGCGCAGCCGATGCCGGAGATGAAGACGGTTTTCTCCGGCGGGATCCCGAGTTCGGGCATCAGCGCCTGGACGCTGGCGAGGATCGCGTAGTCGCCGCAGCCCGGGCACCAGCGGGTTTCCTGGCCCGACTGGAAGTCGGACTTGGTCAGCAGCGCGGTGGCGCCGTTGCCGTTGCCGTGGCTGTGGCCGTTCTCGCTCACTCGATCACCTCCAGGATCGCCTGCTCGAGCTCCTCCGCCAGGATCGGCAGCCCCTCGACTTTGTTGTAGCCGATCGCGTCGACCAGGAACTTGTCGCGGACCAGGCTCAGCAGCTGGCCTGTGTTCAGCTCCGGGATCAGCACCTTGTCGAAGGAGCGGACGACGTCGCCGGTGTTGGTCGGCATCGGTTCGAGGTTGCGCAGGTGGGCGATCGCGATCGGCAGCCCGCGGCCGCGAATCCTCCGCGCGGCGGCGCCGATCACTCCCGAGGTCGAGCCCCAGCCGAGGACCAGAATCTCGGCGCCCTCGTCGGCGTCGACCGTGAGCGGCGGCAGCTCCGCGGCCAGCTTCTCGAGCTTCTCGGCGCGCAGCTTGGTCATCAGGGCGTGGTTGGCGGGGTCGTAGCTGACCTTGCCGCTGCCGTGCTCCTTCTCGAGGCCGCCGAGCCGGTGCTGCAGCCCGGGGGTGCCGGGGATCGCCCAGGGGCGGGCGCCGTGCTCGTCGCGCAGGTAGGGGAGGAATTCGTCGCCCGCGTTGGGGCCGGTGGCGAAGTCGGGATCGATCTCCGGCAGATCGGCCATGTCCGGCAGGCGCCAGGGCTCGGAGGAGTTGGTCAGGAAGGTGTCGGAGAGGAGGATCACCGGGGTCCGGAAGCGGACCGCGATCCGGGCGGCTTCGACCGCCGCGTCGAAGCAGTCCGACGGGGTCGAGGCGGCGATCACCGGCAGCGGCGACTCGCCGTGGCGGCCGTGGATCGCCATCAGCAGGTCCGACTGTTCGGTTTTCGTCGGCAGCCCGGTCGAGGGGCCGGCGCGCTGGACGTCGATGACCACCAGCGGCAGCTCCAGCACCGCCGCCAGGGCGATCGTCTCCGCCTTCAGGTCCATCCCGGGCCCGCTGGTCGCGGTCACCCCGAGCTTGCCGCCGAAGGAGGCGCCGAGCGCCATGTTGACGGCGGCGATCTCGTCCTCGGCCTGGACGGTGCGGACGCCGAAGCGGTTGTGGCGGGCGAGGTGGTGGAGGAGTTCGGAGGCGGGGGTGATCGGATAGGTCGCGAAGAACAGCTGCAGCCCGCTCTTGACGCTCGCCGCGAGCAGCCCCATCGCGGTCGCGTTGGCGCCGTTGATGTTGCGGTACTCGCCGGCGTCGAGCGGCGCCGGGCCGACTTCGATCGGGGTCGCCGCGATCTCCGCCGTGTCGCCGAAGTTGTAGCCGGCCTTGAAGGCGGCGACGTTGGCCGGCCATGATCGCCGGCCGTTTGGCGAATTTCGCTTCCAGCCAGGAGATCGTCGCCTTCCCCGGCCGCCCGTACATCCACGAGATCAGGCCGAGGGCGAAGAGGTTCTTGGTCCGCTGCGCCTCGGCCGGTTTGAGGTTCTCGATCTCGTCGGTGGCGCGCGTGGTCAGCGTCGTCATCGGCACCTCGAAGGTCTGGTAGTCCTCGACCGTGCCGTCCTCGAGCGGGTTCGCCTCGTAGCCGGCCTTGCGCAGGTTGGCCGCCGTGAAGGCGTCCTCGTTGACGATCAGCGTGCCGCCCTTCTCGAGCGCGTCGAGGTGGGCTTTCAGCGCCGCCGGGTTCATCGCCACCAGGGTGTTCGGGTGGTCGCCCGGGGTGAGGATGTCGCGCGAGGCGAAGTGGATCTGGAAGGCGGAGACGCCGCCGGGCGTTCCCGCCGGGGCGCGGATCTCGGCCGGGAAGTCGGGCAGCGTCGAGAGGTCGTTGCCGACGTGGGCGGTGGCGGCCGTGAAGCGGTCCCCGACCAGCTGCATGCCGTCGCCGGAATCCCCGGCGAACCGGACGATCACAGTCTCTAGCTTCTTCGACGTCGTGGTCAAGAGTCGGCGCAGCACCTCCCATGCCCCGGTCAATCGATAGCAAATCTATTCCGTTGGTCGGCGGTATACAAGGCGGTTCGCCAGTTGCGTTGGGCGATTTGCCAAAAAAACACCGCCGCTGGTATCCATCCGGACACAAGTCGGTCCGCGAAGTGCTGTTGCATGTCGGTTCAGGTCCCGAGCCGATGCGCGCCATCCTGCCCAGCCGCCGCCGATCCGCCGTCCTCGCGCCGAGCCCGTCGGTCGAGCGGGTCAGGCTGACCCTCGACGACGGCGCCCTGACCACGCTCTGGGTCGCCCGCTTCGATCGCTCCCGGTTCGGCGTCCGCGTGGTCGCCCTCGACCCACCCTCGACCCTGCTGCGCTGGTGCACCGAGAGCGGCGCCGAGAACGCGATGATCGGCGGCTTCTACATGCGTCCCGGCGGCCCGCCGCTGGGCGACCTGCGGATCGGCGGCCGAGCCCTTCCGAGCGTTCCCTTCGACTCGCCGTGGGGCGCTCTGCGCGGCTGCGTCCACGCCGGCGACGGCGAGGTTTCGCTCGCCCCGCGCGGCGAGCTCCCGGGCGAGCCGGCGGGGGACCTGCTGCAGGCCGGGCCGATGCTCGTCGCGTCAGGGCGAATCGCTGATCCACCCGGGTCAGGACCTCGAGGGCTTCTCCGCCGGCTCGCGCCAGTTCGATTCCGACATCACCGCCGGCCGCTATCCCCGCGCCGCCCTCGGCCTCGGCGCCGGAGAGCTGATCGCCGTCGTCTGCGAAGGACGCGCCAACGACGAGGCGGGCCTGACGATGGCCGAGCTGGCCGACGGCGATGGTCGGCCTCGGCGCCGAGCGGGCGATCAACCTCGACGGCGGCGGCTCGGCCTCGCTCGTGATCGGCGGGCAGCTTGCGAAACACGCCGCGCGAGGAGCACGGCAAAGAGCTCCTCGGCGGCCGCGAGATCGCCACCGCGCTCCACTTCGTCGCTCTGTAGGCGGCCTGGGCTGAGAAAGCGGGCCGTCCCGAGTAGCCTCGGTGTAGATGCCCTCTACTCCTACAAAGCTGTTGATGGGCATCTACTTCTATCCCCGCGGCGGCTCCGCCCACGTCTGCCGGGCGATCGCACGGGAGTTCGAGCGCAACGAGTTCGAGGTCACCGTGCTCTCCGGCTCGCGCTCCGATCACGGCGAGCACGCGCTGGCGCCGAGCTTCTATTCCGGGCTCGATCTGCGCCCGGTCGACTTCACGCCGGCGCTGCTCAGCGCCGACCGGCTCCGGTTCGAGGGCGGCGCCGGGACGGCGCCGATGCACGGCTCCTACGAGGACCGCCTCGGCGCCGAGGACCCGATCCTGGCTTCCCTCGACGACGAGCGCCTACGAGCTCCAGGTCGACGCCTGGAGCCGCGAGCTGGGCCTGGCCGGAGCCGCCGACGCGGACCTCCTCTACCTGCACCATCTGACCCCGCTCAACGAGGCGGCGGCGCGGGCCTTTCCCGGTCTGCCGGTGATCGGCCACGTCCACGGCACCGAGCTGCTGATGCTGGAACGGATCGCCGCCGGCGCGCCGGCGAGCTGGACCGACGCCGAGGCCTGGGCCGAGCGGATCCGCGACTGGGCCGAGCGCTGCGAGCGGATCGTCGTCAGCAGCGCCGACGGCCTCGAGCGCGCCAGCGCCGTGCTCGACCTCGACCCCGATCGCTTCGTCTGCGTCCCCAACGGCTTCGATTCCAGCTTCGCCCCGCACCCGGTCGACCGCCGCGCCCACTGGCGCCGGCATCTGGTCGAGCGGCCGCAGGGCTGGCGGCCGGGGTCGGGCGCCGGGCAGCGTCGCCTACTCGGACTCGGAGCTGGAGCCGCTGGACGGGACGGTTCTGCTCTACACCGGCCGCTTCACCGAGGTCAAGCGCCTGCCGCTGCTGCTCGAGGCCTACGCCCGGGCCCGTCCCCGCTTCCTCGAGCCGACCGCCCTCGTCCTGCTCGGCGGCTATCCCGGCGAGTGGGAGGGGGAGCACCCGATCGAGACGATCGAGCGGCTCGGGCTCGACGACGTCTTCCTCGCCGGCTGGCATTCCCACGCCGAGCTGCCCCACTTCCTCAACGCCGCCGACCTGCTCGTCCACGCCTCGGTCAAGGAGCAGTTCGGTCAGGTCCTGGTCGAGGCGATGGCCTGCGCCCTGCCCGTGATCGGCGTCAACCACGGCGGTCCGGCGACGATCGTCGACGATCCCGAGACCGGCTGGCTGGTCCCGCCGGACGACGTCGATGCGTTCGCCGCGGCGATGGTCGAGGCGGTCAACGACCCGCCCGGCCGCCGGCGCCGCGGCGAGCGCGCCCGCGACGAGGTCCTCGGCAAGTACACCTGGGCGCAGATCGGCTCGGACCTCGGGGCGCTGGTCGGCGAGCTCTCCCCGGTCCCCTCATAATCGCTGCGACCGGCTTCACGCCAAATCAAGGGAGGATCGCGTGACGATCACCAAGACCGACTTCATCGGAGTGCCCTCGCAGGATGCCGAGCGGTCGCGCAGCTTCTACGTGGAGACGCTCGGCCTGCGACCCGACAGCAACGGCCGCTTCGAATTCTGGGCCGGCGACACCTGCTTCGGGATCTGGGAGCCGGGGAAGATGGGGATGGAGTTCGCGCCGCAGAAGAACGCCCACCCGGCGCTCCACGTCGACGACGTCGCCGCGGCCCGCGCCGAGCTGGAGGCCAAGGGCGTCGAGTTCATCGGCGAGACGTTGGACACCGGCGTCTGCCACATGGCCCTCTTCACCGACCCCGACGGCAACGACCTGATGCTGCACAACCGCTACGCGCCGTACGACCAGACGGGTTCGTAGATGCCCCACGAGTTCACCCCGTCGCACCGCGGCGGCTCCGGCTCGGCGATGGTCTGCCTGCACGGCTTCACCGACACCTGGCGGACCTGGGAGCTGGTGCTGCCGGCGCTCGAACGCGAGCACGACGTCCTCGCCCCGACCCTGCTCGCCCACGCCGGCGGCCCGCCGCTGGAGGGCGAGGTCAGCGACGAGCTGATCGTCGACGCGGTCGAGCGGGCGATGGACGAGGCGGGCTTCGAGACGGCTCACCTCGTCGGCAACTCGCTCGGCGGCTTCGTCGCCCTGCGGCTGGCGGCACGGGGCCGGGCCGAGTCGGTCGTCGCCTTTGCCCCGGCCGGCGGCTGGGCCAAAGGGGACGAGGGCTTCGACCGGACGCTCGACAACTTCGTGACCGTGTACGAGCAGTTGAAGCCGGTCGCCGCCCAGGCCGATGAAATCGTCAGCACGCCCGAGGGCCGGCGCCTGGCGACGCAGCTGATCACGACCAACTACGAGCACATTCCGGCCGAGCTGCTCGCCCACCAGATCGTCGGCGTCACCCAGTGCGAGGTTCTGCCGCTGGTCGCATACGCCCGCGAGGACGGCTTCGACCTCGACGCCGAGCGGATCGAGTGCCCGCTGCGGATCGTCTGGGGCAGCGCCGACCAGATCCTCGCCTGGCCCTCCAACGCCGTCCGCTACCGCGACGCGCTGCTGCCCAGCGCCGAGTGGGTCGAGCTCGACGGAATCGGCCATTGCCCCCAGCTCGACGTGCCGCTCGAGGCCGCCCAGCTGATCCTCGGCTTCACCTAGGAGGGGCTCGGCGAAAGGCCCCGACTACCGGTCGCGCTTCGGCGGCGGCTCGAAGAACATCATCGCCGCCACGATCGGGATCGAGGCCTCGGCTGGTTGAGAGTTGAGTCGGCTGGCGCTCTTGGCGATGATCTCCAGCTCGCGTTCGTACATCTCTTCGTGGAGGCTGTTCATTTCGGCGAAGCCCTCCTCGTCGACCTGGCCCGGCAGCCGCGCCAGCCAGCGATTCGAGCGAGCGTCGAAGGTGCCGGCGTCGAGCGCCCGCTGGACGTCGGCGACGAGCAGCTGCATGATGTAGCGGGACAGCGAGTCCCGCTGCTTTGGCGTCATCTCGGCGAAGTCGGCATCCGAGGCGAAGGGCCGTTTCGTCGCCCGGTAGAAGTGCTCGGTGGCGCCGCGACGCTGTTTGGTGTCGACCAGCTCGATCACCTTGAACTCCTCGAGCTTGCGCACGTGGTAGGCGACGTCGCTCAGCTTGAGCCCGGCCGCGGCGGCGATTTCGTTCGGGCTCGCGACCCGCTCGGTGAGCATCACGTAGCACTCCACCCTGGTCGGGTGGGCGGTGATCGCGCCCAGCGTTGACTCGATACCCGCCTTCTGCTTCGCCGCCTGGGTCATTCGCTCTTTCCTTCCCGAGGGTTTTTGCCAAAGAACAGTGGCTTTCCTAGAACTTCCCCCATCGTAATACAGCTTCTGAGCATTCGAGTGCGGAACTTGCTGGAGCTCGATCCGACCGCTGGAATCTGTTCTATCGGTCCATCGGGTCATCCCGACGTGCAGATTTGCCAACGGGAGGAGGGGGGTGAGCACAGTGACGATCTCAACCGAGAAGCCGATTTATCCGGCGATTTCAGTCAGCAAGCCCGCTTAGCGGGCGATGCGGGTCGGCCTCTCTCCTGGTGCGGGGGAGGTCGGCCCATCCTTGTCGCCTACGCTTCGCCGCGCCAGATCCGCCAGTAGGCGCGCAGCCGGCGGCGGAAGTGCTTCGGCTTCTCGGCGTAGACGCGCTCGCCGAGGCGAGCGCCTCGTCCAGCAGCTCCGCCTGGCGCCGCTCGATCAGCGTCACGAAGGCGTCGCGCTCGGCGACGATCCCGTCGCGACCGCTCGAGGTCCTCGGCCAGGACGGCGAGGTCGTGGTGGTCGCCGAGCAGGTCGGTGAACTCGTGGACCTCCTCGGCGGTCGGCTCGAGCACCGCCGGCCAGGCGTCGCGAGCAGGCGCAGCTGGTACCAGAGGTCCTTGCCGCGTTTGCGCAGGTCGTGGACGGCGTCGACGCTCGCGTCGGCCCGGGCAGCGCCTCGAACGCGTCGCGGCCCTTCGCGGTAGGCGGTGTCGAGGCCGGGGGAGAGGAGCTTCCAGCGAGTCGTGGCCGAGCGGCCACTCGGCGATCCGCGCCGCGACCGCGTCGATCGCCTCGACGCCCGCGTCGATCTGGTCGCCCTCGCCGCTCGCGGATGCGGTCGCGGTCGGCGTCGAGCGCCTCGCGCCAGAGCGCCGCCGGGCCCGGCCGGGACGTCACCGGCGCTCCTCGACCAGCGCCTCCAGCGTCTCCAGCTTGACCTCGGCGTCGCGGCTCGCCGAGAGCATCCGGGCGGCGTCGCGGAGCGCGCGGTTCTCGCGCTTGAAGGTCTTCTCGCCGAGCTCCTCGCGGACCAGCCGCAGCGCCGCGCGGGTCTTCTTCAGGTCTTTGCGGGCGCCGTGGATCGCTTCGGCGAGGGCGTCGCCGTCGGCGGCTCGCGCAGCCGCTCGGCCGCCTTCTCGAGCCGCGGCCGCGATGACCCGGCGCAGCCCGTCGGCGGCGTCCTCGTCGGCGAGCAGGCGGTAGGCGTCTTGCTCCGCCTGGGCTCTGAGGCGATGCTCTGCAGCTTCCCGCCGTCGGCCAAGTTATGCGTCGGCAGTCCCCGCGGTCGCCAGGGTCTGGTTCGCGTAGCGGCCGTCGCCGGTCAGCTCCTCGCCGAACCAGGGCGGCGGCCGGAAGCGCGGCTCCGCGCCTCGCGAGCTCGAACTCGACCTCGGCCGTCACGCAGCCCGTCGAGCTCGCCCTCGTAGACGTCGACCTCGGCCCGCAGGTCGTCGCCGAGCGGCACGTAGTGGCGGACCTTCGCACCCGCCGGCCCGCGGTCAGCGGCCAGAGCGCCTCGAAGGCCCGCGGGTCGATCGGCACCTCGACCTCCTCGCGGACCTCGCCGTGGCCGCCCTTGGCGGTCAGGGACAGCTCGTCGCCGGCCCGTCGCAGCCGCACCTCGGTCTCGGTCGGCGAGCGCCAGGTAGCCCTGTTCGATCGCCGTCGACGGGCGCTCTCGGCCCGCCGGGCATCTCGAGACCAGGAACTTGCGCTCGATCTCCGCCACGCAGGGATCGTAGCGGCGCCGGCGCAGAATGGGGCGGGCGAGTGAAGCGTCCCAGACGACAGCTCAGCGTCGGCGAGACCCTCAACGAGGTCTTCGCCCTCTACCAGCGCCACTTCGGCGTGCTGATCCCGGCCGCCTTCTGGCTCTTCCTCGTCGTCACGATCGTCAGCGGCATCGTCGGCAACGAACACCGGCCTGCTCGCCGCTGGTCGATCGATCGTGCACCTTCGCCGTCGCGATGCTCTACCAGGGGATGGTGGTGAGCCTCGTCCGCGACGTCCAGGACGGCAGCCGCGACTCCTCGGTCGGCGAGCTGTTCGCTTCGGTCGGCCCGGTGCTGCTGCCCCTGATCGGCGCCAGCATCCTCTACGGGATCGGCGTCGGCGATCGGGCTTCCTCTCTTCATCGTCCCCGGCTGCATCCTGCTGACGATCTGGGCCGTGATCGCGCCGGTGATCGTGATCGAGAGAGCCGGCGTCGTCGGCGCCTTCGGCCGCTCCCGGGAACTGGTCCGCGGCAACGGCTGGCCGGTCTTCGGCGTCGTCGTCGTCGCCACGCTGATCAGCGCTGATCGGCGGCGATCATCTTCGGCGCGATCGCCGACAGCGATCGCCGACGGCCCGATCCTGCGGATCGTCTTCAGCACCCTCGCCTCGACGTTCACCGCGCCGATCGGCGCCCTCGTCGCCGCGATCCTCTACTACCGGCTGCTGGCGATCTCCGGCGGCCCCGACCCGGCGGCCGCCGGACCGCCGCTTACCTCGACCGGCCCTCCGCCGCCGGAGCCACCGGCGCCGCCGCCTCGAACTGCCGCCCCCGCCGCCTCCCGCGCCGCCGGCCGCTAGCCTAGAGCGCAGGCTCAGCTGGCTCGAGCAGGCCGGCGACGGCCAGGGCGAGCCGCTCGCCGCGGCGGGTCAGGGCGTACTCGGTGTGGGGGGGACGGCCGGCGACCAGGCGCCGCTCGACGATCCCCGCCGCCTCGAGCTGCTCCAGCCGCTCCGAGAGGGTCGTCGGGGAGACCCCCGGGAGCGACTGGCGGAACTCGTTGAAGCGGGTGGCGCCGCTGGAGCAGGCGTAGATCGTCGCCATCGTCCAGCGGCGCTCGAGCAGCCCGGCCGCCGCGCGGAGCTCCGTCGGCACGGGTTGGCAGTTACGACATCGCGGCGACATCCGCTCCCGTGCCTCCGCCGGGCTCGAGCGCCAGCCCGAGCACCTCGTCGATGCTCATCACCGGGTGGAAGGTCATCTGCTCGCGCACCTCCTCGGGGACCTCGTCGAGGTCGCCGCGGTTGCGCTCGGGCAGGATCACCTCGGTCAGCCCCGCCGCGTGGGCGGCCAGCACCTTCTGCTTGAGGCCGCCGATCGGCAGCACCCGTCCCTGCAGGGTCACCTCTCCGGTCATCCCGACAGTGTGCTTCACCGGGCGGCCGGACGAGCAGGCTGACCAGCGCCGTCGTCATCGCCGTGCCGGCGCTCGGGCCGTCCTTGGGGATCGCCCCGGCCGGCACGTGGAGGTGGAACTCGCGCTGGAAGCCGTCCGCCGGGATGCCCAGCTCCTCGCGGTGCGAGCGGACGTAGGAGAGGGCGATCCGCGCCGACTCCTTCATCACGTCGCCGAGCTGGCCGGTCAGGACCAGGCCCTTGTCGCCGTCCATGGCGGTCGCCTCGATGAAGAGGATGTCGCCGCCGGTGCCGGTCACCGCCAGGCCGGTCGAGACGCCCGGGATCGCCGTGCGCTCGACCGACTCCTGGAAGAAGCGCTGGCGGCCCGAGGCTGTCGCGGACCGCCTCGATGTCGAGGACGATCGGCGCGTCGGCCTCGCCGGAGGCGATCTTCGTCGCCGCCCCGCGCAGCAGCTTGCCGAGCTCGCGCTCGAGCTGGCGCACGCCCGCCTCGCGGGTGTACTCGGAGATCACGGCGCGGACGACGTCATCGCCGACCTCGACCTCCTCGACCTCGAGGCCGTTGCGCTTCAGCTGCCGCGGCAGCAGGTAGCCGTTGGCGATCGCCAGCTTCTCCTCGGTCGTGTAGCCGTCGAAGGCGATGATCTCCATCCGGTCCAGCAACGGCGCCGGGATCGTGTCGAGCAGGTTCGCGGTGGCGATGAAGACGACCTCGGAGAGGTCGACCTCGACGTCGAGGTAGTGGTCGCGGAACGAGTGGTTCTGCGCCGGGTCGAGCACCTCGAGCAGCGCCGCCGACGGGTCGCCGCGCCAGTCGGCGCCGACCTTGTCGACCTCGTCGAGCAGGATCACCGGGTTCATCGTCTCGGCGTCGCGCAGGGCACGGACGATCCGTCCCGGCAGGGCGCCGATGTAGGTGCGGCGATGGCCGCGGATCTCCGCCTCGTCGTGCAGGCCGCCGAGGCTGATGCGGACGAACTCGCGGCCGAGGGCTGCGGGCGATCGACTCGCCGATCGAGGTCTTGCCGGTGCCGGGAGGCCCGACCAGGGTCAGGATCGTGCCGTTGGCGCGGCTGTCCTCCTCGATCTCTTCGCGCTCCTCGCGCAGCTTGCGCACGGCGACGAACTCGGTGATCCGTTTCTTCACGTCCTCGAGCCCGGCGTGGTCGGCGTCGAGCACCTCACGCGTGTGGACGGGTCGAGCTCGCTCCTCGGAGCGCTTGCTCCACGGCACCGCGATCAGCCAGTCGAGGTAGCTGCGGATCATCGAGCTCTCGGGCGACTGCTCGCCCTGGCGCTCGAGTCGGCGCAGCTCCTTGTCGGCCTGCTCGTCGACCGCCTCCGGCATGCCGGCCTCGTCGATCTTGCGTCTCGTACTCGGCGATCAGATCGGTCTCGTCCTCGCCCAGCTCCTTGCGGATCGACTCCATCTGTTTGCGCAGGAAGTACTCGCGCTGCTGTTTCTGGGCGCCCGACTCGACGTCGTCGCGGATCTTGCGAGCGCACCTGCAGCTCGGCGAGCCGCTCGCGCTGGAGCTCGACGGCGATCTCCAGCCGCTCGGTGACGTCGATCGTCTCGAGCAGGCGGAGCTTGCCCTCGTTGGGGATGTCGGGGGCGAGGCCGGAGGTGTCGGCCAGCGCACCGGGCTCCTCGATCGAGCGCAGGAAGGCGCGATGCGACCGTCGTCGCCGCGCAGCTCGAGGATCTCCTCGACCACGGCGCGGTACTCACGCGCCAGCTCGCGGGTGTGCTCGTCGTCGGGATGGCCGTCGTGGATCTCCTGGACCTCGACGTGCAGGGTGCCGGCGTCGTTCTGTCGGCCTGGGCGGCACCGGCGATGCCGCGGTGCAGGCCGACCACGGTCGCGACCGGGACGCCGCGGCGCGAGCGGCCGTGCTCGATCACCTCGGCGACGACGCCGACGCGGCCGAACTCGCCATCACGGCGAGGGATCAGGAAGACGCGCTCGTCCTCGCCGACGTCGATCGGCAGGGTCGCGGTGACGGTCGGGAAGACGATCGCGTCGTCTAGGGGAACGAGTCTGTAGGTCATTGCCAAGTCCACTTTCTGTAGTTAGTCCTAAAGCAGGATAGCGCAGCCGGTTGCTCCGCTCCAGGGGCGGGCGGTACGGTGTCGGCATGGACCAAGAGCGCGCCAAAGAGCTGCTTGCCGCCGAGCGGGAGAAAGTCGAACAGGAGATCGCCGGCAGCGAACGCGACGGCCCCGAAGAAGGCGACGAGCGCAAGGAACCCGGCGACTTCAACTCCGAGGGCCTCTACCAGGACGAGTTCGACGCCGGTCGCGCCGGTGACCTGAAAGAGCGCCTGGCGGCGCTCGAGCGGGCCGAGGAGCGGCTCGCCGCCGGCACCTACGGGCTCTCGACTCGAAGCGGCGAGCCGATCCCGGACGCCCGCCTCGAGGCCGAACCGACCGCCGAGCTGACCGTCGAAGAGCTCGAGCGCGGTCCCCGCTCCGACTAGGCAGGGGAGCTGGCGATGGCCAAGGTCAGGTGTCAGATCTCGATCTCGCTGGACGGCTTCGTCGCCGGGCCGGGGCAGAGCGTCGACGATCCGCTCGGCGAAGGCGGGATGCAGCTGCACGAGTGGGCCTTCGAGCTCGCCGCCTGGCGCGGCCCCCATGGGCTGGACGGCGGCGAGGTCAACGCCAGCAGCGCCGTCGCCGAGGAGGCGCTGGACAACGTCGGCGCGTCGGTGATGGGGCGCAACATGTTCGGCGGTGGCCCCGGCCCCTGGGGCGCGGAGCCCTGGAACGGCTGGTGGGGAGACGACCCGCCCTTCCACACGCCGGTCTTCGTCCTCACCCACTACGAGCGCGACCCCTTGAAGCTGGAGGGCGGCAACGAGCTTCAACTTCGTCACCGAGGGGGTCGAGAAGGCGGTCGAGCTGGCGCGGGAGGCAGCCGGCGGCAAGGACGTCTCGGTCGGCGGCGGCGGCGAGACGGTCCAGCAGTGCATCGCCGCGGGACTGCTCGACGAGCTGCAGATCCACCTCGTCCCGATCCTGCTCCACGACGGCGTCCGCCTCTTCGACAACCTGCCGCGCGGGATCGAGCTGGAGCTGACCCGCGTCGTCGAGGCTCCCGGCGTCACTCACCTGGACTACCGCCTCGGCGGCTGAGCTCAGTCGTCGTCGAGCTCGCGCGGGTCGTCGCCGTCGAGGACCCAGTGGAAGGTGACGTTGCACATCCATTTGCCGCTCGGGCGGGGGATCAGGACGAAGCGGCTGATCAGATGCTGGCCGCCCTCGTGGTCGCCATAGAGGACGTCGATCGCGATCGGCTCGGGCTCGCCGGCGAGCATTTGTAGGACCTCGGCGAGCAGTGGGTCTTCGGGGTCGCGCAGCGCCGCCTGCCAGTGGCCGGTGTCGCCGGGGGCGATGTAGATGTCGATCTGCTGGGCGCGAAAGTTCTCGAGCGGGCCGTATTTGTTGCTGCTTCGTTTGAGGTTGGGGGCGAGCGGGCCGTGCACGTCCTGGAGCTGGTAGCCGGTGGAGATGTCGTAGCGCTGCAGCACCGCCAGCCCGGTGCCGACGTTGCGCAGCGGAATCGCCAGGTAGACGACGCCGTCGACCTCCTCGACCAGGCCGGTGCCGGCGGGGACGAGGAACTTGCGCCCCTCGCCGAACATGATTTTCTGGTCCGGGTCATCGGCGCGGGCCGGAGTCAGCACCGGCCGCATGCCCAGCAGCAGCGAGCGCTCGGCGACCCGCGCCGCCCGGTTGGCGGAGCGGGTCGAGCCGAAGGTCGCCGCCCCGAGGAACAGCGTTCCGACGGCGGTGCCGATCTCGGCGATGGTGGCGATGTCGGCCATGGCATCGTCTGGATGAAGCGCTCGGCCTTGCCGTTGGTGCGGGGCCGGTAGGGCCGGGTGCGCAGGTGCCTGATCCCGAGCTCCCGGCAGGTGACGGCGTGGACCGTGGAGACGTAAGGAGAGCCGTTGTCGGTCATCACCCGTTCGACCGTCACTCCTTGCTCGGCAAGCCAGGCCACCGCCCGCCGCAGGAACGCCGAGGCGGTCGTGCCGCGCTCGTTTGGCAGCACCTCGACGTAGGCAAGCCGGGTGGCGTCGTCGACGCAGACGTGGCAGCACTCCCAGCCGTAGCCCGGCTTCCCACTGCGCTTGCCGATCGCTCGTTTGCCGGCGGTCCCGAAGCGACCCAGCTTCTTGACGTCGATGTGGATCAGCTCTCCAGGGCGCGAGCGCTCGTAGCGATTTGGCGGCTCCGGTGGCTCGAGCCGGCTGCGCTTGCCCAGGCCCACTCGCTTCAACCACAGTGAGACCGTCGAGAGCGCCAGGTCGAGGACCTCGGCGATCTCCGCCGCGGTCATCCGCAGCCTCCGCAGGGCAGTGATCGCTTTGACCACTGGCTCAGGGGTGCGGTGGGGGCTTCTCCTCGGCGCCGAGGAGCGATCGCGCAGGCCCGCCTCACCTTCGGCACGCCAGCGGGCCAGCCACTTGCGGGCCGAGCGCTCGCTGATGCCGGCGGCCTCGGCCGCCACCATCAGCGACCACTTCTCCTCTTCGATGCGACGGACCAGCAGCTTGCGGCTGTTCGGGCAGGTGCGGGCGTTAGCGTGGAGCTTCATCCGGGTTCTCCTTGTTGGTGGGTGGCTTCAGCACCCCCAGCCTTCAAGGAGGCCCGGATGAACAACGTGGTTAGGAACTACAGCTAGCCAGCCAGCAGCTTGGCCTTCTGCGCGGCGAACTCGTCCTCGGTGAGGATGCCCTGGGCTTTCAGCTCGCCCAGCTCCTTGAGCTGATCGATCATCGACTCGCCGGCGGCGGGAGCGGCCGCGGGGGCCGGGGCCGGCGCGGCTTCGGCCGGCTGCTGCTGCGCTTCCTGCTGGGCCCAGCGCTGCCCCTGGCGGCGTTGGACGCGACCGCTGACGGCGCTCGCCGTGCCGGCGATGACCGCGGTACGGGCGACACCTCGAAGTAGTCCTGGCATGGTCTCTCCTCTGCTTAGGAAGTGGCCTCGGCCGCGTCGAGCGCGGCGAGGACGGCTTGGACGGGGATGCGGCCGCTGGCGACGAGCTGGCCGCCGGAGCGGCGGACGGCCGAGGCGAACGGCGCGGCCCAGGTGTTCTCGAAGACGAGCAGCGCCGCCGAGGTGCCGAACTCCAAAGCGCCGGCGGCCTCGTTGATGTCCTCGTCGGAGAGCAGCCCCGAAGAGGCGCCCTCGAAGATCGACAGCTCGGCCACCTCGCCGCCGAGGTCGGCGAGCTCGAGGCCGGCGACCGTGCCGTCCTCGGCCTTGGTGATGAAAGTGAGGTCGAGGATCCGGATCAGGCCGCGGTCGACCAGGTCGACCAGATGGGGTGCCACCTCGCCGTTGGGCTGTCGGCCCGGCCACTCCACCAGCAGGTAGTCGATCGGGCCCATCTCATTGAGGTCGTCGCCGTTCAAACCTGATCCTCTCGTCGTTGGCAGAGCCCCGTTTTTGGGGGTCGGCGACGGATTATGCTGCGCCGGCGTCTCCGGCATCGGCGGCGAACCCCGAGACACGACTGGAGCCCGATGAAAAAGTCCCTCAGCGCTCACGAGGCCGCGATGCTCTACGGAAATCGCTTTCTCACCGAAGACGCTCCCGACGGCAGCTTTCCGCCCAGCGGCATGTCGTCCCTCGACGCGATGCGCCTGGTCGACGAGGAACTGGCGCTCGAGGGGGACCCGCAGCGAAATCTGGCGACCTTCGTCACCACCTGGATGGAGCCCGAGGCGCAGCGGATCATCGCCGAGAACCTCTATCGCAACTTCATCGACCACGCCGAGTATCCGATCTCGGCCGAGGTCGAGCAGCGCTGCATCCGCATGCTCGCCGACCTCTACCACGCCCCCGGCGAGACCACCGGCGCCCGCACCCAGGGCTCCTCGGAGGCGATCATGCTCGGCGCCCTCTCGCTGAAGTGGAAATGGAAGCAGCGCCGCGAAGCCGCCTCGCTGCCGGTCGACAAGCCGAACCTGGTCTACGGCGGCGACGTCCACGTCGTCTGGGACAAGTTCTGCCGCTACTTCGACGTCGAACCGCGGATCGTGCCGTTGCAGGAAGGCAAGTACGTGATCGGCCCCGAGGACGTCGAGCCGCTGATCGACGAGAACACGATCGGCGTCGCCGCCGTGCTCGGCACCACCTTCACCGGCCACGCCGACGACATCGGCGGCATCAACAAGCTGCTGCTGGAGATCAAGAGCAAGCGCGAACTCGACGTGCCGATGCACGTCGACGGCGCCAGCGGCGGCTTCGTCTGGCCCTTCCTCTACCCCGACTCCGAGTGGGACTTCCGGCTCGAGCAGGTGCGCTCGATCAACGTCTCCGGTCACAAGTTCGGCCTCGTCTTCCCGGGCATCGGCTGGCTCGTCTTCCGCGAGCAGAGCGACCTCGCCGAGGACCTCGTCTTCTACGAGAACTACCTGGGGAAGAAAGACGCGACCTTCACCCTCAACTTCTCGACCGGCGCCTCGATGGTCCTCGCCCAGTACTACAACTTCGTCCGCTACGGGCGCGAGGGCTACGCCTACATCATGGAGGCGATGCAGCAGAACGCCCGGTTCCTGGCCGAGAAGCTGAAGGCCACCGGTGACTTCGAGCTGATCGGCGACGGCGAGGAGCAGCTGCCGCTGGTCGCCTTCAAGCTCGCGGGCGAGAAGGACTACGACGAGTTCGACGTCTCCTGGCAGCTCTCGGCCGAGCGCGGCTGGATGCTTCCCGCCTACACGCTGCCGCCCAACGCCGAAGACGTCAGTGTCCTGCGGGCGCTGGTCAAGCAGACGCTCAGCCGCGAGCAGATCGACCGCCTCGCCACCGACATCGCCGAGGCCTGCGCGACGCTCGAGAAGAAGGGCGGCGCCCACGCCTCCGAGCGCAAGAAAATAAAGCGCAGCCCCGGCTACTGAGGCTTGGCGCCGGCGCCGGCCGGTGACGGCGCCGGCGAAGCGCCTGGTCACGGCTGGAGGCGTTGGGCGGGACGCACCGGCGGAAGCCCAGTCGCGGATGGTTCGCCTTTCTTCGGCGCGGGGTAGCCTGGATGAGTGAAGACGAAAGCTCTCACTCGCTCCGGTCCTGGTCGCCCTCTCGATCGCCTTTGCGGCCTGCGGTGGCGGCGGCTCCAGCGATTCGCTCGACCGCACCTCAGGCCGGCGACGGCACGACCTCCGAAGCGACCGCAAGCGAACCGGCGCCGAGCGGCGCAGGCGGCGCGTTCGGAAAAGGTCGAAATCGTCGAATTCACCTACGGACCCGACCCGGTCGTGGTCCAGGTCGGCGGCAAGGTCACCTGGCTCAACCAGGACGCCGCTCCCCACACCGCGACGGCCGACGACGGCAGCTTCAACACCGGCATCCTCGCCCACGGCAAGCTCAAGTCCGAGACCTTCAAGCAGGCCGGCACCTACACCTACTTCTGCGAAATCCACCCGACGATGCACGGCACCGTCGAAGTGGTCGCCAAGGAGCTGAGGCCCGGGTGCCCCTCTGGATCGC
Source organism: uncultured Solirubrobacterales bacterium (assembly GCA_963739875.1). Taxonomy (GTDB): domain Bacteria; phylum Actinomycetota; class Thermoleophilia; order Solirubrobacterales; family 70-9; genus VAYN01. Next base: position 40,039 of record CAVUCD010000012.1, read on the forward strand.
CCGCAAGGCGGTGCCCGCCGTCTGGAAGAAGGTCCCCTGGAAAATGGTCTGGACCGTCTCGCTCTGGCTCGGCAGCAGGGGCCGCGACCGGGTGCGGCAGAACCTGACCGAGAAGGAACAGAAAGAGTTCTGGACCCTGGCGAAGAAGTCGAAGGGCCGCCCCAACGGCCTCTCCCAGCGCGACAGGACCCGGATGAAGAACATCGTCGGCAAGGCGATCCGGGGCGGAGGCTCGAGACCGAGCCTGACCCGGCTCTCCCGGCTGAGGATCTAGGATCGGGCGATGAAGCCCGTGACCGTCTCGACCGAGGTCTCGAAACCTCGTCAGGAGGTCTTCGAGTACCTCGACCTGCTCGCCAACCACGAGACGTATCTGAAGCACATGTACGTCAACTGGAGCTTCTCCGGCCCGGCCCGTGGGGTTGGCGCCAAGGGAAGGGCGAGGGTCAGCGCCCCCGGCTCGCGCGAATTCGCCCAGTTCGAGGTGGTCGAATCCGAGTCGCCGGAACGCTCCGTCGAGGAGACGATCAGCTCCAGCGGCAAGCGCCACACCCGCGGCACCTACCGGCTCGAGGAGCTCCCCCAGGGTGGGACCAGGATCAACTTCGAGCTGGCCTGGGAGACGGTGCCGAGATCCGAACGAATCTTCCCGCCGCTCTCCCGCGCCTTCCTCCGCCGCGCCCTCAGCAGCGCGATGCGCCGCCTCGCCAAGCAGCTCGACCGCGGCTGAGCCCGGGATCTAGCTCGCCGCCGGCGAGCAGCCGACGCCGCCGACCAGCATCCCGGAGCCGAGGTGGGCGCCGAGGACCGGGCCGACCTCGGTGCAGAAGAGCGGCTCCTTGCCGAGGATCTCGGTCCCGGCGGCGACCAGGGTGGCGGCCTCCTCGGGCAGCTGGGCGTGCTGGACGATCCAGTCGCTGGCGCCGCGGTCGTGCAGCTCGCGCAGGTAGGCGACCATCCGCTCGTGGGCGCGCTTGGAGGTGCGGACTTTGCCGACCGGGGCGATCTCGGTGCCGAAGGTGAGGATCGGCTTGATCTTCAGGGCCGAGCCGAGCAGCGCCTGGGCGGCGCCGATCCTGCCGCCCTTGCGCAGGTACTCGAGGGTGTCGAGGCAGAACCAGATCTCGAGTCCGCTGCGGGCCTCGTGGACGGTGTCGACGACCTGCTCCAGCGAAAGGCCGCGCTCGGCGGCCTCGGCGGCGGCGAGGACGAGGCAGCCGAGCCCGCCGGCGCCGGTCTGGCCGTCGACCACCTCGACCCGGCCGCGGAGGCCTTTGTCGGCGATCACGCGGGCGGCCTCGAGGGCGCTCTCGCAGGTGCCGGAGAGGCCGCTGGCGATGTGGATCGAGATCACGTCGCGACCGGCTTCGGCGAGCGGCTCATAGCGGGCGAGGAAGTCGCCGACGGAGGGCTGTGACGTCGAGGGGAGGGTCGGCGAATCGCGCAGGCGGGCGTAGAAGTCGTCGAGCTCGTACTCGTGCTCGGGCCGGCGCTCGCCCTCCCAGCCGACGTAGAGGCTGACCTCGTCGATGCCCCAGCGGGCGATCAGCTCCGGCGGCAGGTAGGTGGTGCTGTCGGTGACGACGGCGACGCCGGCTGGCGATCCAGGTGTGGCGGCCTCGGAGGTGGTGCTCATCGGCAAGAGACTCTATGTTGGGGCGCATGAACGACGATTGGCGACTTCAGATCGAGACCAAAGACGGCGGCGAGGCTCTGGTCGAGCGCCTCCACTCGGCCGAGCTGGAGCACGAGCTCAGCGATGCCTTCCACGATCGCCTGATCGTCTCACGCGAGGGCGACACCGTCTTCGTCTACGCGGGCACCCGGGAGCAGGCCGAGGCCGCCCGCGACTCGATCGGCAAGCTCGCCGCCGAGCACGGCTGGAACCTCGGGGTCGACTTCAAGCACTGGCACCCCGAAGCCGAGGAGTGGGAGGACCCCGACAAGCCCCTGCCGGAGAGCGACGCCGCCAAGGTCGCCGAGCACGAAGAGCTGATCGCGACCGAGCGCAAGGAAGTCGAAGAAGGCGCGCCGGCTCAGTTCGAGGTTCGCGTCGACCTTCCCAGCCGCCACGAGGCGGTGCGGTTCGAGGAGCTGCTGCGGGCCGAGGGCCTGCCGGCCGTGCGGCGCTGGAAGTACCTGGTCCTCGGCGCCGCCGACGAGGACGACGCCAAGGTGCTGGCGACGCGGATCGAAGGCGAGGCTCCCGCCGGCAGCGTCGTCACCGTCGAGGGCAGCGGCTCGGTCGCCTACGCCGAGCGGCCCACCAGCCCCTACGCGATCTTCGGGGGACTCGGGCAGTAGTGGCCGGTTCCCCGACGCCGGTCGAGTAGATGCCCGAGGGCGGTGCCGAGCGCGCGGACCTGGCCGAGCTGCGGGCGCGCCGGGCGCTGACCGAGGACGCGGCGCGGCCCGAGGCGGTGGAGCGGCGCCACGCGGCGGGCGGCGCGGACGGCGCGCGAGAACCTCGCCGACCTGGTCGACGCCGGCAGCTTCGTCGAGTACGGGCGCTTCGCGATCGCCGCCCAGCGCGGCCGGCGCGAGGTCGAGGACCTGATCGCGCGGACCCCGGCCGACGGCTTCGTCGGCGGCACCGCGACGGTCAACGGCGAGCTCTTCGGCGAGGGCGCCGCCTGCGCCGTCCTCTCCTACGACTACACGGTGCTGGCCGGGACGCAGGGGGCGCTCGGCCACCGCAAGAAGGACCGGCTGTTCGAGCTGATCGAGCGGATGCGACTGCCGACGGTGCTTCTTCGCCGAGGGCGGCGGCGGGCGGCCCGGCGACACCGACTACCCGGTCGTCTCGGCGCTCGAGACGCGCGCCTTCGCGCTCTGGGCGCGGCTCTCGGGGCTGGTGCCGCGGATCGCGATCGTCGCCGGCCGCTGCTTCGCCGGCAACGCGGTGCTCGCCGGCTGCTCGGACCTGATCGTCGCCACCGAGGGCTCCTCGCTGGGGATGGGCGGGCCGGCGATGATCGAGGGCGGCGGGCTCGGCAAGGTCGACCCCGACGAGGTCGGGCCGCTCGAGACGCAGGCCGCGCAACGGGGTGGTCGACGTGGTCGCCGCCGACGAGGCCGAGGCGACGGCGGTCGCGAAGCGGCTGCTCGGCTACTTCCAGGGGGCGACGGCGCCCGGCGCGGCGCCGGACCAGACGGCGCTGCGCGAGCTGGTCCCGGAGCGCGCGCGGCGCGCCTACGCGGTCGCGCCGATCGTCGAGACGCTCGCCGACGCGGGCTCGGTCACCTTCCTGCGCGAGCGCTTCGCGCCGGAGCTGGTGACGGCGCTGGCGCGGATCGAGGGGCGCCCGCTCGGCTTCCTCGCCAACGACACGCGCCACATGGCGGGCGCGATCACCAGCGACGCCTCCGACAAGGCGGCGCGGCTTCCTCCCGCTCTGCGACGCCTTCGGGCTGCCGGTCGTCTCGCTGCTCGACACGCCGGGCTTCATGGTCGGGCCGGAGGCCGAGGCGACCGGGCTGGTCCGCCACGCCTCGCGGCTGCTGGTCGCCGGCGCGGCGCTGCGGGTGCCGCTGATCGCGGTGGTCCTGCGGCGCGGCTACGGGCTCGGCGCGCAGGCGATGGCCGGCGGCAGCCTGCACGAGCCGCTGCTGACGGTCGCCTGGCCGGCGGCGCACCTCGGGCCGATGGGGCTCGAAGGCGCGGTGCGGCTGGCGCTGCGCAAGGAGCTCGAGGAGATCGCCGACGAGGCCGAGCGCGAGCAGCGGGTGCGGGAGCTGACCGCGGCGGCCGAAGAGAACGCGAAGGCGCTCAACGCGGCGGCGCTGTTCGAGATCGACGACGTGATCGACCCGGCGGAGACGCGCGCGGCGATCGCCTCGACCCTCGCCGCGGCGGCGCCGGTCGAGCCGGCGCCGCGCGCCGCTTCGTCGACACCTGGTGACGCGCCCTGCGCGCGAACGTTCGCCGCTTAGCGGATAGCGCGAACACGCGAGCTCACCAGAGGGCGTCGTGGGACTCCATGACGCCGCAGGCCCTCGGCGCAGCTCGATGGCCGTCGAGGGAGCCGGTGAAGGTGCCGAAGCGGTGGCGGTAGGTGGAGCGGACGAGGAGGAAGTTGTCGTCGCGGGCGTGGGCTCGGCTCGGCGGCGAAGTCGAGGCGGTGAGCCGTCGGCGAAGTCGACCGCGCTCGAGGCCGTCGAAGCGGACCGGCGGCCGGCTCGGTGGGGACGCCGTCGACCCAGATCGCGCGCTCGCTGTTCTCGGCGGGTCGTTGATGCCCTCGACCAGGTTCCAGGCGAGCGCCCGGCCGTCGGTCGCCGTCCCGACCCCGGCCGACCAGTGCCAGCTGGTGTGGCGGGCCTGGTAGCCGGCCGATTCGTCGTCGACGCCGAAGCCGTCGAGACCCGCCAGCGCCGCCCGGGGATCTCGACCGTGCCCTCGATCGGCACCCCGGCGCGCTTGCGGGTCCAGCCCCAGCCGCTCGCCGCTGGGGCAGATCGATTCGATCGGCTGCGCACTCGCCGAGGCGCAGGCTCGGCGTGCAGGCCGGGGGCGTCGATCGTCGAGCGCGCGGGCCGTCGAGCGACGACCTCGCGGCTGCCCGGCCGCAGCGCCGTGTGGGCGAGCTCGCGGCCGCTGCTCGCGGTCCCAGAGCACCCAGAAGGACTGGTCAGTCGGGCCGACCTCGGCCCGCGCCGCGCAGAGCATCAGCGTCCTCGCCGTAGAAGCCGACGTAGCGCCAGCGCTTGCGCAGTCCGCCGTCGCGACGGAGCGGCATCGGGCCGGGCGGCAGGGGCAGGTCGGGCCGCTCCGCGCCGGGGCCGCGCCAGGGAATCGCCGCCGATCGCCATCGCCGCAACCGTACCCGGCCGGCACGATCCGCCTGGGCGCTCTAGGCTCGGGGCATGGCCCAGGTCGATCCAGATCATCGGCGCGCTGATCATCCTCGCCGCCTTCGCCGCCAATCCAGCTCGGCGAGCTGCCGACCGACTCGCGGCTCTACCTGCTGCTGAACCTGGTCGGCTCGGTGATCCTCGCGATCCTCGCCGTGGTCGAAGGCGCAGATCGGCTTCATCCTGCTCGAGGGCGTCTGGGCGATCGTCTCCGCCTGGAGCCTCTTCGTCATCCTCGGCGAAGACGCCGCCCAGGCCTGACTCGCGAGTCGGCGCTGGATACCGCCGAAGGGCGAACGCGCCGCGCGTCAGCTGGCCGGCTTCGATCAGGCGCTCGGCGAGTTTCCGCATCCCCAGTTCGAGCGCCGCTTTCGCGGCGCCTTCCCAGTCGGTCGGCGCGTCGGCGGGGCGGGTCGACGCCGGCGTCGCGCAGCGTCGCGATGTCCTTGAAGGCGAGCAGGTCCTCGCGCCCTTCGATCAGCGCCGCCCGCAGTTTCGGCCGCCGCTCGCGGATCGCCGCGTCGAGGATCGCCTCCAGCGAGCCGTGCTCGCGCAGCAGCTCGGCCGCGGTCTTCGGGCCGACGCCCTTGGCGCCGGGCAGCCCGTCGGCGGGGTCGCCGCGCAGGGCGATGAAGTCGGGGACCAGCTCGGGGTCGATGCCGTAGCGCTCGCGCACCTCGTCGGGGTCGACTTCTTCGGCGCCTTTGCCGCCGGTCCGCACGTAGAGGACGGTGATCCCCGGCGCCGCGCACTGGTACATGTCGCGGTCGCCGGTCAGGATCAGCGCCTGGCCGCCCGCCTCGGCCTCGCGCCGCGCTAGCGTGCCGAGCAGGTCGTCGGCCTCGAGGTCGTCGCTGGTCGCCACGGTCCAGCCGAAGGCCTCGAAGAAGGGCCGGCTGGCCGTCGAACTGGTGCGGGCAGCTCGTCGGGCATCGCCTCGTCGCGCTCGGCGTGGTAGGCGCGGGTAGAGCTCGGTCCGGTAGGCGGCGGCGTCGGGGCCGAAGCAGAGGACGACGGCGCGCGGCTGGTGGATCTCGACCTCGCGCAGGACCAGGTTCGCCGTCCCCAGCAGCGCGTTGACCGGCTGCCCGTCGGGCCCGATGATCGTCTTCGGCAGCGCGTAGAAGGCGCGGAAGAGCATCGAGGGCGCGTCGACGACGAGAAGCGGGCCGGCCACGCCCCACTTATACGGGCGTGTCTGACTTGTCCGCCGATGTGGCGGAACTCAGACACGCCGTGGGGCGCGGTGCGCGTAGGCCGGACCGGCCGCTGGCTAGATGGCCGGCGTGAGCAAGCCGCTCGAGATCGTCGACCTGCAGAAACGCTACCCGACCGGGGTGGAGGCGCTGCGGGGGGTCTCGATCGACGATCGAGCCGGGCGAGTTCTACGGCCTGCTCGGCCCGAACGGGGCCGGCAAGTCGACGCTGATCCACTGCACGACCGGCCTCGCGCAGCCGACCGGCGGCTCGATCGAGGTCTTCGGCCACGACGCGATCTACGACTACGGCCAGGCGCGCGCCGGCGGTCGGGCTCGCCCCGCAGGAGGTCAACCTCGACCAGTTCCTGACCTGCGAGGAGACGCTCGACTTCCACGGCGGCTACTTCGGGATGCCGAAGCGGCGACCGCAAGGAACGGACCGAGGAGCTGCTCGAGACCTTCTCCCTGACCGCGAAAGCGCGGCGAGCGCACCCGCGCCCTCTCCGGCGGGATGAAACGGCGGCTGATCCTGGCGCGGGCGCTGATGCACCGGCCGCGCCTGCTGATCCTCGACGAGCCGACCGCCGGCGTCGACATCGAGCTGCGGCTGGAGCTCTGGCACTACGTCCAGAAAATCAACGCCGAAGGGGACGACGATCCTGCTCACCACGCACTACCTCGAGGAGGCCGAGCAGCTCTGCGAGCAGATCGCCTTCATCGCCGACGGCCAGATCGCCGCGCAGGGGACGAGCGAGGACCTCGCCGAGCGCTACGACGTCGCCAACCTCGAGGACGCCTACCTGGCCCTGGTCGGGCGGCGCGAGCTCTCGCGCTCGCACGTCGAGGACGACGTCGTCGCCTGATGAGCTGCGGCGCAGATTCGCTTCTCACGCCTCTGGCGGCGCGAGATCATCCGCTTCATGAAGATCAAGAAACAGACGCTGGGCGGGCCGCTGCTGGAAACGTTCCTCTACATCACCGTCTTCGGCGCCGCGCTCGGCTCGCGGATCAAGGAGCTGCACGGGATCGAATACATCGTCTTCGTCATCCCCGGCCTGATCATGATGGCCTGGGCGACCAACGCCTTCACCAACAACTCCTCCTCGATCCTGCAGCAGAAGTTCCATCGGCGCGATCCACGACCAGCTCTCCTCGCCCGCCTCGCCGCTGGAGCTGCTGCTCGCCTTCTCGCCTCGGCGGCTTCGTCCGCGGGCTGATCGTCGCGATGCTCACCTTCGTCGTCGCCGATCGATCCTCACCAACCTGCCGGTCGACCACGTCGCTGGTGCTGATCCCGGCGCTCGTTCCTGGTCGGCTTCTTCTTCGCCCAGCTCGGCGTGCTGATCGGCGTCCGCGCCGAGCAGTTCGACGACGTCGCCTTCGCCCAGACCTTCGTCCTGCAGCCGCTGATCTTCCTCGGCGGCGTCTTCTACTCGGCGTCGCTGCTGCCGCAGCCGTTCGAGACGCTGACCAAGTTCAACCCGGTCTACTACATGATCTCCCTGGTCCGCTACGGCTTCGTCGGCTTCACCGAAGTCAGCATCCCGCTCTCGCTGCTGGCGCTGACCGCGGCCACCGCGGCGCTCTTCCTCTTCAACCTGCGCCTCTTCTCGCAGCGGCTACAAGCTGCGCTCCTAGCGCGGGGCGGCAGGCCGCTGCTGGGCAAGGCGCGCTTGCCACGCCGTCCGATCGGTAACCGGCCGAACGGCTCGCCTCTCTACAATCGCGGGCCGATGGCGACTCGTATTCGCAGGCGGCGACGCAAGCCGCACAAGACGCGCTGGCACAAGATCGCGATCCCGATCGTGCTGATCGTCGGCCGTGGTCGCGGCCGCGGGCGGGATCGCCGCGGCCTGGGCGCTCAACGTCTACAACTCGGCGCCGCCGCTCTCCAGCCTGAAGCCGGTCCAGAAGGGCCGCACCTCGGCGATCTACACCGCCGACGGCAGCCTGATCGGCTACATCCACTCCGACAACGTGCGCCAGCCGATCCCGTCCAGCGACGCTGCCGGCGATGCTGAAGGACGCGACGATCTCGATCGAGGACAAGAACTTCTGGAGCACGGCGCGCTCGACTACGAGGGGATCGCCCGCGCCGTCTGGAAGGACGTCCTGGCCGGCGGCAAGCCGGTCCAGGGCGCCTCGACGATCACCCAGCAGCTGGTCCGCAACCTCTACATCCGCCACCCCGAAGACACGCTCGAACGCAAGATCAAGGAAGCGCACCTGGCGGAAGAGCTCTTCGAAGAGCACAGCCGCAACTGGATCCTCAACACCTACCTGAACACCGCGCCCTACGGGACGAACGAAGGGCAGACCGCGCTCGGCGTCGAAGCGGCGGCGCAGACCTACTTCAGCAAACCGGCCAAGGAACTGAACCTGACCGAGGCGGCGCTGATCGCCGGGCTGCCGCAGGCGCCCTCCGAATACAACCCGTTCCTCGACCCGAAGGCGGCGCTGCAGCGCCGCAACGAGGTGCTGGGGACGATGGTCGAACAGGGCTACATCACCCGCGACCGAATACCTGCGAGGCGCGCACCAACGGCCTCGGCCTCGCACCCGGGCGACAAGTACACAGGTGATCCACGACCCGTTCCTCTTCGACCTGGTCCAGCAGGAACTGATCGAACGTACGGGATCAACACGGTCCGCAACGGCGGCCTCAAGGCCTACACGACGATCGATCCCGAACTGCAGGCGAAGGCCGAAGCCGCGGTCGCCGAATCCTGTACGTCTGCTACCCCGGCGGCGGCCCGGCCACCGGCCTCGCCTCGGTCGACCCGAACACCGGCGCGATCGTCGCCCTCGCCTCGACCCCGGGCGAAGAAGGCGAAGAAGAATTCAACTACGCCTGGCAGGCGCACCGCCAGCCCGGGTCGTCGTTCAAGACCTACGTGCTGACGACGGCGATCAAGCAGGGCATCGACCCCAACACGACCTACTACGACGGCACCTCGCCGATGACGCTGGAGATCCCCGGCGGCGGCACCTGGACCGTCAACAACGACGAGCCCGGCGGCGGCGTGATGTCGCTGGACGAAGCGACCTGGAACTCGATCAACGTCGTCTTCGCCCAGCTCGACCTCGACGTCGGCCCGGAAGCGGTGACCGAAACCGCGCACGAAATGGGGATCGAAGCGACGCTGCAGTCGCTGCCGGCGGAGGCGATCGGCGGTCTCGCCGACGGCGTCACGCCGCTGGAAATGGCCGACGGCTACGCGACCCTCGCCAACGGCGGCGTCCACCACGACCCGACCGCGATCAGCCAAGTCGAATTCCCCGACGGCAAGGTCGACGAAATCGACAACGACGAAGGCGAACGCGTGCTGACCCCGGGCCAGGCCTGGGACGTGACCAAAGTGCTCGAGGGCGTGATCACCCAGGGCACCGGCGCCGGCTACACCTCGATCGGCTGCACCTCCGAGGCCGGCAAGACCGGCACCTCGGAGGAAGAGTCCGACGCCTGGTTCGTCGGCTACACGCCGAAATACTCGACCGCGGTCTGGGTCGGCCACCCGCAGTCGCGCGAATACGACCGGCTTCGGCGGCCCGACCGCCGGCCCGATCTGGCAGAACTACATGTCGGCCGCCGCCGAAGGCGAATGCCCCGAATTCGAAGTGCCCTCGAGCCTGCCCGAACTCTCGGCGCTGAGCAGCGACCACACCAGGGGCTCCTCGGAAGCGAGCTTCGGCGAAGAAGAAGAATTCGAAGAACCCGAAGAAGAATCGGAAGCAACGAAGAAGCAGGAAAAGGAAGGGTCCGAAGAAGGCGGAGAAGAAGCCGCCGCCGAACCCGAAGCGACTCACGAAACGGCCCCGACCGCCTTCGCTCGCCGCCCGCGCGTCGGCGGCGGCATCAGCCCCGGCTGAGCGGCCCGATCCTACTCGGCTGATCGCGCGCTCGACGATCTCGATCCGGTAGCCGTCGGGATCGCTGACGAAGGCGATGCGGTGGCCCTCGGTGCGACCGCCGGGGCGGTAGGGGGGCTTCTCGGGGTCGATGCCGGCGGCGGCGAGCTGCCCGAGGGTGGCGTCGAGGTCCTCGACGAGGATCGCGATGTGGTTGTAGCCGGTGCCGAGGTCGTAGGAGTCGACCCCGTGGTTGTAGGTCAGCTCGAGCCGCGGGTCCTCGCCGGGCAGCGCCATGAAGACGTTGATCGCCTCGTCGCCGATCGGCATCCGCGCCACCTCGGCGAAGCCGAGCTTCTCGTAGAAGGCGACCGAGCGGTCGATCTCGCCGATTCGGTAGCAGGTGTGCAGGTAGGTGGCCATTCGCTCCCCGCAGGCTACATCTCACGCACAGCTTTTGGACGAGCTCTTGATCTGTTCGGAGGCTTTTACTAATTTGCAACGTCTCAGCGTCTCTCACCCGGTCGAAACAGCATCAGAAAGGCATATCTTGCGAAACACGATGCCCCGCTCGGTCTCGCTTCGGGCACTCGCGCTGGCCGTCCCGTTGACCGCGATCATTGCCGCGCTGATCGCTCCCGGCCTCGCCGGCGCCGCGGTCACGCCGACGGGCGTCACCGACACGATCCACATCGAGATCGTCAAAGGCGCGCTCAAATTCGTCGCGCCGAAGACGGTCACCCAGGGCGACGAACTGGAAATCGTCAACGAAACCAACCCGAAACAGGTCGGCCCGCACACCTTCTCGCTGGTCACCAAGGGCTCGCTGCCGAAGACCGGCCGGCGCGCAAGAACTGCTTCACGCCGAAACACATCTGCCTCTCGATCGCCAAATGGCACGGCTTCAACGCCGAAAGAAGAAGTCGACGATCAACCCGGCCGAAGCCGGCCCCGAAGGCTGGAGCACGATGGGCAGCGTGACCAAGAAGGGCGACTCCTGGTTCACCGGTGAAAAGAAGGGGGCGTCGTTCTGCCCAGCAGGTGACGGCGCAGCCGCAGACGCTCTACTTCATGTGCGCGATCCACCCCTGGATGCAGGGCAAGATCACGGTCGTGGCGCCGACGGTCGGCGTTCCCGGCGTCTGACGCCACGGCTCCGAGGCTGCCATCTCCGCCTCGCCTGGGGCGCCGAGCCTTCCTCGGCGCCCTCGGCGGCGGCGCGCTCGCGGTCCTGCTGCCGGTCAGGCGGCGGGGCGGCGGGCTGCTGCCGTTCGGCGGGGACACGGCGCAGGCCGAGGCGGCCGTGCCCTTCCGGGCGCCGCTGCCGATCCCGCCGGAGCTGACCGGATCGAAGCTGCGCGATCCCGATCCGCGAGGCCGAGCAGCAGATCCTGCCGGGGGCCAAGACGCGGCTCTGGACCTACGGCGGCAGCTTCCCCGGGCCGACCGTGCGCCGGCCCGCCGGCGAGCGGACCGAGGTCACCTTCGACCACGAACTGCCGGCCGAGGTCGGCGAGCTCTCGGTCCACCTGCACGGCGGCCACAACCGCACCCAGTTCGACGGCCAGCCCGGCGGCCTGACCAAGTCCCAGCCGCTCTCCTACTACTGCCACATCCCCCGCGGCCTCTCGCCGCGCGCAGTCCGGCAACGACCTGCTGCTGGCGCCCGGGGCGCGGAAAACCTACGTCTACGACCTGATCGAGGACGGCCGCCCCGAACGCTCCGCCTTCCAGTGGTACCACGACCACCGCCTCGATCGCACCTCCCTGCACAGCTGGCACGGCCTCGCCGGGATGTGGATCGTCGACGACGAGCTCGACTCCTCGCTGCCGCTGCCGCGCGGCGAGCGCGACATCCCGCTGATGATCGCCGAGCGGACCTTCGACCGCCACAACCAGCTGACCGATCCCTTCAAGGACCTGCGGCCGCCCGCCGACGGGATCGTCGGCCAGAGCGTCCTCGTCAACGGCGCCTTCATGCCCCACCACCACGTCGGCGCCCGCCGCTACCGGCTGCGGATCCTCAACGTCTCGCCCTTCCGCAGCTACAACCTCCACCTCTCCAACGGGGCGCCGATGGTCCAGATCGCCACCGACAGCGGCCTGATGCCGGCGCCGGTCCGGCGCAGCGAGATCCTGCTCGGCCCGGCGGAGCGGGCCGAGGTGATCGTCGACTTCGCCGCCGCCCGCGGCGAGACGGTCGAGCTGCGCAGCTCCAAGCTCCACAGCGGCCGCAACGTGACCGGGTCGCGCACCTACGCCGGGGCGCTGATGCAGTTCCGGGTGGGAGCCGACCGTCTGGCGGACCGGACCCGGATCCCGCGCCGCCTGCGGCCGCTGCCGGAGTGGACCCGGAAGGTGAGCCACAAGCCCGACCACAACTGGGAGATCACGATCGGCGGCCTCTTCAAAACGACCTGGCTGATCAACGGCAGGACCTTCGACCCGGCTTACGCGGACACCTTCCCGAAGCTGGGCTCGACGGTCACCTGGGAGATCCACAACCGCACCAGGGTCGCCCACGTGATGCACCTGCACCACACCGCCTGGTATCTGCTCTCCCGCGACGGCAAACGGCCGCCGCCCTGGGAAGACTGCCTCAAGGACACCTTCTTCGTCTACCCCGGAGAAAGAATCCTCCTGGCCGGTCATTTCTCCGACTACAGCGGGAAATACGTCATCCACTGCCACATGCTGGACCACGAGGATCACGGTCTGATGAGCCAGTTCCAGGTGGTTCGCGGCTAAAGGACCAGCTCCGCGCGCCGCGACTGCCTCTGGGCCGCCGGCGCAGTCATGATGGCGCCGTGGGCGACGAGCTGATCCACCGCTTTCGCAGGGCCCGGCGCGATCCGGAGCTGACCGTGATCGAGGGCTTCCACGCGCTCAAGCACGCGCTGCGCTTCGGCGCCGAGCTGGTCGAGGCGGTCGCCGTCGACCCGGAGGCGCTCGAGGCGCCTGGCGCGGGACCTGGCGCCCGACCTCGCCGGTGGCCTCGCCGGCCGGGTCGAGACGGTCGACGCCGAGACGCTGGCGGCGATCGTGCCGCTGGTGCCGCGCACGGGCGTCGTCGCGATCGCCCGCCGGCCGCGCGCCGACGTCGCGGCGACGCTCGCCGACCCCGGTGCCGGCGCCGATCGTCCTGCTCGAGGACCCGCGCAACATGGGCAACATCGGCGCCTGCGTGCGGGTTGCCGCCGCCGCCGATGCCGCCGCGCTGCTGACCACCGGCGAGCACGACCCCTGGTATCCGGACGCCGTCCGCGGCGCGGCGGGCCTCCACTTCGCGCTGCCGGTGACCTCGATCGAGACCCTGCCCGAGAGCGACCGGCCGCTGCTGGCGATCGACCCGGAGGGGGAGGAGCTGGCGCCGGGACGGCTGCCGCCCCGCGCCGTCCTCGCCTTCGGCACCGAGCGCCACGGCCTCACCGGCGGCCTGCTCGAGCGCGCCGACGCGCGGATCGCGATCCCGATGCGGGCCGGGGTCTCCAGCCTCAACCTCGCGACCTCGGTCGCCGTGGTCCTGTTCACCTGGCGGCTGCGAGCAGTCCGCACCCGAAAGACCTATGCACGCGCCGCGCACGCCGGATAGCGTGCCTTGATCACATCGACGCCCGTCGCCCAGGCGGGGTCTACTTGAACCGAAAGGAAGCACCTTGCTGCTTGCAGACATCAGCTTCGGGGAACTGCTCCTCGTAGCGCTCGAGATCTTCTTCTTCGTGATCTGGATCTGGATCCTGATCACGATCCTCTCCGATCTCTTTCGCGACCATGAGCTCTCCGGATGGTGGAAGGCCGTCTGGGTTCTGTTCCTCGTCTTCATCCCGTTCCTGACCGCCCTGATCTACCTGATCGCCCGTGGCAACGGCATGCGCGACAGAACGATCAAAGCCCAGGCCGACACCAAAAAGCATTTCGACGAATACGTGCAGAAGCAGGCCCACTCCACCCCGGCCGACGAACTGCACAAACTGAACGACCTCAAAGAAAAGGGCGCCCTCACCGCCGAGGAGTTCGACAAAGCGAAGGCGAAACTGCTCGCCTAGCTGCGCCCGGGCCGGCGGGCGATTTTCGGGCCGAAATCCCCGAAATCGCCCGTCGGCAGCCGTTTGCGGAGTCCTTCCGGCGGCGCCGAAATAGCGGATTTGCAAGGGAAGTTGCAGGTTATTAGCAACTCCTAACATTCGACGCGCGACTTCGCTAGCCTGCTCGACCCAGTGCCGAATCTCCTTTCTCGGGGTCGGCATTCAATCGATGCGGGCTTACCTCCTCAACACCCATCCGGGCGCGACCAAGCGCCGCGCGCTGCTCTTCGCGGCGCTGCTGCTGGGCGCTCTCTGCGTCCTCGCGGCCTCGCTGGACGCCAGCGCCCCGGCCGCGACGCCGCAGGAAAAGCTCGAATCGACCCAGAGCAAGCTCGAAGGCGTCCGCGCCAACCAGAGCTCGCTGGCGGACACGATCGCCGAACAGAACGCCGCGATCGACTCGATGATCGGCGAAGTCTCGGCGCTGCGCCAGAAGGAGGCCGCGGTCCAGGCCGAACTGGCGCAGAAGGAAGACGAACTGGAAGCGGCGACCGCCGCCCTGGTCAAGGAACGCAAGCACCTCGAAGCCGTCCGCGCCCAGCTCCAGCGCGCCCTCGCCGTGCTCAAGGACCGCCTGGTGGCGATGTACGAGGCGGGGTCGCCGAGCGTCGTCAACGCGATCCTCGAATCGAGCGACTTCTCGGAAATGGCCGCCCAGACCGAATACCTGAACCGGATCCAGAGCTACGACGACTCGGTCGCCGAACGGGTCAAGAACCTGCGCGACGAAGTCAAGGAAGCGGTCACCAAGCTGACCGCCAACCGCGACAAGATCGAAGCCGCCCGCGACTCGGTCGCCGCGATCGAGCGGGAAGTCGCCGCCGCGACCGCCGAAGCCGAGGCGCGCTTCGCCGAACTGCAGGAAGCCCAGCACGCGCGCCGGGCCGACATGGAAAAGCTGGAAAGCCGAGAAGAAGCGCTGGGCAGCGACCTCGCCTCGATCTCGAACCAGATCGCCTCCGAAGCCGGCCCGGCGACGATCGGCGCGCCGCTGGCCGAGGTGCCGGCGCCGCTCAACCCGGGCGAAAGCGCCAGCGTGATCAGCGAAAGCGAGGCGAGCGCGCCGAGCGCGGCGCCGCCGGCGGTCAAGGACGCGATCGCCGCCGCCAACTCGATCGCGACGACCCCCTACATCTGGGGCGGCGGCCACGGCTCCTTCGAATCCTCCGGCTACGACTGCTCGGGCGCGGTCAGCTTCGCCCTGCACGGCGGCGGCTTCCTCGAAAGCCCGCTCGACTCGACCGGGCTCGAGACCTGGGGCGAAGCCGGCGCCGGCAAGTGGATCACCGTCTACGCCAACGCCGAGCACGCCTGGATGGTGATCGCCGGCATCGCCTTCGACACCGTCGGCGGCCCCGGCCCGCGCTGGCACGACCCCTGGGTCGACTCGCCCGAAGGCTTCATCGTCCGTCACCCCGCGGCTACTAGAGCGCCCGCTCTCATAATCAGGCCATAGAGTCGGCTTCTTGGAACCGATCTCCTACTTCCAGGCGATCATTCTCGGGGCGCTGCAGGGGATCGCCGAGCCGTTCCCGATCTCCAGCCTCGGGCACGCCGTGATCGCGCCCTCGCTGTTCGGCTGGGACATTCACCAGAACGACGAATTCTTCCTCGCCTTCCTGGTCGCCACCCACTGCGCGACCGCGGTCGTCCTCTTCTTCTTCTTCCTCGACGACTGGAAACGGATCTTCAGCGGCCTCGCCCGCTCGCTGCGCGGCCGCTCGACCCCGGACGACACCGACGCCAGGCTCGGCTGGGTGATCGTGATCGGCACGGTTCCGGCCGGGATCCTCGGCCTCGCCCTCGAGCACAAGCTGCGCGACCTCTTCGCCTCGCCCGAGTCGGCGGCGATCTTCCTGACGATCAACGGCGTCCTGCTGCTGATCTTCGAGCGCCTGCGGCGGCGGCCGCCGCAGCCGGGCGACTACAAGGGGGACGGAGACGCCCGGATCGCGAAGATGAGCTTCAAACAGGCGCTGGCGATCGGCAGCGCCCAGGCCGCTGGCTTTGATTCCCGGAATCTCCCGCTCGGGGGTGACGATGGGCGGCGGCCTGATCACCGGCCTCTCCAACGAGGACGCCGCCCGCTACTCCTTCATGCTGGCGACCCCGATCATCGCCGCCGCCGGCTTCCTGAAGCTGCCGGAGCTGCTCGGTCACGCCGGCGACGGCGTCCGCGGCCAGGCTCTGGTCGCCGCGATCGCCGCCGCGCTGACGACCTACGTCGCGGTCAAGTTCCTGCTGCGCTTCTTCGAGACCCAGCGGCTCACCCCGTTCGGCATCTACTGCATCGTCGCCGGCATCGCCTGCACGCTGATCTTCGCTTTCTGATCGCTGTTCCGTCTGATTGCTTCCGCCGATCGCGGGTAGTCGATTCCTTGGGTCTGGGATCGTCACCTAAGGGAAAAGGAGACATCATGGAGTCAGCATCCGTTCCGACTCAGCAGCCGCCCAGTCGGGAACCGGCAAGCGAAGGGGGAGGGTGGAGGCCGGCCGATCCGGGGCCGTTGGGCCTCGCCGGGTTCGCGCTCACCACCTTCATCCTCAGCATGTTCAACTCCGGCCTGGTCAGCAAAGCCGGCGAGCCGGTGGTGCTCGGCGTGGCGCTCGCCTACGGCGGCATCGCGCAGTTGCTGGCGGGGATGTGGGAGTTCCGCACCGGCAACACCTTCGGCGCCGTCGCCTTCACCTCGTTCGGGGCCTTCTGGATCTCGTTCTGGGCGCTGGTGACCTTCTTCGCCGGCGAGATTCCGGCCGCGAACGTCGGCGCGGCGCTCGGGCTCTACCTGATCGCCTGGGGGATCTTCACCCTCTACATGCTGGTCGCCTCGCTGCGGACGACGGCGGCGATCGCGCTCGTCTTCCTCCTGCTGACGATCACCTTCTTCCTGCTCGGGATCGGCAACGCGAACGAAAGCGACGGCCTGATCGAAGCCGGTGGCTGGTTCGGGCTGGCGACGGCCGCGGCTGCCTGGTATGCATCGTTCGCGGCGGTGACGAACTCGACCTTCGGGCGGACGGTTCTGCCGGTCTGGCCACTGGGCGACTGAGGAGGGGAAGACGGATGGCAACCGAGGAGAAGTCGAGCGACCTGGAGCGCCGGCTGGAGTCGATGCTGTCGATCGAGAAGTTCGATCCGCCGGCCGAGTTCCGCGAGCGGGCGCTCTGGAGCGATCCGGAGATCTACGAGCAGGCCGCCGCCGACCCCGAGGCCTGGTGGCTGGCGCAGGCGAGGGAGCTGCTCGACTGGGAGACCGAGCCGAGCCAGGGCCTCGACGACTCCAACCCGCCCTTCTACAAGTGGTTCGAGGACGGGCGCCTGAACGCCTCGGCCAACTGCCTCGACCGCCACGTCGAGGCCGGCCGCGGCGAGCGGGTCGCCTACCACTGGCGCGGCGAGGAGGGCGAGGAGCGCGACCTCACCTACGCCGACCTGCACCGCGACGTCCAGCGCTTCGCCAACGCGCTCAAGGATCTCGGCGTCGAGAAGGGCGACGTGGTCGGGATCTACCTGCCGATGATCCCCGAGGTCGTCGTCTCGATGCTGGCCTGCGCCCGGATCGGCGCCGTCCACAACGTCGTCTTCGGCGGCTTCTCGGCCGAGTCGGTGAAGGAGCGGATGGAGTTCTCCGAGGCGAAGGCGCTGATCACCGTCGACGGCGCCCGGCGCAAGGGCAAGACGGCGCCGATCAAGCCGGCGGTCGACGAGCAGATGGGCGGCGCTGGAGAGCCTGGAGACGATCGTCGTCGTCCGCCACACCGGGATCGAGTGCCCGATGACCGACGGCCGCGACGTCTTCTACGACGAGGTGATGGCCGCCGCCGACCCCGAGTGCCCGGCGGAGCCGATGGAGGCCGAGCACCCGCTCTTCATCCTCTACACCTCCGGCTCGACCGCGAAGCCGAAGGGGATCCTGCACACCACCGGCGGCTACATGACCGGCGTCACCGCGACCCACCGCTACGTCTTCGACCTCAAGCCCGAGTCCGACGTCTACTGGTGCGCCGCCGACGTCGGCTGGGTCACCGGCCACTCCTACATCGTCTACGGCCCGCTCTCCAACGGCGCCACCAGCGTGATGTGGGAGGGGGCGCCGGACTACCCGCACCAGGGGATCTGGTGGGAGCTGATCCAGGACTACAAGGCGACGATCCTCTACGCGGCGCCGACCGCGATCCGCACCTTCATCAAGTGGGGCGCGGAGATCCCGGAGAAGTTCGACCTCTCCTCGCTGCGGCTGCTGGGCTCGGTCGGCGAGCCGATCAACCCCAAGGCCTGGCTCTGGTACCACCAGGTGATCGGCGGCGAACGCTGCCCGATCGTCGACACCTGGTGGCAGACGGAGACCGGCGCGATCATGATCACGCCGCTGCCGGGGATCACCGCGACCAAGCCGGGCTCGGCGACGACGCCGTTCCCCGGCGTCGAGGCGACGGTCGTCGGCGAGTCCGACGGCGAGCCGATCGAGGAGGGCCAGGGGCTGCTGGTGCTGGAGAAGCCGTGGCCCTCGATGCTGCGCGGCCTCTACAAAGAGGACGACCGCTTCGTCGAGACCTACTTCTCCCGCTTCGGGGTGGAGCGCTACCTGGTCGGCGACGCCGCCCGGCGCGACTCCGACGGCTACTTCTGGGTGATCGGCCGGATCGACGACGTCGTCAACGTCTCCGGCCACCGGCTCTCGACGGCCGAGGTCGAGTCGGCGATCGTCGCCCACGAGAAAGTCGCCGAGGCGGCGGTGATCGGCCAGTCCGACGAGGACACCGGCCAGGCGATCTGCGCCTTCGTCACCCTGCGCGGCGGGACCGAGCCCAGCGACGAGCTGGTCGAGGGCATCCGCGGCGTCGTCGCCGAGCGGATCGGCAAATTCGCCCGCCCGAAGCGGATCATCTGGGCCGACGAACTGCCGAAGACGCGCTCGGGGAAGATCATGCGGCGGCTGCTGCGCGACATCGCCGAAGGCCGGGCGCTGGGCGACGTGACGACGCTGCGCGACCCCGACGTGATGGCGGAGCTGGAGGCGAAGATCGCCGAGGGGAGAGACGAGGGCGAGATTAGCCAGGCCGCTAGCGTGCGCGCTGCCCGACCATCTTCTGGACCGCGACCTCGAGCGCCTGCAGCTGTTCCTGGACGCTCTTCAGTTCGCGCAGCGCAACCGCCTCGGCGGTCAGGTCCTCTTCTTCCAGCTCTTCCTCGATCTCGGCGATGTCGGGGGCGAGGAAGCGCTGGGCGAAGGCGCCGGTGAGCAGGGCGACGAAGCCGATCCCGACGAGGAGGATGAAGGTGGAGACGATCTGGCCGCCGGTCGTCGTCGGGTAGATGTTCGAGCCGAGCGTGGTCATCGTCGTGATCGCCCAGTAGGTGTCGTCCCAGAAGGTGAGGTGCTGGCTGTGCTTCTCGAAGGCGCCGAAGAGGGCGCCGCCGCCGACGACGGTCAGCAGCGCCAGCAGCAGCGCGTAGCGCAGGCCCTCGAGCGAGAAGACCTCGCGCGAGAGCTGGGCCAGCCGCAGCAGGCGCAGCAGCCGCAGCAGGCGCAGGACCCGCAGGCTCTGCAGGCCCGGCCGGCAGCACCGGCGGGGTGAGGAAGACGATGACGACGTCGAGCGGGTGGTGGCGGATCCAGGCCCAGCGGTCGGGGACGACGGCGAGCATCACCACCAGCTCGACCAGGAAGGCGGTCCAGGTGACCCAGTTGAGGGCGATCGCGACCGTCTCCAGCGCGCCGCCCGGGTGCGACTCGGTGATCGCCACCGTCGGCAGGGTCAGCGCCGCCGCGATCAGCATCGGCGTGTTGAGGACCGTCCGCGACCCGGGTGCTGCGGGCGTCCATCCCGGGCGGATAGCGCACGGGCTTGTCTGCGCCTGAGAGCTCACCGCGACTGATTCGACATCGAGGGCCCGCCCCCCTTTCGTGAGGGAGCTCGGTAGCGGCTCAGCCGTGGCGGGCGGCCTTGACCAGGCCCTGGCCGGGTTCGACCACGCGCTCGGGGACGAAGCTGTTCTTGGCGACCGAGACGGTGATCGGGCCGATGCTGGGGTCGCCGCTGGGGAGGATCTCGAAGCTGCCGGTGATCCCGTTCTGGACCTTGGTCGCGCGGACGGCGTCGATCACGCCGCCGCGTTCGCCGCTGCTGCCGATCGCGTTCAGCAGGACGCTCGCCGCCTGGCCGGCGTACGGCGCGAACAGTTCGACCGGCCCGCCGACCTTCTTCTTCAGTTCGGCGACCAGCTGCCGGCCGGGCCCGGTGAGGTTCTGCGGGACCAGGCCCGGGACGCTGGCGAACATCCCCTTCGAGGCCGATGCCGGCGAGGTCGATCGTCGACTGCTGGGCGAAGCCGTCGGGGGCGAGCAGCTTGACCGCGCCGTTGTTGGGGCCGAGCACCGCGACCTTGTCCTTGATCAGGCGGGCGCCGTTCTCCTCGGTCAGGCCGGCGAGCAGGACCGCGTCGGGTCCGGTCGTCGGCGACCTTCTCCATCAGCGCCGGTGTAGCTCGAGGCGTTCGGCGTTCCAGGCGCTGAAGCCGACGATCTTGATCCCGAGCTTGCGGGCGGCGCCGCGGAAGGTCTTCGCCTGGCCGAGGCTGGTCGGGTCGCTCGCCGGCGTAGAGGACGTAGGCGCTGCTCGACGCCCTTCGCCGCTTGGCGAAGCTCGCCAGGCCGGCGCCCTGGTAGGCGTCGTTGGGGACGACGCGGGCGTAGTTGCGCGGCCGTCGGGTAGAGGCTGCTCGGGCTCGCCGCTTGCCGCAGCTCGGGCTCGACTGGGTGAGGCAGATCAGCGTGTTGCCGGGCGAGACCATCGCCAGGCCGCCGCCCGGCGCCTGGCCGAGGATCGGGATCATCGACTTCGGCGCAGCCGGAGTTGTAGGTGCCGATCACGCCGAGGACGCTCGGGTCGGCGGCGTAGGCCCTGGCGTTGGCCTGGCAGATCGGCCTTGGTCCAGAGGCCCGGTCTTGGCGCTGGAGTCGTCGCAGGCCTGGAAGGCGACCGTGGCGCCCGCCGGCGTGCCAGTCGGCGCCTTCGAGGACCAGCGCGGATCGCGTCGTTCATCTGCAGCGAGCGCTGCTGCGAGTCGCCCTGCAGCGGCAGGTCGGAGACGATCAGCGCCTCGGCGCGCCGGCGCCGCCGTACTGGACCGCGCCGCAGGCCGGAGCGCGACGGCGGTCGCCCCGGCGCGCGCCGCTGGCCGCGCCCGCGCCGAGCACGGCGACGGCGCGCCAGAAGGGTGGTCAGAAGCGCGGAGAGGAGGAGGCGGTTTCGCATGGCGCGCGAACGATCCCGCCGCCCGTCGGACGGACCGGACCCGATCCGCGCTACTCGGTGGCCGGCGGCCTCTTTGCCGAGTTCGACGTGCGCCCGGCTGTCGCTGCTGCGGATCAGGAGCAGGGTCGCGATCAGGCCGAGGACGGCGAAGCCGGCGCCGACCAGGAAGGCGGACTGGAAGCCTTCGGTCAGCACCGCCGGGTCGTGCGAGGAGCCGATGATCGAGTTGGCGACGGCGGCGAGGATCGCCAGGCCGAGCGCGCCGCCGACCTGCTGGGAGGTGTTGATCAGGCCGCTGGCCAGGCCCTGCTCGCGGTCTTCGACCCCGGAGACGGCGGCGATCGTGACCGGCACGAAGGCGAAGCCGAGCCCGACCGCGGCGAGCAGCGAGGGGCCGAGGATGTCGGCGAGGAAGCTGCCGTGGACCGAGATCTGGGAGAACCAGAGCAGCCCGAGCGGCGATCAGCGCCATCCCGGTCGGCGAGGATCGGCTTGAAGCCGACTTTCGTCACCAGCTGCGAGGCGATGCCGGCCGAGAGGATGATCGAGACCGCCAGCGGCAGGTAGGAGAGGCCGGCCTTGATCGGGCTGTAGCCGAGCACCTGCTGCATGTAGAGCGAGATGAAGAAGAACATCGAGAACAGCGAGGCGCCGACCAGGATGCCGACGACGTTGGCGCCGGTGATCGTGCGGATGCGGAAGATCGAGAAGGGGACGAGCGGCGCCCGCGAGCGCCGCTCGATCGCGACGAAGGCGACCAGCAGGAGCGCCGAGGCGACCAGGGTGCCGATCGTCTGGGCCGAGCCCCAGCCGGCGGTTTCGGCGTCGAGCAGGGCGAAGACGAGGGCCGAGAGGCCGAGCGTGATCGTCACCGCGCCGGCGACGTCGAAGTGGCGGACCTCGCCCTCGGCGCGGGTTTCGGCGATCAGGCTCGGGGCGATCGCGGCGGCGGCGATGCCGATCGGGACGTTGACCCAGAGCACCCATTCCCAGCCCAGGCGTTTCGGTCAGGACGCCGCCGAGCAGGACGCCGGCGGCGCCGCCGGAGCCGGCGACCGCGCCCCAGATGCCCAGCGCTTTGTTGCGCTCGGCGCCGTCGCGGAAGGTGGTGGCGACGATCGAGAGCGCGGCGGGGGAGAGGATCGCCGCGCCCAGGCCCTGCACGGCGCGGGCGGCGATCAGCTGGCCGGAGTTGGTCGGCGAGGCCGCCGGCCAGCGAGGCGAGCGCGAAGAGGACCAGGCCGGCCATGAAGACGCGGCGGCGGCCGAGCAGGTCGGCGAGCCGGCCGCCGAGCAGCAGGAAGCCGCCGAAGGTGAGCACGTAGGCGTTGACGACCCAGGGCAGGTTGCTCTCGGAGAAGTCGAGCGCTTCGCCGATCGTCGGCAGCGCGACGTTGACGATCGAGGCGTCGAGGACGACGACGAACTGGGCGACGCAGAGCAGGGCCAGCGCGATCCAGCGTTTGTCGAGCGCGTCGCGGGCGTCGGTCATCTTGCCGACGATCCTACGTCGGCCCAGGCCCCGGCACTGTGACTGCGCTCTCAGCCACGCGAGGCCTGCGGCTCCCAGCGGAAGCGCTTGCTGGCGATTCGCGCCCCGGCCAGCGCCCAGAGCGCCAGGATGAGGACGTTTTCGAGCTCGAGGCCGCTGCCCTTGGCGCCGGGGGCCAGGGTCGTCTGCAGCCCCAGCGCCAGGTGGTAGAGCGGGAAGATCTTGCCGAGCGTTTCGAGGCCGTGGGGGAGCTGTTCGACCGGGATCCAGATGCCCGAGAAGAAGGCGAGCAGGACCACGGTGAAGGGGGCGATCGTCGAGGCCGCGTCGGCGTTGGGGGTGAAGGCGCTGAGGGCGATCCCGAGCGAGCAGAGGGTGGCGGTCCCGAGCACGACGTAGAGGACGAAGGCGGGGAAGGTCGAGCCGGGGATCGGGACCCCGTAGGCGATCGCGGCGACCGCGAGCAGCATCGCCGTCATCGCCAGCGCCTGCGCGGTCGCCCGCCCGATCTGGCCGGCGATGAAGGTCCAGGGCGGCATCGGCGTGCCGCGGTAGCGCTTCAGCTGGCCGTTCTCGCGCTGGGTGGTGAGCGAGACGGCGAGCGTGGTGAAGGTCGAGAGCGCGACCGAGTAGGCGACGATGCCGGCGGTGAAGTAGGCCTGGGCGCTGAGCACGAGGTCGTTCGGCAGCGTCGTCGTGTCCTTGCCGCCGTGGTTGAACAGCGAGTTGAAGAGGACCAGCAGAACCAGCGGGAAGGCGACGGTGAAGATGATCGTCCGCGGCGTGCGCAGGGCGACGGCGATCGCCATCCGCGCCTGGGCGAGGACGATGCCGCGGTCGCTCACGAGGGCTCCTCCCGGGTCAGCTCGAGGAAGATGTCCTCGAGGCTCGGTCGCCGCACCTCGAGGTCGTCGAGCTTCGCGCCGCGCTCCTCGGCCAGGCCGAGCAGGCGGTAGAGGTCGGCCTGGGGCTCGGCGGTCTCGATCTCGACCTGGTTGCCGGCGATCTCGACCTGGCCCGAGACCCGCGAGCGGACGTCCTCGGCGCCGACCCCGCCGTCGAGGGAGAAGCCGATCACGGTGCGGCGGCCGAGGTCGTCGCCGAGCTCCTCGGTGCGGCCCTGGGCGACGATGCGGCCGTCGCGAAGGATCGCGACGCGGTCGGCGAGGTGCTGCGCCTCGTCCATGTAGTGGGTGGTGAGGAAGACGGTCTTGCCGAGCGCCTTCAGCCCCTCGATCATGTTCCAGGCGTCGCGGCGGGCGGTCGGATCGAAGCCGGTGGTCGGCTCGTCGAGGAAGATCAGGTCGGGGTCGCCGACGATCCCGATCGCCACGTCGGCGCGGCGTTTCTGGCCGCCGGAGAGGGTGGCGACGCGGGCGTCGCGCTTGTCGCCGAGGCCGACCAGCTCGATCGTCTCCTCGACCGGGCGCGGGCGATCGTAGAAGCAGGCGAAGAGCGAGATCGCCTCGTGCACGGTCCAGAGCGGGTCGAGCTCGCACTCCTGCAGGACCAGCCCGACCCGGTTGCGCCAGGCGCGGTTCGGCTTGCCCGGGTCGACGCCGAACACCGAGACCTCGCCGCCGCTGCGCTCGCGGTAGCCCTCGAGGATCTCGATCGTCGTCGTCTTGCCGGCGCCGTTGGGACCGAGGAAGCCGAAGACCTCGCCCGGGGCGACCTCGAAGTCGATCCCCCGCACGGCTTCGTGCTCGCCGTAGGACTTGCGCAGCCCGCTGACGCTGATTGCGGAGTCGCTCACAGGCCGCACGCTACCTAATAGTCGTGATCGGCAGGGTTGTCGTCCCGAAACTAGTTTGCTAAACTAATTACCAGAGCTAATCAATGTACCCGAAGACCAAAGACACCTCACTCACCGATTCCGCCGCGAAGCTGCGGATGGCGATCGTGCGGACCTCGCGCCGGCTGCGGCAGGAGGCCGCGTCGGAGACCGCCGGCCTGACCCCGACCTCGGTCGCGGCGCTGGCGACGATCGACCGCCACGGCCCGCTGACCCCGAGCGAGGTGGCGCGGATCGAGCGGGTCAAGCGCCCGACCGTGACCCGGACCCTGGGCTGCCTGGAAAGGGAGGGGCTGATCGAGCGCACCCCCGACCCCGCCGACGGCCGCAGCGCCCTGGTCGCCGTCAACGCCGCCGGCCGCGAGCGGCTGCGACGCCTGCGCGGGCGCAAGAACGCCTACCTGGCGCGGCGCATGCGCGACCTTCCGGCCGCCGACGTCGAGACGCTGGAGCGGGCGGCCGAGATCCTCGACCGGATGCGGGAGGGAGAGCCTTGAGCGCGGAGCGAGCAAGCGTGCATATCTGGTTCTTCGCGCCGCGAGCGAAGCGCGATCGTTGTCCATGAGGTACCACCTGCGCCGCTCCTTCAACTCGCTCGAGGTACCCAACTACCGGCGCTACTTCGTCGGCCAGATGATCTCGCTGTCCGGCACCTGGATGCAGACGGTGGCGGCGATCTGGCTGATCCTCAGCCTCACCGACAGCGGCATCGCCGTCGGCCTGACCACGGCGCTGCAGTTCCTGCCGATGCTGCTCTTCGGCGCCTGGGGCGGCCTGCTCGCCGACCGGATGTCGAAGCGGCGGCTGCTGATCGTCACCCAGACGCTGATGGCGATCCCCGCGATCGGCCTGCTCGCGGTCACCGCGACCGGGATCGTCGCCCCCTGGATGGTCTTCCTCGCCGTCTTCTCGATGGGCCTGGTCAACGCGGTCGACAACCCGACCCGGCAGAGCTTCGTGATCGAGATGGTCGGCGCCGACCGCGTCGTCAACGCGGTCAGCCTCAACAGCGTCATCGTCCAGTCGGCGCGGATCGTCGGCCCCGCCTTCGCCGGCCTGCTGATCGCCGGCTTCGGCGTCGTCCCCTGCTTCGCGATCAACGCGCTGACCTTCGTCGCGATGATCTTCGCCCTCTGGGGGATGGACTCCCGCCGCCTGCACGCGGGCCCGGTCGCTCCCCGCCAACCCGGCGCGATCCGGGCCGGGCTGCGCTACGTCATCGCCACCCCCGAGCTGGCGGTGCCGCTGGCGCTGATGGCGCTGGTCGGGACGCTCGGCTTCAACTTCCAGGTGGTGCTGCCGCTGCTGGCCAAGTTCAGCTTCGGCGGCGGCGCGATGACCTACGGGGTGCTGGTCTCGGCGATGGCGGTCGGCTCGATCGCCGGCGCCCTCGTCAACGGCGCCCACGGCAAGCACCGGCCCGCGGCTGATCGCCGCCGGCGCCCTCGCCTTCGGCATCTCGGCGCTGCTCTCCGCGGCGATGCCGTCGCTGCTGCTGGAGATCCCCGTCCTCGCCGGCCTCGGCGCCGCCGCGGTGACCTTCGCGGCGACGATCAACTCGACCCTCCAGCTCGCGGTCTCGCCGGAGATGCGCGGCCGGGTGATGGCGCTCTACTCGGTCGTCTTCCTCGGCTCGACGCCGATCGGCGCCCCCCTGGTCGGCTGGCTCTCGCAGGCCTACGACCCCCGCGTCGCCCTGCTGCTGGCGGGGGTCTCCGGCATCTCCGCGGCCTGGGCTGCCCGGCAGCTCGTCGCTTCGCGCCGGATCGCTCGCGCAGAGCGATGGCGAGGCCGGCGAGAGGGGCTCGCCGGACACTCCCCGCTTTCGTCCGCCGAGCCCCTCTCGCCGGCCTCCGCTGCCTAGCCGGTGTAGCCGGCCGATTCGAGGTACGCCGCGGCGGCCGCCTTCGGCGTTTCTTTTTCGAGTTCGACCCGGGCGTCGAGCTCCTGCATGACTTCGAGGGTCAGGCCTTCCTGGACCTGGAGGATCGTCTTTTCGTAGTCGGGCCCCGCCTTTTCGACGACCTTGGGCGTGGTCACGAAGATGACGTTGCCGGCCGGGAAGACGTGCTTGTCGTCTTCGAGGATGACGAACTTGTTGCTCTCCGCCGACAGCTGCGGGTCGGTGGTGAAGAGGATCGAGAGATCCGCCTGGCCCTTTTCGAGCACGGTGTAGCGGAGGCCGATGTCGACGGGGTGGAAGGACTTGAACTTCAGCCCGTACAGTTTTTCCAGCCCGGCCAGGCAGTCGATCCGCTCGCGGCACTCGGGCGAGCCGTAGAGCGAGAGTTTTTCGGAGACGCCTTCGAGGTCGGAGACGTTTTCGAGGCCGTACTTTTCCGCCGTCGTTTTCAGCAGTCCGACCGCGTTGGCGCTGGCGAACGGCGTCGGTTCGAAGGCGACGAGGCCTTCTTTTTCGAATTCTTCGTTGGCCTTTTCCCAGGCTTCGTTGGCGTCGGAGGGGACTTCTTCGGGTTCGAGACCGAAGAACGAGGTCAGCGCCGTGCTGGCGTACTCCGGGTAGCCGGATACGGCGCCGGACTTGACCGCCTTGTGGGCGACGGTTTCGGAGCCGAGGCTGAGGTCGCTCTTGACCTTGTAGCCGGCCGCCGCCAGGCCCTGGGCGTAGATTTCCCCGAGGATTTCCTGTTCGGGGAAGTTCTTCGAGCCGATCGTCAGGTTGACCGAGCCGTTTTCGGGGTTGGAGACGATCGCGCCGCCGCCTTCGGCTTCGGTGGACCCCGAGCTCCCGGACTGCTGTCGCTGCTGCTGCCGCAGGCAGCAATGCCGATCGCCAGGGCGAGCGCCGCGAGCATCGCGAACGCCGTCCTCAGCCTCGTTTTCTTGGACGTCACTGGTGGTGCCTCCTTGTGTGTTTTGGACAGCTCATACCGGCCTCAGCTTCAGGCCCTTGGAAGTCATGCGCCGCTGCAGCGCGGCGAGGGAGAACTCGAGCACGAGGGCGAGCACGGCGACCAGGATCGCGCCGGCCAGCACCCCGTTGGTCCCGTAGACGTTTTCGCCGAGGATGAATTCGCCCAGCGTCGCCACCCCCGCCAGCGGCGCGATCGTCGCCGTCGCGACGATGCCGATCGTCGCCGTGCGGATGCCGGTGAAGATGCTGGTCACCGCCATCGGCGCCTCGACCTTGCGGACGATCTCGAGCTCGGTCATGCCCATGCCGCGGGCGGCCTGCACGGTCGCGGCGTCGACCTCGCGGACGCCGACGAAGGTGTTGGTCAGGATCGGCGGGATGCCGAGGATCGCCAGGGCGATGGTCAGGTTGAACAGGCCGACGCCGATCACCGCCGCCATCAGCGCGATCAGGCCCAGCTCCGGGATCGCCCGCCCGGCGTTGCCGAGTCCGACCGCGGCCAGTTCCCCGACGCCCTTGTGGCCGAGGTAGAGGCCCAGCGGCAGGGCGATCAGGAGCGCCAGCGCCAGCGCCAGGACCGTGACTTCGAGCTGGGCCAGGGTCAGTTCGATCACCTGGTCGAGGCCGCCGACGGTGTTGCCGCCGGTGACGTTGGAGGTCTGCGGCGTGAAGATGAATTCGATCGCCCCGCCGAAGGAGGCGAACAGCGGCGCGGCCCCGATCACGACGACGCCCTCGCCCGTCGCCAGGGCGTCGCGAAGTACTGGATCGTGAGCAGGATCGCGTCGAAGAAGAACGCCATCGCCATCACGATCACGATCGCTGATCAGGATCGAGGTCGGGAAGGTGAGGTTCGCTTCGCCGTAGATCTGGGTGCCGAGACCGCCGGCGTCGACGAAGACCGCGAGCGTCGCGATCGCGATCGTGCTGACGGTCGCGATCCGCAGGCCGCCGATGATCTCCGGCGTCGCCAGCGGCAGCTCGACCCGCCAGAGGATCTGGCGCTCGGTCATGCCCATGCCGCGGGCGGAGTCCTTGGCCGAGGCGGGGACGTTGTCGAGGCCGACGGTGACGTTGCGGAAGATGATCTGCAGCGTGTAGGCGCTGAGGGCGATGATCGCCGTCTCGCGGCTGCGCCCGGTGATCGGCAGCAGCAGCAGGAAGAAGGAGATGCTCGGGATCGCGTAGAGGACACCGGTCCCGGCCAGCAGCGGCGGCCGCAGCCAGCGGCGGCGGTGGGCGAGCAGCGCCAGGGAGAAGGCGACGACGAAGCCGATCACGATCGAGATCGCGACCAGTTCGAGCTGCTGCAGCGTCGGCGTCCCGTAGCGATCGATGTTTTCCCGCGCCCAGTCGAAGCAGAAGAGATGGCTGGGCTTGGCCTGACAGGCGCTGCCGGTGCGTTCGTGGAAGAAGCCTTCTGCCGACCTGCGCCGACGACCGCCAGCGGCAGCGCCGCGAGGCTAGCCACGGGGCCGCTCCACGGCGCTGTGCTCCTCGGTCTTCGCCGCCGGCGATTTGAGGAACTCGGAGATGATCTCGACCGAGAGCACGCCGTCGATGCGGCCCTGGTGATCGACCACCGCCGCGTACTGGGCCTCGCCCTGGAGCAGGTCGGCGAGGGCGTCGCGCATGATGTCGTCGCGGTCGAGCAGCGGGCCCAGAGGGGAGTCCGCCTTGCCGGGGACGGTCTCGGCGCGGAGGTCGCGCTCGGAGAGCCAGCCGACCGGGCGGCGCTCGCTGTCGACCAGCAGCGGGTAGGGGACCTCGATGTCGGGCGCCGCCAGCTTCGCCCGCACCTCGGCGGTCGGCTGGCCGACGTAGGCCAGCGGCGCCTTCCAGAGGTCGATGTCGGAGACCCGCAGCAGCGCCAGCCGCTTCAGCGCCCGGTCGGCGCCGACGAAGTCCTCGACGAACTCGGTCGCCGGGGACATCAGGATCTCCGCCGGAGTGGCGTACTGCTCGAGCTTGCCGCCCTCGCGCAGGATCGCGATCCGGTCGCCCATCTTGATCGCCTCGTCGATGTCGTGGGTGACGAAGAGGACGGTCTTGCGGACCTGGGCCTGGAGCCGCAGGAACTCGTTCTGCAGGCGCTCGCGGTTGATCGGGTCGATCGCGCCGAAGGGCTCGTCCATCAGCATCACCAGCGGGTCCGCGGCGAGCGCCCGGGCGACGCCGACGCGCTGCTGCTGGCCGCCGGAGAGCTGCGCCGGGTAGCGGTCGCCGAGCTCGGGGTCGAGGCCGATCAGCGCCAGCAGCTCGGTCGTGCGGGCCTGGGCCCGGTCCTTCTTCCAGCCCAGCAGCTGCGGCACCGCGGCGATGTTCTGGGCGATCGTGCGGTGGGGGAAGAGCCCGGTCTCCTGGATCACGTAGCCGATCTCCCGCCGCAGCTGCGCCGGATCGCGGTCGCGGACCGATTTGCCGCCGACGAGGATGTCGCCCTCGGTCATCTCGACCGTGCGGTTGACCATCCGCATCGCCGTCGTCTTGCCGCAGCCCGAGGGACCGACCAGGACGCAGATCTCACCCGCCGGGACCTCGAGCGTGAGGTGATCGACGGCGATCGAGTCGGAGTTGCCGTAGTGCTTCGTCGCGCCCTCGTAGCTGACGGAGGAAGCTCCGGATTGGGACTGGGTGTCGGTAGCGGCCTCTCCGGTGGGCACTGGCGCCGAGCCTATACCCCGGCAGGGCGATTCAGTCGTGGGCGGTGGTGGGGGTTGGCGAGGGGAGATTGGGTGGGCCTCTCCTGCGCGAACTGCGGGGAGGCTTGGAGAGGCCCACCCAACCTCTCCCCACGAAGTCCCACCCCGCTCCCACGGTGAGCAGCTTCCGTGATTGGAGAAGCTTCCGAGGGACGGAGCTTTCGAAGATGCGAGCTTCCGAGAGATGCAAGCTCCCGAACCTTGGGCGGGCTTCGAAGCACTCGAACGAAGACCGGGCATCGGTCGGGGTCGGGTGCCCCTCCTCACGTTTTGTGCCGCTGGCCGACAAGCCTCCTCGGACGGCTCTCAGGCGATACAGCCAGTCAGGCAAGTGAGGAGGGGCACCCGACCCCCGACCGACGGCGGAACTGATTCCTAGAGCCCGAGCCGCCGCGCGCGTTCGGCGGTGCGGGTGACGATCTCCGCCATCTCCGGCACGACGCCGCCGCGCATCAGCACCCGGCCGGCGACGACGGTGGTGTCGACGACCGAGCCGGAGGCGGCGTAGACGAGCCCGGCGGTGAGGTCGCCGATGCCGAGCTCCGCCGAGCTCGGTTCCAGCAGCAGGAAGTCGGCCGCCGCGCCGACGCTGAGCGGCCGGCCGGCGCCGAGCAGCGGCGCCCGGGCGCCGGTGGCGACGGCCCAGGCCTCGGCGGCGTCGATCGCGGTCGGGTCGGCGGCGGCGTGCTTCTGCACCAGCGCGAAGGTCTTCAGGTCGGAGAGCAGGTCGAGCGAGTCGTTGGAGCCGGCGCCGTCGCTGCCGAGGCCGACCGCGACCCCGGCTGCCCGCGCCACGGGGTGGGGGAAGACGCCGCCGACCGCGAGCTTCATGTTGGCGACCGGGTTGGTGACGACGGTGGCGCCGCGCTCGGCGACCAGCGCCATCTCCTCGCGGTCGAGCCAGACGCCGTGGGCGAGCAGCGTGCGCTCGTTCAGCATCCCGAGGCTGTCGAGGTAGGTCGCCGGGCGCATGTCGTGCGCGGCGAGGCAGTCCTCGACCTCCTGCGCGGTCTCCGAGAGGTGGATCTGGATCGGCACCCCGCGCTCGGCGCCGAGCTCGGCGATCCAGCGCAGCGAGCTTTCGCTGACGGTGTAGATCGCGTGCGGGGCGAGGGCGGGGGAGACCCGCGGGTCGAGCCGCGAGAGCGCTTCGAGGCTCTCGAGGGCCGAGCCCCGCATCCGCTCGGCGTCGCCGTCGTGGTCGAAGAGCGGCGCGCCGACGGTGGCCCGGATCCCGGCGTCGGCCACCGCTCGCGCCGTCGCCTCCGGCTGCCAGTACATGTCCCAGAACCGCGTCGTCCCGGTGCGGATCATCTCCGCGCAGGCCAGCCGGGTGCCCCAGTAGACGTCCTCCTCGTCGAGCTTCGCCTCGATCGGCCAGATCAGCTCCTGCAGCCACGGCATCAGCGGCAGGTCGCCGCCGCTGCCGCGGAACAGCGTCATCGCCGCGTGGGTGTGGCCGTTGACCAGCGGCGCGACCAGCGGCGCGCCGGCGGCGTCGATCGTCTCGTCGCCGGGCGCCGCCTCGACCCCGGCGCCGATCGCGGCGATCAGGCCGTCCTCGCAGCGCAGCCCGACCAGCTCGCCGTCGAGCAGCGCGTTCTTCACCGCCAGGCTCACCGTCCCACCGCCCCGAGTCGCGGCAGCACCGCCGCCAGGCCGTCGCGGAGACGGGTCGCGTTGGCGACGCGGTCGGCCTCCAGCTCGTCGACGCTGAGCCGGCTCGGCGCCGAGCCCGTTGGCGAGGTTGTCGACCACGCAGAGCGCCGCGTATTCGAGTCCGAGCTCGCCGGCGACGACGCACTCGGAGGCGATCGTCATCCCGACCACGTCGGCGTGGGGGGCCATCATCCGGATCTCGGCCGGGGTCTCGAAGCGGGGGCCGATCGTCTGCCAGTAGACGCCGCCGTCGCGTGGCGACTGTCCGCCGGCCTGCCAGGCGGAGATCACTTCGCCGCGCCAGCGTGGGTCGAACCCCGGCGCGGTGTGGGCGCGCCGGTCGTCGAAGATCGAGAGGCCGAGGTGGAGGGCGATGAAGTCGTCGGGGCAGAGCAGGCTGCCGACCCCGAGCTCGGTGCTGAGCGAGCCGACCGAGCCGATCGCCAGCACCCGGTCGCAGCCCTGCTCGAGCAGCGGCCGCAGGTTGGCGGCGTGATCGATCTGGTGGGGGAGGACGTAGGGGTCGCCGGCGGCGCCATGGCGCTGCACGATCGCCGCTCCGTGCTCGGCCGCGGCCGCGGCGATCTCCCCGCCCCCCGGCCCCAGCGCGTTGCTGCCGAGGATGACCGCCAGCCTTCCCATCGCGCGATCCTACGCCGAGTTCGCTTCGCCTATGGTGAGCGCATGGTGGACCGGCCGTCAGGGAGGGACGAGACCGAGGACGAGCGGCTCGACCGCAACCTCGGCGAGCTGCTGCAGGAGCTGCGCGTCGCCCTGCCGGGAGTGCAGGTTCTCTTCGCCTTCCTGCTCGCGGTGCCGTTCCAGCAGAACTTCAGCAAGATCACCCCGTTCGAGAGGGACGTCTACTTCGCGACCCTGCTGCTGACCGCGACCTCGGCGGTGATGCTGATCGCGCCCTCGGCATACCACCGGCTCACCTTCCACTTCCAGCACAAGCGCCGGCTCGTCTTCCTCGCCAACCGCTTCGCGATCGCCGGCCTCGCCTTCCTGGCGCTGGCGATGACCGGGGCGATCATGCTGATCACCGAAGTCCTCTTCGACCCGGCGATGACCGCGATCACCAGCGCCCTCGCCCTGACGATGTTCGTCGTCTTCTGGCTGCTGCTGCCGCTGCGGCGCCGCTTCAGGTACCTGGCGGCGGGTCTTTCGCAAGTCGATCTTCCCGAAGACCCCTGAGCTGATCTTCGAGCTCGTCGAGGAAGGGCAGCTCCGGGTAGGCGGAGCGGAGCAGGCGCACGTCCGCCTCCCAGACCGCGACCTTGACGTCGAGCGGCGCCTTCAGCTCCTCGCCGACCGCCTCGCCCTGCTCGGTGTAGACGCCGCGAAGAGCGCGGATGTTGGCGAGCTTGTCGGCGGCGTAGATCGCCAGCGCCTCGTCGCCGGCGGCCTCGACGTCGGCGCGGTGGACGTCCTTGCGCCGTTCGTAGTCCTCGATCTCTTCGGCGTCGGTCAGCGCCGCGACGAGGCCGCCGACGCCATCGCCGAACTGCTGGCGCAGCTGCTCGACTTCGATCTCGCTCTCCTCGACGACGTCGTGCAGGAGCGCCGCCGCCAGCACCGTGTCGGAGCAGCCGTGCTTGGCGAGCTCCTCCGCGACCGACATCGGGTGCTCGATGTACGGTCGGCCGCCGCTGCCGTTGCGGATCTGGCCGGCGTGCGCGCTCCGCGCCGTCTCGAACGCTTCGCCGACCAGCGGCGAGCGCTCGGCGGCCGCCTCGATCCGAGTGGTCGACAGCACGTCCAGAAGGGTAACGCTCAGACGGTGGCGGCTGGGCGCGCAGCCCGCACCGGCAACTCGTACTCGACCCGCTCGGCGCCGAGCTCGATCGCGCCCTCCTTGCCGTCGAGCGCCGCCCAGTCGAGGCGGGCCTGGTCGCCGAGCCGATCGAGGAAATCGTCGGAGTGAAGCGGGTCGTGGTGAAAGAGGATCGTCCGCTCGGCCCCGGTGCGGCGGGCGAAGCTGAGCGAGTGGCTCAGCGCCGAGTGCCCCCAGCCGACGTGCTCCGGGTACTCGCTGTCGGAGTACTGACCGTCGTGGATCAGCAGCGAGGTGTCGCGGGCGAGTCCGAAGCCGGAGATCCAGTCCTCCTCGAGCCGGTCGAGGTCGGCGCCGAGCCCCGGCTCGTGGTCGGGGATGTAGGTCAGCGAGGAGTCGCCGTCGTCGATCCTGAAGCCGAGCGTCGGCCCGCGGTGGGAGACCGAGGCAGCGCGGATCCGCGCCGAGCCGATCTCCCACTCGGTCTCCGGGCAGTGGCGGAAGGAGACGTCGCAGGGCAGCTCCCTGACCTCCACCGGCGAGAGCGGGGCGGAGATGTAGCGGGCGATGCGGTCGCGCAGCGCCGCCTCCGGCGAGGCGGGCCCCCAGATCACGATCTCGGTCTGGGGCAGGAAGGCGGGGGCGAAGAAGGCGAGGCCGAGGATGTGATCGAGGTGGAGGTGGGTGAGGAGGATGTGGAGCCGTGTCGGCTCGTCCCCCAGCGCCAGCCCGAGGCTGCGGATGCCGCTGCCGGCGTCGAGGGCGAGCAGCGAGCCGTCGGAGAGGGTGACCCCGACGCAGGAGGTGTTGCCGCCGTAGCGGATCGTCTCCGGCCCGGGGGCGGGAATCGAGCCGCGGGTCCCCCAGAGCTTGACCTTCACGCCGGCCCCGCCCCGTTGCTGGCGGCCTGCGTCGGCCAGAAGACGGCGATCGCGCCCTGGGTGCCGTGCGCGGTGAGGATCGGGAAGGCGGAGGCCTCGACCGCGTGGCTGGCGCCGTCGCTGGAGCGGATCGCGAACTCGGCGTGGGCCGGGCGGCCGTCGCGGACCGCCTTGACCAGCGGCAGCTCGTCGTAGGGGATCGGCGCGCCGCCCGTGTCGAAGGGGCCGAAGAGCGAGCCCCACTCCTCGACGCCGACCGTGCCGAGCTCCTCGAAGCGCTTGCCGAGCAGGAGGCCCGCGGCCTCGTTGTAGAAGACCAGGACCCCGCCCTCGTCGACCAGGAACGCCGGGGTCGAGAGCGCGGACATCAGGTTGCGGGCAAGGATCAGCTCCAGTGGCTTCTGCGTCACATTTGACACTTTAGTTCGTCGGTCTCGGAGCGATCTTCATTTGCCGGGATTGCCCTGCAGAAAGCCAGATCCGCGAGCCTCCTCGGTCTGCAGCTACCCGGGGGAGTGATTTTCGTCACTTAGAAATTCTGGTGCGGTTCATTCAGCCGGCCGCTTCGGCGCGGCGCAGGCCGCCGCGCGCCCAGAGGGCGAAGACGATCGGCAGGCCGATGCCGAGCGCGAAGGCGAGGGCGACCACGGTCGGGTCGCCGGAGATGAAGCCGCGGCCGGCCTCGAGCAGCGCGGTCACCGGGTTGACCGAGGCGACCGCGTGGATCCAGCCGCTGAGCAGGGTGAGCGGCACGTAGACCGGGGCGAGGAAGAGGATCAGGAAGACCGGCAGCTGCATCAGCGGCCCGCCCTGGATCGAGCGCACCCGCATCGCCACCCCGGACGCCCAGAGGGTCGCGGCGATGTTGACCAGGATCGCCAGCGTGTACAGGCCGACCAGGTCGACGCCGCAGCCGTCGATGTTCATCCCGGCGACGAGGGCGACGACGGTGAGGACCGTCCAGGTGACGAAGGCGCGGACCAGCGCCGCGAGCGCGTAGCCGGCGATGATCCCGCGGCGGTCGGTGGCGGCGAGCAGGTAGCGGCGGCCGAAGCCGGTCTCGAAGTCGCGGGCGATGCCGAAGCCGGTGAAGACGCCGCCGAAGGCCGCCGACTGCAGCAGCACGAAGACGTACTGGAAGGCGGTGTAGCCGGTCGGGAAGTCGAAGCCGGGGACGTTGCCGACCGCCGAGAGGCCGCCGGCGAAGGAGGCGAAGAAGAAGAGCGGGAAGATCAGCGCCGGGATCAGCAGGGCCGTGTTGGTGAGGAAGTTGTGGATGCTGCGCCAGGCGACCGCGCGGGCGATCGTGCGCAGGCCGGGGGTGCCGGGGCTCGCTCACGTGCGCACCAGCCGCGTCTTCAGGGCGCTGCTGGCGCGCGAACATCCCGAGCGCCAGGATCGCCACGGCGATGCCGAAGCCGAGCGCGATCTTGCCCGGCGTCCCAGCCTTCGATCAGCAGCGAGCGGAACGCCTGCAGCAGGTAGGAGACCGGGTTGATCGTGGCGACGGTGTGGAACCAGTCGGTCTGGATCAGGTTCAGCGGCAGCGCCATCGAGGAGAGGAAGAGGAAGACGAAGAAGACCGGGAAGAGGCCCTGGACCGCTTCGCCGGAGCCGGTCCGCAGGGCGGCGAAGAGGCCGATCGTGCCGAAGGCGACGGTGACCGTCGACCGAGAGGGCGATGATGACGAGGAAGCCGCCGACCCCGGCGGCCAGTTCGGCGCCGGCGAAGGCCGACGATCAGGTAGGCGAGCGCCTGCATCAGGCCCAGCATCAGCGCGCCGGCGAGCAGGCCGCTGAGCAGCGCCGCGCCGCGCAGCGGGGTCAGCGCCATGCGGTTGAGGAAGCCGGTCTCGATGTCGCGGGCGAGGTCGGTGCCGGAGTTCATCACCGAGAACAGCGCGCCCTGCATGAAGGTGATCGCGAGGGCGAAGGTGAGGTAGGAGTCGGTCGGGAAGCCGGGCAGGTTGGTCGCGTCTTTCAGCCCGCCCGAGTTCACCGCCAGCAGGAACAGCGGGAAGATCAGCGCGGGGACGATCTGCGCCGGCTGGCGCAGGGTCCGCAGGACCGAGCGGCGGGCGAGCTGCCCGACCTGGGTGCGCGAGGCCGCCGCTCACGCCGGGCTCCCGGCCTCCGCCGCGGCGTCCTCGGCCTCCTCCTCGGCCTCTTCGGCGCCCTCGAGCGTGCGGCCGGTCTTGGCCAGGAAGACGTCGTCGAGCGAGGGCGCGTGCAGCTGCAGGTGCTCGATCGCGATCCCCTCGGCGTCGAGCGCGCGCACCACCTCGGCCAGCTCCGAGTCGCCGCCGGCGAGCCGCACCGCGGCGCCTTTCGGCGAGGCGTCGGCGGGCTCGCCGAAGCGGGCGAGGACGGCCAGCATGCGCTCGCGCTCGCGCCGGGTCGCGCGGCACCGCTTCGACCGTCGGCCGGCCGATCTCGGCCTTCAGCTCGGCCGGCGTGCCCTCGGCGACGATCTTGCCGTGGTCGATGATCCCGACCCGGTCGGCGAGCGCGTCGGCCTCCTCGAGGTACTGGGTGGTGAGGAAGACGGTGACGCCGTCCTCGCCGGCCAGCCGCGCGACCTCCTCCCAGAGCGCGGTGCGGCTCTGGATGTCGAGGCCGGTGGTCGGCTCGTCGAGGAAGAGGATCCGGGGCCGATGGGCGAGGGCCAGCGCCAGGTCGAGCCGCCGTTTCATCCCGCCCGAGTAGCCGCCGACCTTGCGGTCCGCGGCCTTGGTGAGGCCGACCCGCTCGAGCAGTTCGTCGCCGCGCTTTTCGCGTTCGGCCTTGGCGAGGCCGTGCAGCGCCGTCTGCAGCCGCATGTGCTCGCGGCCGGTCAGCAGCGGGTCGAGCGCCGCTTCCTGCAGCGCGGCGCCGATCGCGCGAGCGCACCCGCGGCCCTTCGGTGACGATGTCGAAGCCGGCGACGCGGGCGGTGCCGGCGGTGGGCGGGAGCAGGGTGGTCAGCATCAGCACCGTCGTCGACTTGCCGGCGCCGTTGGGGCCGAGGAAGCCGTAGATCTCGCCCGGCTCGACCCGCAGGTCGATCCCGTCGACGGCCCGCGGCCCTTTCTTGAACTCGCGCACGAGGCCGTCGACTTCGATGCCGGCGCGCTCTGCCGTCTTCTGCTGCCATCGTCCCTTCCTCAGCTTGGCTGACAACTCGAAAGTTGAGGTTATCAAAGATTGGGGTTACAATAGCTTTCGTGGCGCGCAAAGACCAAAGCGAGCAATGGGGCCGGGAAGGGCGACATCGCCCGCGAGGCCTGGGGCCTGCTCGCCGCGCTCGTCTACCCGCCGCCGTTCATCGAGATCGCCCACAAGCTCGGCCTGCGACCGGCCGCCTTCGGGGCGCTCCGCTTCCTCGACCAGCCGCAGACGATGAGCGATGTCGCGAGCTCCTCCACTGCGACCCCTCCAACGTCACCGGCATCGTCGACGCGCTCGAAGAGAAGGGCCTGGCGATCCGCCGGCCATCCGAGCAGGACCGCCGGGTGAAGCTGATCGCGCTGAGCGCCGAGGGCCGCCGCGTCCGCGGCCGCCTGATGCGGGCGGTGGAGAAGCCGCCGGCCTGGTTGCGGGGCCTCTCCGAGGCCGACCGGCGGGCGCTGCGGGACCTCCTGCGGCGCGCCGTCGACGCGACCGGCTGAGCCAAGTTCGCCGCGAACGCGTAGAACTCACGTCCCGTATGCAGGAGCGAACCCGCACTTACCGCGCCGCGATGGCCCTCAGCCGGCCGGTTGCGCTGTGGGGACGGCTGCGGGTGGAGGGGCTGGAGGCGCTGCCCGAGAGCGGCCCGCTGCTCGTCGTCGGCAACCACGACAGCCATTGGGATCCGGTCATGGTCGGCGTCGCGGCGGTGCGGCATCGGCAGATCCGGGCGCTGGCCAAATCGGATCTCTGGAAGGTGCGCGGCCTCAGCCCGATCCTCAACGGGATGGGTCAGATCCCGATCGAACGCGGCGCCGGCGACAAGGAGGCGCTGTCGCGGGCGATCGAGACCCTGCGGGCCGGTGCCTGCATCGGCGTCTTCCCGGAAGGAACCCGCTCGCGCGGCAAGGTGCTGCGGGCGCGCAGCGGCGTCGGCCGGCTGGCCCTGGAGGTGCCGGAGGCGCACGTCACCCTGGTCGCGATCGAGGGCACCTCGGACCTCACCGGCTTCCCCCGCCGGCCGCGGATCAGCGTCCGCTTCTTCGATCCGGCCGGCGGTCAGCCGCGGCCGGACGAGGAGCCGGCTGAGCTCTCAGCCCGGCTGCTCGCCGAGCTGAGAGCCCTGGTGCCGCCCTCGATCTCCTACCGCAAGCGCTCCTAGCCAGCCGGCTAGTGCCCGGCCTTTTCGCCGTTCGGGTGCAGCGGGTACCAGGAGGCGCCGAAGGCCTTGCTGTCGGTGCCGTTGTCTTCGCCGGGCTTCTTGTCCTCGACGAAGGTGTAGAGGGGCCAGCCGGCGTAGGTCACCTGGGTGGTGCCGTCGCTGCGCTTGATCGTGCCCAGCATCGAAGCCTGGACGCCGGTCATCGCTTCGGCTTCGGCGCCGGTGAGGAGCGGCGGCCAGGCGGCGGCGCAGGCGCCGGAGCACTTCGATTTGCCGCTGCCTTTCTGGTCTTTCTGGAAGTCGTAGAGCGTCATGCCCTTGGAGTCGACCAGGACCTTGCCGACGTTCGCGGCGGTGCCGACCGAGACTGCCGCGACCGGGGTCGAGGAGGTCGTTTCAGTCGTCGCTGGCGGCGCTTTTCGCCGCTGGAGCTTTCGGAGCCGGCGCTTGACGTCTCGCTGCCTGAGGCTTCGGTGGAGCTGCTGCTGTTACTGCTGCTGCCGCAGCCCGCGATTGCCATCGCCGCGGCAACTGCCAGCAGCGCGAATACATAGGTAGACCTGCTCACGTGGCGTCCTCCTGGTTTTGATTGTCGATTGCCGCCGTCGACTCCCCGCCGACTGGTGCTCTGAAAATTCGGTTGCCGGCGTGGACTTCGATCGCCGTGGTTCGCGAGAGGTCGAGGGCCGAGCTCAGCTCCGCCGTCGAGTCGTCGCCCCAGCGGTAGCGGAAGCTCCCGGCGGAAACCCTGACCCCGTGCGGTCCGCGGAGGAAGACCTGGCAGAGGGTGCCGGAGCGGATCCCGCTCACGTACATGTTGATCTCGGTGCCGTAGACGTGCGGTTCGAGAGTCGCGCCGATCTTGACGCCGGCCGGCAGCGAGGCGAAGTCGACGTGCTGCTTGGGCTCGCCGCCGCCGCCGGGAAGGATCACCAGCGCCAGCGCGGCCGCCACGGCCGCCGTGGCGATCCCGCCGCCCAGGGCCAGGCTGAAGCGGCGCCGGCGCCTGCTCCTGCGGATCGCCTGGCGGTCGGCCGCGATCGTCGCCTCGATCCGCTTGCCCAGCTCCGGCGAGGGCTGGGGCGCCGGGCCGAAACGCTCGGGGTCGGCGTGGGGGAGCAGCAGGGCCACCCCGCTCAGCGATTTCACCTCGGCCCGGCACTCGGGGCAGCCCTCGAGGTGCGCCTCGAGACCGGCTCGCTCCTCGCTCGAGAGGTGTCCGAGCGCGTAGGCGCCGAGCGACTCGCGCCAGTCACGGCAGTTCTCAGTCTTCATAGCCCATCTCCTCGAGGACGACACGCAGGGCCCGCAGGCCGTAATAGACGCGGCTCTTCACGGTTCCCTCCGGGACGCCGAGCTCGGCCGCGACCTCGGCGTAGGGCCGGCCGCGGTAGTAGGTCTCGACCAGGACCCGGCGATGGTCGTCGCCGATCCGCCGCATCGCCTCCTCGACCTGCCAGGAGAGCAGCGCCTCGTCGAGCGGTTCGACCGAGGGCTCGATCCCACCCTGGCTGATCTTCGGCCGCACCGATCGCGCCCGGCCGAGGTCGATGACGACGTTGCGCAGGATCGCGAACAGCCAGGTGCGCAGCGAGCCGATCTCCGGGTCGAAGCGCTCGCCCGCGCGCCAGGCGCGGAGGAAGGTCTCCTGCACCGCCTCTTCGGCGAGGCCGGGGTCGTCGAGCGAGCGAACGGCGAAGCCGTAGAGCTCGCCGGAGTGCGCGGCGTAGGCCTCGCGCACATCTCGCTCGTGGCTGAGCGCGCCGGGAGGCATCAGAGCGATCTTGAAGCAGGGAAGAGGATCACGACGCCCGGTCTACGCAGGACGGGAGCGCCAGGTTCAGCTCGTGGCGCGGAAATAGGGAGTCGCCCCCGGCACCGGCTCGGGCCGGCGCCGGGAGGCGGCAGCTTCAAGGGACCGGCTTAGAGTTTCCCGATCTTGAAGATTTTCGTCCCGCAATCGGGGCAAGTGCCCTGGATCGCCGGGCGACCGTTCTTCATGGTCACCTGTTTGGCGTCCTGGATCTCAACCTTCTTACGCTCTTTGACGCAGTAGCCCTCGGGCATGAAGGTCCCTCCTTTCGCTGCCGCTTCGCGGCAAGGCTCGCGTTCCATGCGAGGTGGATTGAGCCGAATGTAACGCAGCTAGGGGACAAGATGGGGAAATAACGTGCGTTTTCGCACAAGACGCCCATCTCCTCCGTCAACTACGCTGCTGCCCGCATTCAGACGCCCTCTAGCGCCCAAGGAGAAAACGCATGCCCGAAGCAGTCATCGTCGACACCCTTCGCACGCCGATCGGCCGTGCCTTCAAGGGCTCGCTCGCCCAGCTGCGCCCGGACGAGATGGGCGCCTTCGTCGTCGACCAGCTGCTCGAGCGCAACCCCGAGGTCGACCCGGCCCTGATCGAGGACCTCTTCTGCGGCGTCGGCATGCCGCAGGGCCTGCAGGCGTTCAACCTCGGCCGGATCGTCTCGCTGCTCTCCGAGAAGCTGCCGCAGTCGGTCAACGGCGTCACCGTCTCGCGCTACTGCTCCTCCAGCCTCGACGCGATCCGCCACGCCGGCAACGCGATCAAGGCCGGCGAGGGCGACGCCTACCTCGCCGTCGGCGTCGAGTGGGTGAGCCGCTACAACGAGCGCACCGAGGCCGCCGGCGCCGACGACCGCAACGAGAACCTGCTCGGCAACAACGGCCAGCCCAACGCCTACATCGACATGGGCCTGACCGCCGTCAACGTCGCCAACAAGTACGAGGTCAGCCGCGCGGACATGGACAAGTTCGCCCAGCGCTCGCAGGAACTGGCGGTGAAATCGCAGGAAGACGGCTTCTTCGACCGCGAGATCGTCCCGGTGACGCTCCCCGACGGCACCGAGGTCGCCAAAGACGACGGCCCCCGCGCCTCCTCGACGCTGGAGAAGCTCTCCGAACTGCCCGAGGCCTTCGGCGGCGGCGGAGTCACCGCCGGCAACTCCTGCCCGCTCAACGACGGCGCCGCCGCGGTGCTGATCATGAGCGACACCAAGGCCAAGGAGCTGGGCCTGACCCCGCGCGCCCGGATCATCACCGCCGCCACCTACGGCAACGAGCCCGAGCTGATGGGCGTGGCCCCGATCGGCGCGATCAAGAAGGTGCTCGACCGGGCCGGGATGACGATCGACGACGTCGGCGCGGTCGAGCTCAACGAGGCCTTCGCCGCCCAGGTGATCCCGATCATGGACGAATGCGGCATCGCCGAAGACAAGCTCAACACCCACGGCGGCGCGATCGCCCTCGGCCACCCGTTCGGGATGACCGGCGCCCGGATCATGGGCACCCTGCTCAACGTGATGGAGACCGACGACCACCAGGTCGGCCTGGAGACGATGTGCGTCGCCGGCGGTCAGGGCAAGGCGATGCTGGTCGAACGCGTCTGAGGTCAACTGACCTCAGACGGGGGTCGCTAGATGACCGACATGTCGCAGATCAGGCCGGAGGACATCCGCGAGTTCGCCAGGGACAGCTTCCCTGGCGATCTCGGGATCGAGCCGCTGGAGATCGAGTCGACCCACGCCCGTGGCCGGATCGTCGTCGACCGCCGCCACCTGCACCCCGGCGGCTTCGTCCACGGCGGGGTCTGGACGGCGCTCGGCGACACGGTCGCCGCCTGGGCGACCTTCCGCAACATCCCGCCGAACCACGACTTCACGACGATCGAGCTGAAGCTGAACGTCTTCGCCGCCGGTCTGCTCGGCGACGAGATCGTCGCCGAGGCCGAGCCGCTTCACGTCGGCCGCAGCACCGTCGTGATCGAGGTGCGGATCGAGCGGATCCGCGACGGGCGAGACGAAGCTCGCGGCGAATCTGATCGTCACCCAGTTCGTGATACCTCCCGCCGACGCCTGACCAGGCAGCGCCGTCAGGCGCGGCGAGGAACTCGTCGGCGAGCACGGCGACGAGCCGCGGCAGCGAGCCGAGCGAGCGCGACAGCTCGAGCTGGCGCTCGGCGCCGGTCCGATCGGCCGAGTCGCGATCACCGTCTCCAGCTCGGCTGCGCAGCCGAGCTCCTCGGCGTGCGGGCGGCAGTCGGCGACCAGTTCGGCGAGCAGCGTCGCGGGCGGGGACCCGCCGGCCCAGCTCGGGCTCGATCAGCTCGGCGTCCATGCCGTCGCGGGCGGCGAGGAAGCGGTTCTCGGCGAGCACCTCGGCGGGCATGCCGCCGTTCGCAGGTCTGGGCTCCCTCCTCGACCTCGAGCCGGACGATGCACTGGACCAGGGCGGCGATCGCCGCGGTGTCGGCGAGCGTCGTCTGCGCGTCCATGATCCGCACCTCGACGGTGCCGAAGCGCGGCTGCGGGCGCACGTCCCACCAGAGGAAGGTCGGCTCGGGCACGGCGTCGCAGCGGATCAGCACGTCGACCGACTCGACGTACTCGGCGTAGTCGGCGAAGGCGCGGGGGATGCCGACCCGGGGGAAGGCCTGGAAGAGCGGCGTCCGGGCCGAGGCGAGGCCGGTGTCGCGGCCCTGCCAGAAGGGCGAGTTGACCGAGAGCGCGAGCAGCAGGGGGATGTGGGTGCGGAGGCGGTTGGCGGCGTGGATCGCGGCTTCGGGGTCGGGGACGCCGACGTGGACGTGGAGGCCGAAGGTCGGCTCGCGGCGGGCCAGCTCGCGCATCGAGCCGTAGACGAACTGGTAGCGCTCGCCGGCGGAGACGACGATCTCCTGCCAGACCGCGAAGGGGTGGGTGCCGGCGCTGGCGGCCCGCATCGAGAGCGGCCGCAGGGTGCCGTCGAGCTCGGTCCGCAGCGCCGCGCAGCTCCGTCGATCGCCTCGCCGATCCGGGCGTGGACTCCGGTCTGGATCTCGAGCGCCGAGCCGTGGGTCTCGGCGGTGAAGCTGGCGGTGCTGCCGTGGGGGAGGCGGGGCAGGACGCTGTCGATCCGGTGGGCGAGCGCCCAGGTGAGCTGGTCGAGCAGCATCACCTCCTCCTCGATCCCGACCGTGTACGGGACCGATCTCGTGGGGCTCCGCCCAGGTCGCCCAGGCCGGCAGCGTGCCGGCGCGTCGCCGGCGCTCACGCGACCTCGCGGCCGCGGCGCCGCGGAACGCGGCCCCGTCGTCGCGGCAGGCCTCGACGAAGCGGCGGAAGAGGCGCTGCCTCGTAGGGGCGGTGGACGAGCGTCTCGGCGTGCCACTGGACGCCGATCAGGAACGGCCGGGTCGGGTCCTCGACCGCCTCGATCGTCCCGTCCGGCGCCGGGCGCTGACCACCAGGCCGTCGCCGAGCCGGTCGATCGCCTGGTGGTGGAAGGAGTTGACGTCGATCTCGCTGCCCTCCGAGCGCCGCCGCGAGGCGGCTCTCGGGGTCGATCGCGACCGGGTGGCTGGTCTGGTCGCCGGGGTCTGCTGGCGGTGGGCGATCTCGTCGGAGATCTCGGGGAGGTGCTGGTGCAGGG
Organism: uncultured Solirubrobacterales bacterium; assembly: GCA_963739875.1. Classification (GTDB taxonomy): domain Bacteria; phylum Actinomycetota; class Thermoleophilia; order Solirubrobacterales; family 70-9; genus VAYN01. Next base: position 84,212 of record CAVUCD010000012.1, read on the forward strand.
CGCCGCCGCGGACGATGTTGAGCGCCTGGGTGCCGCGGCAGATCGCCAGGATCGGCATCTCGCGGGCGTCGGCCCGCCGCGCGACCGCGAGCTCGAAGCGGTCGAGGTCGGGCTCGGTCGGCCCCAGCTCCGGGTGCGGCCCGGCGCCGTAGTTCGCGCGGGTCGAGGTCGGGCCCGCCGGAGAGGCAGATCCCGTCGAGGCGGTCGAGCAGCGGCTCGATCGCGTCCTCGCTCAGCGGCGGCATCACCAGCGGCAGCCCGCCGGCCGCCTCGAGCCCGCGCAGGTAGGGCAGGCCGAGCGCCATCTCGCTGGCCCCGCGGCTCGCCCTCGGGGGTCGGGTCGACGCGCTCGGCCGGGCGCACCTCGGAGGTGGTGACGCCGATCAGCGGGCGCTCGTGGCGCGAGGCGAGCGAGCGGCGCTTCATCGCCCGCCTCCGGCCGGCCTCGACCACCCAGGTGTCCTTGCAGCCGCCGCCGCGCGAGCTGTTGACGACCATCTCGCCGGCGCCGCGGGCGTAGCGGGTCAGCCCGCCGGGCATCGCCGCCGATCCCGGCCGGCGCGCTGACGACGAAGGGCCGCAGGTCGACGCGGCGCGGCCGCAGGCGGGCGCCGCAGACGGTCGGGTGGCTGGAGAGCTGGACCGTCTCCTGGGCGACGAAGCCCTCGGGCCGGCGGCGCAGCAGCCCGATCGCGCGCCGGCGCTGGGCGGCGCGGTCGCCCGCTGCATGATCGTCACGCCGTGGCCGCCGAAGCCGTCGCGCGGCTTGACGCACCAGCTCGTCGAGCCGCTCCAGCGCCTCCTTGCGGGCCATCTCGTCGGAGAGGTCGAAGCTCGGGACCGAGCGCAGCAGCGGCTCCTCGCCGAGGTAGAAGCGGACCATGCTCTCGGCGTAGGCGTGGGCGAGCTTGTCGTCGGCGACGCCGGTGCCGAAGGCGTTGACGCAGCGCAGCCGGCCCGACTCGCAGCGCCGGCAGCAGCAGCTCGCCGAGCGGCGGTCAGGCTGCCGTCGGGCGCGCTCAGGCGGTCCTCGTCGAGGCGGCGGTAGACGACGTCGACGGGCGCGCGCTCGCGCGACCTGGCGGCAGTAGAGGCGCCCCTTCGTCACCTCGAGCTGGCGCGGGGTCACGACCGGGATGTCGAGTTCGCGGCCGAGCCGGCGGTGCTCGTACCAGGCGCCGCTCTCGGGGCCGTCGGAGACGATCGCGGCGGCCGGGTCGGCGCGGCCGTCCGGAGCGGCGGCGCGGATCGCCGCGCCGAGCAGCCGCGACGTAGTCGTCGAGGCCCGCGGGGCCGGACCGACGGCGCCGAGCTCCGGCGCGACCGCTTCGCGCACGGCCAGCGCGTAGGCTGGCAGCCGGAGGGCATCCGCAGATTGTCCTCGAGGACCAGCATCTCGCCGCTCTCGTCGCGGATCAGGTCGAGGCCGGCGACGGTCGCCGCCGGGACCGCGGGATCGAGCAGGCCGTGCATGCGCGGCTCGTACCCGGGCGAGGTCTCGAGCAGGCGCCGCGGCACGACGCCGGCGTCGAAGATCCGCTGGCCGCCGTAGGCGTCGGCGAGGAAGGCGTTGAGCGCCCGGGCCCGCTGCAGCAGGCCGGCCTCGAGCGGCTTCCACTCGGCGGCCGTCGATCAGCCGCGGCACCGGGTCGACGACCATCGGGCGGCCGGGGCCGAAGGAGAGGCCGAGGGCGGCGGCGTTGGACCGGACGCGCTCGCGCAGCTCCACCAGGTCTTGCCGCGCGAGCGCGTCGAGCACGTCCGCGTAGGGAGGGCGCGGAACGCCGGTCGCGGCGAACGCCTCGTCGATAGTGACCCGCGTCCGAGCGGGTACTTCGCCGGCGCCGGGAAAGGGGCGGGCCGGATTCAAGGTCGTCGCCATGCTCAGCACGCTAGGCACGGTGCGGGCGCCGCTCGACATGGCCCAGAGGTCGAAAATCGGCGCCGCTGCGGCCATGGACACTCGTCAGGCGTCTTCTCGGCACGTCCGCCGGGGCTTCCAGCCGTTCGATCTGCGGCAGGCGCCAGAGGGCGCTGGCGATCGTCAGGCCGACCGCGGCGGAGAGCATCGCCAGGAACCACTGGGTCGAGTTGAGCAGGGTCATCTCGAAGAAGTCGCGGATCGGCGCGGCGGCGAGGATCAGCGCGTAGAGGGCGCCGAGCCCGGCGACCATCGCCAGCATGTAGCTCTGGATCGCGATGTGCTCGCGGCCGGGGCCGCGCTCCAGCAGCAGCACGAAGGCGAGGCCGAGCACGATCAGGGTCGTCGTCGCCGCGGTGCGGCCGGCGTCGAGGCTGGCGCCGGCGACGGTGTCGACGAGGAAGAAGGAGAGGATCGAGCCGAGCGCCGTCGCCAGCCCGGCCGGGACCGCGAAGGCGGCCAGCGACTTCAGCAGGTGGCCGCGATAGAGCGGACCGTCGGAGGGCGCCAGCGCCAGCACGAAGGAGGGGATGCCGATCGTCAGCAGCGCCGCCAGGGTCAGGTGACGGGGGAGGAAGGGGAAGGCGAAGCCGGGCACGGCGACGAGCAGGATCAGCGCCGCCGCGTAGACCGTCTTGGTCAGGTAGAGGCGGCCGAGGCGGTGGATGTTGCGGGCGATCCGCCGTCCCTCGCCGACCGCCTCGGGCAGGCGCGAGAACTGGTCTTTGAGCAGGACGACGTCGGCGACGCCCTTGGTCACCTGGGCGCCGGAGCCCATCGCCACCGCCATCCGCGCCGTCTTCAGCGCCGGCACGTCGTTGACGCCGTCGCCGATCATCGCCACGTAGCGCCCGGCGCCGACCAGGGCGCCGACCAGGGCTTTCTTCTGCTCCGGTTTGATCCGGCAGAAGATCGTGTTGGCGAGCGCCGCCGCGGCCAGCTCGTCGGGGTCCTCGGGCAGTTCGGGCCCCTCGATCACGCCGGCGTCGCGCGGCACCCCGACCGCGTAGGCGACGGCGGTGACGGTGGCGCGGGCGTCGCCGGAGATCAGCTTCAGGTCGACTTCCTGCTCGCGCATGAAGGCGATCGTCTCGGCGGCGTCGGGGCGCAGGGTCTCCTCGAGCACGATCAGCGCCAGCGGCGCCAGTCGCGGCGGCGGCGCGGCGCCCGCGTCCGCCGGCAGCGCCTCGCTCGACTGGCCGAAGGCGACGACCCGCCGGCCCGCCGCGGTCTCCTCCTCGAGCTTGCGGGCGAGACCGGGCGGCAGGGTCAGGGCGCCGCTCTCGGCGAGGACGTCGGGCGCGCCGAGGACGAAGGTCGAGCCGCCGGAGCCGCCGCTGCCGGTCAGCGCCAGCCCGCTCCACTTCCACTCCGAGGAGAAGGGGACCTCGGCGTCGACCCTCACCGCCTCGCCGGGGTAGCGCTCGGCGATCGTCTCCAGGGTGCTGTTGCGGTCGCCGGCGCTGGCCGCGAAGCGGGCCAGGGCCGCGGCCGCGGCGGCCGGGTCGACGCCCTCGGCGAACTCGACCCCGGCCAGGTGCAGCTCGCCGGCGGTCAGCGTGCCGGTCTTGTCGACGCAGATCGTGTCGACGGCGGCGAGGCTCTCGCTGGCGCTCATCTGCTGGATCAGGGTGTCGCGGCGGGCCAACCGCACGGCGGCGACCGCGAAGGTGACGCTCATCAGCAGCACCAGCCCCTCGGGGATCAGCGTCACCAGCCCGGCCGTCGCCGTCTGCGCGGCTTCGTCGAGGCTGACGTGGCGGATCCTGAGGGTGAAGAGCAGGATCGCCGCCAGCGGGATCATCACGTAGGTGCAGGCGAGGATGACGCTGTTGACCTCCTCCTGCAGCGGCGAGGGCGGGTGGCGGAAGGCCCGCGCCTCGCCGGCGAGGCGGCCGGCGTAGCTGTCCTCGCGGACCGCGTCGACGAGGTAGTGGCCGGAGCCCGAGACGCAGAACGAGCCCGACAGCAGCTGGTCGCCGATCCGCTTCTGGATCCCGTCGGCCTCGCCGGTCAGCATCGACTCGTCGAGGGTCATGCCGCGGCTCGCGATCGCCTCGCCGTCGGCGACCAGCTGGTCGCCGGGCCCGACCGCGACGACGTCGCCGGGCACGACCTCGGTCGCCAGCAGCTCGACCAGCTCGCCGTCGCGGACGACCCTGGCGCGCGGGGCGACGAGGATCGCGAGCTCGTCCAGGGTCGCCTTCGCCTTCAGCTCCTGGCGGATGCCGATGTAGGAGTTGATCACCGCGATCAGGCCGAACAGCGAGTCCGCGTAGAGCCCCAGCGCCAGGTCGAGGACGAAGAAGACGCCGATGATCGCGTTGAAGAGCGTGAAGACGTTGCCGGCGACGATGCTCGAGGTCGAGCGCGAGGAGGTCTCCGGCGGCGCCCCGAGCTTGCGCAGCCGGGCCGCCGCCTCGCTGCTGGAAAGGCCCTGCTCCGGGGATGGGTGGCCGTTCTCGATAGCCGTATTCAATAGGGTGCGGACCGGATGGCGCTGAAGCTCGGACTGAACCTGGGGTACTGGGGCATCGGCCCCGCCGGCGAGGACGCGCTCGAGGTCGTCAAGGCCGCCGAGGGCCACGGCTACGAGTCGGTCTGGGCGGCCGAGTCCTACGGCTCCGACGTCGTCAGCGTGCTCGCCTGGCTGGCGGCGCAGACCGAGACGATCAACCTCGGTGCCGCGATCCTGCAGGTCCCCGCGCGACCGCCGGCCGCCGCGGCGATGGCCGGGGCGACGATCGACAAACTCTCCGGCGGCCGCTTCCTCTTCGGCTTCGGCCCCTCCGGCCCGCAGGTCTCCGAGGGCTGGTACGGGGTTCCCTACGCGAAGCCCTGGGGCCGCACCCGGGAGTACATCGAAGTGGTCCGCGAGATCATCGCCCGCGAGGGCCCGGTCGACCACCAGGGCGAGCACTACACGCTGCCGCTGCCCGGTGGCGAGGGCAAGCCGCTGAAGCTCAACTTCCACCCGCTGCGCAACCAGATCCCGGTCTTCGTCGGCGCGATCGGGCGCAAATCGGTCGAGCTCGCGGCGGAGATCTGCGACGGCTGGATCCCGATCTTCTTCAGCGTCGACGCCTTCGAGGCGACCTGGGGCGAGCACCTGGAGGCCGGCTTCGCCAAGGGCGGGCGCCAGCGCTCGGACCTCGAGGTCTCGCCCTCCCTGCAGGTGGCGATCGACGGCGACCTCGAGGCGGCCAAGAACGTCGTCAAGGCCGGCCTCGTCCTCTACTTCGGCGGCATGGGCAGCCGCAAAACCAACTTCTACGTCGACCTCGCGCACCGCTTCGGCTTCGGCGACGTCGCCGACGAGGTCCAGAAGCGCTTCCAGGACGGCGACCGCGCCGGCGCCTTCGAGGCGATGCCCGACGAGATCGTCGAGGCGACCTCGCTGGTCGGCACCGAGGCCGAAGTCACGGAGCGGGTCGAGCGCTTCCGCGGCGCCGGCATCGACCGCCTGATCGTCTCGCCGGTCCACGTCGAGCGGGCCGAGCAGCTGCACACCCTTGAGCGCCTGGCCGCCGTTTCCGGCGTCCAGACGCCGGCCTGACTCATCGCATAACCTTCCGCGCCGCGTGAAGATCGGAGTACCTAAAGAGACCGCGAATGGGGAGCGCCGGGTCGCGCTGGTCCCTGACGTGGTCAAATCGCTGAAGAAGAACGAGCACGTCGAGGTGCTCGTCGAGTCGGGTGCCGGAGACGCCGCCGGCCACCCCGATGCCGCCTACGAGGCCGCCGGCGCCGACGTCGTCGACGCCGGCGCGACCTGGGGCGCCGACGTCGTCCTCCGCGTCGCCGTCCCCTCCACCGAGGAGATCGGCCAAGCTCCACTCCAACCAGGTCCTGATCGGCCACCTCGCCCCCTGGACCGCGGCCGAGACCAACAAAGCGCTGGCCGCCGCCGGCGTCACCAGCTTCGCGATGGAGGCGATCCCGCGCACCACCCGCGCCCAGGCGATGGACGCGCTCTCCTCCCAGGCCGCCGCCGCCGGCTACGCGGCGACGCTGATCGCCGCCCGTGAGTCGGGCCGCTTCTTCGGGATGATGACCACCGCCGCCGGCACCGTGCCGCCGGCCAAGGTCCTCGTCCTCGGCGCCGGCGTCGCCGGCCTGCAGGCGGTCGCCACCGCCAAGCGCCTCGGCGCGATCGTCACCGGCTTCGACATCCGCCGCGCCGCCTGGGAGCAGATCGCCTCGCTCGGCGGCCGGCCGCTGGAACTCGACTTCATCCCCGACGCCGAGGGCGAGGGCGGCTACGCCCGGCCGCTGACCGAGGAGGAGAACGCCCAGGTCCGCGACGCCCTCGCTCAGAACGCCGCCAAACAGGACATCATCGTCACCACCGCCGCGATCCCCGGCCGCCCGGCGCCGCTGCTGATCACCGCCGACGCCGTCCGCGCGATGGCCCCCGGCTCGGTGATCGTCGACCTCGCCGCCGAGAGCGGCGGCAACTGCGAGCTGACGGTGGCGGGGGAGACGGTGATCGAGAACGGCGTCAAGGTGATCGGCCCGCGCAACCTCGCCTCGGAGATGCCGGCTCCGGCCTCCCAGCTCTACGCCAAGAACCTCGAGAACCTGCTCGGGCTGCTGGTCACCGAGGAGGGCGAGGTCAAGGTCGACTTCGAGGACGACATCGTCGCCGCCGCCTGCATCACCACCGGCGGCGAGATCAAGAACGAGAGGGCGGCCAAGTGAAGCGCAAATCCTTGCGGTGATCACCGGTCATTCGAGTCCGCACGGATTTGCGCGTGAGAGAGGTGTCCTATGAGTCTGATGACCGAGATCGCGATCCTCGTGCTCGCCGCCTTCGTCGGCTTCGAGGTGATCTCCAAGGTCCCGACCACGCTGCACACGCCGCTGATGTCGCAGACCAACGCGATCCACGGCATCGTCATGCTCGGCGGCCTGATCGTCGTCGGCTACGCCAACGACCCGCTCGAGTACGTGATCGGCACGATCGCGATCACCTTCGGCGCGATCAACATCGTCGGCGGCTTCATGGTCACCGACCGGATGCTCGGCATGTTCTCGAAAAAGCCGAAACCAAAGGCCGAGGAGAAGAAATGATCCTCGACGCGGTGCTGAAGCCGGGCGGCGAAGCCGCCACGGCGCTCTACATAGTCGCCTTCTCGCTGTTCATCATCGGGCTCAAACGCGGCACCCACCCGACCTCCGCCAAGCAGGGCAACATGATCGCCGCCGCCGGCATGGCGGTCGCGGTGGTTACGACGCTGCTGCTCGACGGGATGGGCAACTGGGGCCTGATCGTCCTCGGCCTCGGCCTCGGCTCGACGATCGGCTTCGTCGCCTCGGTCCGGGTGCAGATGACCGAGATGCCGCAGATGGTCGCCCTCTACAACGGGGTCGGCGGCGGCGCCGTCGCCCTGATCGCCTGGTCCGAGCTTCGTCACGGGATCTCGCTCGGCGGCGACATCCCGCTGGAAGAGCTGATCCCGACGCTGTTGGCCGCCGTGGTCGGCTCGGTCTCCTTCTGGGGCTCGAACATCGCCTTCGCCAAGCTCCAGGACCTGATCCCGACCCGGCCGCTCTCGGTGCCCGGCCAGCAGGTGATCAACGTCGTGCTGCTGGCCGGCATCCTCGCCGCCTGCGTCGACATCGCGGTCAACAACGGCGATCCCTCGCAGGCGCTCTTCATCGGCATCCTGATCGCCGCGGCGCTGCTCGGCAACCTCGTCGTGCTGCCGATCGGCGGCGCCGACATGCCGGTCGTGATCTCGCTGCTCAACGCCTTCACCGGGCTCTCGGCGGCGGCCGCCGGCTTCGCGCTGGACAACGTCGCCCTGATCGTCGCCGGCACCATCGTCGGCTCCTCGGGAACGATCCTGACGATGGAGATGGCGACGGCGATGAACCGCTCGGTGGGCAACATCCTCTTCGCCGGCTTCGGCGGCGCCCCGGCGGCAACCGCCGGCAGCGCCGAGCAGCGCCCCTACGTCTCGGTCACCGCCCAGGACGCGGCGATCAAGCTCGCCTACGCCGACACGGTCGTGATCGTCCCCGGCTACGGCCTCGCCGTCGCCCAGGCGCAGCACGCGATCAAGGAGGTCGCCAACGAGCTCGAAAAGCGGGGCATCACGGTCAGCTACGCGATCCACCCGGTCGCCGGCCGCATGCCCGGCCACATGAACGTGCTCCTGGCCGAGGCCGACGTCCCCTACGAGCAGCTGCGGGAGATGGAGGACATCAACCCCGAGCTGCCGCGCACCGACGTGGCCATCGTCGTCGGCGCCAACGACGTCACCAACCCGGCGGCCAAAAACGATCCCAACAGCCCGATCGCCGGGATGCCGATCATCGAAGTCGACCAGGCCCAGCAGGTGATCGTGATCAAGCGCTCGATGAGCCCCGGCTTCGCCGGCATCGACAACGACCTCTTCTACGAGCCGAACACCTCGATGCTGTTCGACGACGCCAAAAAGGCGGCGGCGGACATCGCGGCTGAGATTCAGCAGCTCTAGCGGGCGGATCCCGGTAGGGGTTTCGCTTAACTTTTTCGAGGGTCGCTTTGCGGCTGACGCCGTGGGGCGCTGAAGGCGAAAAAGTACAAGACGCTTCACCCCTGCCGGGATCGGCGCTTGCGCCCCGAATCTCCGCCGGGATGGAGGTCCGCCTGGAGATGCCGGTACACGGAGGGCAGAGGCTGTCGGTGGCGTTGGCTTAGCGGTGGATGGGGGAGTCGGAGCGGGGGCAGGGGACGGTGGAGTGGGTCGGGACGCTGCTCGTCGTCTCGCTGTTGCTGGTCGGCCTCGTTGCCGCCGGCGTTCGGGTGCCGGGAGGGGATCTGGCGAGGTTGGTTGCCTCGCGGATCCTCTGTGCGGCGGCACTGGCCGACGGCTGCGGGGATGAGCCCACCCTGATCGCGACCTACGGCACCGAAGTCGGCAAGCTGGTCCGCCGCCACATGCCGACGATCGCCTTCGAGCAGGGGTCGCGGGCGGTGCCGATCGACTTCCGCCGCTGCCGCAGCACCGTCTGCGGCGACGCGCCGGAGGACGGTCTGGTCCATCGCACCGACCGCCACCTGCCGGTGAGCGCCTTCGTCCACGTCGTCGATTGCCGGGCCGACGCGGCGCGAGGACTCGGAGGCCGCCGGTGCCGACTGCTCGGGATCGCGCGCCGGCAATCTCTACATCCAGTACTGGACCTATTACGCCGATTCGGCGACCCTGCGCGGCGTCCCGATCGTCGGCGAAGAGGGGTACCACGCGGACGACTGGGAGGGGGTCCAGATCCGCATCGGCCCGGACGGCGAGGTCGACGAGCGGGCCTCCTCCCACGACGGCTACAACTACGCGCGCAGCATCGCCAACTGGGGCTCCGACGCGGGCCTCGACCCGCTCAAGGACATCGCCGAAGTCGTCGGCGCCCGCGACCCCAACGGCTGGGGTCCCGAGACCCACCTGCTGCTGGTCTCCGGCGGCAGCCACGCCGGCAACGCGATCGGGATTCCCGACATCGACCGCTTCACCCCCGGCCGCCGCGTCCACCTGATCCCGCTGGAGCCGATCGCCTCCGAAGACCACTCCACCTTCGCGATCAGCCCGCCCTGGCTCAAGCACGTCTGGCGCGATCCCGAGGCCGAAGGGACCGACTGAGATCCGAACGAGTCCCGCTGTCGGCGCCGCGCATCGCTACTTCGGCGGCATCCGCAGGGCGCCGTCGAGGCGGATCGTCTCGCCGTTCAGCATCGGGTTGGCGACGATCTGGCCGACCATCGAGGCGTACTCCTCCGGACGGCCGAGGCGGGAGGGGAAGGGGATGCCGGCGCCGAGCGACTCGCGGGCCGCCTCGGGCAGCGCCGCCAGCAGCGGCGTGTCGAAGAGGCCGGGGGCGATCGTCATCACCCGCACTCCCTTCGAGGCCATGTCGCGGGCCGCCGGCAGGGTCATGCCGACGATGCCGCCCTTCGAGGCGGCGTAGGCGACCTGGCCGATCTGGCCGTCGAAGGCGGCGATCGAGGCGGTGTTGACGCAGACGCCGCGCTCGCCCTCCGCGTCGGGCTCGTTGGCGAGCATCGAGGCGGCCGCCAGGCGCAGGACGTTGAAGGTGCCGATCAGGTTCACCTTGACGACGTTGGAGAAGTATTCGAGGTCGTGGGGCCCGCGGCTGCCGGCGAGCCTCTCGGCCCAGCCGATCCCGGCGCAGCAGACCGAGATCCGCAGCCCGCCCTCGGCCGCCGAAGCGCGCTCGACCGCGGCCGCGACAGCGTCGGCATCGGTGACGTCGGCGGCGACGAAGGCGCCGCCGATCTCGGCTGGCCAGCGCCTCGCCCCGTTCGGCGTTGAGGTCGGCGATCGTGACCTTGGCGCCCGCCGCGGCGAGCGCTCTCGAAGTCGCGGCACCGAGCCCAGAGGCCCCGCCCGCGACCAGCGCTCCTGCTCCCTGTGTCTCCATCGGCCGGACCCTACCGGCCGCCGCCGCGTTCTTCGCGCTCGCGGAACCGTGTGTCAGCCGTCAAACGCGGAGTTCACATGCCGGTAAGCACCGCCCGATAGGGTTTTCCGATCGCCACCGAGGTGACCTCAGCGTCGAAGGCAGCGATCGCGGAACTCCTGGCGGAGGCGCGGGAACGCACGCTGGAGCTGATCGAGCCGCTCGACGACGAGCAGCTGAACCGGGTCTACTCGCCGCTGCTCAGCCCGCTCGCCTGGGACCTCGGCCACATCGCCAACTTCGAGGAGCTCTGGCTGGTCCAGACGATCGGCGACCGCGAGCCGATGCACGGCGATCTCGGCCGCTTCTACGACGCGATCGAGAACCCGCGCAAGACCCGCGGCGAGCTGCCGATCCTGCGCGACGCCGACCTGCGCGCCTACATGGCCGACGTCCGCGAGCGCACGCTCGAGGTGCTCGACACGGTCGAGATCGGCGCCGACGCCGAGGATCCGCTGCTGAGGGAAGGGTTCGTCTACGAGATGCTGCTCGCCCACGAGCTCCAGCACAACGAGACGATGCTGCAGCTGCTGCAGATGGTCGACGGCTACGAGCCGCTGCGGCCCGTGGGCACCGAGGCGGTCGCTCCCGGCGGACCGCGAGATGGTCGCCATCGCCGCCGGCACCTACGAGATCGGCGCCCCCGACCGCGGCTTCGCCTACGACAACGAGCGCCGGCGCCACGGGGTCGAGCTGGCTGCCTTCGAGATCGATCGAACCCCGGTCAGCAACGCTGCGTACACCGAGTTCATGGAGGCGACCGGAGCGGAGGCGCCGTTGTACTGGGAGCGCGACGGCGACGGCACCTGGGTCAGCACCGCGATGGGCCGGCGGGCGCCGATCGACCCGGCCCACCCGGTGATCCACGTCTCCTGGCACCAGGCCGACGCCTTCGCCCGCTGGGCCGGCAAGCGGCTGCCGAGCGAGCAGGAGTGGGAGGCGGCCTCGCCCGTCGCTGGAGTCGGTCGGGCAGGCCTGGGAGTGGACGTCCTCGGACTTCCTGCCCTACCCGGGCTTCGAGGCGTTCCCCTACCCGGAGTACTCCGAGGTCTTCTTCGGCGCCGAGCACAAGGTGCTGCGCGGCGCCTCCTGGGCGACCGATCCGCACGTCGCCCGACCCAGCTTCCGCAACTGGGACCTGCCGCAGCGCAGCCAGATCTTCGCCGGCATCCGCTGCGCGAGGGACGCATGATCGCGATCGACGTCCACCTCGACGCCGACGCCGCCGCGGCGATGGCCGAGCGACGTCCGCGCCGGCCTCTCGGCCTCGCCGAAGGAGCTCTCGCCGAAGTACTTCTACGACGAGCGCGGCTCGCAGCTGTTCGAGCAGATCACCGAGCTCGACGAGTACTACCCGACCCGGGCCGAGCGGGAGATCCTCAGCCAGCGCTCGGCCGAGATCCTCGCCACCGCGGGCACTCCCGGCACCCTGGTCGAGCTCGGCTCCGGCTCGGCCTCGAAGACCCGCCACCTGCTCAGCGCGATGCGCGACGCCGGCTGTCTCGAGACCTACGTCCCGGTCGACATCTCCGAGGAGATCACCCACGAGACCGCCAGGACACTCGTCGACGAGTACCCGGGGCTCGCCGTCCGGGGCCTGGTCTGCGACTTCGAGAGCGACCTCGAGCGCATCCACAGCGATGGCAGCGCCAGGCTGATCGCCTTCCTCGGCGGCACGATCGGCAACCTCTATCCCGGCGAGCGCCGCGAGTTCCTGACCCGGATCGCCGCCCTCTTCGGCCCCGGCGACCACCTCCTGCTCGGCACCGACCTGGTCAAGGACACGGCCCGTCTCGAGGCCGCCTACGACGACGCCGCCGGCGTCACCGCCGAGTTCAACAAGAACGTCCTCCAGGTGCTCAACCGCGAGCTCGCCGCCGACTTCGACCTCGACGCCTTCGAGCACGTCGCCCGCTACGACGCTCGCGAGGAGCGGATGGACATCCGCCTGCGCTCGCTCGGCGCGCAGACCGTCCAGCTCGCCGACCTCGACCTGACGGTCGAGTTCGCCGCCGGCGAGGAGATGCGGACCGAGATCTCGACCAAGTTCACCCGCGAGCGGCTGGAGGCCGTGTACGCGGAAGCGGGGCTGGAGCTGCGCGGCTGGTTCACCGACGCCGGCGGCGACTACGCGCTGACCCTGGCGCGGATCGCGCCGGCGCGCTAGGAGCTAGGGCGCGAGCGACTCGATCGCCTCGCCGACCTGCTCCGGCGGCACGATCATGGTCAGGATCGGCAGCGTGATGCCGCCGTCGACGAAGGCCTCGATGCGCTCCTTCATCTGCTCCGGGGTGCCGAAGATGAACATCTCCTCGATCGCCTCCCAGGGCGCCGCTTCCGCGGCCGCCTTGCGGTCGCCGGCTTTCCAGGCCGCGACCATCGGGTCGATCTGCTCGCCGTAGCCGAGCCAGCGGTAGAAGGCTTCGTAGACGGGGACGGTGATGTAGGAGGAGAACATGAAGCGGGCCAGCGGCTCGACCTGCTCGCGCTCGCCCGGGATGCAGAAGAAGCGGCAGAGGAGCTCGAAGCCCTCGGGCGCCGCCTCGAGCTGGGCGGTGACCTTGGGCAGGCCGCCGAGCGGCAGGAAGTTGGTGAAGGCGCCGTCGGTGCGCTCCACCGCCAGCTCGAGCATCTTTCCCCGCAGCGCCGCCAGCATGATCGGCACCCGCTGCGCCGGCGCCGTCTCGAGCTTGAAGCCGGTGGAGGTGCGCTCGCCGGCCAGCGCGGTCTGCAGGAACTCGACGGTTTCGCGAACCTTGCTCAGCGGCTTCTCGAAGGGGATCCCGTTCCAGCCTTCGATGATCCGGTCCGAGGAGGAGCCGATCCCGAGCACGAAGCGCCCGCGCGAGGCATCGGCGAGCGCCGCGGCCTCCTGCGCGAGCAGCGCCGGCCCGCGTTGGAAGACGCCGACGATGCCGGTGCCCAGCCGCGCCCGCTCGGTCCAGGCGGCGCTCAGGGTCAGCGGCGTGAAGCCGTCCGGGCCGTTCGTCTCGCCGCTCCAGAAATCGGTGTAGCCGACCGCCTCGGCCCGCTTCACGAGCTCCTCGTGATCGGCCAACGGCAAGCCCGACAAGGGCAACGTCAATCCCCAACGCCTGTCCACGCATCGACCCTATAGCCTCCGCGCCGATGGCCGAGAGCTCCCAGGCAAAGCCCGATCGCAACCTCGCGCTGGAGCTGGTGCGGGTGACCGAGGCGGCGGCGCTGGCCTCCGCCCGCTGGGTCGGCCGCGGCGACAAGATCGCCGCCGACCAGGCCGCCGTCGACGCGATGCGCTTCGTGCTCGACTCGGTCGCGATGGACGGCAGGGTCGTGATCGGCGAGGGCGAGAAGGACGAGGCGCCGATGCTCTACAACGGCGAGCAGATCGGCGACGGCACCCCACCGGTCGTCGACATCGCCGTCGACCCACTCGAGGGAACTCGCCTCTGCGCGCTCGGGATGCCGAGCGCGATCGCCGTGATCGCGCTCGCCGAGCGCGGCACGATGTTCGATCCCGGGCCCTGCTTCTACATGGAAAAGATGGCCGGCGGCGAGGAGATCGCCGACCTGCTCGACCTCGATCGGCCGCTGCCCGAGACCCTGAAGCTGATCGCCCAGCGCAAGGGGGGAGCGTCGGCGACGTCATCGTCGTCATGCTCGACCGGCCCCGCCACGAGGACGCGATGCGCGAAGTGCGCGAGGCCGGGGCCCGGATCCGGCTGATCACCGACGGCGACGTCTCCGCCGCCCTGCTGGCGGTCAGCGATCGCACCCCGGTCGACCTGCTCTGGGGAATCGGCGGAACCCCGGAGGGGGTGATCTCGGCCGCCGCCCTGAAGTCGATGGGCGGACAGCTGCTCGGACGCCTCTGGCCCCGCGACGACGGCGAGCGCCAGGCCGCGATCGACGCCGGCTACGACCTCGACCGCATCCTCACCGCCAACGAGCTCTGCTGGGGCGAGGACGTCTTCTTCTCCGCCACCGGCGTCACCGACGGCGACGTTCTCCAGGGCGTCCGCTACCGCGGTCCCGGCGCCACCACCGAATCGCTGGTGATGCGCTCCCGCTCCGGCACCGTGCGGCGCGTCCACGCCCGCCACGATCGTTCGAAGCTGCGGGACATCATCGGCGAACGCTACGGCTGAGGCGGCTGCAAACCGGCGTCAGGCTGTGTCCTGCTGCGTTTACCGCTTTCAATCAAGAAATTTGGGGTGGTTGCATTCCGCGCCGGGACTCGCTCTCGACGCCGCTGCCAGAGAAAACGCTCGACCAATTGTCCGGCAAGCCTCACGGCAAGTCGCGACCGCGGCCGATAGATACACATGTCTCTCTCCAACGAAGCACCACTCCCTCGCCGAGCGGCCACTGGAGTCAGGACCGCTTTGGTCGGCCCAGGCGGTTGGCGCGCGGTCGCCTGGCCCGCTGTCTTTGCCGCCGCCGCCCTCGCGCTGTTGATCTACGACCACCTTCAGCAGCGGATCACGCATCTCGTCTTTTGGCTCTGCGTGGGGCTGATCGGCTGTGTCTTCGCGTGGTTGGTGGAGACCGCGCGGCGCCAGTCGATGACCCTGGCCGGTGAGCGGCGGCGAAAGCTGCGCGATCCGGTCACCGGCCTGCCCACCCGCGCCGCCCTCCAGGCGGACCTGTCCTGGACGATCTCCGCGCAACGCGAACGGCGGACTCTCGTCGTCCTCGAGCTGGAGGGCCTGCAGGCCTACTACGACGGCTTTGGAGCCACCATGGGAGACAGCCTCGTGGCCCAGATGTCCGGGCGGCTGATCGATGCCGTGACCCAGCTCGGCGGCAGCGCCTATCGAATCGACCCGATCCGCTTCGCGGCCGTCGTGCCGGCGGACGGACGCGCCTTCGGCGAGATCCTGCTGACCGCCGTCAGTCCCCTTCCCGGCGAGCACGCCAGCGAGCTCCTGATCGGCCGCTCTTACGGAGAAATCTCGGTTCCCGACGACGCCCAGGACCCCGAGCTGGCTCTGCAGATCGCGGGCCAGCACGTCGCCGAGAACAAACAGCGCCAACAGCGCTCGGCGAGGCGACAGGCTCACGCCGTCCTGATGGCCGTGCTCAACGCGCGGCGCCCCGAGCTTCGGGAGCATCTGCGCAGCATCGCCTACCGCTCGATCTCGCTCTCGCGGCGGTTGGGCATGGACGGCCAGGCGATCGACGACGTCTTCCTCGCCTCCGAGCTGCAGGACATCGGCCTGCTCGCCGTCCCCGAGTCGGTGCTCGAAAAGAAAGGCCCTCTGGATGCCGACGAGGCCACGCTGATCCGCAGTCACCCGGTGGCCGGCGAGCGTATCCTCGCGTCCGCTCCGGGCCTGGCCTCGGTGGCCGCGCTCGTCCGCACGACCTCGGAGCGATTTGACGGCAGCGGCTATCCGGACGGCCTCGCCGGCGAGGAGATTCCGCTCGGCTCCCGGATCATCGCGGTCTGCGTCGCCTTTTCCGCGATGACCTCCCCTCGCCCGTACCAGGCGGCGCGAAGCGAGGACGACGTTCTGGGCGAGCTCCGGCGCTGTGCCGGCAGTCAGTTCGACCCGGTGGTCGTCGATGCGCTCGTCGCCGAACTCGCCGAGGAGTCCGCCGCGGGCGCGGTCGCCACCGGAGACCGGGTCGAGGTCGCGTCGAACATCGCGAGGCCGGATCCCGACACCATCCGGCTCCGGGCGGAGCGGCTAGTCCTGCGCTTGCGAGCGTGAGCCGGCGGACGATGGGGCCGAACGCCTGTCTTTGACCGCGGCCGCATCGTCGCATCCGCCGCATGGTCGCGGGCGCCCATAGGGCAGCTCGCCGGTGTCGTGGACCTCGAATCGCAGCGAGTTGATCACCGCGCCCGCCAGCAGCGCCAGGCTGAGCACGTAGAACCAGAGCAGGGCGATGAGGATGAAGCCGAGGGTCGAGCCGAAGTGGGAGAGGCTCGAGACGTTGGAGAGGTAGATCGGGAACAGCCAGTTGGCGAGGCCGGCGGCGATCGCGACGAAGGTCGCTCCCGGCCAGACCGCCCGCCAGGGCATCCGCCCTTTCGGCACCGCCCAGAAGATCACCGTGCAGATCGCGAAGGTGATCAGCAGGGCGGCGCCGAGCAGGAGGACGGTGTCGATCGCCTTGATGTCGGCCAGCCCGAACGGGAGCCGGTCGGTGCTGGTCACGAGCCCGCTCTCGAGCGCCGGCACGAAGATGCTGGCGGCGATGAAGAGGAGGACCACTCCCAGCATCGCGAAGGAGAAGCGCTTCTGCTCGACCCAACCGCGGCACTCGACGTGGTAGATCCGGCAGAAGGCCGTGTCCATCGCCCCCCAGAAGGAGGCGCCGATCCAGAGCGAGCCGACGAAGGCGGCGATCCCGATCGTCGCCGTGTTGTCCTCGATCCGCCGCAGGCTGTCGGCCAGCGTGTGCTGCTCGGTGTTCGGGAAAAGGCGCTGGAGGTCGTTGAGGACGCTGGTCTCGACGCCGCCGATCTTCAGCACCTGGCCGAAGACGAAGAGGACCAGCAGCGCGAACGGAAAGACCGCCAGCATCAGGTTGTAGGCGACCATCGCCGAGAGCCCGGTGACGTTCTCGCGGTAGGCGCGCTGCCAGAAGGCGCTCAGCCAGGTGCGGGTATGGTGCGTCGAGTTGGGCATTGACTTCACAAACTGAAGCGACTACCATGCGAACAGGCGTTTGAAGAATTTGACGCTCGCCCCATTGGGCACACTGCTGTTAAGGCTTACTTCGCGGACCAGTTGCTTGGTCCGCTTTTTCATCGTCCGGCGCGACTTCACGCTCGCGACGGCGTTTTATCGCCCAGAACTAAACATTAAGCGCTAGGGAAACGAGTGGACGCATGCTGGTAGCAGAGCTTCAGGAGTTGGAGGAGGTCAAAAACCTCATCAATCGCGGTCAGCAGCTTGGCGTGCTGACCTTCGGCGACATCGCCTCGGCGGTCTCCGAGGTGGATCTCGACGAGTCGGACGTCGAGGACCTCTACGGGCACCTCGAGAAGTCGGGCATCGAGCTCGTCGAGGACATGGACCCCGCCCAGAAAGCGGCAGCGGACGCGATGCCCGCCGACACCGGCAAAAAAGGCCGCCGGCGCCAGAAAGCGGCGCTCGACCTGAAACCGGACATGACCACCGATTCCCTGCAGCTGTTCCTCAAGGACATCGGCAAAGTCCGCCTGCTGACCGCCGCGGAGGAGGTCGAACTCGCGAAGCGCATCGAGCGCGGCGACCTCGACGCGAAGCAGAAAATGGTCGAGTCCAACCTGCGGCTGGTCGTCTCGATCGCGAAAAACTACCGAAACCAGGGCCTTCCCTTCCTCGATCTGATCCAGGAGGGAACGCTGGGGCTGGTCCGCGCGGCGGAGAAGTTCGACTACCGCAAGGGCTTCAAGTTCTCGACCTACGCGACCTGGTGGATCCGCCAGGCGATCGCCCGGGCGCTGGCCGACAAGGCGCGGACGATCCGGATCCCGGTCCACGTGGTCGAGAAGCTGAACAAGATCGGTCGCGCCGAGCGCAAGCTGGTCACCGAGCTGGGCCGCGAGCCGACCCCGGAGGAGATCGCCGAGGTAACCGGCATCGATCCCGAGGAGGTCGACTCGATCAAGCGCTCCGCCCAGGCGCCGGTTTCGCTGGAGAAGCCGGTCGGCGACGAGGAGGAGTCCGAGTTCGGCCAGTTCATCGCCGACGAGAAGGCCGAGTCCCCGTTCGACCGGGCCGCGGACCTGCTGACCAAAGAGGCGCTGAAGGAAGCGCTGGAGAACCTCTCCTACCGCGAGCGCCGCGTTCTCGAGCTGCGCTACGGCCTCGGCGGCGAGCACCCGCGCACCCTCGACGAGGTCGGTCGCACCTTCAACGTCACCCGCGAGCGGATCCGCCAGATCGAGAACCAGAGCCTCAAAAAGCTCCAGTCTCTCGGCGAGGCGCAGAAACTGCGCGAGGTCGCGTAGTCCGTCATGCCTCTGGCGGTTAACGTCAAGAGGTAAGATCGGACATCCCGGCCGATAGAGGTCGGGATGTTCGAGATCGACTCAGCGCTGCGGACACTCGTCGAGCGAGGCGGCTCCGATCTTCACGTCAAGGTCGAGTCGCCCGCCGATCGCCCGCATCCAGGGCGAGCTGGGCCCCTCTCGAGGGCTTCGGCCGCTGACGCCCGAGGACACCGAGACGGCCTTCCAGGCGATCGCCGAGGCCCGCTCAGTGGCCGAATTCGAGGAGGAGGGCGAGGCCGACTTCGCCTACTCGATCACCGGCGTCGTCGCGCTTCCGCGTCAACGCCTTCCGACAGCGCGGCTCGGTCTCGATCGTCTGCCGCGCGATCCCCTTCGAGATCCGCTCGGCCGAGGACCTCGGCCTGCCGCAGGTCGGTCCTCGAGCTGGCCGAGGAGCAGCCGCGGCATCGTCCTCGTCACCGGCACCACCGGCTCGGGCAAGAGCACGACGCTGGCGGCGATGATCGACCACATCAACCCCACCCGGGCGCGCCACATCGTCACGCTCGAGGACCCGATCGAGTACCTGCACGGCGACAAACGCTCGATCGTCAACCAGCGCGAAGTCGGCGCCGACACCGAGAGCTTCGGGCGGGCGATGCGCCGGATCCTGCGCCAGGACCCCGACGTGATCCTGATCGGCGAGATGCGCGACGAGGAGACGGTCCGCACGGCGCTGTCGGCGGCCGAGACCGGCCACCTCGTCCTCTCGACCCTCCACACCCTCGACGCGGCCGAGACGATCAACCGCATCCTCGACTTCTTCCCGCCCCACCTGCAGCAGCAGGCCCGGGTGATGCTCGCGACGACCCTCGCCGGCGTCGATCTCCCAGCGCCTCGTCCCCGACCTCGACGGCGGCCGCGTCCCGGTCGCCGAGATCCTCGTCGCCACCGGCCGGGTCAAGGACCTGATCCTCAACCCGGACGAGACCGGCAAGATCACCGAGGCGATCGCCGAGGGCGCGTACTACGGGATGCAGACCTTCGACCAGGAGCTGCTCGCCCATGTCACCGAGGGTCGGATCAGCGAGGAGGTCGCCGACGAGACGGCCTCCAGCCCGCACGACTTCAAACTGATGCTCGCCGCCGGCGGCCAGCGGGCCAGCGGCATCGAGCAGCTCTCCGCGCCCCTGAAGGTGCCCCGGCGGGCGCCGGGATGGCTGGCCAGGGGTAAGGATGCCCGCCCGCATCCGCCGAACGCTCGCGAGTCTCCATCGGTCAGAGCCGGGATCGCCCTGCCGATGGCGATGCTGGCGACGGTGATCGGGCTTGCCCTCGCCTCGGTCCCGATCCTCGCCTCGATCGACACCCAGCGCGGCGACCGTCGCAACCAGTCGAGCGACGCGGCGTTCACCGCGGCCGACTCCGGCGCCGAACTGGCGGTCCAGCGGCAGACCCAGATGGCCTCGCTGCTCACCACGTCGAAGCCCTGCGTGAAGAAGAACGGGACGAAACTTGAAGCGGTGGCGACGGAAGACCGGCGGCTGGTGTCCGCGCGTCCCCACCACCGGCACCGAAACGGTCGGCAACGGCGGGTTCAGCTACCGCGTCCAACCGACCACCAACGCGATCGCGGTGGTCTCCACCGGCGCCTCGACCGCCGGGGGGCACCTCGGTCAATCGCCGCGTGCTGCTGAATGCCACCTCCAGCGGCGGCACCACCCCGATCGTCTTCGGCAACGAAGGCGTGGTCGGCCTCGAAGCGGTGAATCTCGACAACGGCGTCCGATCACCGGCAGCGTTGGCTCCAACGGCAACGTCACAATCGGCGGCGGTGCCTCGATCGAAGGAGACATGTCGAAACGGTGCGGGTCGGCAGCCGGCAAGAGCGCTTCATGCACCTCGAACGGCGACGGGGTCGAACTGCCCGACCACCAAGGGCAACAAAGGCAATACTCCGCACCGATCGTCGTCCCGACCGAACCAACTCGAACGGGCGGATGTTCACCGCCGGTGGCGACACCTACACCTACAGCGGTGGCGCGCTGGCGGGCTGCGGAGCGCAGAGTTGGCAGCGCGCAGCTGGTGCCCGAGCGACGACAAGTCCTCGGCCTGCGCAACGAAACCACCGTGATTCTGGGGGGAACCGCCCCATACGTCTTCTGCCAGCGTCCAGATCGAAGGTAAGGGCGCTCATCAAGATCAAGGCCGGAAGTGACGGTGCGAGATCGATCTTCGAATCCCCTCGAAGCCTGCGGGCTATCCAACGGCTCCAGCCCAGCTGCTGATCGAGCAACGGCGGCAAGATCGACAGCCGAAGGCGCGGCCGCCGGCGAAATCAGGGCCGCGGCTTCTACTTCGTCGGCTCTGACCGACCTCGAACACCAAGATCGAATTCACGGGCGGCGCCAAGGCGACCAACTTCGTCCTCTACGCGCCGCGCTCGAAGATCGAAATGACCAACGGGACGAGCTTCGGCGGGGCGATGATCGGCACAGCGGTCACGACTGCACGGCGGCACCCGGATCGCGCCCAACAGCCGCCGAGGCACGTTCAACACCGGACGAAGGCTTGCAGAAGTCGAAGAAAGTCCGGATCGGGAGGGACGCTTCTCGCACGGCGTGCGCTACGGTCGAATGCACTTCCGGCACGACGAGTCGAAACGGAACCGAGCTCGGGCTGCTGAGCATCCGCGCAAGGCCGATCTGTCCCCTGCAGGGGCTCAAGGTCGACGCTGCGCAGATGACGAACCTAGCTTCAGAGAAGTCGGTAGCTGAGCGATGAGGCAGAAGCTGAACGAAAACCCCCTGCAGCAGGTGGCGATCAGTGGGCGCGCTCGCGCCTCGCGATCGGCTATCTTCGTGCTGCACCCGCTCGGCGGTGGTGCGGAACGCGAAGCCGAAGCGCGCGCAGGCGCCGACCGAACGACGGTCGCCGTCTCGGTCGAAGCGACGGCCGGCGCAACCGGCGAAACGGCCGAAGTGCCGAGCACCGGCGTCGCCGACCTCCGACCGCTCACCGCGACCGAACTGGCAGTCGGCCAGGCTGCCGCACAAGGTCGAGGCCGCTTACCACGCGGCGAGACGATCGTCCTGCTGGTCTACCGGCACGGGCGGGATCGACGACAAGGTGACCCGCGAGGCCTCCGCAGTCGCGGACGGAACGTCCGGCGTCGCCTTCTTCGCGCACCGGATCGACCAGATCGCCCGCTACTCGGCGATCACCGGCCCGCTCGGCGTCAACCAGGCGCCGGCGCTGATCGTCGTACGGCCGCGCAAGCAGCTGAACGGCGGCGGGCCGGCACCAGCGACCGTCAATTACGGCTTCCAGACCGGCAGCGACATCCGCCAGGCGGTCGTCGACGCCCGCTACACGCGGCCCCGAACTCACCTACGCGCCGAAATGAGCGAGGGCACGGTCGAGATGCCCGAACCGCCACCCAGGTGAGTCCGATGCCGGAGTCCGACGGCGACGGTGACCGGACCCGACACGAGCCGCCGCGTCGCACTCGAGCACAGGCCGCCCGCGCGGCCATCGAGGCGCGCAGGGATCACCCACCCGCCGGGCTTCGGCCGCGCGCCGCTTCGTCACCGACGTCCTCGTCGCGCTCGGCTACGTCGGCGCCGAGCGGGTCGAGACGGCGGTCGCCGAGGGCCGCCTCGCCGGCAAGCCCCGGAGCGGGTCCTGCTCGAGCAGAACGCGATCGACGCGCGGCAGCTCTCGCGGGCGATCGCCGAGCGCTACGGGCTCGACCACGTCGACCTCTCGGTCTTCCCGGTCGACATGGCCGCCGCGAACCTGCTCCCGATCGCCGCCGCGCGTCGCTACCAGGCGGTGCCGATCGGCTACGCCGACCCGAGGACGCTGCTGGTCGCGATGGCCGACCCGGCCAACGTGCTCGCCGCCGACGACATCAAGATGGCGACCGGGCTGCAGTGCCGGATCGTCGTCGCCGACGCCGGCCGACATCGAGACGCTGCTCGCGCGGCTCAACTCGCTGCAGAGCGCGGTCACCGAGGCGGTCCGACGACGACGAGCACGAGGCCGACGAGGACGAGCCGTCGATCCAGCTCGGCGAGCTGCACGCGAGCGCCGACGACGCGCCGGTGGTCAAACTCGTCTACTCGATCCTCGGTCAGGCGGTCAACGAGGGCGTCTCCGACATCCACTTCGAGCCCGAGCAGGAGGACATGCGGGTCCGCTTCCGGGTCGACGGCGTCCTCCACGAGGCCGCCCACGTGCCGCGGCGGATGGTCTCCGCGGTGATCTCGCGGATCAAGATCATGAGCGAGCTCGACATCGCCGAGCGGCGGGTGCCGCAGGACGGCCGCGTCGGGGTCACGGTCGACGACAGCCGCGTCGACCTGCGGGTGACGACGCTGCCGACCCAGCGCGGCGAGGGGGCGACGATCCGCATCCTCGACACGCGCAACGCGATGCGCTCGCTCGACGAGCTCGGGATGGACGCCGGAGGCGCGCGAGCCGCTTCGAGACGGCGGTGCGGCGGCCCTACGGCGCGGTCCTGGTCACCGGGCCGACCGGCTCGGGCAAGTCGACGACGCTCTACGCGGCGCTGCCGGCGATCAACTCGATCGAGAAGAACGTGATCACGATCGAGGACCCGGTCGAGTACCAGATCGACGGGGTCAACCAGATCAACGTCAACCCGAAAGCCGGCCTCACCTTCGCCGCCGGCCTGCGCTCGATCCTGCGCGCCGACCCCGACGTGATCATGGTCGGCGAGATCCGCGACGCCGAGACGGCGCGGATCGCGATCGAGGCGGCGCTGACCGGCCACCTGGTGCTCTCGACGCTGCACACCAACGACGCGCCGGGGACGATCACCCGGCTGTCGAAGATGGGGATCGAGTCCTTCCTCACCGCCTCGGCGGTCGACTGCGTCGTCGCCCAGCGGCTGGCCCGGACGCTCTGCCCGAGCTGCAAGCGCCGCGTCGTGATCCCGCCGGCCTCGCTGGCCGAGGCGGGCTTCCGGTCGACCGACCGGGATCGAGGCCTACGAGGCGGTCGGCTGCTCGCGCTGCGGCAACACCGGCTACCGCGGCCGCGTCGGCCTCTACTCGGTGATGCGGATGACCGAGCGGATCAAGGACATGACCGTCAACCACGCGCCGCAGGCGGAGATCGCCGACGGTCGCCCGACAGGAGGGCATGCTGACCCTGCGCGAGGACGGCCTCGCCAAGGTCGCGCGCCGGGCTGACCAGCCTCGACGAGATCGTGCGGGTGACGGCATGAGCGGCTTCGACCCAGGGAGCGCCTCGGTCCGAACGCGCCGGACCACTTCGACTTCGCCGCTGTCCTCACCGAGGTCGTCGCAGCGCGCAGGCGCTTCCGACCTGCACCTCACCGCGGGGTTCCCGCCCGCGATCCGCGACAAGGGCAAGGTCGAGCCGATGGAGGGCTTCCCGACGCCTGACCGCCGCAGCAGACGCGCGAGGTCGTCTACGGGATCCTCAGCGACGATCAGCGCAAACGCTTCGAGACCGACCACCAGCTCGACTTCGCCTACGCGATCCCGAACGTCGCCCGCTTCCGCGTCAACTGCTACATGCAGCGCGGCTCGGTCAGCGCCGCCTTCCGCCTGGTGCCGCAGGGAGATCCCCGCGCTCGAGGAGCTCGGCGTGCCGGCGGTGCTGCGCGAGTTCACCCGCAAACCGCGCGGCTTCGTCCTCGTCACCGGGCCGACCGGCTCGGGCAAGAGCACGACGCTGGCGGCGATGATCGACGTGATCAACCGCGAACGCCAGGACCACATCCTCACGATCGAGGATCCGATCGAGTTCCTGCACCGGCACAAACGCTCGATCGTCAACCAGCGCGAGATCGGCTCCGACGCGCCGGACTTCGCGCTCGGCCTGCGCGCCGCCCTGCGCCAGGACCCCGACGTGATCCTGGTCGGCGAGATGCGCGACCTGGAGACGATCTCCACCGCGCTGACCGCGGCCGAGACCGGCCACCTCGTCTTCGCCACCCTGCACACCCAGTCGACCGCGCAGACGGTCGACCGGATCATCGACGTCTTCCCGCCCGAGCAGCAGCAGCAGGTGCGGACGCAGCTCTCGGTCGCGCTGCAGGGCGTCGTCACCCAGCAGCTGCTGCCGACCGCCGACGGCCAGGGCCGGGTCGTCGCCTGCGAGGTCCTGGTGCCCGAACCCGGCGGTCCGCAACCTGATCCGCGAGGCGAAGACCCACCAGATCTACTCGGCGATCCAGACCTCCGGCGTCGATCGGCATGCAGACGATGGACGCCGACCTGGTGCGCCTGGTCCGCGCCGGCCGGATCACCCGCGAGCTGGCCGAGCAGCGCGCCTCGGTGCCCGGAGGAGCTCCGGCGCCTGCTCGGCGGCGCCGGGGATCACGGTGCGGCGCGGCGGCTACGGCGGCGGCGGCGACGCATACGGCCTGCGAGCACGGCGGCAGCGCGCGACGCGGCCCGGAACGGGGGCGTGACCGATGGCCGGCGCCGACCTTCGCCTTCGAGGCCGATCGACCTGGCGGGGGTCCCGACCAAGGGGGAGATCGAGGCCGACTCGAAAGCGCAGGTCGCCGAGCAGCTGCGCCAGCGCGGGCTGGTCGTCCTCGACGTCTCCGAGAAGTCGGACGCCGATCAAGGTCGAGGACATCTTCCGGCGCTTCAAGGGCGTGCCGATGCGCGACCTGGCGGTCGTCTCGCGCCAGTTCGCGACCCTGGTCGTCCTCGGGGATGCCGATGCTGCGGGCGCTCGGCACGCTCGAGGAGCAGACCGAGGACGGCGAGATCACGGAGGCGATCGACAGCGTTCGCCGCGACGTCGAGGCCGGGCACCTCGCTTGGCCCAGGCGATGGAGCGCAAGCCGCGGGTCTTCGATCGCCTCTACCGGGCGATGGTCCGCTCCGGCGAGCAGTCGGGCCGCCTCGAGGAGGCGCTCGATCGGATGGCGACCCACATCGAGAAAATCGACACGCTGCGGCGCGAGGTGAAATCGGCGCTGATGTACCCGGCGCTGGTCTTCACCGCCGCGATCGGCGCGATGCTCGGGATCGTCGCCTTCGTCGTGCCGGTCTTCGTCGGCATCTTCGAAGAACTCGCCGCAGAAAATCCCGGCGAAAAGGCCGAACTGCCGTTGATGACCCAGATCACGGTCGGCGTCTCGGACGCGGTCACCGGCTACTGGTATCATCGTCTTCCCGGCCTTCGCGCTGCTCATCTACGGCGGCTTTCGCTGGCGCGGAACCGAGCAGGGCCGGGCCGTCGATCGACCGGATCAAGCTGCAGCTCCCGTTCAAAATCGGCGACGTCGTCCAGAAGGTCGCGCTGGCGCGCTGGTCGCGGACCTTCTCCGGCTCGGTCAGCGCCGGCGTGCCGATCCTGCAGGCGATCCAGATCACCGGCGAAACCTCGGGCAACATCGTCGTCGAGGAGGCGATGGAGGACGTCTACGACTCGGTCAAACGCGGCGGCTCGATCGCCGGGCCGATCGCCAGACACGACGATCTTCCCGCCGATGGTCGTCGAACATGGTCGCCGTCGGCGAGGAAACCGGTCAGCTGGAGGACATGCTGACCAAGATCGCCGACTTCTACGAGGCCGAGGTCGACGCCAAGGTCAAAGCCCTGACCTCGCTGGTCGAGCCGATCCTGATCGTCTTCATCGGCGGCGTCGTCGGCTTCATCGTGATCTCGATGTACCTGCCGATCTTCAGCATCTACGAAAAGATCCGCTAGCCGCAGCTCCGCGGTCGCCGTCCGGTCGCCTGGACGTCTGTACGCGTTCGCTGCGTCGACGGCTCGTGCTCACGCGAATACTGCGTACCGCGACCCCAACTTTTCGGCTGCTGCGAGTGACGAAAAGCAAGCGGACGAATAGCCGAGTCGCTAAAGCCTAAAGGTCCGAGGCAGGAGCCGATGAGTGCCGGGTAAGCAAGCCAGATGCTCCGGCGCCGAAAGGCGATACCCGGGCTCTGGCGCAAACACTAGGACCATAGGAGGTACCTATGTTGCTCCAGAACATCCGGGCGAAAGATCGGCGCCCGGCTCAGCGGTGACAGTGAGGCTGGTTTCACCCTCATCGAGCTCCTCGTCGTCATGCTCATCCTCGGCATCCTCGCCGCGATCGCCCTGCCCGCGTTCTTCAACCAGAAGGAGCAAGGCCGGCGACGCGAAGGCCAAGGAGTACGTCCACACCGCCCAGGTGGCGATGGAGACCTGCTCGACCGAAAACGGCGGCAGCTACGCCAGCTGCACCGAAGCTGAACTGAAGCGGATCGAGCCGACGTTGGGCAGTGCGCCTTTCGTCACGACCGGTTTCACGAAGGCTGCGAGCAGCTACAAGATCACGATGGAAGGTGCGCAGACGACTCAGAAGTTCTGGGTTGAACGCACGGGCACCGGCGAACTCAAGTTCGAATGCGAAAAACCGAAAACGGGCGGATGTCCCGCCGGAGCCACCGAAGCGGCAACTGTCGCCAGCTGGGCGAAAGGCTGATCTCTCGCCAATCGCAGCTTGCGAGGGCGGGCCATCTGGCCCGCCCTTCTGCGTTCTGGGCTTCAGTTACCGCCGCCGCAGCCCGATACAGATGTAGAGCCTGATGATTCCGCAACCAAGGAACATGAAGTCTGAGCGAGGAATTACGCTGATCGAGCTGATCGTCGCGATGTCGATGGCCATTGTGATCACCGGAGCGGCGGTCGCGCTGATGGTCTCGGCGCTCACCCGACAACCGGACCTGACCGAACGAGGCGGACCAGGTCGGCACCACGGAGACCGCGATCGAAAAGCTCGTGCCGGAGATCCGCCAGGGGGTGATCGGCACCGTGGCTAACCGGGCTGCCGGCAAACAAGCTCGAATTCGAAACCTACGTCCACGGAACCGGTGGGACCACGGCCGTGACCACCGCGACCAAGTGCAAGGTCTCCTACAAATGCGAAAGCGAAAAATGCACGCGGACGACCGGTACCGCCACCACCAGCACGACGACGATCGCCATGCGGCGTCAGGAACATCGACAACTTCGAATACCTCAAAGGCCCTTCTCCCTGCGACGGACGGTATCCGGCGAACCAGTCACCTTCGTTGCGGTGAAGATCGAACATGCACTCCAGGAAAGGCGGAGTCACGACCCTCTCGGATGGCGCCGCGCTGCGGAGCTGCTGATGAGCGCCCGGCTGGCTTCCAGCGGCGAGGATGGCTTCACCATGATCGAGGTGTTGGTCGCAGCCTTCATTCTCGTGCCGGCTCGCTGGCCGTCTTCATGACCTTCGCGGCGGCGATCCACAACGTCCAGCGCGGCCGCGACACCCAGATCGCGCTCCAGCGTCGCCCAGCGCGAAATGGAAAAGATTCACGCCCTGCCCTACGAAAGGGTGGTGATGGCCGCGACTCCCACAGCCTCGACCGAACCGACAACCCCGCCACACGGGTAGTCGGCTCGGAATTCGCCTGAGAACGGGGACCGAAAAGGCGGCTGGCGGTCGCGAGTACCGGCGCCTGCTCCACCTCGGCACCATGCGTCAACGCCGCGGGGCTTCCTCCTGCGTCGGCGGCACCAGCCCGGGAACCTTCACGAACGGGACCGCGAAGGGCTCCGTCTACTGCTACGTGACGACGCTGAAGGACAAGGCCTGCGAATCGACGACGGGAAGGCTTGCACTTATAAGCGGATTGTCGTCGCCGTCTGGCTCGAAGAAGCCGGCAACCAGGGTCGACGATCCGCAGCTACTACGAACTGCAGTCGACCGTCGTCGACCCGACGCTCATGAGCTCGCCGACCATCCTCTTCTCCTGTCTCTTCGGCGCGATGATCGGCAGCTTCGTCACGGTCGTCGCCCATCGCGTGCCGCGGGCGGAATCGGTCGTCGGCGGGCGCTCGCACTGTCCCGGCTGCGGCGCCCAGATCGCCGCCTACGACAACGTCCCGGTGTTCTCCTGGCTGGCGCTGCGCGGGCGCAGCCGTTGCTGCGGCCAGCCGATCTCGGCCCGCTACCCGCTGACCGAGGCTGACGCTCGCGGCGCTCTTCGCGGCGGTCGCGATCCGCTTCCGCGGCGACGCCGGGCGAGCTGGCGCTGGGCCTGCGTCTTCGTCTCGATGCTGATGGCGGTCACGCTCACCGACGTCGAGCGGCGGATCATCCCGAACAAGGTGCTTCTCGGTCGCCTCGGTGATCGGGCTCGCGATCGTCGCGATCTCCGATCCCGGCTCGCTGCCGGAACGGCTCGCCGCGGCGGCGGGGGCCGGCGGGGTGCTTTTCCTCGCCGCGCTCGCCTATCCCGGCGGGATGGGCATGGGTGACGTCAAGCTCGCCGCCGCGATGGGTCTCTTTCTCGGCGTCGAGGTGATCCCGGCGATGTTGATCGCGCTGCTCGCCGGTTCCGCCGTCGGCATCGTGATGATCGCCCGCCACGGGGTCGCGGCTCGCAAGCGGGCGATTCCGTTCGGCCCGTTTCTCGCCCTCGGCGGGGTCACCGCGCCTGCTGGTCGGGCACGCCCTGATCCAGGCCTACCTCGTCGACCTTCGGATGAGCGCGAAAACCTGCCGTTCGGCGGTAAAGGCGCGCCGGCCGGGTGCCGATCTAGAACGGGCGCGCGATCGCCGCCTTGAACATGATGCTCTGCCCAGAAGAAGAAGACCGCGTCGCCGTCGGCGTCGACCTCGACGCCGACAGCGTCGCCGCGGCCGCTCGCCCGGCGTCGACGGCGCGTCACGGCGGCGGTCGAGCCGCTTCCCGACGGGCGCCTTCAGCGGCGGCGAGATCGTCGACGCCGATGCGGTCTCGGCGGCGCTTGCGTCGAGCTCTTCTCGCGGCGCCAAGCTCGCCAAGCAGGTGCGGCTCGCGGTCGCCAGCCAGGGTGTCGCCTTCCGGACCCTGCGACTGCCGCTGATCGAGAACCCCGATCAGCTGAAGAGCGCGGTGCGCTTCCAGGCTCAGGAGCAGATCCCGATGCCGCTCGACTCCGCGGTGCTCGACCACCAGGTGATCGCCGCCCACGTCGACGACGACGGCGGTCGCCAGATCGATGTCGCCGTGGTCGCCGCGCGCCGCCAGATCGTCGAGTCGATGCTCGCCGTCGCCAGCGCGCGCCGGCCTCGACCCGGTCGGGATCGACCTCGCGGCCTTCGGGATGATCCGCGCGCTGGCGGGCGGACCGCCGCACCGGCATCCGCCGGCGCAGGGCCGAGGCCGAGGAGTACGTCGCCGGCGACCCTCTATTGCAGCCTCGGTGGGATCACCAACCTGGCGATCGCCCGCGACCACGCCTGTCTCTTCTCCCGCGTCGCCCAGTTCAGCGTGCGCGGGATCGCCGAGGACCTGGCCGCGCCGAACCGACCTGGCGCTCGAGCACGCCGAGCAGTGGCTCGTCCACGTCGGCCTCGATCGGCCCGCTCGAGCGAGATCGAGGGCGATCCGGCCAGCGTCGCCGCGACCCGCGACCACGCTCGAGAGCGAACCTCGGTCGGCTCGCCGACGAGCTACGCCTCTCGCTCGACTACTACGGCGCCCAGGAGGGCGCCGCGCCGGTCGGCGACGTCGCTCGTCTGCGGCTGGGGCAGCGCGATCCCCGGCCTTGCCGCGGCGCTCGGCGCTCGCTCGGCCGCGAGGTCGAGGTCGGCCGACCCGCCGCGCTGGCCGCGCTACAGCGACTGCCGACGCCGCGCGCCTCACCCTTCCCTACGGCCTCGCCCTGGAGCACTGAGCGATGCGGCCGATCAACCTCATCCCGAAGGAGCAGCGCCGAAGCCACGGCGACGTCGCCCGGACCGGCCCGCTCGCCTACCTCATCGTCGGCGCGCTCGGCGTGCTGCTGATCGGCGTGGTGATGCTGGTGCTCACCTCGAACCAGATTTCCGACCGACGAAGGGGAAGTGACGACGGCTCGAAGCCCGAAGGCGGCGGCGACCGCGCGGGCCGAGCACTGGCGCCGTACGTCGAGCTTCCAACAGGTCGCCGAAGCGCGGACGAGACGCGTCGCCGGCCTCGCCGACAGCCGTTTCGACTGGGAACGGGTGATCCGCCAGCTTTCGCTGATCCTGCCACGCGCACGGTCTACCTGACCAGCCTCAGCGGCTCGGCCGGCGGCGGCGAAGCGGCGCCGTAGGCGGTGTCGGAACCGTCGCTGACGATCGCCGGCTGCGCGCCGGGCCAGGACACGGTCGCCGCCTTCGTCGCGTCGCTGAAGGAGATCGACGGCGTGACCCGGGTCGGGCTCGAAAGCTCCACTCGGCGGTCGGCGAAGGCGAAGGCGACAAGGGTCGAGCGGACCGGGTGCCACGCCGACGGCCAGTCTGCATCTTTTCGATCACGCGTCGCCTTCGACGAAGCGCCGTCGTCGATGGACGCCGGCTGAGGCGAGTTCGGCGCCGAAGCCGAAGCCCCGACCGAAACCGAATCGTCGAAGGAGGCGGCGAAACGGAATCACCTCGAGCGCCGAAGCTCTGCCGCACGAAACCGCGATCCCAGGCCTCGACGCCGGCGACGGAACCGGCGGGCTGAGCTGTGACCATGAGCGAATCGACCAAGACCGCCCTCGCCGTCGTCGCCGTGATCGCGCTGGCGCGGCCTTCTGGCTTCCTGCTTCTCTCGCCGAAGCGCGACAAGGCGAGCGAACTGGCCGAACAGGTGACCGCGCATCGGCGCCGAAGTCGGCCTCTCGAGACAGCAGCGCGGCGACGAAGCGTTGGTGGCCAAAAAGAACTTTCCCGCCAGATTACGCAGCAGCTCGTCGAGCTCGGCAAGGCGGTGCCGGCGGAAGCGGCGACGCCGTCGCTGCTGGTGCAGCTGCAACGGGCTCAGCGACCGATCGCAGACCAGCTTCGTGAGCATCGCTCTGCGGAAGCGGTAGCGGAGGTCGACGGAAAGCGCCGAAGCGCCGGTCGACGGCGAAGGCACGACCGCATGCTGCCGCTCGGGGCCGGCGCCGGGCCCCGCCGGGCTCGCTGGCGATGCCCTACTCGCTCGCAGTTCGAAGGCGGCTTCTTCGAGATCGCCAACTTCATCCACGGCATCGACTCCCTGGTGACGACCGAGCGACGGCGAAGGTCGACGCGACACGGCCGACTGATCACCATCGACAGCTTCACGCTCGTTCCGCTCCGCGGAAGAAGAAGAAGCAGGCGGAGGCGGCTCCACCTCCAGTCTGACGGCCACCTTCTCGGTCACGCACCTATGTCACCCCGCCCGGCCAGGGCCTGACCGCCGGGGCGACGCCCAGCGGTCCGTCCGAAGAAACGATTGCCGAGTCCATGAAGATCGACTGGAAGGAGATAAGCTCCCCGACTTGTCGTCGCGGCCGAAGCTGCCCCGGCGATCGGTCGCGAACGCGAGCGGCACGAAGACGACGGCTACTGAGTCGAAGGCGAAGGCATCGCGCTTTTCGCCGGCGCGGCCGACTTCACGGCCCCGGCCTTCCTCGCCGCGCCTGAAGACCTCCGAAGTTCGTCACCGATCTCTACGCCGACCTGCGCGACCGCCGGCTGCTGCCGCTCGTGGTCCTACTGCTGATGCGCGATCGTCGCGGCGCCGTTCCTGCTCTGCCAAGGTGGCGAAGACAATGAACCGCACGCCGGCGACCGCAACGATCGACGCCATGCCCCAGGGTCAACCGGCGACGCGAGCTTCGCGTCGTGCCCGCCGCGACGCGGCCTGCGCGACTACCGCAAGCGGCTCGGCCATCGCCAGGCACGCAATCCGTTCAAACAGCCGAGCAGCGGTCAGGGCACTGCGACTTCGAGCGACGGGGGGAAGGTCGTGGCGGAGGCGCTATCGAAGAATCCAGCGGGTAACCGCTCCGACTGAAAGCTCTCCGAATCGGCGCGAGCTCGGAGTGGCGCGACCGAAGCGACGATGCCCACCGAAGCTCAGTCCAGTCACCGAGCGAACAGGCACCACCCACCCGGGAACGGTCAGTCCGGCAAGCCCGAGCCAACGCGGATCCAATGGCGGTAGCGAAAACGGCGACGACGGCTCGACCGGCGAAGCGGGTGGATCGGTGAATCAGCCACATCAGGAAAGCTCGTCTAATGGCGGCCCGTCCAAACAAGGCACCTCGCCCAGCGGGTCCAACACCGTCGTCGAAAAGGAAATCACGGGCCACATCTCCGCCGAAGGTCGCCGAGCCGAAGAGTTGGAGTCGACGACCGGGATCAAGGAAATGACCAAGCTGCCGACGTCCGAACAGCCCGGTGGCGGTCTACGCTCGGACCCTGCCAGGACAAGAAGGGCGCGCTCTTCCTGCTGCCACCCAGGTGACGGCCTACTACGGCCACGGCACACTGCGCCCTCGCAAGCAGGCGCTCTGTGCTCGGTGCTGAAGCCCGACACGGTCAGTCGGTCGACCGCTCGCCTGACGGCGTCGACGAACCAGCGCTACAAGATCTCGCTCGACGACGATCGAACCGGAAGTCGAAGACGAGCCGAAGTCAGCCACGACGGTCACTCCGGCTCGCACTGACCGCCGGCGACCCGGCTCGGCGCAGGCTCGTCGCTTCAGTAAGTGAAGCTATGTCGCTACACTTCGTGAAGTGCGGCTCGGCTTGATCAAGCCAAAGCCCCGACCGCAAAGCGATCAGCAATGAGCGCCGCCACCAACGCCGACTTGCCCCGTCTGCCGGACCGCCGAGGTGGTCTGCGGCAAGTGGACCCTCCTGATCGTCCGCGACCTGGCCGAAGGCAGCGCCCGCTTCTGCGAGCTCGAGCGCTCGCTCGAGGGGATCAGCCCGCGCACCCTGTCGCTGCGCCTGCGGGCCTTGGAGGAGGAGGGCATCGTCGCCCGCCACACCTACCCCGAGGTGCCGCCGCGGGTCGAGTACGCGCTGACCGTGAAAGGCGAGGCGCTGGTGCCGCTGATCGAGGACATGCGCCGCTACGGCACCCGCTGGCTCGGCCTCGATCTCGAGCCCGAGGACGCGGCCGCGACCGCAGTCGCGGCCTAGTCGCTTGGCGCGCTCAGCAGAGGACCGCGAGGTGGAAGCCGTGGTCTTGGCCGCCGTTGGTGTCGTAGGTCTGGACGAGGACACCGTGCCGGTTCGTCGGCGCGGGCGACCACGGTGCGTAGCCGGGGTTCGCGTGCTTCCGGGTCGGCGCGCCCGATCGTCGCCTCGTAGGCGCAGTTGGTGACGTCGGTGGCGAAGGTGACCACGTAGCTGCCGCTCGCCGACCCGTCGAGCTTGTGACTTCGGTCTCGCTGCTGCCGTGTGCGCCCGCCATCGACGCCGCACTGATTGACCACGGCCCAGTAGACGATCCCGCCGGGGCCCGGCCGGACGGCCCGTGCTCGCCGGTTCCGGCCGGGCCGTGTTCGCCGGCCGCACCTGGCGCCGTGCCGGACGCCGGGGCGCCGCGCCGGTCGCCGGGGGCCCGGCGGCACCGGTCGATCCCTGCGTCTGCCGCCAGCGTCGCCAGCTGCTTCAGGACCGCCGGTGAGATCTGCTTGGTGTTCGTGATCAGGTAGCGCTTGGCGGCGACGGCGGTGCCGCCGAGGGCGAGGACGAGGGCCAGGACGGCGATCACCGTGGCGGGGCTGAGGCGGCGCGAAGTGAGTTCTTCATGCAGTCGATTTCGGCAGCTGCGAGGCGGGCCACTCGACCGTTCGGACGGATGGACGGCGAAAAGTTGCAAGGCGTCGTGCAGGCGCAGGAGCGCGCGGCCGGGGGGCGGAAGCCTGGGGCGTGCGAGATTTCCTGCTCACCGAAGCGCTGCGGCGCCTTGCCACCGAGGCCGCGACCAGGTTCAGCACCCTGGTCGCCGAGCGGCGACGCAGATTCCCTTCGACGTGGCCGCCGAGGACGGCGAGGAGTCGGCCTTCTACAGCTACGTGCCGCTGACCGGCCGCTACGTGGTCGAGCGCGCCGACGAGCTGCGCTCGCTGCCCAGCTTCGCCCCGGCCCGCGAGGCCGCGGTCGAGGCCGGCGTCGCCGCCTCCTACCTGGAGTCCCGCGGCGAGTCGGTCGCCGGCCGACCCCGGCGAGCGCGCCGAGCAGATGTTGACCACCTTCTTCTCCTCCCTCTGGGAGGGCAGCACCGGCTTCTCTCTCGACCGCGAACGGCTCGACGAGGCGCTCTCGACGCTCGACGCCGAAGCCCGCGTGGCCGACGACGCCGACGTCCTGATCGTCCCGATCGTCGGCCTGCGGATGTCGATGCCGCGGCTGCAGCTGCCGCACGGGGTGCGGATCGTCCGCGCCGACTCGATCGAGGCGCCGGTCGACGCGATGCGCAGCGAGGGCATGGGCCGGGCGGCCTGGGAGCCGCAGTACCTCGCCGTCGCCGAGCAGCATCCCGACGAAGGCGCCGAGGCGGCGCTGCGCCAGCTGCACGAGCTGATCAGCGTGATGAGGCTCTTCAAGGGCGGCGGTGTCGGCCTCGGCCCGCACGCGTTCGCCCCGACCGGCGCCGACTGCTGGCGCCGGATCGCCACCGGCGCTCCGGCGACCCGGCCCGGCGGCTACCGCCTCAGCGAGAGCGAGGCGGAGGAGCTGACCGAGTTCGCCGGCGCGCTCGAGTCGAGGCCGGATCCCGACGGCGCCCTGACCTGGGCTGTCGGCCGCTTCGAGATGGGCTGCGAGCGCGAGAGCGCGCTCGACGGGCTCAGCGACCACCTGCTGGCGCTGCGGGCGGTGCTCGAGGGCCACGGACCGGTCGGCGCCTCGCTGCCGCTGCGGGCGGCGGCGCTGATCGAAGACGACTCCCTGGATCGGATCGAGGCTCGCGAGAAGGTCGAGGAGACGCTCGAGCTGGAGCGCTCGTTCATGAACGGGCGCTCGCTGGAGGGGGCGACCGACCTTGCCGGCTGGGCCGAGGAGGGCGTGCGCAGGCTGCTGCGCCAGGCCGCGCTCGGCGAGCTCGGCGGCGACCTCAGCGCCACCGCCGACGAGAGCCTGATCGTCAGCGGGCTCGAAGCCGGCGACGCCGAGATCACCGTCTCGGTCGGAGACACGCCTGAGCCGAACTTCGAAGAGGAACCGATCAGCTTTGCGCCGCGACGAAGCGTCGGCTGAATTCCGCGTCGAACATCTTCCAGCGCCCGCCGAGCCGACCGAGGAGGACCACATGCAGGAAACCCGCATCATGGAGCCGATCCCGGCCGTGGACGAGATCAGGATCACCGCCACCCCCTGGCTCGACGAGGTCTCAGAGGGCAACCCGGCGACTCGCTCGAGTGGCCCGCCTCCGAGATCGAGCGCGACCTTCAGCACCGCGAGCGCATCGACACCCCCCGCGTGCGCCACCTCTTCCCGGTCCCGGACGCGGACTGGGAGGTCTCGCACCTCGAGTACGAGCACTACGGCCGCGACGCCAGCTAGGCGCGGCCCGCGGCGATCGCCACCCGCTCCTCGCCGGTGGCGAACAGGTAGCGGTTGATCTCGGCCAGGCCGGCGAGGTCGTGGACGTCCTCGTCCAGGTAGGGGACGCGGATCACGCCGCGGGTCCGCAGCTCCGAGGCGAGGTGCTCGATGTTGCGGGCGTCGCGCTCGGCCAGCGCCTGGTAGTCGGAGAAGTTGGCGGCGACCCGCCGGGCGAGGTCGGCGTCGTCGAGCTTCTCGGCCAGCGTCGCCGGCAGGTCCTCGGTCTCGCCGCGCAGGCACTCGCTCGGATAGTGGACCTTGTTGACGATGACGCCGCCGAAGGGCAGTTTCGCCTCGACCAGTTTGCGGTGGAAGTAGACCGCCTCGTCGATCGGCTCCCCCTGCGGCCCGCAGACGACCAGGAAGCAGGTTTCGGGGTCGGCCAGCAGTTTGTTCACCCGCTTGGCCCGCGCCTGGAAGCCGTCGATCATGCCGCTGAAGGCGTTGAAGAACTCGGCCAGGTCGGCGATCAGATCGAAGCCGACGATCCGCTTCATCACGCTGAGCGCGACCGAGGCGCCGCGGCCGGCGACCTTCGCCGCCAGCCCGGTCGGCCTCATGAAGACGCGCAGCGAGCGCCCTTCGATGAACTGGGTCAGGCGTTTGGGCGCGTCGAGGAAGTCGAGGGCGTTGCGGCTCGGTGGCGTGTCGAGGACGAGCAGGTCGAAGCCGCCTTCGGTGTGGAGCTCGAACAGCTTCTCCATCGCCATGTACTCCTGGGATCCGGCGAGGGCGCTCGAGATCTGCTGGTAGATCCGGTTTTCGAGGACGCGGTCGCGCGACTCCTCGTCCGGCGCCTGGCGGGCGACCAGCTCGTCGAAGGTCGCCTTGGCGTCGAGCATCATCGCCCACAGCTCGCCCTTCATCTCGACGCCCTGCTTCTCGAACAGCTTCGGGTCGACCCGGCGCGCCTCGTTGCCGAGCTCCTCGAGGCCGAGCGAGTCGGCCAGGCGCTTGGCCGGGTCGATCGTCAGCACGCAGACCTTCAGCCCCTGCGCCGCCATCCCGGTCGCGATCGCCGCCGAGGTGGTCGTCTTGCCGACGCCGCCGGAGCCGGCGCAGATGCAGATCGTCTTGCCCTCGAGGATCTCGCTGAGCGTCGGCATCAGGAGAGCCTCTTGGAGAGTCGCCGCGCCGCCTCGGGCCCGAGCTCCGGCTCGAAGAGGAAGGGGAGGGTCTTGACCGGGGCCTCGACCCGGCGCCGCAGGCGGGCCAGCTGCGCCCGCTGGGAACGGGCGCGGCCGTGCTCGGAGAGCGCCGCCCGGGCGGCGGCCCGAACCGCGCCGTCCTCGCCCTCGGCGAGCAGCGTCAGCCGTTCCGCCTCGGGCTTCGAGAAGCGCTCGGGGTAGAGGCCGTTCAGATAGACGCGATCGACCGCGACCCCGACCTCGTCGCGCAGCTCCCGCTCCAGCGCCGCCGACTCGTTGACCGGCATCTCCTCCGGCAGGGCGACGATCGCGGTGCCGGTGTTCTCGTGGTCGGTGATGAAGCGGTCGAGCGTCTGCGCCTGGCTGTGGATCGGGCCGACGCGGGCGATCGAGGCGAAGGTGCGCGGCGTCTGCAGGAAGCCGACGCCGTGGCCGGTGGCCGGCGCGTCGACGATCACCAGGTCGTATTTGCGGCCCGCCTTGGCCTTGCGGTCGAGCCGCGCCAGCTCCCAGATTTTGCCGATCGTGACCAGCTCCTTGAGGCCGGGGGTGGCGGCGGCGAGGTAGTTGAAGATGCGGCTGCGGAAGAGCATGTCGCGCATCGCCCGCACCTTCAGCTGCAGCAGCACGTACTCGCGCATCGACT
Source organism: uncultured Solirubrobacterales bacterium (assembly GCA_963739875.1). Taxonomy (GTDB): domain Bacteria; phylum Actinomycetota; class Thermoleophilia; order Solirubrobacterales; family 70-9; genus VAYN01. Next base: position 121,639 of record CAVUCD010000012.1, read on the forward strand.
CGTCGGGGTCGATCGAGATCGACCAGAGGTTCTCCTCCATCTCGACCTCGTGGAAGCCGACCGCGGCATGGTCGAACATCCTTGAGGTGTTCTCCTGCGAGGAGACCTCGCAGACGATCGTCCGCTTTCCTTCCGACGCCGCGCGCAGGCCGAGCGCCACCGCGACCGTCGTCTTGCCGACGCCACCCTTGCCGGTGACGATCACCAATCGCTTGTCGAGGAGTTCGGGTATCGGGCAATTCCTAGCAATTTCAAGAGCCGGCAGGAAAAGCCGGCCCCCATACGAATATCCGCGCAATGGGATTTCTAAGCCGCAAGCCAAAGCCCGCACCCGTCATGGTCGACGAGCCGCATCCGATCGTCGAGGAGCTCCAGCGTATGGAGGAAGCCGTACCGGAGCGTCCGTCCAACGATTTCGATGAGACCTACGTCGAGCAGGCCGAGCAGGATCAGTACCCGGACGAATACGAGGACTCCGAGCAGGACTACTCCGACGAGGAGCTTCCGGCCGAGCGGACGATCGCCGTCGCCGAGCCGGTTGCCGAGGCCGTGCGGTACGCGGAGCCCGAGCCGCGAGTGCAGGAGGAGGAGGAGGTCGAGGAGGACGACGGACGGATGAAGGCGGTCGACCTGATCGCCCCGACCCGGCTCGACCTGATCGCCGAACGGGAGGCCGAGGCAGAGGTGCCGGTCAAGCCCGCCGACGTGATCGTCTTCGCCAACCAGAAGGGCGGCGTCGCCAAGACGACGACGACCCTCAACCTCGCCGTCGCCTTCGCCGAGTCCGGCTACCGGGTGCTCTGCATCGACATGGACCCGCAGGGGAACCTGACGATGAGCCAGGGAATCGACCCCGACAAGGTCGAAAAGAGCCTCTACGACGTGCTCGTCAACGACATGCCGATCAGCGAGATCATCGTCAGCCGCGAGATCGACATCGCCGTCGCCTCGATCGACCTCGCCGGCGCCGAGATCGCGATGAGCACGAAGATCGGTCGCGAGCGCTCGTTGGAGAAGGCGCTCAAGGAGGTCTCCGGCGACTACGACTTCGTCTGCATCGACACGCCGCCCAGCCTCGGCCTGCTGACGATCAACGCGCTGACGGCGGCGAACAAAATAATCGTCCCCGTCCAGTGCGAGTATCTCTCGATGCGCGGTCTGGTCCAGCTTCAGAACACGCTGAAGATGATCCAAGAGAACCTCAACCCGGACGTCAGGATCGAGGGCATCCTGCCGACCATGTTCGACGCGCGGACCGTCCACGCCAAGGAGGCCGTGGAGATCCTCGAAGAGAACTTCGGTGACCTCGTTTTCCACTCCCGTATCCGCAAGGCGGTCAAATTCGCCGAGGCGCCCGTGAAGGGCTCGAGCGTCCTCAAGTACGATTCCGGCAGCAGCGCCGCGAACTACTATCGGGAGCTGGCGAAGGAGGTTCTGGGGCATGGCACGGCGGAATAAGCGCGCAAGCATGCGCGAGGGCCCCCTCGCCGATCTCTTCCGCTCCACTTCAGGGGACGCCCCGGCCGATCCACCCGAGGCGCCGCGTTACGGGCGCCTGGATCCGGCGGAGGCGCAAAAGCGCGAGGACGAAGCGGCGCGGTCCGCCGATCCCGCCGCCGAGACGGACACCCCGTCCTCGCAAGCCGCTGGCGAGGCGCCCGACTCCGCGCCAGCCGCGGGAGACGCCGCTCCGGCTGACGCGCAAGCTCCGTTCTTCGATCAGGCATCCGACGAGCCGATCGTCGAGCAGCCGGCCGAGAGCTCCGAGACCGCGCCGGAGCGGTTGAAAAGGGTCTTTTCCGAGGAACCGAAGCCGCGGCGTGGCGAGGAGTTCGTGCCGGCCAACCCGCGCTACGGCCGCGAGGAGCCGGCCTACGAGCCTCCCGGCAGCGGCGAGCCGCACCAGCCGGTGATCAAAGTCGTCGGCGTCGGCGGCGCCGGCGTCAACGCCGTCAACCGCATGGTCGACGCTCGCATTCCCGGGGTCGACTTCATGGCCGTCAACACCGACCTGCAGTCGCTGCAGCTCTGCGTCGCCGACGTCACCGTCCACATCGGCGACGAGCAGACGCGCGGCCTCGGCGCCGGCGCCGACCCCGAGGTCGGGCATCGCTCGGCCTTCGAGGAGCAGGACAAGATCAAGCGCCTGCTGAAGGGCTCGGACATGGTCTTCGTCGCCGCCGGAGCCGGCGGCGGTACCGGCAGCGGCGCCGCCCCGGTGGTCGCCCGCCTCGCCCGCGAGGTCGGAGCGCTGACCGTCGGCATCGTCACCAAGCCGTTCACCTTCGAGGGCAACCGCCGCGGCGACCAGGCCAACAAGGGGATCGAAGAGCTCGCCTCCGAGGTCGACACCCTGATCGTCGTCCCCAACGACCGCCTGCTCGAGGTGCTCGACCAGCAGACCTCGATGGTCGAGGCCTTCCAGGTCGCCGACGACGTCCTGCGCCAGGGCGTCCAGGGCATCTCCGACCTGGTCACGCTTCCCGCCGTGATCAACCTCGACTTCGCCGACGTGCGGACGATCATGTCCGACGCCGGCCGAGCGCTGCTCGGGATCGGCATGGCCTACGGCGACGACCGCGCCATCCTCGCCGCCGAGAAAGCGATCTCCTCGCCGCTGCTGGAGACCTCGATGGAGGGCGCGCGCGCGATCCTGCTCTCGATCACGGGCGGCAGCGACCTCTCGCTGGTCGAGGTCAGCGAGGCGGCGAAGGTCGTCGGCGAGGCCGCCCACCCCGACGCCAACATCATCTTCGGCGCCAACGTCGACGACGAGATCTCCGACCAGATCTGGGTCACCGTCGTCGCGACCCGCTTCGACGGGCGGACGCCGCCGCGGCGCGCCGCCGAGCCGACGATCCGCCGCACCAAAGACGCCGCCGCCGGCCGCCAGGGCCGCGCGCCCGCGCGAGCCGGCAGCGTCGGCGAGCTGCGGCATCGACGTCTCCCGAGTTCTCTGCCCGGGTAGCTCGAGCTGCTGCTGCGGGAGTCCGCTCCGCGATGAGAGGGGTGGTCGCAGCCGGGCATCCGCTTACCGCCGAGGCCGGGGCGGGGGTGCTGCGCGAGGGGGGCAACGCCGTCGACGCGGCGATTGGCGCGGCGCTCGCGTCCTTCGCGGTCGAGAGCCCGCTGACCGGGTTCGGCGCCGGTGGCTACATGATGGTCCACCGCGGTGGCGAGACCACCCTGATCGACTTCTTCGTCGCCGCCCCCGGCCTCGACGGAACCGAGCGGCGGACCGAGCTGGCGGCGGTGCCGGTTCACTTCGATGCCGAGACGGTGCAGACGTTCTACGTCGGCCCGGCCTCCTGCGGCGTGCCCGGGACCCCGGCGGGCCTGGTGCGGGCGCTGGAGCTGTTCGGCTCGATGCCGCTCGCGGCGCTGGCCGGTCCGGCCGTCCAGCTCGCCCGCGCGGGGGCTCCGGTCAACGCCGAGCAGGCCTACATCCTCGAGATCCTCGCTCCGATCCACGATCGCCTGATCGGGACTCGAGAGCTCTACGCGCCCGGCGGCAGGCAGCTGCGCGAGGGCGACCGCTTCCGTTTTGGCGAGCTGGCCGAGGCGCTGGAACGCTACGGCGCCGAAGGGGCCGAGCCGTTCTACGGCGGCGAGGTGGGCGTCGCCCTGAGTGACTTCGTGGTCGAGAACGGCGGCACCCTCGGCCGCGGCGACCTCGCCGCCTACCGGGCAATCGAGCGACGCCCGATCAGCGCCCGGTTCCGCGGCACCGAGGTCCTGACCAACCCGCCGCCGTCTTCGGGAGGGATCCTGATCGCCTACTGCCTGGGCCTGCTCGAGCGTCTCGGCGAGAGCAGCGGCGCCGAGCAGCTGGTCGCCGCGATGGGCGCCGCCGACGGCCTGCGCGACCTCGAGTTCGCCGATGCGCTTTACGAGGAGGGGATGGAGTCCGGGTTCCTCGATCCGGCCGGCCTCGACCTCGCGGCGGCGGACCTGCTCGGCTCGACCACCCATATCTCGGCCCTCGACGGCGACGGGATGTGCGCCTGCGTGACCTGCTCCAACGGCTCCGGCTCCGGCGTGCTGGTGCCGGGGACCGGCGTGATCCTCAACAACATGCTCGGCGAGGAGGACCTCAATCCACGCGGCTTCCACCAGATCGCCCCGGGCCGCCGGGTGCCCTCGATGATGGCGCCGACGATCGTCCTGCGCGACGGCGAGATCGTGCTCGGCGTCGGCAGCGCCGGCTCCAACCGGATCCGCTCGGCGATCCTGCAGACCGTCGTCCGCGCGGTCGAGCAGGGGCTGCCGGTGGCGGAGGCGATCGAGGCTCCGCGGCTGCACTTCGAGCATGGCGTCGTCCAGGCCGAGCCGGGCATCGACGAGGCGGCGCTGGCGCGCCTCGAAGCCCGCGGCGTCGGCGTCGCCAGGCGGCCGCAGATCAACCTCTTCTTCGGCGGCGTGCAGGCGGTCGCCCGCGATCCCCGCACCGGCGTGCTCAGCGGCGGCGGCGATCCCCGCCGCGGCGGCGCCGTCGCCTACGCCGACTGAGCCGCCGCGTGGTTCCTTTTGCGCGAATGGCGTGTCAAAGGAACCACGGAACGGTGTAAGCGAGAGAATGGCGGCGATGGCGGGCGCCGAAATCGATTTCGCGGCCGAGGGGCTGCTCGACGACCTCGAGGGGGAGGCCCGCGCGGCGCGGCTGGCGCTGCTCGAGGAGCTCGTCGCCGACGGGGTGCCGATCGAGGAGCTGCGCGAAGCGGTCGCCGCCGGCAGGCTGGCGCTGCTTCCGGTCGAGCGGGCGCTGGCCGGGGACGGCCAGCGCTACACGCCCCGCGAGGTCGCCGAGATCGCCGGCATCGACCTCGACCTCCTGCGCCGCTTCAGCGCCGCCCTCGGCGTCCCCTACGGGGATCCCGACGAGCCCCGCGCGACCGAGGCGGACCTCGAGGCGGCGCGGCGGATCAAGGCCTTCCGCGACGCCGGCCTGCCCGAGGACGGGATGCTCCAGGTGGCGCGGACGATCGGGATGGCGATGGCGCGGGTCGCCGAGGCCAACCGCGAACTGGTGATCCGCACCCTGACCCAGCCGGGCGACAGCGAGCGCGACCTCGCCCTGCGCTTCGCCGCGGCGGCCGAGTTCATGATGCCGCTGGTCGGTCCCACCCTCGTCCACGCCTTCCAGGCGAACATGCTGGAGCAGATCCGGCGCGACGTGATCGCCACCGCCGACCTCGAATCCGGCGCCGTCGGCGGCACCGCCGACCTCACCGTCTGCTTCGCCGACCTGGTCGAGTTCACCCGCCTCGGCGAGCAGATCCCGGCCGAGGAGCTGGGCCTGGTCGCCGGCCGCCTGGAGGAGATGGCGAGCGCGGTCGCCGAGCCGCCGGTGCGGCTGGTGAAGACGATCGGGGACGCGGCGATGTTCGTCTCCGCCGACGCCGAGGCGATGCTGAGCGCGAGCCTCGCCCTGATCGCCGCCGCCGAGGCCGAAGGCGAGGAGTTTCCCTGGCTGCGCGCCGGTCTCGCCAGCGGCGCCGTCCTGCCTCAGTCCGGCGACTACTACGGCAGCCCGGTCAACCTGGCGAGCCGGATCACCGGCGTCGCCAGGCCCGGCAGCGTCGTCGTCGACGCCGCGGTCAGGGAGGCGGCGGGGGAGGGGTTCGCGTACACGTACATCGGCGAGCGGCGGCTGAAGGGGATCGATTCGCGGGTCAAGCTCTTCCGGGCCAGGACTGGGGACCCAGCGGTCCGGTGACCCTCCCCGGACACCGCTCGCCTATGGCTCGCGGTTGAGTGTCCTGGGAGGGTCACCGGACCGCTGGGTCCGAGCCCCGTCCCGTCAGGAGCTACTCGGCTCGAAAGCCCCTTCGCTGGGGAGCTTCCGTCCACTGAGACCTCTCCCGTCCCACGGAAGCTTCCGTTCCCTGGAACCGCTCCGGTTCCGCGGAAGCTTCTCTGGCTCGAGGGGCGCAGCCCCAAATCTCGAGCGGGAGGGCGCTGCGTCGGGAGGGGTCCGGGGCACCCTCAGAAAACACTCAACCGCGAGCCATAGGCGAGCGGTGTTTTCAGAGGGTGCCCCGGACCCCTCCCGATGACCACCCCGTCCCGCCTCTAGCCGGGCTTGCGCCCCGAGACCAGCAGGTTGTAGAAGAGCTCGGCGGGCAGCCGCGGCTCGAGCAGACGGGTGTCGACCTTCTGCAGGGCGATGTAGCTGTCGAAGGCGAAGCGGCGCCAGCGCGGCGAGACCGACTCCGGCTCGGCGCTGGACTCGACCGTGCGCAGGCCCCAGCCCCAGGCGTTGGAGAGCAGCTCCTCGCCGCCGACGCGGCGATCCTCGAAGCCGGCATCGCGGAGCAGGCGGCGCAGGTCGGCCGGAGCGAAGGCGTGGACGTCGACCTCTCCCTCCAGCGCGTGCCCGCCCGACTGCTCGGCTTCCGGCACGGCGCGGCGGCGGGCGCCGACCAGGCGGCGCCAGGCGGGCGCGACGAGCAGGCCGGTGCGCTTCGGCAGCGCCGCCAGGCGGTCGCCGTAGCGCGAGGGCTCGCCGGCGAAGGCGATCATCCCGCCGGGCCGCAGCACCCGCCTGAATTCGGCGAAGGCGCGATCGAGGTCGGGGATGTGGTGCAGGACCGCATGGCCGAAGACGAGGTCGAAGCTCTCGTCCTCGAAGGGGAGCTTCTCGGCCTCGGTCTCGACCGTGCTGACGCCGTCGACGCCCGAGCGCCGCCGCGGTGGCGGCGAGTCGCTTCAGCATCCCGGGCGAGATGTCGGTCGCGGTCAGCCGCTCGATCACGCCGAGCTGGACCAGGTTGAGCGAGAAGTAGCCGGTGCCGGAGCCGATCTCGAGCGCGTCGGCGAAGCGGCGCCCGTCGAGCCCGCCCAGCGCCTTGACCAGCTTCAGCCGCACCTGGCGCTGACCGATGTCGCCGAAGTCGATGCCCCACTTGGCGTCGTACTCCTCGGCGGCGGCGTCGTGGTAGCGGGTGTTGACGTCCTTGATGTGCTCCGGCGTCGCGGTCGGGGAGGCGGGCATCGGGCGGGAACTCTACGCCGAACCGCGCAATCGACGGACGCAGCCGGCGCGGTCGTATTTCTCGCCGCTATCCGGCGACAAGCACGACCGCTCTATACGGTGGCGGGCTGTGGACGGTCAGTACCTACAGCTGAACCAGCCCCCGGGCGTGCCGCCGCTGCCGCTGACCGGGGAGCGGACCCTGCCCGACGTGCCGGAGGAGAACTACTGGTACCGGCGCCACCTGGTCGTCTACGAGTGGATCGCCGCCCGGGTCGCCGGCCTGCGCGTGGTCGACATGGCCTGCGGCGAGGGCTACGGCTCCGACGTCCTCGCCGCCAGCGCCGCCAGCGCGGTCGGCGTCGACGCCAACCCGGAGGCGCACGCGCACGCGCGGCTGCGCTACAGGCGCCCCAACCTGCGCTTCGAGCGCGACCTGGTCGAGAGCTTCTCGGAGCCCTGCGACGCCGTCGTCTTCCTGCAGACGATCGAGCACGTCCAGGACCCCGGGGCGATCCTCGAGCACTTCAAGTCGATGCTCGCCCCCGGCGGAGTCGCCTACGTCTCGACGCCGAACCTGCTGACCCTGGCGCCCCCCGGGGCGGAGAAGTCGGACAACCCCTGGCACGTCCACGAGTATCGCGCCGACGAGTTCCGCCAGCTCTGCGAGGCGCACTTCCCGCGGGTCGAGCTGCTCGGCCTCTTCCACGCCCGCAAGCTGCGCGCGCACGAGCTGGCGCTGAAGCTGGGCTGGGACAGCGTCCACAAGCGCCTCGGCCTGACCAAGCCCTTCTACGACCGCTTCACGCCGGCGATCGCCGCCTCCGATTTCAGCCTGCGCGAGGGCGATCTCGACCGCGCGCTCGACTTCCTCGCGGTCTGCCACACGCCGGCATGAGCGGCGAGGGGAGCGCCGGTGACCTGGCGATCGTCCTCCACTCGCACATGCCCTACGTCGAGGGCTTCGGCACCTACCCGTTCGGCGAGGAGTGGCTGTTCGACGCGGTGATCCGCTCCTACCTGCCGGTGCTCGAGGTGGCGCGAGACCTGACGATGACGGTGACCCCGGTGCTCGCCGACCAGCTCGAGGACGAGGGGACGCGGCGGCGGCTGCGCGAGTTCCTGATCGAGTGGCGGATCGGCGCCGCCGAAGCCGATCTTGCCGAGGTCCCGGTCGAGTGCCGCCCGGCCTGCGAAGCCGAGCTGGCCCGCTACCGCCGGGCGCTGGAGCTGCTCGACGAATTCGACGGCGACCCGCTGGCGCCGTTCCAGCGCGCGGCGGCGGAGGGGAGGGTGGCGCTGGCCGCCTCCTCGGCGACCCACGCGGTGCTGCCGCTGCTGGCGACGCGGGAGGGCCTCCGGCTGCAGCTCGACGCCGGCATCCGCTCCCACCGCCGGCGCTTCGGCTGGGACGGCGGCCTCTGGCTGCCCGAGTGCGCCTACGTGCCGGGACTGGAGCGGCGGCTGGCCGAGCACGGGGTGGGGTGGTTCTGCGTCGACCAGAGCGCTCACGAGGCGCCGATGGACGCGCTGGCGCCGGTCAGGACGGACTCGGGCCCGATCGCGCTGCCGATCGACTGGGAGGCGATCGGTTGGCTCTGGGCGCTCGACGGCTACCCCTCCGATCCGGCTCACGCCCAGTTCGACGGCAAATCGATGCGGGGGATCAGGCTCTGGAAGGTCGGGGGCGGCGCCTACGACCCGGCGGCGGCCGAGGCGGCCGCCCGCCGTCAGGCCGCCGAGTTCCTCGCCGCCGCCGCCGCTCGCCTGCGGGCCTTCGCCGCCGAGCGCGGGCGCCGCGGCCTGCTCGTCTTCGCGATCGACACCGAGCTGCTCGGCCACTGGTGGTCCGAGGGCCCGATCTGGCTCGCGGCGGTGCTGGAGGGAGCGGCCGCGGCCGGCGTCCGCCTGCTGAGCGCGCCCCAGGCGATCGCCGAGCACGAGCCGGTCGAGCGGCCGCTGGCCGCCTCCAGCTGGGGCGAGGAGAAGGACTTCCGCACCTGGGACTCGCCTCCGGTCGCCGACCTGGCCTGGGGAGCGCGGCGGCTGGAGCTGCGCCTGCTGCGAGCGCTCTCGGACGGCCTGCGCGGCGAGCCGGCCCTGCGCGCCGCCCGCGAGCTGCTCGCGGCCCAGGCGAGCGACTGGGCCTTCCTCGACCAGCGCGGCGCAGGCGGGCGACTACGCCTACCAGCGGGCGACCGACCACGCCCGGGCGATGTTGGAGGCCATAGACTCCCGATCTGTCACCGATCCGCGTCTGCGTTCGCTCGCCCCGGACCTGAGCATCGCTCCCCTGCTGGAGCCCTGATTCGCCCCGAATGACCCGCATCCTGATCCTCTCCTGGGAGTACCCGCCTCTGATCGAGGGCGGACTGGCGCGGCACGTGCGCAAGCTCTCCGAGGCGCTGGTCGAGCGCGACGTCGAGGTCCACGTCCTCACCCGCGGCGGCGAGGAGTCGCCGGCCGAGGAGCGCAACGGCGGCGTCTTCATCCACCGCATCCGTCGAGCCGAAGCGGCCGACCGACCTCGGCGAGTTCGTCGCCTGGGTCGAGCGGATGAACTCCGACATGCTCGCCGCCGGCGTCGAGCTCGGCGACCGCTACGACTTCGACCTCGTCCACGGCCACGACTGGCTCGTCGCCAATGCCTGCGACCACCTCGCCAACCGCTTCGACGCGCCGCTGGTGACGACGATCCACGCGACCGAGTACGGCCGCCACCAGGGCTGGGTCGACAAGCATCCCCAGACCTACATCCACGGGGTCGAGCGCTGGATCACCAACCGCTCGCAGCGGGTGATCGCCTGCTCCCACTACATGCGCGAGCAGATCGTCGACATCTTCGGCGTCGACGAGGACCGGGTCAGCGTGATCCCGAACGGGATCGATCCCGACGACCTGCCGGCCTCCGAGCCGGCCGAGCTGGCGAAGCTGCGGGCCGAGTTCGCCGAGCCCGACCAGAAGCTGGTGCTGCTGATCGGCCGGCTGGTCTACGAGAAGGGCTTCCAGCTGGCGCTGGAGGCGATGCCGACGGTGATCGAGCAGGCGCCGGGGACCCGCTTCCTGGTCGCCGGCTCCGGCACCCACGAGGCCGAGCTGCACCGTCAGGCCGAGGAGCTGGGCCTGATGGAGCACGGCACCTTCCTCGGCTGGATCGGCGACGACGTCCTGCACTCGCTCTACCGGATCGCCGACCTCACGGTCGTTCCCTCGATCTACGAGCCGTTCGGGCTGGTGGCGCTGGAGGCGATGGCCTCGGGCTGCCCCTGCATCGTCGCCGACACCGGCGGCCTGCGCGAGGTCGTCCCCCACGAGGAGGCCGGCCTGCGCTTCCGCGCCCACGATCCCGATGCGCTCGCCGAGGTCGCGGTCCGCGTCCTCTCCGACGACGAGCTCGGACAGCGCCTGGTCGCCGAAGCCTACGAGCACGTCCGCCGCTTCGACTGGGGCGACGTCGCCGAGCAGACCGCCGCGGTCTACGCCGACCTGGCCGGCGCCACGCTGGACCCGGCCTAGTCGATCGAGGCGGCCGGTGGGGATCCCATCTCCCAAAAACCGTCGGCAAGAGAGAGCGGATGCCCCTCTCCCAGAAGCCGTCGCGCAGCTGGGTCGCGCTCCAGGGTTTCAAGCGTCTGAACATGAGCTTCTGGGGAGAGACCCACAACCCCTCCCCGCCAAACCCCATCACCGGATCAACAGCTAGTCGCCCGCGCTGGTGCTGAAGCGACCGATCCGGGTGTCGCCCGGGACCCAGTCGATGCCGGCGAGCAGCTCGTCGGCGGAGACTTCGAGCGAGACCGCGAGTTTGACCAGGGTGTCGATGCGGGCGATGCGGAGGCCACGCTCGAGCTGGCTGATCTCGGTGCGATGGACCGAGGCGCGGACGCTGAGCTCGTCCTGGGAGAGGTCGGCGCGCTTGCGGCAGCGAACCAGGTTGTCCCCGAAACGGGCGGCGATGTCCACGGGTGGCGATTGTTCTCCCTGCTGGAGTCGACAGCACCTGCTCTGTTCTCGCCCCGCTCAGGCCACCCGCCGAAGCGCTGTGTCCGCACGGTACCAGCCGCAGACAATAACTTTCGCTTCGGGTAGGATGGGCAGGTCGAATCGCGTACTGGCTCCGACGGATCGCGGAGGCATTTCCAATGACCTTGAGCATCAGAGACCTGGAGACCGAACGTCTGGCGGCGGAAGTCGCGGCGATGACCGGCGACAGCAAGACCGGCGCGGTGCGCCAAGCCCTACGCGAACGGCGCGAACGCCTGCGGGCCGAAGAGCGGGGTGGCCAGGCCCCGCCCGGTCCGGCGGCGGGGGCCTGGCTCGTCATTCCCGCAGGCGAGCTCGCCCGGCGCTACGCCGCTCGCTGGTAGGTCCTGAAGTTGGTGGTCCTCCTGGAAGCCAAAGACGTTCAGCCAGCCGGCTGACCGGGTATCGACAGCGTGCTCGCCGCGGCCGGGTCCGGCTCGACCGGCTCGGGCCAGCGCAGCTCGGTCGGGGCCTCGCGCATCCTGATCACCCGCGCCGGGATGCCGGCGACGACGGCGTTGGCGGGGACGTCCTTGGTGACCACGGCGTTGGTGCCGATGATCGAGTTGTCGCCGACCCGGACCCCGCGCAGGATGCAGGCGCCGTAGCCGATCCAGACGTTGGAGCCGACCTCGACGTCGCGCTTGTAGATGCCCTGGACGCGGATCGGCCGATCGACCTCGACGACGCCGTGGTCGAAGTCGATGAACATCGCCCGGTCGGCGATCACGCACTGCTCGCCGATCCGTACCCGCTGGTAGGCGGAGATCGTGCACTCCTGCCCGATCACCGTTTTTTCGCCGATCTCGACCACCCCCTCGTGACAACGGATCTTCGAGCCGTCGCCGATCCAGACGAAACGGCCGAACCGGACCTGCGCCTTGCGGGCGATCTCGATCTCCAGGCCGCGGCCCAGGAAGAGGAACCCGTCGGTGCTCCAGCGCCGCCCGCCCGTGGTCAGCGCCCGCCGCCAGCAGGTAGCGCCAGAGCAGTCGCGCGTAGCGGCGGTTGAGCATTCCGTTGCGGGCCAGGAAGCGGATCACGGCGGCCGGGACTTTAGACTGGCCCGCCAATGCCCGACGCCGCCAAATCCGCCTCCCTCGCCGAGCGCCTCGTCGCGGGCGACAAACGGGCGCTGGCGCGGGCGATAACGCTGATCGAGTCCGACGACCCGGCCGGCTGGGATCTCGTCCGCGAGGTCTATCCCCGCACCGGCAAGGCGCGGATCGTCGGCTTCACCGGGCCCCCGGGGGTGGGGAAGAGCACTCTGATCGGCGCCCTCACCGCCGAGCTGCGGAAGGCCGACCGCGAGGTCGCCGTGCTCTCGATCGACCCCTCCAGCCCCTTCACCCGCGGCGCCCTGCTGGGCGATCGCATCCGCCTCTCCGAGCACTTCCTCGACAAAGGCGTCTTCATCCGCTCGATGGCCTCGCGCGGCGCCCTCGGGGGGCTCTCCGAGGCCGCGCTCCAGGTCGCGCTGGTGATGGACGCGGCCGGCAAAGACGACGTCCTGATCGAGACCGTCGGCGTCGGCCAGGCCGAGATCGACATCGTCGACCACGCCGACACGATCGTGCTGGCGCTGATGCCGGGCTCGGGCGACTCGATCCAGGCGCTCAAGGCCGGGGTGATGGAGATCCCCGACGTGATCGTCGTCAACAAGGCCGACCACCCGATGACCGACACGATGATCCGCGAGGTCCGCGGCGTGCTCGCGCTCTCCCAGGACCCCCAGGGCTGGAAGGTGCCGATCCTGCGCACCGAGGCCGCCCGCGGCGAGGGGGTCGAGGAGCTGGGGAAGAAGATCGACGAGCACCGCGCCTTCATCGAGGCGGCCGGGACGCTGGGCGAGCGCCGCGCCCGCAACCTGCGCAGCGAGGTGCTCGGCATCGCCACCTCGCGGATGCGGCGCCGGCTGGAACGGATCGTCTCCGAAGATCCGGCCACCGCCGGCCTGCTCGACCGCGTCGTCAGCCGCGAGCTCGACCCGGCCTCGGCCGCCGCCGAGCTGCTGGAGAAGCACGTCGATGACTGAGTCGGCGGCGGTTCCCCTGCCCGAGGCGATGAGCTGGGTCGGCGCTGAGCTGACCGAGCTCGGCGGGTCCAAGGTCGGCCAGGTCGAGGGTTTCTTCGTCGACGCCGACAGCGCCGAGCCGGTCTGGTTGATCGCCCGCCTGGGACGGCGCCGCGGCACCCGCGTCGTCGCGGTCCCGCTCGGACACTGCGCCGGGGCCCCGTTTGGCGTCTGGGCGGCTCAGGAGGGCGAGAAGCTCTCCAGCGCCCCGGTCGTCGACCCGGCCCGGCCGCTGCGCCGCGAGCACGAGCTGACGATCTGCTCCCACTACGGGATCGGCGAGGCGGTCGGTCGCGCCGCCGCGGTCGTCGGTCGCGCCGAGGGCGAGGTCACCGCCGTTCCTCCCGGCGACTGAGCCTCCCGGCGCGGTCTCTTCTGAGCCGAACTCGTTATCTCCGCGTAATCCCTGGCTGGGAAGGTTGAGCGAGATGGCACTGCTGATCCTCTTCGGCTTCATCGCCGGCGCCGCCACGGCGCTCTCGCCGTGCGTGCTGCCGGTGCTGCCGATCGCGCTCTCGGCGGGCGCCACCGGCGGCCGTCGCCGCCCACTCGGGATCGTCGCCGGGCTGGCGGTCTCCTTCACCTTCGCCACGGTGGCTCTGGTCTACGTGATCTCCGCCCTCGGCCTGCCCGACGACTTCCTCCGCAAGCTCGCGATCTTCGTCCTGCTCGGCTTCGGGATCGTGCTGATGATCCCGCCGCTGGCGGCCCGCCTCGAGGCCTGGATCAGCCGGTTCGCGAGCCGCGCCGGCGTCGCCCAGCCCGACGGCGACGGCTTCTGGTCGGGCACCGCGATCGGCGCCAGCCTCGGCATCCTCTACACCCCGTGCGCGGGGCCGATCCTCGCCGGCGTGATCATCGTCTCCGCCTCGCACGGCCTTCAACGCCGGTCGCCTCGCCGTCGCTTTCGCCTACGGGCTCGGTTCCGCCGTCGTCCTCTACTTCCTGATGCTCGGCGGCCGCAAGGCGATCTCGCCGCTCGCCCGTCGCGGCGCCGTCCTGCAGATCGCGATGGGGGCGATCATGGTCGTCGTCGCGCTGGCGATGTTGGGCAACTACGACGTCAAGCTTCCAGAGCAAGATCGCCGCCGACCTGCCCGGCTTCCTCGTCGACCCGACCGAAGGCCTCGAGAACACCTCCACCGCCCAGGCCGCGTTGACCGACATTCGCGGTGCCTCCGCCCACGGCGTCGGCGCCAGGGCGGCGGCGTCCGGCGCCGCGCGGGCGAGCGCGGACAAGGAAGGGCAACTCGATCTGCCGGTGCTCGGCAAAGCGCCGGAATTCGTCGACAACGAGCACTGGTTCAACACCCCCGGCGACCGGCCGCTGACGCTGAAGGGCCTGCGCGGCCGCGTCGTCCTGGTCGACTTCTGGACCTACAGCTGCATCAACTGCATGCGCACGCTGCCCTACCTCAACGCCTGGAACGCGAAGTACGCGCAAGGACGGCCTGACGATCGTCGGCGTCCACACGCCGGAGTTCCCCTTCGAGCGCGAGGCCAGCAACGTCAAGGAAGCGATCGAAGCCAACGGCATCCACTATCCCGTCGTCCAGGACAACGAACAGCAGACCTGGAACGCCTACGGCAACCAGTACTGGCCGGCCGAGTACTTCATCGACGCCGAGGGCAACGTCCGCTACGTCCACTTCGGCGAGGGCGAATACGGGGAGAAAGAAAAGGTGATCCGCGAGCTGCTCGCCGAAGCCGGCAGGAAGGTGCCGCGGAAGGACGCCAAGGTCCACGCGATCGCCGCCTCGGCGGGGGTGACCACCCCGGAGACCTACCTCGGCCCGGAGCGGGCCGAACGCTTCACCAACGCCGAACTCTCGCCGGGGCTGCACGACTTCACCGCCCCCGCCGGCCTGCCGGCGAACGAATTCGCCTACCACGGGCGCTGGCGGATCGCGCTGCAGTCGGCGACGGCGGCAGGCGGCTCGCTCGATCTCAACTTCGGCGCCAGGCGCGTCTACCTCGTGCTCGGCTCGCCGGGCAAGGACCGCAGGGTGAAGGTGAAGCTCGACGGCAGGCCGATTTCCGCCGCCGACGCCGGCACCGACGTCCACGACGGCGTCGTCGACGTCGACCGCGCAGCGCCTCTACAACCTCGTCGACCTGCCGAAGGTCGAACACCACGTCCTCGAACTGGAACCGGAAAAGGGCGTGACGGGCTATGCCTTCACCTTCGGCTAGCGAGGATCCGGCCGCAGGCGCGACAATCGCGGCCGTGGCCGAGGAATCCAACGGCACCGTGCTGGTCGTCGACGACGAGCCGACGATCGTCGAGATCGTCGGCCGCTACATGGAGCGCGCCGGCTACGAGACCTACGAGGCGAGCGACGGCCCCGAGGCGCTGCGCCTGGCCGAGCTCCACCGTCCCGACCTCGTCGTGCTCGACGTGATGCTGCCGGGAATCGACGGGATCGAGGTGATGCGCCAGCTGCACGAGCGGCCGGGCCCGCGGACCGCGGTGATCCTGCTCACCGCCCGCGGCGAGGAGTCCGACCGCCTGGTCGGTCTGCGCCACGGCGCCGACGACTACGTGGTCAAGCCGTTCTCGCCGGCGGAGCTGGTCGCCCGCGTCGACGCCGTCCTGCGCCGCGTCTCGCCGCCGACCGAGCGGACGAGCCGCCGATCGAGCGCGGGCCGCTGCGGATCGAGCCGGCGACGCGGCGGGTCTTTCTCGACGGCGAGGAGCTGTCGCTGACGAGCGCGAGTTCGACCTGCTCGCCTACCTCGCCGACCGGCCCGGCCGCGTCTTCTCCCGCGACCAGCTGATGGAAGCGGTCTGGAACGAGTCGTTCTTCAGCGACACCAGCACCGTCACCGTCCACGTCCGCCGCCTCCGCGCCAAGCTCGGCGACGACGTCGCCGAGCCGCGCTTCATCGAGACGGTCTGGGGCGTCGGCTACAGGTTCCGGGCGTGAAGCGGGCGGTCGTCATCGCCGTCGCCGCCTTCCTCGCCGGCGCCGCGGCGGTCGCGGTCCCGAACCACATGGGCGCCGACCAGATCCTGCTCGGCCTGCTCGCCGCCGCCGGCGCGGCGCTGGCGGCGGCGCTCGCCGTCCGCCTGGCGATGGAGGAGCGCTCGCGCCGCGACATCGAGGAGGCGCGCCGCCAGCTCGTCGCCGCCGCCTCGCACGACCTGCGCACCCCGCTGGCCTCGCTGCGGCTGCTGGTCGAGTCGATCGACGACGGGGTGGTGACGGGGGAGACCCGCGATCGCTATCTGGGCGAGATCCGCACCCACGTCGCCGTCCTCAGCGACCTCGTCGACGACCTCTTCGAGCTCTCGCGGATCGAGGCCGGCGACATCTCCTGGACGATGCGCCAGGTCGAGCTCGGCGACCTGATCGGCGACACCGTGGCGGCGATGCGGGCGCCGGCCGCCGAGCGCGGGGTGAAGATCGCCGCCGAGCTGCCGCCCGGCCACGTCGTCGCCCAGGCCAACGCCGAGAAGGTGCAGCGGGTCCTCTTCAACCTGATCCAGAACGCGATCCGCCACACCCCGGCCGACGGCAGCGTCACCGTGCGCGCCCGCAGCGACGGCGGCGGCGTCGAGGTCGAGGTCGCCGACGACGGCGAGGGGATCCCGGCGGCCGACGGCGAGCAGGTCTTCGACGCCTTCTACCGCGGCGACGCCTCCCGCGGCGAGGACGGCGCCGGCCTCGGCCTGGCGATCTCCCGCGCGATCGTCGAAGCGCATGGCGGCAGGATCTGGCTCGAAGACGGGATGCCCGGAACCCGGGTCCACTTCACGCTTCGGGGGGCTTAGGGGCGGTTGGGCGGGGTCGAGGGGGACCTCGCCCTCACGAACAGCGGGGAGGTTCGGTCGAGGTCCCCCTCCGACCCCGTGCGAACCGTCCCGGAAGCTCCGAAACGCGCCCGAATCGCGGTTCCCAGCTCACGGAAGCTGAGGGCGCGGGCCTGGCTTTCGGATCAAGCAACCAACCTTCTGAAGCTGGAAGCAGACGGGCGCTGAGAGGGACGGGGGAACCCTCAACCGAACCTCCCCGCAGTTCGTGAGGGCGAGGGTTCCCCCGTCCCTCTTACGTGCCGCACGCCTTACAGCTGCAGCGACTTGACCTGCAGCAGCTCCTCCAGCCCATACCGCCCGTTCTCTCGGCCATGCCCGGATTGCCCGTAACCGCCGAACGGCGCCAACGGGTTGAAGGCGCCGCCGTTGATCTCGATCTGGCCGCTGCGGATCCGGCGGGCGACGTCGATCGCCCGCTCGCTGCTCGCCGACCAGACGCCGCCGGCGAGGCCGTAGTCGCTGTCGTTGGCGATCCGGATCGCGTCCTCGGTGTCCTCGTAGGGCTGGATCGCCAGCACCGGGCCGAAGATCTCCTCGCGGGCGATCGTCATCTCCGGCGTCACCTCGGAGAAGACGGTGGGGCGGACGAAGTAGCCACGGTCGAGGCCCTCGGGCGCCTCGGCGCCGCCGGTGAGGAGCTTGGCGCCCTCGGCCTCGCCCTTCTCGATGTAGCCGCGGACGCGCTCGCGCTGGACGTCGGAGACGAGCGGCCCGAGCCGGGTCGAGGCCTCGAAGGGGTCGCCCGGCGTGAAGGCCTCGGCCGTCGCCGCGGCGATCTGCTCGGCCTCGGCCAGCTTCTCGCGCGGGACCAGCATCCGGGTCAGGGCGCTGCAGGTCTGGCCGGAGTTGAGGAAGCACTTGGCGACGCCGTCCGGAACCGCCCTGGCGAGGTCGGCGTCGTCGAGGATCAGGTTCGGCGACTTGCCGCCGAGCTCCATCGCCACCGGCTTGACCGTCGCCGAGGCGAGCTCGCTGACCCGTTTGCCGGCCCTGGTCGAGCCGGTGAAGGAGACCATGTCGACGCCGGGGTGGGCGGCGATCGCCTCGCCGACGACCGGGCCGAGGCCGGTGACGAGGTTGAAGACGCCGGCGGGAAGGCCGGCGGCCTCGATCACCTCGGCCAGCAGGAAGGCGTTCAGCGGCGTCACCTCGCTGGGCTTGAGGACGACGGTGCAGCCGGCCGCCAGGGCGGGGGCGACCTTGGCGGCGATCTGGTTCAGCGGGTAGTTCCAGGGCGTGATCGCGCCGAGCACGCCGACCGGCTCGCGCAGGACCCGCGAGTTGCCGATCTCCTCCTCCCAGACGACTTCCTCCATCAGCTTCGGCATCGCCGCGAACTGGCTGGTCGGCAGCCCGACCTGGATCATCTGGCTCAGCGTCAGCGGCATGCCGAGCTCCTGGGAGATCGTCGCGGCGATCTCCTCGCTGCGCTCGCCGAGGCCGGCGGCGATCGCGCTCAGGTAGCCGGCGCGCTCCTCGCGGCTGGTCCGCGACCAGGCGTCGAAGGCCTCGCGGGCGGCGAGGACGGCCGGTCGGCGTCCTCGGGAGAGCAGGCCGGAACCGTGCCCATCACCTCCTCGGTGGTCGCGTTGATCACCTCGATCGGCTCCGACGCCCGCGGCTCGACCCACTCGCCGCCGATGAAGATCCTGTCCCGAACCTGAAGCTCCGCTGCGGTCGCCATTCCCATTCCTCCTCGGTCGCCCTTAACCCGTTTCGCGCTGCCGGGTCAACGCTAGCGCGTGGGCGGCGCCAGGGATCGAGGCGATCGCCTCAGGCGGCGGCGACGACGCCGGTCAGGAGGGCGGAAAAGCCCGGGCCGGGTATCTGGCGGGCGTCGCGGGCGTGCAGAACCTCGCCGCAGCGCTCGCAGATGCCGCGATCGGTGACCTCGCCGCCGCACTCCTTGTGGACGATCAGCTTCGGCGGGCCCTCGGGGCCGGTCGAGTGGCGGTCGCCCCAGCCGAGCAGGGCGATCAGGGCGGGCCAGAGGTCGAGGCCCTTCTCGGTCAGGAAGTACTCGTAGCGGGCCGGGCTCTGCTGGTAGGCGCGGCGCTCGAGGATGTCCTCCTCGATCAGCCGCTGCAGGCGCGCCGAGAGCACGTTGCGGGCGACGCCGAGCGAGCGCTGCATCTCGCCGAAGCGGCGGTTTCCGTTCATCACGTCGCGGACGATCAGCAGCGACCAGCGCTCGCCGATCACCTCCAGCGACGTTGGCGATCGAGCAGGCCTGTCCCGGATAGTCGTTGTGCAGCACCGTGTGATCTTCGCACAGTTGGTTGCATCAAACAACTCACTGAGGTAGGCTGGCCGTCAGTTGCTTTACGAAACCCACTCGCGCACGCCGATCGGAGGCGTTCCAATGAGGCTGATCCACAGAAGCAGGCACCAGCACCGCGGCAAGGCGCCGCGGATCGCGATCAACCAGGAGGAGATCACCGCCGACCTCCACTACCCGGCGAAGGGGCGCGCTTCCCAGGAGCCTCGCCGCCGGTGCCAGGCGGGCCGGCGGCCGATGAGCGACGACGGAGTGGTGCTGGCCGGCGACGCCACCGCGGTCGACGTCGCCGAGGCCTTCGCCGTCTCCAGCCCGGAGACCTCGCGCAGCCGCACCCTGATCTGGCAGGACCCGGTCGCGACCGCCGCGGCCGGGGCGACGATGACGGGCATGGAGTACATGACCGCGGTCGTCGCCGGCGAGCTGCCGCCGCCGCCGATCGCGGTGACGATGCGGCTGCGGCCGGTCGAGCTGGAGGAGGGGAGGGTCGTCTTCGAGGGCGAGCCCGGCGAGGAGCACTACAACCCGATCGGCGTCGTCCACGGCGGCTACGCCGCGACGCTGCTCGACTCGGCCCTCGGCTGCGCTGTCCACACGACCCTGCCGGCTGGGCCTCGGCTACACCTCGCTTGGCCTCGAGGCCAAGTTCGTGCGCCCGATCACCCGCGACACCGGCCGCGTGCTGTGCGAGGCGAACGTCCTCTACCGCGGCCGCAAACAGGCGACCGCCGAGGCAAGGCTGACGGCCGCCGACAGCGGCAAGCTGCTCGCCCACGGCTCGGCGACCTGCATGATCCTCGGCGGCTGATCGATGCGCGGCGTCGCGGCTCAGCCGGCCTGGCGCCGGGCCAGCTCGACCAGCAGGCGGACGCCGTAGCCGCTGGCGTCCTTGCCGGTGTACTCGCGGCCGACGTCCCAGGCGGTGCCGGCGATGTCGATGTGCGCCCAGGGGGTGTCGTCGACGAACTCCTCGAGGAAGGAGGCGGCGGTGATCGTGCCGGCTTCGCGCTTGGAGGCGAGGTTGGAGAGGTCGGCGACGGTGCCCTTCATCATCGCCTTGAACTCGGGGTGGAGCGGCAGGCGCCAGGTCAGCTCGCCGCTCGACTTCGCCGGCGCCGATGACCTCGGCGGCGAGCTCGTCGTCGTTGGAGATCACCGCCGCGAAGCTCGAGCCGAGCGCGATCACGACGGCGCCGGTCAGGGTGGCGATGTCGACGATCCGCTCGGCGCCGAGCTCGACCGCGTAGGCGAGCGCGTCGGCGAGGATCAGCCGGCCCTCGGCGTCGGTGTTGTTGACCTCGACCGTCTTGCCGTTGTATTGGGTGATGACGTCGCCCGGCTTGACCGCGGTCCCGGAGGGCATGTTCTCGGTCGAGGGGACCACCGCGATCAGCTCGATCGGCAGGCCCAGCTCGGCGATCGCGGCCACCGCCTCCAGCACCGCGGCGCCGCCGGACATGTCGAACTTCATCTCCTGCATCCCGGCGCCCGGCTTCAGCGAGATCCCGCCGGTGTCGAAGGTGACGCCCTTGCCGACCAGGCCCAGGGTCGGGCCGCTGCCGCCGCCGGAGTAGCGCAGGACGATCAGGCGCGGATCCTCGGGCCCGCCCTGGGCGACGGCGGCGAGGCCGCCCATGCCCTTGGCGACGATCTCCTCGCGGCCGAGCACCTCGACCGTGACCGCGCCGGCGCCGGCGGCGATCTCCTCGGCGCGGGCGGCGAGGAAGGCCGGGGTGGCGAAGTTGGCGGGCGTGCTCTGCAGGTCGCGAGCGCGGTTCTGGGCCTCGGCGCAGATCCGGGCGGTCTCCGCGGCGGCCGTCGACCTCGCGCCGGCGCCAGCAGCGTCAGCGACTCGAGCCGCGGCCTGCGGCTCCTCGGGATCGCCGCTGCGAAAGCGGTCGAAGCGGTAGGCTGCCGAGGATCGTGCCGGTGACGATCGCCTCGGCGGCGACGTCGTCGTCTCCGAGTTCCGGCAGCGCCCAGGCCAGCGACGTCGCCTCGAGCCGGGCGGCCTCCTTGGCCGCGACCGCGGCGGCGACCCGGAGGCGCTCGGCGTCGGCCTCGTCGCGCTCGCCGAGGCCGACGACGAGGATCGCGGCCGCGACCGGCCGGGAAGACGGCCGAGAGCGCCTTGAAGGATCCCTTGGCGGCGGCGGCGCCCGGCGCCTCGGCGATCGCGAACGGAGCCGATTCGCCTTCGTAGATGCCCGACGACGTCAGCGTCGGCATCGGCCGCCGTCAGCTCGCTCTGTCGCACCTCGACCTTCACCGGGCGCGAGTCTATGCATTCGCAACCGGCGACGAGGATGCCTCGCGGTATCGTCTCGTGCCCCGGTTTCGGCGCCCAACTGTCCGGACCTGACCAAATCGCAGAAGAAAGGCAGTAGATGCCCAGCTCAGTCATCCTTGGAACCGCGCGCACCCCCTTCGGAAAGATGGGTGGAGCCCTGTCGTCGCTCGACGCGACCGACCTCGGCGGCAGCGTGATCGAGGCCGCCCTGGAGCGCTCGGGCGTAGCTCCCGAGCAGGTGCAGCAGGTCGTCTTCGGCCAGGTTCTGCAGGCCGGCCAGGGACAGATTCCCTCGCGCCAGGCCCAGATCAAGGGCGGCATCCCGAAGGAGGTGCCCTCGGAGACGATCAACAAGGTCTGCGCCTCGGGCATGCGCTCGCTCGGCCTCGCCGACATCTCGATCCGCGCCGGCGACACCGAGGTCGCCGTGACCGGCGGCATGGAGTCGATGAGCCAGGCTCCCTACCTGCTGCCCGGCGCCCGCTTCGGCTTCCGCATGGGCGACGTCACCGCTGTCGACGCGATGACCCACGACGGCCTCACCAACCCCTTCACCGGCAAGCAGATGATCAACGAGGCCAGCGAGGTCTCCAACGAGCTGGAGATCACCCGCGTCGACATGGACCGCTTCGCCGAGCGCTCGCAGCGCCTCGCCGCCGAGGCCACCGACGCCGGCCGCCTCGCCGACGAGATCGTCGGCGTCACCGTCAAGTCCCGCAAGGCGCGAGACGACGGTCGAGACCGACGAGGCGATCCGCCCCGACACGACGCTCGAGACGCTCGCCAAGCTGAAGGGGATCGGTGGCGACGAAGCCACCCACACCGCCGGCAACGCCCCGGGCGTCAACGACGGAGCCGGGGCGATCGTCGTCGCCTCCTCGGATTGGGCGGAGCGCGAAGGCCGCACGCCGCTGGCCCGGGTGCTCTCCTACGGGATGGTCGCCGACGACTTCGCCTACCTCGCCAGAACGCCCGGCCAACGCCGCCAAGCAGGCGCTGGAGAAGATCGGCAAGAGCCCCGAGGACGTCGATCTCTGGGAGATCAACGAGGCCTTTGCCTCGGTGGCGCTGAACTCGATGCGGATGCTCGGCATCGACGAGGAGAAGGTCAACGTCAACGGCGGCGCGATCGCGCTCGGCCACCCGGTCGGCGCCTCCGGCGCCCGCATCGTCGGCGCCCTGGTTCACGAGCTCGGCCGCCGCGGCGGCGGCCTCGGCGTCGCCGCGATCTGCTCCGGCGGCGGTCAGGGCGACGCGATCGTGATCGAAGTCCCAGGGTCCTAGCTTGAGCCGCGCCGCGGCCTTTTTCGATCTCGACAAGACCCTGATGGCGGGGTCTTCGGGGATGCAGTTCGCCCGGGTCGCCACGCGGCAGGGGATCATCGGCCGCCGCCAGCTCGCCAGCTGGGGCGTCGAGCACCTGCGCTACCGCCTGCGGGGGACGACCGACGAGCGCACCGGCGAGGTCCTGCGCGTCGCCCGCGAGCTGATCCGGGGGGTGCCGGAGAAGACGATCGCGCGGATGGAGCCGGAGGTGATGGCGGCGATCCTGCCGCGGGTCTTCCCGCAGATGCTCGACGAGGTCCACGCCCACCAGGACGCCGGCCGCCCCGCCTTCATCGTCAGCGCCGCCGGCAACGAGATCGTCGAGTCGCTGGCCCGGGTGCTGGGGATGGAGGGGGGGATCGGCAC
The DNA here is from genome assembly GCA_963739875.1 of uncultured Solirubrobacterales bacterium. Classification (GTDB taxonomy): domain Bacteria; phylum Actinomycetota; class Thermoleophilia; order Solirubrobacterales; family 70-9; genus VAYN01. The sequence continues at coordinate 144,786 of CAVUCD010000012.1, forward strand.
CCGTTACGAGGTCGACGAGGCCGGCAACTTCACCGGCCGCTTCGATGGCCCCTTCGTCTACGGCCCCGGCAAGGTCGAGGCGATGGAGAGCTTCGCCGCCCGCCACGAGATCGACCTCGACGCCTCCTACGCCTACTCCGACTCGCTCTCGGACCTGCCGATGCTGCGCGCCGTCGGCAACCCGGTCGCCGTCAACCCGGACCCGCCGCTGGCCGAGATCGCCAAGGCCGAGGGCTGGCAGACGATGCGCTTCGAGCGCCTCGGCCGGCGCCTCGCCGCGATCGCGATCACGCTGCTGGCGACGGTCGCGGGCTTCGGTGCCTCGCGGGCGCTCGCCCGCCGCCGGCCCCACCGGAACCGAATAGGCTTCGCCGCCGATGGAAGCCGCCACCGCCCGCAAGATTCGCGTCGTCGTCGCCAAGCCCGGCCTCGACGGCCACGACCGCGGCGCCAAGATCATCGCCCGCGCCCTGCGCGACGCCGGCATGGAGGTCATCTACACCGGCCTGCACCAGACCCCGGAGCAGATCGCCGAGACGGTGATCCAGGAGGACGCCGACGCCGTCGGCCTCTCGATCCTCTCCGGCGCCCACATGACCCTCGTCCCGCGGGTCGTCGCCCTGCTCCGCGACCAGGGCGTCGACGACGTCCTCGTCACCGTCGGCGGCACGATTCCCGCCGACGACATCCCCGAGCTGAAGAAGCTCGGCGTCGCCGCGGTCTTCACCCCCGGCGCCGGCACCGACGAGATCGTCGACTTCATCCGCGCCGGCGCCACCCAGCGCCACGAGCACGGCGAATAGCGCCCATTGCACAGATCGGTGCATAGGTTCCGCCGATCCGGGTATCATCCTGATTGACTGGTCAGTCAACGGCCGGTCCGCAATCGATAAGATCCCCGCCCGCGACGGGCCAGCGAGGCGCAAACCGCAGCCCGCGAAGACCTGAGAATCATCCCCCAAGGAGGCTTCAACTTGAAGATCTGCGTCCTCGTCAAGGAGGTTCCGGACGCCGCCGTTCAGAAGCGCATCGACCCGAACACGATGCGTCTGGACCGCGGTGGCGAGAAAAACCTCAATCCCTTCGATACGCACGCCCTCGAGGCGGCCATGCAGATCAAGGAGGGTGGAGCGATCCCGGTGGAGGAGGTCGTGGCCGTCACCATGGGCCCCGGCTCCGCCGTCCGCGCTCTGCACAAGGCCGTCGCCCTCGGCGCCGACCGCTCGGTCCACCTCTCCGACGACGCCCTGGCCGGCTCCGACGTCTGCGCCACCGGCTACTCGCTGGCCAAGGTGCTCGAGTCCGAGAGCCCGGACCTGGTCCTGCTCGGCCAGCAGTCCGATGACGGCGAGTGCTACACGATCGGCGCCGTCGTCGCCGACCACCTGCAGATGCCCTCGCTGACCCAGGTGATCAAGATCGACGTCACCGACGGCAAGCTCCGCTGCGAGCGCCAGGCCGAGTACGGCTACGACACGGTCGAGGTCGAGCTGCCCGCGGTGATCAGCGTCGGCGACGCGATCAACGAGCCCCGCTACCCGAGCCTGAAGGCGATCATGGGAGCGAAGAAAAAACCGCTCGACACCAAGGCCACCGGCGACGTCGGAATCGACGCCGGCATGGTCGGTGAGGCCGGTTCCAAGACCGCGGTTCTGGCGCTCAACCCGCCGCCGCCGAAGGAAGCCGGCGAGATCATCGAGGACGAGGACACCAACGAGACGGTCGAAAAGATCGTCGCCTGGCTTGACGAGAGGAAATTGATCTAGATGGCAGGCATCCTGGTTTACGCCCTGCACGACGACGAGGGCAACTTCAACAAAAACTCACTCGGAGCGATCTCCGAGGCGGCCAAGCTGGCCGGCGAAATCGGCGGCGACGCCGCGGCGCTGGTCGTCGGCGACATCGCCGACGACGCCTGCGCGTCGCTCGGCAACTACGGCGCCGCCAAGGTCTACCGGGCCAAGAGCGTCCCCGAGGGCCTCGCCCAGCCGATCGTCGACGCGATGGCGAAGGTGATCAAGGACAAGGGCATCTCCTACGCGCTGTTCGGCGGCGGCCTGCTCGGCTTCGAGATCGGCGCCGGGCTCACCGCCCGCCTCAACGCCGGCGTGACGATGGAGGTCACCGAGGTCAAGGTCCAGGACGGCAAGCTCGTCTCCGAGCGGCCGATCCTGCAGGACTCCCAGATCGCCGACGTCGGCTACGTCGGCGAGATCGGGATCATCATCAGCCGCCTCAACGCCTTCGACGTCAAGGAGACCGGCGGCAGCGCCGAGGTCGTCGACGTCGAGGTCGAGCTCTCGGCCTGGTCGACCAAGGCGACGATGGTCCAGCGCGGCGAGCAGCGCGGCGCCGACGTCAACATCGAGGACGCCGACATTCTCGTCGGCGGCGGCCGTGGCCTCGGCGCCGCCGAGGGCTTCAAGCTGGCCGAGGAACTGGCCGAGTCGATGGGCGGCGCCGTCGCCGCGACCCGCGCGGTCGTCGACGCCGGCTGGTACCCCTACGCGGCCCAGATCGGCCAGACCGGCAAGACCGTGGCGCCGAAGCTGTACCTGGCGGCCGGCGTCTCCGGGGCGATCCAGCACAAGGTCGGGATGCAGAACTCGGAGAACATCCTCGCGATCAACAAGGACCCGAACGCGCCGATCTTCGAGTTCTCCGACCTCGGCGTGGTCGGCGATCTGCACAAGATCGTCCCCAAGCTGACCGAGGCGATCAAGGCGAAGAAGGCCGGCTGAGCGCAAGCTCAGCCCCCTTCCTCACTCACCCCGTAAAGGAGTCGAGATGCCAGTAGCACCGAGCGAGTTCCCGCCCCCGTTCGATTCGGCGACCGTGATCGGTCCGCCGACGGATTCGGAGGACGAGCGGATCGAGGTTGGCGTGGCGATCGTCGGCGGCGGCCCCGCCGGGCTCGCCTGCGCCAACAAAGTGATGCAGCTGCTCGAGAACGAGCCGGAGCTGACCGAGAAGCTGGGCGAAGTCCCGGTCGCGGTGATCGAGAAGGGCAAAGTCGCCGGGGCGCACCTGCTCTCGGGGGCGAACATGAAGCCCTCGGCGATGGAAGAGCTGTTCCCCGACCTGCCGAAGTCGGAGTGGCCGGTCTACCAGGAGGTGACCAAGGACGCGGTCTACATGCTGACCTCGAAGAAAGCGATCCCGGTCAAACCGCCGCCCCCGGGGTTCAAAAACCACGGCAACTACGTCACCTCGGTCGCCAAACTCGGTCGCTTCCTCGCCGAGAAAGCCGAGGAAGCCGGCGTCTACATCCTCTCCGAGACCGCCGCGACCAAACTGCTGGTCGAGGACCGCGTCGTCAAGGGCATCCGCTCCGGCGACCGCGGCCGCGGCAAAGACGGCGAAGAGCTCGGCAACTTCGAGCCCGGCTCCGACGTCGTCGCCAAGGCGACCGTCCTCGCCGAGGGCACCGTCGGCCACCTCACCTACGCCGCCTACGACTACTTCGACATGCACGGCGCCGACCCGATGCGCTGGGAGCTCGGGGTGAAAGAGGTCTGGGAGGTGAAGGAGCCGCTCGACCGGGTGATCCACACGATGGGCTGGCCGCTGCGCAAAGGCGCCAAATACAACGAGTTCGGCGGCAGCTTCATCTACCCGATGGGCGAGGACAAGATCTGCATCGGCCTGGTCGCCGGCCTCGACTACACCGACGCCACCTTCAGCGTCCACGACGCTCTGCAGCTGTTCAAGACCCACCCCTTCATCAAGAAGCTGATCGACGGCGGCAAGCGGGTCGCCTGGGGGGCGAAGACGATCCCCTCCGGCGGCTACTTCGCGATGCCCAAGCGGCTCGCGGTCCCCGGCATGGTCGTCGCCGGCGACGCGGCCAGCATGGTCAACATCCCGACCCTGAAGGGCGTCCACTACGCGATGCACGCCGGGATGTACGCGGCGGAAGCGATCGTCGACGGCGCTCAAGCAGGACTCGGTCAACTTCGAGGCCTACGACGAGAAGGTCCACAACTCGGCGATCGAGAAGGACCTCTACGAGTCGCGCAACATGCGCCAGCCCTTCTCCAAGGGCTTCTTCGTCGGCGGCGCCCTCGCCTCGGCGATGACCGTCACCAAAGGCAACTTCCCCGGCGGCCACTGGAAGCAGGAGGACGACGCCGAGAACGCGATGGAGATCGGCAAGGCGGGCGACATGTACGTCAAAGCCGACAACGAGATCACCTTCAACAAGCTCGACTCGGTCTTCCTCTCCGGCAACGCGACCCGCGACGACGCCCCCAACCACGTCCGGATCCAGACCAGGGTGCCGAAAGAGGTCGCCCAGACCTGGGTCTCGATGTGCCCGGCCCAGGTCTACGAGATCCCCGACGCGGAGCTGGAAAGCGGCGCCGCCGAGGTCAACGTCCACGTGACCGCGTCGAACTGCGTGCAGTGCGGGGCGATCACCGCCAAGGGCGGGCGCCTGACGCTGCCCGAGGGCGGCGACGGGCCGCTGTACCAGGAGACCTGAGCGGGGCATCGGGCGGCCCTCGGACAGTCAGCGCTGACAGCCGTGCTGAGTACCCCGGAGGGGTGAGCGATCCCCGCCCGGGTTCCGCGCTGCTGAATAGGCTCGGCTGGATGCTTGCCCTCGGGATAGCGTGCGCCGTCGGAGCTTCGATTCTCTACAACACCTCGATCGCCTTGCAGGCGATGGAGGCTCGGGACGTGCCGGGGGAGCATTCGCTGCGGGTTTCGCTGATCGGGAAACTGGTGCGGAACCGGAAATGGCTGGGGGCGACGGCGCTGGGGCTGCTGGGCTGGCCGCTGGAGATCGCGGCCCTGCTGCTGGCGCCGTTGACGGTGGTGCAGCCCTGCCTGGCGAGCGGTCTGGTCGTCCTGCTCTGGCTTGGCGTTACGCGGCTTGGGAGAGCGGCCCGGGCGGCGCGAGTACCTGGCGGTGGCGGCGATCGTCGCCGGGGTCGCCGGGGTTGCCTGGGCGGCACCTGACAGGACGATCGATCACGCCGGGACCCTGGCGGTCACCGTCGCCCTGGTCCTGGTCGCGATTCCGGTGCTCGCCCCCTACGCGCTGAGGCGACAGGTCTCGGCCACCGGGATGCTGGTCGTCGTCAGCGCCGGCTTCGGCTACGCCTGGACGGCGATCTCGAGCAAGTTGCTGACCGACGACCTGGCGGCGGGGGCGCTGCCGGGGGCGGCCGCCTGGCTCGCCACCGCCGCCGCTTCGGAGGGACTGGCGCTGCTGAGCGAGATGAGCGCTTTGCAGAGCCGGCCGGCGACGCGAGTCGCCCCGGTCATGTTCGCGATCCAGGTGATGGTGCCGGTGGTGCTGGCACCGCTGATCTTCATGGAGAAGTGGTCGACGACCCCGCTGAACGGCGTCGTCCTCGTCGCCTTCATGCTCGTTTCGCTGGGCGGCGTCGTGCTGCTGGCGGGATCGAAAGCGGTCGCGGCTGTTATCGAGAGCGCTCACGCCGCGGATTGATCGGGCGACGGCGGGGTATTTGATCCGGTTTCGCTGCTAGCCTTGCGCCCGCCTTCAGCATCAGTGCTTTGTAGATCGTCCGGCTAAGGCACAAACCCCCAGTCACACCCACCAAGGAGCCATCGTAAGGCCCGCAGAGACAACCCGGCCCGACGCGACCAAGTTCGCGATCGGGTTCGATCACCGCGACCGTGCCAGGCTCTTCGAGCTCTGGACCCAGGTGCTCGATTCCGAGCAGTGGTCGGAGGGCGCGCTGCTCGACGCCTTCGAGCAGCGCTGGGCGCAGTGGAACAAGCTGCCGAGCCTCGGCCTCTCGAGCTGGGCCGGCGGCGCCCTGGCGGCGCTGGAGTTCGCCGGGGTCAAGGGCGAGACCGTCCTCTGCCCCTCCAACACCTTCATGGCGACGCCGCTGGCGGCGATCGGCGCCGGCGCCGAGGTCGAGTTCGTCGACTGCAGGCGCGACGACCTCTGCATGTCGTTCGAGGACTTCGAGGCCAAGGCCGAGCGCTTCAAGCCGCGCGCCGCGATCCTCGTCCACATCGGCGGCCACATCGCCTTCGACTCCGAGAAGATCGCCGCCTACTGCCGGGAGAACGGGATCTTCCTGCTCGAGGACTGCGCCCACGCCCACGGCGCCGGCTGGAACGGCGAGCGTCCTGGCGCCTACGGCGACGCCGGCGTCTACTCGCTCTACGCGACCAAGACCGTCTCGACCGGCGAGGGCGGCGTCCTCGTCTCCGGCAACGAGGAGCTGATCGAGTTCGCCAAGAAGTTCCGCAACTACGGCAAGTTCGAGCACGAGGTCGACGGCCTCAACTTCCGCATGAGCGAGTTCACCGCCGCCCTGGCGCTGGTCCAGGCGGAGCGGATGGAGGAGATCGTCGCCTGGAAGAACGAGTACGCCCGCGAGCACCTCGACCCGGTCCACCCGGCGCGGCTCGAGCTGCCCGAGGGAATGATCTCGGGCTTCTACAAGTACATCGTCTTCGAAGAGCTCGAGAAGAGCACGGGCAAGGTCTACGACCAGCCCTGTCACCGGATCATGGGCCGCTCCGACGAGCTGCCGAACACCGATTGGGTGGCCGAGAACCACTGGTGCGTGCCGCTCTACTACCGCCCCGAGAGCCGCGAGGCGGCGCTGAGCAAGGAGGAGCCGTCATGAGGGTCCTGGTCACCGGAGGAGGGGGCTTCATCGGCTCCCACGTCGTCGATCGCCTGCTCGACAAGGGGATGACGCCGCGGATCTTCGACCTCAGCGCCTCGCCGTACCACTCGCCGCTGGAGGTCGAGACCTTCACCGGCAGCATCACCGACGCCGCCAACCTCGACCTGGCGATGCGCGACTGCGACGCCGTGATCCACCTGGCGGCGGTCGCCGACGTCTCGCACGTCCTCGCCGACCCGGTCCTCGCCGAGGAGGTCAACACCCGCGGCACCCTCAACGTGCTCGAGGCCGCCTGCGGTGCCAAGGTCGGCCGCGTCGTCTACGGCTCGACCACCTGGGTCTACAGCGACTGCCCCGAGCAGGACGTCAGCGAGGAAACCCCGATCCCGGCCCCGCGCCACCTCTACACCGCGACCAAGCTCGCCGGCGAGACCTACTGCGCCGGCTACGCCGAGCTCTACGACCTCGAGAGCACCGTGCTGCGCTTCGGCATCCCCTACGGCCCCCGCGCCCGCGCCGCCGGTGTCGTCGCCAAGTTCACCGACCTCGCCTTCGAAGGCAAGTCGCTGACGATCGCCGGCGACGGCAGCACGACCCGCAGCTTCATCTACGTCGAGGACCTCGCCGACGGCATCGTCGCCGCGCTCGCCCCCGAGGCCGCCGGCCGCACCTACAACCTCTCCGGCGACGAGATCGTGACGATCCTCGAAATCGCCGAGCGGGTCCAGGAAAACACCGACAACTGCGAGATCGAACACACGCCGCCGCGCCCGGGCGACTTCCCGGGCAAGGAAATCTCCAACGAGCGCGCTCTCGAGGAGCTCGGCTGGAAAGCCGAAACGAGCTTCAAAGACGGCGTCCGCAAGTACGTCGAATGGGTCCGCTGCACGACCCGCCCGCCGGACCCGATCCCGGGCAAAAAGCCTTCGCTGAACGGCAACGACCACGCCGCCGGGGCGCTGCTCTCCGGCGCCGCCCGCGCCGAGGAGCGGCCGCCGCGGGTGCTGGTCCTGAGCGCCGACATCGGCGAGGGCCACGACCTGCCGGCGCGGATCATCAAAGCCGACCTCGAAGAGGAGGTCCCGGAGGTCGAGGTGGAGATCGAGAACGGCCTCGACGCGATGGGGAAGATCTGCGCCGCCGTTCTTCGCAACGGCTCCAAGGTCACCTTCCGCTGGATGCCGTGGCTGTTCGACGTCCAGTACTGGCTGATCACCAAGTTCGGGCCCGCGCGCTGGCTCTTCCAGCACCTCGGCCTGCTGATCGGCGGTCGCGGCCTGATGCGGCTGATCGAGGAGCGCGACCCCGACGTCGTCATCTCGACCTACCCCGGGCGTCACCGCGGTGCTGGGAATGCTGCGCGAGAACCGCCGCCTCGACATCCCGGTGCAGTCGGCGATCACCGACCTCGCCGGACTGCGCTACTGGGCCCATCCCGGCGTCGACCTGCACTACGTGACCCATCCGGAGTCGATCGAGGAGGTCGAGAAGCTGGTCGGCCCCGGCACCGTGGAGTGGGTGCGGCCGCCGATCTCGCGCGAGTTCCTGATGCCGCGCACCCGGCGCGACGCCCGCGCGGCGCTCGACGTCCCGGCGCACGCGCGGATGGTCCTCGTCTCCGGCGGCGGCTGGGGGGTCGGCGACCTCGAGGGCGCGGTCGAGTCGGCCCTCTCCGGCGACGACACGCTCGTGGTCTGCATCACCGGCCGCAACGAGCCGGTCCGCGAGAAGCTCGAGCAGCGCTTCGCCGACAACGACCAGGTTCGCGTGCTCGGCTTCACCGAGCAGATGAGCGACTGGATGGCGGCCGCCGACGCGATGATCCACGCGACCGCCGGGCTGACCGTGCTCGAGGCCCACATCCGCGGCTGCCCGGTCGTCTCCTACGGCTTCTCGGCCGGCCACCTGCGGGCCAACAACGCCGCCTTCGAACGCTTCGGCCTGGCCGAGGTCGCGCGCTCCGAGCACGAGCTGGAGTCGGTTCTGCGCCACGTCACCCGCGAGCGGCAATCGCCGGACTCCTCGTTCGCCTCGCTGCCCTCGATCGCCTCGCGGGCGCTCAGCGTCAGGCCCAGGGTTCGCCCGCAGCCGGTCTGGCGCCTGCGCGCCGGGCGCACCGCCGCCGCCGCCGCCCTCGTCGCCGTGCTCCTGGTCATGGTGCTCTCGGCGGTCCACAGGGAGAGCCCCTACCGGGTCGTCGCGAACCCGATCAAGAGCCGCATCCACATCGGCCAGGACACCGACGCTCCGGTCGGCCGCCCAAGCCGAATCGCCGCCGGCCGAAGCCACCTCCGCAGCAGCAGCCTCGGCAAGCACGACCCCTTGATCCGAGCCGCCGCCGGGGCCGGGCTGGCGGCCGCCGGCGTCGCCTACGCGGGACCGGCGCTGGCGCCGGTCGTGCCGCGCCTCGGCGATTCGCTGGGGATCAAGCTGCGCGAGGACGGCAGCGACGGGGTCGCCCTCACCTTCGACGACGGCCCGCATCCGCAGGGCACCCCGGCGGTGCTCGAGTCGTTGCGCGAGGCCGGAGCCAAGGCCACCTTCTTCCTCGCCGGCGAGCAGGTCGAGCGGCGGCCGGCGCTGGCGGCGGAGATCGTCGCCGCCGGACACCGGGTCGAGCTGCACTGCTACCGCCACCGCAATCAGCTGCGGCTCGGGGCGCGGGCGCTGCTGGAGGACGCCGAACGCGCCCGGGCCGCGATCGAGGAGGCGAGCGGCCAGGCGATCGCCGACTACCGCCCGCCGTACGGGATCTTCAGCGCGGTCGGCCTGCGGGCGATCCGCGCCCGCGGCTGGCGGCCGGTGCTGTGGTCGCGGTGGGGCAGGGACTGGGCGCGGACGAGCGACGCCGGCGTCAATCACGCGTCGACTGACCGCCGGCGCCCGGGCCGGCGACATCCTGCTGCTGCACGACGCCGACTACTACAGCGCGCCGGGCTCCTGGGTTCGCACCGCCGCGGCGCTGCCGAGGATCCTCGAGGAGCTCGAGGCGCGGGGACTGAAATCGAGGCTGCTCCGCCGCTGAGTCGGCGGCGCCAGCGTCCACACCTCGCAGCCCGCGAAGGCTTCGTCGAGTTGCTGCGCCATGGTGCTCCTGGGCCGGTCCTGGTCGAAGATTTGCTTGGCCATAGCTCTCCGTCCTGTAGGGGGTTTGGGAAAGATTCCCCCCCCGGTCGGACGAAAAGCATGCACTTTGCGAGTTTCTGGGAACAGGTGTTCGTGTCGGCTGTTACGCCGACTCCGCAAACTGGGCGATCTCTTCGGCCAGGAGCTGGGGCTGATCGAGCGGGACGAAGGTCTTCGAGTCCGGGATCGGGACGATCCGGGCGTTCCCGGCTTCGGCGGCGAGCCGTTCGGCGTAGGAGATCGGGAAGTACCTGTCGCCCGGGTGCCCAGGTCAGCAGGATCGGCAGCTCGGAGCCCCGCAGCTTCGCCGCCGCCTCGAGCGTGTAGCGCTTGTTCATCCCGATCGTGACCTTCTTGCAGGTCGTGTTTCACGGCGGGGTCGTCGAACATCGGCTGCCAGCCACGAGGCGACGAGGTCGGCGGGGATCGGAGTTCTGGCGAACGGCTTGAAGGCGCGGCGGCCGGCGGCCGCGATCCTGAACGGCGCGGCCAGAACCGCGATCCCGCCCGGCAGCTTGGCCAGCGGCGGCATCGCCTTGAAGATCCCGGGCGGGAAGTTCTCGTGGGTGTCGCAGTTGGTCAGGACGAGGCGGCCGATCCGCTCCGGGTGGCGGGTGACCAGGACCTGCGACATCGCGCCGCCGGAGTCGTTGCCGACGATCGTCACGTCCTCGAGGTCGAGCGCCTCGAGCAGGCTCGGCGATCGTCGCCGCGACGCCGGGAGGGGAGAGGTCGGCGTCGGGATTCATCGCGATCTGCTGCGCGCCCATCGGCCAGTCCGGCGCGATGCAGCGGCAACTGCTCGGCGAGCCGGTCGACGACGCCGTCCCAGAGGCGCCCGTCGACGAGGTAGCCGTGGACGAAGACGACGGCTTGCCGGCGCCCGCTTCGCGGTACCGGATTCGCCCCGCCGGCAACTCGATTTCCTTACGCTGACTCGGATCGGTGCTCATGTTTCTCCTCCGTTCTTTCTGCCGTTCTTCTTGTCCCTCTAACATACATACACCATGAATGTAACTAGGGAGAATAAGCCCGGGAGCGGCGAGGGCCGCCCCCGGGGTGGGGGAAGGGATGCTCGGCGGACGCAAGCGGAGCGCACCGAGGCGACCAGGGCCGCGCTGATGGCCGCCGCTCGGCGTCTCTTCACCGAGCGTGGCTATGACGGCGTCGGGACCGAGGAGATCGTGCGCGCGGCCGGGGTCACCCGCGGCGCCCTCTACCACCACTTCGGCGGCAAGGCCGAGCTGCTCGATGCCGTCTACGAGCGGCTCGAGGCGGAGTCGACCGAGCGCGTCGCCCGGGTCGTCCTCGGCTCCGAGCTGGAGAGCCCGTTGGAGGCGATGAAAGCCGGGATCGAGGCCTTCCTCGACGAGTGCGCCGAGCCGGAGCTGCAGCGGATCGGCCTCCACGACGCACCCGCGGTGCTGGGATGGGACCGCTGGCGCGAGGTCGCCGCCGCCAACGGCCTCGGCCTGATCGAGGCCAGCCTGACCGCGGCGATCGAGGCGGGGGAGATCCGGCCGCTGCCGGTGAAGCCGATGGCGCATCTGCTGCTCGGAGCGCTCGACGAGGCGGCGATGCTCGTCGCCCGTTCCGACGACCCGGCGAGCCGGGCCGAGGTGACGGCCGTCCTACTCGTGCTGCTCGAGAGCTTCTCCGTCTCGCGGACGCTCTGAGCGAACCCGCAGCTCGGCGTCGGCCAGGCCCGCGTCGATGTGGTCGTGACGTGCGAGCCGGCGCGACTCCTTCTGCGCGTACATCCGCACGTCGGCAAGCTGCATCGCCTCCCTGGGGGACTCGGCCTCGACCGGGATCGAGACCGCTCCCCAGGACGCGCCCAGCTCGAAGCCCTTGCCGCGTGCGGTCAGCGCTTCGGCGGCCAGCTTGCAGGCCGCGTCCTCGTCGTCGACGTCGCACTCGATCAGGACGGCGAACTCGTCGCCGCCGATGCGGTAGGCGTAGCCGTCGCCCTTGACCGCATCGCGCAGCTGGCGCCCGAGGCGGGCCAGGATCTCGTCGCCGGCCGGATGGCCGAAGGTGTCGTTGAAGCGCTTGAAGCCGTTGAGGTCGAGCAGCATCAGGGTGATCGGTTCCTCGCCGGCCCGGTCACAGCGGGCCGCCAGGTCCATCTGCATCCGCCCCTGGTTGCCGAGCCCGGTCAGCTGATCGGTTCGCACCTGTTCGAGCAGGCGCTTGTTCTCGCCGCACGCCGATCGCCAGCCGGGCGATCACCGCGAGCATCGTCGCCGCCGTCAGCGCCGCTCCCAGCGTGCTCGAGGTCTTCGAGTACTGAAGCGTGAAGAGCCCGAGGATCACGACCGTGAACAGGACCGGGATCATCAGCTCGCGCCAGCCGTCGAAGCGGGCCGCGGGCTGGATCTTCGCGGCCTGCGGCTGCCAGGCCTCGGCGCCGATGCAGACCGCCCCGAGCAGGTAGATCGGTTCGATCCAGTCGCCGCCGGGGAAGCCGTCGCCGGTCGATCTGCAGCGTGAAGGCGATGTCGGCGACGACCAGCGCGCCGAGGCCCAGCAGCAGCAGCGACCAGGTCCGGCCCGGCCGCCAGCGGGTCAGCGCGACGACGCCGACCACCAGCGACAGCATCAGGATGTCGCCGAGCGGATAGGCGAGGGTCGTCGTCACTTCGAGCCGGGAGCCGGTGGTGTGGTCGGCGACGTACTCGAAGACGAAGGCGGTGCCGAGCGCCGCCGTCCCCAGCGCCGCGATCAGCCCATCCATCCACAGCCGCCAGTCGAGCTCGCGCGCCCGTTCGCGGATCAGCAGGTAGACGCCGGCGGCGGCCAGCGGGTAGAAGGCGAGGTAGCCGATGTCGGCCGGGGAGGGGTAGGGGGCCGAGGGGTTGTTCTGGATGAACGCCGTCCAGTAGATCTCGGCGGCCCCCCAGGCGAGCACGGCGGCCGAGATCGCCAGCCAGGCGGAGCGCTCGCGCCCGGCCCCGAGCGCCTTGATCAGGCAGGCGAGGCCGGCGCTGACGATCACCGCGTCGTACAGAGGTCCATTGACGAACGAGTCGAGGCCGGAAGCCGCCGATCCCCAGCCAGTCGTGGAGGGTGACCAGGGCCGCGCCGCCGAACAGCAACGGCCCCGATCGCCGTGCGTAGGGCGCGGATGCTCGCGGTTTGCGGTGCCTGGCTTGCGGTTGCCACCAGGTGGTATCGGCAGCACTTGCGCACTCCTCTAGACTTGATCGAGATGAAGACTGCAATTCACCCCAATTACACGCTTGCCAACGTGCATTGCTCGTGCGGCAACCAGTTCTACACGCGTTCGACCAAGGACGATCTCCACGTAGAGCTCTGCTCCGAGTGCCACCCGTTCTACACGGGCAAGCAAAAGCTGGTCGACACCGGTGGCCGCGTCGAGCGCTTCCAGCGCCGCGCTGCCAAGCACCGGGCCGGGAAGTAAGCCGGTGAGCCCGCCGGCGGGCTCGGCACAGGCATCCCAGGTCCCCTCCGCCAACGGGGGGGATCCGCTGCGCATGCCCGACGGCGCCCTCGTCGCCAAGCGCGACGCGCCGGTCGGCGGGCAGGCGGTGCTGGAGGGAGTGATGATGCGCGGCGTCTCGGTCTGGGCGGTCGCCGTCCGCACACCCGAGGGCCAGATCGAAATCGAGTCCGAGAAGCTGGTCCCCTGGGCCCAGCGCCACCGGCTCTGGCGCCTGCCGGTGCTGCGCGGCGTCGTCGCCCTCGGCGAGTCGATGAAGATCGGCTTCAAGGCGCTGGCGATCTCGGCCAACGCGCAGATCGAGGAGGACGAGGAGGGCGAGAAGGAGGAGATCGGCGGCTGGGTCTGGGGCCTGACCATCTTCTTCTCGCTGCTGCTCTCGATCGGCCTCTTCTTCGTCGTCCCGGTCGGCCTGACCAGCCTGATCAAGGACCAGCTCGGCTCGCCGCTCCTCTTCTGGCTGATCGAGGGCCTGCTGCGGACGGGGATCTTCATCGGCTACATCGCGGCGATCAGCAAAATGCCGGACCTGCGGCGGACCTTCGAGTACCACGGCGCCGAGCACAAGACGATCTCCTGTTACGAGGCCGAAGACGAGCTGACTCCCTCGCGGGCCAAGCTCTATTCGCGCCTGCACCCGCGCTGCGGCACCAGCTTCCTGCTGATCGTGATGGTGCTGGCGATCTTCGTCTTCGCCCCGATCGGGCTGCCCGCCTGGTACTGGCTGGTGGCCTCGCGGATCCTCGGGATCCCGCTGATCGCCGGCCTCTCCTACGAGGTGATCAAGTGGGCCGGCAAACACCGGCGCAAACGCTGGGTGCGGGCGGTGATGTGGCCGGGCCTGATGCTGCAGAACCTGACCACCCGCGAGCCCGACGAAGAGCAGCTCGCGGTTGCGATCGCCTCCCTGAACGCGGTTCTCGCTCGGGAGAATCCCGAGGAGGCCGCGAAGCAGCAGCACATCGAGATCGTCGCCTAGACGGCTGCAAATCGGCGCATCTCGGGGTCTTCGGTCGGTCGACTTCGGGTCACGCACTGGGGTGCGCTCCCCTCGTCTCCCTCCCTGCATCCCCCGACCTGCTTGATTTTCGCCGTCTAGGGTTGTCCCGATGATCGATCAGCTGGTCGAACAGATAGAGGCCCGCTTCTCGGAGCTCGAGGCGCAGATGTCCGACCCGACGGTGATCGCCGATCGGGAGCGCTACGCGGCGGTCGGGCGCGAGTACCGGGACCTGCAGCCGGCGCGGGAGCTGGCGGCCGAGTACGCGACGCTGAAGGACGATCTCGAAGGCGCCCGGGAGCTGCTCGCCGAGGGCGAGGACGCCGAAATGCGCAAGGTCGTCGACGAGGCGCCGGTGCGGCTGGAGGAGCTCGAAGAGGAGATCCGGCTGGCGATGGTCGAGCGCGATCCCAACGACGACAAAAACGTGATCGTCGAGATCAGGGCCGGGACCGGGGGCGACGAGGCGGCGCTGTTCGCCGGCGACCTCTACAAAATGCTGACCCGCTACGCCGAGGAGCGCGGCTTCAGCACCGAGATCCTCTCCCAGTCGGCCTCGGAGATGGGCGGCTTCAAGGAGGTCACCCTCGGGGTCAAGGGCGACGGGGCCTACTCGGTGTTCAAGTTCGAGGGCGGGACCCACCGCGTCCAGCGCGTCCCCGAGACCGAGTCGCAGGGGCGGATCCACACCTCGACCGCGACGATCGCGGTGCTGCCCGAGGCCGAGGAGGTCGAGGTCGAGGTCGACCAGAACGACCTCCAGATCGACGTCTACCGCTCCTCCGGGCCCGGTGGGCAGTCGGTCAACACGACCGACTCGGCGGTCCGGATCACCCACAAACCGACCGGCATCGTCGTCTCGATGCAGGACGAGAAGTCCCAGCTGCAGAACAAGGACCGGGCGATGCGGGTGCTCCGGGCGCGCCTCTACGAGCGCGAGCTGGCCGAACAGCAGGCGAAGATCGCTTCCGAGCGCAAGGCCCAGGTCGGCAGCGGCGAGCGCTCCGAGAAGGTCCGCACCTACAACTTCCCCCAGGGCCGGGTAACCGACCACCGGATCAAGCTGACCTCGCACAACCTCGACGGCGTGCTCGGCGGCGACCTCTCCGAGTTCACCGACGCGCTTTCGGCCGAGGAGAAGCGACAGCGGCTGGAGACTGCCGCGATTGGCTGACGCGTGCGTGGCCGGCGCATATCGGCGTCCTCGGTCGCTCGCGTGCAGAGCACGCCACGCTCCCTGCGTCCTTGATCTGCTTGGCCATGCCCGCCACCGCAACTGAAATGGCGGAGATTCGCGAAGCGATGCATGCGGCCGTCGACGCGATGCGGGCCGCCGGTGTGGAACAGGCCAGGCTGGACGCCGAACTGCTGCTCGCGGAGGCGATGGGTGTCGAGCGAGCGGCACTGGTCGCCGACCCCGGGGCGGAGGTGTCACCTGCGGCGGCGCGGCTGTTCGGGGAGATGGTGCGGCGGCGGCTGCGGCGCGAGCCGGTTGCCTACATCCTCGGCCGCAAGGGCTTTCGCAAGATCGAGCTGGCGGTCGACGGGCGGGTTCTGATCCCGCGCCCGGAGACCGAGCTGCTGGTCGAAGTGGCGCTGGAGCGCGAACCGGCGAGCGTGCTCGACGTCGGCACCGGCTCCGGGGCGATCGCGCTGGCGATCGCCGACGAGCTGCCGGGCTGCGAGGTGACGGCGACCGACACCTCTGCCCGGGCGCTCGAGGTGGCACGCGCCAACGCCGAGCGTCTCGGGCTGGCGGAGCGCGTCGCGCTTCCTCGAGGGCACGATCCCGGCGGGCGAGAGCTTCGACCTGATCGTCGCCAACCTGCCCTACGTGGCCGAGGCCGACTGGGCGTCCCTGCAGCCGGAGGTGACCAAGTGGGAGCCCCGCGAGGCGCTGCTCGCCGGCGCCCGACGGCCTCGACGCCTACCGCGCCCTGTTGGGCGATCGAGGTCGCACTTCGTCCCGGATAGCGGCAACAACTGCGACCTCGATGCCGTCAGTCGTGGCGCTGGAGGTGGGGGAGGGGCAGGCCGGCGCGGTCGCTGCGCTGCTGGGCGAGGCGGGCTTCTCCTCGGTCGGGACCCGCGCCGACCTGGCCGGGATCGAGCGGGTCGTGGTCGGCGAGCGGTGAGTCCCGGCGGCGAGACCAGGGTGATCTCGGCCGCGAGCGTCACCGCTCGCAAGGAGCTGCAGCGCTGCGTCTCCGCCGGCGGCGTCGTCGTCTTTCCCTCCGACGGCCTCTACGGACTCGCCTGCGACCCCCTCGACGTCTCGGCGATCGCCCGGATCCACCGCCTCAAGGGGCGCGACGAGGGCAAATCCTCGGCGGTCATGTACTTCTCGCCGCTGGCGATGCGGGAGCTGGTCGCCGAGCTCGGGCCGCGCACCGCCGCCGCGGTCAGCGCCCTGCTTCCCGGTCCGGTCACGCTCGTCGTCGCCAACCCCGGGCATCGCTATCCGCTCGCCTGTCGCGAGGACGTCGAGCGGCTCGGCGTCCGCCTCCTCGCCGGGCCGCTGGCCGGCGCGATGTGCCCGGTCTTCCAGACCTCGGCCAACCTCAGCGGCGAGCCGCCGCCGGCGAAGTTCGCCGACGTTCCAGCCGCGGTCATCGCCGGCGCCGACCTGGCGATCGACGGTGGCGAGCTGACCGGACTGCCCTCGACCGTGGTCGACATCGCCACGATCGACGAGGACGGCGGCTGGGAGATCCTGCGCCAGGGCGCGCTCTCCCAGGGCGACCTCACCAGCGTTCTCGCCTCCGTCGGCCTCGGCTGAGCGGCCGTCGCTAGCAGCCGGTTTCGCCGCTGAAGGGGAGGCGGAGGTAGCGGCGCGAGGTGTTGTCGTTCTCGTTCGACTCGAAGAGCAGGTGCATCGGGTCGACGGTCATCGTCAGCGCGAAGCAGCCGCGCAGTCCGGAGACGTTGACCCACTGCTTGTCGTATTCGGCGGGGTAGATGTCCGACCAGCCGACCGAGGTTCCGAGCACGTCGTGGTCCTGGTAGGGGTTCTGGTTGCAGCCGGGGTAATGGGGCCCGGGCGGTGAATGCGGTCCCGGCCGGGTGCGCTCGAGGTCGCGCAGGCAGTAGTTGAGCTTGGGCCCGGTGCGGACGACTGGGCCGAGCTTGCCACTTGGAGAAGCTCGTCGCAGCTCGAAGCGGGCCAGCTGGTGGACCTTCCAGTAGGAGCCGCCCCAGCGGTAGCCGACGTTGGTGAAGTTGAGGGTGGCGCGGCTGCGGACGTCGATATGGCCGCCGCCGACCCGGTAGATCCGCTGGTTGGTGCGCATCGTGCGGCGACCGTCGCGATGGCCGCGGATCTCCATCGGGCCGCGACCGCGGCTGCGGACGTCGCTCGTCGCCCGCAGCAGCTGCCGGCCGGGGCCGGCGTCCTCGACGTAGATGTCGGACGGCTGTCCCGATTCGCAGGTTGGGACAGAGCAGCTTGTGGGCTTCGGGGCCCTGGCAGGGATTCTCGACCACGGCCTGGCTCGCGGCGGGCGCCGCGGCGAGGATGGCGAGGACGGCGACGAGGATCGAAAGGCGCGATTTCACCGCGCCAGCCTATCCCGGGCCGTTGCTATCGTCGCCGCGAGAGAATCGAGCCCGCGAGCGAGCTTCCCGACAACTTCCAGACCGCCCCCCTCGCCGAGGTCGACGCCGAGATCGCCGCCGTCCTCGACGGCGAGCTGCGCCGCCAGCAGCGCACCCTGGAGATGATCGCCTCGGAGAACTTCGTTCCCCAGGCGATTCTCGAAGCCGTCGGCTCGGTGCTGACCAACAAGTACGCCGAGGGCTATCCGGGCCGCCGCTACTACGGCGGTTGCGAGGAGGTCGACGTCGCCGAGCAACTGGCGATCGACCGGGCCAAGGAGCTGTTCGGCGCCGAGCACGCCAACGTCCAGGCCCACGCCGGCGCCCAGGCCAACAACGCCGCCTACATGGCGCTGATCGAACCCGGCGACACGATCCTCGGCCTCGCGCTCGACCACGGCGGCCACCTCAGCCACGGGATGAAACTGAACGTCTCCGGCAAGCTCTACGAGCCGGTCGCCTACCACGTCAGCCGTGAGGACTTCCGAGTCGACATGGAGGAGGTCGAGCGGTTGGCGAAGGAGCACAGGCCGAAGCTGATCGTCGCCGGCTGGTCCGCCTACCCGCGCCAGCTCGACTTCGCCGCCTTCCGCGAGATCGCCGACTCGGTCGGGGCGAAGCTGATGGTCGACATGGCCCACTTCGCCGGCCTCGTCGCCGCCGGCGAGCACCCGAACCCGGTCGAGCACGCCGACGTCGTCACGACGACGATCCACAAGACCCTCTGCGGCCCTCGCAGCGGCATGATCCTCTGCCGCGAGGAGTATGCGAAAGCGGTCGACAAAGCGATCTTCCCCGGCCAGCAGGGCGGGCCGTTGATGCACACGATCGCGGCCAAGGCGGTGGCGATGCGGATCGCCGCCACGGAGCCGTTCCGGGCCCGTCAGCGGCAGACGATCGCCAACGCGCAGGCGCTTGCCGCGGGGCTCGAAGCCGGCGGCATCCCGGTCCTCACCGGCGGCACCGACGTCCACCTCGTCCTCGTCGACCTGACCCCGACCGGGCTCGACGGCCAGAGCGCCGAGGACCGGCTGGAGGCGATCGGGATCACCGTCAACCGCAACGCGATCCCCTTCGACGAGCGGCCGCCGATGAACCCGTCGGGGCTGCGGATCGGCACCCCGGCGCTGACCACCCGCGGCATGGGGGAGGCGGAGATGACCGAGATCGCCGAGGTCATCGCGATCGCGCTGACCGGCGACTTCGTCTTCGAGAAGGACGGCCTCCAGGGCCGCACCGAGGCGCTGATGGACCGCCACCCGCTCTACCCCCAGCTTTCCGGGGCCGCTGTCTAGAGGGTCGGTGGCGGTGGTGGGGGTTGGCGAGGAGGGGATGGGCATGCCCTCTCCGGCGCGAACAGCGGGGAGGCTTGGAGAGGGCATGCCCATCCCCTCCCCACGAATCCCCATCCCCGCTCCCAAGCTGGGCAGTTTCCGCGAGAGATGCAAGCTCCCGAACCTTGGGCAGGGCTTCGAAGCCATTCGAACGGGGGCGGGGGCGTCGGTCGGGGGGTCGGATGCGCGTCCTCACGTTTTGTGCCGCTGGCCGAGGCGCTCTCTCGGACCGGCCGCAGGCGATCCGGCCAGTCAGGCAAGTGAGGACGGGCACCCGAACCCCCGACCGACGGCGCTCCTCCTCAGCGAGGGCCGCATCGCTAGGGTCGCCCGATGCGAGTCTGGATCGATTGCACCGCGGCGGCGCACCCGCTGGTGCTGCGTCCGATCGTCGAGCGGCTCGAAGCCCAGGGCCACGAGGTCTTCATCACCGCCCGCGAGTACGGGCAGACGCTCGGCATCCTCGACCGGCTCGGGTTGCCGTACACGACCGTCGGCGAGCACGGCGGCGCCTCGCGAGCTGGGCAAGGCCTGGGCGCTCGGCAGCCGCTCCTCGCGCCTGGCCCGGGTGGTCTGGAAGCAGGCGCCGCAGCTGGCGATCGGCCACGGCTCGGTCGACCTTGCGGTCGTTGCCTACTGCTTCCGCATCCCCTCGGTGCAGATGCAGGACTACGAGTTCGCGCGGCTGCAGCGCCAGATCGCCTTCCGCCTGGCCCGCCGGGTGCTGGCGCCGGAGTCGATCCCGGTCGAGCGCCTGGAGAAGATCGGTGCCAAGGCGTCGAAGCTGATCCGCTACCCGGGCCTGAAGGAGGAGTACTACCTGGCCGACTTCGAGGCCGACCCGGCGGTTCTCGACGAGCTGGGCCTCGACCGCGAGAAGGTTCTGGTGGTGGTGCGGCCGCCGCCGGAGACCTCCGAGTACCACGCCCGCAACGATCTCTACGGCGAGACGATCCGGCGGCTCGCCGCGGCGGCGGGCGAGGCGCAGGCGGTGATCATTCCGCGCACCGAGGAGCAGGGCGCCGCCGCGCGGGCGATCGGCGCCGCCAACCTGATCGTCCCCGAGCGGGCGATCGACGCCCAGAGCCTGATCGCCTACGCCGACCTCGTCGTCAGCGCCGGGGGGACGATGAATCGCGAGGCCGTCGCCCTCGGCACCCCGGTCTTCACCACCTTCACCGGCCGGATGGGCGGCGTCGACGAGGCGCTGATCGCCGCAGGGCGGCTCCAGGTTCTGACCGACCCGGCCTCGCTGGTCCTCGCCAAGCGCCAGACCCCGATCGGGGTGCTGCACCCGCGCGACCCCGCGCCGCTGGTCGAGGGCGCGCTGGGCGCCGTCGACGACCTCGCGCTCAAGTAGCCTGAGCCGGGCCCGCTCCTCGCACGGGCAATGCGCATGGGCCCGACGACCACCGACGCCGTCTTCGCCTTCGTCGCCGCCGCGGCGATCGCCTGGCTGCTGGTCCCCTACGCCGAGAAGCTCGCCTACATGGTCGGCGCGATCGACCAGCCGACCGAGCGGGGCCTGCACGACCGGCCGATGCCGCGGCTCTCGGGGCTGGCGATCCTGGTCGCGGTCGAGGTCGCCGGCTGGATCTGGCTGTCCGGCGACGACGAGAGCCGCTCGATCCTGCTCGGCGCGATCGCGATCGCCGCGGTCGGCGTCGTCGACGACATCTACAGCCTGCCGGCGCTGCCGAAGCTGCTCGGCCAGATCGCCGCGGCGCTGATCCCGGTCCTGGCCGGGGTCCGCGTCGACAACCTCACCCTTCCCTTCCTCGGCGGCTTCGGGCTCGGCTGGTGGGCCTATCCGCTGACCGTGCTCGGGATCGTCGCCGTGGTCAACGTGATCAACTTCCTCGACGGCGTCGACGGGCTCGCGGCCGGGGTCTGCACGATCGCCGCGATCACCCTCGCCGCGATCGCGCTCTCGCTCGAACGCAACGCCGCCGGCGTCCTCGCGGCGCTGACCGCCGGCGCCGCGCTGGGCTTCCTCCGCCACGGCTTCCCGCCCGCCTCGAGCTTCATGGGGGACACCGGCTCGAACCTGCTCGGCTTCCTGCTGGCGACCGCCTCGGTCCAGGGGGCGCTGAAGACCAACGCCGTGATCGCCCTCGCCTTCCCGCTGATCGTGCTCGCGGTGCCGATCCTCGACACCGGCTTCGTCGTCGCCAAGCGGCTCAAATACCGGCAGCCGATCTACCAGGCCGACAGCTGGCACTTCCACCACCGGATGGCCAACATCGGCTTCTCCCAGCGCCGCACGGTCGCCTACCTCTACGCCTGGACCCTGGTCATGGCGGGGCTCGCCCTGGCGCTGCGCTTCGTCCCCTACAGCGACAACCACGGCCACTTCAACGTCCTCTGGACCGTTGTGATGGGGGCCTGTCTGCTGATCGCCCTGGCTTCCAGCGTGTATCTCGTCTACGTGCTCGAGATCCTCAAGCTGCGCCGCGGCGCGATCAATCCGGAGACGGGCGAATTCGAGGCGCTCGACTTGGAATCTCCTCCAAGTGGCAAGGCTCACTAACCCGCATCAGAATGCCGATCTTCAGGACCTTTGGGTATAGTCGCCATCCGCCCGCTCACCCCTGAGCCGGGCGTCTTTTATGTCTCCTCCCAAGTACGTCGACCTACTCGTGTTGGCCGCCGCGCTCGCAGTTTTTCTGCTCGGAGGATTCCCCCTGCTCGGTTACGCGGTTGCCGCCGGCTCCTGGCTCGTCCAGCGGGGGATCCAGATCTTCGCCACGCGCCGGGCGACGGCCGAGCTCGCCGCCGGTAATCGCCAGAAGGCGATGGGCATCGTCGCCGCGACCTCGCTCGGCCGGGTCTGGCTGATGGCCACCGCGGTCCTCCTCGTCGGCCTCTCCGACCGCCAGGCCGGCCTCGCCGCCGCGGTCATGGTCCTGGTTCTCTTCACCGCCTCCTTCGCCGCCCAGGGCCTCGCCCACCTCTTCGGCGAGCCGGAGGGGCAGGGGGCCGCATGAGCGCCGAGGCGGCGACAGCCGAGGCGCCCCAGAGCGCCAAGAAGTCCGGCGGTCTCAGCACCAAGAACAAAGTGCTGATCGGGATCGGCGTCTACCTCGGGATCGCGATCCTGATGCTGCTGATCTTCGGCAGCTCCGGCAAGCTCGAATCCTTCAAGCCCCAGAACGAGTTCAAGCTCGAACCGTGGGTCTCGATCCACCTCGCCGGGATCGATCTCAGCATCAACAAAGCGGTCTTCTACCTGCTCCTCGCGAGCGGCCTGACGATCGGCACGATGGTCTGGATCGCCCGCCGCATGCACCAGAAGCCGAACCGGGTGCAGACCGCGATCGAGGTCGCCTACGACATGACCAAGAACACGATCGCCGGCGGCAGCCTCGACACCAAGATGTCCGCCCGCTGGTTCCCGTTCCTCGCCGCGCTCTTCTTCTGGATCTGGTTCTCGAACATGATCGGGTTCCTGCCGCTGCCGACCAACACCGAGCACACCTTCACGGTCTTCGGCCTCGAAATCCCCTCCTTCGCGATCTACGCCGCGACCGCCAACCTCTCGATCCCGCTGGCGCTGACGCTGGTCGTCTGGGTCTCCTACCACGTCGAAGGGATCCGGGCCAAAGGCCTCTTCAAGTACCTGGCGAGCTGGTTGCCGCCGGGTCTCGAGGAGATGAACCCCCTCGCCAAGGCGTTCATCTTCGTGATCGAGGCGATCTCCCACTTCGCCCGCCTGATCTCGCTCTCGGTGCGACTCTTCGCCAACATCCTCGCCGGCCATCTGCTGCTGCTGTTCATGGGCGGCGGCCTGGCGGTGCTGCTGGGCATCGCGGCGCTGGGCGCGCTCACCTTCCCCCTCGCCTTCTTCTTCTTCATCCTCGAGGTCGGGCTTATCGCAACGCTGCAGGCATTCATCTTCTCGACCCTCACTGCCATCTATCTCGGCGGAGCTACCTCCGCGAGTCACTAGAAAAGGAGCACCTGTTCATGGATCTGTCCCCTATCGTCGCCGCCGTCTCAGACGAAGGCGTGGAAAAGGCCGGTAAGGCGATCGCCCTCGGCGTCGGCGCCGGTCTCGGCTCGATCGGCGCCGGCATCGGCATCGGCTTCATCTTCGGCAAGGAGATCGAGTCGGTTGCCCGCCAGCCCGAGATGAAAGACGAGCTCCAGAGCATTCGCTGGCTCGGCTTCGCGCTGACCGAGGCCGTCGCCTTCTACACGTTCATCTTCGGCCTGATCGCCTTCTTCCTCTAGGCGCATGGGGCTGCTCGGCAACATAGGCGCGATTCCGCTCGCGGCTGAGAAGAGCGAAGGCGGCAGCTTCCTGGTCTCACCGGGCCTCGGCCTGATGATCTGGACGCTGGTCCTCTTCCTGTTCACGATGTGGGTGCTCAGCAAGCTGGCCTTCCCGAAAATCCAGGAAGCCCTGGACCGGCGGGCGAAAACGATCGCCGAGTCGCTCGACGCGGCCGAGCGCCAGCGACGCGAATCCGACGAGCTGCTCGAGGAGTACCGCGGCCGGCTGGCCGAGGCGCGTGAGCAGGCGGACGACATCATGGCTCGCGCTCGCAAAGCGGCCGAGACCGCCGAGGCCGAGGCGACCGTCGCCGGTCGCGAGAAACGCGAGGAGCTGGTTTCCGCGGCGAAGCGCGACATCGAAGCGGAGACCCGCCGCTCGCTGGAGCAGATCCGCACCGAGGTCGCCGACCTGACCGTGCTCGCGACCGAGAAGGTGACCCGCAAGAGCCTCAACGCCGACGACCAGCGTCGCCTCGTCGAGGAGGCGCTCAGCGAGGTCGACTTCTCGCGGCTCTCGGGGTCGGAGAACTAGAGATGCAGGACGTCGCCCACGCCTACGCCGACGCCCTCTTCGAGGTCGCCAAGGAGAAGGGCAGGCTGGATGCGGTGCGCGAGCAGCTCGGGCAGTTCGCCGACGCCGTCGATCGCGACCGCGACCTCCAGGTCTTCTTCTTCAGCCCGTACTTCTCGTCGAGCGAGAAGAGCGACGGCGCCAAGCGGGCGCTGGTCGGAGCCGACCCCGAGTTCGTCAACTTCCTCGACCTCGTGATCGAAAAGCAGCGGATGCCGGAGATCTTCCGTATCCGCCGCCAGTTCGAGGAGCTCTGGAAGCACGAGAACCGCCGCATCGACGTGACCGTGACCAGCGCCGTCGAGCTGGACCCGGCCGTGGTCGGCAAGATCGGCGAGGAGATCGAGCGCCAGACCGGCCAGGAGGTCGATCTGGCCAGTCGCGTCGACGCGGAGATCCTCGGCGGCGTCGTCCTGCAAGTAGGAAACATGGTCCTCGACGCGAGCATTCGCAATCGCTTGGAGAAACTTCGAAAAAGCGTCGCTCAAGCGGCGTAAGGAGGCAGAGAGCACCCGATGGAGATCAAGCCGGACGAGATCGCAAGCATTCTGCGCGAGCGGATCGAGGGGTTGGAGGCGGATTCCGCCGACCTCTCCGAGGTTGGAACCGTCCTCTCCGTGGCCGACGGCATCGCCCGCGTCCACGGCCTCGACAACTGCATGGCGCTGGAGATGCTGGACCTGCCGCACGGGGTGACCGGGCTGGCGCTGAACCTCGAGGCCGACAACGTCGGCGTCGTGCTGTTCGGCGAGTGGGAAAAGATCGTCGAGGGCGACACGGTCAAACGGACCGGGCACCTGCTGCGGATCCCCGTCGGCGAGGAGCTGCTGGGCCGGATGGTCGACCCACTCGGCCGCCCGCTCGACAACCGCGGTGAGATCGCCACCACCGAGACCCGCCCGGCCGAGTTCAAAGCCCCCGGCGTGGTCGAACGTCAGCCGGTGACCGAACCGGTCCAGACCGGGCTGATGGCGATCGACGGGATGATCCCGATCGGCCGTGGCCAGCGAGAGCTGATCATCGGCGACCGCCAGACCGGCAAGACGGCGATCGCGATCGACACGATCATCAACGCCCGCGACAAGGACATGGTCTGCATCTACGTCGCGATCGGCCAGCGGATGTCGACCGTCGTGCAGCTGAAAGAGGTGCTCGAGGAGAACGGCGCGATGGAGAACACGATCATCGTCGCCGCCCCCGCCGACGAGGCGGCGCCGATCAAGTACATCGCCCCCTACGCCGGCTGCGCGATGGGCGAGCACTTCCTCTACAACGGCAAAGCCGCCCTCGTCGTCTACGACGACCTCACCAAACACGCCTCCGCCTACCGCCAGATGTCGCTGCTGCTGCGGCGCCCGCCGGGTCGCGAGGCCTACCCGGGTGACGTCTTCTACCTGCACTCCCGCCTGCTGGAGCGCGCGGTGAAGCTCAACGACGACCTCGGCGGCGGCTCGCTGACGGCGCTGCCGATCATCGAGACCCAGGCCTCCGACGTCTCCGCCTACATCCCGACCAACGTGATCTCGATCACCGACGGTCAGATCTTCCTCGAGTCCGACCTCTTCTTCTCGGGCGTGCGGCCGGCGATCAACGTCGGCATCTCGGTCTCGCGGGTGGGCGGCAACGCGCAGACCAAGGCGATGAAGAAGGTCGCCGGGAAACTGCGCCTCGACCTCTCCCAGTACCGCGACCTCGAGGCCTTCGCCCAGTTCGGCTCCGAGCTCGACGCCGAGACCCAGAAAGCGCTGACCCGCGGCG
The DNA here is from genome assembly GCA_963739875.1 of uncultured Solirubrobacterales bacterium. Taxonomy (GTDB): domain Bacteria; phylum Actinomycetota; class Thermoleophilia; order Solirubrobacterales; family 70-9; genus VAYN01. The sequence continues at coordinate 170,533 of CAVUCD010000012.1, forward strand.
AACGGCTGGTCGAGCTGCTGAAACAGAAAGAGCGCGAACCGCTCAGCATCGGCGACCAGGTCGCGGCGATCTACTCGGGCACCGGCGGCTATCTCGACCGGATCAAAACCGAGCGCGTCGGCGAGTTCCTCGGCGACCTGCGGACTCGCCTGCACGCCGAGAAGGCCGACCTCCTGAAGCGGATCGAAGACAGCGGCAAGCTCGAGGACAGCGACGCGGAGGAGCTCGGCAAGGCGATCGGCGACTTCGTCGACGACTTCGGTGCCGACTTCGACGAGAACGGCGACCCGGTCGAGGCCGGCGAGTCCGACCGGATCAAGTCAGCCGCAGGAGCGCGAGGCCCCGGCCCGCGTAGCCGAGGGCTCTGGCGATCGGCAGTCCGAGGACGCCAAGGAGGCGACGCCGGCCTAGTTCGCCCGGCGCTCCGCTATGGCCAACCAGAAGGAAGTCCGGAGTCGCATTGCGTCGATCAAGAACATCAACAAGATCACGCGGGCGATGGAGATGGTCGCCGCGGCGCGGCTGCGGCGCTCCGAGCAGCGGATCGCCGCGATGCGCCCCTACGCGGAGGGGATGCGAAAGCTGACCCGCCGCGCCGCCGAGCAGGCCGGCGGCCTGCCGCGGGTCCCGGTGCTCGACCAGCACGACAATCTCGACCGGGTCGGAGTCGTCCTGGTCACCGGCGACCGTGGCCTTGCCGGCGCCTTCAACACCAACATCGTCCGCGAGGGCCTGCGGGCCCGCGAGAGCGCCCGCGAGGAAGGCGCCGAGACCTCCTTCTCGGTCGTCGGCCGCAAGGGCGTCTCCGCCCTCACCTTTCGCAAGCTCGACGTCCGCACCTCATACGTCGGCTTCACCGACCGACCGGCCTTCGCCAACGCCCGCGAAATCGGCGAGGAGCTGACCGCGCGCTACGTCGAGGGGGACCTCGACCGGGTCGAGCTGGTCTACAACCGCTACGTCTCGCCGCTCACCCAGCACGTCTGGAAACAGACGCTGCTGCCGCTGCAGCAGGCCGACGTGATCGGCGAGGGGGTCGAGGCCGAGCAGGAGAGCGGCGAGGAGACCGAGGCCGAGCGCGCCCAGAGCAGATCGCAGTGGGAATACGAGCCCGAACCCGAGGAGCTCCTCGCCAGGCTGATCCCGGAGTACGTGACGATTTCGATCTACCGGGCGCTGCTCGAGTCCGCCGCTTCAGAGCTCGGCGCCCGGATGACCGCGATGCGCAATGCCGCCGAGAACGCGGAAACGATGATGGACGACCTGACGCTGGAGATGAACCGGGTCCGCCAGGCGGAAATCACGCAGGAGATCTTGGAGGTCGTAGCCGGCGCCGAGGCGCTGGGCTAGACCCAAAACGAGCACGAGCACAAAGGAACCAATGGCTGAGAGCAACGGAACCAACGTAGGACGCGTCGAGCAGGTCACGGGCGTGGTCGTCGACGCGGTATTCCCCGACCAGCTGCCGGAGATTTACGCGGCGGTCAAGATCGAGATGGCGGGCGACGGCGACAACGAACCGACCGAGCTGGTCTGCGAGGTGCAGCAGCATCTCGGCGACGACCGCGTGCGCACCGTCGCGATGGACGCCACCGACGGCCTCCAGCGCGGCGACAAGGTGATCGACACCGGCGGCCCGATCACCGTCCCGGTCGGCGACGCGACCCTGGGCCGGATCTTCAACCTGCTCGGCGAGCCGATCGACAACGGGCCCGCGGTCGAGACCGAGGAGCGCTGGCCGATCCACCGTCCGGCCCCGAAGGCCTCCGACCTGACCCCGACCCAGGAGGTCCTCGAAACCGGGATCAAGGTCATCGACCTGCTGGCCCCCTACGCCAAAGGCGGCAAGGTCGGGCTGTTCGGCGGCGCCGGCGTCGGCAAGACGGTGCTGATCCAGGAGCTGATCCGCAACATCGCCGAGGAGCACGAGGGCCTTTCCGCCTTCTGCGGCGTCGGCGAGCGCTCGCGCGAGGGCAACGACCTCTGGCTGGAGATGAAAGAGTCGGGCGTGATCGACAAGACGATGCTCGTCTTCGGTCAGATGAACGAGCCCCCGGGAGCCCGCCTCCGCGTCGCCCTCTCCGGGTTGACGATGGCCGAGTACTACCGCGAGCAGGGCGGCCAGGACGTGCTGCTGTTCATCGACAACATCTTCCGCTTCGTCCAGGCCGGCTCCGAGGTCTCGGCGCTGCTCGGCCGGATGCCTTCCGCGGTCGGCTACCAGCCGACCCTGGAGACGGAGATGGGCGGCCTGCAGGAGCGGATCACCTCGACCGAGCGCGGCTCGGTCACCTCGATCCAGGCCGTCTACGTCCCCGCCGACGACTACACCGACCCGGCTCCGGCCTCGGTCTTCGCCCACCTCAACGCGACCACGGCGCTCTCGCGGTCGATCTCCGAGAAAGGCATCTACCCGGCGGTCGACCCGCTCGACTCGACCTCGACGATCCTCAAGCCCGACGTCGTCGGCGACGAGCACTACCGCACCGCGACCGAGGTCCAGCAGGTGCTGCAGCGCTACAAGGAGCTGCAGGACATCATCGCCATCCTCGGCATCGACGAGCTCTCCGACGAGGACCGCCAGACGGTCTCCCGCGCCCGCAAGATCGAGCGCTTCCTCTCGCAGCCGTTCTTCGTCGCCGAACAGTTCACCGGCCGCACCGGCGAGTACGTGCCGGTGGCGGAGACGGTCCGCGGCTTCCGCGAGATCCTCGACGGCGAGCACGACGACCTCTCCGAGGGGGCCTTCTACATGCAGGGCTCGATCGACCAGGTCACCGAGAACGCCAAGGCCGCAGCGGCCGCATAGGGACTGACGTGGCGGCGGAGCACATGGTGGACGTCGAGGTCCTGACCCCCGAGGGGGAGGTCTACAGCGGCGAGGTGCAGCAGGTCTCGACCCGGACCGAGGTCGGCGAAATCGGCATCCTCGCCAACCACGCGCCGCTGCTGGCGGCACTGCAGCCGACCGAGCTGCGCCTGCACGTCTCCGACTCGGAGACCGTCCGCTACGCCCAGGCGCACGGCTGGGTGCAGGTCTTCGGCAACCACGCCCGGCTCCTGATCGAGGAGGCGATCGCCCCGGAGGACCTCGATCGGGGAGCGCTGAAAGAACAGCTCGCCGACGCCGAGCAGCGCCTCTCCGAGAGCGAGAAGGACAGCGCCGACTTTGCCCGGGCCGAGAAGGACCGCGACCGGGCGGAGGCCTTCCTCTCCATCAGCGGATGAGCGAGGAGCTGGTTGCCCTCGCCCAGCGCCTGATCGGTTACGAGACCTCTGAGCCGGAGGCGATCTGGGAGGCGGCGGGGTTCGTCAAGGGTTGGCTGGAGGCGCGGGGGATCGAGGCCGAGCGCGACGAGGTGCGGGGGCTGCCGGTGATCAAGGCCGAGGTCGGGCCCGAGTCGGCTCCGACCGTCGTCCTCGAGGGGCACCTCGACGTCGTCCCGGCGCCCCTCGGGCAGTTCCAGCCGCGAGTCGACGGCGACCGCCTCTACGGGCGCGGCGCCTACGACATGAAGGGTGCGCTGGCGGCGATGCTGCTGACGACCGCGGCGATGCGCGATCAGGGCGGCGTCCGGGTGCGGCTCGGCGTCGTCGGCGACGAGGAGTCCGAGGAGGGGAACGAGCGCGGCTGCGATCACCTGGTCGACAGCGGCTTCATCGGTGACTTCGCGATCACCGGCGAGCCGACCGATCTCCACATCGGCGTCGAGGCCAAGGGGGTGCTGGCGCTGCGCCTGGAGGTGGGGGGGAGGGCCGCCCACGGAGCCACTCCCTGGCTCGGCGACAACGCCGTCCTCAACGCGATCGATGTTTTTCGCAGCATCGAGTCGCTACCGTTTGCCCGGCACAGTTCGGAGCTCTTCGATCGTCCTTCGATCAACCTGGGGAGGATCTGGGGGGGAGATGCGCTGAACAAGGTGCCAGACCGATGCGTGATCGACGTCGACATCCGCTATCTCCCCGACCAGGATCCAGCCGCGATCCTGGAGGAAGTGCGCGCCCTCGCGGGGGTCGAGGCGTCGCCGCTGCTGACCCGGCCGCCGGCCACGGTCGATCGCGAGTCGGCCTTCGTGCGGGCGCTGCGCGACTCGGCGACGGCGCACCACGACGGCGAGCCGATGAGCGTCGGCCGCGACGGTGCCTCCGACGCGGTCTCCTTCCTGCGGGTGGGGGTGCCGGCGGTCGAGTTCGGCCCGGTCGGCGCCGGTCATCACGGCCCCGAGGAGTGGGTCTCGGTCTCCTCGCTGGAGACCTATCGCCAGGCTCTCGAATCGTTCCTGCGGGCGATCCCCGGCCGGCTCGACGATGACTGAGCCGCTGCTGCCGGGCTGGGGACCGAAGAAGCCACCGCCCGAGGGCGACAGCGAGCCGCCCCCGAAGCGCAAGCGCTTCTGGTGGCGGTTCACGCTGGCCTCGGTGATCATCGTCGTCGTCTCCGCGACCGCTACCGCGTCCAGCATCCTGCTCTACCTCGACAGCATCGCCAAGGCCCTGGACCCCAACCACAAGGTCCACACCGAAGTCGAACACGAGCTGGAAGAAGTCCACGGCGGCGGTCCCGAGACGATCCTCATCCTCGGCTCCGACATCCGCCCCAACTCCGGCGAAGAACGAGGACGCTCGGACACGACGATCCTGCTCCGCCTCGATCCGGAAAAGAACCTGATCTCGGTGATGTCGATCCCGCGCGACCTGAAGACCGAAATCCCCGGCTTCGGGACCGAAAAGTTCAACGCCGCCTACTCCGACGGCGGCCCGAAGCTGACCCTGCAGGTGGTCAAGGAACTGACCGGGTTGCAGATCAACCACGTCGTCAACGTCGACTTCCTCGGCTTCGTCCGCGCCGTCGACGCGATCGGCTGCGTCTATACCGACGTCGACCGCCGCTACTACCACTCCAACGAAGGGGTGCCGCCCTCCGAACAGTATTCGGAAATCAACATCCAGCCCGGCTACCAGCTGCTGTGCGGGAAAAAAGCGCTCGAGTACGTGCGCTACCGCCACACCGACACCGACATCGTCCGCTCGGCCCGCCAGCAGGCCTTCCTCAGCCAGGCCCGCCAGGAGCTGCCGATCCAGGATTTCCTCACCGACAGCAACAACCTGGTCGACATCTTCACCGAATACACGACCTCGGACATCGGCGATACGTCGACGCTGATCCAGCTGCTCGACCTCTTCGTCGAATCGCGCAACTCGGAAGTGAGCCAGGTCCATTTCCCGGCCGAACTGGGGCCCAGCTACGTCTACGCCTCCGAGAGCGCGATCCACGGGGCGGTGAAGGAATTCCTCGGCGAAACCGGGCCGGAGGCCAACGACTTCCCCGAACGCTCTCAGAAGCACAAGAAGAAGGGCGCGAAGTCCAAGCAGGGCGAAAAGAAGAAGAAGCCCAAGTCGAAGCCAAAGCCCGTCGTCCGGGCGAGCTCGCCCGGCAGCGACGGCCTCGTTCCCGCCGGCGAAGCCGGCGAGGCGGAGGCGAAGATCGTCGCCCGTAAGGTCAGCGGCGGCTTCCCGGTCTTCTACGCGAGCCGGCTCCCGTCGGGCGCCTCCTACGTCGAAAGCGATCCCTACGAACACGTCGTCGACCCGCGCGTCTACCACCTCAAGGACAAAGACAAGAATCGCCATCCGGCCTATCGGATGGTCGCGGATTTCCAGCCCGAATACGAACTAAACTACTTCGGAGTGCAGGGGATTCAGGGCTGGTCGAACCCGCCGATCCTCGAAAGCCCGAGCGAAACCAAGACGATCAACGGGCGCGAATACGAAATCTTTGTCGACAGCGGCAAGGTCAAGCTGGTCGCCTGGCACCGCGGCGAAAGCACCTACTGGGTGTCGAACAGCCTGCAGATGGGGCTCAGCAACGATCAGATGATGGGCATCGCGCGTTCGGCCAAGGTGATCATCCCCAACAAAAAGCGCAAGCGCGGAGGAACGAAGACGCCATGAGCAAGAACTCGGACTCGGTTGGAGTGATCGGAGTCGGTTGGGTCGGCCTGGTCACGGCGGTCTGCTTCGCCGAGCTGGGACACCAGGTCGTCGCCCGCGACATCGTCGCCGAGAAGGTCGAGGCGCTCTCGCGCGGCGAGACGACGATCCACGAGCCGGGCCTGGAAGAGATGCTGCGCCGCAACGCGGAGCGGATCACCTTCACCACCGAGATGCCGACGCTGCTGGAGCGGGCGCGGCTGCTCTTCGTCTGCGTCGACACGCCGCCGACCTACTCCGGCGACGCGGACCTGTCCCGGGTCCGGACCGTCGTCGAGAGCCTCCCGGCCGGCGGTGGCCACGTGCTGGTGATGAAGAGCACCGTCCCCGCCGGAACCGGCAACTCGATCCGCCGCGACCTGCCCGGCCTCGCCTACGTCTCCTGCCCGGAGTTCCTCAAGGAGGGCTCGGCGGTCAAGGACTTCATGCACCCCGACCGCGTCGTCGTCGGCTCGGACCCCGGCGACGAGGACGCCGCCGCCGCCGTGGCCGCCCTCTACGAGCCGCTGGGAGGCACGATCCATCAGACCGACGTCACCAGCGCCGAGATGATCAAGCTCGCCTCCAACGCCTTCCTGGCGACCAAGATCTCCTTCATCAACGAGATCGCCAACGTCTGCGAGGAGGTCGGCGCCGACGTCGCCGAGGTGGCCGAGGGGATGGGGTTGGACCAGCGAATCGGCCCCTCCTTCCTGCGCGCCGGGATCGGCTACGGCGGCTCCTGCTTCCCCAAGGACGTCAGCGCCCTGAAGATGCTGGCCGGCAACACCGGGTACCACTTCCAGCTGCTGACCGCGGTGATCGAGGTCAACGAGCTGCAGAAGCGGCGGGTGGTCGGCAAGCTCGAGAAGCACCTCGGCAGCCTGATCGACAAGCGAGTGGCCCTGCTCGGCCTGGCCTTCAAGCCCGACACCGACGACATGCGCGAGGCCTCGAGCCTGGTCCTGGCGGCGCGGCTGCAGGGGGAGGGCGCCGAGGTCGTCGCCTACGATCCCGTCGCCGCCGAGCGCGCCGGCGAGCTGCTCGACTCGGTCGAGATGGCCGGATCGGCGCTGGCGGCGCTCGAGGGCGCCGACGCCGCCGTCCTCGTCACCGAGTGGCCCGAGTTCGCCGAGCTCGACTGGGCCGCGCGTGGCCGGGCGGATGGCACGGCCGCTGATCGTCGACGGCCGCAACTTCCTCGACGCCGCGACGCTGCGCGCTGCCGGCTTCGATTACGAGGGAATCGGCAAGCCGCAGGTCTGCACCAGCCACCGCCGCGACCGAGTAGATGCAGGCGATAGTTCTGGTTGGCGGCGAGGGGACGCGACTGCGGCCGCTCACCGACACGATCCCCAAGCCGGCGCTGACGCTCGTCGACAGGCCCTTCCTCGCCTACATGGTCGAGTGGCTGGCCGAACATGGCGTCGACGAGGTGGTGCTCGCCTGCGGCTTCCTGCCCGACGTGCTGCGCGCGGCGCTCGGCGAGGGCGAGCACGCCGGGGTCCGTCTCACCTACGTGACCGAGCCGGAGCGCCGCGGCACCGCCGGCGCGATCCGCTTCGCCGCCGACAGCCTCGGCGAGCGCCTCGAGGACCGCTTCCTCGCCCTCAACGGCGACCTCCTCACCGACTTCGATCTCAGCGCCCTGCTCCGCACCCACGAGCAGCGCCGGGCGCGGGCGACCCTGGCGCTGCACGCGGTCGAGGACGCCGCCGTCTACGGCCTCGTCCGCAGCGACGGCGAGGGCGCCGTGCTCGAGTTCCTCGAGAAGACCGGCGAGTCGGCGCCGGGCGAGGTCAACGCCGGCGCCTACGTGCTGGAGCGCTCGGTCCTCGACCTGATCCCGCCCGGGCGCGAGGTCTCGATCGAGCGCGAGGTCTTCCCGCGGCTGGTCGGAGACGGGCTCCACGGCCTGCTCCTGGACGGCTACTGGATGGACATCGGCACCCCCGAGCGCTATCTGCAGGCGAGCTGGGACATCCTCGAGGGCCGAATCCGGACGCGGGTCAGGCCGACCGCCCCGGGATTGCTCGTCGCCGCCGGCGCCGAGGTCGCCGCCGGCGCGACGATCGGTCCGCGCGCCGTTCTGGCTCCGGGCTGCACGGTCGCGGCCGGCGCCCAGGTTCGTGGCTCGGTTCTGCTCGAAGGATGTGAGGTCGGTGCCGGGGCCCGGATCGCCGGCTCAATACTCGCTCCCGGCGTCAGGGTCGCGGCCGGGGCCTCTCTCGCCGACGCCGTCGTCGGCCGGGATGAGATAGTCCCGGCCCAGATCCAGATGATCGACGACGTCCTCGGCATACCCGACCAGCTTCGCGACGCCCTCTGGCGGATCGAAACGGCGCGCCTGGAGCCCGCCGACGCCAGCGGGCTGATGGTCTGCGGAATGGGCGGGTCGGCAATCGGTGGCGATCTCGCCGCCGCCGCCCTGGGCGACCGGCTGACCCGGCCGCTGGTTTCCGTCCGCGGCTACGAGCTGCCGAGCTGGGCGACGCCCGAGTGGACCGTGCTCTGCTCCAGCTACTCGGGCATGACCGAGGAGACGCTCGCCTGCTTCGCCGCCGCCGAGGCGCTGGGCGCCCGTCGCATCGTCGCCAGCACCGGCGGCACCCTGGTCGACGAAGCCCGCGAGGCCGGGGTCCCGGTGGTCGGGTTGCCGGGCATCTTCCAGCCCCGCGCGGCGGTCGCCTACATGTTCGTCGTCGCCGCCGAGATCGCGGCCCTCTGCGGCATCGCTCCCCGCCTTCACACCGAGATCGACGCCGCCGCGGCCTTCCTCTCCGAGCAGTCCGATGCTCTGCAGGTCCGCGCGGTCGAGATCGCGGCTCAGCTCGACGGGGCCACGCCGGTCATCTACGGCGCCGACCTGACCAGCCCGGTCGCCCATCGCTGGAAGACCCAGGTCAACGAGAACGCCAAGCTGCCCTGCTTCTACTCGGAGCTGCCCGGAGGCCGATCACAACGAGATCTGCGGCTGGACCGGGGCGCCCGCCGAGGCCGGTCTCGCCGCCGTCTTCCTCGAAGACTCCGACCAGCACCCGCGCGAGCGCCGCCGGATCGAGCTGACGGCGGCCGTCGCCGGCGCCGACGGCGCCACCGCGTTGCGGGTCGAGACCGCGGGCGAGACCCGGGTTGCCCGACTGCTCTGGGCGACGATGCTGGGCGATCTGGTCTCGCTCGAGCTCGCCCGCCGGCGCGGCGTCGACCCCGCGCGACACCAGCGGGCTCGAGCGCTTCAAGCAGGCGATGGGAGCAGCCATGAGGGCAATGGTCCTCGCGGCCGGTCTGGGAACCCGCCTGCGCCCGATCACCTACGAGATGCCGAAGCCGATGGTTCCGGTTCTGAACCGGCCGGTGATGGAGCACATCCTGCGCCTGCTCGGCCGCCATGGCTTCGACCGTACGATCGCCAACCTGCACTGGTTCCCGGAGCTGATCGAAGGGCACTTCGGCGACGGAGCCGACTGCGGGGTCGAGCTCTCCTACAGCCGCGAGGAGCAGCTGCTGGGCACCTCCGGCGGCGTCCGCAACGCCGCCGAGTTCCTCGGCGAGAGCTTCCTGGTGATCTCCGGCGACGCGCTCACCGACATCGACCTGACCGCGATGCGGAAGTTCCACGAGTCCCACGACGGGATCGCGACGCTGGCGACCAAGCGGGTCGAGGACACCACTCAGTTCGGGGTCGCGATCACCGGCGCCGACGGCCGCATCCAGGGCTTCCAGGAGAAGCCCGACCCCGCCGAGGCGCTCTCCGACCTGGCCAACTGCGGCATCTACATGTTCCGCTCGGAGATCTTCGACTTCTTCCCCGAGCCCGGGGCGAGCAAGGCCGCCGGTCCCGGTGACCCGCCCGGGTTCGCCGACTGGGCGATGGACGTCTTCCCCCGGCTGCTGGAGGGCGACGTGCCCTTCTACTCGCACGAGATCGACGACTACTGGAACGACATCGGCAACCTCGAGGAGCTGCGCGGCGGCAACCTCGACGCGCTCAACGGCGTCGTCGAGGTCGAGCTCGAGGGAGAGGTCGTCGACGGGTTCCGCAGCGGTGAGGCGGATCGCGACGAGGGCGCGCTGGTCGGACCGGTGCTGCTCGGCCCGGGTTGCGAGATCGGCGACGACGTCCGCATCGACGGCCCCGCGGTGATCGGCGACGGGGTCCGGGTTGGCGCCGGCTGTCGCCTGCGCGAGGTGATCGCCCTGCCGGGCGCCGCGATCGCCCCCGGCACGGTCTTGATCGGCGCGATCGCCGCCGGTCGCGGCTGAGTGCGTCCGCGGCGACGAAGCTGAGTCGCTTTTTTGACGATTGGCGAGCAACGCGTGCGCCGCCGCCCCGGAGGATCGGTGCATGGAGATTCTCCACGCCGTCGCGACCGGGTTGGTGCCATCGCTCTGCGCCGCCTGCGGGCGCTCCTGCCGGCCCGAGGCGGTCGTCTGCAGCCGTTGCGGACGCCGGCTCGCGGCGGCCGAGCCGTTGCTCGGCAAGGGCCCGCCGGGCCTCGACCGCGCCTGGTCCTCGGCGCCGCACGAGGGCGTCGCCCGCAACCTGGTCGGGGCGCTGAAGTTCCGCCGCCTGCTGCCGGTCGCCGACCTGATGGCGGACCGGATCCAGTGGCTCGCCCCCGCCCACATGTTGAGCGGCGCGATCGTCGCGGTCCCGCCGGCGCCCTCGCGGTTGCGACGCCGCGGCTTCGATCCGGCAGGCGAGCTCGCGGCGGCGCTGGCGGAACGCCTCGGCGCTCCGCTCGAGCCCTGCCTGGCCCGGCGCGGCGGGCACCGTCAGGTCGGCCGCCGCCGCGCCGAGCGAATCGGCCAGCCGCCGCGGATCCACGCCACCGGACCGGTGCCCCGCAGCGTGATGCTGGTCGACGACGTGCTGACCACCGGCGCCACCCTCACCGCCTGCGCCAAAGCGCTGCGCGCAGGTGGCGCCGCCCGTGTTGTCGCCGTCACCTTCGCCCGACGCCTCTAGATGGGTGGCGTGGTGGGGGTTTGGCGTGGAGGGGTTGTGCTAGGCGCCTCTACCGAGCGCGAGACTGCGCGGGAGCGCTCGCAGAGGGACACCCAACCCCTCCCCACGAAAGCTCCTCCACGCTTCCAAGGTGGGCAGCTTCCGAGATTGCGGTAAAGCTTGCAGGGGACGGAAGCTCCGCGAGCATGAGCGCTTCCAAGGAGCGGGAGGACTTTCCGGCGTGCGGATGCTCCTGAGCCCTGTGGGCGACATGCGAGCTCCCCGCGAGTGTGCGGGTGAGGCGGGCCCCACTCGCGCCGACTGCGCGACCTCCGCAGCGATGGGCCCCGCTCTCCGTCCCAGCAGTCTCTACGGATGCGCCTCGGCCGGCCGCCCGCGCATCTGGTCCACGAGCCGCCGCGTCCGGCGCCGCTTGCGCCGCAGGTCGCGGTGCTTCTTGACCTGGCGCCGCACGTCCTCGGCAAGTTCGTGCACGGAATGGGTCATCTCCGGCGATGCCTCGTGGGCTCGCAGGGTCACGCCCTTGAGATAGAAGGTCGCCTCCGCCACCTGGCTGTCGTTGATCGAGGGATTGCGCTCCTCCGAGAGCACGACTTCCAGGGTGGCAAGGGCCGAAACCTGCTGGCCCAAGCGCTGGAATCGTTTCCGCACCATCTCACGCAGGTCATCCGTCATTTCGACGTTTCGGCCCCGAATCTCAATCCGCATGAGCGCCTCCTGTTGGTTTCCGCGACCGATGCTACGCCTGCCCGGCGGATAGGGCAAGAGGTTCGACGGAGGCCGGAAGGAACGGCCCAGCCCCCACCGCTACTCTTGAGCAATGCCAGCAATGGACCTCGTAACCAAGGCCCTGCGCGCGGGGGAGGGGCGGAAGTTCAAGGCCTACCAGAAGCGCGCGGAGGCGATCAACCGCTTTGAGCCGGAGATGGAAGCCCTGACCGACGCCGAGGTGCGGCGAGGAGGCCGACTCCCTGCGCGAGCGCGCCCGCGGCGGCGAGTCGCTCGACGACCTGCTGCCGGAGGCGTTCGCGCTCTGTCGCGAGGCATCCCGGCGCTCCACCGGCCAGCGCCACTACGACGTCCAGCTGATCGGCGGCATGGTCCTCCACGACGGCGCGATCGCCGAGATGCGGACCGGCGAGGGCAAGACCCTGACCGCGACGCTGCCGGTCTTCCTCAACACCCTGGCCGGCGACAGCGTCCACGTCGTCACCGTCAACGACTACCTCGCCCGCCGCGACTCCGAATGGATGAAACCGATCTACGACGCGCTCGGCGTCAGCGTCTCCGCGGTCCAGGACGGCGACGACCACGAGACCCGCCAGCGCAAGTACGCCGGCGACGTCACCTACGGGACCAACTCCGAGTTCGGCTTCGACTACCTGCGCGACAACATGGCCCCGGCGCTCGAGCACTGCGTCCAGCGCGGCCACCACTTCGCGGTCGTGGACGAGGTCGACAACATCCTGATCGACGAGGCGCGGACGCCGCTGATCATCTCCGGCCAGCCCGAAGAGGCGGCCCAGACCTATTACACCTTCGCCCGCCTGGCCAAGCAGATGGTCGGCGTCCAGGCGAAAGAAAAACTGAAATCGCTCGGCGAGTCCAAGGACACCTCCGAGGTCGACTACGACTACGAGTACGACGAGAAGCACAAGACGGTGGCGCCGACCGAGCGCGGGGTGAAAAAGGCCGAGGAATTCATCGGCGTCGACAACCTCTACCTCGGCGAGCACGGCAGCCTCGTCAACCACCTGGTCCAGTCGCTGAAGGCCGAGTCGCTCTACAAGAAAGACCAGGACTACGCGGTGATCGACGGCGAGGTGATGATCATCGACGAGTTCACCGGCCGCATCCTCGAGGGCCGGCGCTGGTCGGAGGGCCTGCACCAGGCGGTCGAGGCGAAGGAAGGCGTGGCGATCCGCGAGGAGAACCAGACGCTGGCGACGATCACCCTGCAGAACTACTTCCGCCTCTACGACAAGCTCTCCGGGATGACCGGAACCGCGCTGACCGAGGCGACCGAGTTCATGAAGATCTACGAGATGCCGGTGGTCGAGGTGCCGACCAACCAGCCGATGGTCCGCGCCGACCAGAACGACCAGATCTTCAAAACCAAAGACGGCAAGTGGAAAGCCGTGCTCGAGGAAATCGTCGCCCGCCACGAAAAGGGCCAGCCGGTCCTGGTCGGCACGGTCTCGGTCGAGGTCTCGGAGATGATCTCGGCGGCGCTGAAACGCGACGGGATCAAACACGCGGTGCTCAACGCCAAGCCCGAGCACGCCGAACGAGAGGGCGAGCTGATCGCCCAGGCGGGCCGCAAGGGCGAGGTGATGATCGCCACCAACATGGCCGGCCGCGGCGTCGACATCAAGCTCGGCGGCGACCCCGAACACCTCGCCATCCACGAGCTGAAAAAGCAGGGGATCACCTACGAGACCGAGGGCTACCACGAGGCGCTGGCGGCGAAGACGGCCGAGCTGGCGCCGGGCTGCAAGGCCGAGGCCGAGGAAGTGCGCGAGCTCGGCGGCCTCTTCATCTGCGGCACCGAGCGGCACGAGTCGCGGCGCATCGACAACCAGCTTCGCGGCCGCTCCGGCCGCCAGGGCGACCCCGGCGAGTCGCGCTTCTTCCTCTCCGCCGAAGACGACGTGATCCGCCTCTTCGCCGGCGACCGCATCTTCAAAATCCTCGACCGCCTCGGTCCGATCGACGACGACGGGACCGAGATGCCGCTCGAGGCGAAGATGCTGACCAAAACCGTCGAGAACGCCCAGAAGAAGGTCGAGGAGCAGAACTTCCTGATCCGCAAACGCGTGCTCGAGTACGACGACGTGATGAACGAGCAGCGCCGCGTCGTCTACAAATACCGCCGCGAGATCCTCGAAGGGCGCGACATCTCCGAGACCGCCCGCGACGAGCTCGAGGGCGTGATCGAGCGCCTGGTCGACGAGTACACGCCCGGCGACATCCTCGAGGACTGGGATCTCGGCGAGCTCGAGACGCAGCTGCGGTTGATCTGGCCGATCGGCATCGACGTCGCCACCCTGGCGCCGGAGACGGTCGAGCGCGAGGGGCTCAAAGACGCCCTCGACGACGACGCGATGAGCGCCTACGACGATCGCGAGCAGCAGCTCGGCGAGGAGCTGATGCGCCACCTGGAGCGCTCGATCCTGCTGCAGGTGATCGACAACCGCTGGCGCGAACACCTCTTCGACATGGACTACCTGCGCGAAGGCATCCACCTCCGCGGCTTCGCTCAGATCGACCCTCTCGTCGCTTACAAAAACGAGGGCTTCGGGATGTTCGAGGAGCTGATGCACTCGATCTGGGACGAGTTCAGCAAGCTGATCTTCCGCGCCGAAGTCGAAGTCCAACCCGCTCAGAACGGGCCGTCGCGGCCAACGACGCCGAGGCCGGCGCCTTCAACTACTCCGGCGGCACCGCTCGAGGCCCAGCCCTCGGCGCTGCAGCAGGTCGCTGCCGGCGACCGCCACCGCCGGCGCGGCCGTCGACGTCGCCGCCTCCCAGTCGGTCGGCGGCAACGGCTCCAACGGCGACGTGGTCGAGACCGTGGTCAAAGACGAGCACGACAAAATCGGTCGCAACGACCCCTGCTGGTGCGGCAGCGGGCAAGAAGTACAAGAAGTGCCACGGCGCCTGAGCGCGCATGACCGACCCCGTCCGCGAGTTCATCCGGGCCTTCAACGAGCGCGACCTGGATGGGTTCGTCGCGGTGCTCGATCCGGAGGTCGAGCTGCACTCGAGCCGGGGGCTGCGCAAGGGGCCGGAGGCGGCGCGGCTGTGGGCGACGCGGGGGCGCGGGCGGTGTCCAGCAGACGATCGAGCTGGAGCAGCTGTACGAGGACGGGACCGAGGGTGGGGCAGGGCGCGCGGTGGCGCTGATCGTCAGGCGCTGGCACTGGGAAGAGGACGGCGCGCTGGCCCGCGCGGACGAGATGGCCTGGGTGTTCGAGCTGCACGACCGCAGGGTTCTGAGCTGGCGGCCCTACGAGGACCGCGTCGAGGCGCTGGCGAGCGCCGGGTTCGGTCCGCCGGGCAGGTAACCTGAGGGCATGGCCGAGGCCGCCCCGATCGAATCCCTGGCGCCGCGCCTGGCCGCCGTCCGCGAGCAGCTGTCCCTGCTCTCGGACTACCTTTGACCCCGCTGCGCTAGAGACCGAGGCGGCGGGCCTGGAGGAGGAGATGGGCCAGCCGGGATTCTGGGATGACCAGGAGACGGCCGCCCGCACCTCCGCCGCCCACGCCCGCGCCCAGCGCCGCCTGGAGATGTTCCGCGGGCTCGAGTCCGACGTCGCCGATCTCGCCGACCTGGCCGAGATGGCGGCCGAGGACGAGGAGATCGCCGCCGAGCTCGACTCGCAGCTGGGCTCGGTCGAGCGCCGCCTCGGCGAGCTCGAGGAGGGGCGCCTGTTCAGCGGCGAGTACGACGCCGGCGACGCCGTCGTCACCGTCCACGCGGGGGCGGGGGGAACCGACTCCCAGGACTGGGCCGAGATCCTCCTGCGGATGTACCTGCGCTGGTCCGAACGGCGCGGCTTCGAGGTCGAGATGAAGGAGGCATCGCCGGGGGAGGAGGCCGGGCTCAAGTCGGCCACCTTCATCGCCCGCGGCGAAAACGCCTACGGCCTCTTCGCCGCCGAGCGCGGCGTCCATCGGCTGGTCCGGATCTCCCCCTTCGACTCCTCCTCGCGGCGCCACACCAGCTTCGCCCAGGTCGACGTCGGGCCGCTGGTCGACGCCGGGGTCGAGGTCGAGATCGACGATGCCGACCTCCGCATCGACACCTACCGGGCCTCCGGCGCCGGCGGCCAGCACGTCAACAAGACCGACTCGGCGGTGCGGATCACCCACATTCCGACCGGCGCCGTCGTCCAGTGCCAGAACGAGCGCTCGCAGACCCAGAACAAGGCGGTGGCGATGCAGATGCTGCGCTCGAAGCTGATCGAGCTGGAGGAGCGCAAACGCGCCGAAGAGATGGCGCGGGCCCGGGGTGAGGTCAAAGACGTCGCCTGGGGCTCGCAGATCCGCAGCTACGTCCTCCATCCCGTACACGATGGTCAAGGACCACCGCACCGAGCACGAGGTCGGCGACGTGCAGCGGGTCCTCGACGGCGACCTCGACGAGTTCGTCCGCGACTACCTGAACAAGACCGCCGCCTCGTCGGCCTCCTAGGTCCGATGGCGGCGCTGATACATCTGGAGCGACCGGCGGCGGCGGAGCCCCAGGGCCTGCTGGTCCTCCACCACGGTCGCGGCACCGACGAGCGCGACCTGCTGCGGCTGGCCGACCACCTCGATCCGGAGGCGAGGCTGCGGGTGGTGACGCCGCGGGCGCCGCTGACCCTGCCCGGCTCGACCGGGTACCACTGGTACCTGGTGCCGCGGGTCGGCTTCCCCGACCCCGACACCTTTCGCGCCGCCCGCGCCGCGCTCGCCGAGCTCCACGACCAGCTCTGGGAGGAGACCGGCGTCGGGCCCGAGCGGACCGTCCTCGGCGGCTTCTCGATGGGCTCGGTGATGAGCTACGCGATGGGGCTCGGCGGCGACCGCCCCGCCGTCGCCGGGATCCTCGCCTTCAGCGGCTTCGTGCCGACGGTGGAGGGCTGGGAGCCCTCGTTCGCCGATCGCCAGCGGACCCGGGTCTTCATCGCCCACGGCCGCCGCGACCCGGTGATCGGGGTCGAGTTCGCCCACCGCGCCCGCGAGCTGATCGTGGCGGGCGGTCTCGAGGTCGAGTACCGCGAGTCGGAGATCGGTCACCAGATCGATCCCTCGCACCTCGCCGACGCGACGGTCTGGCTGCGCGAGACCCTCCCGCCTCAGGTATCGGCGTAGGGGCTTCAGGCTAGGGCTGCCGCGAGAAGCGGTAGCCCATTTCGGGATCCGACCAGGTGAGGTGGCCGGCGGCGCTGTGACGGATCGTCAGGTGCCGGTCGAGCAGGCTGTCGCAGTAGCGCGGGGCGTGGGCGGGGCGCAGCTGGACGGTGAAGCTCCTGGCCGCCACCGCCTTGTTCATCTGCGCGGCGGTCAGGGTCTCGGTCTCGCGCAGGACGCCTTGCCCGCCGAGATGGTCGCTTTCCTTGCTGAGGCTCAGCGGGCCCTTGGTGCCGCGCGACCAGGTGGCGACCTGGACGCTGCCGGGGGCAAAGGCCGTGTAGTGGATCGCCAGCCGGACCTTGTCGCTGACGGTGCTGGCGGAGACGGTGGCGACGGCGCTGCTGAGGACGCATTCCCTGGGAGCTTCGGCGCCTTCTTCTTCGCCGCCGCATTCTTCGACTTCGAATTCTTCTTCCGCTTCGGCTTCGCATTCTTCGACTTCGAGTTCTTCTTCTTCGGCTTCTTCTTCAGCTTCGGATTCGTCGACGGGGAGCGAGACGGCCGAGGGAGTCGGGCCGGTGGCGGTGGGCACGGTCAGCGCCTGCGCCGAGCGGGCGATCCCCAGCAGCGCGATCAGCACCACGGTGGCCAGGAACGACGCCCACCAGGCGAATCTGATCGCCCGCGGGTCTTCGCCGCCGCTGGTGCCGAGTTTCCGTTTCATGCCCCCTGAATCGGAAGCGGGGCGGAATCCCTTTAGCCAACTCAACGAACCTTGAGGGTGCCCTCCAGCTCCAGCAGCCCCTGCTTCATCGGCACGCCGCCGCCGTAGCCGCCGAGGGCGCCGCCGCTGCGCAGCACCCGGTGACAGGGGACGACGAGCGGAATCGGGTTGCGGCCGCAGGCGGTGCCGGCGGCTCGCACCGCGCGCTCGTTGCCGGCGCTCCGTCGCCATCTCGGTGTAGCTGCGGGTCTGCCCGTAGGGGATCCGGGCGATCGCGCGCAGCACTCTGAGGCGGAAGCCTTCGCTGAGCTGCCAGTCGAGCGGCAGGTCGAAGCGGTCGAGCTTGCCCTCGAAGTAGAGGTCGAGCTCGCGGCGCGTCTCGTCGAGCTCGGCCGGGGCCTCGAGCACCCGCGGGGAGACCCGCTGCGCCAGCTCGACCAGCAGCTCGTCGGCGTCCTGGTTCGGCAGGCCGACCCGGACCAGGCCCCGCGGCGTCTTCGCCAGCAGCAGGGTGCCGAACGGGGAGTCGGTCGTGGTGTAGGCGACGTCGAGCAGGCCCTCCGCGGACGCGCTCTCGGTGAGGCTCTGCAGCGATCCCTTCATGCCAGCTCCTTTCTCAGTCGTTTGATTCCCTCGTGCAGGCTGCGACGCGCCGCCTCGGGCGAGCAGCCCAGCGCCGCGGCGATCTCCGCGTGGGGGAGGTCGCTGGCGTAGCGGAGCGTTACCGCGGCTCGCTGCTTCGGCGGCAGGGCGCCGACCGCCGCCCAGACGCCGTCGTCGGGCAGCGGGTCCTCGACTGCGACCTCCGCGCACCTCGGCCACCGGAACCGGCCGCCGGCCCCTGGCGCGGTGGTGGTCGATCGCCTTGCGGTGCGCGATCGTGATCAGCCAGCCCCGCAGGTTGCCGCCGTCCTTCAGCTTCGGGTAGGCCCGCAGGGCGGCGAGAAACGTCTCCTGGAAGCAGTCCTCGGCGCCGTCGCGGCCGACCGCGCCGCGCAGCACCGCCATCACCGTGCTCGCATGCTCGTCGATCAGGATCTGGAAAGGGGGCAGGTCGCTCACCTCGTTGATTAAAACGCCGCGGCGGGCCGGAAGGTGAGATCCAGGCCGGGCCATCCGGCCGATGTCGCGGTTGTGCCCGCTATCCGGCAAGAAGTGCGACCTCGGCGGTGATCTAGGCTGCGGCGATGGCCGATCCCGGTGAGGCGCTGGAGCAACTGGTCGCCCGCGCTCTCGCCGAGGACGTCGGCGGCGGCGACGTCACCTCGGACTCGACGGTGCCGGCGCAGGCCCGTGCCCGCGCTCGGATCGTCCAGAAACAGCCGGGGGTCGTCAGCGGCCTGGCGGTGGTCGCGGAGACGATGCGCCAGTGCGGGGTCGAGCACGTCGACAATCTCGTCGTCGAGGGGCAGTGGCGGCAGGAGGTACCGGCGGAGGTCCTGCTCGCCACCGGCTCGGCGCGCTCGCTGCTCGCCGCCGAGCGGACCGCGCTCAACTTCCTCGGGCATCTCTCCGGGATCGCGACCGCGACCGCTCGCTTCGTCGAGGCGGTCGCCGGCACCGGCGCCCGCATCCTCGACACCCGCAAGACGACGCCTGGCCTGCGCGGGCTGGAGAAGGCCGCGGTTGCCGCCGGCGGCGGTCACAACCACCGGATGGGCCTCTACGACGCGATCCTGATCAAGGAGAACCACATCGCCCTCGCCGGCAGCCTCGCCAAGGCGGTCCACGGCGCCCGCAGCTCCCATCCGGAGCTGGCGATCGAGGTCGAGGTTCGCAACCTCGACGAAACCGCCTACGCGCTCGGCACCGGCGCCGACCGGCTGCTGCTCGACAACATGGACACCGAGACCCTGCGCGGTGCGGTGAAACTGCGCGACGAGAACTCCGGCGCCGGCAAGGGCCCCGCGCTCGAGGCCTCGGGCGGCGTCAACCTGGAGACGGTGCGGGCGATCGCCGAGACCGGCGTCGACTTCATCTCGATCGGCGCCCTCACCCACTCGGCCCCCTCCCTCGACTTCAGCCTGCTCCTGGAACCAGCTCAGGAGCCAGGATCTCAAACGCCTGGGGAGGTGGGGAGGTCTCGCCGAACCTCCCCGCAGTTCGTGAGGCGAGCCTCCCCACCTCCCTACTTAAGCAGTTTGGAGAGCCGCCGGTCTTTGAGCACGCGGCCGCCGGTCTGCTCCTTGGGGCAGTAGTTCGTCTGATGCTCGGAGAAGAAGACGGCCTCGATCGTGGTCCCGCAGCGCGGGCACGGCTCGCCCTCGCGTTTGTGCACCTTGAGCGGCATCGGCACCTTGTCGGGGACCTGCTGCGCCGATCGTCTCCTCGTAGTGCTCGATCGCGTCGCCGAGCACGTGGAGGGCGGCGTGCAGGCGCTCGACCTCCTCGGGGTCCAGCTCCGACCCTTTCTTGAAAGGCGAGAGCCGCGCCTCCCAGAGGATCTCGTCGACCCAGGAGCGGCCGATCCCGGCGATGTCTTTCTGGTGGCGCAGCAGCGGGTGCAGGTGGCGGGGACTGGTCGATCGCCGCGGCGAACCGCTCGAGCGGGGGAGGGGGCCAGGCTTCGGGGCCCAGCGTCTTCACCATCTCGTCCTCGGCGACGGCGTCGACCGGCAGCAACTTGGCCCAGGCGCGCTGCTTGGTCCCGAACTCGCGCAATCGCAGCTCGCGCCCGTCCTCCAGCCGGATCAGCACCCGCGAGGCGCGGTCTTTGATCGAAGCCCGCTTGTCGAAGACCTTCAACCGCCCCGCCGACATCAGGTGGACCAGCAATGCCAGGTCCCCGAACTCGACCACCGGCATCTTGCCGATCCGCCTGACTCCGGTGACCTCTCGCCCCACCAGCGCCTCCAGGGGCGGATCGAAGGTCTTCATCACGTTCATCCCCGGCGCCAACGCCGATTCGACCGAAGCTCCCGACAGGCTGGTGTTCAGCCGCCTGGCGACGATCTCGACCTCGGGTAGCTCGGGCATCCCACAAGTCTGCCGCTTCTGTCCATGCGGCCGAGCAGGTAATCTCCTGAGACGTTCATTCGACTGGTCTCGGGCTCACGCCCTGTCAGCGAACATCAGGAAAGGAAGGGCTCATGCAGGAGCTCCCGACGATCCAACCCAGCACGCCAGAGGCTCTCGCGCCCGACGAGATCGCTGCTCTCAGCGAGGAGATCCGCGCGCTCGCGGCAGAGCGCAACGCGGTGATCCTGGCGCACAACTACCAGGTGCCGGAGATCCAGGACGTCGCCGACCAGATGGGCGACTCGCTGGCGCTCTCGCGCCAGGCCGCCGCCACCGACGCCGAGGTGATCGCCTTCTGCGGCGTCCACTTCATGGCCGAGACCGCCTCGATCCTCTCGCCGCAGAAGAAGGTCCTGATCCCCGACCTCGACGCCGGCTGCTCGCTCGCCGACTCGATCGACGCCGACCAGCTGCGCGCCTGGAAGGCCGAGCATCCCGGCGCCCTGGTGGTGATGTACGTCAACACCTCGGCCGAGGTGAAGGCGGAGACCGACTACTGCTGCACCTCCTCCAACGCGGTCAGCGTCGTCGAGCACATCTGGGCCGAGCACGGCGCCGAGACCGAGATCCTCTTCGGGCCCGACATGTGGCTCGGCGCCTTCGTCGAGCGCGAGACCGGCCTGGTCGACGATCCCGAGCGCCGCGCCCGCTTCCACGTCTGGGACGGCGAGTGCCACGTCCACGCCGGGATCAAGCCGGTCGACATCGCCCGGACCCGGGCCGAGAACCCCGAGGCCGAGTTCCTGATCCACCCCGAGTGCGGCTGCTCGACCCAGGCGATGGAGTACGTCGCCGCCGGCGACATCGAGCCCGACGGCGTCCACATGCTCTCCACCTCGGGGATGCTGAAGCACGTCGAAGCGCACCCGGACGGCAGCTTCATCGTCGCCACCGAGAACGGCATGCTCTACCCGCTGCAGCAGGCGGCGCCGCAGGCGAACCTGATCGAGGCCAACCGGATGGCCTTCTGCAAGTACATGAAGATGATCACCCTGCCGAAGCTGCGCGACTCGCTGCTGGAGATGAAGTTCGAGGTCAGCGTCCCGGCCGAGATCGCCGCGCGGGCGCGGCTCCCGATCGAGCGCATGGTCGCGATCGGCTAGATCGATTCTGCGGGTGAGGGTCGGGCGCCTCTCGCTTCCGGAGCGCGCCGTCGGCCGGGGGTCGGGCGCCCCTCCTCACTCGCCTGACTGGCTGGATCGCCCGCGCCCGTCCGAGAAGCTCTCTCGGCCAGCGGCGCAAAACGTGAGGAGGGGCACCCGACCCCCGGCCGATGCCCCGTCTCGGTTCGAGTGGATTCGAAGCCCGCCCGAGGTTCGGGAGCTTCCGTCCTCTCGAGAGGCTCTTTCGAATTCAAGGAAGCCCCCGTCCCTCGCAAGCTTTTCCGATCTCGGAAGCTGCCCACCTTGGGAGCGGGGTGGAGCTTCGTGGGGAGGGGTTGGGTAGGCCCTCTCCAAGCCTCCCCGCAGTTCGCGCCGGAGAGGGCCTACCCAACCCCTCCTCGCCAAACCCTCCACCGTCATAACCGCCACTCCTTGGACACTCTTAGGTAACTCTCAGCCCGGCGTTAGCTCGCGGTTACCGGGCGGGGGGAGGCTGGAGCCATCCTGTTTCTACGGAGGAGGCTCCAGATGACTTCGAAGCACAGCGTCCTGGTCGTCGCCGGACGAAGCGCCGACTCTCCCGGCCTGGCGGCGGCCCTGCGGCTGCATCACAGCGGCCCGGCGACGAGCTTCACCCTGCTGGTCCCGGCGACGCCCCAGGGCTTCGCCTGGGCGACCGACATGAGCTCGGGCTGGCCCGAGGCGACGGCGAGGGCGAAGCGCGCGGTCGCGCTGATGCGGCGGGCCGGCCTCGAGATCGAGGAGACGATCGTCGGCGATCCGGATCCGTTCGCGGCGGTCGGCGACGTGCTCCACTGCCGGCGCTTCGACGAGCTGATCGTCTCGACCCTGCCGCGCGGAGTCTCGTCCTGGCTGAAAGTCGGCCTGCCGGACCGCCTGCGCCGGCTGACCGAGCTGCCGATCACCCGCATCAGCGTCGATCGCCGGGCGCGGGCGCGGGCCTCCGAGCGTCAGCTCGCCGCTCTCGCTTCCTGAGCGGGATCCCGTAATACGAGCGTTCGCTAATAGTTCGCTAGCATTTCGCCAATCCGAAATGGGCGCGGTCTTGCGCGGCCGGAGCCGCGCAGGAGTCACCCTGTGTGCGCCGAACCCAATCCCCTGATGGCGAGATCGAAGAAGAGACAACCCCGCGACGACGAGCCGCGCCGGCCCCGCGGCCGCCGGGCGCCGATCATCGAGCTGAACGACGTCACCAAGGTCTACCCGGGTGGCCACATGGCCCTCGACCGGGTCTCGCTGGCGATCGGCCGCGGCGAGTTCGTCTTCCTCGTCGGCCCGACCGGCTGCGGCAAGTCGACCCTGATCAAGATGCTGATCCGCGAGCTGGCGGCGACGGAGGGGACGGTCAAGATCGCCGGCCGCGACATCGGCGCCCTGCCGGAGAAGAAGATCCCGCAGCTGCGGCGCAACATCGGCACCGTCTTCCAGGACTTCAAGCTGCTCCCCGACCGCACCGTCTACGACAACGTCGCCTACGCGCTGCAGGTGATCGGCGCCAGCCGCGCCGAAATCCGCGAGCAGGTGCCGCAGACGCTGCGTCTCGTCGGCCTCTCGACCAAGCTCCACAGCTATCCCGATCAGCTCTCGGGCGGCGAGCAGCAGCGCGTCTCCGTCGCCCGCGCCTTCGTCAACCACCCGCCGCTGCTGCTCGCCGACGAGCCCAGCGGCAACCTCGACCCCGTCACCTCGATCGGGGTCATGCAGCTGCTCTACCGGATCAACAAGACCGGCACCACGGTGCTGGTCGTCACCCACGACCGCGAGATGGTCGACAACATGCAGCGCCGGGTGGTCGAGCTCTACGAGGGCCGCGTCGTCCGCGACGAGGTCAGCGGCGGCTACACCGAGGAGTCGACGACCGAATTCGGGCTGCGGATGCGGGCCGAGATGGGCGTCGGCCACCAGGGCGAGGGTCAGACCAACGGCCACGGCCACGACACGCTGATCTGATGTCGCGGCTGATCTTCTTCTTCCAAGAGGCGATCCGCGCCCTGCGCCGGAACGGCGCGCCGAGCCTGGCGGCGATCATCACCACGATCGTCACCGTCGTCCTGCTCGGCGTCCTGATCCCGATCTTCCAGACCGCGCAGGCCAAGAGCGACCAGGTGCGCGGCGAGCTCAACTTCCAGGTCGCCCTCTACGCCGACGCGACCCATGCGGAAATCATCTCGCTGGAAAAGGAACTGAAGGCGCTCCCGCACGTCGCCTCGGTCGAATTCATCACCAAAGCGAAGGCGCTGGAAGAACTGAAGGAAAAGCTCGGCACGAAGAAGAGCGCCGAACTCACCTCGCAGCTGCCGGCGCACGAAAACCCGCTGCCGGCGAGCTTCAAAATCACCCCCGACGACGCCGCGAACCTGGCCGGGGTCCGCGCCGCGGTGATCCCGACCGGGCCCGACGGCAAGCCCAAGCCGATCTCGCTCGATCATCGAAAAAACCTTCGAACAGGGCGAAGAAACCGCCAAGATCACCCGCGTCACCAGCGCCCTGAAGATCGTCCTCACGGTGATCACGGCGCTGCTGATCCTCGCCTCGCTGATGCTGGTCAGCAACACGATCCGGCTCTCGATCTACACCCGTCGCCGCGAGGTCGAGGTGATGCGGCTGGTCGGCGCGACCCGCTGGTTCATCCGCTGGCCGTTCATGATCGAGGGCGTCGTCGTCGGCCTCGCCGGAGGCCTGGTGGCCATACTGATCCTGTGGCTCGGCAAGATCACGATCGTCGACCCGCTCAGCAGCTCCTTCGAATTCCTCGCCGCCCAGAACAACAGCACCCTCGAGCTTCCCGGCGATGATCGCGATCCTCTTCGCCGCCGCGGTCCTGGTCTCGACGATCGGATCCGGCATCACCCTGCGTCGCTTCCTCAAGGTCTGAGGCGCTCGTGAGGGCACGCGGGGTCGTGGCGCTCGCCGTGGCGCTGATCGCCTGCCTCTGCGCCGGCCTCTGGCTCGGCGGCCACCCGTCCGGCCTGCCCGGCTTCGTCCGCGACGCCTTCGTCGGCGAACCGGCCGGGCTGACCGGCGAAGCGGCCGAAGTGATCGAGGACAACTACTACCGCTCGGTCGGCAGGACCGAGCTCGGCAACTCCTCGCTGCAGGGCATGGTCCGGGAGCTGCGCCGGCGCCACCACGACCGCTTCTCCGACTACTTCTCGCCGGAAGCGCTGGAAAGCTTCAACCAGGAGATCGAAGGCCACTTCTCCGGGATCGGGCTCTCGGTGATCGAAGTCAAACGCGGTCTGCGCGTCGCCAGGGTCTTCCCGGGCTCGCCCGCCGCCGCGGCCGGGATCGAAGCCGGCGACACGATCGTCTCGGTCGACGGCAAATCGATCGCCGGCGTCACCAGCACCGAAGCGACGGCGATGATCAAAGGCCCGGAGGGCACCCAGGTGACGATCGGCGTGCTCGATGCCAAGACCGGCAAGGTCCGCGAACTGACCCTGACCCGGGCCGAAGTCTCGCTGCCGAACGTCAGCAGCCAGACCAGGACCGTCAAAGGCCGACAAGCTCGGCTACGTCCGCCTGCTCAGCTTCAGCGAAGGCGTCCACGCGGCGCTGGCGGAAGCGGTCGAAAAGGTCGAGGGAGAAGGCGCCGAAGGGATCGTCCTCGACCTGCGCGGCAACCCCGGCGGCCTGCTCGACGAGGCGGTGCTGAGCGCCAGCGTCTTCCTGCCGGAGGACGAAGTGGTCGTCTCGACCAAATCGCGCACCCAGGGCGACAGCGTCCACAAGACCGTCGGCGGCAACCTGCCGAAGCTGCCGCTCGTCGTCCTGATCGACCGCAACACCGCCTCGGCGGCGGAGATCCTCACCGCGGCGCTCGCCGACGACGGCGGCGCGACGGTGGTCGGCACCCGCTCCTACGGCAAGGGTGTCTTCCAGGAGACGAAGGGCCTCTCCAACGGCGGCGCGCTGAAGCTGACGGTCGGCGAGTACTTCACCCCCGACGGCGTCAACCTCGCCAAGACCCACGGCATCCACCCCGACGTCCGGGTCCGCGACGATCCCGAAACCAAAGTCGACGAGGGGAAGCAGCGGGCGTTCGGCGTTCTCGCGGGCCGGGCCGCGGGTTGAGCTCCGGCTCGCCGCCGCGCCGCCGCCCCGCGTCGCCAAGCGCCGCGAGGTCCCGCGGGCCCGCGACGCGGTCGAGGCGATGCTGCGCGAGCAGCTCGGCTTCCGCGGCTTCCGCGCCTCGCTCGAGGTCGAGGCCTCGCGCGCGGCCGAGGCGGCCGAGCGCGACTCCGGCCCCCGCCGCGACCTCACCGCGCTGCAGACCTTCACCGTCGACCCGGCCACCGCCCGCGACTTCGACGACGCCGTCTCGGCCCAGCGCGAGGGCGACGGCGCCCGGGTCTGGATCCACATCGCCGACGTCGCCGCCCACGTGCGGCCCGGGCTCGCCGCTCGACGTCGAGGCGCGCCGCCGCGCCAACAGCACCTACGTCCCCGGCGCGGTCGAGCCGATGCTGCCGCACGCGCTCAGCAGCGACGCCTGCAGCCTCGCCCCCGGGGTCGAGCGCCTCGCGGTGACGGCCGAGATCGAGCTCGGGCCGGGGGCGGAGCCGCGCTCGGCGCGCTTCTACCGCAGCCGCATCCGCTCCGACGCCCGCCTCGACTACGAGCAGCTCGACGCGATCTTCGCCGGCCGCGCCGCAGGCGCCGGAGCCGGTCGCCGAACCGCTCGCCGCGGCCCGCGACGTCGCCGCGGCGCTCGGCGAGCACCGCGGCGCCACCAGCCTCGACGTCGAGTCCTTCGAGCCCGAGTTCCGCTTCGACGCCAAGGGCAACGTGACCGGCGCCCGCGGCGTCGCCCAGACCGAGTCGCACCGGCTGATCGAGCGGCTGATGATCCTCACCAACGAGCAGGTCGCCGCAGCTGCTGGAGAGCCGCCGGGTGCCGGCGATCTACCGGGTCCACGCCCAGCCCGACCCGACCCGGATCGAGCGCCTGCTCGAGCAGCTGGACGCGCTCGGAGTCCCGACCCCGCCGCTCGGCCAGGGCCTCTCGCCGCGCAGCGCCGGCGAGATGGCGGCCGAGGCGAGCCGGCTGGCGCGGCGCGAGGCCGCGCGGCGCGGACACGGCCGCGAGGCGTATACATCGCTCGTGCTCCGCTCGCTCAAACAGGCCGCCTACAGCGAGCGCAACAGCGGCCACGCCGGGCTCGGCAGCGCCGCCTACACCCACTTCACCTCGCCGATCCGCCGCTACCCCGACCTCGTCGTCCACCGGGCGCTGCTGGCGGCGCTGGGGGAGGGGGAGGAGGCGCCGCGGCTGCAAGAGGCCCGCGACGTCGCCGCCGAGTGCTCCGCCCGCGAGCGCGAGTCGGCCAAGATCGAGCGCGGCGCCGACGACGTCTGCGCCGCCTACCTGCTCGAACGCGAGCTCGGCGAGCGCGGGCCTCGACGCGGTCTTCGAGGGGGAGGTCTCCGGGGTGATCCGGGCCGGGGCCTTCGTCTCCTTCGGCGGCGAGCTCGGCGACGTCTACGAGGGGATGCTGCCGGCGCGGCGCCTGCCCGGCGAGCGCTACGAGCTCGACCGCGCCGAGGTGGCGCTGGTCGGGCGCGGCTCGGGGGCGACGCTGCGGCTCGGCGACCCGATCGCCGTCCGCGTCACCGGCGTCGAGGTCGGGCCGGGGACGGGTCGACCTGGAGCCCGTCGATGGCTAAGAAGTCGAAGAAACCGCGCCTGCCCGCCTCCGGCGACGTCGTCACCAACCGCCGCGCCCGGCACAAATTCGAATGGGTCGAGAAAATGGAGGCGGGGATCGTGCTGAAGGGCTCCGAGGTCAAGGCGCTGCGCGGCGGCAGGGCGCAGATGACCGACGCCTACGCGGTCGTCGACGACGGCGAGGTCTGGCTGCGCAAGCTCCACATCCCCCCCTACGAGTTCTCCAGCGTCGACGCCCACGAAGCCGAGCGGCCGCGCAAACTGCTCCTGCACCGGGACGAGATCGAGCGGCTGATCGGGAAAACGGCGCAGAAAGGCCTGACCCTGATCCCGACCCGGATCTACTTCAAAGGGTCGCGGGCGAAGGTCGAGCTGGCGCTGGCCGGGGCAAGGAGGGCCGCGACCGGCGCCGGGAGATCGCCGACCGCGACGTTCGCCGCGAGGTCGAGCGCGAGTTCAAGGGCCGGATGCGATGAGCGCGCGCGGGCGCCTCGAACGTCGGTCCGTTGCAAGTCGCCCGCGAGGACTTGCAACTGCCGGTTCGCGTGCAAGGATGCAGGGGAATGCGCACCCGACTACTTCTTTCTCGAGCGTTTTGGGGCTCGCCTCGCTCGCGGTGGTCGCACCCGCGCAGGCCAAGGCCGAATCCTTCCCGAGCAAGGCCAGCAACTACGTCAGCGACCACACCGGCTACTTCGTCGGCGCTTTGGTCGTGGCGATCCTGCTCCTGCTGCTGGTCGTCAGCATCACCCAGCGGCGCAGCAAGGAGAAGGCGAAAGCGCAGAGCACCGGCGCGCCGCCGCCCCGCGGCTGCCGCTCCGCCCCGGTGCCGACCCCGGCGACGGCCGACGGTGACGCCGTCAGCCGCCGCGGCTCCGGGCGCTGCCGCCGCCACCGCCCGCCGCCTCGCCTCAGCCGCGCCGGCCGCACCGGCTCCGGAGACCGCCCGGGAGCAGCGCAAGCGCGAACGCGAGGCGCAGCGCGCCGAGCGCAACGAAAAACGCCAGGCACGCCGCGACGAGATCCAGCGTCGCAAGGAAGAGCGCGCCGGCAAGACGCGCCGCACCCGCGCCGCGCCCGCGCCGACCGCCGCCGGCGCGCGCCGACCGCCGCCGGCGCGGTTGCGGCGAGTCGCCGCCGCCTCGGGCGACGTCGCGGAGGCGCCGCCGGCCAAAGCAGAAGAAGTTCTTTGGCATCAAGTACGGCGGCGGCAAGCAGAAGCGGGAAGCCGCGATCGCCGAGCAGCGCCTGGCCGCCGCCCGCGCCGCCAACGAGCGAGCGATCGCGCAGGCACAGGCAGGCCAGCCCGTCGACTCGACCCCGCCCGAGTCCTTCCGCCCGCGCGGCCGTATGCGCCCGCGCCGCCCGCGCCCGAGCAGTCGCCGGCGATACCGGCGGTGCCGCCGCCAGTCGGCGCTGCGGTGACCCCGGGGGCGGCGGAGTACGACCCGGTCGCCGCTGAACAGCGGGTTCGCGACAAGGTCGATCAGGTTCGCTTCGAGGAGCAGCGGATCCGCGCCGAGGCCGATCGCCGGATCGAGGCCGCGGAAGGCCTCCAGCAGGCACCGGTCCCGCCAACGCCATTTCCGGGATCGCCTGCGCCGGCCGCGCCACCGGAGCCGTCGCCCGCCTCGGATCCGCTGCCGCCGCCCGTGGATCTGCAGAGCGCCGAGCAGCGGCTCGCAGGAGGAACGCCAGGCACACGAACGCTCGATCGCCGAGGCCGAGGAGAAGCTGCGCCAGATCGACGAACGGACCAAAGCCGCCGAACAGCGAGCCGCCGAGGCGAAGCGTCTGGAGGGCCTGAAGGCCGAGGAAGAGGCGCGCCAGCAGCGGCTGCAGGAGATGCAACGGAGCGTCGCCGAAGCCGAAGAGCGCGCCCGCGAGGCCGAGCGCCGGGCGGTCGAGGCCGAGCAGGCGGTTGTCCGATCGGTCCAGGGCGGGAGCGCCGCGCCGCTGGCAGCCCTCGACGTCGGAGTTCTCGCTGCCGACGCCGCCACCGGAGCCGAGCCCACCACCGCCTTCGGCACCTCCGCAGCCGGTCGCCCAGACCTTTCAGCCCGACCCGGCGCCGGAGCCGCCGACGCCTCTCCCTCCGACCGCCTTCCCGCCTGCGCCCGAGCAGCCGCCACCGCCACCCGCCGCCGCGCCGCCGACGCCCCGCCGCCACCGGCTGCCCAGGAGCCGCCCACCCCGCCGCCGGCGCCGGCCTCCTTCTCACCGCCGCCAGCCGCCAGCGCCGAGCGACCCGTTCGCGCCGCCGCCGGCCGCCGGCGCTCCCGCCCCTGCCGGTGGCCAGATCAACCTCAACGCGGTCACCTTCGAGGAGCTGCGGGCGCAGAACCTCTCGGTCACCCAGGCGACCAGACTGCTCGCCCACCGCGAGCGCCTCGGCGGCTTCCGGTCGGTCGACGACCTCGATCAGGTCGCCGGCTTCCCGCAGGACGTCTTGGCCGACGTCAAGGCCCGTTCCACCGTCTAGTTCCCGAGCGACAGCGGCGAGGCTAGGCTTCGTACTTCTCCAGCAGCTTGAGCCAGATCTCGCTGCGGGTGGGGTAGGCGGCGACGGCGTGGCGCAGGCGCGAGAGCGGCACCTCGGCGACGATCGCGATCGTCGCGGCGTGGAGGAAGTCGGCGGTGTCGTAGCCGGTGAAGGTGGCGCCGACGATCGTCTCGGCGGCCTGGTCGACGACGATCCGCGAGGTGCCGCCGGTGTCCTTGCCCTGAAAGCTGGCGCCGGGAGAGCCGTCGGTGGGGACGTCGACCGCGACCGCGTCGAGGCCCGCTTCGCGGGCCTGGTCGAGCGTCTTGCCGACCGCGGCGACCTGGGGGTCGGTGAAGGTGACCCGGGGCGAGCCGATTCCTTCGGCGACCGCTTCGACCGGGCGTCCCAGCAGGTTCTCCGCCGCGACCCAGGCCTGGTACTTGCCGATGTGGGTGAACAGCGCCCGCCCGTTGACGTCGCCGATCGCGTAGAGCCACTCGCGGCCGCCGACTCGCATGCGGTTGTCGGTCTCGAGGAAGCCGTGCTCGCCGGCCTCGACCGCCGGCCGCAGTCGAGGCCGAGCTCGGCGGTATGGGGGACGCGGCCGACCGCGACCAGGATCTCCTCGGCCTCGACCGTGGCGCCGCCGCTGAGCTCGGCGATCACGCCGGCGCCGCCGGCGCTGACCTTTTCGACCTTGACGCCGGTGCGGACGTCGACGCCGAAGTTCTCGCGCAGCGATTCGCCGACTTCTTCGCCGGCGAAGGGCTCGTCTCGCGAGAGCAGGTGCTCGCCGCCCTCGACCAGGGTCACCCGGGAGCCGAGGCTCGCCCAGGCCTGGGCGAGCTCGCTGCCGACCGGGCCGCCGCCGAGCACGATCATGCTCGCCGGCACCCGCTTGGCGGTGGTCGCCTGGCGGTTGTTCCAGGCGCGGACGCCGTCGAGGCCGTCGATCGGCGGCATCGCCGCGCCGCTGCCGGTGGCGACGACGACCGCCGTCCGCGCGGTCAGGACCTCGTCGCCGACGAGGATCCGGCGCTCGCCGTCGAAGCGGCCGGCGCCGCGGTGGAGGTCGATGCCGCGTTCTTCGAGCCAGGGCAGCTGGGCCGAGTCGTCGCGGTCGTGGATCACCTCGTCGCGCCGGTCGAGGACCGCCTGCGGGTCGAGCTCGCTCGCCGCCGTCACCGGCACTCCGGGCAGCCGCCGCGCCTCGGCGAGCACGTCGGCGGGGCGCAGCAGCGCCTTCGAGGGCATGCAGGCGTAGTAGGAGCATTCGCCGCCGATCAGGTCGGGCTCGACGATCGCCACCGCCATCCCGGCGTCGGCCAGCCGCCCGGCGCAGACCTCGCCCGCGGGGCCCGCTCCGAGCACGATCGCGTCGTAGGACTTCTCGCTCACACGGACACCGTGCCCGACACCGTACAATTCCAAGCGCAGTGAGCATGGGGGCGACAGGCTTCGACGTGGTCGACTCGTGCGAAAGGTTGCAGGTCGAGGTTGCCGGAGGCCTCGTTAAACCCCGGCACAAACCAATACGTGCGGACCATGAGTTCGCCCTCGCCGCTTAGCTAGAAACTAAGCGCTGTGAGAGTCGGTCCTCCCTCGCCCGCAGGGAGGGCAGCCGGCTTCAGAATGCGGGCTTACCCAGGCGGATCGCCCCGTCTTCCAGGGGAAATTTCAGAGGGCTGTGTCTCCCGTAGTGCCCGCTGGCGCGGACCCCGGGAGACGAGAATCAAGCGCCAGCTAAACCTGTAGACACCCTCGCGCCGCTTCCGCGGATCCGAGTTCGAATCTCGGCGCCTCCATCATCGACAGCGTCCCGGCTCAGCCGGGGCGCTGGTCGCGCGCCGCCAGCCAGGCGAGCACCTCGGAGGCGTCGCGGTCGGGCGGGAAGACGGGGTAGAAGGCCTTGTCGATCGTCCCGGCCGCCGCGACGAGGGTGAGGCGGCGGTAGAGCGTCAGGCCCCGGCTTCGAAGGTCGGCAATCCGAGCCGCTCGGCGAGGACCAGGCCGGGGTCGCTCAGCAGCGGAAAGGGGATGTGCTCGCGCTCGGCGAACTCGGCCTGTTCGGCCGCGCTCTGGGCGCTGAGCCCGACGACCGTGGCGCCGAGGTCCTCGAACTCGGCCAGGCTGTCGCGGTAGGCGCAGCTCTGCGGGAGTGCAGCCGCGGGCGCCGGGATGTCGTTCCATCCCTCGATCAGCGGCACTCCCGGGCGGCCGGTGCGCGGATACACGTAGGCGACCAGCAGCCCTCGCGTCAGCTCCGCCAGGGAGATCGTTCCTCCGGTCGTCGCTGGAAGCGCGCACGTCCGGCAGGGCGAGGCCCGGCAGGTGATCGGCGGCGCCGTCATCGTCGGGAACCGGCAGGTCGGCGGGAAGCGCCCTGAAATCGGCGCTCATCGTGGCTCGCCCGCGATCGCCTCGGCCAGCTGGCGCCAGGGCTCGATCTTCCAGAAGCGGCGGGCCGCCCCCGAGGTCGAGGGCAGGACCCAGACCTCGGCGCCGCCGATCGTCTCCTCCTGCACGCCGTATCCGAGCTGCGCTTCGAACGTGGCCTGGGCGGCGCTCTTGCCGTTGAAGGCGAGGCGGGTGGGTTCGGCCGCGGCGATCGCCTCCCGCAGCCGGTCGACGTCGTAGTGGCCGCCGATCTCGAGGTCGGACCCGTGCCGGACCTTGCAGAGGTCGGTGAGGCCGATGCCGAAATCAGGCAGGCGGTGGAATTCGTCCGGGGCCAGCAGCTCGGGCGTCAGGCCGACCTCGTAAAGCGCCTCCCAGAAGACGTTGCCGGGACCCGCGTAGTAGGCGCCGGCCCGCGCCGAGGCGGTGCCGGCGGCGCTGCCGCAGAAGACCAGCGGCAGGCCGGGCGCGAGCAGGTCGGGAAGGACGTCCATGCCTGAACGCTACCGCGACGATTGCAGGGTTGTACCCGCCAGAGCGGGTGCAAAGCTGCGAGCGGTTACGGTGCCGCGATGGAACGCTACGTCGCCTTTCTGCGCGGGATGAACCTCGGCAACCGGCGGATCAAGAACCCGGAATTGAAGGCCGAGTTCGAGCAGCTCGGCTTCGCCGAGGTCGCCACCTTCCGCGCCAGCGGCAACGTCGTCTTCGGCGTCGAGCGCAAGCAGAGCGAGGCGGCGTTGACGAAGAAGATCGAAGCCGGGCTGGCCGACGGGCTCGGCTACGAGGTCCCGGTTTTCCTCCGCAGCTGCCGCCGAGGTCGCGGCGATCGCCACCCTGGAGCCGTTCGCGCCCAAGGCGGTCGAGGCTTCGAAGGGCAAGCTCCAGGTCTCGCTGCTGGCGACGAAACCGGCGGCGAAAGCGCGCCAGGCCGTGCTCGACCTGGCCGGCGAGGAGGACCTGCTGGCGATCGAGGGCCGCGAGCTCTTCTGGCTCCCCAGCGGCGGCACGCTCGACTCCGACCTCGACCTCAAGGCGATCGACAAGACCCTGGGCAAGGGGACGATGCGGACGATGGGCACGATCGAGCAGATCGCCGCCAAGCACTGCGCCGCGGACTGAGCCGGCGTCAGCTGCCGGCGGCGCTGACCGTCGCCGAGAGCTCCGGCGGGCTCGCCAGCGTCTGGAAGACGACGCAGTAGCGCTCGGTCAGCTTCAGCAGGGTGTCGAGCTGCTCCTGGTCGGCGTCGGTCTCGAGCTCGAAGGCGAGGCGGATGTTGCTGAAACCGACCGGCGCCTCGCGGTCGACCGCGAGGGTGCCGCGGAAGTCGAGCTCGCCCTCGGCGTGGACCCGACCGGACTCGACCGCGATCCCGATCGAGGTCGCGACCGCGCGCAGGGTCACCCCGGCGCAGGCGACGAGCGCCTCGAGCAGCATGTCCCCCGAGCAGAGCAGGGTGCCGTCGCCACCGGAGGCGGGGTGGAGGCCGGCCGCGGCGATCGCGCGGCCGGTCTGGACCGAGCAGGAGATGCCCTCGCCGAGGGTCCCCGAGGCCTCCAGGGTGACGACCGCGCTCTCCGGCGAGGCTTCGTAGCCCTCCTTGATCGGGGCCTGAATCGCCCTCAGCCGATCACCGTCCATGGCCGGTGGCTACGCTCGAAGTAGTCGCGAGTTCAAAGCGACACTGATTATGGCCATCGCAACCGCAACCTCACTGGACGTCCACGTCGGCGGCAAGCTGCTGTTCGCCGACGTCTCCTTCAAGCTCGAGCCGGGGGAGCGGATGACCCTGTCCGGGCGCAACGGCGCCGGCAAGTCGACCCTGCTGCGGGTTCTCGCCGGCGAGCTCACGCCCGACACCGGCTCGCTGACCGTGCAGCGGGGCGCGCGGCTGGCGCTGCACGACCAGCGGCCGCCGCGCGACTCGAAGGCCACGCTGGGCGACTACGTCTTCTCCGGCCGCAGCGACATGCTCGAGAC
Source organism: uncultured Solirubrobacterales bacterium (assembly GCA_963739875.1). Lineage (GTDB taxonomy): Bacteria > Actinomycetota > Thermoleophilia > Solirubrobacterales > 70-9 > VAYN01. The sequence goes on from CAVUCD010000012.1 coordinate 204,710, forward strand.
CGAGGCGGAGCTGGAGCGGCTGGAGGGGGCGATGTCGCAGGACGCCGGCGAGGAGACGATGGCCGCCTACGCGGCGGCGCAGCAGCGGCTCGAAGCCGGCGGCGGCTACCGCTGGCGCGACGACGTCCTCGCGGTCCTGCGCGGGCTCGGCTTCGGCCCCGAGCAGTCCGAGCGCTCGCTCTCGACCTTCTCCGGCGGCGAGCTGACCCGCGCTTCGCTGGCTCGGGCGCTGGCGACCAAGCCCGACCTGCTGCTGCTCGACGAGCCGACGAACCACCTCGACATCCCCTCGCTGGAGTGGCTCGAGGGCTACCTCGTCGAGCTCGACGCCGCCGTCGTCCTCGTCGCCCACGACCGCTGGTTCCTCGAGGCGGTCGGCACCTCGGTGCTGGAGCTGGAGGCGCAGCGGGCCCGCTTCTTCGCCGGTCCCTGGCACGCCTGGCGCCAGGAGCAGGCGGCGCGCCAGATCGCCCTCGGCAAAGCGATCGACCGCCAGCAGGCGGAGATCGAGCGGATGGAGAAATTCGTCGAGCGCTTCCGCTACAAGGCGACGAAGGCCAAACAGGCGCAGTCGCGGATCAAACAGATCGACAAGAAAAAGCGCGACGGCCCGCAGGCCGAACGCCGCGACACGCCGCAAGCTGCGCTTCTCCTTCAAACCGCCCGAGCGTCCCGGCCGGGTGGTGCTGAAGATGGTCGACGCGAAGATCGAGGTCCCCGGTCGCACCCTGCTCTCCGATGCCAGCCTCGAGGTCGAGCGCGGCGAGCACGTCGTCCTGGTCGGCGCCAACGGGACCGGCAAGACGACGCTGATCGAGACCCTGGCGGGACAGCGCGAGGCGGCGGAGGGAATCGTCCGCACCGGCCACAACGTCAAGCTCGGCTACCTCTCCCAGCACGCCGACACCGCCGCCGGCCAGGGCAGCGTGCTCGACGCCGCCCAGCGCGAGACCAGCCTCACCGGCCAGAAGGCGCGGGCGCTGCTCGGCGGCTTCCTCTTCTCCGGCGCCGACGCCGAGAAGCAGCTGTCCGACATCTCCGGCGGCGAGCAGCGGCGGCTCTCGCTGGCGATCCTGGTCGCCTCCGGCGCCAACGTCCTGATCCTCGACGAGCCCACCAACCACCTCGACATCGAGAGCCGCGAGGCGCTCGAGGATGCGCTGATCGAGTTCGAGGGCGCGATCGTCCTCGTCTCCCACGATCGCGCCCTGCTCGAGGCCGTCGGCAGCCGCACCCTGGTCTGCGAGGACGGGCGGCTGCAGAGCCACCCCAGCGGCTGGGCCGAGTACCAGCGCCGGCGCGACGAGCAGTCCTCGGCCAGCGCCGCGGCGGCGAAGCCGGCCGGCTCCGGCGGCGGCCGCAAGCGCCGCGGCGCCCCGCCGGCGCAGAAGGCGGCGCGCAAAGCCGCCCGCCTCGAGGAGCGGATCGAGCGCGCCGAAGCCGAGCTGAAGGAGGTCGAGGAGGAGCTGGCCGATCCCGCCGCCTGGTCGAGCCCGGGCCGCGCCGAGCGGGCGAACGAGCGCCACAAGGAGGCCAAGCGCTCGCTCGAAGACCTCTTCGCGCAGTGGGAAAAGGCGCAGGCGAGCTCCGAGTCCGGCGTTCCCGGCTGATTCAGAAGACGATCGTGCGGTCGCCGTCGACCAGGACCCGGTCGTCGAGGTGGGCGATCACCGCCCTGGCCAGCACCAGCCGCTCGATGTCGCGGCCGATCCGGACCAGGTCCTCGACCTCGTCGTCGTGGCCGACCCGGGTCACGTCCTGGCCGATGATCGGCCCGGCGTCGAGGTCCTCGGTGACGTAGTGGGCGGTGGCGCCGATCAGCTTGACGCCGCGCTCGTGCGCGCGCCGGTAGGGGTCGGCGCCGACGAAGGCCGGCAGGAAGCTGTGGTGGATGTTGATCGCCGGGGCGCCGAGCCGGCGCAGGAACCCGGCCGAGAGGATCTGCATGTAGCGGGCGAGGACCAATAGGTCGACCCCTTCGAGCAGATCCAGCTCCCGGCGCTCGGCCGACTCGCGCGAGCCGGCGTCGACGGGAACGTGGTGGAAGGGCACGCCGACCGAGGCGACCTGCTCGGCGTGGTCGGGGTGGTTGGAGACGACCGCGACCAGATCGCCTCCGAGCTCGCGGTTGCGCCAGCGCCAGAGCAGGTCCGAGAGGCAGTGATCCTCGCGCGAGACCATGATCGCGACCCGCTTGCGCCGGCTCGACTCGGCGAAGCGGTACTCCATCTCGAAGGGCGTGGCCACCTCCGCCGCGAAGCGTCGCTCGAGAGCCTCGCGCTCGGCGGCCGGGGCCGAATCGAAGACCATCCGCATGAAGAACCGGCCGGCCGCGGTCGAGTGCTGGTCGACGTCGACGATGTTGAAGCCGGCGTCGGCGAGGAAGCCGCTGACGGTCGCGATCAGCCCCGGCCGATCGGGGCAGGCGAGCAGCAGGCGGGAGGTCGAAGGCGCGGCCATCTCGACCAATCATGCCGGTTGGACCGAAAGGTTCCTGTGTGATCGCCCACACACACTGGTGCCGGGATGACTGCGACGGTTCATCGCTTGCTCATAAAACGCAAACATATTGCCGCGCTCGTCATCGCTGCCCTGGTCTTTCCGGCCGCCGCCCTCGCGGCGAGCGGGACCGGTGGCGCCGGCGCCAAGGTCGCCGTCGGCGACGCCAAGGCCGTCGAACGGACGCCGCCGGTGGCGTCGGGCGGGTTCCCGCACCTGGCCCACCAGATCGCCCAGCGGGTCCACGCCGCGCAGCGCAAGGCCGAACGCGAAGCGTTCGCGGAGCTGCCGGGTGGGGTCTCGATCGCGACTCTCGAATCGATCGCGGCCTGCGAGTCCGGCGGCGATCCGACCGCCGTCTCCTCCGAAGGCACCTACCGCGGCAAATACCAGTTCGACTACGGGACCTGGGAATCGGTCGGCGGTCACGGCGACCCCGCGGCCGCTCCCGAGTACGAACAGGATTACCGCGCGGCGCTGCTGTACTCGCGCTCGGGTTCCAGTCCCTGGCCCGTCTGCGGCTGAGTCGGGGCGGCGGGGGGCACCCGACCCCTTCCCTACGATGGCGGCGATGACGCCCGAGGAGCAGATTCCCGCGCCCGATCCCGGTGGGCCCAGTCGCAAGCCGCCGAAAGAGGCGATCGCCGAGGCGAAGGTGCGAGCGCCGACCCGCGGCAACCGCAAGCTCGAGGGCTTCCTCGACTCGGTCAACGACGACGAGCAGGTGCGGGCCTGGTGGTACATGGCCCAGGTCCACGCCGAGCGGCTGGGGATGTCGGACCACTCCTGGGTCCACATGCAGATCGTCCTCAACATCTCGCTGCGGCTGCTGCGGCTGCTGGTCAAGGCCGGGGTCGAGCCGGCGGTCGTCGCCGACCACGGGATGAAGGACCGCGACGCCGAGGTGGTCGTCGCCGGCGGCGCCCTGCTGCACGACGTCGGCATGTCGATCCACCGCGCCGACCACGAGGCCTACTCGCTGTTCCTCGCCAACGGTGCCCTCGAACGACTGCTGGCGAGCTCTTACAAGGAGCCGGAGCGCACGATCGTCGCCTCGGAGATCCTCCACGCGATCATCGGCCACCGCCGCCGCGGCGAGCCCTACACGCTCGAGGCCGGGGTGGTTCGCGTCGCCGACGCGCTCGACATGGCCCAGGGCCGGACCCGGATCCCGATCGAGGCCGGCCACGAGGGGATCCACTCGATCTCGGCCGCGGCGATCGACGAGGTGCGGATCGAGGCCGGCGAGGAACGGCCGGTGCGGATCGAGATCCAGCTCAACAACTCGGCCGGCATCTTTCAGGTCGACGACCTGCTGGCGACGAAGATCCGCGACACCCCGCTGGAGGGCAAGGTCGAAGTGGTGGCCAAAGTCGAGGGGGAGACGGAGAAACGACTGCTGACGGGCTTTCGCCTGTCCTGAGGCGGCTTAGCTCAGACGCTCGAGGTCGTAGCGGCGCTTCTCTTTGCGCTTCTCCAGTTTTCCCTGGATCGCCGACATGACGACGACGATGGCGACGAAGAAGAGGAGCACGCCGAGGCAGAAGAAGGTGACCGTTTTGTCGGTGGTCGGCCCGGCCAGGCCGACGCCGTTGTCGGCCATCGCCGCCGGCGCCGCGACCAGCATCAGGGCGAGGAACGAGAGCAGGGCTGAGGCGGTCCGCTTCACGACCGGAAATCTACCGCAAGCGCAGGCGCGGGAGCGGCGAATCTCGCCGGCCATCGCCACCGGGTCGTACCGGCCGTCCTCGGAGCCACTTTTGTCGGAATTTCGACCCGTCCGACCTGTGAAAATCCTGTGAAAGCAGGCGATTCGTGGTTCCGGTGCGCATACAATCGTCGGGCCTTGCCGTTCCGAGCGCCAACCACCCCAATCGGCGCCGCCGAACTTTGAACCCACACCAGACCATCCGGCTCGCCGTCATCGACACCGACAGCGGCTTCGTCACCGTCCTTTCCAAAAGGGCGGAGGTCGCCGGCTGGCAGCTGCGCCACTCGGCCGGCGCGGTCCCGCCGGAGGAGCTGGTGGCGATGAAGCTGAACGCGGTGCTGCTCGACCCGGCGGTCCTCGGCGACGAAGGCTGGGACTACCTCGAGCGCGTCTGCGAGATGCTCCCCGACCTCGGCGTGATCGTCTGCACCGGCCGCTCGACCGTCGCCCAGCGGGTCCGCGGGCTGCGCCTCGGCGTCGACGACTGGATCACCAAGCCCTGCCATCCCGAGGAGGCGATGGCGCGGGTCGAAGCGGTCTCCCGCCGCCGCCGCCGCAGCCGCAGCGAGGCCGAAGCGGGCCCGCTGATCGCCGCCGAGCTGGAGATCCGCCCCGACCAGTTCCAGGCCTTCGTCAGCGGCGACAGCCTCGACCTGACCCGGCGCGAGTTCGAGCTGCTGCAGCTGCTCGCCGGGGCCAAGGGCCAGGTGCTGGAGCGCGAGACGATCTACCAGCGGGTCTGGGGCTACGCGATGGCCCACGGCGACCGCTCGGTCGACGTCTTCATCCGCAAGCTGCGCCAGAAGCTCGAGAAGCGCTCGCCCAACTGGGGCTACATCCACACCCACTTCGGCGTCGGCTATCGCTTCGATCCCGAGCCGGCCGAGGGCCTGCTCGAGCGAGCCGCTGGTGATCCCGGACGTGGCCCCGGCGCCCGAGCCGTCTTCACAGGTCGTTCACAGCAGCTTCACCGCGGGGTAACCGCCGCCCGCCCTCGCGCCGCCATGCTCAGCGACCATGGCGATGGGAACCGGGCAGCCTCCGCAGCAAGTCGCCGGTCGTCTCGAGATCAGGCCGGAGGAGCACGCGGCCCTGGTCGACGGCCGTCCGCTGAGCCTGACGATGCGCGAGCTGCAGCTGCTCGTCACCCTCTCCGAACACCCGCAGCGGATCATGACCCGCGAGGAACTCTTCGGCGAGGTGTGGGGCAGCCGGCCGCGCCGCGACGATCGCTCGGTCGACGTCTACGTCAGCCGCCTGCGGGCGAAGCTGGGCGAGGCGCTGCCCGAGGCGCAGCTGATCCACACCCACAACGGCATCGGCTACCGCTTCTCGCCCGACGGCTGAGGCGCCGTTCTCCGACCCGAAGCTCCTTTTACATCTTTTTTACATCCTCGCCACACGCAGATAACAAGCTGCCCGGAGGCCGCTGCGAGTGTGGCCGGATTCGATACGTCATCAACTCAAGGGAGAATTCGTGTCCAAGAGATTCCTCAGCGCCCTGGTAGCGGCTCTGGCTCTCGCTGTTGCGCTTCGCGGCCTGCGGCAGCTCGTCCAGCAGCTCGAGCTCCGAATCGAGCGGCGGTGGCAGTGAGCGCCAACTCGCCCCTGGTCGGCGCCGGCAGCACGCTGGTCGCGCCGCTGATGTCCAAATGGCAGTCCGACTTCAGCTCCAAGGACGAAATCACCGTCACCTACGGAGCGATCGGCAGCGGCGGCGGGATCGAGCAGATCACCTCGCGGACCGTCGACTTCGGCGCCTCCGACGCGCCGCTGACCGAAGAACAGTTCGAAGAAGCGAACTCGCAGGGCGAAGTCGAGCAGATTCCGTGGGCCCTGAGCGGCACCGTGCCCGCCTACAACGTCAAGGGCGCGCCGAAGAACCTCAAACTGAGCGGCGAAGTCCTGGCCGGCATCTACCTCGGCGAAATCACCAGCTGGAACGACCCGGCGATCGCCAAGCTGAACCCCGGCGCGCAGCCTGCCGAGCACCAAGATCACCCCGGTCTACCGCAGCGACGGCAGCGGTGACACCTACGCGTTCACCAACTACCTCTCGAGCGTCAGCCCCGAATTCGAATCGAAGGTGGGCACCTCGACCCAGGTCAAGTTCCCGACCGGCGTCGGCGCCGAAAAGAACGACGGCGTCGCCGCGGCGATCGGCCAGACCGACGGCGCGATCGGCTACGTCGGCCTCGCCTACGCCGCCTCGAGCGAACTCTCGCGTGCCGCTGGTCGAAAACTCGGCCGGAGAATTCCCGGAACCGGGCGTGAAGAGCGTCGAAGCGGCCGCGGCCGCGGTCAGCAAGATCGGGCCGAACAACGAAATCTCGCTCGCCGAACTGCCCGTCGAGCGCGAAGGGCGCGTACCCGATCTCGACCTACACCTACGTGATCGTGCCGCTGGAAACCGAAAAGGCGACGGAGATGAAGAAATTCATCGAATACGCGATCACCGAAGGCCAGTCCTACGGACCGGAACTCGAGTTCGCGCCGCTGCCCAAACAGGTCGTCGCGGCCGGCAAAAAGGCGATCGCGAAGATCGGCGGCTAGGTGGAGGCCGGGACCCTCAGCAACCCAGTTCTGCGGGCCCGGCGCAACCTCACCGACCGCATCGGCGACCCGCTGCTGCGAGGCCTCTCCGGCCTCGCGGCAGCGTTGGCCGTCGTCGGTCATCGCCGGCATCGTCTACGAGGTCGTCCACCTCGCCTGGCCGGCGATCCAGGAATTCGGCCTCAAGTTCGTCACCACCAACGACTGGAATCCGGTCACCAAACGCTTCGGCGCCGCGCCCGTTCCTCTACGGCACCGTCGTCACCTCGTTCATCGCCCTGATCTTCGCGGCGCCGCTCTCGATCGCGATCTCGATCTACCTGACCGAGCTGGCGCCGCGGCGGATCATGCGCCCGGTGGCGACCCTGGTCGACATGCTGGCGGCGATCCCGACCGTGATCCTCGGCCTCTGGGGAATCCTCGTCCTCGGCCCGTTCATGCGCGACACGATCGAGCCGGCGCTGCACAGCGTGCTCGGCTTCCTGCCGATCTTCGACGGCGATCCCTCCGCCTTCGGCTACCTGACCGCGGCGCTGATCCTGACGATCATGATCACGCCGATCATCACCAGCGTCACCCGCGAGGTCTTCGAGACCGTGCCCGGCGATCTCAAGGAGGCCTCCTACGCACTGGGGGCGACCCGCTGGGAGATGGTCCGCCAGGTGGTCCTGCCCTACTCGCGCCCCGGCATCGTCGGCGCCACGATCCTCGGCCTCGGCCGCGCGATCGGCGAGGCGATCGCCGTCGCCCAGGTGATCGGCGGCGCCAACCTGATCAACGCCTCGCTCTTCCACACCGGCGGCACCCTCGCCGCCCAGATCGCCTCCCAGTTCCAGAACAGCGCCGGCCTGCAGAAGGCGTCGCTCGTCTACCTGGGCCTGATCCTGCTGATCTTCGCCGTGATCGTCAACGTGATCGCCCGGGTGATCGTCCAGCGCGGCAGGATCAAGGACGTCGACATCGAGGACCTCGACGTCGCCGCCGCCTCGACCCAGGCGCAGCCGTTCTGATGAGCGCCAATCCACATCCGCTGCTGCTCGACCGCGGCAACCTGAAGCGCCGCAACCGCTTCAACAAAGCCGTCGAGGTCGCTCTCGACGATCGCCGCCGTGATCGCGGTCGCCGTCCTCGTGATCGTCGTCGGCTCGGTCTTCCTCAAGGGCGTCGGCGCGCTCAGCTGGCACTTCCTGACCACGCCGACGGCGCTCTTCGGCGAATCTGGCGGCGGCATCTCCAACGCGATCGTCGGCAGCGCGATCATGGTCGCGATCGCCGCGGTGATCGCGATCCCGATCGGCATCCTGGTCGCGATCTTCACGACCGAGTTCGCACCGCCGCGGATCGCCCACCCGGTCCGCTTCGTCCTCGACATCCTCAACGGCGTGCCGACGATCATCACCGCGATCTTCGTCTACGGCCTGATCGTCGTGCCGCAGGGGACACCAGAGCGGTTACGCGGCCGCTCGTGGCGCTGGCGATAGTGATGCTCCCGATCGTCGCCCGCACCGCGCAGGAGGTTCTGACGCTGGTTCCCGGCACGCTCAAGGAGGCGGCCAACGCGCTTGGGATCGCGCGCTGGCGGACGCACCGTTCGGATCACGATCCCGACCGCGGCCGGGGGCCTGATGACCGGCTCGCTGCTGGCGGTCGCGCGGGTCGCCGGCGAGACCGCACCGATGCTCTTCCTCTCGTCGATCGTCGCCCAGGGCGTGCTGACCGATCCCAGCGAAGCCGCTGGCGTCGATTCCCTACTTCATCTTCCAGTCCTCGGAGTCGCCCAAGCCCGAGGCCCACACCGAAGCCTGGGCGGCGGCGCTGGTCCTGATCGCCTTCGTGCTCGCCCTGAACGTCGTCGCCCGAGCCTTCTACGCCCGGTCCCGCAAGCGCATGGGGGCATAGACCCAGTCCGTTCCGCCCACCCGAGGAGTCCTTACGATGGACGTCAGCAGAGATTCGACCGAAAGCGCACCGATGACCGAGTCAACCCCAGATCCCCAGGCAAATCCGCAGACCGGGTCCGGGTTCGGCGGGCCGACGATGTCGGTCGCTCGCAGGCGCCGCGGCAGGAGAGCCTCAAGCGGGATCGCGGCGTCGGCACCGTCGAGCTCAAGAAGCTCGAGCGCCTACTACGGCTCGACCCACGCCGTCCGCGGCGTCGACCTCGGCTTCGACTCCGACAAGGTGACGGCGATCATCGGCCCCTCCGGCTGCGGCAAGTCGACGATGGTCCGCTGCATCAACCGCATGCACGAGGAGATCGACGGCGCTCGCGCCGAGGGCCAGGTGCTGCTCGACGGCCTCGACCTCTACGACTCGCGGATCGACATCGTCGCCGTCCGTCGCGCCGTCGGCATGGTCTTCCAGAAACCGAACCCGTTCCCGACGATGTCGGTCTTCGACAACGTCACCTCGGGTCTGCGGCTGACCGGCGCCTCGCGCAGCGAGATGGACGACCGCGGCCGCGAAGCCCTGGTCGGCGCCGGCCTCTGGGAGGAGGTCAAGGATCGTCTCAAGGGCCCCGGAGTGGGGCTCTCGGGCGGTCAGCAGCAGCGGCTCTGCATCGCCCGCGCGCTCGCGGTCGAACCGGAGGTGCTGCTGATGGACGAGCCCTGCTCGGCGCTCGACCCGGTGGCGACGCTGAAGATCGAGGAGCTGATCGGCGAGCTGAAGCAGCGGGTGACGATCGTGATCGTCACCCACAACATGCAGCAGGCGGCGCGGGTCGCCGACACCACCGTTTTCATGCTGGACGGCGAGCTGGTCGAGGTCGGGCCGACCGACAAGCTCTTCACCAAACCCGACGACGATCCGCACCGAGCAGTACGTGACCGGGAAGTTCGGCTGATGGCGACCGAAACGCGGACCCAATACCAGGAGGAGCTGCAGCGGCTCGAGGCGAGCGCGCTGGACGGGCTCAACCTGGTCAGCGCGGCTTTGCAGCGGACTCTGGAGGCGGTCGAGCACCAGGACGTCGAGCTGGCCCAGATCGTCGTCGCCGACGACGACCGCATCGACGGTCGCTACCTGGAGGTCCACCAGAGCCTGATCACCCTGCTCGCCACCCAGTCGCCGGTGGCAACCGACCTGCGGTTGATCTCGGCCCTGCTGCACGTGCTCAAGAACGTCGAGCGCATGGGCGATCAGTGCGTGAACATCTGCAAGGTGATTCCGCTGACCGGCAACGAGCCGCCGGCGGACCGGGAGATGGTGGCGCTGATCCTCGGCATGGGCAAGCAGACGCGGGCGCTGATCGGCCAGGCCAAGCGCGCCTTCGCCGAACGCGACGTCGAGATGGCCCGCGACCTCGTCCACCAGGACGACTTCGTCGATGACCTCAACCGCGAATGCTTCCGGCTGGCGCTGGCGATCGGCGACGACGCCGACAAGCGCGAGTGGGCGATGACGATGCTGCTGGCGGCGCGGGCGATCGAGCGGATCGCCGACAACGCCGTCGACATCGGCGAGCAGGTGGCGTTCGTGGTCACCGGACTCTTCCGCGAGTTCGAGGACGCCTCGCATCCGACGACATAGCGACGTGTGAGATCCGGAGTGTCTGGGAACATGCCAAAGACGCCCTGATGCTCTGCGCTGCGATAGATATCGGCTCCAACACCACCCGCGTGCTCGTCGCCGAGCCGATCGACGGGCAGTTGAAGAAGGTGATGGAGCAGCGGGCCTACACGCGGATCAACAGCGCTCTGGGCAAGAAGGGGGAGGTTCTTCCGGCCAAGGTCGACGAGGTCTCCGAGCTGGTCGCCACCCAGGTGCGGCTGGCCCGTGAGCTCGGCGCCGAACGGATCCGCTCGGTCGCCACGGCGGCCGTCCGCGACGCCAGCAACGGCGAGCAGGTCGCGCGGACGATCGGCGAGGTCTCCGGCGTCCCGGTCGACATCCTCAGCGAGGAGGAGGAGGGCCGGCTCGCCTTCATCGGCGCGACCAAAGGGCTGGGCCACCCGGCCGAGGGCAAGATCGGCGTCGTCGACGTCGGTGGCGGCTCCACCGAGGTGATCCTCGGCACCGTCTCCGGCGGGGTCGACAAGGTTCGCTCCTGGCGGGTCGGCTCGGGCGTCCTCGCCGACGAGCTGATCGCCTCCGACCCGCCCTCGGCGGCGGAGATCCGCAAGGTCCGCGACCGCATCGAGGACATCTTCGAGGGCGTCGAGTTCGATCGCCCCGCCCAGGCCGTCGCGGTCGGCGGCAGCGCCACCTCGCTGCGGCGCCTGGTCGGCACCGTGCTCGAGTACGAGACGCTGGAGCGGGGGATACGCGTGCTCTGCGGCGACCCCTCGGCCGACGTCGCCCGCCGCTTCGAGCTCGACCCGCAGCGGGTCCGCATCCTCACCACCGGCGTGCTGCTGCTGGAGAAGATCTCCGAGCTGCTCGGCCAGCCGCTGCAGATCGGCAAGGGCGGCCTCCGCGAGGGGGTCATCCTCGACCTCCTCAACGGCAGCGCCAACGGCAGCTCGCCAGCCCGCCTCGCCGCGTAGCCGAGCCGAGGTCCCGAAGCCCGGGGGGCTTCCACTTAACTTTTGGGATCGCTCGCCCCGTCCGAGCTCGCGGAAGCAAAAAAGTACAAGATCGTTCAGCCCTCCCGGGCTTCGGCGAGCCTGGGCGATGACCACGCTGGGAAGGGGTCGGGTAAGCCCCGGAACGTTTTGCGCGGGAGGAGGGGAGCTCCTGCGGGTGACAACAGCTTCCTCTCCATCGACGAGTTGCGAGTGAAGGGGCTTGCCCGATCCCTTCCCGCGTCGCTTCGTCCGGATCACCGGAAGTTCACGTCGTGGGTTTCACGTCTTTCACATGTTTCCCCTGCAAATGGGCGAATCTGCAGGTGACAAACGGAAAAGATAAGAGGGAGACACCGATGACTTCCCGTGTTGACATGCATTGCCATTCCACCGCCTCGCAGCTCTCGCGGCTGGGCGTTCAGAGATCGCTTGGGTTGCCGGAGTGCGCGACCCCGCCCGAGGAGGTCTACGAGCTCGCCAAGCGGCGCGGGATGGACTTCGTGACGATCACCGACCACGACACGATCGCGGGCTGCCTCGAGCTCGAGGGCCGTCCCGACTGCTTCGTCTCCGAGGAGCTGACCGCCCGCTTCGCCGGCGAGCCTCAGGCGGTTCACGTCCTCTGTTACGGGATCACTCCCGGAGACCACGAGTGGCTGCAGGCACATTCCGGCGATGTCGAGGCCTGCGCCGCATATCTGCACGAGAACGGGATCGCCTCTGCCCTGGCGCACCCCTTCTTCAACGTCGCCGCGCCGCTGACACGGCGCCACCGGCGGCGACTGGCGGAGCTCTTCCCGATCTGGGAGGTCCGCAACGGTTCGAGGGCCGCCGAGCTGAACATGCCCGCCGTCGTCTACATCGAGACGCGCGGGGGCACCGGCATCGGCGGTTCCGACGACCATGCCGGCGTCGACATCGGTCGCACCTTCACGGAGGCGCCCGCTGCTCGCACGCCGGAAGAGTTTCTGCGCCACCTGCTCCACGGCGACGCCGAAGCCGGCGGCGAGCAGGGCAGCGCCGCCAAGTGGACCCACGCGGCGATGGCGCTGGCGACCCGCGCCCTCGGCGAGGGGCGCGGCGCCGGTCGACGGCGGGCCGAACCCGGCCGCGGTGCTGAAGATGGCCGAAAGGGTGATCCGCGAGGGCGCCGTCCGCGAGGGCAAGGTCGCCGCCGACATCGGTCCCGACGACGCCCGCTGCCTGCTCGAGTCCTGGCTCGCCGGGATGGGCCTCGACCTGCGCGGGCGCGAGCTGATCGCCCACCTGCAGGCCGACGACTTCTCCCACGCCGACCTCTACCGCCGCGCCCGCCGGATCCACGATCGGCGCCTGCGGGGCGCGGTCGAGGAGGGCACCGCGGCGGTCGCCCGCGGCGACTATCCCAGCGCCGTCAACGGCCTCTTCTCGGCGCTGCTGCCGGCGATCCCGTACGCGCCCTCGACCGCCTTCCTCGGCGCCGAGAAGGCGATGCTCTCCGGGCGCCGCAGCGAGCGCCGGCGGGTCGCCCTGATCGCCGACGGGATCGGCTCGATGCACGGCGTCACCCACACGATCGAGCAGATCCGCGAGCGCGGCGTGCCCGGCTTCGAGATCGACGTGATCGGCACCGACCCCGGCGTCGATCGCCGCCTGCCCGCCGCGGCGGAGCTGGAGATGCCCTTCTACGAGGGAATGCGGCTCGGCGTTCCGGGGCTGCCGGACCTGGTCGAGGCGCTCGCCGAAGGCGGCTACGACCTCGTCCACGTCACCGCTCCCGGCCCGGCCGGGATCGCGGCGACGCTGCTGAGCCGGGTCACCGGCGTCCCGCTGCTGGCCAGCTACCACACCGAGCTGGCGGCCTACGCGGGAATGCGCAGCGGCAACGACGGCCTCGAGGCGATCGCGCGGATCGGCCTCGGTGCCTTCTACGGCGCCGCCGGCTACGTGCTCTCGCCGAGCCCCTCGGCCGACGCCTCGCTGGCCGACCTCGGCGTCGACCAGGCGGGGATCGGGCGCTGGGAGCGCGGGGTGGACGTCAGCCGCTTCGACCCGGTCAAGCGCGACCCCAGCGCTCACCCGGGCGAGATCAAGGTCCTCTACGCCGGCCGCCTCACCCGCGAGAAGGGGGTCGACCTGCTGGCCGAGAGCTTCCTCCGGGCCCATCGCGCCGATCCGCGGCTGCACCTGCTGCTGGCCGGAGGCGGGCCGGAGGAGGAGGAGCTGCGGTCCCGGCTGGGCGAGCACGCCACCTTCCTCGGCTGGCTCGGCGGCGAGGATCTGGCCTGCGCCTACGCCAGCGCCGACCTCTTTCTCTTCGCCAGCAGCACCGACACCTACGGCCAGGTGATCCTCGAGGCGGCGGCGAGCGGGCTGCCGGTCGTCGCCGTCGCCGAGGGCGGTCCCGCGGCGTTGATCGAGAACCGCCACACCGGCCTGCTCTGCCGTCCCGACGCCGACCACCTCGCCGGCGCGGTGCTGCAGCTCGCCGCGGCGCCGCTGCTGCGCCGCCAGCTCGGCGCCGCCGGCGCCCACGCCGCCCGCGGCCGCACCTGGGAGCGCTCGATGGGCCAGCTCGCGAGCGGCTATCGGCGCGGCGCTCGACGCGGCTCCGGCGGCGTCCGCGGCAGCCGCTCGCCCAAGTGGCCTGAGGCGGCGGGCTGCCGGCGGTGCCGCAGTACGATGGATCGATCGACGATCCCGCCAACTACTTCAATCGCGAGCTCTCCTGGCTCGACTTCAACCAGCGGGTTCTCGAACTGGCGGAGGACACCGAGGTGCCGCTGCTGGAGCGCCTTCGCTTCTGCGGGATCTACGCCTCCAACCTCGACGAGTTCTTCATGGTCCGGGTCGCCGGCCTCTTCGATCAGCTCGACGCCGGCATCGATGCCCGCGGCCCCGACGGCCTCGCCCCGGCCAAGCAGATCGACGCGATCCAGGCCCGGGTGCTGGAGCTCGACCGTCGCCTCCACGCCTGCTTCGGCGGCGTCCTGCGGCCGGCGCTGGAAGAGCACGGGATCCGGATCGTCTCTCTGGAGAGCGCCAGCGAGGAGGAGCGCCGCGAGATCGACGCGCGCTTCCACGAGCAGGTCTTCCCGGCGCTGACGCCGCTGGTGATCGGCCTCGGGCGGCCCTTTCCCTACATCTCCAACCTCTCGCTCAGCCTCGGCGTCCTGCTGCGGGATCCCGAGAGCGGGGTCGAGATCATCGCTCGGGTCAAGGTCCCGAAGGAGCTGCTCGGCCGCTTCCTGCCGGTCGGCGAAGACGGCATGTCGTTCGTGCCGCTGGAGGAGGTGATCGCCGCCAACCTCGAGGTGCTCTTCCCGGGCACCGACGTCGTCGACCACGGCTACTTCCGGGTCACCCGCGACGCCGACTTCACGATCAGCGACGAGGCCGACGACCTCCTCCGCGCCGTCCAGGACGAGCTCCGCCGCCGCCGCTTCGGCGAGGTCGTGCGGCTGGAGATCGCCGCCGGGATGAACTCGAAGCTGCGCGAGCAGCTGATCGGGGCGCTGCGGCTCGAAGACCGCGAGGTCTACGACGTCGACGGCCTGATCGACCTCGGCGACCTCAACGACATCGCCGACGTTCCCGGCCACGCCGAGCTGCGCTACCCGCCCTGGTCCCCGGTCACGCAGCCGCGGCTGCAGGGCGAGGACGGGGAGCCGGTCGACATGTTCGCCGCGATGCGCCAGCGCGACGTCCTCGTCCACCATCCCTACGACTCCTTCACCACCTCGGTCGAACGCTTCGTCGAGCAGGCCGTCGCCGACCCCGACGTGCTGGCGATCAAGCAGACCGTCTACCGGACCAGCGACGACTCGCCCCTGGTCCCGGCGCTGATCCGCGCCTCCGAACGCGGCAAGCAGGCGGTCTGCATGGTCGAGCTCAAAGCGCGCTTCGACGAGGAGGCCAACATCCGCTGGGCGAAGTCGCTGGAGGAGGCGGGCGTCCACGTCGTCTACGGCATCCCCGGCCTGAAGACCCACGTCAAGGCGATCCTGGTCGCCCGCCGCGAGGGCGAGCGGGTGCGCGAGTACGTCCACATCGGCACCGGCAACTACCACCAGAAGACGGCGCGCCTCTACACGGACTTCGGCCTCTTCACCGCCGATCCCGACATCGGCGCCGACGTCGCCGAGATGTTCAACTTCCTCACCGGCTACGGCCGCCCGGCCGTCTACCGCAAGGTCCTGGTCTCGCCGACGACGATGCGCAAACGGATGATCGAGGAGATCGAGCGCACGGTCGCCGCCCACGAGGCCGGCGAAGAGGCGCGGATCGCGCTGAAGATGAACTCGCTGGTCGACGCCGGCTGCATCAGGGCGCTGTACGAGGCTTCGCGGGCGGGGGTCCGGGTCGACCTCAACGTGCGCGGGATCTGCTGCCTGCGGCCCGGGGTGCCCGAGCTCTCGGAGAACATCCGCGTCGTCTCGATCGTCGGTCGCTTCCTCGAGCACTCCCGCGTCTACACCTTCCAGCGCGGCGCCGAGACCCGGGTGCTGATGGGCTCCGCCGACCTGATGCCGCGCAACCTCGACAGCCGGGTCGAGCTGGTGGCGCCGGTCGAGGATCCGGAGCTGAAGGCGGAGATGCTCGACGTGCTGGAGCGCTGCTTCGCCGACAACGCCAACGCCTGGGAGCTCGATTCCGACGGGAGATGGACCCGCACGGTTCCGCCCGAGGGTGCCCGGCGCAGCGTCCAGGAGGAGCTCCGGGAGCGTCACGCCGCGCGCGCCGCCGAACAGCTGGCGGCGGCCACGAGCTGAACACTCCCGACGCCTCTTCCGTCACTAGGATGAAGCGGGTGGCGCGGTTCTCGCTAGTCCCTCGCGATGGCACCTTCTTCGACCTGTTCATCGAGGCCGGTCAGAACACGGTCCACGCCTCCCGCCTGCTCGACCAGATGATGCATCAGTGGCCCGACGAAGGCGGGCTGCCGCGGGAGATCCTCAAGGCCGAGCAGGAGGGCGACCGGATCACCCACGACATCATCAAGCGGCTCAACACGACCTTCGTGACGCCGATCGATCGCGAGGACATCTACGGCCTGGCGACCCAGATGGACGACATCGTCGACTTCACCGAGGAGGCCGCCGACTTCCTCGGCCTCTACCAGATCGAGGCGCCGATGGAGCAGGCTGTGGCGCTGACCGAGGTTCTGGTCGCCGCCTGCGAGCAGCTCGCCGCGGGCCTCGAGCACCTGCGTGACTTCAAGGACCTCGACAAGTACTGGATCGAGATCCATCGGCTCGAGAACGAGGGCGACCGGATCTCCCGCGACGCCGTCGCCTCGCTCTTCTCGAACGGGATCGACCCGATGGTCGTGATCCGCTGGAAGGACATCTTCGCCGTGCTGGAGAACGCGATCGACGCGACCGAGACCGCTGCCCAGATTCTCGAGGGCATCGTCATCAAGAACTCATGACGGATTCAGATCACCGCCATGCGGCGTCCTCGGTCGGCCAAATAGCGCTGCTATTCGGCCTCTCTGCGTCCTTGCCTGGCGGCGCCTGAATCTCGTCATGAGCTCCGACCTCGTCATCGCGATCGTCGTCGCGTCGGCGCTCGCCTTCGACTTCACCAACGGGTTTCACGACACCGCGGACCTGATCGGCACCTCGTCTCGACCGGCGCGGCGCCGCCGCAGGTGGCGATCGCCTTCGCCGCGCTGCTCAATTTCGCCGGGGCGTTCATCTCGGTCGAGGTGGCCAGGACGATCGCCAGCGACGTGGTCGACGCCGGGCTGATCACCCCGACGATCGTCTTCGCCGGGCTGATCGGGGCGATCTCCTGGAACCTCGATCGACCTGGTGGCTCGGCCTGCCGTCGAGCTCCTCTCACGCGCTGATCGGCGGCGTCGTCGGCTCGGCGATCGCTGGCCGCGGCCGGTTCAACGCCGGCGTCGACGGATCGGGCTGCGTCGACAAGGTCCTGATCCCGGCGCTGGTCGCTCCCGATCCTCGCCTTCCTCGTCGCCGGCCGCGTCGATCGCGGTCGTCTACCGGGTCGTCGGGCGTCGCCGGCCGGGATCGTCAGCGCGCGGCTTCCGCTACGCCCAGATCGTCTCCGGCGGCCTGCTCGCGCTCGCTCACGGGACCAATGACGTCCAGAAGACGATCGGCGTCATCGCCCTGGCGCTGATCGCCAACGGCATCCCTGGGAGCCAACGCCAATCCACCGCTCTGGGCGAGCGTCTCCTCCGCCGCGGCGATCGCCGTCGGCACCTACAGCGGCGGCTGGCGGATGCTGAGGACGACCGGCACCAGGATCATCAAGATGGACGCCGCCCAGGGCTTCTCGTCGCAGAGCGCCGGCGCGGCGGTGATCCTCTGCCTCGACCCACTTCGGCTTCCCGCTTTCGACCACGCACGCGATCAACGGCGGCGTGATGGGCGCCGGCGCCGACCAAGCGGGTTTCGGCGGTCCGCTGGGGGATGGCCGGCAACATCGTCTTCGCCTGGCTGCTGACCCTGCCGGCGGCGGCGCTGATCGGCGCCGTCGCCTACGGCCTCTCGCGGATCTTCGGCACCGGCGCCCTCGGGCCGCTGCTGGTCACGCTGATGTCGCTCTCGCTGATCTCGCCGTCTTCGCCCGGCGGGCACAGCGCGGGGCTCCGGTCCCGGCTTCCAGCGGATGATCGCGACGCTCGTAGAGGGCAAGCAGCTGCTGGAGACGGTGATCGCCTCGCTGGTCGCCGGCGTCGGCGTCACCCTCGCCTTCTCGATCGCGATCTGGGGGGTCGGGCGGTTCGCCGACCTCAGCCGCGGCGAGAGGCCGATTGCGGCGGGCGCGGCGGCAGCGGTGGCGGGGCTGGCATTGGCTGGTGTCGCCGCGGCGGTCGTCTTCGGGATCATCGTCATGACCAAGCAAGTAGCCGTCGTACAATCCGTCACATGCGCAACGTCCGCAATCTGGCGATCATCATGGTCCTGGCGCTCGGCGTCGCCTTCGTCCCCGCGGGTGGCAACGCGGTCGAAGCGATCTTCGCCGCGATCACGATGGGCTTCCTCGCCGGCATCGCCTGGATGCTCTACACGCTCAGCCGCCAGAACCAGCTGACCCTGGCGACGCTGACCGACAGCCGCCGGGCGATCTTCTACGGCGGCTTCGGCATGCTCGCCCTGCTGGTCGCCGGAGCCCAGAAGCTGTTCTCGACCGGCGGCGGCACCATCCTCTGGATCCTCCTCTGCGCCGGCTCGGTGTTCGCGATCTACCGGGTCTGGACCGAGGCCAGCACCTACTGAGCGCGATCGCTCGGTGCCTCGGCGCCGGCGTCAGCACTCCCGCGCGTTGAAATTTTACGAAATTGATCGATTGCGGCGCGCAAGCCGTAGGCCGAGCGCTGGCACGGTTGAGTCGTGCCGTCACTGACCGCCAGCAGCGCAGGCCACCGGGAGCGGGGAACCGCCTCGGTCGAGTTGATCGCGGTGGTCCCGTTCCTGCTGCTGGCGGTCGTGGTGGCGGTGCAGATCGCGCTCGCCGGCCAGGCGCTTTGGTCGGCGAGCGTGGCGGCGCGAGCCGGCGCCCGGGCGGCGCTGGTGGGAGGGGACGCGACGGCGGCGGCGCGGCGGGCGCTGCCGCCGTCGATGCGCGCCGGCTCCGAGGTGGAGGACTCCGGCGCGGTCTCGGTCCGGGTGCCGGTGCCGCGCCTGCTCCCGGAGCTGCCGCGGGTGATGGTCGGGGCGAAGTCGAGCTTGGAGTCAAGCGATGGGTGACTCCCGCGGACAGGCGTCGGTCGAGCTCGTGGCGGCGTTGCCGGCGCTGCTGCTGGCGGCACTGGTCGCTCTGCAGCTGCTCGCCGCCGGCTACGCGATGACCCTGGCCGACGGTGCCGCCGAGGCCGGGGCACTCGCTCTCGCCTCGGGGGGCTCCGCGGCCGCCGCCGCCCGCGATGCGCTGCCGGGTTGGGCCAGGGACGACGTCGACGTCTCGGTCGAGGGCGGCCGGGTCTCGGTCCGGCTGCGCCCGCCCTCGCCGCTCTCCGCCGTCTCGGCGAAGCTCGCGGTGACCAGCACGGCAAGCGCGAGGGTGAGCCGGTGACGGGCATCGAGCTGGTCGCCGACGCCGCGACCCTGGTCGTCACCGCGGTCGGACGGGCGGAGGGATCGCGTCCCGCGGCGGCGGCGCTCGCCTGCGCCGGGGCCGACGTCGACCAGGCGACCCTCCTGGTCGACGTCGCCGGCAGGCCGCCGCGGCCGACCCTGCTCGCGTCGACGGCGGCCCGCGACCTGGAGGAGCGGCTGGCCGGCCATCTTCCGAGGGTCCGCGTCGCGGCCCGCGGTCAGGTCTGCCAGCTGGCGGTCGCGGCCGACCCGGAGGGCTTCGAAGCGGCCGCCGCGGCGGTGACGGTCGCTCGCGGATCGCTCGCGGTCGTGCACGCGCCGCCGCAGTCGCTGCAGGCGCTGCTCGGCGAGCGACTCGGCGCTCGCCTGACCGGCGCGCTGCTGCGGGCGGACATCGCCGCCGATCGAGCCCTGCTGGCGCTGGCGGTCCGCGATCTGCACGGACGCGGGCTCGCGGTGGGGGTGCTGAAGCGGCGTCTCAGCTGGGTCGCCGAGCGCCGCGCGCTGTTCGGGACGCTCGCCCCCGATGCCGCCGGCGGGCCGCCCGCGGCACTCGTTCGGCGCCTGTCGCATCGGTGCTACGCTGGTCCCGATGGCCCGAGAGCTGACCGTCGATCTCAGCTAGAGGCCAGGCGAGCTCCCTGGTCCCTCCTAATAGGGGTAGGGCTGTTCCGGGCTCGGGGTCGGAGTCGGAGTGGGGGTGGGTTGGGGCTGGGGGACGAGCTTGCCGACGCTCGCCGCGTGCCAGGTGCCGACGTCCTTGATTCCCTCGCCGTTGGCTTCGCCGGATTTCGTATCGCCGCTGAAGCTGTAGAGCGGGCGGCCCTTGAAGGTGACCTGGGTACGGCCGTCGGGCCGTTCGATCGTCCCCAACTTGACCGGCCCCTTCGGCTTGACGGTGGCCGGGACGACGAGCGGGTGCCAGATGGAGAGACAGGCCCCGGTGCAGATGAATCTTCCCCTTGGTCTCGACGCTGAGGCTGTAGAGGGTCCGGCCCTTGGTGTTGGTGAGGATCGTCTTGCCCAGGGTCGCGTTTGCCGCCGTCTTGGCGACGACCTTGCCGCTCTGGCTCGCGCTCGCACCGGCGGGGACGAGCAGTGCCGCGAGCGCCAATGCCAGCGCCAGCGGGACGAGGCGGATCGGCTGGGGCCTGGGGTTGGACGGGATGGAACGCGGCATTGGATTCTCCTCCGGTCGAAGCGTGGTCAGTCATTTCTACGGCACGCGGCCGGGAAAAGTTCGGTTCGGCCGGATGTCGTGATCGAGGCACGACTGAATCTCTCGGTTGAGCGCGCCATGGGTGCGCACCTGCTCGGCAAGGTCTCGACATGGAGGTTCGCGCAAGCGAGGGGAGGGGATTTCGGGCCGCGACCCGGCTCGAAGACGAGTCGGGGCAGGCCCTGATCCTCGCCCTGGGCGGTGCCATCGCGCTGCTCGCCGGCGCCCTGGCGCTGGTCGCGCTCGCCGGCGCGGTGACCGGGAAGGGCAGGGTTCAGCGTGCCGCCGACCTCGCCGCGGTCTCGGCGGCGCGCTCGATGCGGGACGACCTGCCGGGCCTGCTCTCTCCGTCGGATCTGCCCAACGGGATGCCGAACCCCGCCCATATCGGCAAGCTCGCCTACCTGGCGCGGGCGCGGCAGGCGGCGCTTGCCGCGGCAGGCGCGAACGGCGTCGATCCCGCCCGCCTCCGCGTCAGCTTCCCGGACCTCGACTCCTTCGCTCCGGTGCGCGCGAGGGCGGTCGTCACCGCTGCCCTCGAGGGGGGCGGGGAAGCCCAGGTCGAGGCCTCGGCCGTGGCCGAAGCGGCGGCGCCGTCGAGCGGCGGGGGCGGCATGCCGTCGATGGCCAGCGGCGGCGGCTACAGCGGCCCGCTCGTCTACAGGACCGGGGAGGGGATGAGGCCCGACGTCGCGGCGGCATATGACCGCATGGCCGCGGCCGCGCAAGTCGATGGGATCTCGCTCCTGGTCGTCTCGGGCTTCCGCTCCGACGCCGAACAGGCGGTGCTCTTCGCCGCCCATCCCGACCCGACGTGGGTGGCGCCACCGGGGCACTCCCTGCACCGCTGCGCCACCGAGCTCGATCTCGGACCGGAAACCGCTTACGGCTGGCTGGCTGCGAACGCCGGTCGCTTCGGTTTCCTGCAGCGCTATTCGTGGGAGGCCTGGCACTACGGCTTCACCGCCGGCCCCGCGCCCTGCTCGGAGGCCGGCAACTCACTCGGCCCGGGCAGCGACGGCTCCCTCTCCGCCGCCAGCCTGCCCTCCTTCGTCCCGGCCGAGTTCCGCGACCCGATCCTCCGCGCCGCCGCCCACTGGAACGTCTCCGCCGCCCTGCTCGCCGGTCAGCTGATGGCCGAGTCGGGCTTCGACCCCAACGCCGGCTCGCCGGCCGGAGCCCAGGGGATCGCCCAATTCATGCCAGGCACGGCCGCCTCCTACGGCCTGACGAACCCCTTCGATCCGGTGGCGGCGATCGACGCCGAGGCCCACCTGATGTCGGACCTGATCGCCCAGTTCGGCTCCCCCGAGCTCGCCCTCGCCGCCTACAACGCCGGCCCCGCCCCGGTCGAAGCCTGCCACTGCATCCCGCCCTATCCCGAGACCCAGGCCTACGTCACCCGGATCCTCGCCCTGCTCGGCGGCGCCGGGGCGCTCGTTGCGCCGAGCTTCGAGGTGCGGTTGGTGGCTTAGGACCCTGTTCGCGCCGGGGAGAAATGTCCTTGATCGGCCTGCTCGTCCGATCGCCCGGAATAGGTCGCGCATCGACCTAGCTCTGCGGAGCCCGGAAAGCGAGGCTCGCGGCGCTGCGGGGATGGGGCCACAATGGGCAGATGCCCGATCGGGTAGGCGCAAAGCTGCGAGAGGCGCGCAACCGGCGCGGGATCGAGCTCGCCGAGGTCGAGGCCGCGACCAAGATCCAGGTCCGGTTTCTGCAGGCGCTCGAGGACGAAGAGTGGGACCTCCTGCCGGGTGCGTTCTACGCTCGTAGCTTCCTGCGCGCCTACGCCGCCCACCTTGGGCTCGACGTCGCTCGCCTGGCCGAGGAATACGAGCAGGCTCGCGGCTCGATCGGTTCCCCCGAACCGTCTCCGATCGAGTTCCTCCCTTCGCAACGGACCGGGTCGCCGCACCGCAGGCGCCTCTCGCCACGCTTACTCGCCGGCGTCGCTTTGCTCGCCCTTGCCGCCGTCTTGGTCACGATCGGCCTCTTCACTCTCAGCGGAGGCACCACCCGCTCGCTGGCACCGGTTCGCCAGGGCGACGGTGCGCAACCCGGCGCCGGCGTTTCCCTCAAGCAACCGCCCGCCCCAAAGCCGGGCACGACGCTGACCCTGACGGCGACCGCCGAAGTCTGGATTTGTTTGCTCGACGCCAACGGTCGGTCACTGATCGATGGCCAGATCCTCAGCGCCGGGACCAAGGAGGGACCCTTCCGCTCCACTGGCTTCACCGTTTCGCTCGGTAACGGCGGGGTGGAAATGACGATCGCCGGACAGGCGGCCGACACCGCGCAAACTCCCAACCCGATCGGCTATTCGATCGACCGGGGCGGTGAGCTTCGCCGACTGTCGGCGACCGAGCGACCCACCTGCAGCTGACCGGCCGTAACCCGAGCATTCTTCAGGCTTTGATCTTGGCGGCCATCTCCTCGGCTGTAGCTCCATCCTCCGCGTTTCCTCGTCCGAAGATGCTGACCAGGGCGGGGATCAGCAGGGTGCGGGCGATCAGCGTGTCCAGCAGCAGCCCGACGCAGAGCGCGAAGGCGATCTCGCGAAAGCTCTGGATCGGGATCAGCGCCACGGCGAGGAAGGAGAGGGCGAGGATGAAGCCGGCGACGGTGATCGCCCGCCCGGCCCTGGAGCCGGCGGTGCGAATCGCGGGCTCGAGGTCGCTGTGCTCGGACTCGCGCCAGATCCGGCTGACCAGGAAGACGTTGTAGTCGGCTCCCAGGGCCAGCAGCAGAATCGAGCTGGCGACCGGCACGAAGAAGGCGAGCTCGCCGTAGCCGAGCAGGTCCTGGAAGACGTAGACCGTAAGGCCGAGCGCGGCGACCGCCACGAGGATGCTGACGCCGACCAGGTAGAGCGGCGCGCTCCGGCTCCGCAGCAGGACCCAGAGCAGCGCCAACAGCACCACGATCGCCGCCGGGGCGACCCGCTCCAGCGCGTTCCAGGTGTTTTCGGTGAGTTCGGTGGCGATCGTCGTATCGCCGGTGACGCCGACGCGGGCTTCGCCCAGCCCGCTTCGTTCGACCAGCTCGGGCAGATGTTCTTCGAGCCCTGAGAGCGCTTCGGAGGCGGCGGCGCCGTCAGGGTCGCCGTCGAGGACGAGGACGTAGCGGGCGGCGTTGCCGCCCGGCGCGACCATCGGGCTGGAGCCGGTACGCAGCGGTTCGGCCCCCGGACCGAGCACGCCGTTGACGCCCTTCTGTGCGGTCAGCTCGGCTTCAAGCGCGGATAGCTGGCCGGCCTTGGCGCCCACCCCTTCGCCTTCGATCACAACCATCGTCGGCCCCAGCACCCCAGGCCCGAGGCCGTTGGCGGCGATTTCGTAGCCCTGGCGCACCGGGCTCGTCGGCGGCAGGCCGCGCATCAGCGGGTTGCCGAGGGCGAGCTCGCTGACGCCGCTGGCGGCGGCGAGGAGGATCAGCAGGGAGACGATCGAGGTCAGGACCGGAAAGCGGACGGCGCCGCCGATCAGCCGACCGCGCGCGCCGGATTCCTCCGCGGCGGGGCCGGCAGGCTCCTCCTCCAGCTCCGGCTGGCGCGGCCAGAGCAGCGCCCGGCCGAAGATCGCCAGCGCCGCCGGGACCAGGGTCAGTGCCGCGGCGGCGGCGATGATGACCGCGATCGCCATCGCCGGGCCGAAGGCTTCGAGGAAGGGGACACCGGAGATCAGTAGCGTCAGCGTCGCCCCGGCGATCATCAGCGCCGCGGTCGAGATCACCGGCAGCAGTTCGGCCGTCACCTCGGTTACCGCCGACAGCGACTCGGTCCCCGCCCGCAGTCGCCGACGATAGCCGGAGACGAAGAAGACCAGGTAGTCGGTGAGGATCCCGAAGAGCAGGGCGACGATCACCGGCTCGACCTCGCTGGAGATCGAGAGGCCGTAGCGCTGGGCGACCCAACCGAGGACGCGATCGACACCGAGGTAGGCGATCCCGACCGTCGCCAGGGCCAGCAATGGCACCCCGACCGAACCGAAGTAGAAGCCGAGGATGCCGAGCACCAGCAGCCACCGTCGCCACCTCGACCCAGAGGAGGTGGCTCTTGGCGATGCTCGTTTCGGCCCGCGTCGCCGGCAGGGCGCCGGTCACCTTCACTTCGCTGGCGCCGCTGGCGCTCTGCAGGCCGCCGGCGAACCGCTCGGCGACTTCCTGCGATTCGGATTCGCCCAGCGAGGGGCGGATGTAGAGGTAGACGAGCAGGGTCGTCGCCGATTTATGGGCCGCGAGCAGCCCGGGGGCGTCGAGGAGCGGCACGGCGCGGATCGCCGTCTTGCCTTCCCTGCGGTCGGTGGCGGCGATGTAGCGGCCACTCGCCGCCAGCGCCGAAGGGTCGAAGCCCTGCGGCCGGTGGGCGACGACGATCGTGCGGCTGAGCAGCGGCGTGCCGAAGGTCTTGATCGCGTTCTCTTCGACTTCGATCGCGCGCGATGAGGTTGGCAGCAGGCTGCCGGGCCCTCCCGTTTCCGATTCGAAGGCCGAGGGGAGGTGCAGGCCGGCGAAGACGACGCCGGCGATCCAGGCTGGAACGATCAGGAAGCGCAGCCAGACGACTGCGCGGGCGACGCCGGCCGAGAAGCGGTGCCCGGTGCTATCCGAGGATCGGGGCTCCTCAGCCGGAGGGCTACTCATCGACCGGTCGGTTGCGTATCTCGGCCGCGATCTGGCTCAGTAGCCCGGTGGATCCCGATACTCACCCGGGGGCTGTTGGTGGCGGGGATCGGCGACGCGCCGATCGTCGACCAGCACTTCGGACTGGCGGGAGCGGCGGGACCACACGGCCCATTGCCAGATCGCGATGATCAAGCCGACGACGCCGGCGATCATCAGGATCAGGCCGATCGTCCGTAAATCGAGCCCCTTGACGTGGAGGTGGGTCGCGAAACGAAGGATCGCGCCCACCACGATCAGGAAGATGCTGCCTGCGAAGGTCATCTCGCCCGCCTGCCTCTAGACGACCCGGCGGAAGAGATAGATCGCCAGCAGGATCAGGATGATGACGACGAGGATGCCTACGATGGTCAAGTGGTTCCTCTCGGTTGGTTTGGGCTTCCGATGTAATGCTTGATCTTCCGACGTAGTGCCCGAATCCACGCTGGCGAAACGTCGGGGCCGAGGGGCCCCCCCCAAGCACGGCTAGGCGATAACCCGCGATGTAGAGGAGGTGTCCGGCGTAAAGCTCGGTGCGTGGGTTGGGCCGCAAGATGCAGACCTAATCGGCAAAGACTCGTGCCCGATGTATTTGAGGTGAGGCAAGGCTACGGAGCAAAAGCGCAGGCAGGGCAACGGCAGGAGGCGACGGGCCTCGATGCGATCAACCGCTTCGCTTTGGCCACCGCGCTCGCGCTCGTGGTCCTGGTGATTCTCTGCGCCTTCAGCGCCGCCGCCCAGGCTTCGCCCGGCGGCTTCTCGCCAATGCCCGAAGCCTCGCCAACACCTGAAGCCAGCACCGAAGAAGCGCCGACCGGCGAAGCGGCCATCTCCACCCTCGTCGGCGAAAAGGCGGTGGCGCCGCCCGGGGCACCGCCGGTGGTCCAGCAGGTGATCGCGGCCGCGAACCGGATTCGCAGCGCCCCCTACGTCTGGGGTGGCGGCCACGCCCGCTGGTGGGACCGAGGCTATGACTGCTCGGGCTCGGTCAGCTACGCCCTGCATGGCGGCGGCCTGCTCGAAGCCCCGCTGGTCTCCGGGTCCTTCGCGACCTGGGGCGAACCCGGGCCGGGGCGTTGGATCACGATCTACGCCAACCGCAAGCACGTCTATGCGGTGATCGCCGGGCTGCGCTGGGACACCGGCGGCGATCCGACCGGCGTCACCGGGCCGCGCTGGCACGCCGAACCGCCCTATCCGAAGGGCTTCGTCGTCCGCCACCCGCCCGGGTACTGACTCGCCTCCGGGCTCCTGCGCGGGCTCCGTCAGGGGAGGTGCGCCAGGAAGGAACCGACCGCGGCGCCGAAATAGGGCGAATACAGGCGCCCGAAGTGGTGAACGTAGGAGTAGCTGGTGACGCCGTCGATATAGCCGCCGTCGGCGATCCAGGCGCCGCCGCTGGACCCCGGCGCCATGTCGCAGACGACCGGAACGGTTGGCGGTCCCGCGAGGCCGAAGGTTTCGGGATCGCTTCCCAGGCCGCCGGAGCTGCAGGAGCGGAGCTCCTGACCTTCCAGCGCCGCCGCGGGATAGCCGAATACCTGGAAGGGCGAGTAGCGCGAGCGTCCCGTCTCGTATTCACGAGCGCCGACCGTTTCGCTCAGCGTTCCGGTGGGGTTTGGGCTGACCCTCAACGCGGCCACGTCGAAGTCGGGGTTCTGCCCATGGCGCCACTGCGGGGTCGTGTAGACGGCTTCGGCGGCGAAGGTGCCGAAGGGACGGGTGCCGTGGTCGAAGGCGGGGATGAAGACCAGGTGGCGCCCCCAGCGGTGGTCCTCGACCACGCAGTGACCGGCGGTGAGGACGATCGAGCCGCTCGGGGTCGCCAGCGAGGTCCCCGAGCAGGAGTAGGGGCCGAAGCGTGGGTCGACCCCGAAGATCCTGCCGAAGGTCCGGTCTTCGGGGGTCGAGGCATCGGCAACCCGCAGGCTGCTGGCTCGCGCCCGGCCGCCGGTGACGAAAAACGACTGGGCGCGGGGATCGAGGCGCGATGCGGGGCGGCTTCCGAGGCCTGTCGGGTGCGACAGCGCCGCCTGGACGCGAGCGGTCGTCCAGAACCCTCTCGCCCGAGGGCCGACGGGAAGCCGGTGCGCGGCGAGGGAGGACGGAGCGGCGGCGCCAAGCACCAGCATCAGGCTGAGGGCGCAGACCGCGGACAGTCTCGACCTCATTCCCATCCGCGGATGTTCGCAGGGCGAGAGACGGGCTCGTCGACGCGATCGTGAACCGCCGAGGTCCGATTCCGACGCGGCCTTACCTGCGAGGATCGGGAATCGCCTTCTTCCCCGCAATCGGACCCCTGATCGCGGCGGTGCTCGCGGCGTCGTCCCTCGCCGGATCGGCCCAAGGGAGCTCCGCCGGCTCCAGTCTCGGGTCGAAAGACCCCTCGCTTCCCCTGGCCGGGAAGGTGGTCGGCATCGATCCCGGCCACAACGGTGGCAACTATGCCGACCCCACCTTCATCAACCACCTGATCTGGAATGGGCGCGAACGGGAGACCTGCGACACGACCGGCACCGAGACCGACGGCGGCTACACCGAGGCTCGCTTCAACTTCAACGTCGCCTCCTACCTCGCCGCCGACCTGCGGGCCAAGGGGGCGACGGTCGTGCTGACGCGCAGGACCAACCACGGGGTGGGGCCCTGCGTCGACAGGCGCTCGCAGATCATCAACCGGGCGGGCGCCGACGTCGCGATCGACATCCACGCTGACGGCGGCCCACCGGGCGGGCGCGGTTTCACCGTGCTCGAGCCGGTCGCCGACGGACCCAATGACAGCGTGATCGGCGCCTCGAAGGACTTCGGCCTGATCTTGCTCCGGCGCTACGGGAAGGTCACCGGGGTACCGACCAGCACCTATGACGGCAGCGGCGGCATCTCCCTCCGTGACGATCTGGCCGGGCTCAACCTGACGACCGTTCCCAAGGTCCTGATCGAGTGCGCCAACATGCGGAACGCCGGTGAAGCCGCGCGGCTGGTCAAGCCCGGCTTCCAGCGACTCGCCGCCGGCGCGATGGCGGGGGCGATCGCCTCTTACCTCGAGCAGGCACCGAAGTCTCAGCGTGCTGGACGGCCGAATTGAGATGGAAGATGCTTGGCGGTTGCTGACGCGGGTACGCGTTGACGAAGCTGTCACGACAGAGGAGGCATGAATGGCAACGCCCTACACCCGTAAAAGACTCACCGACGTCAAGGACTCGGCGCCGGAATTCGGCCTCGGCGACGATATGGAAGCGCGCTTCGCCAAGGACGATCTCGACGCCGAGAAGACCGGCTGCAGCCATCACCGGCTCAAGCCGGGGAAGCGGCAGGCCTTTGGCCACAAGCACGAGGAGGCCGAGGAGGTCTACGTCGTGCTCGGGGGCGACGGCCGGTTGAAACTCGACGACGAGATCATCGAGATCGGGACCCTCGACGCGATCAGGATCGCCCCCGACGTGACGCGCGCCCTCGAGGCCGGCCCGGGTGGAATCGAGATCCTCGCCTTCGGCCCGCGCCATGACGGCGACGGCGAACTCATCCAGGGTTGGTGGAGCGAGTGAGCGAGGCAATAAACTCGCGGCCGATGGCATCCGTCGAGGTACAGGGAGTCGAGGGAATGCAGGCGCTGGTCGGCCAGGAGGTCGGCCCCAGCGACTGGCGCACGGTCACCCAGGCGGACATCGACGCCTTCGCCGAGCTCTCCGGCGACCACCAGTGGATCCACGTCGACGTCGAGCGGGCGAAGACGGAGAGCCCCTACGGGACGACGATCGCCCACGGCAACCTCACCCTCTCGATGGTCGACGGCTTCCGTCACGAGCTGATCTCCTCCACCGGCTTCGCCCTCGGCGTCAACTACGGCTGGAACAAGATCCGCTTCCCGGCCCCGGTGCCGGTCGACTCGAAGGTCCGCGCCACGGCCGAGGTCGTCTCGGTCGAGGAGATCGGCGGCGGCTGGTGGCAGGTCGTCACCCGCTTCACGCTCGAGGTCGAGGGCAACGAGAAGCCATGCTTCGTCGGCGATCCGTCACCCGGGTGATGGCGCCCGCCGAGTAGCGGGCGCCGGCTCCAGCGAACTACTTGACGGTGAGCGTGCCTTCCATGCCGGCTTCGCGGTGGCCCGGGACGGTGCAGAAGAAGTTGTAGGTGCCCGGTTCGAGGTTGACCACGGTCGCTGCTTTCGCCTTCGGTGGCGAGTTCGGTCTGGCCCACCACTTCGCCGCTGGAGTTTTCGATCGCGACGTCGTGCGCCAGCGGCTGCGGGTTGTTGAAGTCGACGGTCACCTTGCCGGCCGTGGCGGTGGCCGATTTGCTCGTGTAGGCGAGGCCGCTCGAGGCGGCTTCGATGTCGAGGGTGGAGGCGCTGCCGGCCGAGCCGCCTTCGGCTTCTCCGGACTTGCTTTCCGCGCCGCCGGCGGCGCCGCTGCTTTCAGAGGTCGTTTCGCTGCCCGTCGATTCGGAGCTGCTGGAGGAGCTGCTGGATCCGCAAGCGACCAACGCGATCGATGCGAGGACGAGGGCAATTGCGACTGCGACCTTCTTCATGGCGGTCCTTTCCCGGGGAAACGGTCTCGGAGACTGTAGTCCTCATACGACGCGACCGCGTGTCGGGTTCAGCGCCCCTGGAACTCGGCCTTGCCGCCCGCGAAGAACGCCTCGACCCCGTTGCGGAGGTCCTCGGTGGCCATGCTGTCGGCGATTCCGTGGCGCTCCAGCTGCAGGTGCTCGGTGAGGCTGTTCTCGATGCTGACCCCGCAGAGCGTCTTCGCCATCCGCACGTAGTGGGGGGCCATCGCCGCCAGCTTCTCGGCCTTGGCGCGGGCCAGCCCGGTCAGCTCCTCCGGCGCCACCACCTCGGTGACCAGCCGCTCGCGAGCGCCTCCTCGGCGCTCAGGTTGGGATCTTCGAGCAGCAGCTCGAGCGCTCGGCCGGCCCGACCACGCGCGGCAGGAAGTAGGTCATGCCGCCGTCGGGAGAGGCGCCGATGCGGCCGTAGGCGCAGGCGAAGAAGGCGCTCTCGGAGGCGATCCGGATGTCGCAGGCGAGCGCCAGCGAGAAGCCGGCGCCGGCGGCGGGGCCGTTGATCGCGGCGATCACCGGATAGGGGATCCGGCGCAGGTCGACGATCGCCTGGTGCAGGGCCTCGGCGCCGCGGCGGACTTCGGAGGGCAGGTCGATCTCCTCCGACTCGACGCCTTTGCGGAACCAGGTGACGTCGCCGCCGGCGCAGAAGGCCTCGCCGGCGCCGGTCACGATCAGCGCCCGCAGCGGCGCCCGGTCGGCCAGCCAGGCGAAGGCGACGGTCATCTCGCCGATCATTTCCGGGCTCATCGCGTTGAAGGCGTCGGGCCGGTTCAGGGTCAGGGTCCCGATCTCCCCGTCGATCTCGATCTTCATGCGTGTCGAGCTCTGGGGGGCTCGACGGTCTGGCTGGTCATTCGCTCTCCCGGGTTGGCGCGAGGTTGGCTGAGTGACGCGGCAGCCTACCCTTCATCGAATGGCCGAAGCAGCTGAAAACGGAGGGCTCTCGCGGCGCCGAGCGGATCGCCGAGCAGCGCCGCTCGCTGCCCGACCACGCCGGGCGTCTACCTCTTCTACGGGCGACGACGACGAGCTGCTCTACGTCGGCAAGGCGCGCTCGATCCGCAAACGCGTCGCCTCGCACTTCTCCGGCGGCGAACCGCGCCTGACCTCGCCGGATCGACCGGATCGACACCCTGGTCACCGCGACCGAGGCCGAGGCGCTGCTCGCCGAGCAGAGCTTCATCAAGCGCCACCGCCCGCGCTTCAACATCCGCCTGCGCGACGACAAGTCCTACCCCTACGTCTGCGTCAGCCTCGACGAGGACTACCCGCGGGTCTACTTCACCCGCGAGAAGCACCGCGCCCACCGCGCCTACTTCGGCCCCTTCTCCAGCGCCAAGCGGGTGCGCGAGACGCTCGACCTGCTCGGCAAGCTGTTCCAGTTCCGCACCTGCGAGGGCGCCGAGCCCGGCCGCCGCTCCGGCAGCCCCTGCCTCGACTACTACATCAAGCGCTGCGGGGCGCCCTGCGTCGGCCACGTCAGCCGGGAGGAGTACCGCCGCAACATCGACGCGATCATCGACTTCCTCTCCGGCCGCTACCGCCAGGTCGAGGACGAGGAGGAGGCGAAGATGGAGGAGGCGGCGGCGGCCGAGGAATTCGAGCGGGCGGCGCTGTACCGCGACCGCCTGAAGGCGATCCGCTCGCTGTTCGAGCGCCAGCGCGTCGCCGGCGGCTCGGTCGGCACCGCCGACCTGATCGGGGTCGCGGTCGAGGGCGCCGACGCCAACGCCCAGGTCTTCCAGGTCCGCGACGGGATCCTCGCCGAGCGCCAGAGCTTCTACCTCGAGAACGAGGCCGAGCGCGAGCTCGCCGAGGTCACCGAGGAGTTCATCGGCCAGTACTACTCGGCCTCGCCGTCGATGCCGCCGATGATCGTCGTCGGCCCCTACCTGCGCGACCGGGTCGAGGTGCTCTCCGAGGCGCTGAGCGAGCGCCGCGGCTC
The DNA here is from genome assembly GCA_963739875.1 of uncultured Solirubrobacterales bacterium. Classification (GTDB taxonomy): domain Bacteria; phylum Actinomycetota; class Thermoleophilia; order Solirubrobacterales; family 70-9; genus VAYN01. The sequence goes on from CAVUCD010000012.1 coordinate 236,418, forward strand.
GCTGGTCGAGGTCCGCGCCGCCGAGCGCGGCGACAAACGCCGGCTGCGCGAGCTGGCCGAGCGCAACGCCCAGCTCGCCCTCGACCAGGACCGGCTGCGCCGCGAGCACCGGCGCGCCCGCCGGGTCGAGTCGCTCGGCCTCGCTGCGCGAGGCGCTCGGGATGGAGGAGCTGCCGGTCCGGATCGAGGGCTTCGACATCTCGACGATCGGCGGCGAGCACACCGTCGCCTCGATGGTCGTCTTCGAGGGCGGCGCGCCGAAGAAGTCCGACTACCGCCGCTTCAAAGTGCGCGGCGACCTGCGCGAGGAGGGCAGCCGTCGGCCCCGACGACTTCGCCTCGATGGAGGAGGTGCTGACGCCGGCGGCTGAACCGCTACCTCGAACAGGCCGACCTCTCGCCCGCACGACGGCAAGCGCGACGCGAGCTTCGCCTCGCTGCCCTCGCTGATCATGATCGACGGCGGCAAAGGCCAGCTCGCCGCCGGGATGCGGGCGCTGCGGCCGTTCGCCGACCGCGGCGTGACGATCGTCAGCCTCGCCAAGCGCGAGGAGGAGGTCTTCGTCCCCGGCCGCGCGGCGCCGATCGACCTGCCGCGCGACTCGCGAGGCGTCGACCAGCTCCTGCAGCGGGTCCGCGACGAGGCGCACCGCTTCGCGATCGACCACCACCGCGGCCGCCGCGACCGGGCGATGACCGGCTCGGTGCTCGACGAGCTGAAGGGGATCGGCCCCGCCCGCAAGCGCGCCCTGCTCCAACATTTCGGCTCGCCGGAGCGGTTTCTCGCCGCCACCCGCGAGGAGCTCGAGGCGGTGCCCGGCCTGCCTGGCAAAGTCGGCCGCGAGATCCACGAGCAGCTGAACAGAATCGGCTAGACGAGACCGAGCAATGGCGAAGGCAGCGAAGGCGAAGCGGGATCCGGCCGGCGCGAGATGACGCTGGTGGTCATCACCGGCCACTCCGGGGCCGGCAAGTCGGAAGCGATCGCCGCCTTCGAGGACGGCGGCTACTTCTGCGTCGACAACCTGCCGCCGCGGATGATCGACAGCCTCGGCGAGCTCTTCCGCCACGAGGGCAGCGGCGTCGAGCGCGCCGGCGATCGTCTCCGACGTGCGCGGCGGCGAGTACTTCGACGACCTGCTGCAGGTGCTCGACGACCTCGAGCGCGACGGCCTGAAGCCGACGGTCCTCTTCCTCGAGGCCGACGAGGAGACCCTGCTCGACCGCTACAAGGAGACCCGCCGCCGCCACCCGCTGGCGCCGGAAGGGCGGATCGTCGACGGGATCCGGGCCGAGCGGGCGCTGCTGGCGCCGCTGCGCGAGCGCGCCGACATCGTCATCGACACCACCGACCTGACCGGCGGCGAACTGCGGCGCCGGATCACCGAGGAGATGCTCGGCACAGGAGCGAGGGCGGCAAGCTGGCGCTGACCCTGCTCACCTTCGGCTTCAAGAACGGGCCGCCGCGCGACGCCGACCTCACCCTCGACGTCCGCTTCCTGCCCAACCCCCACTACGACGACGAGCTGCGGCCGCTGACCGGGCTGGACGAGGAGGTCCGCGCCTACGTCGAGTCGGGGACCCAGGCGGGCGAGTTCTACGGCCGGCTGCTGCCGCTGCTCGAGTTCCTCGTCCCGGCCTACGTCGACCGAGGGCAAGAGCCACCTGACGATCGCGATCGGCTGCACCGGCGGCCGCCACCGCTCGGTCACCGTCGCCGACCGGATCCGCCGCGATCTCGCGGCCCGCGACGACGTGGTCGTGCGGGTCAAGCACCGCGACGTCGACTCGACTGAGGCTGGAGCCTAGTCCATAGAATCGCTCGGCTTGTGCCTGAACCAGCCATCTCCATAAGCGGCCTGCGCATGAGCTACGGCGAGACCGAGGCCGTCCGCGGCATCGACCTCGAGGTCGAGCCCGGCGAGGTCTTCGCCTTCCTCGGCCCCAACGGCGCCGGCAAGACGACGACGGTCGAGATCCTCGAGGGCTACCGCAAGCGCAGCGGGGGCGAGGTCAGCGTGCTCGGCGAGGATCCGCAGCGCGCCGGGCGCGGCTGGCGCGAGCGGATCGGCATCGTCCTGCAGGAAGGCCGCCTCGACCCGTACCTGACCGTGCGCGAGTCGCTCGAACTGTACGCCGGGTACTTCCAGGCGCCGCGGCCGATCGAGGAGACGATCGCGCTGGTCGGGCTGGAGGAGAAGGCCGACGAGCGCGCGCGGCAAGCTCTCCGGCGGCCAGCAGCGGCGCCTCGACGTCGGCATGGCGCTGATCGGCGACCCCGAGCTGCTCTTCCTCGACGAGCCGACCACCGGCTTCGACCCCTCGGCCCGGCGCCAGTTCTGGGACGTGATCGCCGGCCTGCGCGACCTCGGCAAGACCGTCTTCCTCACCACCCATTACATGGACGAGGCGCAGCGCCTCGCCGACCGGGTGACGATCATCGCCGCCGGCGAGATCGTCGCCCGCGGCACCCCGGAGGACCTCGGCGAACGCGACCACCAGGCGGCGACGATCCGCTACCGCGACGGCGGCCGCGAGGTCACGATCGAGACGACGACCCGGTCGAGACGCTGCACGAGCTGACCGGCGCGGCGCTGGAGCGCGGCGAGGACCTCGAGGGCCTGGAAGTGACCCGGCCCACGCTCGAGGACGTCTACCTCGAGCTGACCGCCGACTCGGAGGGCGGCCGAATGAGCGGCCTCGCCCTGGTCGGCCACCAGTTCCGCTACGACCAGAAGGCGTTCTGGCGCAACCCGGCCTCGGTCTTCTTCACGGTGATGTTCCCGGTCGTGCTGCTGCTCATCTTCGGCTCGATCTTCGGCGGCGAGACGGTCGACGTCCGCGGCGGCGATCAAGACCGACCACCTACTACGTGCCGGCGATCATCACCCTCTCGATCATCTCGTCGACGATGCAGAGCGCTGGCGATGTCGCTGGTGATCGCCCGCGAGGACGGCCGCCTGAAGCGCGGCCGCGGCACGCCGATGCCGCCCTGGGTCTTCATCGCCGGCCGGGTCGGCAACTCGATCGTCATCGCGCTGATCATGATGGCGCTGCTGGCGCTGATCGGCGGCGTCGTCTACGGCGTCCCGATCCCCTGGGACCGGCTGCCCGGCGATCCTCCTGGTGCTGGTGATCGGCGCCGCCGCCTTCTCCTGCCTCGGCATCGCCCTCACCGCGGCGATCCCGTCCCAGGACGCCGCCGCGCCGATCGTCAACGTCCTGCTGCTGCCGCTCTACTTCCTCTCCGGCGTCTTCATCCCCGACGACCAGCTGCCGAGCGGGGTCATCCACTTCGCCGACATCTTCCCGATCCGCCACTTCTTCGAGGCCTTCTTCGACGCCTACGTCCCGGCCACGGCGGCGGCGCCATCGGTCTCCTGGGGCAACCTCGCGATCGTCGCGATCTGGGGCGTCGGCCGGCCTCCTCCTGGCGATCCGCTTCTTCCGCTGGACCCCCCGCTCGGGCTGAGCGCACGACCGCATTCCGTCGGCGCGTCGCCGTATAGCCTTGCCCCTGCGATGCTGCACCACGTCCTCCTGGAGGTCTCCGACCTCGACCGCAGTGCGCTCGTTCTACGACTCGATGCTCGCCCCACTGGGCTGGCGGCGGCACTTCGACGAGGACCAGACGATCGGCTGGGGCATCGCCAAACCGGTCTTCTTCGTCGCCGCCCACCACGAGCCCAAGCCGGGCTTCGGCCTGCTCAGCTTCTCCGGGCTCGGGATCGTCGCCGTCAAGGCGGCCTGGGAGAACGGGATGAAATCCGGCGGCACCAACGTCAGCGAGCCGGGCGAACGCCGCTCCTACGGCTCCGGCTCCTACTCGGCCTTCCTCAAGGACCCCGACGGCTACGAGATCGAGATCACGATCGGGACCGACTAGTCGCTCGAGTCCATAGGATCGTTCCTCCCTCCAAACGAATTCAGGAGGCGTGACTTCATGGCTGTGAAGGTCGGCATCAACGGTTTCGGGCGAATCGGGCGCAACGTCTTCCGCGCGGCGCACGCGGCGGGGGCGGACCTCGAGTTCGTCGCCGTCAACGACCTCACCGACACCGGGCACGCTCGCCCACCTGCTCAAGTACGACTCGATCCTCGGGCGCTTCCCGGGCGAGGTCGAGGTCGCGGGCTCGTCGATCTCGATCGACGGCAAGGAGCTGAAGGTGCTCTCCGAGCGCGATCCGGCGGCGCTGCCCTGGGGCGACCTCGGCGTCGACGTGGTGATCGAGTCGACCGGCTTCTTCACCAAGCGCGACGACGCCGCCAAGCACCTCGAGGCGGGCGCCAAGAAGGTGATCATCTCCGCCCCGGCCACGGAACCGGACGTCACCGTCGCGCTCGGCGTCAACTTCGACGCGGCCTACGACCCGGCGAGCCACCACATCATCTCCAACGCCTCCTGCACGACCAACTGCCTGGCGCCGCTGGCCAAGGTGCTGCACGAGGCGTTCGGGATCGAGCAGGGCCTGATGACGACGATCCACGCCTACACCGCCGACCAGCGCCTGCAGGACATGCCGCACAAGGACCCGCGCCGCGCGCGCGCCGCGGCGCTCAACCTGATCCCGACCACGACCGGCGCCGCCAAGGCCGTCGGCCTCGTGCTGCCGGAGCTGAACGGGAAGCTGAACGGCTTCTCGATGCGGGCCCCGGTCGCCGACCGGCTCGGCCGTCGACCTCGTCTTCACGACCCCCGACCCGCTCGAGGTCGACCAGATCAACGCCGCCCTGAAGGCCGCGGCCGAGGGCCCGATGAAGGGGATCCTCGACTACACCGAGGACCCGATCGTCTCCACCGACATCGTCGGCGACCCGCACTCCTCGATCGTCGACGCGGGCGGGACGATGGTGATCGGCGACGGCCGCATGGTCAAGGTGATCACCTGGTACGACAACGAGTGGGGCTACTCGAACCGCTGCGTCGAGCTCGCCGGCAAGGTCCTGGCGGGCTCCTGAGCCCGGCCGGGTCGGCGGAGATGTCGCGGCTTCTCCAAGGCAAGCGTCCGCGACGCCGAGGTCAAGGGCCGGCGGGTCCTCGTCCGGGTCGACTTCAACGTCCCGCTGGAGGACGGCGAGGTCGCCGACGACACGCGGATCCGGGCGGCGCTGCCGACGATCGAACTGCTGCGCGAACGCGGCGCCGCGCTGGTCCTCGCCTCCCACCTCGGGCGCCCCGGCGGCAAGCCCGACCCGGCGCTCTCGATGGCGCCGGTGGCGCGAGCGGCTCGGGGAGCTGCTCGGGACCGAGGTGCAGCTCGGCGCCGGGGGTGATCGGGGCCGAGGTCGACGTCAGCTGCGGCGCCCTCGGGCCCGGCGACGTCGCTGCTGCTCGAGAACACCCGCTTCGAGCCGGGGGAGACGAAGAACGACCCGAAGCTGGCGGAAGCGCTCGGCACGCTCGCCGACGTCTACGTCAACGACGCCTTCGGCGCCGCCCACCGCGCCCACGCCAGGACCGAGGGCGTCGCCCACCACCTGCCCGGCTACGCGGGGCTGCTGCTGGAGCGCGAGGTGACCGAGCTGACCACGGTCGTCGAGTCGCCGGCGCGGCCGCTGGTCGTCGTCCTCGGCGGCGCCAAGGTCTCCGACAAGGTCGGCGTGATCGACCGCTTCCTCGAGGTCGCCGACCAGATCCTGATCGGCGGCGCGATGTGCTTCAGCTTCTTCCGCGCCCAGGGGACGGAGATCGGCGACTCGCTGGTCGAGGAGGAGGGCGTCGAGCTCGCCGCCGAGGCGCTGGAGCGGGCGAAGGCCTCCGACTGCGAGCTGCTCGCTGCCGGTCGACCTCGTCCTCGGCCGCGAGTTCGACGCCGACACCGAGCGCCGCGAGGTCGACGGGGTCGAGGTGCCGGACGGCTGGATGGGCCTCGACGTCGGCCCGACGACCGCGCGAGCTCTACGCCGAGGCGGTCGCCGGCGCCGGCACCGTGCTCTGGAACGGCCCGATGGGCGCCTTCGAGATGGAGCCGTTCGCGGCCGGGACCCGGGCGGTCGCCGAGGCGGTCGCCGAAGGCGCCCGGCACGACCGTGGTCGGCGGCGGCGACTCGGTCGCGGCGCTGCGTCAAGTTCGGCCTCGACGACGAGGTCGACTGGCTCTCGACCGGCGGCGGAGCCTCCTTGGAGCTGCTGGAGGGAAAGAAGCTGCCCGGGGTCGAGGCGCTGATCGACGCGGAGGACTGACGATGGCCTGACCGCACCCCCTACATCGCCGCCAACTGGAAGATGAACAAGACGGTCGCCGAGGCGGCCGAGTTCGTCGACGCGCTGCTGCCGCGGATCGCCGCGACCCAGTGCGACGTCGTCGTCTGCCCGCCCTTCACCGCGCTGCACGAGGTGGTCGAGCGCCGCCGCGGGACCGCCGTCCGGGTCGCCGCCCAGAACATGCACGAGGAGCGAGCCGGGGCCTTCACCGGCGAGATCTCGGCGCCGATGCTGGTCGAGCTCGACGTCGAGGCGGTCGTCCTCGGCCACTCCGAGCGCCGCCAGTTCTTCGGCGAGACCGACGAGGCGCTGGCCCGCAAGGTCCCGGCCGCGCTCGCCGCCGAGCTCGAGCCGATCCTCTGCGTCGGCGAGACCGAGGAGGCGCGCGACGGCGGCGAGACCGAGGCGGTGCTCGAGCGCCAGCTGCAGGCCGACCTCGCCGCGGTCGAGCCGACGCGACCTCGCCAAGGTCGTGATCGCCTACGAGCCGATCTGGGCGATCGGCACCGGCCGCGTCGCGACCCCCGAGCAGGCCCAGGAGGCGTGCGCCTTCATCCGCGACGTGCTGCGCGCTGCGCGGCGCCGCCGCCGACGAGGTCCGGATCCTCTACGGCGGCTCGGTCAAGCCCGGCCAACGCCGCCGAGCTGCTCGCCCAGCCCGACGTCGACGGCGCCCTGGTCGGCGGCGCCGCGCTCGACGCCGACGACTTCGCGGCGATCGTGGAGGCCGCCGGGTGACGACGCCGCTCGTCCCCTCGCTGGCGCTGGTCATCCTCGACGGCTGGGGGCTGGCCGCGCCCGGGCCGGGCAACGCGATCTCGCTCGCCGAGACGCCGGTCTTCGACCGCCTCTGGGCGCGCTACCCGCACACCCAGCTCTCCGCCCAGGGCCGCGACGTCGGCCTGCCCGACGGCCAGATGGGCAACTCCGAGGTCGGCCACCTGAACCTCGGCGCCGGGGCGATCGTCAAGCAGGACCTGGCGCGGATCGACGACGCGATCGCCGACGGCAGCTTCTTCGAGAACGAGGCGCTGCTGGCGGCCTGCGAGCGGGCGCGCGACAGCCCCCGCGGGCGCCTGCACCTGCTCGGCCTGGTCTCCGACGGCGGCGTCCACTCCGGCTGGGAGCACATCGAGGCGCTGCGTCGAGCTGGCCTCGCAGGAGGGCGTCCCCGACGTCGTCGTCCACGCCTTCACCGACGGCCGCGACACGCTGCCGCACGGCGGCCGCGGCTACCTCGCCGAGCTCGAGCGCTGGCTGCGCGCAGGCCGGCCGGGTCGGCACCGTCAGCGGCCGCTACTACGCGATGGACCGCGACACCCGCTGGGAGCGGATCAAGCTCGCCTACGACGCGATCGTCCACGCCCACGGCCTGCAGCGCCGAGTCGCGCGCCGAGGCGATCGCAGGCCTCCTACGAGCGCGAGGAGACCGACGAGTTCGTCCAGCCGACCGTGATCGGCGACTACGACGGCGTCGCCGCCGGCGACGTCGCGATCTTCCTCAACTTCCGCCCCGACCGCGCCCGCGAGCTGACCCGGGCCCTGGCCGAGCCCAACTTCGACGAGTTCCGCCGCGCCGGCGGCGCCGCCGCTCGACCTGACGACGATGACCGCGTACCGCAAGGGCTGGCCCTACCCGGTCGCCTTCCCCGAGCGGCGGCCGGAGACGACGCTGGCGGAGACGATCGCCGCGTCCGGCGGTCGCCAGCTGCACGTCGCCGAGACCGAGAAGTACGCCCACGTCACCTACTTCTTCAACGGCGGCCGCGAGGAGGAGTACGGAGGGCGAGGAGCAGCTGCCTGGTCGAATCGCCGCGCGACGTCGCCGACCTACGACCACAAGCCGGAGATGAGCGCCGCCGCCGCCGCCGCGACCTTCGTCGAGCACTGGCGCGAGGGCGCCTACCGCTTCGGGATCATCAACTTCGCCAACCCCGACATGGTCGGCCACACCGGCGTGATCCCGGCCGCGGTGACGGCGGTCGAGACGGTCGACGCGCAGCTCGGCGACGTCGTCGAGGCGGTCCTGGCCAAGGGCGGCGCCTGCATCGTCACCGCCGACCACGGCAACTGCGACCACATGCTCGAGCCCGACGGCTCGCCGAACACCGCGCACTCGCTGAACCCGGTGCCGCTGATCGTCACCGCCGAGGGCCTGCGAGCTGCGCGACGGCGGCATCCTCGCCGACGTCGCCCCGACCGCGCTGGAGCTGCTCGGCATCGCCCAGCCGGCGCCGATGACCGGCCGCACGCTGATCGCGCGACCAGGATCGACCACGCCCTAGCGCGGTCGAAGTCGGCTACGCGCGATGAGGGTCGAGCCGGAGCGACTCAGCTTCGAGATCGACGCCCGCGACGGGGCCGCGCGGGCCGGCGTGATCCAGACCGCGCACGGGCCGATCGAGACGCCGGCCTTCATCCCGCTGGCGACCAAGGGGTCGGTGCGGGGGCTGGACGGCGACGAGGTCGCCGGCGCTCGGCTACCAGCTGATCCTCGGCAACACCTACCACCTGTTCGTCTCGCCGGGGCCGGAGCGGATCGCCGCCGCCGGCGGCCTGCACGGCTTCATGGGCTGGGAGCGGGCGCTGATCACCGACTCCGGCGGCTTCCAGGTCTTCTCGCTCGCCCACGGCGGCGTCGCCAACGAGGTCAAGGGCAGCGGCCGCTCCGGGGGCGAGCACGGCTCGAAGGTCGAGATCACCGAGGAGGGCGCGCGCTTCCGCTCCTCCCGCGACGGCTCGGAGCTGTTCATCTCGCCCGAGGTCTCGATGCAGGTCCAGGCGGCGCTCGGCTCCGACATCGCCCTCGTCTTCGACGAGTGCACGCCCTTCCACGCCGACCGCGAGTACACCGCCCGCTCGACCGAGCGCACCCACCGCTGGCTCGACCGCTGCCTCGACTGGCACGACGAGGACGGGCCCGAGCGCCAGGCGGTCTTCGGGATCGTCCAGGGCGGCATCCACGAGGACCTGCGCCGCGAATCGGCCGAGCGCGTCTCCGCGGCGGCGGTCGACGGCCTCGCGATCGGCGGCACCCTCGGCCGCGACAAGGAGGAGATGCACGACGTCCTGGCGATGACCGCGCCGCTGCTGCCCGAGGCGGCGCCCAAGCACCTGCTCGGGATCGGCGAGGTCGACGACCTGCTCGGCGGCATCGCCCTCGGCCTCGACGTCTTCGACTGCGCCGTCCCGACCCGCCTCGCCCGCCACGGCGTCGCCCTCGTCCCCGACCCGGAGACCCGCTGGCGCCTCGACCTGCGCAAGGCCGGCTGGGTCGGCGACCGCAACCCGCTGGTCGAGGGCTGCCCCTGCCCGGCCTGCACCCGCCACGACCGCGACTACATCAGCTACCTCTCCCGCGCCGAGGAGCTGACCGCCGTCCGCCTGATCGTCCTCCACAACCTCACCTACATGCGCGAGCTGACCACCCACGCCCGCAGCCGCGATCGAAGCCGGAACCTTCGACGCCTACCGCACCGCCGTCCTCGCCGGCGCTCCCCCTGGGCGGCCACGAGCTCCACCAGCTGAACCGACGGCGTGCCGTGGGAGGGGGCTGGGCACCCCTCGAACGTCTTGTACTTTCCGGTTGCCCGCCCTCGGACGGCCACCCCCGACCCAGCCGGGAAGTCAAGTGAAGAGGGGTGCCCATCCCCTCCCCCGCCACGCCTATTCCGTGTTCTTCTTGACCAGTTCCTTCACTTCTTCGACCACCTGTCGACCGTGTCGCCGGCGACCTTGGAGATCTTGACGCCGGCGGCCTTGTCGGTGGTGAGGATCACCGCGGTGGCGACCGCGCCGGCGACGAGCACCAGGGCGACCAGGGCGAGGACGAAGCGGACGAAGCGGGAGAAGCCGGAGCGCTTCTTCGGCGCCGCGGCGCGCGCCGGTTGAGCGACGGGCGGGGGCGGGGCGACGCGCGGCTCGGGCCGGCGCGTCTGCGACTCCGCCGGCCGGTACTCGGTCTGGGCGGTGCCGCGGTCGAGGTGGCGGGTCGCCGCGGTGTCGCCGCCGAGGACCCGGGTCGGCGTCTCGCCTTCGGCGATCGGCAGGGTCACGTCCTCGCCTTCGAGGCCCAGGTGCAGGCCGGTGGCGAACTCGTCGGCGCTGGCGTAGCGGCGGTTGGGGTCGCCCTCGAGCGCCCGCAGCACGGCGGCGCCGAGCGGCTCCGGCACCTCGTCGTTGTAGGTGCTCGGCGGCAGCGGCTTCTCGTTCTGCTGGCGCACCGCCAGCTCGGCCAGCGAGGAGCCCTCGTAGGGCAGCCGGCCGGTGAGGAACTGGTAGAGGACGACGCCGAGCGCGTAGACGTCGGTCGCCGGCGTCGCCTCCTCGCCGCGCACCTGCTCGGGCGCGAGGTAGGCGGCGGTGCCGACCACCGAGCCGACCTGGGTGATCCGGGTCTGCTCGATCGCCCGGGCGATCCCGAAGTCGGTCAGCTTCACGGTCATCTGCGCCGCCGCCGACCGGGCCGCCGATGATCATCAGGTTGCCCGGCTTGACGTCGCGGTGGATGATCCCGCGGCGGTGCGCGTAGTCGAGCCCGGCGCAGGCCTGGATCCCGATCTCGGCCGCGGTCTCCGGCTCGACCGGCCCGTGGCGCTGCAGGATCTGCGCGCCGGAGCGGCCCTCGACGTACTCCATGACGATGTAGTGGCGGCCGTCGTCGACGCCGGTGTCGTAGACCTGGACGATGTTGGGGTGGATCAGCTTCGCCACCGCCAGCGCCTCGCGGCGGAAGCGGGCGACGAAGCGCTCGTCGTCGGAGAGGTGCTCGGCGAGGATCTTCACCGCGACGGTGCGCTCGAGGATCCGGTCGGTCGCCTTGTAGACGTTCGACATCCCGCCGGAGCCGAGCCGCTCGGCGGTTTCGTAGCGCCCCGAGAGGGTTCCCGCCTCCATCAGCCTTCTCCCACCGGGGCGCCCGGGCCGACCCCGCCGGCTCCCGCGCCGCCACCGGGTTCGGCCGGCGGGGCTTCGTTTTCTTCTTCCTGTGCGGGCGGTTCGGCTTCGCCGGGGGTTCCTTTTCTTCCTTCGGTTCCTGTCGCTTCCTTTTCCGGCTTGTTTTCCGGCTTGTTCTTTTCCTTCGCGGGCTTTTCGGCCTTCTCGGCTTCTTCGCCTTCCATGGCTTCGAGCGCTTCCTCTTCTTCGGCCTCTTCTTCGGCTTCGCTCGGCCCGGCTTCTTCGCAGCTGCTCACCACTTCGTTCAGGCGTTTGGCGCCTTCGCTCAGCGCCTTCTTCAGCTTCGCGTCGACGCCGTTGAGTTCGTCGACCTGTTCGCTGACCGCGGCCACCGCGTTCTGGGCGCCGTTGCATTCGCCTTCGCTGACCAGTTCCCGGACCTGGTCGAGGTTCGAGTTGATCTGGCTCGCGGTCGTCCCCGGCAGCAGCTCGGCGTTGCCGCCGCCGCCGCAGGCGGCCAGCGCCACCGCGGCGGCGAGGCCGAGGGCAAGGACAAGCAGGGCTGCTCGGAGGCGACCCATGATTCGAGTCTAGAGAACGACTCTGAGTCGGTATTTACCCTGCATTTTGGGCGTCAGCGGCCGACCTGGAGGCGCTCGGCCAGGGCGGCCGGGAGCCCGGCCTCGAGGATCGCCGCGCCGGCGGCGTCGACGTCGTAGGGGACCCGGTGGTAGCGCGCCGTCCACTCCTCGGTGTCGAGCTCGAGCCAGGCGGCGCGCGGGTCGCCGTCGCGCGGCTGGCCGACGCTGCCGGGGTTGAGCAGCCAGTCGCCCTCGTCGAGGTCGAGCAGGTCCCCGTCGCCCGCCTGGGCGCCGTGGGCGAAGCCGCGCCTCGGCCGACCCTCGGGCCGGGTGAAGAAGAGCGAGACGTGCGAGTGGCCGATCAGGCTGATCCGCTGCGCGGCTGCGTCGAGACCGGCTTCGGCCTGGTCGATCGAGAGCACGTACTCCCAGATCGGGTCGCGCGGGGAGGCGTGGAAGAGGCCGAAATCGCGTGGGTCGCTCCGGCGCCAGGCCGCGGAGGAAGTCGATCGTCTCCGCGCTGGCCCGCTCACGGGTCCACTCGACCGCGACCTTCGCCGTCTCCGAGAAGGTCGATACGTCGATCGTCGCCGATCACCGCGAGGTCGTGGTTGCCGTTCAGGGAGACCTCGCAGCGCTCGCGGATCAGCGCCGTGCAGTCGTCCGGCTGGGCGCCGTAGCCGACCACGTCGCCGAGGCACCAGATCTCGTCGACGCCGGCCTCGTCGATCGCCGCCAGGACCGCCTCGAGGGCCGGCAGGTTGGAGTGGACGTCTGAGATGCCTACGCGCAAGCGGCCAGCGTACCCTGGGCCAGCTCCGGTCCATACGATTGACCTGTGACCTCCACCGATTCGATCGCCGAGCTGAACGGCGCCGTCGAGGCCGCCGCCCGGGCGCTGCGCGACGGCGAGCCGACCGAGCCCGCGCCGTCCCTCGACCGTCCCCCGAAGCCCGACCTCGGCGACTACAGCTCCAACGCGGCGATGCTGCTCGCCGGGCCGCTCGGCGACAACCCGCGCGCCGTCGCCGAGCGCCTGCGGGGCGAGCTGGAGGGCAGCCTCGGCGGCACGGGCGACCTCGACCGGGTCGAGGTCGCCGGCCCCGGCTTCGTCAACCTCTTCCTCTCCGACGCCTGGTACCGGCGCGCGCTCGGCGCCCTGCGTCGGCGCCGGCGACGACCTCGGCCCGGCGCCGACCGCCACCCCGGAGCGGATCCTGGTCGAGTTCGTCTCCGCCAACCCGACCGGCCCGCTGCACGTCGGCGGCGGCCGCGGCGCCGCCTACGGCGACGCGGTGGTGCGCCTGCTGGCGGCGGTCGGCCACGAGGTCGAGCGCGAGTACTACATCAACGACGCCGGCTCCCAGGTGACCCACTTCGCCGACTCGATCGCCGCCCGGATGGCGGGCGAGGAGCTGCCCGAGGACGGCTACGAGGGCGAGTACGTGGTCGAGCTGGGGGAGCGGATCGCCGCCGAGGGGATCGACCCCGACGACCGCGAGGCGGTCGGCCTGCGCGGCATCGAGCTGATGATGGAGGGGGTGCGCGCCACCCTCGACCGCTTCGGGGTCGACATGGACACCTGGTTCTCCGAGCGCGGCGATCTACGGCCGCGGCGAGGTCGAGACGGCGCTCGCCAAGCTCGACGCCGGCGGCCACACCTACCGCAGCGACGGCGCGCTCTGGCTGCGCACGACGACCTTCGGCGACGACAAAGACCGGGTGCTGATCCGCTCCGACGGCGAGCCGACCTACCTGACCGCCGACATCGCCTACCACTGGGACAAGCTGGAGCGCGGCTTCGACCGGCTGATCGACGTGCTCGGCGCCGACCACCACGGCTACGTGGCGCGGCTGCGGGCCGCGATCGAGGCGCTCGGCGCCGACCCCGACGGCTTCGAGGCGCTGATCATGACCCTCGTCCACATCGTCGAGGACGGCCAGCGGGCGCAGATGTCGAAGCGCAGCGGCGACTTCGTCTCGCTCGACGACCTGATCGACGACATCGGCGTCGACGCCGGCCGCTGGTTCATGCTCTGGCGCAGCCACGAGACGACCGTCGACATCGACCTCGCGCTGGCCCGCAGCCAGTCGAGCGACAACCCGGTCTACTACGTCCAGTACGCGCACGCCCGGATCGCCAGCATCCTGCGCAAAGCCGGCGCGGCGGCCGAGCGGGCCGGCGCCGGGCTCGACGCCGACGTCGCGAGCCGCCCTCGAGCCGAGCGAGAAGGCGCTGATCAAGCGGCTGCTCGAGTTCCCGGACGAGGTGCGCGAGTCGGCCGCGCGGCGGGCGCCGCACCGGATCTGCGCCTACTCGACCGCGGTCGCCGCCGACTTCCACGCCTTCTACCGCGACTGCCAGGTGGTCGGGGCCGAGGGGGAGGGGGTCGAGAGCTCGCGGCTCGCGCTCTGCCTGGCGACGAAGCGGACGATCGCCGAGGCACTCGGGCTGCTCGGGATCTCGGCGCCCGAGCGGATGTGAGCGGGGCGGGCGCGCCAAGCTGCCCGTCCTCGCCGAGATCTCCGGCCCCGTGCCCGGAGGCGACGCGCCTGGGCGCTGCGCCGCGACGACCTCGAGCAGCTCGCCGGCGTGCGCGAGCGGCTGCGGGGCGCGGCGGGCGGTGCTGGTGACCGGGGGACGACAGGGGCGCGGACCGTCGCCGTGGCCCTCGCCGGCGCCGCCGCGCCGGGGTCGGCGACGGCGCTGCTCGAGTGCGACCTCGCGCAGCCGCGGCTGGCGCTCGATCTCGGCCTCGCGCCGACGCCGGGCCTGCACGAGTACCTGCGCTGGGAGGCGACGCCGTCGGAGGTCGTGCAGCCGCTGACCCTGGCCGGCTCGGCGGCGTCGCGGCAGTCGGCGCCGCTCGCCTGCGTCTCCGCCGGCCGCCAGGCCGCCGACTCCGGCGCCCTGCTCGGCCTGCAGAGCTTCCGCCACATGACGGCGAAGCTGCGCAACGCCTACGACCTGGTCGTCTTCCTCGGCCCGCCGCTCGGCAGGCGCCGGCGGTCCGCTCGACGCCGTCGCCGAGCAGGCCGACGCGGTTCTGGCCGCGATCTCCCCGGACCAGGCCTCCGGCCGCGATCGGCGCGCGGCCCGGGACGCGATCGGCCGCCTGCCGGCCGCCGCGCTCGGGGCCGTGGTCATCGGCGACGCCTGACGGGCCAGCCGCTGCTCAGAGGTCGTAGCGGGCGAGGTCGGCGTCGAGCCGCTCGCGGTCCTCGGCGCTCGGCCCGACGGCGGTCTCCCGCTCCTCGTCCGACCGCCTGCCGGCGCGGCGCCATCTCGCCACCCCGATCGCGAGGGCGACCACGGCGATCGCGAAGGCGACGATCGGCACCAGTAGGCGGAGAGGCTGAAGCCGGAGCCCTGCGGCAGCGCCAGCACCTCGTCGCCGTACTCGGCGACCAGCGCGTCCTTGATCTCGTCCTTGGTCTTGCCCGCCTGGACCAGTTGTTCGACGAAGGCCTTCTCGCGCTGCGCCTGCGGCGATTCGGCGAGCTCGAGCAGGGTGCCGCAGACCGGGCACATCACTTCGGAGGCGATTTCGGTCAGCGAGGTCTGCGGCGTGCGCGGCCTGGGCCGCCAGCGGCATCGCGGCGAGGCTCGCCAGCGCCAGCAGCGCGGCGATCGCCGCCCGCGCCCTCACGAGTTGCTCGGCAGCAGCGGCGCGACCGATTCGCGCAGGTACTGGCTGGTCGACCGGCCCGCGCAGCAGCCACCGCAGCTTGCCCTGCGGGTCGAGCAGGAAGTTCTCCGGGACCCCGGTGGTGCCGAATTCGTGGGCGGTGCTGCCGTTGCCGTCGCGCAGCTGCGGGTAGCTGAGCCCGTACTTGCGGACGAACTCCCTGCCGTCGCCGCTGAGGTCGTGGCTGTCGATCCCGACCACGGTGAAGTCGGCGCCGCCGTGTTCGGCGCTGGAACCGCTCGAGGGTCGGCGCCTCCTGGCGACAGGGGACGCACCACGAGGCCCAGAAGTTGACCAGCACCCAGCGGCCGCGGTAGTTGGCCAGCGAGCTCTCGCCGCCGCCTTCGAGCCGCGGCAGCGCCGGCGCCGGCGCGACTTCGCCGACGGCGACGCCGCGAGGAGCCCTTGCTGAGCAGGCCGAAGGTCGAGCAGGCCGACGACGGCGAGCACGGCAAGGACGGCGATGGAGGAGCGGACGCTCACGGCTCGCAGAAGGTTAGATCCCGGAGCCCTCCGACAACTCCCCGCCGGTCATAGAATCGCCCCAGCGCGGACGTAGCTCAGTTGGTAGAGCGCGAGCTTCCCAAGCTCGAGGTCGCGGGTTCGAGACCCGTCGTCCGCTTCTTCAGGCCTCAAGTAATCGGCACCTGGCGCCGATTACTGCTTCTAGATGACCGCTGAACGATCCAGCTTGGGAAGGGATGCGCTGCGAGTACCGGCGCCGCCGTCGGGTTTGGTCGAGCAGCCCGACGACGATCTGCGTCGTCTCGGCGAGGCGCTGAAGGCGCGAGTCGAGGATGTGCGCAGCCTGACGGTCGAGCGAACCGCGGGCCCGGATCACGACGTCGACGCCGTCGTCCAGGACAGCTTCGAACGAATCAGCAGGAGCTCCACGATCGCGGTGGCCCGGTGGATCGCGGGGGAGGGCATGGAGGTGGCGATCGAGGCCGGGCGGGAAACCTGGGAGATCTTCGGCGAGCTGGCCGTTCATCGCGCGGCGTCGCTGGACGAGGTGACCTGGCGCTGTTTCTGGTGGCGCAACGTGATGGCCGAGGTGCTGCAGGAGAGCGCCACGCAGCTGGATAGCCTCGCCGGAGGCGCTCGCCGAGGCCCTCAACATCCTGCAGCTGAGCCTCGAGTTCAGCCTGCTGCGGATGTGCGAGTGCTTCGAGACCGAGCGCCAGCGAACCGATGAAGAGCTGACGCGGCGCGAGGAGGAGCTTTCGTTCCTCGCGACCCACGACGCCTTGACCGGCCTCCCGAACCGCACCTTGATCCTGGACCGCGTCGAGCAGATGATCGCGCGCTCGCGTCGCAGCCAGACACCGGTGGCGGCGCTGTTCATCGACCTCGACAACTTCAAGGACGTCAACGACACGCTCGGCCATGGGGTCGGCGACGAACTCCTGCGCGCGGTCGCCGCCAGGCTCGACGCGGTGGTACGGGACGCCGATGCGCTGGGGCGACTCGGCGGCGACGAGTTCGTCGTGATCTCCGAGGAGCTCTCGCTGGCGGCGGGCCCCGAGCTGATCGCCGAGCGTCTGCTGGAAGCGCTCGAGCAGCCGTTCAGGCTGGGGACAGAGAAGGAGACTCGCGTGAGCGTGGCGGCGAGCATCGGGATCGCGATGGGCGATCGGACCTCGGCCGAGGAGCTGCTGCGCGAGGCCGACATCGCGATGTACCGGGCCAAGTGGGACGGCAAGAATCGCTACGTCGTCTTCGAGACCAGCATGCAGGACACGGTGCAGAACCGCATGGAACTCGAGATGGACCTGCGCGAAGCGCTCGAGAACGATGAGTTCCTGCTCGCCTATCAGCCGACGATCGACCTGAGCGACATGAGCCCCACCGGGGTGGAGGCGCTGATCCGCTGGGAGCATCCCAAGCGCGGCGTCCTTCAACCCGACGATTTCATCCCGTTGCTCGAGGAGACGGGGCTGATCACCGAGGTCGGTAAATGGGTTCTGGAGCAGGCCTGCGTTCAGGGCGCCAGCGTGGCGAGCGGCCGGGTACCCGATCAGCATGGCCGTCAACGTCTCCGGGCGCCAGCTCGACACCGACCAGCTCGTCGCCGACATCGAAGGCGCGCTCTCGGAGAGCGGCCTGGACCCCGCGGCGCTGACGATCGAGGTCACCGAGACGACGCTGATGAACAACATCGAGGAGACCGCCCACCGGTTGACCGCGATCAAGGCGCTCGGGGTGCGGATCGCGATCGACGACTTCGGCACCGGCTACTCATCGCTCGCCCACCTGCAGCGGTTCCCGGTCGACGCCCTGAAGATCGATCGCTCGTTCATCTCGGGGTTGAAGAGCAACGAGGAGGGCGCGACGCTGATCCACTCCCTCGTGCAGCTCGGCAAGGCGCTCTCGATCGAGACCTTTGCCGAGGGCATCGAGCAGCAGCACGAGCTCTCGCTGCTCCAGAGACGAGGACTGCGACAGCGGCCAGGGCTTCCTGATCGCCCGTCCCCTCGACGTCGCCGCCACCGAGGAGTTCCTGGGCGCTCGACAGACGGGCCTCGTCGATCGTCGGCTCGAACAGCTCGCGAGGTCGGAGACCTCCAGCTGAACCCGGTTCGCAGCCGCTGGAGTCGAGGGATCTCGCCGTCTGGGCGCTGCCGCTGGTCAGCCATCCATGGCGCTCCGTTGCGGACGTTGCTCAGTTAGGTAGAGCGCGAGCTTCGCAGAGCGTCGAGGTAGCGGGTCTCTGAGGCCCGCCGCCGTGACCGAGGGAACTCTCGACGTAGGTACATAACCAATATGTTCTATAATTTCTGAAGGTGAGAGAGAGCCAGAGAAACATCAGCTGCGGATCGCTTCTTCGCGAGGCGAGGAGACGTCACGGCCTCGATCAAGCCGAGCTGGCGCGGCGGATGGGTACTGGGCAGCCGGCGATCAGTCGGATTGAGCGCGATGTCGTCTCGCCGAGTCTCGACACCTTGAGCCGCCTCTTCGAGGCGATGGGGGAGACGCTGGCGGTCACGCCCGTGAGCCTGGCGAGCTCGGTGCCGGGTGGCGGCAATCAGTCGATTGCCGAGCTTCGGCGCCGACTACCGAGACCTGACGCCGGAGGAGCGTTTGGCGCAGGCGGCAAATCTGAGCAAGATCGCAACTGAGCTCGCGGCGCAGGCGGACATCTGATGGCGCGCCCGCTCGATCCGGAGCCGCTGCTGAGGGCGCTGGTCGATAACGGGGTCGACCTGATCGTGCGTCGGCGGATATGCGGTAGCCGCCCATGGCCACGTTCGAGCCACGAAGGACATCGATATCTGCCCCGATCCGGCGGACGCCAACCTGCGACGGCTGGCAGCCGCGTTGGCTGAGCTCGAGGCTGACCCGATCGGTCTGGAGGAGTTCGCCGCCGGCGAGTTCGATCTGGCTCCGGATCTCGAGGGACTGGAGATGGGCGGGAACTGGACCCTGATGACCAAGTACGGCCGGCTCGACGTGATGCAGCACCTCGACGGCCTCGGCGAGGACGGAGGCGGTTGGGCGGAGCTCAGGCCACATGCGGTCACGCGCACGTTCCTCGGCCACGAGTGCCTCTTCTGCAGCTACGAGGACCTGATCAGGATGAAGCAGGGCGCAGGACGGCCGCAGGACAAGATCGACGTCGAAAGTCTCAAAGCCGCTCGCAGCGAACTCTAGAAATCTCCGCGGGCTAACTCACGCGGTTCGAGCTGGAACCACCGTCGCGGGGCTCGAGACCCGTCGTCCGCTTCTCCGCAACGCCGTTGGTGCTGCCGTGCCCGTTCACGTGGCCGTTGCCGTTGGTCGACCGGAGCCTCGGCGGGGATCCGGTAGAAGTGCTCGGTGGCGCCGCGCACCTGGCGCTGGCGAACCAGCTCGATCAGGTCGGCTTTGGCCAGCTCGGTGACGTGGTAGTTGGTGTTGCTGAGGGGGATCTGCAGCTCTTGGCTGAGGTCGCTGGGGGAGAGGGTCCGGCCGCCGTCGAGACCGAGGATTTCGAGGATCGAGACCCGCAGCGGATGCGCCGTGGCGCGAGCCAGGTGCTCCCAGTCGACGGGCAGGGATCGCCGTGTCCCGTTTTCAACGTAGGCGGTGGCCCCGTTGCCATTCGCTGAGTGACCGTTGTGTGCGTCTCCATAGGCAGTGAGATTACCAAAAATTGTTGACTAGGGTAATCGAAATCGGGTACTGTCGGAATTGGGATGTTTCTTCTGGAGGAGAAACTCGACGTCGGCGACGCCGGATGCCGGCTTTCGGCTGCCCTCGCGAGCTGCGGCGCTGCTGCTCGCCGCGGCACCCGCGGCGGCCGACACGGCGACATCATCGCCCCGCAGCATCCGCCCGCCCGTACGGCCAGCGACGGCTGGCAGGCGGGCACCTGCAGCGAAGAACCGCCGGAAAGCGCGGCCGATCTGCTCGGTCGCCACCCCGGGGCAGTTCTTCGAACGCGCCGCCGCCCACCCGAACTGGGGCTTCACCCAGTTCATCGTCAAGCACACGACCGAGACCGTCGGCCCGCTCGAAGCCCTCGAAGAACCGGTCGGGGAACTGGCAGACGTCCGCGTCGACCTGCCGGTCGGCCTCAGCGTCAACCCGGGGGCGACCGAACGCTGTCCGCTGGCGACCTTCGAAGCCGGCGCGAGCGGCTGCCCGGCGGGATCGAAGGTCGGCGAAAGCTCGGTCACCGCCTCGCCTGCTCGGGCTGCCGACGCCGCCGATCCCCGGCGTCACCCAGGTCCCCGTCTACAACGTCGATCCCGCAGCCGGGCGAACCGGCGCGCTTCGGCCTCGAACTCGCCGGCAACGAAGTCTTCCTCGAAGGCGACCTCGACTGGGCCGGCGACTACCACGAGGGCTTCACGATCGCCGTTCCGAAAGCGCTGCCGGTCGGGCGATCGAAGGCCTGATCCTGAAAAATCGGCTGGTCTTCAACGGCCGCGCCGGCGACGGCACCTTCATCACCACCCCCAGCACCTGTCTCGGCGGCGACGCCGGGACCGTCGGGGAGCGCCTACTCGACCTTCCTGCTCGCCGCCTCCTACGCCGAAGAGGAACAGCCCGGTTACGTCTTCCCCCAGAGCGCCGAACCGCGATTCGAGTCGCCGATCCCGCCCGGGACCTCGCCGAAAGAATGCACGACGATTCCCTACGACCCGTCGATCGCGGTCAAACCGGGGACGCCGAAACCGACTCGCCCGCCGCGGCCGCGGTGACGATCGCCGTTCCCCACATCCTCGGCGAACGACGAACAGGACAGCTCCGACACCAGGACCGCGACGGTGACGCTGCCGGTCGGGGATGGGGATCAACCCCTCGGCGCGCCGCCAACGGCCTGCAGACCTGCACCGACGCCCAGTTCGGCAAGGGCGACGAAAACCCGATCGGCTGCCCGCCGCAGTCGAAGATCGGCACGGTCACGATCAAATCGCCGCCGCTGCCCGAAGGCAACCTCGAAGGCAACGTCTACGTCGGCCAGCAGCTCAGCCGCGACCCGACCTCGGGCCAGGAGTACCGGATCTTCGTCGACGCCGAGTCGGCCAGATACGGGATCGACGTGCGGCTCGTCGGCAACGTCAGCGCCGATCCGATCACCGGCCAGCTGACGACGACCTTCGCCGAAACCCCGCAGGTGCCGTTCACCTCCTTCGAACTCGACTTCGACGGCGGCGCCAGCGCGGTCCTCAGCAGCCCGCCGACCTGCGGGCCGAACACCAGCGACGCCCAGATGACGCCCTGGTCGGGCAACGCCGCCGCCGGCCACTCCGACCCCAAGGGCTTCACCTTGACCACGCCCCCCGGGCGGCGGCACCTGCGCGAAAACGATGGCCGAACGTCCCTTCGCGCCGAGCTTCGCGGCGGCGCCGAAGAGGCCACCGGCCGGCGCCTTCAGCCCGCTCTCGATCGAGATCGTCCGCGGCCGACGGCCAGCAGGAGCTGAAAGGCGTCGACGTCACCCTGCCGCCGGGGATGACCGGCAAGCTCGCCGGCATCCCCTACTGCCCGGCGAGCCGCGCTCGCGGCCGCCGCCGCCAACGCCGGCGCCGCCGAGGCCGCCAGCTCGAGCTGCCCGGCGAAGAGCCTGGTCGGCACCGCCTCGGTCGCAGGCCGGCACCGGTCCGGCGCCGCTCCAGATCAGCGGCAAGGTCTTCCTCTCAGGCCCCTACCACGGGGCTCCTCTCTCCCTGGCAGTGATCACCCCCGCCACGGCCGGGCCGTTCGATCTCGGCACGGTCGTGGTGCAGGGTGGCGCTGTTCGTCGACCCGGAAACGGCCCAGATCGACGCCGTCTCCGACCCGATCCCGGACGTCTTCGGCGGCACCCAGCTCAGCGTCCGCTCGGTCGACGTCGAACCTCGACCGGCAAGGAATTCACCCTCAACCCGACCAGCTGCGATCGAAGCTGGCGGCGAGCGGCGACGCTCGGCGGCGGCGGCGCCAACCCCGCCGACCCGGCGGCCTTCAGCTCCTTCCCGGTCAGCGTGCCGTTCCAGACCATCGACTGCGGCGCGCTCAAGTTCCGGCCGAAGCTGTTCACCCGCTGTTCGGCGGCCGCAAGATGACGCAGCGCACCGCTACCCGAAATTCCGCCCGATCCTGATCGCCCGCGACGGCGACGCCAACATCGACGCGCGTCGCCCTCACCCTGCCGCACTCGGAGTTCCTCGAACAGGGCCACATCCGCACGATCTGCACCCGCGTCCAGCTCGCCGCGCACGAACTGCCCGCCCGGCTCGATCTACGGCTACGCGCGGGCGCAGACGCCGCTGCTCGACGACGAACTCGCCGGGCCGGTCTACCTGGTCTCCTCGAACCACGAACTGCCGGACCTGCTGGCCGACCTCAAGGGCCAGGTGGAGGTGCGGCTGCGCGGGGTGATCAGCGGCCAAGAAGGGCCGGATCAAGACCGTCTTCCCGCCGTTCCCGACGTGCCGGTGAGCAAGTTCGTGCTGACGATGATGGGCGGCAAGCGCGGCCTCCTGGTCAACTCGCGCGATCTCTGCGCCCAGCCCGTCCTTCTCCAACCTCAACTTCAAAGCCCAGAACGGCAAGCAGCTGCACAAGAAGCGGCTGCCGTTGAGAATG
Organism: uncultured Solirubrobacterales bacterium; assembly: GCA_963739875.1. GTDB lineage: Bacteria > Actinomycetota > Thermoleophilia > Solirubrobacterales > 70-9 > VAYN01. Next base: position 258,845 of record CAVUCD010000012.1, read on the forward strand.
CCGGCCTGCTCGAAGCGCCATGGCGGCGCCAAGCAGCGGCCCGGAGGCGATTGATTTCGGCAGTCAGCGGGTATGACGGTCGGCAGGGGCGCCCCGAGGACACGGGGTGGCATTCGGCAAGGGAGCAACGCAGAAGGAGATTCGATGAGGAGCAGGGCAGGGATTTCGGGCGTAGTCGTCGCCGTCTCGTGACGGCGGCTCTGCGGACTGGCCGTGACGGTGCCCGCGCGCCAGCGCCGCGTTCGGAGTCGCCAAGTGGGAAGCCGGCACCTGCACGACTGACGTGCCGCGACTGCACCTACGCGCACGAACCCCAGCCAATTCTTCACCCAGGCCGCCGGACACCCGCCAGTGGGGCTGACCGACTTCATCTTCAACACCACCGGCGGGGCTCCCGACGGCGAAGGCGTCAAAGACGTCAGGGTCGACCTGCCCGAGGGGCTGAACGTCGATCCGCAGGCGGTCCCGCAGTGCCCGAAAGCGACCTTCGAATCGAATGAGCCTGCCTGTGCAGCCAGTGAAGTCGGGATAAGCGAAGTCACCTCCGAGATCGCTGGATCTGCCGGTCGGGCCGCTCGTCGTTCCCGGTCTACAACCTCGAACCGCCGCAGGGCGACCCGGCTCTGTTCGGCTTCACGGTCGGACTACCGTCTGATCCCGATCGCGAACGTGTATCTCGTAACGCCGATGTCGCCTGGGACAGGCGACTACCACGAGGGCTTCACGATCAGCGAAGTCCCGAATACGTTGCCGCTGGTCGAGAACCGCCTCGTCTTCAACGGCACCAAGGGCGGCACCTTCCTGACGATGGGAAGCCAGTGCAACGGGCCTTCGACCACCGGCCTCAAGGTCGACTCCCACCAGAACCCGGGCAACTTCCTCTCCGTACTCGACGAAACCGCCGGCCAATCTCGACGGCTGCGCATCGGTCCCGTTCAACCCGGCGATCGCGACCTCCGCGGACGGTGCTCGACCGATTCGCCGGCACCCGTGGCCGTCAATCTGACCGTGCCGCAGCATCTGCAGCCGCAGAACTCCTCGACCGTGAAGACGGCGACGGTGACCCTGCCGCGCGGCTCTCGGCCTCAACCCGGCCGCCGCCGAAGGGCTGCAGGCCTGCACCGACGCCCAGTTCGGCAAAGGGACCAAAAACGCGGTCGCCTGCCCGGCCGCCTCGCAGATCGGCACCGTCTCGATCCAGACGCCCGTGCTGCCGGCCAACTCGCTCCCCGGCAAAGTCTTCCTCGGTCAGCAGCTCAGCCGTGACCCGACTTCGGGCAACGAGTACCGGATCTTCGTCGACGCCGAGTCGCCCCGTTACGGGCTCTCGGTGCGGCTGCTGGGCAACGTCAGCGCCAATCCGGCCACCGGTCAGCTTTCGGCGACGATCGCCAACGCTGCCCCAGGTCGCATTCAGCTCCTTCCAGCTGCAGCTTCGAACGGCGGCAACAAGCGTCCCGCTGACGCAGCCCGCCGATCTGCGGCCCGAATACGACGACGACCCAGATCTCGCCCTGGTCGGGCAACGCCGCCGCGACGCCGTCGGGCGGCATGACCCTGACCAACGCGCCGGGCGGAGGCGCCTGCGCGAAAACGATGGCGGAACGGCCCTTCGCGCCCGGCTTCACCGCGCAGCCGGGCAGCACCGAGGCGCTTGCCTACACGCCCTTCATGGTCAACCTGACTCGCCCGCAGGGACAGCAGGAGCTCAAAGGCGTCGACGTCACCCTGCCGCCGGGCGCGACCGCGAAGCTCGCCGGCGTCCCCTACTGCCCGCCCGCGGACATCGCGGCGGCCGCCGGCAAGGCTGGCGCGGCGGAGAAGAAAAACGCCAGCCTGCCCGGACGAAAGCCTGGTCGGCATCGCCACGATTCAGTCCGGCACCGGAACCACGCCGCTGAAGATCAACGGCAAGGCATACCTGGCCGGTCCTTACGAGGGCGCGCCGCTCTCGCTCGTGGTCGTGACGCCGGCGCTCGCCGGGCCCTTCGACCTCGGCACCGTCGTCGTCAGGGTCGCGCTCAACGTCGACCCGGAAACCGCCCAGATCAACCCGGTCGCCGAAATCCCCGACGTCTTCGGCGGCGCCAAGCTCGACATCCGCTCGATCTTCGTCAACGTCAACCGCAAGGAATTCACCCTCAACGGGACCAACTGCCAACAAGGGCGCCGACGGCGGGCGTGCTGAAGGGGGGCGGGGCGGACCCGACCAACCCGGCGGCCTTCTCGGCCTTCCCGGTCTCGGACGCCGACCCAGGGAACCGGCTGCGACAAGCTCAAGTTCAAGCCGAAGTTGAAGCTGCGCCTGTTCGGCGCGACCAAGCGCAACCAGAACCCGCGCCTGCGGGCGGCCCTGGTGACCCGGACCGGCGACGCCAACGTCGCCCGCGCCTCGGTCGCCCTCCCGCACGCGATCTTCCTCGACCAGGCCAGCCTGGCGAAGGTCTGCACCCGGGTCCAGTTCGCCGCCCGCGAATGCCCGAAGAAATCGGTCTACGGCCACGCCCGGGCCTTCTCGCCACTGCTCGGCAAGCCGCTCGAAGGGCCGGTCTACCTGCGCTCCTCGAACAACCCCCTGCCCGACCTGGTCGCCCACCTGGAAGGGCAGGTCGACATCGACCTGGTCGGCCGGATCGACAGCTTCAAAGGCGGCATCCGCACCACCTTCGATCGCGTCCCCGACGTGCCGGTGACGAAATTCGTCCTCACCCTGCCGGGCGGCAAGCACGGCCTCCTGGTCGCCTCGACCAACCTCTGCAGAAAGCCGGTCCGGGCGATCGTCCAGCTCAAAGGCCAGAACGGCAAGAAGGCCAACAAGAAGACCAAGGTGCGGACCCCCTGCGGCAAGAGCAGCAAGAAGAAGTCGAAGGGCAAGCACAAGGGAAAGCAGGGGTTAGCGCTTCGGCCAGACCTTGTGGCCAGGCGCCCTTGCTTACGAGCCGAATGACCAGCTACTGTGTTTGCAGGCAGCGGTTTGGGAAAGCCGCGACGAGTAGCGCGCCTTGCAGGGGTGGCGTTATCCGCTCATCGGGACAGAGGAGGATTTAATGGCTAGGCGCTTGATGATCGTGCTGGCGAGTGATGGCTTTGGGTGCCGTTTTCGCGGTGCCCGGCGCGCACGCCGCGTTCGGGATCGAAAAATGGGAATCGATCACCTGCAACGAAAACGAAGACACCGCCGCGGTCGGCGCGGAACCGGTTGCCGCGCTCCTCCGCTGCCGCAGTCCGGGCCAGTGCAAAGGGTCGAAGCCGAGAAATTCTTCACCCAGGCCGCCGGCCATCCGAACTTCGGGATCACCGACTTCAAGCTCAACACCTATCCGCACCCGGCGGGCCGGCTTCCCGGAAGGCTTCGTCAAAGACATCGTCGTCGACACGCCCGAAGGCCTGAGCGTCAACCCCGAAGCGCTGCCGCAGTGCACGACTCGAACAGCTGGAAGACAACAAATGCCCGCCAGCATCTCTGGTCGGGATCAACTATCTGACCGTCGCGGCGCAGTCCCCGGCGTCGAACAACTGCGCACCCGGCGGCGAATGCTGCAAGCGCGGGTCGCGCTGCCGGTCTACAACCTGGTGCCGTTCAACGGCGTGCCGTCGATGGTCGGCTTCCTGACCGAAACGGGACCGACCTTCATCGTCGGCTCGCTGAGCCCGGTCGACCAGCACGTCACCTTCACGATCAGCGACATCCACGTGCCGCCGGCGGGTCCGCCGACAAGCCCGCCGATCATCGAGTCGCGCCTGGTCTTCAACGGCACGGCCGGCAACGGCACCTACCTGACGATGCCGAGCAACTGCGCGGCGGTGGCCAGGTCTCGAAGCTCAACCTCGATCGCAGGGCCCGCCCTACGAAGCGCGGTCGTCGACACGAAATCGCTACACGACGCCCGACCGGCGCGAACGGCTGCGACGAACGTGCCGTTCAAACCGACAATCGACGTGACCGCCGCAGGGCGGTGCGGTCGACACGCCGGAAGCGACGACCGTCGACGTCGGGATCCCTTCGACCGCCAACGACGCGATCGCCAACTCGTACCTGAAGATGGCCAAAGTGACGCTGCCGGAAGGGATGGGGATCAACCCGGCCTCGGCCAACGGCCTCGTGGCCTGCACCGACGCGCAGTTCGGCTACCACACGAACAACCCGATCGGCTGCCCGGCGGCGTCGAAGATCGGCACCGTCGAGGTGCAGACGCCCTCGCTGCCGGCCGACTCGATGACCGGCGAGGTCTACGTCGGCGAACCGCAGAGCAACGACCCGAGCACGGGCGAACAGTTCCGGATCTTCATCCACGCGGGCTCGACCCGCTACGGGGTCAACGTGCGGCTGACGGCAAGGTGTTCCCGAACCTGGCGACCGGTCAGCTGACCGCCGTCGTCGACGAAAACCCGCAGGCGACGTTCAGCAACTTCCACCTCCACTTCAACGGCGGCGACAAAGGGACGCTGACCTCGCCGCCGACCTGTGGCCCCAACACGACGACGACGTGATGACCCCGTGGTCGGGACACGCCGGACAAAAACACACCGTCGGGGACCATCACCCTGACCAGCGATCCGAGCGGCGGCAGCTGCCCGACCACCCTGGCGGCGCGTCCGTTCACGCCGGGCTACACGGCGAAGTCGAACAGCACCCAGGCCGGTGCCTACAGCCCGTTCACCGTCCACATCGGCCGCACCGACGGCGAGCAGGAGCTCAAAGCCGTCAACGTGACCCTGCCGAAGGGCGTGATCGGCAAGCTCGCCGGGATCCCCTACTGCCCGGAGTCGAACATCGCCGCCGCGGCGGCCAGCAGCGGCATCGCTCAGCAGGCCAGCTACAGCTGCCCGGCGGCAAGCGAGATCGGCACGACGACGACCGCCGCCGGCAGCGGCAGCGGCCCGATCAAGATCGCCGGCAAGGCGTTCCTCGCCGGTCCCTACAAAGGAGCGCCGCTGTCGCTGGTCTCGATCACCCCCGGCGTCGCCGGGCCGTTCGACCTCGGCACCGTCGTCGTCCGGGTCGCGCTCAACGTGAACCCGGAGACCGCCCAGATCAACGCGGTCTCCGACCCGATCCCGAACGTGTTCGGCGGGGTCAAGCTGGACATCCGCTCGATCGACTTCAACATCAACCGCAACCAGTTCATGCTCAACCCGACCAACTGCGCCGCCCAGGCGAGCAGCGGGACGCTCAGCGGCGGCGGCTCCAATCCGGCCAACCCGGCGGCGTTCAGCTCCTACCCGTTCAGCGACCCCTACTCGGCCACCGGCTGCGAAAGCTGAAGTTCAAGCCGACGCTGCACGTCCGCCTCAAGGGCGGGACCACGCGGAACAAGAACCCGCAGATGCGGGCCATCCTGGAAGCGCGCAGTGGCGACGCCAACGTCAGCCGCACGGCGTTGACGATGCCGCACTCGCTGTTCCTCGATCAGAGCCACATCGAGACCGTCTGCACCAGGGCGCAGCTGGCCTCGCAGACCTGCCCGACGGCCTCGATCTACGGCCAGGCGGAAGCGATGACGCCGTTGCTCAGCGGAAGTTGAAGGGCAACGTCTACCTGGTCTCCTCCGAGCACAAACTGCCGGATCTCCTCGCCGACCTCCACGGCCAGGTCAACATCCAGCTCGACGGCGTGATCAGCTCCAAACACGGCGGGCTGAAGACGGTGTTCAACTCGGTGCCCGGACGTGCCGGTGAAGACGTTCGTCCTCAACATGTAGGGCGGCAAGAAGAGCCTCCTGGTCAACTCGACCAACATCTGCAAGGGCAAGCAGACGGCCGTCCTCAACATCAAGGGCCAGAACGGCAAGAAGGTCAAGAACAACAAGTTCCGTCTGAACATCAGCTCCTGCGGCAAGAAGAAGTAGCGCCGGGGAGGTCGCGGACGCGCTCGCACCGGCGCGGAAGGCCAACTAGCCTCCGCGCCGGTGCGTCCGTCGCTCTCAGTCCTGATCGTCGCCTGGAACAGCCGCGAGGAGCTGCGCCGGACGCTTCCCGCCCTGCTGCCGGAGCTGCGCGAGGGCGATGAGCTGATCGTCGTCGACAACGACTCCGCCGACGACACCGCCGAGGCGGTCCTGGCGCTGGCGCCGGCGGCGCAGATCGTGCCGATGGGGCGCAACGTCGGCTTCGCCGGCGGCGTCAACGTCGGCGCCACCGCGGCGAGCGGCGACCTGCTCGTCATCCTCAACCCCGACGCGACGCCGCTGCCCGGCTGCGGCGAGGCGATCCGCCGGCCCTGGCTCGAGGGGCGCGGCTGGGCGGCCTGGCAGGCGCTGGTCGCCGAGGCGGGGGGGACGCGGATCAACTCGGCCGGCAACCCGCTCCACTTCACCGGGATCGTCTGGGCGGGAGGGCACGGACGGCCGATCGCCGAGGCTCCCGCCGCCGGCGAGGTGATCGCCCTCTCCGGCGCCTGCCTGGCGATCCCGCTCGCGACCTGGCGCCAGCTCGGCGGCTTCCCGGAGCGGTTCTTCCTGTACCACGAGGACGTCGACCTCTCGCTGCGCCTGCGCCTGCGCGGCGAGACCCTCGGGATCGAACCGGCGGCGGTCGTCGCCCACGACTACGAGTTCGACGGCCGCGAGCACAAGTGGCGCTGGCTGGAGCGCAACCGCCTCGCCTTCCTGATCCGCGACTACCCGGCGCCGCTGCTGATCCTGCTGGCGCCGGCGCTGCTCGCCACCGAGCTGGCGCTGCTCGCGGTCGCCAGCTCGGGCGGCTGGGGGCGGCAGAAGCTGACCGCGAACCTGGAAGCGCTGCGCTGGCTGCCGCGCCTGCTGCGCGAGCGACGGCGGATCCAGCGCGGCCGCGCCGTCAGCAGCGCCGAGTTCGCCTCCTGGCTCAGCGCCGACCTCGATTCCCCCTTCATCGCCGGCGTCGCCCGCTCGCTGCCGGCCCGCATCGCCCTGCGCGCCTACCTGCGCGCGGTGCGCATCCTCCTCGGCCGCCGCTAGTCCGGGGCGATGAAGCTGAATCCCGCGCTCGGCCTTTAACCGACGGAAAGGCTGGGCTTGCGATAATCCCATCTGCTCGTGGACCCCCAGCGCAAGCGGAAGATCCGACTGGTCGTAGCGCTCAGCGTTGCCGTGCTGCTCGCGGTTGCCCTGATCTACACCTCGTTCTCCGCCTCGACCGAGGCGAAGGAACCGTCGCAGCTGCTCGGCGCCGCGCCTGGCACCAGCTACGAGATGACCGGCAAAGTGGTGACCGGCTCGATCCAGCACCACGGCAGCGGCATCGCCTTCCACGTCGTCGATCGCGAAGGCGAAGGCCGCCCCCTGCCGGTCACCTACACCGGCACCATCCCGGATCCGTTCCGCGGCGGCCGCGAGATCGTCCTGACGGGGGCGATGCAGAGCGGCACCTTCGTCGGCGAACCGAATAGCCTGATCACCAAGTGCCCGTCGAAGTTCACGACCAAGACCAATGACTAGCCTCGGCAGCGTCCTGCTGGCGCTCGCCTTTCTCGCCGCCGTCAGCGCCGGGGTGGTCGCTCTCCTCGGCCGCAACGACGAGCGCCGCTGGTCGATCTCTCCCGCCGCACCGTCTACGTCTTCTTCGGGCTGCTGACGATCTGCGTGGTGATCATCGAGGTCGCCTTCGCCAACAACGACTTCTCCTTCAACATCGTCCAGCAGCACTCCTCGATCGAGACGCCGATCTTCTACAAGCTGGCGGCGATGTGGTCGAGCCAGGAAGGCTCGCTGCTGCTCTGGGCCTGGGTGCTCTCGATCGTCTCCAGCGCCGCCCTCTTCGCGACCCGGAACAAGCTGCGCGAGATCGTCCCCTGGGCGACCGCGGTGCTGATGGGCGTCGCCTCCTTCTTCACCGGGCTGATGCTCTTCGCCCCCGACGTCAACCCGTTCGCAAGCCTCAGCCCGGCGCCGGCCGACGGGATCGGCCTCAACCCGCTGCTGCAGCACCCGAGCATGATGATCCACCCGCCGATGCTCTACTCGGGGTACGTCTCGCTGACGGTGCCCTTCGCCTTCGCGATCGGCGCCCTGATCACCCGCCGGCTCGACGCCGAATGGATCCGCTCGACCCGCCGCTTCGCGCTGATCGCCTGGACCTTCCTCGGCTTCGGCCTGCTGCTCGGCGCCCGCTGGTCCTACACCGAGCTCGGCTGGGGCGGCTACTGGGCCTGGGACCCGGTCGAGAACGCGGCGCTGATGCCGTTTCTGGTCGTCACCGCCTTCCTGCACTCGATCATGGTCCAGGAGAAACGCGGGATGTTGAAGGTCTGGAACGCCTGCCTGATCGTCGCCACGTTCTCGCTGGCCCTGCTCGGCACCTTCCTGGTCCGCTCCGGGGTCCTGCAGTCGATCCACGCCTTCGGCAACAACACCGTCGGGCCCTACATCCTCGGCCTGATCGGGGTCGTCGTGATCGGCTCGACGGTGCTGATCGTCTCGCGGCTCGACGACCTGCGCTCGGAGAAGCGGATCGACTCGCTGGTCTCGCGCGAGTCGGTCTTCCTGGTCAACAACCTGCTGCTGGTCGGGCTGACCGCGGTGATCGCCTGGGGCACCTTCTTCCCGCTGATCTCGGAACTCTTCACCGGCAGCAAGGCCTCGCTGGCGGCGCCCTGGTTCGACCGGTACACGACGCCGCTGGCGATCCTGCTCGTCCTCTTCACCGGGATCGGGCCGCTGCTCGCCTGGCGCCGGGTCAGCTGGGCCTCGGCGAAGCGGGTCTTCCGCATCCCGCTGATCGTCGGCGTGGCCGCAACCGTGTTGTTGGTGCTGTTCACCGACGCCGCCCGCAAGCCCTGGGCGCTGGCGCTCTTCGGCTTCGCCGCCTTCGCGATCACCGGCCTCGTCCAGGAGTTCTGGAACGGCGCCCCCGCGCGGCACAAGATCTCCGGCGGCTCGATGGCGGGCGCGCTGATCGCCGTCGTCTCCCGCAACCGGCGCCGCTACGGCGGCTACATCGTCCACATCGGCATCGCCGTCGTGCTGATCGGCATCGCCGCCTCCTCGAGCTTCCAGACCAACCGCGAAGTCAGCCTGAGGCCGGGCGAGACCACCGTCGTCGACGGCAGCAAGATCACCTACGTGAAGCCGACGTGCCAGCGTCAGCGACGAACTTCACCGTCGGCGCGGTGCTGCGGGTCGCAAGCGGCGGCAATACCTTCACCCTGCGTCCCGACGCCCGCTTCTTCCGCCCGACGGGGAGCGGCCGGACACCGGGATCTCCCCCTACTTCGACGGCGAGGCGAACAGCGAGATCGGCCTCGAACCGGGGCTCGGCCACGACATCTGGACCGCGGTCCGCCCGGAAATAGTCGCCGTCCAGCACCGCGCCCGCGCCGCCGACAAAGGCTTCGCCGACTGCGTCCGGGGCGGTCCGGGGACGCCGCCGCAGTGCAAAGCGGTGGGAGCGCTGATGCTGCAGGCGCGGGAAGACCCCAGCCTGAGGCCGGCGGCGCTCGAACAGATCAACCGCTGCAGACGCTGACCGCCGAAAAGATCGCCAGGACCTACGTCGCCGACGCCTCGCCGACGACCTTCAAGGTGATCGTCAACCCGCTGGTCATCTGGATGTGGATCGGCGGCCTGATCGGCCTGATCGGCGCGCTGATCGCCGTCTGGCCCTCGCGCGGCCGCCGCCGAGGCGCGCTGGTGCGGACCGAGGCCGACGCGCTGAAGGAAGCCAAGTACCGCGAGATCCGCGACGCCGAACTCGACCACGCCTCCGGCAAGCTCTCCGACGAGGACTACGCGATCCTCGACGCCGAGCTGCGCAAGGAAGCGGTCGAGATCCTCGACCGGGTGGACGGCAACGGCCACGGCGACGGCGCCCACGGCAATGGCGACGGAACTGCCGCCAACGGCGACGGGACGCCCGAAAAGCTCAAGCAGAGCTAGACTTCCCGCCCGTGTACACGATCCTCAGCGTCATCCAGGTGATCATCTCCGTCGTCCTGATCTTCCTCATCCTGCTCCACTCGGGCAAAGACGCGGGGCTCTCCGGCGCCTTCGGCATCGGCGGCGGTGGCAGCTCGATCGGCGGCGGCTCGATGGTCGAGCGCAACCTCGACCGCGCCACCGTCTTCTTCGCCGTGCTCTGGGTCGTGAACACCATCGTCCTCCTGAAGATCTAGAACGGATCTATCGCGGCCCGGATAGGGCCGCTGACTCTGCGCGATCGGCCCCTCTCCGGTGCCCGCGTAGCGCTGCTACGCGGGCACCGTGTCGTGACCGCCTCGCTTGGTCATCGGCCCTCCCGAGCTCGCGCTAGATCCGCCCTAGATCTTCGACAGCCTTTTAAGTTTTGTATCGATGGTTGACAAACGGGGTACATTTGTCAAGCACTGCGGACTCCGGTACGAGTTTGACAAGGGAGGCACCGTGGAGGCGCACGTAGAACACGCGCATCACCACCATCACCACGACGAGGTCGAGGTCAATCCGGCGACCTGGAGCGATGGCAAGCGCTACGCGTGGCTGCTCGGGATCGTCGTGCCGCTGGCGCCGTTCATGGCCTGGGGGGCGGTCGCGGCGACCGGCTTCGGCGGCTTCTGGTTCCTCGGCCCGCTGCTGGTCTTCGTCGCCTTCCCGCTGCTCGACATCGCGGTCGGGGTCGACGCGACCAACCCGCCCGACAGCGTGCTCAAGTGGCTCGAGCAGGACCGCTACTACCGCTGGTGCACCTACGTCTTCATCCCGATCCAGTACGCCGGCCTGATCTTCGCCTGCTGGCTGTGGGGGAACGGCGAGCTCTCGGTGGTCGAAAGCATCGGCCTCGCGTTCACCATCGGCGTCGTCGGCGGGATCGCGATCAACACCGCCCACGAGCTCGGCCACAAGCGGGCCAGCTCGGAGAAGTGGCTGAGCCGCGTCGCCCTCGCGCAGACCGGCTACGGCCACTTCTTCATCGAGCACAACCGCGGCCACCACGTCCGCGTCGCCACCCCCGAGGACCCGGCCAGCTCGCGGCTGGGGGAGAGCTTCTGGGCCTTCCTGCCGCGCACCGTCTCCGGCAGCCTGCGCTCGGCCTGGGGGATCGAGGCGGCCCGCCTCGACCGGCTCGGCAAGTCGCACTGGACGCTGCGCAACGACATCCTCGGCGCCTGGGCGATGACCGTCGTCCTGTTCGCCGCGCTGGCGGTCGTCTTCGGCCCGGTCGTCCTGCCCTACCTGCTGCTCCAGGCGGTGATCGGCTTCTCGCTGCTGGAGGTCGTCAACTACCTCGAGCACTACGGCCTGCTGCGCCAGAAGCGCGAGGACGGCCGCTACGAGCGCTGCCTGCCGGAGCACAGCTGGAACAGCAACAACGTCGCCTCCAACGTGCTGCTCTACCACCTGCAGCGCCACTCCGATCACCACGCCAACCCGACCCGCCGCTACCAGGCGCTGCGCCACGTCGACGAGGCGCCGCAGCTGCCGACCGGCTACGCGGGGATGATCGTCCTCGCCTGGTTCCCGCCGCTCTGGCGACGGGTGATGGACCCGCGCCTGCTCGATCACTTCGAAGGCGACCTCAGCCGCGCCAACATCCAGCCGCGCAAGCGCGAGCGGATCCTCGCCCGCCAGGGGGTCGTCGCGTGAGCGCCTGGCGCTGCCCCGGCTGCGGCTACGTCTACGACGAGGACGCCGGCCACCCGCGCGAGGGCTTCCCGGCCGGCACGCCCTGGAGCGCCGTCCCCGACGACTGGGCCTGCCCCGACTGCGGCGTCCGCGACAAGGTCGACTTCGAGCCCGTCGACGACGATTGACCGCCGCCGCTGCGACGATGGGGGCGATGGCGAGCGCGCGCACCCCGTACCACGAGGCGACCCGGGAGCTGCTGCGGAAGACCCTCTTCGACGCCGCCCGCGACCAGCTCGAGCAGCGGCCCTGGTCGGAGATCACGATGTCGGACATCGCCGCCGCCGCCGGCGTCAGCCGCCAGACCCTCTACAAGGAGTTCGGCAACCGCAACGAGTTCGGGCTCGCCTTCGTGATCGACGACGGCGAGCGACTTCCTCGACGAGGTCGAGGCCGCGGTCAGGCAGCACCTCGACGACCCGCGCGCCGCGGTCGGCGCCGCGCTGGAGCTCTTCCTCCGCACCGCCGGCGAGGACCCGCTGATCCGCATCCTGCTCAGCGACGACGGCACCGGCGGCATGCTGCCCTTCGTCACCACCCAGGGGATGCCGGTCGTCCACTGGGCGACGGCGCGCCTCGCGGCGGTGATCGAGGAGGGCTGGCCGCAGGCGCCCAAAGCCGACGTCAGCCTGCTCTCCGAGTCGCTGGTCCGGCTGGCGATCAGCTACATCACGACGCCCAGCGAGTCGCCCGAGACGCACCGCGGCCGCCGTCGCCGACCTGCTCGGCCCGTTCATCGACCGGGCGCTCGGTTCTCCGGCGTAGCCCTTCGCCGGCGCCGGCACCGCCTCCGTAACTAAAGAACCGCGCGAGGCGACTGCTCGGCGTCCGCGGCGCCGAGCGGGCTCGCCCCCTTGATCAGGTCGGCGGCGCGCTCGGCGATCGCGATCACCGGGGCGTTGGTGTTGCCGCGGGGCACCGCCGGCATCACCGAGGCGTCGACGACGCGGATTCCCTCGAGGCCCTGGACGCGGAGGTCGGCGTCGACGACCGAGCCGATCGCGCAGGTCCCCACCGGGTGGTAGATCGGGAAGGTGGTGGCGGCGACGTGGGCGCGGAGGTCGTCCTCGCTGTCGCCGGCCGGGACCGGTGAAGGGGTCGGCGCAGTAGGGCGCCATCGCCGGGCGGGCGCAGATCTCCTGCATCAGCCGCACCGCGGCGATCATCCGCGGCATGTCCTCCTCGGCGCTGAAGAACGAGTGGCGGACGATCGGCTTCGCGCTCGGATCGTTGGAGGCGAGCTGGACCGAGCCGCGGCTGGCCGGGGTCAGCAGGCAGGGGGAGACCCAGACGCCGTGGGCCTGCGGGTCGCCCATGCCTTCTTCGACGATGTGGACCGGGGCGACGTGGAACTGCGTGTCCGGCGCCTCGGCACCCGCCTCGACCCGGGCGAACGCGCCCGACTCCGCGAGGTTGGAGGCGAAGGGCCCGGTCTGGGTGGCGGCGAACTCCTCCAGCGCCGCCGGCTCCAGCGCCGCCAGCAGGCTCTCCGGCTCCGGCGTCGTCCAGACGGCGAAGCTGGCCGCGTGGTCGCTGAGGTTGGCGCCGACCGCCGGCTGGTCGAGCAGCGGCTCGACCTCGCGCAGCGCCAGGTGCTCGGCGGGCCCGACCCCGGAGAGCATCAGCAGCTGCGGCGAGTTGTAGGTGCCGGCGCTGAGGATCACCTCGCGCTCGGCCCGCAGCTCCTGTGTCTGACCGAGCTGAGTCGCCTCGACGCCGCTCGCCCGGGTGCCGTCGAAGAGGATGCGGGTGACCTGCATGTGGGGCATCACCGTCAGGTTCGGCCGCTCCATCGCCGGGTGCAGGTAGGCGACGGCGGCGCTGGCGCGCATCCCGCCCCGCTGCGTCACCTGGTACATCCCGGCCCCGTCCTGCTCGGCGGCGTTGAAGTCGTCGTTGCGCGACAGCCCCGCTTCGACCCCGGCCTCGACGAACGCCGGCGTGATCGCGTTGCCGGAGCGCTGGTCGGAGACCGGCAGCGGCCCGCCGACCCCGTGCCAGCGCGACGCCCCGCGCTCGTTGTCCTCCGCCTTGAGGAAGTAGGGGAAGAGGTCGTCCCAGCTCCACCCCGGCGCGCCCCAGCCGTCGTAGTCGGCGCGGTTGCCGCGGATGTAGATCATCGCGTTGATCGAGGAGGAGCCGCCGAGGACCTTGCCGCGGGGAATCGGCAGCCGGCGGCCGTGGCAGCCTGGCTTCCGGCGCCGTGCAGTAGTCCCAGTCGACGTCGGTTCGCGCCAGTTTCAGGTAGCCGAGCGGGACGTGGATGTTCGCCTTCGCGTCGGGCGGCCCGGCCTCCAGCAGCAGGACGCTGACCTCGGGATCCTCGGAGAGGCGCGCCGCGAGGACGCACCCGGCCGATCCCGCGCCGACGATCACGTAGTCGTACATCGCTCCTCCTTCTCGTCCGCGCCGATCCCACTCGGCACGCTGAATCAGAGCGTACCCTGCATTCCCCGGTCCGCCCGAATTATTCTCCGACGATGAGCTCGGACGACCCGATACGCGAGCTCGGCCGCTGGATCGAGGAGGCGCGCGCCGCCGGCGCGCCGCACCCGGCCGCGGTCGCCTTCGTCACCGTCGGCGCCGAGGGGCGACCGTCGGCGCGGACCGTGACGCTGAAGCGACTCGAGGACGACGCGCTCGTCTTCACCTCGGCGCTGTGGACGCGCAAGGCGCGCGAGATCGAGGCCAACCCGCGGGTCGCGCTGCTCTTCCACTGGCCCTCGCTGGGTCGCCAGGCGCACCTGACCGGCGAGGCGGCGCTGGCCGAGCGGGCGCTGGCCGAGGAGCTCTTCGCCGACCGCGACCCCGCCCATCAGCTGCAGACGATCGTCTCCCGCCAGGGAGAACAGATCGCCGACCTGGCGCCGCTGCGCGATCGCCTCGCCCATCTCGCCCGGGTGCAGGAGACGGCCCCGCGCTGCCCCGAGGATTGGGGCGCGCTGCGGGTGCGCCCGGACACGGTCGAGCTCTGGAGCGAGGCGGAGGACAGGCTGCACGAGCGCCGGCTCTTCGAGCGCGACGGCGAGGGCTGGACGGCGACGCTGCTGGCGCCGTGACCGACAGCTGGTCGACAGGGCAGTCTCGGTGCCGTCGTCTGTCAATCCATCGCGTTCGCTTCTCAGCGAGCTTCTTCGCTTCATTCACGTGAGCCTGGGCGACTTCAAGCGCGCGGCGAGCCGCCGATGCCTGTGACCGCTCGCACGTTCGATGCTTCTGCGCGCGGCACGCAGCCGCCCTTTCGCTTGCCTCTTGGGCCAGATGACGATCCCCCGCTGCCATCCTTTGAAGATGGACGCTTTCGTTTTCGAGTTGCGCTGGCTTTGGCGGCGCCCCGAGACAGCGCACGAGCGCGATCAGCGCGCGGTCCTAAGCGTTCATCCCATGGCACGTTAATCGTCCGGGGTTTCGCTTCGGCTGCGCATGGATTAGGTGCCGATCGCCCCGTTTCCATCATTCGTGACGACCCGACAGAAAGCCGCCCAGGCCGAAGGTCACCGTCGATCGAGGACCTTTCTAAAACGCCCCGGGAACGAAAAACCCCCGCTGCGGGGGCTTTTCGATGCGGCCGAATGGAGTCGAACCATCACGGGTGTTTCCACCCACAAGGCCCTCAACCTTGCGCGTCTACCAGTTCCGCCACGGCCGCGGGAGGGCGTCGATTCTAGATGTTTGGCGGCCGGGGAGCCGTTGCCTTGCGGGCATCCGAACGAGGCGGTAGCCTGCGAACAAGTGTTCGGACGTCTTTCGGACGCGCACGTTGACCCGGCAAACGGAGGGAAACGAGACCAACGATGGTTGACCTTGACCTGACCAAGCGGCAGAAGGAGATCTTCGACTTCATCCGCAAGTACGCGGCCAAGACCGGCTACCCGCCGACCGTGCGGGAGATCGGCAAAGCGGTCGGGCTGCACTCTTCTTCGACCGTGCACGCGCACCTGGCGAACCTGGAGAAGATCGGGCTGCTGCGGCGCGATCCCTCGAAGCCGCGCGCGATCGAGCTGCTGTTCGACAAGGCGAAGCGGACGATCGGCCCGAGCAGCGGCCTGCCGCTGGTCGGCCAGGTGGCGGCCGGTGAGCCGATCCTGGCCGAGGAGAACATCGAGGAGTACCTCGAGATCCCCGACGTGATCGGCGGCGAGGACGGCGACTACATCCTCCAGATCCGCGGCGAAAGCATGAAGAACGCCGGCATCCTCGAAGCCGACTACGTCGTCGTCCGCCCGGCCGACGACGCGGTCGACGGCGAGATCGTCGTCGCCCTGATCGGCGAGGAGGCGACGGTGAAGCGGATCTACCGCGAAGCCGACCACATCCGGCTGCAGCCCGAGAACGACGAAATGGAACCGATCCTCACCACCGAGGCCCGCGTGCTCGGCAAGGTCGTCGGCGTCTTCCGCAAGGTCTGATGCGAGCCTACTTCGGCCAGCGGCCGGACTGGATCAGCCGTTTGTAGCGCCGCTGTCGTCGCCGCGCGTCCCACATCACCAGCGGGATCAGGCGCAGGCCGAGGCGGGGGAAGAGGTCGAAGGTCCGCAGCAACGGGCCGCGCCAGCGGGGGATGATCAGGATCGGGCGCGGCTGCTCGGTCAGCTTGCCGACCTCGCGGGCGACCTGCTCCGGGGTGAGGAGGTGGCCGGAGAAGGAGCCGGCGGCGTCGGGGTCGTCGAGCTTGTCCTCGAGCATCGGGGTCCAGATCCCGTCGGGGCAGAGGGCCGAGAGGTCGATCCCTCCGTGGCCGGCGCGGCGGAGGTCGAACAGGGTGCCCAGCGTGAAGGCCATCGCCGCGTGCTTGCTCGCCGAGTAGGTGACCTCGCCGGGGGCGGCGACGATGCCGGCGAGCGAGATCACGTTGATCACGTGGCCGCGTCCGGCGGGAACCATCTGCTCGAGCGCGGCGACGGTGCCGTTGATCGTGCCGGTGGCGTTGATCGCCAGCATCGACGCCCGCGTCGCCTCGTCCTGCTCCCAGGCGAGGCCGGTGAAGAGCACGCCGGCGTTGTTGACCCAGAGGTCGAGCGAGCCGTGCTCGGCGACGGTCGCGGCGGCGAGCGAGCGGCAGGCTGCCTCGTCGCGAACGTCGAGGACCGACGACTCCGCGGCGGCGCCGATCGTGGCCGCGGTCGCGGCCGCCGCGGCGCCGTCGACGTCGGTCACCGCGACCGCGTAGCCGCGCCCGGCGAGCTCGATCGCGATCGCCCGCCCGAGCCCTCCGCCCGCTCCGGTTACGACCGCGGTCCGCATCCCCGCCACCATATCCCGCTCCAGCCTGGCCGATTCGGTCGCGGGGGCTACCATCGCCGGGCGGGCCAAGCGGACCGCGGGGGGAGAGAAAACCCCTCGAGGAAAGTCCGGACACCACAGAGCAGGGCGGTGGGTAACGCCCACCCGGGGAAACCCGCGGGAAAGTGCCACAGAAACATACGGCCGATGGCGCGGCCACACGTGAGTCGCGTACAGGCAAAGGTGAAATGGTGCGGTAAGAGCGCACCGGCGTCGCGGTGACGCGGCGGCCAGGCAAACCCCGCCCGGTGCAAGGCCAAGCAGGACCGTCGACCCGGCTCGGCGAGGTCCAGGTGGGCCGCAGGATCGCTTCGGCGACCCCTCCGGGGCTCCGGCCCCGGTGAGATAGATGTCCGCTCACGACAGGATCCGGCTTACCGGCCCGCTAACGGAAAGGCCCTCGAAAGGGGGCCTTTCCCATGTCTGCGGTCGCCGCCGTGCAAAGTTCGACGAAGCGGCGCCAGGCGTCGATTCATAGGCGCAGACAAGCCCTTCGGCGTCAGCCGGATTTTCCTGTCTTAGCGTTTGCTAACCTGCTGCCAACTTCCGCTGAATCTCCGCCTACATACCGCGGGGAGCGGGGGACCCAATTAGTGGGGGCGAATCGCAGGCATCAGCCGCGTAGCGCAGCTCTTTCAGCGCGAGCCCGACAGCTAACCCCGTAAGCGCCTGGAAAGAGCTATGCCAAGCGAATACCGCCATGGGCGGAAAGACGATTCACGACGGGCGCTTCGGCGCCAGCCACGAGCGATCCGGCGCCTGCGCTGGGGGATTTCGCTCGCCCTGATCGCGACCGCTGCCGCTCGGCGCCGTCTCGGCCCAGGCGTCGACCGGGGGCGCCTCCAGCTACACCGCCTTCGGCGGCAGCTCGCCGGAAGGCCAGGAAATCGTCTTCAGCCCGATGAAAACCGCCGGCGCCAGCTGGTACGGCCCGGGCCTGTGGGGCGACAAAACGGCCTGCGGCGAGACCCTGCGCCCGGAAACGCTCGGCGTCGCCAACAAGACGCTTCCCTGCGGGACCACGGTCAAGTTCGTCTACCACGGCCACGCGCTGATCACCCAGGTGATCGATCGCGGGCCCTACGTCAAAGGCCGCTCCTGGGACCTGACCGCCGCCGCCAGCGAAGCCCTGGGCCTCGAAGGAGTGGGCCAGGTCCGCTACGCGGTCGCGATGAATCTGGCGCGCCAGAGCGCCAACCGCTGAGCCTCGACAAAGGTCCGGGCCCGACCGAGCGAGATCGCTCCGGCCGCTCCGAGGGCTAGTCTGCCGTGTTCAGGCAGTGCCCGTAATTACGAGAGGAGCAGCACATATGTCGAGGTCGTTGCACGCAGCACAAGATCTGGCCAGGTCCCGTAGGGGACGCTGGCTCGATGCTGGCGATCGCCGCCGGCTCTCTCGTGCTCGCGATCGGCCTCGTGACCAGCTCCAGCGCCGCTCCGGTGACCAAGACGACGGTCGAACTCGGTCATACCGCGACCGTGCCCGACCCCTCCTGCCCCGAGCTGCCCTGTCAGGCGGTCGGCAGCGTCACCGGCTTCCAGGTCAACAACGGCCAGACCAGCCTTCCCTTCCTCGTCCCCAAGGACGGCACGATCAAGTCCTGGACGCTGACCCTGGCCCAGCCGACCAACTCGCAGCGCTCCTTCTTCAACGGCTTCTTCGGCACGCCGCCGGAGGCGCGCCTGGCGATCCTGCGCCGGGTCCCCGGAACCAACCCGCCCCGCTACAACCTGCGCAGCCAGGGAGCGATCAAGGTCCTCTCGCCCTATCTCGGCCAGACGGTCAAGTTCGGCTCCAACCTCGAAGTCGAAAAGGGCGACATCATCGGCATCACGGTGCCGACCTGGGCCCCGACCTTCGCCCAGGGCCTGCCCGGCAACAACGTCTGGCGCGCCAGCCGCGCCCCCGGCACCTGCACCAACTCGACCGACATCCGCCAGGGAGAACCCCAGCTCAAGGTCGGCCGCCGAGCCACCTACGGCTGCCGGTACACCACGGCACGTCTGCTTTACACCGCGACGCTGGTCGAGAACTAGGCCGATATGTCGCGCTCGCGAGCGACGCGAAGAGGGGGTCCTGCGGGCGGGGCAAACTGGCTCCGTTCTCGGACCCCCTCTCCGCGTCGCCCACGCGACGAACTCCGGTCTTCTGCTCCCCGGGTTCGGCACCGTCAAACGGGTTCGCTTGAAGTACCGGGGCTAGCTGTCGCTCGGCGGCCGGCGCTTGGTCGCTTCACGCTTCAGAGGGACTGCCGACCTCAGGGCATCTCAAGCTTCAGAGGCCCCGCGACGGGTTTCTCAAGCTTCGGGGCGCCGCGCGTACTGCCCTCGTCCGAAGCCGGGGGAGGGGTCGGTCACCGCTCCCCGCGGCTTGTACTTTTTCGGTGCTACGAAACTCGGACGGCCACCAACTCCCCGGCCGAAAAAGTTGAGCGGGGAGCGGTGACCGACCCCTCCGCGCCTACGCCACCGAGGGCAGCACGCGCGGAGTCGCCTGATCTTTGGGCAGCGCCGCGGCGCTGGCGATCAGGCTCTGGAACTCGTTGAGGGCAAGGTGCCCGACCGCCTCGAGGATCTCCTCGTCGGTCCAGCCGATCTCCCGTGGCCTCCTCGTGGAGGTGGAGCGGGGGAGGGCCGTCGGCGTCCAGCGTCTCCTTCAGGAAGAGCAGCAGCGCTGCCTCCTTCTCGTCGGCGGAGGTGAAGCTGCGCGCCCTGGAGACCTCGTCGAGGCCGAGGCCGGCCCGGCGCGCCGACTTGGCGTGCTGGGCGATGCTGTAGTTGTCCTCGCGGTGCTCGGCCACAGCGAGTGCGATCCGCTCGCGGGTCGCCTGGGGGAGGACGCCGCCGCGGAGCTCGGAACGCATCCGGGTGTAGGCACGAAGCACTGCGGGAGAGCCGGCTAGAACGCCGACGAACTTGGTCACCGCGCCGCCGGTCGCCTGGATCGTCTTGATCAGGGGCGCACTGTCGTCTGGAGCCGTCAGCTCGTCGTGGATCTGGAATCTGCTTACTGCGGTTTTTACCGTCACGTCGCGTCTCGTCTCTGGCTCTTCTGAGGGCGATATTTCGCTTTACAGAGCCTTTACGTGGCCTTTACTTTACTTTGAGCCTCTTACTTACGAGGTGTAAGTTATACCTGCTTTTCGACTTGCATGCAAGCTGGCCGGATTGCCCTGTCTCTACCCGCTATACGGCGTTCCGCACCTCTCCGGTTCATTCGCCTATCGTTGCGACCTTCTCGCGCACACGCCAAGGAGGCCGGAATGGCAGAGCAGCCCCGCAGTGCCGCTGACGTCGTCGAGAGCGTCAAGCAGAACGACGTTCGCTTCATCCGCCTCTGGTTCACCGACGTGCTCGGTCAGCTGAAGAGCTTCTCGGTCAACTCCTCCGAGCTCGAGGACGCCTTCGAAGGCGGCATGGGGTTCGACGGGTCCTCGATCACCGGCTTCAACCCGATCGAGGAGTCCGACATGCTCGCGGTGCCCGATCCGGCGACCTTCGAGATGATCCCCTGGCGGCCCGACCAGGAGGACGCCGTCGCCCGCATGTTCTGCGACATCCGCGTGCCCGGCGGCGGCCCCTACGAGGGCGACCCGCGCTGGATCCTGCGGCGAGCGATGAAACGCGCCGAGGAGCTCGGCTTCGACGCCTACAACATCGGTCCCGAGCTCGAGTACTTCTACTTCCGCTCGGCCAAACCCGAGGGCGGCGTCCCCGAGCTGCTCGACGAGGGCGGCTACTTCGACCTGACCACGCTCGACGCCGGCTCCGATCTGCGCCGCGAGACGGTGCTGGCGCTGGAGAAGATGGGCATCCACGTCGAGTACACCCACCACGAGGTCGGCCCCTCCCAGCACGAGGTCGACATGCGCTACAAGAACGCGCTCGAGATGGCCGACGACTGCATGACCTACCGGATCGTCGTCAAGGAGTACGCGATGAAATACGGCTACCACGCGACCTTCATGCCGAAGCCGCTGTTCGGCGAGAACGGCTCCGGGATGCACGTCCACCAGTCGCTCAGCAAAGACGGCAAGAACGCCTTCTACGACGCCGACGACCCCTATTACCTCTCGCCGACCGCGAAGTCGTTCATCGCCGGCCAGCTCAAGCACGCGCGCGAGATCTCGCCCCTCTTCGCCCAGTGGGTCAACTCCTACAAGCGGCTGGTCCCGGGCTTCGAGGCGCCGGTCTACCTCGCCTGGTCGCGCCGCAACCGCTCGGCGCTGATCCGGGTGCCGCTCTACCACCCCGGCAAGGAGGCCGCGACCCGGGCCGAGCTGCGCTGCCCCGACCCCGCCTGCAACCCCTACCTCTGCTTCGCGGCGATGCTGCAGGCCGGGCTGGAAGGGGTCGAGAAGGGCTACGAGCTGCCCGAGCCGATGGAGCAGAACCTCTACCACCTCTCGCAGGAGGAGCTCTCCCACCAGGGCATCGAGCAGCTGCCGGCGACGCTCGGCGAGGCGATCGAGGTCGCCGCCGACTCCGAGCTGGTGCTGCGCACGCTGGGCGAGCACACCTTCCGCCGCTTCGTCGAGATCAAGCGGCAGGAATGGGACGACTACCGCGTCCAGGTCACCCCGTTCGAGATCGAAAACTTCCTGCCGATCCTCTGAGGCCGCGGCGCGGTAGATGGCGACGCTCCACGTCCTCAGGGTCTTCACCGGCGCGGCGGGAGAGTGGGGGAACCCGCTCGGCGTCTTCCTCGACGGCGCCGAGGTCCCGGAGGAGCGACGCCAGGCGGTCGCCCACGAGCTGGGGTTCTCGGAGACGGTCTTCGTCGACGACGCCGAGCGCGGCGAGATGCCGCATCTTCACGCCGGGCTTGGAGCTGCCGTTCGCCGGTCACCCGACGGTCGGGACGGCCTGGCTGCTGGCGCGCGGAGGGGCATCGGGTCGAGGTGCTGCGGCCGCCGGCCGGCGAGGTCGAGGTGCGGGCGCGAGGGCGAGCTGACCTTCGTCGCCGCCAGGGCCGAGTGGTCACCGCCCTGGGAGCTGATCGAGCTGGCCGCCGCGGCGGAGGTCGAGTCGCTCGAGCGGGCCGCCGCCGGGAGAGGAGCTTGCCTATCTGCTGGGCCTGGGAGGACGAGGCGGCCGGGGAGGTGCGCTCGCGCTGCTACTCGCTCGAGGACGGGATCGGCGAGGACGAGGCGACGGGCTCGGCGGCGATCATGCTCGCGGTCGCGCTCGATCGGCCGCTGACGATCCACCAGGGCCGCGGCTCTCTGCTGCAGGCGAAGCCGCTGGGCGAAGGTCGCGCCGAGGTCGGCGGCCGCGTCGCTCCTCGACGAGGTCCGCGAGCTCGCCCTCTGAGCGACGATTGCTGCTTTGTGCCCCCTAGGGGGCACAACTCGATCATCGATCAATCGAGCTGGGCGCTCAGGGCGCCGGGGTCGGTCACCGGGAGCTGGCAGGTGAAGTTCTCGCAGACGTAGGCGGCGGGGTGGCCGTCGACGCTCGGTGCGGCCCTCCGGAGCAGCGCAGGCGATCCTCGCTGCCCTCGGGACCGCCGGCGAGGACCAGGTGCGGGCGGAAGTCGGAGCGGACGCCGGCGGCGAGCTCGCCAGGTCGTCACCGACCAGCGCCACCTCCCGGGTCGGCGCCAGGTGGAAGTCGAGCGCCCGCAGCAGGTGGGCGAAGGTCTCGGGATGCTGGATCGCCGGTTTGGCGAAGAGGCGGAGGACGCCTTCGGCCTCGTCGCTCGTAGGGCGCTCGCCGGTCAGCGCCGCGAGGCGGAGCAGGCCGAGCGCCACCGAGCTGTTGCCGGAGGGGATCGGGTGGTCGCCGATCTCCTTGCGGCGGGCGATCAGCTCCTCGTGGTCGGCGGAGGTCGAGTAGAAGCCGCCGCGCTCGGGGTCGCCGAAGCGGGCGACGGTGGTGTCGGCGAGCTCGCGCGCCAGCTCGAACCAGCGGACCTCGAAGCTCGACTCGTAGAGCGTCAGCAGCGCCTCGAGCAGGAAGGCGTGGTCCTCGAGGTAGGCGTTGAGGCGGGCGTCGCCGTCCTTGTAGGTGCGCAGCAGGCAGGCCCTCGCCGTCGCGCAGGGAGCCGAGCAGGAACTCCGCGCAGCCGCGGGCCGCGTCGAGGTAGTCCGCGCGGCCGAGCACCGCGCCGGCCTCGGCCAGGGCGGAGATCGCCAGCGCGTTCCAGGCGGTCAGCCGCTTGTCGTCGAGGCCCGGCCAGACCCGCTTCGCCCGGGCCTCGTAGAGGGTCCGGCGAGCGGCGTCGAGCCCGGCCGGGGGCGCTCGCCTCGGGGCCGCCGGCGAGGTGGAGGATGTTGGCGCCCTCGAAGTTGCCGCGCTCGCTGACGCCGTAGAACTCGATCACGCGCCTCGGCCTCCTCGCCGAGCAGCTCGCGGATCTCGCGCCGGGGTCCAGACGTAGAAGCGCCCCTCCTCGCCCTCGGAGTCGGCGTCGAGCGCCGAGTAGAAGCCGCCCTCGGGGCCGCGCATCTCGGCCAGCATCCAGTCCAGCGTCTGCTCGCAGACGCGGCGGTAGCGCTCGTGGCCGAGGACCTGCCAGCCGTGCAGGTAGGCGCGCGCCAGCAGGGCGTTGTCGTAGAGCATCTTCTCGAAGTGGGGGACGAGCCAGACGGCGTCGACCGAGTAGCGGGCGAAGCCGCCGCCGAGCTGGTCGTAGATGCCGCCGGCGAGCATCGCGTCGAGCGTCTCCTCGACGACCGCGGTCTCGCCGCGCGAGAGCAGCAGCTCCAGGGCCGAGGCGGGCGGGAACTTCGGCGCCCCGCGGAAGCCGCCGTTCTCGCGATCGGCGCCGGCGAGCAGCCGCGCGATCGTCTCCTCCAGCGCGGCGGCATCGGGCAGGTCGGGGTTCGGCTCGACCGCGCCGATCGCGCCGAGGCGGGCGCGGGTCGCGGCGGCGCGCTCGCGGATCTCCTCGCGCTTGCCCTCGAAGGCGTCGACGATCGCTTCCATCACCATCCGGAAGCTCGGCATGCCGCGGCTCTCGTCCGGCGGGAAGTAGGTGCCGCCGTAGAAGGGCACGCCGTCGGGGTCGAGGAAGACGGTCATCGGCCAACCGCCCTGGCCGGTCATCGCCTGCACCGCCTCCATGTAGATCGCGTCGACGTCGGGCCGCTCCTCGCGGTCGACCTTGATGCAGACGAAGTGCTCGTTCATGTAGGCCGCGGTCTCGGCGTCCTCGAAGGACTCGCGCTCCATCACGTGGCACCAGTGGCAGGCGGAGTAGCCGACCGAGAGCAGGATCGGCCGGTCCTGCTCCCGGGCGCGCTCCAGCGCCTCCGGCCCCCAGGGGTACCAGTCGACCGGGTTGTCGCGGTGCTGGAGCAGGTAGGGGCTGGTCTCCTGGGCGAGCCGGTTGGGCATCCGCCTCAGCCTACCCAGGACCGCCTCGCAAGCCAATTATTTGCTGGCGCCGATCGCCGAAATTCGAGTCCAGTGGCGGATTTGGAGGACTTGGCGCGCTCGCGCGGCGCGAAGTCACTACCGTCACAGTCGGTGAGCAATGCGCGCAGGTCCGAGAAGCTTGATCCCGCTCTAGAGGCGGTCCTCGGCAAGCTCGCCAGCGAGGATCGGGAGGTGATCGAGAACGCCCTCTTCGAAGCCGAGAAGACCGAGGCGGAGCTGCGCTACCTCGCCGACCATGACTCGCTGACCGGATTGCTGAACCGGCGCAGCTTCCGCGCCAAGCTCGACCGCTACGTCTCCTTCTCCGACCGCTACGGCGGCCAGGGGGCGGTGATGATCATCGACATCGACGGCCTCAAGGAGGTCAACGACCAGCTCGGCCATCAGCCCGGGGACAACCTGATCCGTCGCATCTCCGGGATCCTGCGGGAGCGGATTCGGACGACCGACATCGTCGCCCGGCTCTCCGGCGACGAGTTCGCGGTGCTGATGCCCCAGACCGACACCGCCGGTGCCCTGCAGCTCGGCGAGGATCTGCGCGCCGAGGTGGCGGAGGGCTTCCCCGCCGGCTCCGAGCTCGGGATGGCGACGATCAGCGTCGGGATCACGATGTTCGGCGGCAAGGGCGGCGCCGGCGCCGAGGCGGTGCTGGTCGCCGCCGACCAGGCGATGTACCGGGCCAAGGAAGAGGGGCGGAACCGGATCGCGCTCTTCGACGGGCCCCGAGGAGCTGCGGCGCAAGCCGCGCCGGGGGCAGACGACGAGCGCGCGGATCCGCGACGCGCTGACCCAGGACCGGCTCAGCCTCGCGACCCAGCCGATCCGCAGCCTCGCCTCCGGTGGGGTCGAGCGCTACGAGCTGCTGCTGCGGATGACCGGAGACGAGGGCGAGTTGCTGCCGGCGGCCTCTTTCATCGAGGTCGCCGAGCGCTCCGGGATGGTCCAGGAGCTCGATCGCTGGGTCGTCGGCAGGGCGCTGGAGATGCTGGCCGAGCGCGAGCGCGCCGGCAAGCCCGTCTCGCTGCACGTGAACATCTCCGGGGCGTCGCTGAGCGATATCTCCGTGCTCGAGTTCATCGAACGCCGGCTCGACGAGGGCGACGCCGACCCGGGTCGCTGCACCTTCGAGATCACCCAGACCGCCCGGGTCGAGGATTACGACACCGCCGCCGGCTTCGCCGACCGGCTGACCGAGTTCGGCTGCGAAGTCGCGATCGACGACTACGGCGCCGGCTTCGGCCCCTTCGACTACCTGAAGCGGATCCCCTTCGACGTGATCAAGATCGACGGCTCCTTCGTCCGCGACATGCCGCGCAGCGACGCCGACCAGCTGACCGTGAAGGCGATCGTCCAGATCGCCCGCGGCATGGGCAAGCGGACGATCGCCGAGTTCGTCCAGGACGACGACACGACCCGGATGCTGCGCGAGTACGGAGTCGACATGGCCCAGGGCTTCCACCTCGGACGCCCGGTTGCCGCCGCTGACGGCTTCGCGGCCGACGCGGCCTAGCGGCGCTCGGGCTATCCCCGCCGCAGCTGCGCCCGCTTGATCTTGCCGCTGCTGGTCTTCGGCAGCTCGGCGACGAAATCGACGATGCGGGGGAACTTGTACGGGGCGGTCTGCGCGCTTGCAGTGCTCCTGCAGCTCGCGGGCCAGCTCCTCGCTGGGCTCGCGGTCGCGGGGGACGACGATCGCCCGCACGACGGCGCCGCGCTCGGGGTCGGGCGCCGCGACCGCGGCGGCTTCGGCGACGTCGGGGTGGGAGAGCAGCGCCGCCTCGACCTCGGTCGGGCCGATCCGGTAGCCGGAGGAGAGGATGATGTCGTCGTCGCGGCCCTCGAAGAAGAGGTAGCCGTCCTCGTCGGCGCTGACCAGGTCCCCGGTCGGCCACCACTCGGCTTCGAAGCGCTCGCCGTCGAGGTAGCGCGAGAAGAAGGTCGGCGAGGTGGCGACGTTCGCAGCTGCAGCTCGCCCTCGACGACGCGGGTCTCGATCCCGGGCAGCGGCTTGCCCATCGAGCCCTCGCGGACCGCCTCGCCGGCGAGGTTGCCGGTGACCTGGCCGGTCTCGGTCTGGCCGTAGCCGTCGGCCGGCTCGAGGCCGGTCGCGGCGCGGAAGGCGGCGATCGTCTCCGGGTCGAGCGGCTCCCCGGCGGAGACCATGCGGCGCAGGGCGGGGAGGGGACGCAGGGTGGTGCGCCGGGCCAGCATCCGGTACTCGGTCGGCGCCTGGCAGAGCACGTTGACGCCCAGCGCCTCGGCGAAGTCGAGCCGCTCGGCCGGGTCGAAGCGGCCGTCGTGGATGACCGCGGCGGCGCCGGTCAGCCAGGGCGCCAGGAAGACGTTGCGGGCCGACTTCGACCAGCCGGTCGCCGTCGTGCACCAGGCCAGCTCGCCCTTGCGGGAGCCGAACCAGTGCTCGGCCTGGATCGACTGGCCGAACAGGTAGCGGTAGGCGTGGACGACGCCGCGCGGCTCGCCGGTGGTGCCGGAGGTGAAGACGATCAGCGCCGGGTCCTCGGCGCCCATCGGCTCGATCGAGGCCGGGGTCTCCTGCGGGCGGTCCTCGTCGAGCACCTCGTCGACCTCGGCCAGGGTCATCGTCGGCACGCCCGGCCGGCAGGTTCGCCAGCAGCGCCTCCTCGCCGACGCAGAGCTTCGGCGCGGCGGCGGCGACCCGCAGCTCGAGGTCGGGGCCGCGCAGCTGCGTGTTGCAGGGCAGCGCCACCGCGCCCATCCGCCAGCAGGCGAGCATCGAGAGCACCCACTCGATCCGGTTGCCGACCAGCGTCATCACGACGTCGCCGCGCCGCACCCCGCGCGCCGCGAAGGCGCCGGAGAGCCCGGCCGAGCAGGCGATCAGTTCGCCGAAGTGCCAGTCGCGCCGGTTGCCCTCGGCATCGATCGCGACGATCCCCAGCCGCGAGGCCGGCGAGCGCTCCATCAAGTCCTCGATCAGGTTCACGGGCCGGGAGTCTGCCCTAGTCGGAGGGTCCGGTGCCCCTCTCCCGGAAGCCGTCGCGCAGCGGCCGCGATCTATCGGTGCTCACGAAGGCCGTCGCGCAGCTGAGCTCTGGCCCGACTTAGAGGGGCGACAGACCTTCGTCGGAGGCACCGACCTCCGCGCTCGCTGGAAGCTCCCAGCTCCGGATCCGTCCCACGGATCCACGGACAGCATCTCGTCCCTTGGCAGCTTCCTCTCGCGAAAGCTGCCTACCTTGGGAGCTGGGATGGAGTTTCCGTGGGGTGGAGTATGGGGTCTCTCCCGCCGGAGGCTCAAGTACAGACGCTTGCAACCCGCGGAGCGCGACCCAGCTGCGCGACGGTCTCCGGGGGAGAGGCCCCCAACTCCACCTCGCCAAACGCCCCTCCCAGGAGCTGCGCCTGCTAGCGCAGTTCGGCTGGAGCTCTTGCCGAGCAGCTGACGCGCGACGATCAGCAGCTGGATCTGCTGGGTGCCCTCGAAGATGTCGAGGATCTTGGCGTCGCGGGCCCACTTCTCGAGCAGCTCGTTCTCGCCGTAGCCGACGCTGCCGCAGAGCTCGACGCAGCCGAGGGCGACGTCGACGCAGGTGCGGCCGGCCTTCGCCTTGGCCATCGAGGCCTGCAGCGAGTTGGGCTTGCCGTTGTCGGCCATCCAGGCCGCCTGCAGGGTCAGCAGCCAGGCGGCCTCGTAGTCGGCCTCCATCTCCAGGAAGCGCGCCGCGGCGGCGTGCTGGCAGAGGGCGGGGGTCGAGTAGTCGACCTCGACGCCGGCGGCGGCGAGCTGCTCGCGGGTCTCCTCCAGCGCCGCCCGGGTCAGGCCGACCGCCATCGCCGCGACCAGCGGCCGGGTGTTGTCGAAGGTCTGCATCGCGCCGCCGAAGCCCTTCTTGTCCTCGACGTCGGCGCTGCCGAGCAGCGCCTCCTTCGGCACCCGGCAGTCCTGGAGGGTGAAGTTGGCGGTGTCGGAGGCGCGGATCCCGAGCTTGTGCTCGAGCCGGTCGAGCTTCAGGCCCGGGTTGTCGCGCTCGACGATGAACGACTTGATCGCGGCCCGGCCCTTGGAGCGGTCGAGCGTCGCCCAGACGACGATCAGGTCGGCGCGGTCGCCGGAGGTGACGAAGATCTTCTCGCCGTTGAGGACGTACTCGTCGCCGTCGAGCTCGGCCGTGGTCCGGATCGAGGCCGAGTCCGAGCCGGCTTCGGGCTCGGTGATCGCCATCGCCGCCCACTTGCCGCCGTAGCGCTCGAGCTGCTCCTCGGTCGCCACCGAGGCGATCGCCGAGTTGCCGAGGCCCTGGCGCGGCATCGAGAGCAGCAGGCCGACGTCGCCCCAGCAGAGCTCGATGATCCCGAGCACGGTCGAGAGGTTGGAGCCGTTGCGGTTCTCGCCGTCGGCGTCGCTGGCCTCGCGCCGCACTCCGGCGGCACCGGCGCCGCCGATGTCGGAGCCCTCGTTCATGCCGTCGATCAGCGAGGCGAGCATGTCGAGCTCTTTCGGGTAGGCGTGCTCTTCGGCGTCGTACTTGCGCGAGATCGGCCGGAAGACCTCGGTCGCGACCTGGTTGGCCTGGCTCACCAGCGGCTTGAACTTCTTCGGTATCTCGAGGTTGATCATGGTTCTCCTTCGCTCTGAGTCGCGGACGGGCCGGCTAGACGAGCAGGGCGCCCTCCATCACGCCCGCCGCTCGCAGGTCCCGGTACCAGCGCTCGACCGGGTGCTCCTTGACGAAGCCGTGGCCGCCCAGCAGCTGCACGCCGTGGGAGCCGATCTGCATTCCCTTGGCGGCGCAGAGCCGGCGGGCGATCGCCGCCTCGCGGGCGAACTCGTCGCCGCGGTCGGCGCGGCTGGCGGCCCGGTAGGTGGCGAGGCGCATGCCGTCGGTCTCGATGCCGATGTCGGAGACGGCGAAGGCGACGCCCTGGCGGTTGGAGATCGGTTCGCCGAAGGCGGTGCGGTCGTTGACGTAGGGGATCACGTAGTCGAGCACCGCCTGCGCGGCGCCGACCGCGAGCCCGCACCAGGCGACGCGGGAGCGGTTGACGCACTCGACGTAGTCCTCGTGCCTGCCCTCGCCGAGCAGGGCGGCGGCCGGCAGCCGGACGCCCTCGATCAGCAGCCGGCCGGTGGCGGCGGGGCGCAGGCCCATCGCCGGCTCGTCCTCGATCGTGAGCCCCTTGGTCGCCGGACTCGACGACGAACAGGGCCGGGCCGAGCCCCTCGGCCTCGGCGGCGATCACGAAGAGCTCGCAGTCGACGGCCCGCGCCAGCAGCGACTTGGCGCCGTCGAGAACCCACTCCTCGCCGTCCTTGCGCGCCGTCGTCTCCAGCTTCAGCGGATCGAACAGCGGCCGCGGCTCGAGGATCGCCAGGGCGGCGGCGGGGACGTCCTCGCCGGTGAACGGTGGCAGGTAGGTCGCCTGCTGCTCGGCGCTGCCCCAGAGCCCGATCGCGGTGGCGACGGCACCGGGGGCCAGCGCCGCGTAGGCGATCCCGATGTCGCCGTGGGCGAGCGCCTCGCCGATCAGGACGCTGGTCACCGCCGACTGCTCGTGCATGACGCCGCCGAGCTCCTCGGGGACGCCGAGCATGTTGACCCCGAGCTCGACCGCCTGGGCCAGCAGCTCCGGCGGCGTCGCGCGGGCGGCGTCGGCGTCGAGCGCGGCGGGGCGGATCTTCTCCTCGGCGAAGGCGCGGCCGGCCTCCTGGAACATCTGCTGCTCGTCGTCGGGGGTGACGTCGAACAGGCCTGCCGACTTGCTCCTCGCCTGACGCGCCGGTTTGCCGAGCTGCTGCGCGGCCTTGAAGGTGCGCCCGGCGGCGGTGGCGGAGCGGAAGCCGTTCTTGGTGCCCTGGAAGAGGGCGCGCTCGACCTGCTTGCGCAGCCGGATCCGGTCGAGCAGGTCGGAGCCGGCGAGGCGGTTGAGCGCCCGCAGGCCGAAGCCCATGCCGCGCTCGGCGACGCTGGCGCTCCTCTCGGTGTCGGTGCTCGTCGTCACTTTGACTTCCTCCCGGTTTTGGCTTTCGGCTTGGTCTTCGAGCGGCCGGACTCGGCCGTCGAGGTGAGGGGTCTGCCGCTTGGCGTCGCGGACGGCGAAGGCGATCTCGGCGCCCTCGGCGGCGCTGGCGAACTCGACCCGCGCCGGCAGCAGGATCGGCTTGCGGAAGCGGACGTCGACGGCGAAGGAGTCGGGCAGGCGGCTCTCGAGCGCGGCGAGGCAGCGGGCCTTGGTCCACATCCCGTGGGCGATCGCGCCCGGGAAGCCGAGCGGCTTCGCGGTCAGCGCGTGCATGTGGATCGGGTTGCGGTCGCCGGAGACGGCCGCGTAGCGGCGGCCGAGGTCGCCGCCGAGCTTCCAGGTGGCGCTCGCCTGCATCTCTGCGGCGGACGAATCGAAGGACTCGGCGGGCTCGCGCCTCGCGGTCGCAGTTCTTTCCGGATACCGGATGGAACTGCGACATCGACCTCGGGGCGGCCGCGACGCAGCATCGTGCTGACGCTCTCCCAGGCGAGCTCGTCGCCGACCAGGGCCTCGGTGACCAGGGTGAAGGTGCGTCCCTTCGGGTGCGGCTCGAGCTTGGTCGGCCGGACGCGCAGGGTCAGCTCCTCGCCGATCCCGATCGGGCGGCGCTGGACGATCCGGTTCTCGACGTGGACCAGGCCGACGGCGCCGAAGGGGAAGGACCCGTCGGCCATCACCGCCATCTGCAGGGGGAAGGCGAGCACGTGCGGGTAGGTGGGCGGCAGCTGGTCGCGCAGGGCGAAGCCGCAGACCTTGGCGTAGGCGGCGACCGCGGCGGGGTCGGCGGCGACGCCGGCGAGCTCGAGCTCGACGTCGGGGATCTCGCCGCCGCCGCCGGGGACGAACGGCAGCAGCGAGGCGCCGGGCAGCATCGGCGCCGCGGCGCGGGCGTAGAGCGGCAGGATGCGGGGTGAGCTGTCGAGGGTGCGGGTCGCCATCTCAGGCCCCCAGCAGGTTCTGGCCGCAGACGCGGACGACGTTGCCGTTGACGCCGGTCGAGGCGGGGCTGGCGAACCAGGCGATCGTCTCGGCGACGTCGACCGGCAGGCCGCCCTGGGAGAGGCTGCTGAGCCGGCGGCCGGCTTCGCGCGGGCCGATCGGCATCGCCGCGGTCATCTTCGTCTCGATGAAGCCGGGGGCGACGGCGTTGATCGTCGCCCCGCGCTCCGCCAGCTCGGGCGCCATCGCCTCGACCATCCCGATCACGCCGGCCTTCGAGGCCGCGTAGTTGGTCTGGCCGGAGTTGCCGGCGATCCCCGACATCGAGGAGACGCAGACGATGCGGCCGTTGGCGGCGAGCAGCTCGCCCTCGAGCAGCGCGTCGTTGATCCGCTCCTCGCTGGAGAGGTTGATCTCCATCAGCTGCGGTCCAGCGCTCCTCCGGCATCTTCGCGATCGTGCGGTCGCGGGTGACGCCGGCGTTGTGGACGACGACGTCGACGCCCTCGGCGAAGTGCTCGGCGATCCGCTGCGGGGCGTCGTCGGCGGTGATGTCGAGGGTCAGCGACTCGCCGCCGATCGTCGCCATCGCCCGATCGAGCTCGTCGGCCGCCTGCGGCACGTCGAGCCCGGTCACCGCCGCGCCGTCGCGCGCGAGCGTCGCGGCGATCGCCGCGCCGATCCCGCGCGAGGCGCCGGTCACCAGCGCCGATTTCCACTCCAGCGGGCGCTCCCAGTCGATCTTGCCGGGCTCCGCGACCCCGGCGCCGACGCGGATGACCTGGCCGGAGACGTAGGCCGAGCGCGGCGAGAGCAGGAAGCGCAGGGTCGAGTCGAGCTGGTCCTCGGCGCCGGGGGAGACCAGCACCAGCTGCGCGGTCGAGCCGCGGCCGCCGATCTCCTTGCCGAGCGAGCGGACGAAGCCCTCCAGGGCCCGCTGCGCGGTGTGGGCGCGGGCCGAGCCGGCCTCGCGTCGGCGGCGTGCCGAGGACGACGACGCGGCCGCTGCGCTGGAGGCGGCCGACGGACGGGTAGAAGAAGCGCTGCAGCTCGACCAGCTCGGTCGAGTCGGCGATCCCGGTGGCGTCGAAGACCAGCGCCTTGGCGCCGGCCCTCGGCGCCGGCGCGTTCGGCCTTGATCGCGTCGAGGAAGGCGGCCAGCGTCTTCGCCAGGCGGCCGCCGGGGGCGGCGCCGGAGAGGACCGGGCCGGAGACGACGGGCGCGTCGGCGCGGTAGCGGTCGAGCTCGACCGGCTGCGGCAGGCCGAGCTGCCTGGCGAGCGCCGAGACGACCGGCGCGTTGACGAGCTGTGAGTAGCGGTCGCTCATCAGGCCTCCCCCGGTCCTTCGAGGATCGCGACGACGCCCTGGCCGCCGGCGGCGCAGATGCTGATCACGCCGCGGCCGCCGCCGTCTTCGTGCAGCTGCTTGGCGAGGCCGGCGACGATGCGGCCGCCGGTCGCGGCGAAGGGGTGGGCCGCGGCGAGCGAGCCGCCGTTGACGTTGAGCTTGGCGCGGTCGATCGAGCCGAGCGGCTCCTTGCGGCCGAGCTTCTCCTTGCAGAAGGCCGGGTCCTCCCAGGCCTTCAGCGTGCAGAGGACCTGGGCGGCGAAGGCCTCGTGGATCTCGTAGTAGTCGAAGTCCTGCAGGTCGAGCCCGGCGCGGTCGAGCATCGTCGGCATCGCGTAGGCGGGCGCCATCAGCAGCCCTTCGCGCTTGTGGACGTGGTCGACGGCGGCGGTCTGCGCCTCGCTGACGTAGGCGAGGATCGGCAGGCCGCGCTCCTTTGCCCACTCCTCGGAGGCGAGCAGCACCGCCGAGGCGCCGTCGCTGAGCGGGGTCGAGTTGGCGGCGGTCATCGTCCCCTCCGGGCCGCCGAAGACGGGCTTCAGCTTCGCCAGCTTCTCCAGGCTCGAGTCCGGCCGCAGGTTCTGGTCGCGCTCGAGGCCGAGGTAGGGGGTGAGCAGGTCGTCGAAGAAGCCGCGCTCGTAGGCGGCGGCGAGGTGCTGGTGGCTGGCGACCGTGAGCTCGTCCTGCTCGGCCCGGCCGATCTCCCATTCGGTCGCCATGATCGCGCAGTGCTCGCCCATCGAGAGGCCGGTGCGCGGCTCCTCGTTGCGGGGGATCGAGGGGACGATGTGGCCCGGCCGGAAGCCGGTCAGGGCGCGCAGCTTGCCGACGGTCGAGCGCTGGCGGTTGGCCTCCAGCAGGGTCGCCCGCAGCTCCTCGTTGAGCGCGATCGGGGCGTCGGAGGTGGTGTCGGCGCCGCAGGCGATGCCGGCGTCGATCTGGCCGAGGGCGATCTTGTTGGCGACCAGGATCGTCGTCTCCAGCCCGGTGCCGCAGGCCTGCTGGACGTCGTAGGCGGGGGTCTCCGGCGCCAGCCGGGTGCTGAGCACGCTCTCGCGGGTGAGGTCGCGGTCGTGGGAGTGCTTGAGGACGGCGCCGCCGGCGACCTCGCCGAGCACCTCGCCCTGCAGGCCGAAGCGGTCGACGAGGCCGTCGAGCGCGGCGGTGAGCATGTCCTGGTTGGAGGCGTGGGCGTAGGCGCTGTCGGAGCGCGCGAAGGGGATCCGGTTGCCGCCGACGACGGCGACCCGGCGGGTCTCGGTGTTCATCTTGGGTTCGTTCCTCCTTCGGGGGGCTGGCGAGGTGGGGGGAGCCGAGCGGCCGCGCAGGCCGGGCTCGATCGTCGCGATCAGGAGCTCGGCGGCGGCGTCGGCGCTGAGCGCCTCGGTCCGCAGCCACCAGCGAGCCAGCGCCTCGGCGGCGCCGAGCAGGGCGGTGGAGAGGGCCTCGACTTCGACCCGGGCCCTGTCGCGCTGGTCCTTCCGCAGCTGGGCCAGCATCGAGCTGGAGACCAGCTCGGCGAGCCGCCGGCGGTACTCGGCGACGCGGTCGGCGACCTCGCCGCCGCGCGGCAGCGTCTCGTCGAAGAGCACCGCCCAGGCGGCGCGGTCGCTGTCGAGGAAGGCGAAGAAGGCGTGGACGCCGGCGCCGAGAGCGTCACCGGGACTTGCGGTGGCGGCAACCGCCTCGGCGACCGTCGCCGTCAGCGAGTCGCCGGCGCGTTCCATGCAGGCGATGTAGAGGCGTTCCTTGTTGCCGAAGTAGTTGTAGAGCAGCGGCTTGGTGACCCCGACCGCGGTCGCGATCTCGTCCATCGTCACCGACGCGTAGCCGTGCTCGGCGAAGAGCAGGTGGGCGACCGCCGAGCGTCTGCTCGATCCGGTCGTCGCGGGAGAGGCGGGTGCGCTGAGGGGTTGGTGACACCATCTGATGCATAGGTTACCCGAATATAAATTAAACATGCCCAGGTGTGACCGATCGCACATGGGGGTACTTTGAGAGGCGTGCGAAAGGCCGCTTCCTCACTCGCGGTGGCGCTGCTGCTGATCTGCGCAGGGACCGCCGACGCCAGCTCCAGCGGGATCCGCGGCACCGTTCTCGACGCGACCTGCGGGACAGGCTGCGGAGTGCCCTGTCCGCCGCCGCCCAGCTGCCGTGCCGGCCGCATCTGCCTCAACCCCGGCGCCGCGATCGTCTGCCCGCAGAGCCGCATCGCCGCCTTCCCTCCCTACACCGGAGAAAACGCCACGGTGATCGTCCGCCACAGGGGCTCGGCGACGATCCTCGGCCAGGCTCACCCCGCACGAAGGCCAGTTCTCACTGCGCCTCGACCCCGGCCGCTACATCGTCCGCGCCTACGTCAGCGAGGAATGCTGGAGCGGCGAACGGTCCCCGGCAACCGTCACCCCCGGCCGCTATCTCGGCACTGACGCTAGACGTTCGCGACAACTGCATAGCCCACCCGGACTCCGAACCCCACTGACCTGAAACAGGGACACCGAGCCCGACTGACCTAGACGAGATCACTGAACTCGGCCGGTCCCGAGTGGGTTGGACAGGGGCGAAGCGTCTTGTACTTTTTCGCTTCAGCGAGACTTGGACGGCCGGCGCGCGCCGTCGAAAAAGTTAAGCGAAGCCCCTGCCCAACCCACTCGGGACTAGCTGAGCTCGGTGCCGTCGTACAGCTTCTTGACGTGCACGGTGCCCGCCGGCGCCGCTTCGAGGCAGAGCCGGCAGAGGACGCACTCGTCGAGGTTCTCCTCGACGATCTCGACGCCGCCGTCGGTGCCCTTGAAGATGTTGACGGGGCAGACTTCCTCGAGCTTGGCCGCCAGGGCGGCGTCGCTCGGCGGCCGGCTCGTCGACCTCGACGTCGATGAAGACCTTGTTCAGCTTCTCGGCCATCAGGCGGCGGCCCCGATCTTTTCCTTGACCGCGTCCGGGATCTCGTCGATCCGCTCGACGACGCGGATCCCGGCGGCTTCGAGGCGGGCGATCTTCTCGGTCGCCGTGTCCTCTTTGCCCTCGACGATCGTGCCGGCGTGGCCGAAGCTCATCCCCTTCATCTCCTCGTCGTCCATGAACTTGCCGGCCATGAAGGCGACGATCGGCAGGCGGCTGTCGTTGTCGGCGACCCACTCGGAGAGCTGGGCCTCCATGCGGCCGCCGGGCTCGGTGTAGATGACGATCGCCTTGGTCTCCTCGTCGGCCTCGAAGTAGGGCATCAGCTCGGCGTAGGCGGAGCCGATGATCGCGTCGCCGCCGATCGAGACGGCGGTGGAGACGCCGAGGCCGGCCTGGGTCAGCGAGGAGGAGATCTCGGTGGTCATCCCGCCCGAGCGGCTCATCACCCCGACCGGGCCGGGTGCGTAGGACTTGGCGGCGTCCTTGGCCGGGCCGCCGATGCCGCCCATCTTGCAGACCTCGGGGACGATCAGGCCGAGGCAGTTGGGGCCGATGATCCGCGCCCCCTCCATGTTCGCCAGCTCGACCATCTGGGCGACGTCGCGGCGGGGGATCCGCTCGGTGACGATCACGATCAGCTTGATCCCGTTGAGGATCGCCTCGAAGACGGCGTCCTTGGTGAAGGCGGGGGGGACGGTGACGACGGAGCCGTCGATCGGGCCGCCGTGGTGCTCGACCGCCTGGGCGACGGTGTCGAAGACCGGCACGCCGTGGACGTCGCGGCCCTTGCGGCCGGGGGTGACGCCGCCGACGACCTTGGAGCCGTAGTCGAGGCACTCGCGGGTCAGGTTGACCGCCTCGCGGCCGGTGATCCCCTGCACGATGAAGGTCGTGTCCTTGTTGAGCAGGATGCTCATGCGGCCGCTCCCTGGACCTTGGCGACGGCGCGGCCGGCGGCCTCCCAGAGCGAGACCGAGCGGTCGCAGTACTCGACCCCGTAGCGCTCGAGGATCTTGAAGCCCTCGTCCTCCCAGGCGCCGGGGATGCGGAAGATCGCGATCGTCTCGCCGGGGTCCTTGCCGAGCTCGAGGCAGGCCTTGATGACGCCGCGGGCGACGATGTCGACGCGGGTGTTGGAGACGATCGACATCATCACCGCGATCTTCTCGACGCCGTCCTTTTCCAGCACCTCCTTGGCCAGGCCGCAGGCCTTGGCGACGGAGGGGTTGCCGCCGATCTCGGAGTAGTTGGCCGGCTTGCCGCCCTGGCTGCGGACCGCGTCGGTGAGGGTCAGCGAGCCGCCGCCGGCGCCGATCACGAGGCCGAGGTTGCCGGAGAAGCCGTGGTCCTTGCCCTGGATCACGCCGCGGTGGTCGGCGGCGTCGATCGCCGC
Source organism: uncultured Solirubrobacterales bacterium (assembly GCA_963739875.1). Lineage (GTDB taxonomy): Bacteria > Actinomycetota > Thermoleophilia > Solirubrobacterales > 70-9 > VAYN01. The sequence continues at coordinate 295,679 of CAVUCD010000012.1, forward strand.
CACGTTGCGCTCGAAGGCGGAGGGCTCGTAGGTCTCGCGGGTGTCGTCCTCGGCGATCTCCAGCTGCTTGCGCAGCAGCGGTCTTCTGCCGCCCGACCGCCTCGTTCTCCATCTCCATGTGGGCGTCGAGGGCGACGAAGCTGCCGTCGGTCAGCTCGGCCAGCGGGTTGATCTCGGCCAGGGTCATGTCGTAGTCGCGGAAGAGGCGGGCGAGGCGGGCGAGGATCGGCGTCGCCCGGTTCAGCTGCGAGCCGGTCACCCCGGTCGCGGCGATCGTCTGCTTGGCCTCGAAGTCGGGGATCGGGAAGAGGTTGGTGAGGTGGCCGCGGCCGACGTGGTCGGGGTGGGTCTCGGCGACCTCCTCGATGTCGATCCCGCCCATGTCGCTGAACAGCATCAGCGGTCGCTTCGCGGTGCCGTCCCAGACGACGCTGGCGTAGTACTCCTGCTTGACCTCGGCTTTGGGGTCGACGAGGACGCCGCGCGGCATCTGGCCGTTGATCTCGAGCTTGAGGATCTCCTCGGCGTGCGCCGCCGCTTCGTCGGGCGTGTCGGCGAACTTGACGCCGCCGGCCTTCATCCGGCCGCCGCTGAGCACCTGCGACTTGATCACGACCGGTCCGCCGATCTCCTCGGCGGCCTGGCGCGCCTGCTCGGCGCTCGTGCAGAAGCCGTACTTGGTGACGGGAATCCCCGCCAGCTCAACGATCTTCCGCGCCTCGAACTCGTAGAACCTCATGCGGCGCGGGAATCTATCGATCGTCTCGGATTAGGGGCGCCTAAGCCGAAATTGCGGTTGCCCGCCGTCCTTGGAATACTGCTTGGCGAGTTCGTGAGAGCAAACCGATGAATCCCTGGCGCTTCTCGGGCGCACTGGCGCTCCTGCTTGCGCTAGCGTTCGCCGCCAGCGGCTGCGGCGACACCGTGATCGACAGCGCCAAGGCCGAGGACACGATCCAGGCGAGCCTCGAAAAATCGCGCCACGAAAAAATCACCGCCGTCGAATGCCCGTGCGATCAGAAGGTGGATGCTGGAACGACCTTCAGCTGCTCCCTCGAATACTCCGACGGCAGGCAGGGAACCATCACCCTGAAGATCCGCAACTCGGAAGCCGACCTCTCCGTGGTCGGCCTGAAATCGAACAAATAGAGAGAGGCGAATGAGCGACCTGACCACGGCCCCCGCGCTGACCACCCACGCCAAACTGCTCGCCTGGGTGGGTGAAATCGCGGCGCTGACGCAGCCCGAGTCCGTCCACTGGTGCGACGGCTCCGCCGAGGAGTACGACGCCCTGGCGCAGGTCCTGATCGACGCCGGCACCTTCGAGAAGCTCTCCGACGCGAAGCGGCCGAACTCCTACCTCGCCCTCTCCGACCCGGCCGACGTCGCCCGGGTCGAGGACCGCACCTTCATCTGCTCCGAGCGCGAGGAGGACGCCGGCCCGACCAACCACTGGCGCGACCCGGCCGAGATGCGCGCCGAGCTGAACGGCCTCTTCAAGGGCTGCATGACGGGCCGCACGATGTACGTCGTCCCCTTCTCGATGGGCCCGCTCGGCTCCGACATCTCCGAAATCGGCGTCCAGCTGACCGACTCCGCCTACGTCGCGGTCTCGATGCGGATCATGACCCGGATGGGCAAGGCCGCCCTCGACGTGCTCGGCAGCGACGGCGAGTTCGTCCCCTGCGTGCACTCGGTCGGGATGCCGCTCGGCGAGGGCGTCGAAGACGTCTCCTGGCCCTGCAACGCCGACAACAAGTACATCGTCCACTACCCGGAGACGCGCGAAATCTGGTCCTTCGGCTCCGGCTACGGCGGCAACGCCCTGCTCGGCAAGAAGTGCTTCGCGCTGCGGATCGCCTCGGCGATGGCGCGCGACGAGGGCTGGCTCGCCGAGCACATGCTGATCCTCAAACTGACCTCGCCCGAGGGCGAGGTCAAGTTCATCACCGGCGCCTTCCCCTCGGCCTGCGGCAAGACCAACCTGGCGATGCTGATCCCGACCCTGCCCGACTGGAAGGTCGAGACGGTCGGCGACGACATCGCCTGGATGAAGTTCGGCGAGGACGGCCGCCTCTACGCGGTCAACCCCGAGGCCGGCTTCTTCGGCGTCGCCCCGAACACCAGCCACAAGACCAACCCGAACGCGATGGACACGATCGAGCGCAACTCGATCTTCACCAACTGCGCCAAGACCGACGACGGCGACATCTGGTGGGAGGGGATGACCGGCGAGCCGCCGGACCACGCGATCGACTGGCACGGCAACGACTGGACCCCCGAGTCCGAGACCCCCGCCGCGCACCCGAACGCGCGCTTCACCACCCCCGCCGCGCAGTGCCCCTCGATCGCCCCCGAGTGGGAGGACCCGGCCGGGGTGCCGATCGACGCCTTCCTCTTCGGCGGCCGCCGGGCCACGGTGGTGCCGCTGGTCCAGGAAGCCTTCGACTGGGAGCACGCGGTCTTCATGGGGGCGACGATGTCCTCGGAGACGACCGCGGCGGCGGCCGGCGCGGTCGGCCAGCTGCGCTTCGACCCGATGGCGATGCTGCCCTTCTGCGGCTACAACATGGCCGACTACTTCGCCCACTGGCTGAAGGCCGGCGAGCGCGAGGGTGCCGATCTGCCGCGGTTCTTCTACGTCAACTGGTTCCGCAAAGACGCCGACGGCAAGTTCCTCTGGCCCGGCTTCGGCGAGAACAGCCGCGTCCTCGAGTGGGTCTTCCGCCGCTGCGAGGGCACGGCCGAGGCGGTCGAGACCCCGATCGGCCTGCTGCCCGCCGAGGGCGAGATCAACACCGACGGGCTGGAGATCTCCGACGAGGCGATGGCGGAGCTGCTCAGCGTCGACACCGAGCTGGTCAAGGCGCAGCTGCCCCAGGTTCGCGAGCACCTCGAGAAGTTCGGCGAGAGCCTGCCGCGGCAGGTGCGGGCTCAGCTCGAGGCGCTCGAACAGCGCCTGGGCTAGGCAGGCCGGCCTGCATGCCGCTGCGCATCGGACTGGATCTCGTCGCCGTCGCGACGATCGAAGCCTCTCTTCGGGGCGAGCACCGGGACCATTACCTCGAGCGCATTTACACCGAGCGCGAGGTCGACGAGTGCCGGGGCCCGTCGGGGCGGGTCGAAGCGGAGCGCCTGGCGGCGCGGTTCGCCGCCAAGGAGGCGACGATCAAGGCGTTGCCCGGTGCCGGTGAGGAAGTGCGGCTGACCACGATCGAGGTCGTCTCGGAGTCCTCCGGCCAGGTGCGGCTGGAGCTCTCGGGGCGGGCTCGCGGAGCTGGCGCGGGAGGCTGGGATCGGCGAGCTCGCGCTCAGTCTCACTCATGAGGGGGGTTTTGCCGCCGCCACCGTCGTGGTGGCGTAGGCTGCTGGTCGCGCCGATCGAGCGGTCTGCGATTGGGTCGGTCAATCCGTTGTTAAGGTCAGCCAGGCACGTTGCCGATGTCTGAGATGAGCATGAAGGATCAGATACGACAGGTCATAAAAGAGCACGGTCAGCTGTCGGTCGACGTCGGCACGCTTGACGACGACGCCGACCTCTACCAGGCGGGGATGACCTCGCACGCGAGCGTCAACGTGATGCTCGCCCTCGAGGACACCTTCGACGTCGAGTTCCCCGACTCGATGCTCAAGCGCAGCGTCTTCGAGAGCATCGACGCGATCGCCGCGGCGCTCGACGAGCTCAAGGCGGCGGCGGCATGAGCACCGCCGCCGTCAGCGCGACCAGGAGCTGCTGGCCGACGTGCGCCGGATCGCCGACGAGGTCGCGGCGCCGAACGCCGACGACGTCGACCGCGAGGCGCGCTTCCCGGTCGAGACGATCGACGCGCTGCGCGAGGTGGGCGCCCTGTCCGCCTTCGTGCCGGCCGCGCTCGGCGGCGGCGGCGTCTCCTTCGAGGCGATCGCCGCGGCCTGCTTCGAGCTCGGCCGCCACTGCGGCGCCAGCGCGATGGTCTTCGCGATGCACCAGATCCAGGTCGCCTGCATCGTCCGCCACCTCGACGGCGCGCCCTGGTTCGAGGACTACCTGCGCGAGGTCGTCGCCGAGCAGCGCCTGGTCGCCTCGGTCACCTCCGAGGTCGGCACCGGCGGCGACATGGGCAAGTCGATCGCCGCGGTCTCCGACCGCCGACGACGGCGTCGTCAGCTTCGAGAAGCAGGCGCCGACGGTCAGCTACGGCGCCTACGCCGACGACCTCCTGACCACGGTGCGCCGCGCCCCCGACGCCGAGCCCGGCGACCAGGTGCTGGCGCTGACCCGCAGCGAGCAGATGAAGCTCGAGCCGACCGGCACCTGGGACCCGCTCGGGATGCGCGGCACCTGCTCGCCCGGCTTCGTCGTCCGCGCCGAGTTCGCCGCCGAGCAGGTGCTGGCGACGCCGTTCTCGCACGATCTCGAGCGAGTCGATGATGCCGATCTCGCACATCCTCTGGTCGCACGTCTGGCTCGGCATCGCCACCGACGCCTTCGACCGCGCCCGCGCCTTCGTCCAGGCCGCGGCCAAGCGCAAGCCCGGCGAGCCGCTGCCCGCGGCGATCCGCCTCTCGGAGCTGATGAGCGAGCTGTCGCTGCTGCGGGCCGAGGTCATCGCTGGCGCTGCGCGAGTTCTGCGAGGCCTCCGACGAGCCGACCGCGCCCGGCTCTCGGAGATGGCGACGATCCTGCGCTTCAACAACCTCAAGATCGCCGCCTCCGAGCAGGCGCCGCGGGTCTGCCAGGGCGCGCTCGGCGTCTGCGGGATCGTCGGCTTCAAGAACGACACGCCCGTTCAGCGTCGGCCGCCACCTGCGCGACACGATGTCGGCCTGCCTGATGGTCGCCAACGAGCGCATCCACCAGACCAACGCGAGCCTGCTGCTGATCGCCAAGGAGGTCTGAGGCCGTGGCCGAGTTCCGGCCGGCGACGCCCGACCAGGCGGAGTTCCTCGGCGAGCTGCTCGCCGCCGGGCTGCTGATCGACAGCGGCGTCCCCGGCGTCTACGGTCGCGGCGAGGTCTTCGAGCGGATCCGGCTCGCGCTTCGACGCCCTGGTCACGCGCGGCGGCGGCCGACGACGGCGCCGAGCGGCTGCGCCTTCCCGCCGCTGCTGCCGCGCCGCCAGCTCGAGGAGATCGGCTACCTGAAGTCCTTCCCGCACCTCGCCGGCACGATCTTCGCCTTCGACGGCGACGAGGAGCAGGCGCCGAGCAGGAGGAGCGCGCCGAGCGCCACGAGGACTGGAGCGAGTTCCAGGACGATGACCGACCTGGTCCTGACCCCGGCCGCCTGCTACCCGGTCTACCCGGCGATCGCCGCGCGCGGCCCGCTCGCCCCGGGCGGCGTCATCGTCGACGCCGGCGGCTCCTACGTCTTCCGCCACGAGCCGTCGGGCGACCCGGCGCGGCTGCAGATGTTCCACCAGCGCGAGATCGTCCGGATCGGCGAGCCGGAGACGGTCGCCGCCTGGCGCGACCGCTGGCGCGACCGCGCGGTCGAGCTGCTGCGCGCGGTCGGGCTCGACGCCGACTTCGACGTCGCCAACGACCCCTTCTTCGGCCGCAGCGGCCGGCTGCTCGCCGCGCAGCCAGCGCGCGCAGGAGCTGAAGTTCGAGATCCTGGTCCCGATCGCCGGCCCCGAGCCGACCGCGGTCGCCTCGTTCAACTACCACCAGGACCACTTCTCCTCGACCTACGGGATCGAGATGGACGGCGGCGACGCGCCGCGCACACCGCCTGCCTCGGCTTCGGGCTGGAGCGGATCACGCTGGCGCTGCTGCGCACGCACGGCCTCGACCCGGATGCCTGGCCGGCGCGCCGTGCGCGAGGAGCTGGGGCTGCGATGAGCACCGCCACCGGCACGGTCAGCCTGCTCGGCCTCGACCCCGCGACCTACGAGCCGCACGCGCTCCACGGCAGCGACCGCACCTACACCGAGACCAACTGCTACACCGACATCCTGATCGAGTTCGTGCACGCGCGCGGCGACGAGCCGCTGGCGATGATGGGCTGCGTCCTGCCGGTCGACTTCGAGGGCGACCAGTGGACGTTCTTCAAGCCCCGGCCCGAGGACCTCGAACGCGCTCTACGGCGTCGACATCCACGAGATGCAGCCCTACCGCCCGCTGCCCGAGCAGATCGCCGAGCAGATCCGGGCGGGGCGGACGATCATCGTCGAGCTCGACTCCTGGTACCTGCCCGACACCGCGGCGACCAGCTACCGCCGCGAGCACGTCAAGAGCTCCGTCGTCGCCGAGGCGATCGACCCCGACGCCGAGCGCCTGCGCTACTTCCACGGCCCCGGCTACTTCGAGCTCGAGGGCGAGGACTACCGCGGCGTCTTCCGGCTCGGCCGCGAGCTCTCCGGCGACGTCCTGCCGCCCTACACCGAGCTCGTGCGCTTCGACGCCGGCCCGCGCCTGGAGGGCGAGGAGCTGCGCGCGGCGGCGCGCGAGCTGCTCGTCCAGCACCTCGCCCGGCGCCCGGCGACCAACCCGTTCGCGCGCTTCGGCGAGCAGCTGACGCTCGACCTGCCGCGGCCTGCTCGCGGGCGACGCCGCCGCCTACCACGACTACGCCTTCGCGACGGTGCGCATGGTCGGCTCGGCCTTCGAGGTCGGCGCTTCGCACGTCGAGCTGGCTGCTCGGCGACGGGCCGCCGCGGCCGCGGCGGCGATGGGCGAGATCGTCGACGGCTGCAAGGCGCTCTCCTTCAAGCTCGCCCGCCGGCGCGAGTTCGATCCCGGCCCGGCGATCGAGGCCCTCGCCGCCGCCTGGGAGACGAGCTTCGCGGAGCTGGACGATGTCCTCGGATGAGCCTTCGCATCCCGGGCTGACGCCGGCCCGGCTGCGGATCGCGTCACACGATCGGGTCGACCTCGACGACGGCTGGGAGGTGGCGTCCTGCGCGCCGGACGCCTGTGAGGACCCCGCTGCCAGCCGACGCGCTCGACTGGCTGCCGGCGACGGTGCCCGGGACCGCGGCGGGGGCGCTGCGCGACGCCGGCCGCTGGCGGCCGGCGGACGGGCGCGACTTCGACGCCGAGGACTGGTGGTTTCGGACCAGCTTCGAGGCCGCGCCGGCCGAGCCCGGGGAGGAGGTCGTGCTCTGCCTCGACGGCATCGCGACGGTCGCCGAGGTCTTCCTCAACGGCGAGCTGATCCTCGAGGCGCCTCGATGTTCGCCGCACACGCGATCGACGTCGGGGCGCGGCTGCGCGCCGGCGCGCAACGAGCTGGCGATCCGCTGCCGGCCCTGGCGCCGCTGCTGCGGGCCGCCGCAAGCCGCGCGCGCGCTGGCGCACCCGGCTCGCCGACAACGGCCTGCGCTTCTTCCGCACGATGCTGCTCGGCCGCGCCCCCGGCTTCGCGCCGGGCCCGGCGGCGGTCGGACCCTGGCGGCCGGTCTCGCTCGAGCGCCGGCGAGGCTTCGCGGTGCGCCGGCTCGAAGCCTTTCCCAGCACCGATGGAGAGCGAGGGGGTCCTGACCACGCGCGGCTGGCTGCGACCGCTCGCCGGCGTCGACGCTGGAAGCCGCCGCCGTGGAGCTGATCGGCCCGGACGGCGTCCACCGGGGAGAGCTCGAGCTGCGCCCGAGCGGCGAGGAGGTCGAAGTCGGAGCTGAGATCCGCTTCGACGGCGTCCGGCGCTGGTGGCCGCACACCCACGGCGACCCGCTTCCTCTACGAGCTGCGGTTGCGCCTGCTCGTCGACGGCGCCGAGCTCGTCGTCGACGCCGGGCGGGTCGGCTTCCGCGACCTCGCCGCCGCGGCCGGGCAGAGCGACTTCGCCGGGCCGGAGGAGGACGGGCTCGACCTCCACGTCAACGGCACCCGGTCTTCGCCCGCGGCGCCGTCTGGACCCCGATCGACCCGGTCGGGCTGGCGCCAGCGGAGGAGCAGCTGCGGGCGGCGCTCGAGCAGGTCCGCGACGCCGGCATGAACATGCTGCGGATCCCCGGCACCGCGGCCTACGAGAGCCCGGCCTTCCACGACCTCTGCGACGAGCTCGGGATCCTCGTCTGGCAGGACTTCATGTTCGCCAACCTCGACTACCCGATCGCCGACGACGGCTTCCGCGCCGCGGTCGAAGCGGAGGCACGGCGGCTGCTCGGCGACGTCGGCGGCACGGCCGAGCCTGGCCGTCCTCTGCGGCAACAGCGAGGTCGAGCAGCAGGCGGCGATGCTCGGGCTCGACCCCGAGCTCGGCCGCGGCGAGCTCTTCGGCGAGCTGCTGCCGGAGCTCGCCCGCGAAGGCGCACGCCGACGCTCCCTACCTGCCCTCGGCGCCCTGCGGCGGCGCGCTGCCCTTCCGGCCCGACCGCGGCGTCGCCAACTACTTCGGCGTCGGCGGCTACCGGCGGCCGCTCGAGGACGCCCGCCGGGCCGAGGTCCGCTTCGCGGCCGAGTGCCTGGCGTTCTCCAACGTCCCCGACGAGGCCGGGGTGGAGGCGGTGGCGCCTGGGGAGGCGGCCGGCGTGGTCGTCCACGATCCGCGCTGGAAGGCCGGCGTGCCGCGCGACGCCGGCACCGGCTGGGACTTCGAGGACGTCCGCGACCACTACCTGCGGCTGCTGTTCGGCGTCGACCCGGTCGAGCTGCGCCGCTACGACCACGAGCGCTATCTCGAGCTCTCCCGCGCCGTCACCGGCGAGGTGATGGCCGAGGTCTTCGGCGAGTGGCGGCGCGCCGCCTCGCCCTGCGGCGGCGGCCTGGTGCTGTGGCTGCGCGACCTCGCGCCCGGCGCCGGCTGGGGGCTGGTCGACAGCTCGGGCGCGCCCAAGGCCGCCTACCACCACCTGCGCCGAGCGCTCGCGCCGATCGCCGTCTGGATCACCGACGAGGGCCTCGGCGGCCTCGACGTCCACGTCGCCAACGACGGCCCCGACCGGGCTCGACGCGCGGCTGCGGGTGGCGCTCTACCGCGACGGCGAGCAGCGCGTCGGCGAGGCCAGCGCCGAGCTGCTGCTCGACCCGCACTCCGGCCTCAGCGAGGACGTCGAGGCGCTGCTCGGCCGCTTCGCCGACGTCTCCTGGGCCTACCGCTTCGGGCCGCCGGCGCAGGACCTCGTCGTCGCCAGCCTCGAGGTCGACGGCGGCGAGGAGCCGCTCTCGCAGGCGTTTCACTTCCCGGCCGGGAGGCCGACCGGCACCGAGACGGCGGAGCGCCTGGGAATCGAGGCGGTGGCCGAACGCGGGGAGGGGGGTGGCGTCAGCCTGCGGGTCGGCGCCGGCAGATTCGTCTACGGGCTGCGGATCCACGCGCCGGGGCTCGCCGCGGCCGACGATTCGTTCTCGATCGAGCCCGGCATGACACGCAAGGTGGCGCTGCGCCCGACCGTGACTGGGGAGGCGGGCGACACGATCAGGCTCTCAGCCCTCAACATGCAGGGAAGACTCACGGTGCCGATCTCGCCGCCGGCCTCGTCCTGACATGCCGCCAGTCCAGCCGATCTACCTCCAAGCCGCCGGCCAGGAGAGCCTCGCCCTCTTCCATGCGCCCGAGCCGAGTACCGCGCCGGGCGCCAGCGTCCTCATCTGTCCACCCTGGGGTTGGGACGAGGTCGCCTCCTATCGCGCTCGCCGCGGCTGGGCTCGGCTGCTGGCCGAGAAGGGCCACCCGACGCTGCGACTGACGTTGCCGGCGACCGGCGACAGCGGCGGCTCGCCCGCCGACCCCGGCCTGGTCGAGGCCTGGATCGGCGCGATCAAGGCCGCCGCGCAGTGGCTCAAGGATGCGGGCGGGGACTCGCCCCTGGTCTGCCTCGGCCTTGGCCTCGGCGGCCTGCTCGGGCTCGAGGCGCTCGCGGCGGGAGCTCCGATCGACGAGATGGCGCTCTGGGCCGCGCCGACCCTCGGTCGTGGCTTCGTCCGCGAGACGAAGGCGTTCTCGCGATTGCAGGCCTGGCACTCGGGCGAGGGCGGCGCCGATCTCGACGCCGGCCTGCCGGAGGGCTGGCTCGAGGCCGGGGGCTTCGTCCTCAGCCTCGAGACCCTGCAGGCGCTGCAATCGTTGGGCTCCAAGACCGAGGCGCCACCGGGGCTGCGCCGGGTCCTGCTGCTGAGCCGCGACGGGATCGCCGTCGACGAGGGTCTGCGCGAGCGCTTCGAGCGCACCGGCGCGGCGGTGAGCGCCGGCGCCGGCACCGGCTGGGGGGCGATGGTCTCCCATCCCGAGCGCTCGAAGCTCCCGATCGAGGTCGTCGCGACGTTCGAGGCCTGGCTCGAGCAGGCGCCGATCGCCCCGCCCCGCCCGGCGCCGCCGCGGCGCCCACCGAGCCCGAGCCGATCGCGCTCGAGGTCGACGGGTCCGTCGTCCACGAGGCTCCCTTCCCCCTGGAGCAGCAGCCGTGGGGACGGCCCTTCGGCGTGCTCGCCAGCCCGGCCGAGGGCAAGCGCGTCCCCGACCTCGCCGCGGTCTTCCTCAACGCCGGCGCGGTGCGCGAGATCGGGCCCAGTCGAATGTGGGTGGAGACCTCGCGCGCCTGGGCCGCCCTCGGCGTGCCCGGGCTCCGTCTCGACCTCGAGGGCATCGGCGAGGCCGACGGCGAGCCCGCCGGGACCCTGCGGGTCGCCGATTTCTACGAGCCCAGGTATCAGCGCCAGATCGGCGCCGTGCTCGACGCCCTGGCCGAGCGCGGGGTGGCGAAGAGGTTCTTCCTCGTCGGTCTCTGCGCCGGCGGCTACCTGGCCTTTCGCACAGCGGTCGCCGACGAGCGGGTCGGCGCGACCCTGCTGATCAACTCCGGGGCGCTGCGCTGGCACCCCGACCTGCTCGCCGAGCGCGAGGCCCGCAAGGCCACGCAGGTGCTGCAGCGAAGCGCCTGGCGGAAACTGCTCAGCGGCAAGATCGGGGCGAGGAAAGTCGGGCGCATGGTGGGATCGGTGCTGGTCAGGGCCGGTCGCTCGCTGCGCCGGGTGGCGCTGAGCGCCATCGGCCGCGGCGGCGGCGTCCTCCTGCGTGGGGTCGAAGCCGACCTCGACGCCCTCCGCGATTCCGGGACCCGGGTGGTGATCGCCTTCTCCGGCGAGGAGCCGCTCGGCCACGAGGTGATGAACAGCGAGATCCCGGGCCGGCTGAAGCGCTGGCCCGATACCGAGCTTCTCAGCCTGCCGGGCGCCGACCACACGCTGCGCCCGGTCGCCGCTCAGCTCGCCGCCAGGGACCTGCTCGACCGTGAGCTGCGGCGCGAGATCGAGCGCGTCACCGTGCCCAGCCCGCAGCCGGGCTAACCTGCCTGAGAACCGGGCCGGGTCGGCCGGCAGAGGTAGTCGAGCCAGGGATCGCGGCCGCGGTGGGGCAGGCTCACCTCGTGACCGGCGACGTCGTAGACGGTCACCACTTCGAAGCCCGCCTCGCGCAGTTGCCCGACCTGGAACTCGGGGTCGACGTAGTAGTCGTCGACGGTGAAGTTGTGGCCGATCCCGGGGACGACGATCCAGCCGCGCTCGCGCGCCGCGGCGAGGTCGAGGGAGGCGTTGAGCCGCCGGATCCGCCGCCCGTAGCGGACGTCCTGGAGCCGGGCGTAGATCGCGTAGGCGCGCGAGCCGCCGAAGCGGTTCGAGCGCTGCTTCTTCGTCGCCAGCGGCAGCGCCCCGAGCGAGTGGGTCGAGAAGAGGAAGTGGCCGTCGGGCTCGATCACGCGGCGGACCTCGGCGAGGATCCGCAGCCGGTCCTCGTGGCCGACGGCGTCGATGCCGTTGAAGCTGAAGAGGACGAAGCCGAACGGTCCCCCGACCGCGCTGAGGTCGCGCGCGTCGCCGACCAGCAGCCGGGTGCGGTCGTCTTCGCCGAGCAGGTCGCGGGCGCGCTCGATCATTCGCGGCGAGTAGTCGACCCCGACGTAGCTGCCGGCGATCGGCGCGAAGGTGTAGCCGCTGCGACCGGAGCCGACACCGATGTCCAGCATCGCCCGCTGCGGCAGCTCGCGGCCGAGCCGCGCCAGGACGCTGCGCTCCGCCGGCATCAGGGCCAGCTCGGTGTAGCTGTCGGCGACGCTGTCGAAGATCGCCCGGTTGGCGTCAGCGCTGTCCAAGAGCGATTCGGTCCGCGGTGGCCACCTACAGAGAGTAGGCGTCCGCCAGCTCCGGATCCTTCTCGGCCAGCATTTCCGCCAGCTCGACCATCACCTTGCACTGCTTCCAGGTGGCGTCGTCCTGCATCTTGCCGTCGATCATGTGGACGCCGCGGCCGTCGGGGATCGCCTCCAGCACCTTCTTCGCGAACTTGACCTCGTCCGGCGGCGGGCTGAAGACCTTCTTGGCGATCTCGATCTGGACCGGGTGCAGCGACCAGGCGCCGACGCAGCCCATCAGGAAGGCCGCCCGGAACTGGGTCTCGCAGCCGGCGGTGTCCTTGATGTCGCCGAAGGGGCCGTAGAAGGGGAGGATGCCGGCCGCGGTGCAGGCGTCGACCATGCGGGCGATCGAGTAGTGCCAGAGGTCCTGCTGGGCGGTGACCCGGTCGGCCTCGGGATTCTCCGGATCCTTCGGGTCCTCCATCACCCGGTAGCCGGGGTGGCCGCCGCCGACGCGGGTGGTCTTCATCCGCCGCGCCGCGGCGAGGTCGGCCGGCCCGAAGCTCATGCCCTGCATGCGGGGGCTGGCGTTGGCGATCTGCTCGAGGTTGACGACCCCCTGCGGCGTCTCGAGGATCGCGTGGATCAGGATCGGGCGCTCGAGCCCGGCCTTGGCCTCGAGCTGGGCGAGCAGGCGGTCCACGTAGTGGATGTCCCAGGCTCCCTCGACCTTCGGCACCATCACGACCTCGAGCTTGTCGCCGATCTCGGCCACCAGCTCGGTCAGGTCGTCCAGCACCCAGGGGCTCTCCAGCGAGTTGACGCGGGTCCAGAGCGAGGTCTGGCCGAAGTCGGACTCCTTCGCGGCCTGGATCAGGCCGGCGCGGGCGGCCTCCTTGCGATCGACCGGGACCGCGTCCTCGAGGTTGCCGAGGAGGATGTCGGTCTGTTCGGCGATCGCGCCCGCCTTGGCGACCATCTTCGGGTTGGAGAAATCGAGGAAGTGGATCATCCGCGATGGCGTCACCGGGATCTCGCGCAGCGGCTCGGGAGCGCCGATCGCCTGCGGCTGGAAGAAGTCTCTGGGGTGTCTCAAGCTGCTCCTAGGGTCGTTTCCGGTAGCGGCGGGAATCTAGCCAAAAGCCGATCGTTGCCGCTATTCGGCGGATTTCCCGCCTATCGCCACCCTAGATTGTCGGCCATGACCGAGGCCGAGCGCGACAGCACGCAGGACTGGCTGCTGCCCGCGGAGCGCCGGCTGCCCACCGTCTTCGAGCTCGAGCAGCGGATCGACGTCGCCCTCGCGGTGGCGCGGGCCTCGGAAGCGGCGGCGCTGGAGATCGGCGCGGCGGCGATCGACTCGGCCGAACAGGCCCGCCGCGCGGCCGATCTGGCCGAGCGCGCCAGCGCCTCGGTCAACGCCGGCGTCGTGGCACCCGGTCCGGGCCAACGGAGCCGAGCCGGAAGCGGTCGAGGACCCGCTGCACCACTTCAGCGAGCGCGCCGACCGGGTCCTGGCGCGGCTGCGCGCGATCGAGCAGCTACCGCTGCGAACCGGCTGAATCCACCGGCTCTCGCTGCCGGCGCCAGCGTCGCTTGAGGTCGCCGGCGATCCGCCGGGTCAGGGTCGATCCGGATCCGAGCGGGACGCCGTCGAGCGAGCGGGCCGGCCCGACTCCCCGCACCGAGCCGGTCAGGAAGACCTCGTCGGCGCCGAGCAGCTCGTCGCGGCCGAGCCGGCGCTGCTCGACCTCGATCGCCGCCGCGGCGGCGATCTCGAGCGTCGCGGCGCGGACCACGCCGGGCAGGATCCGCCCGTCGGCCGCCGGTGTGACCAGGCGGCCGCCGGCGGCGACGAAGACGTTGGCCCAGCCGGCCTCGAGCACCTCGTCGCCGTCGAGCAGGAGGGGGACGGAGCCGTCGTCGCCGCTCGGCAGCGCCGAGCGGTCGGCCCACTTGTCGCCGCCGAGGCCGCCGCTGAGCTCGACCGCACGCAGGTCGGCGCCGCGTTCGGGGAAGAAGATCGAGGGGTCCACCGCGGCGGCCACGGCCTGGCAGCGGAGCCCGTCCTCGCCGGGAGCCACGGTCAGCCGCACCCGTCCCAGCTCCAGCCCCCGCGCCCGCTCGCGGACCAGGTCCCTGGCCGAGTCGGGGAGCTCGGCGCCATAGGCCGCGGCGAGGCTCGCCGCGATCCGCTCCATGTGGGGCTCGAGTTCGACCGGGCGCCCGTCGAGCACCAGCAGGGTCTCGAAGATGCCCAGCGCGGGGTCTGGTCGGTGGCCGGCTCCCATCCGAGGGTATTTTGCTTGGTTCGGTTCAGAGGACATGCGGACGCTGCTGATCGACAACTACGACTCGTTCACCTACAACCTCTTCCAGCTGCTGGCCGAGGTGAACGGAGTCGAGCCGCTGGTGGTCCGCAACGACGAGGCCAGCTGGGACGAGCTGTCCCGGCTGGACTTCGAGAACGTCGTCATCTCGCCGGGCCCGGGGCGGCCCGAGGTCGAGCGGGACTTCGGCGTCTGCGCCGAGGCGATCGCCCGCTGCCCGCTGCCGCTGCTCGGCGTCTGCCTCGGCCACCAGGGGCTGGCCTGGGTGCACGGCGGCGCCGTCGTCCGGGCGCCGGCGCCGCGGCACGGGCGGCTCAGCCCGGTCCGCCACCAGGGCTCGCCGCTGTTCGGCGGCATCCCGGATCGGTTCGAGGTGGTCCGCTACCACTCGCTCTGCGTCGAGGAGCCGTTGCCGGCGGAGCTCGAGCCGCTCGCCTGGAGCGACGACGGCGTTCTGATGGCGCTCGCGCACCGCACCCGGCCGCAGTGGGGGGTCCAGTTCCACCCGGAGTCGGTCTGCAGCGAGCACGGCCGCCTGCTGCTGGCCAACTTCCGCGACCTCAGCGCCGGGCGCTCGGCGTCGGCGCCTCCGCGGCCGAGCGAGCTTCCGCAAGCTCCCGAGCCCGACCGCCCGGCGCCCTCCCGGCCTCCCGCGCCCGGCCTCGAGTTGAAGCTGCGCCGGCTCGACCGGCTCTACGACGCCGAGAGCGCCTTCGCGACCCTGTTCGCCGACTCCGACCCGGCCTTCTGGCTCGACAGCAGCAGGGTCGACGACGGCGCCCGCTTCTCCTTCATGGGCGACGGCGGCGGGCCGCTCGGGGCGACGATCACCTGCGAGGCGGGCAGCGGCGAGGTCAGGGTCGAGAGGAGGGGGGAGGCGGAAACCGTGCCCGGCTCTCTCTTCGACTACCTCGAGCGCGAGATGCGCCGCCTGCGCCTGCCCGATGCGGGGCTGCCGTTCGACTTCGACTGCGGCTTCGTCGGCTACCTCGGCTACGAGCTCAAGGCCGACTGCGGCGGCGAGCGCGCGCACGACTCCTCGCTGCCGGACGCCGCGCTCCTCTTCGCCGACCGCCTGCTCGCCTTCGATCATCTCGAGCGCCACACCTACCTCCTCTGTCTCGCCGAGCCGGGTCGAGACGGCGGCGGCGGAGGAGTGGATCGCCGGCACCAGTCGGCAACTGGAGGCGATGCCGGCGCCCGCGGCCGACGCTCCGGCCTCCGAGCAAGGTCCGCCGCCCCCGGCCGGCTTCCGCCTGCGCCGCTCCCACCGGCGCTATCTCGAGGACATCGCCGTCTGTCAGCGGCGCCTGCGCGAAGGCGAGACATACGAGGTCTGCCTGACCAACAAGATCGTCGCCGAGGGCGCCCCCGAGCCGCTGCCGCTCTACCGGGCCCTGCGCCGGGTCAACCCGAGCCCGTTCTCGGCCTTCCTCCGCTTCGGCGAGGCCGCCGTGCTCAGCTCCTCGCCGGAGCGCTTCCTGCGGATCGATCGCCAGCGCTGGGCTGAGGCGAAGCCGATCAAGGGGACGTCCCGGCGCGACGAGGACCCGGCCGAGGACGCGCGCCTGGCGGCGCGGCTGGGCGCCAGCGAGAAGGACCGGGCCGAGAACCTGATGGTCACCGACCTGCTGCGCAACGATCTCGGCGCCGTCTGCGAGGTCGGCACGGTCGAGGTGCCGAGCCTGATGGCGGTCGAGACCCACGGCACGGTCCACCATCTGGTCTCGACCGTGCGCGGCCGGCTGCGCGCGGACGTCGAGCCCGCCGGCTGCATCCGCGCCTGCTTCCCGGGAGGCTCGATGACCGGGGCGCCGAAGAAGCGGACGATGGAGATCATCGACGAGCTCGAGGGCGAGGCGCGGGGCGTCTACTCGGGCGCGATCGGCTACCTCGGCCTCGGCGGCGGCTGCGATCTCAGCGTCGCGATCAGGACGATCGTCTGCGACGGCGAGACGACCACGATCGGGATCGGCGGCGCGATCGTCGCCCAGTCCGATCCGGAGGACGAGTACCGGGAGTCGCTGTTGAAGGGCCTGGCGCCGATGAGGGCGATGGATCGGGACGCCGACCCGCGCCGACTTTGAGGGATAACCTTCGGGGCCGAGCAAACTTCCGACCAGGCAGGAGCAATGGCCGTAGACACCGCCGTATACAGCGAGCAGACCGAGCTTCAGCGCGACATCACCGAGATGGTCCGTCAGTTCGCCGACGAGAAGATCATCCCCAACGCCGAGCACTTCGACCACGAGGACGTCTTCCCCGAGCAGATCGTCGAGGAAATGAAAGAGCTCGGCCTGTTCGGCGTCACGATCCCCGAGGAGTACGGCGGCATGGGGCTCGACCTGACGACCTACGCGATGATCGTCGAAGAGCTCTCGCGCGGCTGGATCTCGATCTCCGGCGTCGTCAACACCCACTTCATCGGCTCCTACCTGCTGATGAAGTTCGGCACCGACGAGCAGAAGCAGTACTTCCTGCCGAAGATGGCGACCGGAGAGATCCGCGCCGCCTTCTCGCTCTCCGAGCCCGAGGTCGGCTCCGACGTCCAGGGCATCAAGTCCACCGCGAAGAAGGGCGAGGACGGCAACTGGGAGCTCAACGGCCAGAAGATGTGGGTCACCAACGGCCTCGGCTCCAGCGTCGTCTTCGTCCTGATGAAGACCGACAACAAGGCCGACCCCCCCTACAAGGGGATGACCTGCTTCATCACCGAGAAGGAGCCCTGGAAGGAAGTCAACGAGGGCGACTTCAAGGGCCTCGTGGTCCCGCCCAAGATCAAGAAGATGGGCTACAAGGGCGTCGAGTCGACCGAGCTCGTCTACGACGGCTACCGCTGCCCGCCCGAGCGCGTGCTCGGCGGCGAGGAGGCGGGGGTCGGCCAGGGCTTCTCGCAGATGATGGACGCGCTCGAGGTCGGCCGCGTCAACGTCGCCGCCCGCGGCGTCGGCATCGCCCAGCGCGCCCTCGAGCTCGCCCTCCGCTACAGCCAGGAGCGCAAGACCTTCGGCAAGCCGATCGCCCAGCACCAGGCGATCCAGTTCAAGCTCGCCGACATGGCGACGAAGATCGAGGCCGCCCGCCTGGTCACCCGCAAAGCGGCGCGGATGAAGGACGCCGGCGAGCGCTCCGACCTCGAGGCGGGGATGGCGAAGCTGCTGGCCTCGGAGACCGGCAAGGAGTGCGTCGAGGACTGCTTCCGGATCCACGGCGGCTACGGCTACTCGAAGGAGTACGAGATCGAGCGCCTCTACCGCGACGCGCCGCTGCTGCTGATCGGCGAGGGAACCTCGGAGATCCAGCGCATGGTGATCGGCAAAAAGCTGCTGCAGAGGCACAAGATCTAGATGGAGAGCCGCTGACCGGATGGCATCGACCCCGGACCTGATCCGCACCGCCGTCGAGCGCTTTCAAGCCGAAGTCCCGGCGCTGGCGAAACTGAAACTGGTCTTCGGCCTGGAGCTGAAAGCCAAACACGACATCCAGCTCTACCGCGTCGTGGTTCCCGGCCCGGAGATCAGCAAGGACCTCGCCCAGGACGAGCGGGTGCTGGTCGAAATCGACCGCCCGATCTTCAACGAGCTGGCCGAGAAAGGCACGCTGAAGAGCTACCGCAAGGCGGTCGAGACCGGTCACATCAAGGCCTCGGGCGACTCCAACGTGCTGAAGCTGATCGCCCAGGTCGTCGAACGCCAAGAGGAACGGGCGCAACTCAAAAAAGTGCACTAGGCGGCTCAGAATTTAATTGCGCTCGTCGCCCAGCAGCCAGCGCGCCGCCGCGAGCAGGTCCGCGGTTTCATGAGTGGGCGTAGGATCCTCCACCCTCGAGCCGCCGATCCGGACCGTGGTCAGCCCCAGCCGCCGTCCCGCCTCGACGTCGAGGGCGCTGTCGCCGATCATCGCGCCGCCCTCGATCCGAACTCCGGGTACCTCGCGGGCGGCGCGTTCGAACATCCCCGGGCCGGGCTTGCGGCAGTCGCAGCTGCCGGCGGCGTGGGGGCAGTGGAAGATCGCGTCGAGATCGGCGCCCTCGCGGCCGAGCTCGAGCAGGAGGCGCTCGTTCACCGCGGTCAGGTCCGCCTCGCTCATCTTGCCGAGGGCGATGCCGCGCTGGTTGGTGACGACGACGACCTTGGCCGGCAGCTGGTTGAGCAGCCGAATTGCCTCGGCGGCGCCGGGGATCAACCGGATTTCCCCCGCCGAGGTGATGTACTCGCCCTCCGGCGCCGACTCGTTGATCGTCCCGTCCCGGTCGAGGAAGGCGGTGCTTCCAGGCGCGAAGGCGGCTCGACTCAAGCCGGCGGCTCCTGCCCGGCGATCAGGTCCTCGACCCACTCGCAGATCGTATGCGCCGCGAGCATGTGCCCCTCCTGGATCCGCGGCGTTTCGCTGCTGGGGACGGCGATCGTCAGTTCCGCAGCCGCTCCGACCGGGCCGGGGTCGGCACCGGTCATCGCGATCGTCGCCAGCCCTGCCTGGTGCGCCGCGCCGAGGCCCTTGGCGACGTTGGGTGAGCGGCCGCTGGTGGTCAGCCCGACGGCGACGTCGCCGGGGGCGCCGAGCGCGGTCACCTGGCGGGCGAAGATCTCCTCGAAGCCGTAGTCGTTGCCGATCGCGGTCAGGGCCGAGATGTTGGCGGCCAGCGCCAGCGCCGGCAGCGGTCGGCGCTCGGTCAGGTAACGGCCGACGAACTCGGCGGCGACGTGGACGGCGTCGGCGGCGCTGCCGCCGTTGCCGAAGAGCAGCAGCTTATTGCCGCGCTCGGCGGCGGCGCCGATCGTCTCCGCGGCGGCGGCGATCTGGCCGACGCACTGCTCGGAGCCGAGCATCGCCGCGACCAGCGCCTGGCCCTCGCCGAGGCGGGTGCGGACCAGCTCAGTGGCGCGCGAGTCAGTCACGGGCGTGAGACCAGGTCGTCAGGCCTACGTGGTCGAACTGGAAGTCGACGGCTTCGGCGCCCAACGCCGCCAGCGCGGCCCGCACTTCGTGCTTGGCGTCGTACTTGCAGTAGAGGAGCATGTAACCGCCGCCGCCGGCGCCGGTCACCTTGCCACCGATCGCGCCGTGCTTGACCGCCTCCTCGTAGAGCTCGTCGATATGGGGGTTGGAGATCTTTGGCGACATCTGCTTCTTGTACTCCCAGGCTCGGCCGAGGAGTTCGCCGAACTCGGTCAGGTTTCCTCTCAGCAGCGTGTCCTTCATCTCCAAGGCCAGCTCCTTCTGCATCTCCAGCCCGTCGACGGTCGAGGAGGACTGCGAGCGGTAGCGGTCGGTCTGGTCGTCGATGATGTGGTCGCCGATCCGGGTCTGGCCGGTGAAGCAGAGCAGCAGGTTGTACTCGAGCTCGAGGATCGACTCGGCGGCGATGCGGAGTGGGTTGACGATCACGTCGTCGCCGCGGAACTCGATGAAGTTGAAGCCGCCGAAGACGGCGGCGTACTGGTCCTGGGTGCCGCCCTTGAGGCCGAGGTCTTCGCGCTCCACCGTGTAGGCGAGCCGGGCTTTCTCGTAATCGGTCAGCGGCATCCGCATGTGGTCGGAGAGCAGGCCGACCAGGGCGACGACGACCGCCGAGGAGGAGCCGAGGCCCGAGCCGGGCGGGGCGGCGCTGTGCAGGAAGAGGTCGAAGCCCTGCTCGGAGTCGGAGGCGAGCTTGTGGATCGCCGCCAGGATCAGGTCGAGGCGGTCGCCGTCGGGGCGCGCCTCCTCGAGCGCGAACGAGGCGACTGCGTCGAGGTCCAGCGACTGGATGCCGATCTGGCGGTCGGTCCTGGTCCTCAGCGTCCCGTAGGCGTAGCGGTTGATCGTCGCGCTCAGCACCAGGCCGCCTTTCTCGGCGGGGTAGGGCGGGACGTCCGTGCCGCCGCCGGCAAAGCTGACCCGGAGCGGCGCCCTCGCCCGCAGCAGCCGGGGGGAGGTCTGATCGTCGGGCGCCATCGCGGGGCAACGATACACCGGCTATTCGGCTTCCCCTTCTCGGCTCCGACCTGGGCGATGGCATGGTGGGATCACCTCTGGCGCCGATCGGCGGCGCGGTGGCTCCCGTCGAGCCCTTGTCGCGGCGAGGACTCAAGAGCTACCCAAGAAGAACGGGCAAAACTGAGGAAAATCCACTGAGCTCCGGTCTCGCCGGGGCTGACGCCTAGTTGTCCCCCACCACCACGTCGGCGATCCGCTCCGCCGCCTTGCCGTCCCAGAGGGGCGGCGGCTCGCCGGGAGTGCTGTCGCGAGCTGCCAGGGCCGCGGGGATACCGGCGATCGCCGCCGGGTCGAGGCCGAGCAGGGTGTTGGTGCCGGCCTCGATCGTCACCGGCCGCTCGGTGTTGTCGCGCAGGGTGAAGCAGGGGATGCCGAGGTAGGTCGTCTCCTCCTGGATGCCGCCGGAGTCGGTGAGGACGGCGCCGGCGTCGGCGAGCAGCGAGAGGAAGTCGAGGTAGCCGAGCGGCTCGATCAGGTGCAGGCCCGGGTGGGCGGCGTCGAGGCTCTCCATCATCTTGCGGGTGCGGGGGTGGACCGGGAAGAGCACCGGCATCTCGGCCGCCAGCGCCGCCAGCTGCGCCACGGTCTCGCCCAGCAGCGGTCCGTCGACCAGCGCCGGGCGGTGCAGGGTGACGAGCGCGAAGGAGCCGGGCTCGACCCCGAGCCTGGCCGCGGTGCCGACGGCGCGGAAGCGGTCTTCGAGCGCGACCAGGGTGTCGATCATCGTGTTGCCGACGAAATGCATGCGCGCCTCGGCGATCCCTTCGGCGCGCAGGTTGGCGATCGCCTCCTCGCTGTGGAGGAAGAGCTCGCGTGAGAAGCGGTCGGCGACGATCCGGTTGACCTCCTCCGGCATCGTCAGGTCGAAGCTGCGCAGCCCCGACTCGATGTGGGCGACGGGGATCTCCATCTTGACCGCGCTCAGCACCGCCGCCAGGGTCGAGTTGACGTCGCCGGGGACGATCACCAGGTCGGGCTTCTCCTCCAGCAGGACCGGCTCGAGGCGCTCCATCGTCCGCGCCGTCTGGACCGCGTGGGTGCCGGAGCCGACCTCGAGCATGTGGTCGGGCGCCGGCACGCCGAGCTCCTCGAGGAAGACCTCCGACATCAGCCGGTCGTAGTGCTGGCCGGTGTGGACGATCGCGTGCCTGGAGTCGGGCAGGCGCGAGCGCAGAGCGCCGATCACCGGCGCCGTCTTGACGAAGTTCGGGCGGGTTCCGATGACGTAGACGATCCGCATCGCTACAGGCGAATGAGGTTATCCGCCTCGAACTCGCGGCTCACCCCGCGGAAGTCGATCGCCTGCGGCGCGCTCTTGACGATTCCCTCGTAGTCGATCCCGGGGTGAGCGGTGACGATCGCCACCAGATCGACGTCCGCCGTGGCGTCGTCCAGGTCGACCGACGAGAGGCCGTGCTCCGGCAGCTCGGGAACGAAGGGGTCGTGATAAGAGACCTCCGCTTCGAGCGCCATCAGCAAGCGGATGATCTTCAGCGCCGGCGACTCACGGGTATCGCCGCTCCCGGCCTTGTAGCTCGCACCGAGGAGCAGAACCTTCGAGCCCTTCACCGGCTTTGACGCCTGATTCAACGCCCGCTCGATCCGCTCAACGCAGAAGGCCGGTTGCGCCTGATTGACCTTGCCGGCGAGCTCGATGAACTCGGGGTAGAAGTCGTGCTCGCGGGCCTTGAAGGCGAGGTAGAAAGGGTCGACGGGGAGGCAGTGGCCGCCCATGCCGGGACCGGGGTCGAAGCGCATGAAGCCGAACGGCTTGGTCGCGGCGGCGTCGACGACCTCCCAGACGTCGATGCCGAGCCGATCGCAGAGTTGCGCCAACTCGTTGACGAGAGCAATGTTGACTGAGCGGAAGATGTTCTCGAGCAGCTTCGAGAGCTCGGCCGTCTCGGGTGAGGACAGGACTACGACCTGCTCGCAGACCTCCGAGTAAAGCTCGCGCGCCCGCTCCGCGCAGGCATCCGTGATGCCGCCGACCAACTTCGGCGTGGTCGCGAATCGTGTAGTCCGTGCGGCCGGGATCGATCCGCTCGGGGGAGAAGGCGAGGTGGAAGTCTTCGCCGATCGATAGGCCCGACTCTTCGAGGATCGGCGCCAGGCGCTCGCGAGTGGTGCCCGGGTAGGTGGTCGACTCGAGGACGATCAGCTGGCCCGGCTGCAGTACCTGCGAGAGGGAGGTCCCGGCGTCCAACAGATAGGTCAGGTCGGGTTCCCTGGAACTGGTGAGCGGAGTGGGCACGCAGATTACGACCGCATTGCAGGAGGCGAGATCGGCGTGGCGGGAACTCGGATGCAGGCGCTCTCGAAGCGGCGCGAGCGCGGCGGCGTCGATGTCATCGATGTAGCTCTGTCCCGCCTTGAGCGACTCGATCTTGCGGGCGTCGAGATCGAAGCAGACCACATCGTGGTTCTCCTCGGCGAAAGCGACCGCAAGTGGGAGGCCCACGTAACCGAGGCCGACGATGCCAATCTTCATTGCGGGGATACTAACCTTCAATCCGGAGCCTGGCCCAGCGTTGTGCATAGGATCCCGGCGCCCAATGAAGCCAGACAAGGATGTGCAGATGAGTGACGCGACCCAGGAGTTCACCACCGACCAAGCCGAGCGAGAGGCGTCAGGCGCCCACAGCTACGGGCGTTATCTCGAGGAGTTCGAGGCCGGCGCGGTCTACAAGCACTGGCCGGCGAAGACGGTGACCGAGGGCGACGACCACCTCTTCTGCCTGCTGACCATGAACCACCATCCGCTGCACCTCAACGACGTCTACGCGAAGCAGTCCCAGCAGGGACGCAACGTCGTCGTCGGCCCACTCGTCTATTCGCTGGCACTCGGGATGTCTGTATCCGATGTTTCTGGGAAGGCGATCGCCAACCTCGCAACCGAGGAGCTCAGCCACCCGAATCCCGTCTTCCACGGCGACACCCTCTTCTGCGAGACCGAGGTTCTGGAGGTCAGGCCATCCTCCTCGAAGCCGGATCGAGGCGTGGTCAAGGTCCAGACCCGGGTTCTCAACCAGGACGGCCTGCTGGTGGCCGAGTTCAAGCGCCTGGTCCTGGTTCCGCGGCGCCCTGGCTCCTACTAGGGCTCGCGGTCGGCGTGCGCACGGACCAGGTCTGTGACGGAAAGAAAGGTCGCGATGGGTGACGCACGGCTGGCGCTGGAGATTCATGAGAACGTCGCTCCGCCAGGCTGGGACGACGCGTTGCGGTCGGCCGGCGGCGTCGTCTTCCACAGCGAGGCGTGGGCTGCCTACAAGGTTCACGAGAGTGGCGGGGAACCACAGTTCTGCCTCTGGCGCGACGTCCCGGGCGGCGAGGTCGTCGGCCGCGGGTTGGCCATCCGCAAGCCACCCCGGGGCTCGCTCCTGGGCAGGGTCGCCTCGAAGCTCGTTTTCGATTCCCCGCCGGCGAGCAGCGCCCCCGGCCTGGACTTCGTGGCGCCTCTTCGGACCTGGGCGGACAGCAACCGAGGGGTGATCGAGGTGACCCTGGGCTCTTTCGATCCGCTCGGCGACTGGAGTCCGCGGGAGGTTCCCCATCCGCACGCCCGCTGGGAGTTCCCACTGCCGCCTGGGGACGCGGACGGTGTCTGGGGGGAGATGCGGCAGCTCGCCCGGCGCAAGGTGAAACGCGCGCAGCAGGACGATCTGGATTGCCGGCTGGCCAACGGGCCCAACGAGCTGCGCGCGTTCGCCGAGGTCGTCAGGGAAACTGTGAAACGCCTGCAACGAGACAAGTCGGGCGTGCCCGGTTTCGTGCCCGACCGCGATCACTTCGCGGACTCGCTGTCGCTGCTCGCCGAGCGCGGGCAGGTCAGGGTCTACGCCGCGTATCGCGACGATCGACTCGAAGCGGGTACGGCGTTTGCGACCTTCGGCGATCGTGCTTACCTGATCTACTCAGCCGCTACCGACCCGGGTCGCGAAGCCGGTGGCCCGTTTCTGGTCCTCTTCGAGGCACTGCAGGATCTGCGCGCATCCGGGCACGCGCACATCAATCTCGGTGGGGCTTCCGGGGATGCCGCCGACCCGGACTCTCCCGAGCACGGGCTGCACCAGTTCAAGACGCGCTTCGGCGCCGATGTCGAGCTGTGCACGAGCGGCTCCCTCACTCCGCGACCCCTGCGGGCACGGGTGGTCGAGGGAGGACGCAGGCTGGTTCGCCGCTGAGCTGATGTCCGTCGTTCGTCAGGTTGCGGCCTCGGGGGTCGACGCCCCCTGCCGCGAGAATCTCAGCGCCAGATAGGCGAGTCCGCCGGCCTCCGCGGCGCCGACGCTCGAGGCGACCGCGGCGACCGCGACCACCCCCGCAAGCTGGGCCATGCCACTCGCGACGATCAGCTGCACGACGAGAACGACCGCGTAGAAGCAGGCCAGCAGCCGGTACCGCTTCTGGGTCATCAGGAGGTTCGGAGCCGGCATCGTCGCGTAGTTGACGATCGCTGGCAGGAGCATCACCTGGAAGACCGGGATCGAGTCCGGGTAGCGACCGCCGTCGAGGAGCGGGATCAGGAACGGTGCGGCGACGGCGACGACGCCGATCGTCAAGCTGACCGGAACTATCGTTCGCCTGATCCAGTCCATCAGCATGCGGGTCTGCAAATGGGACGAGTCGACGACGTCGTGCTGGGACGTTCGCACGCGGAGGACGGCGAGCAGCGCCGGCATTGGTCCAAGGACGATCGCCAGGTACCTGAGCGCGGCGCCGTAGCTGGCGACCGCGTTCGCGTCGAGGAAGGAGGCGACGACGAAGATATCGGCGTACGCGAAGCCGGCTGACGCAAGGTAGTAGACGGTCAGCCACCCGGACTCGCGCCCGAAGTCGTCCCCGAGCACCTCGGACATCGATCGCGACGCCGTCTGGAGGATCAGCGGCAGGCAAACGATCAGGGCGACCGCGAGCGTCGCCCCCGCCGTGGCCGCCGCCGCCGCGACGCCGCTGCCAAGCAGGTGGAAGCCGGCGATGCCGGCGACCGCGATGGTCGCCGCTCCGCGGATGACGCCCACGATCCCGGCGCGGGAGAAGCGGAGATGGGCCTGGTAGTGGTACATCGCCAGTTCGATCGCCGCGTTGCCGGCCGTGTAGGCAGCCGTCAGGGGCACGAAGAGGAGGTGCGAGCTCGAGCCATTGGAATCCAGCAGCAGGACTGCGGCAAATGCCATCGTCGCCACCCCGAGAACGAGAACCAGGGTCGCCCCCATCGCCAGGCCGAAACCGGTCGCCCGCCCCTCCCCGCGGGAGACCCGCTCGGCCTCGGCGCGCATGTAGCGCATGCGGACACCCCCGGTGAGGGCGCTTCCCGCGAACTGGCCGATGTTGAGGAAGAGGACGAGGTAGGCGAAGCTGTCCACGTCGAGCGCGCGGATGAAGACTATGGTCGCCACGGCGCTGAGGCCGCGAGCGACGATGTCGAGAGCGAAGGTGGAACGAAAGCCGCGACGGAAGGTGGAGGAACGCTGGCTCAAGTCGGGCGTGGCGTTGCAGATCTTTGGAGACCTCGAGCCGCCTGCCGCTTCGGATATCTTGGCCTGCGCACGGTTGCCGAGGCTAACGGCTTTTGCGCCTTGAACATTTGGGCATGATGAACGAGCAAGCACTCTGGATGCAGATATCTGCGGCGTTTTCGCCTCGGGCAGGCTCCCGGCAGCACAATCTTTAGATGGACGCCCTGGATCGACTCAAGGACGGGATGGACCGTCTGACCGCCATCGCGCTTGCGGCCCTCCCGGAGATGTACGACCCCGGCACCGGTCTGTTCTCGAACAAGACCACGATCGCGGGCGATGCCTACGTCAACTCCCAGCCCAACGTCCTTTACTCGGCGGCCTCCCTGGCCGGTCTGCTGAGTCAGCGGCGTACGCCCGCCGAGGATCTCATTCCCCTCGGCGCCGCGCTCGACGCCCTGTACGAGGCGACGATCGAGCGTGACCGGGTCGCCGAGCTTGGCCTTCTCGGCTGGGTCACGAGCCTGGCCGAGGACCCCCGCGCAACCGAGGTCACGGCAAGGCTCTGCGAAGTCGAGCCGCGTCCCAGCCCGAGCGGCGCACTCGGAATGGCGATTCGGGGGCTGACGGCGGGTGCCGCCGCCAATCCCGCCGACCGCGACCGTGCGTTGACCGCGGCGCAGGCTTGCGCGGCGGAGCTGTTGTTCCGCTTCGATGCCTCCCGTGATGTGTTCCGCGGTTCTCCCCGGCGCCTGATCCCCAGACGGGAGGTGATCGAGCGTGGCCTGACCAGCTTCGCGTCCCAGGTCTACCCCCTCCAGGGTTTGGCGTCGCTCTACGAGGCCACCGGCGAAAGCCCCCCGGAGGCCCTTGCGCGGGCCGCACGGCGCCAGGTCGAGATGCAGGGGGCGATGGGCCAGTGGTGGTGGATCTGGTCGACCCGTCGCCGCACCGTTCTCGAGGGTTACCCGGTCTACTCGGTCCATCAGGACGGGATGGCGTTCATGGGACTGATGCCCCTCGAACCCCTCGGCATCGGCTGCTTCCACGAGCCGCTGGCAACCGGCTTGGACTGGATCTTCGGAGCCAACGAGCTCGGTGTCAGCCTGGTCGAGGAGAGCCCGCCGCTGATCTATCGCTGTATTCAGCGTCAGGGGAGCGATGCCGACGGTCCCTACGGCCTCTCTGCCGCGGGCTTCAGAAAGGTCGTCGCCCGCTCCCTCGCGCCGTCGCGGACCGGCGATAGGACGATCGCGAACCCCGCTCGACTGGAAGTGCTCAAAGAGTGTCGCTCGTATCACCTCGGCTGGCTGCTGTACGCCGATTCGCTCGTGCAGGCGGCCCGGCCCGCCGACTCCGGCAACGGCTAGGCGCGGTCTTGCATGGCCCCCACTGTGCGATCTCGCATGGCTGTCGTCTCACTCCACGCTCACCGACCGATGGCCCCCCGGGGAGAGCGGACGCGAAGGTTGGTCGGCGGCCTGGAGGGCGACGGCTGGGAGGTCTCGGTCGTCGCACCACCGCCGACCGTCTCGACCAGTGGCGCTGCCGGCAGCGGCAGCTCGAACGCGGCAAGGCGGCTCGCGGCCAGGGCTGTCGCCTGGGTCCTGCTCGACAAGTGGGAGCCCTGGGCGGCGCGGCGGCTGCTGCGCTGGGAGCCGGAGATCGACGCGGCGCTGCTGATCGCCTACCCCTTCTCGCCCGTCACCTACGCGGCCCGGCGGCTGCGCGCGCGGGGCATTCCCTATGTGGTCGACGCCGGAGATCCCTGGATTCTCACCAATCCGTCTCCATATAG
Source organism: uncultured Solirubrobacterales bacterium (assembly GCA_963739875.1). GTDB lineage: Bacteria > Actinomycetota > Thermoleophilia > Solirubrobacterales > 70-9 > VAYN01. The sequence continues at coordinate 323,238 of CAVUCD010000012.1, forward strand.
TCGCGGCCTGGCCAGGCACCGGGCCCTGCGCGCCGAGCGCAAGCTCTGGGAGGGCGCCGCCGGCGCGGTTCTGACCACGCCGGCGCAGGCGGAGCGCCTCGGCGCGCGCTTCCCCGGCCTGCCGGTGCTGGTCCGACCGAACGGCTACGACCCGAGTCCCGTATCCGCGCCGGCACGGAGCTCTCGCCCCGGGGACGCTTCGAATCGCACACTTCGGCATGCTCTCGACCGAGCGGCTCGATCTGGTTCCGTTGTTCGCCTCGCTGCAGGCCTCCGGGCTCTGGCAGCGCGTCGTCTTCGATCAGTTCGGCGACGACTTCGTCGGCCTGATCGAGCAGCTGCCGCCGGGGGTCGACGGCGCTCGCCACGACTCCGAACCGTGGGAGCGGGTGTTGGAGACCGCCCGGGACTACGATCTCGCCCTGGTCGTCGGTAACGTCAATCCCGGCCAGCTGCCGAGCAAGGCCGTGCAGTACCAGACGTTGCCGATTCCGCGGGTTGCGTTTACCGTCGGATCCCGGGAGGATGCTTTGGCGACATATGTCGAGAAAAGATCAGGATGGCTGGTCCTGAAGCCGGGTCTGCCAGACCCGGCCCAGAGGTTGAGCCATCACCTTGCGCGTGCCTGGTCTCCGCAGGATCTTCAGCCACCCCCGAGGAGTCGTGGCCGAGCGTCGTTGAGCAGGAGGTCGGCTTCTTCGACCGGCTGGTGCGCTGACCGTGGAGCTCCTGAGTCGCAACAGCCGCGTCCTGATGCCCGCGCTCGCTGCGTCGAGCGCGGTTTTCATCGGCATTCTGGTTGGCCGGTCTCCGGTCCTGGCGGCACTTTCGGTCGGCGCCCTCGCCGTAACCATCGCCACGGTCCGCTACGGGGTCTTCGCCCTCGCCGCCTCGGCTTTCGCGCTGCTGCCTTGGATGGTCACCTTCGAAGGAGTCCTGCCGTCCGAGCTGGGCACTCTGGCGGCCGCGTGCGGCACCGGCGCCCTCCTTTTTCTGGTCTGGCCGCTGAGCTTCGAGTCGCGCCTGATTCCGGTCGCGTCGTTCTTCTTCGTCGTGATCGTCCTGGGGCACGCGATCTTTGCGACCGACAGGCTCGAAGCAATCCAGGCGGCAAAGTACATGGTCTTTGCGGCGATCGCCCTGGCGACGACGTGCGATCGGGGACGGCAGCTGGCCTCCAAGTTCAGGTGGCCCGTCTACGGAAGCTGCATCGCGGCGATGGTGGTCCACCTCGGTGTGATCTCGGCCGGGCTGGGGTCCACCTCGAGCTATTACGGGGCGGGGGAGAAGCTGGGCTTCGCGGGCGAAGGACCGCACCCGCTGGCGCTGATGACGATGATCGTCGCCGTCACCGGGCTGACGGTGTCCTCGAGCTGGCTCAAGGTTGGCTTTTTCGGCCTCGGAGCGGTGCCCAGCGCGCTTACCGGGGTTCGTTCGGCGCTGCTGGGGCTGGCCGTCGGGCTGATCGTGTTCCTGGTCAAATCGGAGGCGAAACTGAAGGCCCTGATGGTCCTGCTGCTGATCGCGACGGTCGCCTTCGCGACGGGAGCGTTGGATGTGGTGGCGACTCGCTTCGCCCACAGCGGCAACGAATTCTCCTCGTTCTCCACCGCGGGCTCCGGGCGGGGCTTGATCTGGACCGTCGCCTTCAAGGCCTGGGAAGCCGCTGGACCCGGTGCCTGGCTGTTCGGGACCGGCCTGCGGTCGATCATGCGTTTTGAGCTGGCCGAACTGGGAATCCCTCTGATCGGCCACAGCGACATCATCGAGGTGCTCGTCCAGGTCGGCTTCTTCGCATTCGTCGGCTGGCTCGCGATCTGGTTCGGGCTGGTCCGGTCCGCCTCGGCGACGATCATCCTGCTGCCGATCCTGGCCTTCGGCGTCGTCAACGGCTCGCTCGAATACGTCGGGCCGCTGACCGTCGGCATCCTGCTCGCCGCGGCCTTCGCACCCGCGCCCGAGAGCCCGACGCCTACCTGAACCCTCTGGCGAGGCGGAACCTGACCTTGTTGAGCGACGCGCGGGCGACACCGGCGCGGGTGTCCTGGTCCCTCCAGCGCTGGGCAAAGGCGGCGAGCTCCGGCGCGGCGGTGATCAGTCCCAGCCCGTCGAGCAGTACCGGGTGCAGGCGCTGGTAGAACGGTTTGGCCAAGTCGGGGCTACCGTGGTCGTAGAGGCTGTAGAGGGACCACCAACCGATGTCGTAGCGGGGCAGGAGCTCGACCAGGCCCTTCGAGCTGCGCTCGAAGAGCTGCTTGGTCTCGACGTCCTCGGTGACGGTGGCCAACTCGTGGAGGCCGAAGAGGGCGAAGAGCCAGCCGTTGAGGACCGCGGAGGGCTCCGGGGTCGGATACTCCTCGAGGATGGGGATATCTCCGATCAGGCTGAGGGTGCCCCCCTTGTCGGGTCGGGAGCTTCATCGGCGCCAGGGCGAGCCCGGCGGCCTCGCGGTAGTCCTCTCGACCGCTGAGCAGGTGCGCTCTGAGCAGGACCGAGATCGCCTGGCCCTGCGCCATCGCCGAGGTCCAGCCCGGCTCCAATTCGTACTTGGCCACCGGAAAGTTGGCGCGCCAGGCGATCCCCCCGGCGGACTCCGAGGCGGCGTCGAGGAGCCAGTCCGCGACCCGCAGGAATTCTCTCCTGGTGTCCTCCCCCTCCAGGTGCAGTTCCCAGTACCCCAAACCGTCCTGTGCCATCGGGATCACCCAGTCGTAGCCGTTTCGCTGCATGTCGTCGACCGTGAACCCGGTCTTGCCACGCAGGTCGCAGTAGTAGCCGGCCACCCCGCTCGGGTCGACGTGCCGGCCGAGGGGCTGGGGCGAGAAGTCGATCGAGCCCCCGACGACCGACCAGTAGGCCCGCTTGACCTCGACGATTCCCTTGCCCAGCTTGCCGTGTCTCCCGCGCGAGGGATCGGCCGCGGGTCCGATCGAAGTTCGGTTGGTCAACTGCGCTTCATCCCGTCGACGAGGTTATACGTGTCTCGCCGAACGGGTAGGGGCGCCGTCGGGTACGCTCTCCTGCGCGCAGAGTCGGCGCCATTCCCATGCATGCGATGACCGAGTCAGGCCGACGAATCTCTGTCGCAGTCTTAGGACCCGACCCGGCCGGCGGCGGGGGTATGGCCGCGGTGATCAGGAGCCAGCTCAGCTCCTCCTTGGCTGAGCGCTACGACCTGGAGATGATCGTCACCTACGGCTCGCCCAAGCCCCGGGAGCGAATCTGGACCTTCCTGGAGGCGCTCGCCAAGTTGGTGCGATGGGGACTGCGTCGGGGAAAGCGCCTCGTCCATATACACAGCGCGGTCAGGGGAAGCCTCTATCGCAAGTCGGTTTGCGTGCTGGTTGCGAGGATGCTGCGGCGACCGGTGATCTTCCACCTCCACGCCGGCATGGGCGATATCGAGACGTTTCATTCTCGACTGGATCCGGTCCGCCGCTGGCTCTTCGGCCGCGCCTTGAAGGCCGCGACGGCGGCGGTCGCGGTCTCCACCGAAAGCGCACTGACGATGGAACGGTGCTTCGGGGTCCCCGGAATCGTGGTGGTTCCCAATCCGGCCCCCCCGGTTTCTGGAGCAGTCGGCGACGTCGCGCTCGAACGAGCGAGCTCGGCGTTCTGTACCTCGGCGGCTTCGCCAACCCGGTCAAGGGGGGAGAGGTCTTGATCGACGCGCTGGCGCCGTTGGCCGAGGAGCGACCGCAGGTTAGTTTCGTGATCTGTGGACCGGGGGATCCGCCGGCGGCACTGAGCGAGCTGGCGGCACGCCATTCGAACGTCGAGTGGAGGGGCTGGCTCGACGAGTCGGCGAAACGGTCCGCCTTCGACCGCTGCGCGGTCTTCGTCCTCCCCTCGCTCTCCGAGGGCCTGCCGGTTGCGATGCTCGAGGCGATGGCGTGGGGGAGGGCAATCGTCGCTACGCGGGTCGGTGGGGTCCCCGACGTGGTCGACGACGAGCGCGAGGCCCTCGTCGTCGCGCCTGGTGAGGCCGAGCCTCTGGGCGATGCCATCGCCAGGTTCCTGGACGATGCCGGGCTGCGAGCAAGGCTGGGTCGCGCGGCGCGGCGGCGCGCGGAGTCGCTCAACGAGGACGAGGTCTGGGGCCGCCTCGACGCGCTCTACGCGGAGCTGGTCCGGTGAGCTCCCTGCGGGGCCGCTCGCGCAGAGCGGTCTTCCTCGGTTACCACGCGATCGCCGAGGACGGCCCGCCCTATCTGTCGATGCGGCCCGAGACGTTCGAAAGCCAACTCGACTTCCTCGCCGGCAAGCGGTTCCGGAGCGGCACCAGGGCGGACCTGAATGACCTTGCCGCGGGCAGGCGGTTGGGGGGGCGACGCGCGTTCCTCACCTTCGACGACGGATTCCTCGACACCTACACGGTGGCCCGGCCGATGCTGGCGGCACGGGGCTTCACGGGCTTCGCCTTTGTTCTCCCCGGCCACCTGGAGTCTGGGTTGCCGCTGGCGTGGCCGGAGGTCGCCGGCGAGGCGGCGCGACGGCCGGAGTTGATGCGCTCGATCGATTGGAGGATGGCGGAAGAGCTGGCCGACGACGGTTGGGAGATCGGCAGCCACACGATCTCCCACCCTCGATTGACGATGCTTTCGGACGAGCACCTGGCCCAGGAGCTGCTCGATTCCCGCCGCCTGGTCGCGGACCGCCTCGGGCGCTGCGATACCCTCGCTTATCCGTTCGGCGCCTGGGACGAGCGGGTCGCCCGAGCGGCAGCCGATGCCGGTTACCGGTTTGCGTTCACGTTGCCGATCGAGGGCCAGATGCGGGCGACGCGGTTGTCGATTCCGCGACTCACCGTCGACGACCGCGACACGATCTGGCGTTATAGGGCGAAGCTCAGTCGGCCGGGTCGTCTGGCGCTGCTATCTCCGCTCCGGCTGCTGGTTCGGCGACTGAGGCGGCACCGTACGCATTCCCACGCCGAGTGAGCCGTGTCCGCAGGACCAGCCAGACGAAGCCGGCGTTCTTGATCACGTAGCGCCTCCCCAGGCGTCGCGGCTCCTGCGCCATCCGGTAGGCCCACTCCAGGCCGGTTCGCTGTAGCAGCACCGGCGCCCGTCGGGTCACCCCCGCAATTACGTCGACGGAGCCGCCGACGCCCATCGCGAACGACGCCCCCAGGCTCGCCCCCTCTGTGCCCAGGAAATACTCCTTGCGGGGGGAGCTCATTGCAACGAAGAGGATGTCCGGCTTCGCGCTGCGGATCGCCTCGACGACGACGACGGTGTCCGCGTCGCTGAAATAGCCATGCTGAGTGCCGGCCACGTCGAGCTTCGGGTAGCGGGCACGCAATCGTCCGACAGCGGCCTCGAGGACATCGCTCCTGGCTCCGAGGATGTAGACGCGGTAGCCCTTCTGGTTGGCGACGCCGAGCATCCGCTCCATCAGGTCGATGCCGGCGACGCGCTCGGGGAGCCTGTGGCCGAAGACGCGCGCTGCCCAGACGATGCTCTGGCCGTCGGCGGTCACCAGTCCGCACTTCGCCACGCTATGCCGCAACTGTTCGTCGCGCTGCATCGAGACGACCTTGGCGGCGTTGATGCTCATGTGCTGCAGGTACTCGCCCGAGGAGATGGCGGCGATACACCTGGCGACGGCTTCGTCCATGTCGACAACGTCGAGCGGGGAGCCGAGCAGGTCGATCCGCTCGCCCCGATTCTCAGCCCGCCGGATCACGGGTCGCCTCAGGAAGACGGCTCGCGGCTGCCTGCGGAGGCGCTGCGGGTTTCCTTGGCGCTGGGTTTCTCGGACCCGGTGCCTTTGAGGGAGCCCATATCGGCCGGCTGATCGAACCTCATCGAAACCGCCTGCGACCGGTAGTAGCTCGTCTCGGGCGGTCTTGGAGGCGCCGTTGACGACGAGGCCGAGCAGCGGTGCATGCATGTTCTTGAGCTGGTCCCGAAGGTGCTCGGATGCCTCCCGGGTGCTCTTACGCAGGCGGGCGACGACGACGACGCCACCGACCTGATTGAAGAGCGGCAGCGCGTCGGCGACCACCGCGGCGGGGGGCGTGTCGATGATCACCCGGTCGTAAGTGGCCTCCGCCCATGCGAGCAGTTCGGTCATCTGTCTCGACTCCAGCAGCTCGCCGGGATTTGGCGGCAACGGCCCGGCGGGGAGGAGGTCGACGCCTTGGACCGTCCTGATTGCGGCCCATGGCTCGATCGCGCCGGCCAGGACCAGGCCGAGGCCCTCCGTCGGGGCGATATCGAGGTATTCCGCCAGCGTTGGGCGTCGTAGGTCGGCCTCGATGCAGAGCACCCGCCGGCCGGCTCCGGCTTCCGCCCGAGAGACGTTCCAGGCGATCATCGTCTTGCCGTCCTGCGGTGCCCCCGAGGTGACGAGGATCGAGCCGACCTCCCGCTCGATGTTGAAGTAGCGCAGGTTCGCGCGCAGCATCCGGAACGCCTCGCCGACGCTTTCATCCCCGATGCCGCCGCTGCTTCTTCTCCGGATCGGCAATCGCGGGGCTCTGCGGGATCGTTCCGAGCACGGGCAGTTCGAAGAGATCTTCGAGTTCGTCGGCGTCGCGGATCCGGCGGTCGAACTGCTCTCGCAGCATCACCAGCCCGATCCCGAGCAGGACGCCGAGCAGGATTCCCAGCGCGACGTTGCGGGAGGTTTTGGGCGAAGACGGAGCACTCGGGATCGTCGCGGGCTGGGCCAGTTCGGCTTTTCCAGTCTGGATTGCAGCCACCGTTTCCAGTTCGCGAACACGCTGAGAAAGGGTTTCGCCGGCTTGACCTTCCCTTTCGAAGCTGGGCAAGCTATCGAGCTTGCCTTCGGCCAATTCCTGGGCTCGAACGATCTTGGCGCGTTCGGATTCGCGGCTGAAACTGATGAACTTGCGGGCGAATTCGTTGGCCAGACGAGCGGCGAAGGGAGGGCTCGCGTCGGTGGCCGCGATGTCGACCAGTTCCGATTCGCCCTCCGGCGAGACGGAGATCTTTTCGCTCACTTCGGTTGCGCTCAGATTGGCATCCGGAAGCGCTTCTGCGGTCCGGCTCGCCACCTGCTCGAGGGAGGCGAGTTTGAGGTTCGTAGCGGCTTCGCGCTGCGGGTCGGAATTCGCCGAGGGAGTGAGCCCGAAGATCTGAGATTCGAGTTCCCGGTTGGCGAAGAGCAGCGAGGACGAAGCCGTGTACTGGGGCGTCTGCGACTTCGAATAGGCGTAGGAGACGACCGGGACGACGACGAGGCAAATCGCCAGCAGCAACCAGTTGCGCCGCGCGATCGCGAGACCCCGCTCGAAGGCAGGCCTTTCCTCGGGAGCGTTGAGCTTGTTCACGCTAGCCTCGTGGGGGTCGGCGGGTTTGCAGGAAGGTGGGAAACCGAAGCGGTTTCGAAGCGCTCATGTGTGCCATCGGTCCGCGGTCCCACACACTGGAACGACGGTCGGCAAGGGATCATAGCGGCGGCCTGAGAGGTCAAGATCTCGACGCAGTGGCCTCAGTAGGCGCCTCTGCCGGAGAACACGGCAGGAAGCGTGGCCAGCAGGATCTCGACGTCACGGGCGAGCGACCAGCCGGCCACGTACTGGTAGTCGAACCTGACCATCTCTTGGAATGGGCTCTGCGAGCGGCCGTAGATCTGCCACGGGCCGGTGAGCCCAGGGCGCAGCTCGAGGCGACGCAGGTGCCAATGCTCCTCGAGCGCCGCGGCCTCGCGGAAGATCAGCGGTCGGGGACCGACCAGACTCATCTCGCCCCGCAGGACGTTGAGCAGCTGTGGGAGCTCGTCGACCGAAGTGCGGCGGAGAACCCGGCCGACCCTGGTCACGCGGGGATCGTCCCGAATCTTGAACATCACCCCGTCACGGGCTTCGTTTGTCGTCCGCCAGCTCCTTCTTCCTCTGCTCGGCGTCGACGTACATCGAGCGGAACTTGAACAGATTGAAGCCCGTGCTGTCCCTGCCGGCCCGCTGCTGGCGGAAGAACACCGGCCCCGGCGACTCGAGCTTGATCGCGATCGCGATCGCGATCAGGATCGGCGAGAAGACCAGTAGGGCGATGAAGGAGCCGATCATGTCAAGGGTCCGCTTGGCCGTTACCGAGACCCTGTTCATACGGGCGGGCCCCATCGAGAGCAGCGGTAGGCCGCCAACCTGATCCAACGCTCCGGCGCCGTCGAGGAACTCGAAAAGCCTCGGCACGACGTCGATTGCTACGCCGGCGTCCCGGCAAGCCCGGAGCGCCTGAAGCAGCTGTTCGTGGCTGACCCGGGAGAAGGCGATGATCACGCGGTCGATGTTCTCCTCGGCAAGGATCGTCTCCAGCTCCGCGAACCTTCCAAGCCACGGCAGTTCCGAATCGCCGACGTGATGGAGTTCGTCGTCGACCATTCCGATCGGGACCAGTCCGTACTGGTCGTTGTTGTGGAGCTTCTTGACGAGCTGTCCGGCGACGACGCCCGAGCCGAGCACGAGGGTGCGCTGGCGCAGATCCCGAGCGCGGTGCAGCCGCGCTCGTACCATCGTCCGCGCGACCGTGTCGAAGCCCGCGGTGAGGACTACCGTCGCCAGGGTGAGGATCGCCGCCTTGTCGAGGTTGAGCAGCGAGGCGAAACCGAAGAGGGGCCAGCTGAGCAGGATCAGCGCGACGAAGAAACGGGGCACCTCGGAGACCGCCGAGGCCCAGGAGGCGAGCTGATCTCCCCGGTAGAGGCCGACGCTGAAGGCGGCAAAGGTCCAGAGCGCCGCGGAGACCAGCCCGAAAGCGAGCAAGCGGCGCGACCCTCAGGCTCTGCTCGAGGACCACGACGGCGACCAGCCCGGCTACGAACGCGGCGACCGAGTCGCCGATCCACAGCATGTGACCGAGGACCGCGCCACGCCGCCGCGCCTTCGGCGAAGGGGCGGGTATCGTGAGGCCCATTCGGCCTCGGCTGTGGGTTTGAGCGGCGGTTGAACTCTCCATGGTCCTATACCAGTTACCCGCCAGGCGGACGAAGGTTTTGATCGGGCGTCGAGAACGGGAAGTCGCTTTTCCTATCGTCCACATCCCGAGAACCTTTAGCGCTTGGGGGAACTTGTGGGCTCTATGTCCTGACTAGAACATAGAGAGCTTTGGCACCCAGCGCGACCCCCCAAGTCACCGGCCTTGGCGCTGGGTTCGGCCAACTGTCCTCGTCAAGATGGATTCGGTCCGGAGAGGAACCGAGAATGGCTATAGAACCCCTGCTCAGGCGCCCATTACGGCGGCGAGGCTGGTGCCGACCACGACGTTGTCGTGTTCGACGACGCTGATCCCGGTGCTCGCCTTGCCCCGGTAGATCCCCGCCTTGAGATAGGTGTGGGCGGTCTGGATCGTCGGCCCAAAGGCCTTGGTCTGGCCGTTGCTGAGCTGCTGGGGAACCCCATCGAGCCAGACTTCGACGAAGCCGACGGCGGGATCGCTGGAGAGCTTGACGTGGTAGACGAGGTCATACCAGCGTTCGGCGGCGAGGGCGGGCCCGTGCCAGAAGGTCGGCGAGCCGTCGCCGGCGCCGAGGGTCAGCGAGCGGTCGGCGCCGAGGAACACGGCGATCCCCGGCGAGCCGCCCCAATCGGTCTCGTGCAGCTGTTGGATGATCTGCCAGGAGCCCTGGAAGGTGTTGGCGGCGGGGACCCGGATCGCGTCGCGAACGTAGAGGTCTTCGCCGGCGTTGAAGGTCGGCCCCGAGAGCTCGGCGCGATTGGAGCCGGTGTCCGGCTCGACGTCCCCGGGGCGCACTTCGAAGCGGGCGTCGCCGGCGCCCTCGTAAGCGCTCCCGGAGACCAGCGAGATGCGGCCGGGGAGGGCCTGGGCGTACCAGCCGCTGAAGGAGTTGAAGCTGCTCTGAAAGAGAGTCGGGAGCGGCGGCGGGGTGGTCGATTCGCTGACCGGCTGTGTTTCAGGTGCGACCGGAGTCGGGCTGGGGGATGGAACCGGGGCCGGGGCGGCGACCGGTTCGGTCGGAGCTTCCCCGGGCTCGCTCACGGGCGGGCTGACAATCGGAGTCGGTTCCTGCACCGGGGCCGGCGGGTGCTTCTTGTCGGCGACATGGCGTCGAACGTACAGGACCCGGCTGCTCTTCGAGACCTGGCCTGCCCGAGATCGCGCCCTGACTGTCAGTCGATTTGCGCCGGCAAACCTGACCTGTTGCCCGTAGCCGGTTTTCGCCGGGGCGACGATCCTGATCTGCCCGCCGGCCGCCGCGGTACCGGTCGTCAGCGCGAGCGTCAGGCCCAGCGCCGCAAGGCCGGCGACAGCGCGCCCGAACCGTTGGCGTGGTCGTTTCTTCGAGGGGGATGCCAGGTTTTCCATGCCAATCATTCGGCAGCGACCTGGAATGAGCCGAGCGCTTGCTGTCCGGATGGACGCTTGTGGACATCGCGGCTCCGACAGACGTCCAGAGAGCGGGGCGAATAGCCCTGCTCAGGCGCCCATTACGGCGGCGAGGCTGGTGCCGACCACGACGTTGTCGTGTTCGACGACGCTGATCCCGGTGCTCGCCTTGCCCCGGTAGATCCCCACCTTGAGGTAGGTATGGGCGGTCTGGATCGTCGGCCCAAAGGCCTTGGTCTGGCCGTTGCTGAGCTGCTGGGGAACCCCATTGAGCCAGACTTCGACGAAGCCGACGGCGGGATCGCTGGAGAGCTTGACGTGGTAGACGAGGTCATACCAGCGTTCGGCGGCGAGCTTGGGCCCACACCAGTAGTCGGGCGAGCCGTCGCCGGCGCCGAGGGTCAGCGAGCGGTCGGCGCCGAGGAACACGGCGATCCCCGGCGAGCCGCCCCAATCGGTCTCGTGCAGCTGTTGGATGATCTGCCAGGGCCGCGGAAGGTGTTGGCGGTGGGGACCCGGATCGCGTCCCTGACGAAGATGCCCTCGCCCCTCATCGAAGGTCGGCCCCGAGAGCTCGGCGCGATTGGAGCCGGTGTCGGGCTCGACGTCCCCGGGGCGCACTTCGAAGCGGGCGTCGCTGGCGCCCTCGTAAGCACTCCCGGAGACCAGCGAGATGCGGCCGGGGAGGGCCTGGACGGTCCAGCCCGCGAAACCCGAGTCGAAGCTGCTGCGGAAAAGAATCCTCCCCCTCGGCGCCGCGGACGTGACCGCCCTCGCCGCACCTCTCCCGACTCCTCGACTGGCAGGGCGACGACCACAGCGCGAGGTGTGGTGCCCGGGCGAAAAACGCGAGGCACTCAGCGCATCGGGAGCGGGCCGGTCTGCGGAATTGAAGTCAATGATGATCCCGAACAGAAAGCCGGCGAGGACGAGGATGACGGTCGCGGAGATGTAGCGGCTCACCAAGTTGGAACTGTAGATGTCGAGAAGGGGACCTCCAGAGAGCGGGGCGAATAGCCCTGCTCAGGCGCCCATTACGGCGGCGAGGCTGGTGCCGACCACGACGTTGTCGTGTTCGACGACGCTGATCCCGGTGCTCGCCTTGCCCCGGTAGATCCCCACCTTGAGGTAGGTATGGGCGGTCTGGATCGTCGGCCCAAAGGCCTTGGTCTGGCCGTTGCTGAGCTGCTGGGGAACCCCATTGAGCCAGACTTCGACGAAGCCGACGGCGGGATCGCTGGAGAGCTTGACGTGGTAGACGAGGTCATACCAGCGTTCGGCGGCGAGGGCGGGCCCGTGCCAGAAGGTCGGCGAGCCGTCGCCGGCGCCGAGGGTCAGCGAGCGGTCGGCGCCGAGGAACACGGCGATCCCCGGCGAGCCGCCCCAATCGGTCTCGTGCAGCTGTTGGATGATCTGCCAGGAGCCCTGGAAGGTGTTGGCGGTGGGGACCCGGACCGCGTCGCGAACGTAGAGGTCTTCGCCGGCGTTGAAGGTCGGCCCCGAGAGCTCGGCGCGATTGGAGCCGGTGTCGGGCTCGACGTCCCCGGGGCGCACTTCGAAGCGGGCGTCGCTGGCGCCCTCGTAAGCGCTCCCGGAGACCAGCGAGATGCGGCCGGGGAGGGCCTGGATGGTCCAGCCCGCGAAACCTGAGTCGAGGGAGGCTCGGAAATCGACGCCTCCCGCTGCTTCCGGGGCGGTTTCCGGGGCAGAGGCTTCCGGTTCCGGGGCTGATTCCGGGGGGGGTTCCGGGGCGGGGGCGTCCACCACGCCCCGCGGCGCTGTGGGGACCACCTTGGTTTCACCCGCCACGGTTGTCTGGGGGGGCCCGACGGTCGTCTGGGCGGACCCGACGGGTGTCTGGTCGACTTCGCCTGGGGGAGGAACGGCAGGCTGCCCGGGAGCGGCGCCGACCGCGACGCTTCTTCGCCCGCGCAGCCTCGGTTGGTTCCAGTGGTGGACCGCCTGGGCCGACACATGCGGCGGGGGGGCTTGGGTCTGGACCTCGGCCCGGCCTCCGACCATCAGTCCGGTCAAGGCAAATGCAACCGCTCCCAAAGAGAAGTAGCTCTTCATGGACGAAACTTTACATAACTAGAACAAACGTCCACGGCGCGTGCAGGGGTCCAGGCCCTGGACCTTCAGAGAGCGGAGCGAATAGCCCTGCTCAGGCGCCCATTACGGCGGCGAGGCTGGTGCCGACCACGACGTTGTCGTGTTCGACGACGCTGATCCCGGTGCTCGCCTTGCCCCGGTAGATCCCCACCTTGAGGTAGGTATGGGCGGTCTGGATCGTCGGCCCAAAGGCCTTGGTCTGGCCGTTGCTGAGCTGCTGGGGAACCCCATTGAGCCAGACTTCGACGAAGCCGACGGCGGGATCGCTGGAGAGCTTGACGTGGTAGACGAGGTCATACCAGCGTTCGGCGGCGAGGGCGGGCCCGTGCCAGAAGGTCGGCGAGCCGTCGCCGGCGCCGAGGGTCAGCGAGCGATCGGCGCCGAGGAACACGGCGATCCCCGGCGAGCCGCCCCAATCGGTCTCGTGCAGCTGTTGGATGATCTGCCAGGAGCCCTGGAAGGTGTTGGCGGCGGGGACCCGGACCGCGTCGCGAACGTAGAGGTCTTCGCCGGCGTTGAAGGTCGGCCCCGAGAGCTCGGCGCGATTGGAGCCGGTGTCGGGCTCGACGTCCCCGGGGCGCACTTCGAAGCGGGCGTCGCCGGCGCCCTCGTAAGCGCTCCCGGAGACCAGCGAGATGCGGCCGGGGAGGGCCTGGGCGTACCAGCCGCTGAAGGAGTTGAAGCTGCTCTGAAAGAGAGTCGGGAGCAGCGGCGGGGTGGTGGTCGGGGGCGTGCTCACGGTCGTCACCTCGGATGCGTGGGACACGTTCACCTTCTTGCTCGGGGCGAGTCGCGCCACCAGGCGATTGAGATGCTTGGCTTGGCGGATGCCGTGAACGTGACCGGCGCGATCACTGTGCCGGTGCCCGCCAGGGTGAGCGGGTGCGGCCGACGCCGGAGCCGCGGCCAGGGCGCAGGCAGAGGTTGCCAGGACGGTCACGAGATATATCCGGGGGCTTGGCATACCCGGGTCGTCGGACCCCGCAACTCACCAGGTGAGGCATCTTGCTCGAGTTGGACGTATATTCCGATCCGGTCAGTGCGCCTCGTCGGAGGCGTGCGCCGGCGGGCGCGACTCCTCCGCGAGGGAGGTGATCTCGAGCTGGCCGTGGGCGGCGCCTTCGAGCACCTCGGTCGCCTCCTGGGCGGAGCGCGCGTAGAGCTCGACCAGGAGGTGGACGACGATCTGCTCGTCGTCGTGCTTGTGGAAGCGGACGTGGGTGAAGAACTCGCGCACGCCGGCGTCGCCGAAGGCGCCGTAGGTGAGGAACTCGATCGCCTCCGGGCCCGGAGCAGGTCTCGACCCGGTCCTGGTCGACCCGGACCGTGCAGGAGGCGACCCAGGGGGTGCCGGCGACCATCCGCTCCCAGCGGTCTTCGATCGGGACGACGCGGTCGTCCTGGAAGGTCAGGTGCGGCTGGTCGTGCATGCAGTCGAGGCACTGGACGACCGATTCCTGCACCTCGTCGACGCCTTCGGTCAGCACTCCCGAGTCGGGGTCGACGCGGCGGATCGCGTCGTAGTGGATCTGGATCTCGAGGCTCTGCGACCAGCAGCGGTAGCAGCGCAGCCATGCCGCCCGGTCGCCGTTCATCTCGCTCATCGCTCCATTGTGGCGAGGCCGGGTGTTCGGCGGGCCGCGGCGGGGCTCAGGCGGCCGCGCCGGCGCCGGCCCGCTGGCCGACCAGGTCGACGATCTCGCTCATGATCTTGTTGATGTCGAAGTCCTTCGGCGTGTAGACGCCGGCGACGCCTTCCTCGCGGAGGCGCTTCGCGTCGGCGAGGGGGATGATCCCGCCGACCACCACCGGAACGTCGACGCCCTCGTCGCGCAGCAGGCCGACGACTTCGGGGATCAGCGCCAGGTGGGAGCCGGAGAGGATCGAGAGGCCGACGACGTCGACGTCCTCCTGCAGGGCGGACTCGGCGATCTCGGCCGGGGTCAGGCGGATCCCCTGGTAGATCACCTCCATGCCGACGTCGCGGGCGCGCAGGGCGATCTGCTCGGAGCCGTTGGAGTGGCCGTCGAGGCCGGGCTTGCCGACCAGGATCTTGATCCGGTGGCCGATCCGCTCGGAGGTCTCGTCGACCTTGGCGCGGATCGCGTCGAGCTGGTCGCGGTCGGCGGCCGGGGCGGCGCCGCTGACGCCGGTCGGGCCGCGGTAGGCGCCGAAGGCCTCGCGCAGGACCTCGGCCCACTCGCCGGTGGTGGCGCCGGCCTTGGCGGCGGCGATCGTCGCCGGCATGATGTTCTCGTTCTCGTCCGCGGCGACCCGGGCGAGCTCCGCGAGGGCAGCGGTGACCGCGTCCTCGTCGCGCTCGGCCTTCCACTCCTCGAGCGCCTCGATCCGTTCGCGCTCGACCTCGGGGTCGGGGGTGAGGATGCCGCCGTCGGCACCGTCGGTCAGCGGCGAGTGCTCGGTCTCGGTGAAGCTGTTCTGGCCGATCACCTTCTGCTCGCCGCTCTCGATCCGCGCCACCCGCTCGCGGTGGGACTCGACCAGGCGCGACTTCATGTAAGGGACCGCCTGGACCGCGCCGCCGCGCTCCTCGACGACCGCCATCTCGGCCCGGGCCCCCTCGGTCAGCTCCTCGACCAGGCCGTCCATCACCACCGAGCCCTCGAAGATGTCCGGGTACTCGAGCAGGTCGGTCTCGTTCGCCAGCACCTGCTGGATCCGCAGGCTCCACTGCTGGTCCCAGGGGCGGGGGAGGCCCATCGCCTCGTTCCAGGCCGGCAGCTGCAGCGCCCGGGCGCGGGCGTCGCGGCTGAGGGTCACGGCCAGCGCCTCGAGCACGATCCGCTGGATGTTGTTCTCCGGCTGGGCCTCGGTCAGGCCGAGGCTGTTGACCTGGACGCCGTAGCGGAAGCGCAGCATCTTCTCGTCGGTGACGCCGTAGCGCTCGCGGCCGATCTGGTTCCAGAGCGCGCCCATCGTCCGCAGCTTGGCGATCTCCTCGATCAGCCTGATCCCGGCGTTGACGAAGAAGGAGATGCGGCCGAAGACCTTGGGGAAGTCCGCCTCGGCGACCTGGCCGCGGGCTTTGACCTCGTCGAGCACGGCGATCCCGGTCGAGAGCGCGTAGGCGATCTCCTGCACCGGCGTCGCCCCGGCCTCCTGCAGGTGGTAGCTGCAGATGTTGGTCGGGTTCCACTGCGGCACCTCGTTGACGCTGAAGGCGACCATGTCGGCGATCAGCCGCATCGAGGGCTCGGGCGGGAAGGCGTAGGTGCCGCGCGAGAGGTACTCCTTGATGATGTCGTTCTGGGTCGTGCCGGTCAGCTGCGAGCGCTCGACGCCGTTCTCCTCGGCGACGGTGACGTAGAGGCCGAGCAGCCAGGCGGCGGTGGCGTTGATCGTCATCGAGGTGTTCATCTCGTCGAGCGGGATGCCGTCGAAGAGCTGGTGCATGTCGCCCTTGTGGGCGATCGAGACGCCGACCTTGCCGACCTCGCCGCGGGCGAGGACGTGGTCGGGGTCGTAGCCGGTCTGGGTCGGCAGGTCGAAGGCGACCGAGAGCCCGGTCTGGCCCTTGGCGAGGTTGCCGCGGTAGAGCTCGTTGGAGCGGCGGGCGTCGGAGTGGCCGGCGTAGGTGCGCATCACCCAGGGGCGGTCGGGCTCGGGAAGTCGGTGGTCGCTCATGTTGCACATGGTATTTGCTGATCCCGGAGTGTGGGGGAGGGCCGAAATCCGCCGTTCAAGGTCGCCTGGCCCGCATCTTTCCGAAGCGCCTGTGTTTAGGTTGCCGACTATGAAGCTGCGATTTGCCGCCATCGGCCTTGCCGCGCTTGCCCTCTGCCTGCTCTTCAGCTCGGCTGCCGGGGCGGCGATGGTGGGGATCTATCGGAACGGGATGGAATCGACGACGGCGCGGTCGCAGATGATCAAGCTGTCCGGTCTGCAGCTGCACCCGGGGGGGCGCCGAAAGCGCCCTGCGGGTCGTGCTCGGCGAAAAAACCGAATCCTGCGCCTTCCGCACGCCGGTGCTGGGCCGCGACCTCGAGATCGCCGCCACCGAGCGCCTGCTCAGCGGCACGCCGCCGGCGCTCCAGCACAAGGCTTACCTCGGCCTCGAACTCCGCGCCGGGGCGGGCACCAAGTACCAGATGCTGGTCTACCCGCTGCAGCGCAAGGTGCAGCTGGTCAAGGTCACGACCGAAGGCTCCAAATACCTCGCGATCGCCAAGAACCAGACGGCGGTGCAGGGCGTCAACAAGGCGAACACGCTGCGCCTGCGGGCGCTGAACGTCACCAGCGGGCCGGAAAAGGGCCAGACCGACCTCGTCGCCTACGTCGGCTCGACGCTGGTGGCGGAAGGGTCCGACACGGCCGCCGGCGAAGTCAGCGGCAGCGCCTCCGCGGTCGTCGTCGGCGCCGGCAAGAACGGCGACGGCCTGATCGCCAGCATCGACGACGTCGTCGTCCGCGTGCCCAGCCCCTTCTAGGGTTCGGTGAAGATTTCCGAGAGCGGGTTCAGCGATCGCGCCTCGCGGTAGGCGTCGACGGCGTCTTGGCCCGGCCGGGCTCGGCTTCGATCCGCGCGCGGACGAGCCAGTCCCGCCAGTTGGTCGGCTCCCGCTCGGTAGCCCCGCGGGAGGCAGTCGCGGCGGCATGTCGAAATCGCCGGCCGACTCGAGCACCAGGGCCTGCTGCAGCCGCGGAGCGGCCGCGCCGGGTTGGACGTTCTGTGCGGTGCGGGCGTCGGACAGCGCCGCTGGAAGGTTCGCCGTCCCGTGCCGCCGCCTGGCTCTGCGCGGATCAGTGAGGTCGAGGCGAGCGGGATCGCGATCGCGGCGATCGCGAGGAGCGCCAGCGCCGCCGTCGCCAGGCGTAGCGCGCGGGGAGGCTCGCGGGCTCGCGGGGCGTGGATTCGTCCGACTCATTTGAGTCTGTCGGAATCGCCGGCCGTGATGACGATCGAGACCAGGAGGAGCATGGCCACCGGCAGCACCGGGATCTTCCAGGCCCAGTCGAAGATCGAGGTGACCCAGACGACGGTGGAACCGGCCAACGCGGCGGCCATTACCGCCCGTCAGTCGGGGCTCTGCGCGGACCGTCCCGGACGGCGCCGCCGATCAGGCACCAGGCCGACGAATCCGGCGAGGAGCGAGGAATCCGACGATGCCGAGCTCGCCCAGCGTCTGCATGTAGAGCGAGTGGGTGTCGACGACGATCTTCGGGCTGTTGCCGTCGCGGGTCCACCAGAACTGGAAGGTGTTCGAGCCCGGTGCCGGTGAGCGGCTTCTCCTTGAACTCTCGAACCGCCGAGCTCCAGAACTGGTAGCGACTCTCTCCGGCGATGCTGGAGAGCCGTTCGGTGCCGAAGTCCGGGGCCGCTGCTCGGGTTGCTTGAAGTCGTGCCAGGCGTTGGAGACCCGCCTGGGCGCGTCGAGCGCCAGCGCGGCGACGAGCAGGATCACGACGATCGGCTGCGATCGCGAGGGCGACTTGCGAGTGCTTTCTCGAGACGGTGGTCCAAGCGGGGCGTGTCTTGCGCTCGAGCGCGAGTGAGATTCCGATCTGCAGGAGGCCGACGACGACACAGATCGCGATCGCGATCAGGAGCATTTCGTCTGCCCTGGTCGTGGCCGGTCACCGTGTCAGCTGTAGCCGTGGACGAGGGCGCTCGGCTCGACGAGGCGATCGCGATCAGGAGCGCCGCCGCGCCCCGGCCATCGACAGCAGGCCGAGCAGCTTTGGCAGGCGGTCCGAGGTGAGGGCGATGGAGACGGCGATCGCGATCGACGATCGCCGCGATCCCGCCGCGCGAGAGGGTGAAGTAGGCAGCCAGGGCAAGCGCCGGGAAGCATCGCCGCGGACAGCCCGCGCAGGGCGACGGATCGGGCGCAGGTCGACGCCCAGCAGGATCAGCGGCGCCCCGATGCGCGATCAGGGCGGCGAGCGCGTTCCAGTAGTTGAGCGGATAGGAGAGCCGTTCCTCTGCCGGTGGTCGAGGAACTGGCCCGTCTCGCCCGGAAGCCGGAAACCACGATCGGGTGCAGGCGGGAGAGCAGCGCGATCACGGCCGAGCGCGGCGATCCGCGTGATCCGACGGCGCCGACCATGTAGCGGGCGCTCTCCGGCCGCGAGCGAGAGCAGCGCCAGCGCGAAGACGCCGAGGTAGGTGGCGATGCGGGCGACGTCGATGAGCGGTCTTCTCGCTGCTCTCGGTCCAGGTGCAGGCTGAGCGCGGTCCAGATCGCGAAGCAGGCCGAGCAGGCCCAGGGCACACCAGGCGAGGTTGGCCGGACTGACGTCGCGGCAGCGCCGCGACAGCCACCGTGGCGAGCATGCACCCACCATGCCGGCGATGCCCGACCTGGTCGCTGATCAGGGGATCGAAGCCGCCGCCGTTCGAGACCGAGGTAGACGGTCAGGCCCGAAGCCCAGCACCCAGCGGCCAGGCGAAACTCCAGTCGACGGTGCGGGTTGTCAGGGAAGTGAGTCGGATCGAGGACAGCCAGGGGACTCGTCTGGTTTCATGTATCGGACGGAGATGAACTTGCTGAGAATCGCAATCGGACTGGCGGCTACTGCGTCGCTGTCGCAACGCCTGACGCCGACGGCGGCGGCAGCGTCCGTCGTGCCCCCCGGCAACTCGGCGGCGACGCAGTATACGGAGACTTTTCCGACCTCGGGCGGGGAAGCGGCCGAGAAGAACGGGGAAATCAACGGCGCCAACGCTGACCCCGTCCAAAAGGCGCTCGGCTCAAGCAAGGCCCACAGGCTGGAAAGCAAGGGGGCCGACGGCAAGGCCGTGGCAGCTCTCACCGCCGCGACGGCACCGCCGGGCAGCCGGTGCGAATCCGACGGCAAGGCTCCGCAAGAGCCCGGAAGACGGTCACTCGAGCGCCGTTGGCAGCGGCTGGGCGGCGGCGGCCGACGGAGCTGCCGCTCGGGCGGGATCGGGCGCTGCCGCCGCGAGATCGGAGCATCTCGACTCCAGCAGCCGAGCGGCGCGTCTGGCCTCGGTCAGGTCCTATCGCAGGCGACGGGCTCGAGCTCGGGGCAGCTGGGCATGCTGCCTGCCGCTGGCTGATCGTCGGCACCGTGATCTGGTCGCTCACCTACGCTCTGGCGCCAGCGGCGACCGGTCCGCTAAGCCCGATCGACTTCGAGATGGCTCTCGCCCAAACCACCGACCGACCCTGCGCCGTTCGGCGCGGCGTGATCCTCGCCGCTCTGCCGTCGCCGCGCCTGGCGCTCTCCGGCCTCGCGGCCGGCTACCGCCGCAGCGGCGCCACGGCCGCTCCACACCGGCGTCTCCTACGCTGACTCGACGACGCCGCGGCGCTTCGAGGCACGTCAGCCGAAACCGGCTCGACGCTCGTGCAGATCGCCGCTGCGTTGGAACGTCGTCGCGCCGCAAAACCGAGCCGGCGCAGTGGAATCCCGAAAACCCGGCGGACCCCAACTACGACTGGAGCTTCTCCGACGACTGGGTCAAGCACGCGGTCCAGGCCGGCCTCACTCCGGTGTTTCAGATCCGCAGCGCCCCGAGCTGGGCCGACGGCTGCCGCCGACGGCGTCTCCGTACGACGCTGTCTGCAACCCGGACCCGGCCGCGCTCGCCGCCTTCGCCCAGCGCCGCGGTGCGCCGCTACAGCGGTGGCTTCGAAGGCCTGCCACGGGTCCGCTACTGGCAGGCCCTGAACGAGCCCAACCTCAGCCCTCTTCTTCCAGCCCCAGTTCGAAGGCTGCGGAGCTGGTCTCGCCGACGATCTACCGCAAGCCTGCTCAACACCGTCTACGCGGCGGTCAAGTCGGTCGAGCCCTCAGACCTGGTGATCGCGGCCGGCCTCGGGCCGATCGCGGTTCCCGGTTACACGATCGGACCGATGCAGGTTCGCCCGCCAGCTGCTATGCATGGGCGGCGGCCCGAAGCCGAAGCCGACCGCCGGCAACTGCGAAGGCGGCGTCCACTTCGACATCTTCGACATCCATCCGTACACGAGCGGCAGCCCCTACGCACAAAGGCGGCCCCAACGACGTCGAGATGGGCGATCTGGCGAAGCTGCAGAACCTGCTCCACGGCCTCCGATCGGGCCGGGACGGATCAAGAGCACGGTCGAAGGGTCAGACCCCGCTCTGGGTCACCGAGTTCTCCTGGGACTCGAAACCGCCGGATCCGGGTGGCCTGGCGATGAAGATCGAGAGCGCAGTGGATTCCGGAAGCGCTGCACGAAGCCTGGCGGCGAAGGTGTCAGCAACTTCATCTGGTACAGCGCTCGTCGACTTCCGAACCGGAACCCGAAGCCGACCATTCAGCGAAACCCTGCAGTCGGGCCTCTACTTCTGGGCTCCCTCAGCATCGCTGACGCAGCGGCCGAAGCCGGCGATGTACGCCTTCCGCTTCCCGTTTCATCGCGATCCGCCAGCGGCAACGGTCTGCGAATTCTGGGGCCGCACTCCGAACAGCCGGGGCGGCGAAGGTCGTCCTGCAGGCGCAGCAGATACGGGACGTTGGCGCCAGGCCGGCGTCACGCCGCGCCAATTCGGTCGGGATCTTCGAGGGCTCTCTGCAGGACCGGCTTACGGCGACCGATCAAGAAGGGCGCCGTCCGCGCGCGTCTTCTCGGGGCAGGCATCACCGGGCTTTCCCGATGCATCGGGTCGGCGACTTTCGCCCAGCCTCCGTTCGGCTGAGCCCGGCTTCGAAGCTGGCGGCCTCTTGTTCAGGCGGCGGCGGGAAGGCGACCTTTTCATGGACCGCCGCCGAGACCAGGCGGGCGTAGATGCCGGCCGCGGCGGGCTTCAGGTGGATCCCGTCCCAGAGGTCGTCTTCGTGGGCTTCCGCCTCGGATTTCCAGTCGATCAGCGTCGTGTGCGGCCAGTCTTCGGCGGCTTCGGCCAGCGCGTGGTTGGACTCTTCGATCCAGCTGACCGGGGCGTGGTCGTTGATCAGGAACAGCTGGCCGACGTCCGGAGGTCGCCTTCTGGATCGCTTCCATGTCTTCGCCGTAGAGCGGGCCGTTGTTGCCCATCTGGATGATCATCGCGTCGGGGTGGTGGCCTTCCCGCTTGAGCTGCTGGACGATCTCGACGAATTCGTTCGCCTGGCGGCCGACCATCGGCGTCCATCGAGAAGCCCGGCCCGAGCCTGGCCGCGAGGTTGTCCTCGGCGCCGATCATCACCGAGTCGCCGAGGGCGACGATCCGCGGCGGGTGCTTGGCCGGCGCGAGCTGCTTCGGTTCGCCGGCTTGTCCGGCTGGCGGTCGGCGCCGGTCGGGTTCGGCCTGCCGGTGGCGCGCGGCGCTCGGCGCCGACCCGGCCGAGGTCGCGGTCGAGGCGGCGGCCGCGCTCGAGGCTGGCGGCCGCCGCCGTCGAAGAGGCCGCTCCAGCCGATCAGGGCGACGGTCGCCAGCACCCCGAACGAGCAGCGCCGGCCGCGCGATCCGCAGCCAGCCCTCGGGCAGCGACGGCCGCTTCGCCTTGCCGTGGAAGGGCAGCTCGACGAAGCGGTAGGAGAGGTCGGCGAGGACCAGGACGAAGATCAGCTGCAGCGGGATCAGCACGCCCTTGCGGCAGGTCGACGTCGACGCCCGGGCGGGTCAGGACCAGGACCGGCCAGTGCCAGAGGTAGAAGCTGTAGCTGCGCAGGCCGAGCCAGAGGACCGGGGCCTGGCCGAGCAGGCGCGCCGAGCCTGGCCGCGGGGTGGGCGAGCACCGCCAGCAGCAGCGCCGTGACGATCGCCAGCCAGAGGTAGCCGCCGTGGTAGAGGGCGAGGTCGTAGTCGTGGACGTGGATGAAGCTGAGCACGATGTAGGCGAGGGCGAGGACGCCGACGACGTCGAGGATCGGGCCGACCAGCGGCCCGGTCTGGCGGCGCCGCAGCTCGATCGGGCTCCAGACCAGGGCCAGGGCGACGCCCGACCAGCAGCCCGACCGCGTGGGTGTCGGTGCCGTAGTAGATCGCGCGAGGCGTCGCGCGCCGGGGTCGAAGAGGATCCAGGCGAGGACGACCGAGCCGATCGCCCCGGCGAGCACTCCGAGCAGCAGCCGCCCGCGGCCGAACAGCTTCATCCCGGCGGCGAAGACGAGCGGCCAGAAGAGGTAGAACTGCTCCTCGACCGAGAGCGACCAGAGGTGGGTGAACAGCGACGGCGCCTGGAACTGTTCGAAGTAGGACTGGTGGCTGAAGATGAAGTGCCAGTTGGCGAAGTAGAAGAGCGAGGCGACGGCGTCGCCGCGCAGGGCGTCGATCCGGTCGGGCTCGAGGATCGCCGCGGCGATCATGCAGACCGCGATCAGGACGCCGACCGCCGGCAGCAGCCGCTGCGCCCGGCGCAGCCAGAAGCGGCCGAGGCTGGACGTGGCCGCCGCGGCGGAACTCGCGCAGCAGCAGCGAGGTGATCAGGTAGCCGCTGATCACGAAGAAGACGTCGACGCCGAGGAAGCCGCCCGGCATCCAGGCGACGTCGCGCGTGGTAGAAGAAGACGGCCAGCACCGCCAGTGCCCGCAGTGCGTCGATTCCAGGCAGATATGGGAAGCGGCTGTCCAGCGGCCTGCTGATGCGATGCATAATGGCGGCCATGTCGACTTCGACGGTCGAGCGGACGCGCGCATGCAGGACCCGGTTCAGGCCTGGGTGGGAACTGGCGCGTGATCGTCCGCAACGACAACCACAACACCTTCGAGCACGTCGCCCAGACGCTGGCGCGGGTGCTGCCCGGGGTCAGCCTCGACCAGGGCCACCAGATCGCCGACCAGATCCACAACAGCGGCCAGGCGATCGTCTGGATCGGGCCCGCGCGAGCCGGCCGAGCACTACTGGGAGCAGCTGCGAGGCGGCCGGGCTGACGATGGCCCCGCTGGAGCGCGGCTAGAGCCGCGCTTACTCGGCGGCGAGCAGGGTGTGCCAGGTCGGCAGCAGCGGGATGTCGTAGAGGTCGATGATCGCCGTCCGGGCGGCCCCGATCTCCTCCGAGTACCAATAGCGTTCGAAGTCCGAGCGGTCCTCCCAGACCATCGTCTGCTGGAAGGCGAGCGGATCGTCGACGCGCGCGGGTCAGCGACCAGCTCTTGGCGCCGTAGGCGGGCACTTCGCCGCCGCCGGCTCCCAGAGCGTCGAGCCAGCGGTCTGCCCGCAGCGGGGCGATGTGCCAGTCGAGCCTGCAGACCTCCAGCCATCAGCTAATCCTTTCGCATCGTGCTTCGCAGGCGCCTCATGCGCCGACCTCGGCCCGGATCGCGCCGGGCCCGTCCTCGTCTTGCCCGCGTCCTCGGACTCGGCGCCGACCAGGATCGCGATCTTGCCGAGGTGCTTGTTTTCGTGCATCAGCTGGTGGGCGCTCGGGGACGCCGTCGAAGTCCATCGTCTGCCAGAGGACGGGGCGGACCTTGCCCTCGGCCATCAGCTGGTTCGCCCGCATGCACTCGTAGGCGTTGGCGAAGTGGGAGCCGATGATCTGCTTCTGGCGCATCCACAGGTAGCGGACGTCGAAGTCGAGCTGGAAGCCCGAGGTGGCGCCGCAGATGACGACTTTGCCGAACGGTTTGACGACGTAGACGGAGGTCGGGAAGGTCGCCCGGCCGACGTGCTCGAAGACGATGTCGGGGGCGTCGCCGAGGATCTCTTTGACCCGCTTGGCGAAGCCGCGCGAGGCGCGGAAGCGCTCCTTGTCGAGGGCCGGGTCGGTGAGGTTTGCGTCGGTCCGCATCATCTCGCCGAATTCGGCGCGGTTGATGTAGTCGACGGCGCCCAGCTGCTTGACCAGCTCGCCCTTCTCGTCGGAGGAGACGACGCCGACCGCGTTGGCGCCCGCCGCCTTGCAGAGCTGCATGGCGAAGACGCCGAGGCCGCCGGCGGCGCCCCAGATCAGGACGTTGTGGCCGGGCTGCAGCTTGCACTGGTCGATCAGCATCCGGTAGGCGGTGAAGTAGGTGAGGCCGTAGGAGGAGGCCTCGGCCCAGGTCAGGTTCTGGGGCCGCGGCAGCAGCTGCTGCGCCTGCACTTTGGTGAACTCGGCGAAGGAGCCCCAGGTCGTCTCGTAGCCCCAGATCCGCTGGCTCGGCGCGGCCAGCGGGTCGAGCCCGTGGACCTCGACGTCCTCGTAGGAGGCCTGGTTGCAGTGGACGACGACCTCGTCGCCGGGCTTCCAGCGGGTGACGCCCTCGCCGACCTTCCAGACGATCCCGGAGGCGTCGGAGCCGCCGATGTGGTGGCCGTACTCGGGGTGGTCGCCGTAGCCGAAGACCGAGACCGGTTTGCCCAGCGCCGCCCAGACGTTGTTGAAGTTGACCCCGGCCGCCATCACCCGGACGATCACCTCGAAGGCGCCCGGCTCGGGAACCTCGATCTGCTCGAGCTGGAAGGCGTCCTTCGGCTCGCCCTCGCGCTCCTGGCGGATCACCCAGGCCGCCATCGTCTCCGGCAGCGTCCCCGGCTCGACGTCGAGTTGGTCAGGTTGCTGGTGTCGACCGCCAAGGTTCCCTCCGTCGTGGTTTCCCGCTGCCGCGGGATCCTAGATCGCGTGTTCGGCGCCGCGGCGGCTCACGCCGCGTCGCGCTCGCCCGCGGGTCGCGGCTCGTCGGCGGCCTCGCGCAGCTCCGGCGCGGCGATCGCGCGGACCGTGATCTCGGTCGGTTCCGGCGGCTCGATCTCCTTGCCGGGGGCGACGCCGAGGCCCTCGACCTTGCGCAGCTGCGGCAGCAGCCGGCCCTCCATCGAGCCGACCGCGGAGTCGTAGGCGGTCGCCGCGGTGGTCAGGCCGTTTGCCGACCTCGCTCGAAGTCGCCGAGGAACTTGGAGAAGCGCGAGTGCAGGGTGCCCGCCGCCTCGGCGATCTCGGCCGCCTCGGCGACCATCCGCTCCTGGCGCCAGCCGAGCTCCATCGTCCGCAGCAGGCCGATCAGCGAGGTCGGGCTGACCAGCAGCACGTTGCGCTCCAGCGCGTAGTCGAAGAGCGTCCGGGTCGGCGGCGAAGGCGGCGTGCAGGGCGGGCTCGTTGGGGATGAAGCAGATCACCAGGTCCGGCATCTCGCCGGCCTTGAACTGGCCCTGGTAGTCCTTCGAGCTGAGGCTGCGGACGTGCTCGCGGGCCTGCCGCGCGTGGCGCTCGAGGTGGACCCGGCGCTCGCGATTCGACCTCCGACTCCTGGGCGTCGAGGAAGGCGTCGAGCGGGACCTTCGAGTCGGCGACGAAGCTGCGGCCCTCGGGCAGCAGGAAGCGGGCGTCGGGGCGCAGCTGGCCGTCTTCGGTGCGCAGCGTTTCCTGCAGCTCGAAGTCGACGTGCTCGGTCATCCCGGCGATCTCGATGCAGCGGCGCAGCTGCAGCTCGCCCCACTGGCCGCGGGTCTGCGGCTGGCGCAGCGCCTTCTTCAGGCCCGGCCGTCTCGGAGTTGAGGTTGCCGACGGTCTGGCCCATCTGCTCGAGCAGGGTGCGGGTCTGCAGGTCGGTTTCGCCGCGTCGGCGCACCTCGGCTTCGATTTTCTCCTGGCCCTCGGCGATCCGCTCGGCCAGGCCTTGATCTCGGCCTGGCGCTTGTCGAGCGCCGCCGTCGCCGCCTCGGCGTCGACGTCTTGCGCGCCTCCTCGTTGACCTGCAGCAGGTCGGCGATCATCTGCGAGGCGACCTGCGAGGTCGCTTCCTGGATCGCCGGACCGAGGTCGGGCTGCTCCTGGGGCGGGGCTCCTCGCGCCGGGAGACCAGCACGTAGACGAGCCCCGCGGCGAGGACGATGACTGCGATTGCGAGCACGACGGTCACGACCACCGATGGTTGCGAACCGGTCAGACGGAACCGCCGACCGGCGGAAAACCCGGTCGATGCGGCCGTCTCATCTACGGCAGCAGGACGTCGTTCTCAGAGGAGGCGCGGTAGGGGCCGACGACGAGCTTGCCGGGCTGGCGCCCGGGATGTCTGGCGGCGGAGATCGTGTAGCTGCCGGTCGGCAGGTCGACCTGGAAGGTGCCGGGGCTGTTGGCGTAGACCGGTTCGGAGGTCGAATCCCTGGGGCCGTGGATCACCAGCTTGGAGTCGGTGGCGGTCTGGTTGGCGGTGACGAAGACGACGTTGAGCGGAGCCTTGGTCTGGATCGGCGGCTGCGTGTGGTTCTGGTTCTGCGGGATCTGCTGGTGACCTTTCCGGCCCGACGCCGACCCGCCCCGGCTGGACGGTCACTCCGCGGGCGCCGAGCGTGATGCTGACCCGGGTCGGCGGCGAGGGCCGCGGTTCGTTGGGGTGGCTCTCGGCGCCGCAACCGGCCACGGCAAGCGCCGAGGCACGCGATCGCGCCGACCACCGCGACTCTGGCTCTCCCACGACCCATCGGGGCGGAATCTAGCCGAAGGGGAGGGCGATTACTTCAGCCGTAACGCCATCTTCACCTACGGCGAGCTCGGCGCCGGGCTCCGCCTCGCGGCGCAGGATCGCCAGCCCGATCGGGCCGAGGGCGGGGGAGACGCCGGCGCTGCCGAGCCGGCCGACCTCCTTCTCGCCGAGCCGCAGCGCCGCTCCCGGCTCCGCCGGGCCGCTCAGCCGCAGCCCCCGCAGGTGGCGGTTCGGGCGGCCCTTGTAGTGCAGGCGGGCGACCGTCTCCTGGCCGATGTAGCAGCCCTTGGTGAAGCTGACGGCGTCCTCGACGATGCCGGCCTCGGCGGGCATCGTCTCGGCGCCCATCTCGGCGCCGTAGCGGGGGACGCCGGACTCGATCCGGAGGATCTCGACCGCGGCCGCGGAGACCTCGACCGCGCCGGCGCTCGAGCAGCGCCTCGCGCAGCCGCTCGCGGTCGGCGCCGGCGACGATCAGGTCGATGCCGTCGCGGGTCCCGGCCGCGAGGCACTCGACCCCGGCGACCGAGGTCGCTTCGCAGGCGTTCTCGGGCAGCGCCGCGGTGCCGGCGATCTCGACGCTGCGGGGCCCGATCAGGGAGAGGATCGCCCGCTCCTCGCTGACGTCGGTGACCGCGACCTCGCGCCCGATCGAGTACATCGTCAGGTGGCGGAGGACCGCCTCGCGGGCGAGTGGCTCGGTGTCGAGCAGGATCTCCTCGGCGGCCGGTCGCAGCACCCGCATGTCGGACTGCATGTGGCCCTTGCGGTCGAGCAGCGCCGCGTACTGGCCCTCGCCCGGCTCCAGCGCCTCGACGTCGTTGGTCAGCTGCCCCTGCAGGTACTCGGCCGCGTCGGGCCCGGTGACCGCGATCTTGCCGCGGTCGGAGCGATCGAGCAGCCCGCATTCCTCACGCAGCTGCCGGTACTGCGCATCGAGCTCGACGATCGCGGACTCGCTCATGCCTCGATTCTAGGAAGCCGCCCCGCCCGGCGTTTTTTAGATCTGTCTAAACTCTGATTTTAGACGTGTCTAATTCTTCCCATCCATCGCAGGCGATCGAGGACTACGCCAAGGCGATCTACGCGATCTCCGCGGAGCGCGACGGCCTCGTCCTCAACGGCGAGGTGGCGCAGCGGCTCGAGGTCACCCCGGCGACCGCGACCTCGATGCTGAAGCGGCTCGCCGACCTCGGCCTGGTCGACTACCGCCCCTACAAGGGAGTCAGCCTGACGGCGAGCGGCGAACGGGTGGCGCTCGAGGTGATCCGCCACCACCGCCTGATCGAGGCCTACCTCTCGGAGGCGCTGGGGATGCCCAGCGACCGCGTCCACGAGGAGGCCGAGGTGCTCGAGCACTACATCTCCGAGGAGCTCGAGGCGCTGATCGCGGCCAAGCTCGGCGAGCCGAGCCACGACCCGCACGGGACGCCGATCCCCGGCCCCGACCTGCGACTGCCGCCGACGGCCGGGAGGGGGTCGCCCTGAAGCCGCCGCCTCCTCCGCCCCCGCCGCGCGGAGCCACCGCCGAGAGCGTCCTGCCCGGCGAGGCCGCCGTCGCCGACGCCGCCCGCCGCTCGCTCGACGGCCACAGCAGCGGCATCGGCCGCGTCTGGCCCTTCCTCGGCCCCGCCTTCGTCGCCGCCGTCGCCTACATCGACCCCGGCAACTTCGCCACCAACATCGCCGGCGGCGCCAAGTTCGGCTACCTGCTGCTCTGGGTCGTCCTCGCCGCCAACCTGATCGCGATGCTGGTCCAGACGCAGTCGGCGAAGCTCGGGATCGCCACCGGCAAGAACCTCGCCGAGCTCTGCCGCGAGCGCTTCTCGCGCCGCACCTCGATCGGCCTCTGGCTGCAGGCGGAGCTGGTCTCGATGGCGACCGACGTCGCCGAGGTGGTCGGCGCCGCGCTCGGCCTCAACCTGCTCTTCGGGATCCCGCTCTTCCCGGCCGGGATCATCGCCGGCGCCGGCGCCTTCGCGATCCTCGCCCTGCAGCAGCTGGGCTACCGCCGCCTCGAGGCCGGGATCACGGTCCTGGTCGGCGTCGTCGTCGCCTCCTTCGTCTTCGAGCTCTTCGACGCCGATCCGCAGGCGAGCGAAATCGGCCGCCACCTCTTCGTCCCCGGTTTCGCCGGCACCGAGAGCATCCTGCTCGCCACCGGGATCATCGGCGCGACGGTGATGCCGCACGTCGTCTACCTGCACTCGGCGCTGACCCAGCGGCGGATCGTCGGCCGCGACGAGGCCGAGAAAAAGAAGATCCTCGGCTTCGAGAAGGTCGACGTCGTGATCGCCCTCTCGCTGGCCGGCCTGGTCAACCTCTCGATGATGATCGTCGCCGCCGCCCTCTTCCACGGCGGCGGGTTGACCGGTGTCGACTCGATCGAAGGCGCCTTCGAAGGCCTGCAGACGCTGGTCTCCGACCGCGCCGCGACGGTCTTCGGCATCGCCCTGCTGGCCTCCGGCTTCGCCTCCTCCTCGGTCGGGACGATGGCCGGCCAGGTCGTGATGCAGGGCTTCATCCGCCGCCGCATCCCGCTCTTCGTCCGCCGCGCGATCACCCTCGCCCCGGCGCTGGTGGTGCTGGCGATCGGCGTCAACCCGACCGACGCCCTGGTCGGCAGCCAGGTCGTCCTCTCCTTCGGCATCCCCTTCGCCCTGGTGCCGCTGGTGATCATCGCCAGCAAGCGCGAGGTGATGGGGAACCTGGTCAACCCCCGCTGGCTCACCGCCCTCGCCGGCCTGCTCGCCGCGATGATCATCGCCCTCAACGTCTTCCTGCTCCAGCAGGTCTTCTTCGCTTGAGGCGGGCCGGAAGGGCGGGGATGCCCCTCCGGTCGCGAACGCGGGGAGGCTCCCGGAGGGGCATCCCCGCCCTTCCAGTACGCTTCCAGCGATGAGCTGGCTCTGACTTTCAGCGATTCTCGATGCGCTGCCGCCCGACTGGACGGATCTCGAGGTCGACCTGCGGATCGACGACGAGCGCCAGTACATCGACTCCGCCGTGGCGCTGAGCCAGGTCAACGCCCAGCCCTATAACCACCCGCGGATGGGGGCGCACTGGCGGCTGCTGGTCGCCCACAGCTTCGGCCACGCCGCCGCCGCCGAGACGGTCAAGGGCGTGCTGGCAAAGCTCGACGGCGACGGCGTCGAGCGGCGAGATGCGGGTCGCCGAGGTCCGCGAGGGCCGCTCCGAGGTCGTGCAGATGTGGGGCCGCCCGGAGAGCGTTCGCGAAGAGTTCCGCCAGCGCCGCTCGATCTAGACGGCCGTCCGAGTGGCGAGGGTTCTCAGCATCGCCACCGACCTGATGCTCGCCAGCCGGGTCGACGCGACGCTGACCGCCGCCGGCCACCACGTGGTCCTGGCCGGCTCGCTGGCGGAGGCTCCGCTCGACGAGGTCGAGCTGATCGTCGCCGACCTCGACGCCGAGAGCCCGGAGGCGCTGGTCGGCCTCGGGGTGCCGGTGCTCGGCTACTACTCGCACGTCGACGTCGATACCCGCAAGGCTCGCCGAGGCGGCCGGAATCGATCTAGTCGTTCCCCGCTCGCGTATGTCGCGGGAACTTCCGACCCTCGTCGAACAGCTGCTCGAGAAGTGACTGCATCGCGGACTTAGCCGCAGGTGCTGGCAGCCCTCCCGCCTGTAGGTCGAAGGCCGAGTTCACGTTCAGGGGCTTTTCGAGCAGGCCGTGTTCGAGGTCCCAGGCCGCCCATTCGTGCAGGACGGCCGGGTCGAACGGCTTCGGGTGGAGGTCGGGGAGGAGGACCTGCAGCTGGGCGGCCTGTTCGTCGTGTTCGAGCGCCGGGTCGGCGGCGAGCAGGTCGCCCAGCGCCTGCGCCGGGTGGGCCTCGGTGAAGGCGTAGCCGCGGCGGGTGGCGTCGACCATCGACCTGACCAGGCCCGGGTCCTGTTCGACCGTCCGCCGCGAGGCGGTCAGGATCAGCTCCGGGTAGGGGGGAGCGCCGTAGCGGTCGACTTTGAAGATCCGCACCGGGACGCCGAGGCGTTCGAGGCTGACGCCCTCGGCGTTCCAGAAGCCGGTCGCCGCGTCGACCTTGCCGGCGGCGAGCGAGGAGACCGCGTTGAAGCCGATCGTCACCTCGTCGACCTTCGCCGGGTCGCCGCCGTCGGCGCTGACCTCGGAGTCGACGACGGCTTCGTCGGAGGGCAGGCCGGTGACCCCGACCGTCTTCCCCTCGAGGTCGCCGGGCGAGCGGATCGAGCGATCGCTGCGGGCGATCACGGCGGCGAGCGGGCGCTGGACCAGCGGCATCAGCCCGACCAGTTCGAGGCCGCGCTCGCGGGCGATCCCGAGGTCGTGGATGTCGAGGATGGCGAAGTCGGTGCGTCCCGCCGCGAGCAGCTTCGGCGCGTCGGTCGATTCGCCCGGCTGGTGGATCGTCAGGTCGATGCCCGGCGTCGCGGTAGAAGCCTTCGGCCTGCGCCGCGTAGATCCCCGAGTGGACCGCGTTGGGGGTGAAGTCGAGCACCAGGCTCGCGCCTTTCGGCGCGCCCGGTTCCGCGCCGTCCCCGCCGCAGCCGGCGACTCCGGCGAGCAGGAGGACGGCCGCCAGCAGCGCGACAGCCCGTCTCATCTGCGGACGAACCTAATTCATTGAGCAAATATGAGTAGACTGCCGCCGCTTACCTGATCACGGGAACCGCCAAGCTGTCGAGGAGGAAAGAGTGCAGGAGAGAGGGCTGTCCGCATACCTAGCTGAGTTGATCGGCACGCTTTTGCTGGTCTTTTTCATCACCAGCGTCGTCACGCTTTTCGTTTCAACTGGCAGCCAGGCCCAGTTCGGCTCTGACTTCGCGGTGGTCGGCTTCGTCCAGGGGCTGGCGCTCTTCGGCGTGATCGTCATGTTCGGCGCCGTCAGCGGCGGCCACTTCAACCCGGCGGTGACGCTTGCCGCGGCGACGATCAAACGGATCAGCCCGCTCGACGCGGTGATCTACATGCTCGCCCAGCTCTCCGGCGCCGTCCTCGGCGCGCTCCTGACCAAGGGGCTGCTGCTGGACGAGGGTCGCGCCACCCACTACGGCGCCGGCTCGGTCAGCGGCCTGCTCTCCGGCAACTTCGCCGGTTCGGTGGTCGAGGCGATCGGCATCTTCTGCCTCGTGCTGGTGATCTGCTCGGTCGTCTTCTCGAAAAAGAGCCTCAAGGACTGGGGGCCGCTGGCGATCGGCACCACCCTCGTCTTCATGGTCATGGTCGGCGGACCGCTGACCGGTGCCTGCTACAACCCGGCCCGCTGGTTCGGCGCCGCCCTCGTCGGCAACGAATGGGGCGGCGTCTGGCCCTACCTCGCCGGGCCGATCGTCGGCTCCCTGCTGGCGGTCGCCGTCTTCCGCTTCGTGCTCGAGCCCGGTGGCGCGGCGCCGAGCGAGCCGCCGCAGCGGGTCAAACCCGCCGCGTCGTCCAGCTCCTGAGAAAGCTCTCGTAGCACTGACCGCACGCGCCGGGCCGACCCGGCGCGTGCGGTAGTTTCGGCGGGTGCGCCGGGTCACCTTCTCGCGGAATTTCACGCTCTCCCTCTCGCGTACCTGCCAGTGCTTCTGCAAGTACTGCGCCTTCGCCACGCACCAGGCGCACGTCCACGCCCCCGACGAGGTCGAACGCCAGCTCGACGAGGCGCTGAAACGCAACGCCAAGGAGCTGCTCGTCCTCACCGGCGAGAAGCCCGAGGTCAATCCGGTCGTCGCCGCGCGGCTCGCCGAGTGGGGCCACGAGGACTTCACCTCCTACGTCGTCTGGGCCTGCGAACGGGCGCTGGAGCGCGGCATGCTGCCCCACACGAACCTCGGCGTGCTCGCGCGCGAGGACCTGGCCCGACTGCGCGAAGTGACCGCCTCCCAGGGCCTGATGCTGGAGTCGGTCGACGAGCGGCTGATGGAGACCGTCCACGCCGGCTCCCCGACCAAGCATCCCGCGGCCCGCCTGGCCACCATCGAAGCGGCCGGCGAGCTGAAGATCCCCTTCACCACCGGCATCCTGGTCGGCATCGGCGAGAGCGAGGAGTCACGGGTCGAATCCCTCGAAGCGCTGGCGCGATCCCACGAGCGCCACGGCCACATCCAGGAGGTGATCCTCCAGAACTTCGTTCCGCACCCCCGCTACTACGGGGCCGAGGTGGCGGAGATCGCCGACGAGGCTTCGCGGGCGCGGTGGACGGCGAGCAGGGGATGCCCCTCCAGTCGCGAACATCCCGGAGGCTCCTGGAGGTGCATCCCGAGCGGCCATCGCACGGCGTCGGCCCCTGAGCCGAGCCGATGCCGGAGTGGGCGAACCCGGTCTCGATCGATGAGATCAAGCGGCTGATCCAGGAGTGCAAGCGGTTGATGCCGGACGTCGGGGTGCAGGTGCCGCCGAACCTCGCGCGATTGGTGGCCCGAGCTGGTGGAGGCCGGAGCCACCGATCTCGGTGGGCTGTCGGCCAACGGCGATCACATTTCGCCGGAGGAGCCGTTTCCGAGCCCGCACCAGGTGCGCAAGGAGCTGGCGCCGCGGGGGTTTGCGCTGACCGAGCGCCTCTGCGTCTACCCGCAGTACATGGATCCGGAGTGGATGGAGCAGGGGGTCCTCGACGTGATCAAGCTCAAGTACTGGAGCTTCATTCCGCGCCGAGGGTCCGGGCGGCGGAGCGAAGAGTCGCTCGAGGCCGGGCTCAGCGAGAGGGCGATCGCCAAGGGGCGCGAGGGGGAGGCGCTGAGCGAGGACGAGCTGACGGCGCTGTTCTCGGAGACGCGGCCCGAGGTGATCGAGGAGATGCGGGTCGCGGCCGACGAGCTGCGGGCGGAGCTGGCGGGGGACCGGGTGACGTTCGTCGTCAACCGCAACATCAACTTCACCAACGTCTGCATCGTCGGCTGCGCCTTCTGCGGCTTCGGCCAGGGCAAGCGCTCGCCCGACGCCTACGAAGTCTCCGAGGAGGACTTCGCGGCGCGGATCGCCGACGCGGTCGACTTCGGCGCCACCGAGCTCTGCATGCAGGGCGGCATCCATCCCGACCTGACCCTCGAGGAGTACGGCAAATGGCTGCGCCTGGCCAAGCGGACGGCGCCGCAGCTGCACCTTCACGCCTACTCGCCGATGGAGGTCAACTACATGTGCGAGAAGTCGGGCAAGCAGCCGCGGGACGTCTTCGAGTACCTGCTCGAGTGCGGGCTCGGCTCGACCCCCGGAACCGCCGCCGAGGTGCTCGACGACGGCGTCCGCCAGCGGATCTCCCCCAACAAGCTGCCCGCCGACCGCTGGGTCGAGATCATCGAAGCCTCCCACCGCGCCGGCCTGCGCTCGACCTCGACGGTGATGTTCGGCCACATCGAGGAGCCGCGCGAGCTGGCCCGCCACATGCGGGTGGTCCGCGCCCTGCAGGAGCGCACCGGCGGCATCACCGAGTTCGTCCCGCTCAGCTTCATCCCCTTCAACACGATGCTCGGCCGCACCCACGGGATCGAGGAGATCTCGATGCGGGACAACCTCAAGCACACCGCCGCCTTCCGCCTGGCGCTCGGCAGGTCGGTCACCAACCTGCAGGCGAGCTGGGTGAAGATGGGCCTCGAGGGCGCGACCGAGTCGCTGCGCTGGGGCGTCAACGACCTCGGCGGCACCCTGATGGAGGAGAACATCTCGCGCATGGCCGGCTCCCAGCACGGGGTCCGGCTCGAGCCCGAGCAGCTGATCGAGGCGGCGCGGGCGGCGGGGCGCGAACCGGCCCAGCGGACGACGCTCTACGAGGTCATCGAGACCTACTCGCGCCGCCGCCGCTTGAGGCCGCCATCCGGGTAGCTGAGTTCGAAGGGACCAGCGCCATCCAGGAGGTAGCTGAGATCTCGACAGGATGAACGCGAACGGAACCAGGCGGTCGGTAGCCGGGTCTCGACAGAGACCCAACGCCACCAGGAGGGTCATGACCGACGAGGTTCGCAACACCGACGACGCCAAGGGGCGCGTCAAGGAGGCCGCCGGCAACCTGACCGGCGACAAAGACCTCAAGCGCGAGGGCAAGGTCGACCAGGCAAG
The DNA here is from genome assembly GCA_963739875.1 of uncultured Solirubrobacterales bacterium. Taxonomy (GTDB): domain Bacteria; phylum Actinomycetota; class Thermoleophilia; order Solirubrobacterales; family 70-9; genus VAYN01. The sequence continues at coordinate 357,976 of CAVUCD010000012.1, forward strand.
CGGCAAGGCCAAGGACGGCATCGAGAAGCTGACCGACAAGGTCAAGGACGTGCTGCACAAAGACTGAGGCGGTCTTGGCGCCGTCCTCCTAGCGGAAGAGATCCTCTTCCCGCGGGCGGCGCAGGGCGGCGGCCCCGGGTCCGTCCTCGCCACTGACGTGGTGGCCGAGGCCGCGCACGACCGCCGCCGGCACGCCGCTCGCCTTGTCGCGGACGAGGTCCGCGGCGCCGGCGGCCTCGTCGGCGACCGCGATCAGGGTCGCCTCCAGCTCGCGGCCGCTCGAGTCCCGGCGGCCGCGCCAGTCGTCGAGCGGGGTCAGCCCGGCGCAGCCGATCGCCACCTCGGCCTGGCCGAGCCGCCAGGCGCGGCCGAAGCTGTCGCAGACGATCACCGCCACCTCGACGCCCGCCGCGGCGGCGATCTCGGCGCGGATGCGGCGGGCCGAGGCGTCCGGGTCCTCGGGCAGCAGGCAGACGGTGTCGGGCTCGGGCAGGTTGGAGCTGTCGATGCCGGCGTTGGCGCAGACGAAGCCGTGCCGGGTCTCGACGATGAGGACGCTGCGCTCGGCCCGCAGCACCTCGGCGGACTCGGAGAGGATCAGCTCGACCAGCGCCGGTTCCTTGCCGAGCACGGCGGCGAGGCGGCGCGCTTCGGCGCTCGGCAGCACCGCCGAGAGCTTGCGGATCCGGCCCTCGGCCTTGGAGACGATCTTCTGCGAGACGACGACGACGTCGCCGTCTTCGAGGTCCGTGGCGGCGGCGGCGATCAGCTCTCCGACCGCCATCCCCTCGCTCACCTCGGGCAGGCCGGTGACGGCGCGAACCCAGAGCTGGTCCGGCACGGCCTCGCTCATATCCCCAGGACCTTCGCGGTGCGCTTGGCGCGGCCGGGCCGCGATGCCAGCTCGCGGGTCAGCGCGATCACGTCGGCCGGAGTGTCGAGGTCGAGCCCGATCGAGCTCAGCTCCTCGACCCCGAAGGGGACGCCGGCCTCGCGCGCCGCGTCGACGTGGCGGGCGCAGCTGCCCTCGCCGAAGGAGGGGACGATCGCGCTCGGCGGGCTCAGGACGAGGGCGTTGGTGCCGGCGCCGTGGCGGTCGGGGACGATCCCGACGTAGCGCTCGGGGACGCCGGTCAGCAGGCGGTCGAGCTCGCGCGGGTCGAGCAGCGGGCAGTCGCCGGCGAGGAGGACGACGCACTCGGCGCCGTCGGCCTGGGCCCGGGCGATCCCGGTCAGGGCGGCGTCGACGTGGCCGCTCTCGGAGGAGTCGGGAATCAGCGTCGGCGCCGGCGTCGGCGGCGAGCTCCTCGGCGACGGGCTCGCTGCTGACGACGATCGTGCGCTCGATCGTCCGCGCCTCGGCGATCGCCTCGAGCACGTCGGCGACCATCGCCGCGACCAGCCGCCGCCGCCGCTCGTCGTCGATGCCGATCGCCAGGCGCTGCTTGGCGGCGTCGAAGCGCTTGACGGGGAGGATCGCGGTCGCCTTCAAGCCGGGGTGCGAGGGTAGCGGCGTAGTCGAGGACGATGCGGGCGACGCGAGCGCGGCCGCTCGCCCCCTCCATCAGGGTCGGCGCGGCGAGGGTCGGAATCTCGGTCGGCGGCGGGTCGGGGTCGCCCTCGTCGACGACCATCGCGTCGATCAGGCCGGCGTAGAGCGAGGCGACGCCGGCCGCGGTCGAAGGCCGGCCGAGGCCGGCCATGAAGCGATCGGTCGGGCCCTTGACGACGGCGCCGGCGACGTAGGGGCTGACCGCGACGACGGGGGCGGGGGAGGCGGCGATCGCCTCGCGCATGCCGGGCACGGCGAGGATCGGGCCGATCGTGATCACCGGGTTGGAGGGGCCGAGGACGATCGCCTCGGCGCTGCGCAGCGCCTCGAGCACCTCCCGGGTCGGCTCCGCCCGCTCGATCCCCTCGAGCTCGACCCCGTGCACCTCCGGCTGGCCGCCGTCGACGATCAGGTATTCCTGCAGGTCGCGCCGACCGGCCGCGGTCAGCACCTTGGTGCGGACCGGCGAGTCGGACATCGGCAGCACCCGCGCCTCGCACCCCGAGGCCGCGGGCGATCTGCGCCTGGGCGTCGGTGAGGCGGCCGCCGTCGGCGAGGAACTGGCGGCGGTAGAGGCAGGCGGCGAGGTCGCGGTCGGAGAGGCCGAACCAGCTCGGGGCGCCGAGCTGCTTGAGGCGCTCGAAGACGGTGAAGGCGTCGTCGCGGATCCCCCAGCCGCGCTCCTCGTCGATTTCGCCGCTGAGCCAGTAGGTGACGAGGTCCGGGTCGGGGGAGACGTGGACGCCGAGCGCCTCGATGTCGTCGCCGGTGTTGGCGATCACCGTGAGGTCGGAGCCGACCTCCTCCTGGATCCCGGCGCCGAGCTTGGCGCCGCCGGTGCCGCCGGCGAGGAGCGCGACCCTCATCGTCCGGCTACGCCCAGTGGTCGGCGTCGGGCAGGCCGGTGAGCTTGATCCCGGCGTGCGCCTTGTAGCGGCTGTTGACCGAGATCAGCATCGGCGTCAGCTGCTCGACGATCCGCGCCATCTCCAGCGGCCCGGCGTTGACCGCGCGCAGGCCCGGGATCAGCTCGATCAGGCGGGCGACCCGCGCCTTGTCGGCCTTCTTGTCGCCGCAGACGAGGACGTCCTCTTCGAGCTCGATGGCGAGCGTCGGAGAGGGTCGGGGCGCCGACCGTGTGCAGGGCGGCGACGACGGTCACGCCCTCGGGCACCATCTCCTGCGCCTGCTGGGCGGCGGAGCCCTGCCAGACGCCGAGGGAGCGGGTCGCTTTGCCGCTGACCGCGGCGGCCAGCGGCACCGTGCAGTCGACCAGGATCTGGCCCGGGCGCAGCGAGCCACGCAGGTTGTTGAGGTTCTCCGACTGGGCCCGGAAGGGGACGGTGAGGAAGACGATCTCGGCTCGCCCGGCGGCCTCCTCGTTGGAGAGCCCGGTGACCTCGGCGCCGGGGACGGCCTCGCGGATCTTCGCCGCCGCTTCCTCGCCGCGCTCGGCCGAGCGCGAGCCGAGCACGACCGCGGCGCCCGCCTGCGCCCAGCGGCGGGCCAGGCCGGCCCCGAGGGCGCCGGTGCCGCCGAGGATCGGGATCGGTTCTGAGCTGGACACGGCTGGCCAGTCTATGCTCATGCCCGATGAGGCTGGAGGGAAGGAAGGCTCTGGTCACCGGCGGCGCCAGCGGCATCGGCGCCGCGATCGCCGCGCGCCTCGCCGCCGAGGGCGCCGAGGTCTGGGTCGGCGACGTCGACACCGCCGGCGCCGAGAAGGTGGCGGGCGAGATCGCCGGCCACCGCTCGAGCTCGACGTCACCGATCTCGACTCCGCCAGGGCCGCCGTCGAGGCCGCCGGCGTCCTCGACGTCCTCGTCAACAACGCCGGCACCGACGAGTTCGGCTTCTTCACCCAGACCACGCCGGAGCAGTGGCAGCGGGTGATCGCGATCAACCTCGTCGGCGTCCTCAACTGCACCTACGCGGCGCTGCCGGGGATGCAGCAGGCGCGCTACGGCCGCATCGTCAGCATCTCCTCCGAGGCGGGTCGCGTCGGCTCCAAGGGCTCCGCCGTCTACTCGGCCGCGAAGGGCGGCGTCGTCGCCTTCATGAAGACGATCGCCCGCGAAAACGGCCGCTACGGCGTCACCGCCAACTCGATCGCCCCCGGCCCGATCGAGACGCCGCTGCTGATGGGCGCCAAGGCCCTCGGCGAGGTCGGCGAGAAGCTGATCGACAACATGAAGGGCATGACCCAGCTCGGCCGCCTCGGCCAGCCCGACGAGGTCGCCGCCGCGGCCGCCTTCCTCGCCTCCGACGACGCCACCTACGTCACCGGCGAGACGCTGGGCGTCAGCGGCGGCCTCGGCATGGTCTAACCGCCCCGAGCCCCGGGGGGTGAGTTCCGGTTTGTTGGCGAGTTAGGGGGTCTATGGACCCCTCAACTCGCCAACAGATCTCCTGGGGAGCGGTTTGGGAAGTTGCGGGGCGGCAGCACGGGGTGATTTCGGGGAAGCAGCTGCGCAAGTTGGGGTTGGACCGCAATGCGATCCGCCATCGGGTCAGGTCAAAGCGCCTTCATCCGCTGGTGCGAGGCGTATATGCGGTCGGACGACCAGTGGCATCGAGAGAGGGTCGCTGGATGGCAGCCGTGCTCGCGTGCGGCGACGGCGCCGTGTTGAGTCATTCCAGCGCGGCTGCGCTGATGCGTATCGGGGTCGAGCGGGATGCGATCGAGGTTTCCATCCCGGGGTCCTCGCACCTGGTCCGAGCGGGATTGAGAGTCCATCGCCGGGCTGCACTTCGACCCGGAGACGTTGGCGAGTACAGGCGGATCCCGGTGACGAGCCCCGCCCTCGCCCTTCTCGACATGGCCGCCGATCGTCGCTACTCCGACCTGGACCTGGAGCGGGGGATCAACGAGGCGGACAAATACGATCTGATCGCGCCCGATGACCTGAGAACGGCGCTGGACGCGCACCCCTCGCTGGGCGGGGTGGATCGGCTTCGTCTGATGCTGGATCGGCGCACGTTCAGGCTGACCCGCGAGGAGTTGGAACGACGCTTCCTGCCGCTGGCTCGGGACGCGGGGCTACCGACTCCGCTGACCGGCCAGTGGGTGAATGGGTTCGAAGTCGACTTCTACTGGCCCGAGCTTCGCTTCGTGATCGAGACCGACGGCTTGCGCTATCACCGCACGCCGGCCGAGCAGGCACGCGACCGGGTGCGCGACCAGACCCACACGTCCGCCGGGATGGTTCACCTGAGATTCACCCATGAGCAGGTTCGCTATCGGCCCGACTACGTGAGCGCCACCGTGCGCCGGACCGTGGATCGGATAACAGCGGCGCGTACTCCTTTCCGGGACGGACCGGCAGGACCGTAGGATTCGACAATGATCGATCTGCCGAGCAGCGTCAGCATCCGCGAGGTCGGCCCGCGCGACGGCTTCCAGAACGAGCCGGAGACGATCTCCAGCGCCGACAAGGTGCGGCTGATCGACCTGCTCTCGGCCACCGGCCTGACCCGGATCGAGGTGACCTCGTTCGTCCGTCCCGACGTGATCCCGCAGCTCTCCGACGCCGCCGAGGTCCTCGCCGCGGTGCAGCGCCGCGACGGCGTCTCCTTCTCGGTCCTGATCCCGAACGAGCGCGGTCTCGAGCGGGCGCTGGAGATGCGCGAGCGCTTCGACGAGGTCAGCGTCTTCCTCTCCGCCTCCGAGACCCACAACCGGCGCAACGTCAACCGCTCCGTCGCCGAGTCGCTTGCCGGGCTGGAGGCGACGCTGAGTCGCGCCGGCGAGGCCGGGCTGCGGCGCGAGGGCGTGATCGCGACCTCCTTCGGCTGCCCGTACGAGGGCGAGGTCGCGCCCGAGCGCGTCTTCGAGATCGCCGAACGCCTGGCGGCCGCGGGCTGCGAGGAGGTCGGCTTCGGCGACACCACCGGGATGGCGAACCCGCGCCAGGTCCACGGCTTCTTCGCCGCCGCCCGCGAGCGCCTCGGCGGGATCGAGCTGACCGCCCACTTCCACAACACCCGCGGCCAGGGCCTCGCCAACGTGGTCGCGGCGCTGGAAGAGGGGGTCGAGTCCTTCGAGTCGAGCTTCGGCGAGCTCGGCGGCTGCCCGGTGCCGCCCGGCTCGACCGGCAACGTCTCGACCGAGGACGTGATCTCGATGCTGCACGAGATGGGGGTCGAGACCGGGGTCGATCTGCCGCGCCTGATCGAGGCCTCGCGGGCGGCGCAGGAGGTTCTCGGGCGGCCGCTGGGCGCCCACGTGCTGCGCGCCGGCCCGGTCGACTGGCAGCGCGGCTGAGCCTGAGCATCCTAAGGACGACATCGCTACCGTTCTGCCGGTGGCCAAGAACGTCAAAGCCCCGCTGCTCGCCTGCCTGGCCTGCGCCGCGCGCGCTGATCGCGCTGGTCGCTCCTCGCCTACAAGCGTCGGCCCCGTCGAGCGCCTCGACGCCACGCTGCTGGCGCAGATCTCGCCGCCGGCCGGGCACCGGTCGCACCGGAGCTCGCCGACGGCTTCGCCCACCTCGCCGACCCGGTGCCGCTGCTGCTGATGCTGGCGTGCGATCGTCGCCTCGCCCTCGCCGCCGGGCGCCGCCGCGAGGCCGCTCGCCGCGGTCGCCGTCGTCGCCGGCGCCAACCTGACCACCCAGGTGCTCAAGGTCGTGCTCGCCCACCCGCGCTACCAGCCTATCCTCGGCTTCCACCAGCCCTGGTCCGAACGCCTTCCCCAGCGGCCACGTGACCGCCGCGGCCTCGATCGTCGGTGGCGCTGCTGCTGGTCGCGCCGGCGCGGCTGCGCGCCGCTGGCCGTCGCGGCGGGGCTCGGCTTACGTCGGTCGCTCGTCGGCTCTCGGTCGTCGTCGCTCGAGTGGCACTACCCGAGCGACGTGCTCGGCGGGATCCTCGTCGCCGCCGGCTGGGGCTTCGCGGCGCTCGCGGCGCTGCGCTTCCTGCGCGCGCGCGCGATCGCGCGCCGGAGGCTCAGGCCTCCAGCCGCTTCGCCATCTCGACGAAGTAGTCGAGCGCCTCCGGGTTGGCGAGCGAGTCGCGGCTGACCGCCTTCGCCGACCGGCGTCCCCATCAGGATCCGCTTCACCGGCACCTCCAGCACCTTGCCCGAGAGGGTGCGCGGGACCGCGGCGATGACGAAGACCTCGTCCGGCACGTGGCGCGGCGAGCAGCGCTCCCTGACCCGGCGCGCGATCTCCTTCTTCAGGCCGTCGTCCATCTCGACCCCCTCGCGGAGGACGACGAAGAGCGGCATCCAGCCCTCGGTCCCGGCTTTGGGGATGTCGACCACCAGCGCGTCGAGGATCTGCTCGATCGAGAGCACCGCGCGGTAGATCTCGGAGGTCCCCATGCGGATGCCGCCGCGGTTGATCGTCGAGTCCGAGCGGCCGTAGATCACCGCCGTGCCGCGCTCGGTGATTTCGATCCAGTCGCCGTGGCGCCAGGTGCCGGGGAACATCTCGAAGTAGCTCTCGCGGTAGCGGTGGCCGTCCTCGTCGCCCCAGAGGTAGATCGGCATCGAGGGCATCGGCTCGGTCACGACCAGCTCGCCGACCTCGCCGATCACCGAGTTGCCGTCTTCGTCCCAGGCCTCGACCGCCGCCCCCAGCGCCCGGCCCTGCAGCTCGCCGCGGTAGACCGGCAGCAGCGAGACGCCGCCGACGAAGGCGGTGCAGAGGTCGGTGCCGCCGCTGGTCGAGAACAGCCAGGTGTCGGAGCCGAGGTGCTGGTAGATCCAGTCGAAGCCCTCGGGGGCGAGCGGCGAGCCGGTCGAGCCGACCGCCTTCAAGGCGGAGAGGTCGCGGCCGTCGCCGGGCTCGACCCCCGCCTTCATGCAGGCGGCGATGTAGGAGGCGCTGGTGCCGAACATGGTTATCCCGGCCCGCTCGGCCAGATCCCAGAGGGCGCCCAGGTCGGGGTAGCCGGGGTTGCCGTCGTAGAGCACGATCGCGGCCTTGGTCAGCAGCCCCGAGACGATGAAGTTCCACATCATCCAGCCGGTCGTCGTGAACCAGAAGAGGCGGTCGCCGGGGTGGGCGTCGACGTGGAGGTGGAGCTTCTTCAGGTGCTCGAGCAGGATCCCGCCCTGGCTCTGGACGATCGCCTTCGGCAGCCCGGTGGTGCCGGAGGAGTAGAGGACCCAGAGCGGGTGGGAGAAGGGGACGCGCTCGAAGCTGAGCTCGGCCCCCTCGTGCTCGAGCAGCAGTGCCTCCCACCTGACCACCTCGTCGAGGGCGGAGAGGTCGGCGTCCGGGTCGAGGTAGGGGACGACGACGGTCGCCTCCAGGCTCGGCATCGCCTCCTGCAGCCGGGCGATCGTCTCGGCGCGGTCGAAGTCCTTGCCGCCGTAGCGGTAGCCGTCGACCGCGAAGAGGACCTTGGGCTCGATCTGGGCGAAGCGGTCGATCACGCTGGCCGGGCCGAAGTCCGGCGAGCAGGAGGACCAGACCGCGCCGATCGAGGCGCTGGCGAGGAAGGCGACGATCGCCTCGGGGATGTTGGGCAGGTAGGCGACGACGCGGTCGCCCCGCTCGACCCCGACCGCCCTCAGCGCCGCGGCCACCGCCGCGACCTGCTCGCGCAGCTCTCCCCAGCGCAGCTCGCCGAGGCTGCGCAGCTCCGAGGCGTGGAGGATCGCCACCTCGCCGTCGTCTTTGCCGGCGAAGATGTGCTCGGCGTAGTTCAGCGACGTGTTCGGGAACCACTCGGCGCCGGGCATCTCGCGGCAGGCGAGGACCGGGACGGGATCGCCGTCGGCCTGGACCTCGAAGAAGTCCCAGAGCGAGGCCCAGAAGGCGTCGAGGTCGTCGACCGACCACTGCCAGAGCTCCTCGTAGCCGGCGAAGTCGAGGCCGCGCTCGCTCCTCGAGCCAGCCCAGGTATTCGCTCAGGCGCGCGTTTTCGACGAGCTCGGGAGACGGTTGCCAGAGGGGAGCGGACATGCGGCGGCGCAGTCTATCCGGGCGGTTTATCTTTCTTCCGGCGCCGGAGTGGCGGAATTGGCATACGCGATCGGCTCAAAATCGATTGCCCTTACGGGCTTGTGGGTTCGAGTCCCACCTCCGGCATCAGCAGTGACGATCGCGGCGCGAGCCGCTCAGGCGGGCTGTGGGGCGCCGCCCTCGGGGGCGGCGCCGGCGCCGTAGTCCTCGCCGGAGCCGATCGGGCGCTCCTCCTCGACGTGCCACTCCTGGTTGAAGCCGTAGAGGGCGGCGGCGATGAGGACGATCTGCAGCAGGGCGAGGACGATCACCAGCAGGCCGATCAGCGAGGAGGAGAGGCCTGCCTGGTCGAAGCCGGCCTTTTCGCGGGCGAACCAGCTGCTGGCGCCGATCGCGCAGAAGATCGCCAGGATCGTCGAGAGCGCGGCCGCCACCGGCAGGATGCCGCGGCTCCAGCGGCTGACGAGGAAGGCGAAGAAGGCGTAGAGGATCGCGTAGATCGCGCAGATCACGCCCATGCCCGAGCCGCCCTTCAACAGCGACCAGCCGCCGATCGTGATGATCGCCGCCAGCACCGCGGTCGCGAGCAGCAAAAGGACGATCACGTACTTCGCCGTCACCGACCCAGACTTCTCCCGATTTGGCCGCCACAGTTCGTAGCCCGGCCTCACCTCTCCTACTGCCATGCCGTCGATCATAGAATCTGTCAGCGACGATGCGGCATTGGTCGCGCGTTAAGCCCCGATACGGGGCAGCCACGCGGGCGTGGCGGAATTGGAATACGCGCCAGGTTTAGGTCCTGGTGGGCTTCGGCCCGTGGGGGTTCGAGTCCCTCCGCCCGCACTGAGAGCCGCGAGCGCCGAGCGCTCGTTACGATCCCGCCCTTCGGGGGCAGTGGCCCAACTGGCTAAGGCACCGGTCTCCAAAACCGGCGATTCCAGGTTCGAGTCCTGGCTGCCCCGTCTGCGATCTCTTTGTGCCGGAGGCAAGTCCCACCTCTTCGGCGACATTTCGGCGCCGCTCTACGGTCCGGGGAGGCGTCCTCTGCGAGCGCGCGCCGAACGAGCTCGGTGCCGATGCTTCGATCTGAACCCAGCGGAGCGAGGCACGTTGCCGGCTGCTGCTACTGTTCACCAAATGGTTAACAGTCCGTTCAAGGCGCTGTCCCATCCGATCCGCCGCGAGATCGTCGAACGCCTCGCCGCCGGCCCCGCCACGGTCGGCGAAGTCACCGGCGATTTCGCCGTCTCCAAGCCGGCGATCTCCAAGCCACCTGAAGGTGCTCGAAGAGTCCGGCGTCGTCAGCCGCGTGATCGACGGGCGCACCCACGTGCTCTCGCTCGAGACCGCGGCGCTGGAGGAGGCGACCGAGTGGATGGTTCGGCAGCGCGCGATCTGGACGCGACTGTTCGACGTCGTCGAGGATCACCTGAAGGAGGAGCAGAGATGAACTTGCCGCCCGTCGTGTCACCCGAGGAGTGGACTGCCGCCCGCGAGCAGCTGTTGGTCAAGGAGAAGGAGCTGACCCGCGCCCGCGACGCGCTCGCCGCCGAACGCCGGCGGATGCCGCGCCAGGCGGTGACCAAGGAGTACCGCTTCGAGGGGCCCGACGGCCCGGTCGGCCTGCTCGACCTCTTCCAGGGACGGTCCCAGCTGATCGTCTACCGCTTCTTCTTCGAGCCGGGGGTGAGCGGCTGGCCGGAGGGCGGCTGCCGCGGCTGCTCGCTCGGCGCCGACCAGGTCGGGCACCTCGCCCACCTGAACGCCCGCGACACCACGTTCGCCTACGTCTCCCGGGCGCCGCAGGAGGACATCGCCCGCTACCGCGAGCGGATGGGCTGGGAAGTCCCCTGGTACACGCTCACCGATGACTTCGACGCCGATTTCGGGGTCGACGAATGGCACGGCACCAACGCCTTCCTCCGCGTCGACGACGAGATCTTCCGCACCTACTTCGTCAACAACCGCGGGGACGAAGCGCTCGGCGGCGACCTGGAGCTACCTCGACATCACCGCGCTCGGCCGGCAGGAGATCTGGGAGGACTCGCCCGAGGGCTATCCCCAGACCCAGGCCTACGCGTGGTGGAACCGCCACGACGAATACGACGCGCCGACCGTCTTCCAGGCCGCCCTCGATGCGCAGGCCGCCTCGCAGCGGGGCGCGGGGAGCATCTGATGGCGACCGCCGAGGTCGCTTCGCCTCGAGCGCACCTTCGAGGCTCCCGTCGCGACCGTCTTCGACGCCTGGACCAACGAGGCGGTGCTGCGCCGCTGGTTCCACGCCGGTACAGCGGCTGGGAGACCAGCGAGGCCACCGTCGACCTGCGGGTCGGCGGCGCCGTCCGCGTCGTCATGCACGACCCCGCACAACGACGAGGACCACGGCGGCGGCGGCCACTACACCGAGGTCGACCGCCCCAACCGCCTCGCCTTCACCTGGACCTGGGACGGCGAGGATCGCGAGACCCTGATCGAGATCGACTTCGAGGACCGCGGGCGACGGCTCGACCACGGTCCGCTTCACCCACAGCGACCTGCGCGACCGAGGCCTCGGCGCGCGACCACGAAAGTGGCTGGGGCACTGCTTCGACAACCTCGAACGGGCCCTGGCCGGCGAACGATAAAGATGGGCCTGCCGGGGTTCCTCGTCGAGTGGGAGCTGGACGGGACCGTCGGTCTCGTCTTCTCCCTGCTCACCGGTGGCGGTGGGCGTCGTCTACCTGACGGCGGCTGTGGTCGGCCGGCGCCGCGACCGGCGCTCGCGGCGCTGGCCGCTGGGGCGGACCGCCTGCTTCTTCGGCGGGCTGGCGGTTCTGCTGGTGGCGCTCGACTCGGGGATCGGGGCGAGCGCCGACGAGCACCTCTCCGCCCACATGGTCGAGCACATGCTGATCTGGCTCGCGGTGGCGCCGCTCCTGGTCTCCGGGGCGCCGGTGCGGCTCGCCTTCTTCGCGCTGGGCCCGGTCGGACGGCGGCGACTGGCCCGCGCGCTCCACTCGGACCCGGTGCGGACGCTGACCGGCCCGGTCGTCTCGACCGCCCTCTTCTCGGCGGTGGTCTTGGTCAGCCAGATTCCGGCGGTCTACGACCTGACCCTGGAAAACGACTTCGTCCACGTCGCCGAGCACGCCGCCTACCTGCTCACGGCAGTGCTGGTCTGGATGCCGCTGATCCGCGCCGACCCCCTTCCTCATCGGCTCGGCGCGAGCGGACGCTGCGTCTGCGTCTTCGCCTGCATGGTGCCGATGGCGGCAATCTCGGTCTGGCTGCTGCTCGCCGGCGGGCCGCTGTATGAGCCCTATCGCCTCGACCTCGGCCCGGCCGCGGCGCTGCACGACCAGCGGCTCGCCGGGCTGATCATGCTCCTCGCCGCGGTTCCCGCCCTCGCGGTGGCGCTGGCGGCGCCGGGTAGACACCGCCGTTCGGACAAGGTGCCATATGGCGGCAAGAGCTCCAAACGGAGGCAGCGCTTCGACCTGCCGGCGACCTAGGACTCGATCGTGGTCAAGAAGTCCTGAAATGCCTGGCGGGTGCGGGCGGCATCGCCGGTCGCGTCGAGGTCCATCAGCAGGCCGCGGATGACGGCGAGCACGACGGTGGCCAGCTCGGGCCGGCCGAGGCTGCGCATGCCCTCTTCGAGCGGCGCGAGCCAGTCGGTGGTCGCGGCCCGCCGGAAGCCCGGCCAGAGTGGTTCGCCGGCGGTGTCGTGCAGCCGGCCGAACATGCGCAGGTAGGGCCGGCCGTGGGGTCCGGTCATCGCGGACCAGGCGTGGCTCAGGGTCGTCGGGTAGGGCTCCTCGGGGCGGACGCGCAGGAGGTCGGTGAAGACCTCGACCTGGCGCTGTCGGGCCTGTCCGAGGATCTCGCGGAGCAGCCCGTCGCGGGTTCCGAAGTGGTAGATCAGCATCCGGCTCGAGGTGTCCGTGGCGGCCGCAAGCGGCCCGAGGCGGTCGGGGAGCCCGTGCTCGAGCGCGTAGTCGGTGCAGGCGTCGAGGAGCCGCTGCCTGATCTCCGGCTGGCGCTGCCTGCCCACGGCGCCATTTTTTCACGTAATAACTGGTACGTCTACTGTTGAACGACGCTGATCGGAGCAAGACGAGGAGATTGCGATGAGAGTCGTTTTCGTGCATGGGGCGTGCGTCAAGGACGGATCGTGGTGGTGGCACCGGACCGCCGAGCTGCTGGCCGAGAGGGACGTCGCCAGCGAGGCGCCCGCCCTGCCGAGCTGCGGCGAGACCGGCGAGGCGCCCGATGCGCCAGGGCCCGGGGCTGGTCGAGGACGTCGCCGCGGTCCGGGAGGTGCTGACGGCGGGCGACGAGCCGACCGTCGTCGTCGCCCACAGCTACGGCGGCATCGTCACCGCGGAGGCAGCGGCGGGCGTCGACGCCGTGCGCCATCTGCTGCTCGTGTCCAGCTACCTGCCCGAGGTCGGGCAGAGCCTCTCCTCGTTCGGCGGCGAGGAGCCCGCCCCGTTCCTCGACATCGATCCCGAGGGCGGCACCTTCACCGTCCGGCCGGACGCCCTGGTCGAGACGTTCCTCCAGGACTGCGATCCGGAGATCCAGCGACAGGCCACGGACAAGACGGCCCGGCAGAGCCTGGCGGTCCTCGAGCAGCCGGTGCGGGCAGCGGCCTGGCAGCAGCGTGGCCTCGACGTACCTCGTCTGCGCCGAGGACCGCGGCACGCCCGCCGACCTGCAACGCGAGTTCGCCGGCCGGGCAGGCAGCGTCGTGGAGCTCGACGCCGGCCACCACCCGTTCCTGTCGCAGCCGGCCGCCGTCCGCGACCTGGTGCTGAGTCTGTGAGGGAGGCCGGCGGCGCGCCTGCATCTTGCGGTCGCCGGTTCGCGCCGCTTATCCTCATCTCATGGTTGGTGGATGGCCCGTCGATCGAATATGAAGACTGGAGCGAGACCCGCGACACGCTTCACGCTCACACCCAGGTCCTCGGCAAGCTGGCGGCAACCCTGGCCCCACCCGAGCCGCAGCTTCAGCATGCGGCGCTGCGGCTGACCGCGCGAGGTTGGGAGACGGCGCCGTTGCCGGCGCCGGACGGGTCCGGCTGGATGGTCGTGGCGCTCGACCTCCACGCGCACGAGGCCGTCGTCGAACACAGCGACGGGCGCAGGGGCGCCGTCCCGCTGACCCCAGATCGGCCGGTCGGCGAGGTCACGCGTGACGTGCTGGCGGCGGTTCGCCGCCTCGGCGGCCCAGTGGAGATCGACCCGACGCCGCAGGAGGTCGATTGGACCGTGCCACTCGACGAGGACTCCGAGCACGCCCGCTACGACGCCGACCGGGTTGCCTCCTACTTCTCCGCGGCCGGCCGGGCGGCCCTGGCCCTCGCCGCCTTCCGCGCTCCCTATCGCGGCCGCTCGACCCCGGTCAACGCCTGGTGGGGCTCCTTCGATCTCGCGGTCAGCCTCTTCTCGGGAGCCTCCGCGGAGCCGCCGTCGAGCGACTTCATCATGCGCAACGCGATGGACTCGCAGGAGATCGCGGTGGGATGGTGGCCTGGCGACCCCCGTTACCCCCGCGCCGCTTTCTACGCCTATGCGCACCCCGCCCCCGGCAATTTCGGCGACGGCGTGCTTTCTCCCGCCGCGGCGCGCTGGGAGGGAGGCCTGGGGGAGTACGTGCTCGACTGGGACGACGTCCGCGCCGCCGCCGACCCTCAGGCTGCTGCGCTCGAGTTCCTGCGCTCGGCTTTTCGTCATGCCTGTCTGAGCTGCGGCTGGGACCCGGCTCTTGCCGCAAGCGCCGAAAGCACGCCACCGCCGGTCGTCTAGATGCTCCGCCAGCCCGTTTGTGGACGGATACGCTCTGAACTGGAGTCGAACGAGCCGAGGGGGAGAGGATGAAAGGGCAGCGGCGGGGGAAGCAAGCCGGAGCAGGTTCGGGTTCGGCTGTCGCCTTCGCGGTCCTGGGCGTTCTGTGTGCCGCGATCGTCTTCACCGCTCCCGCCACCGCCTCTGCGGCCGGCTCGATCTCCGGCACCGTCACCGACGCGGCCAGCCACCAACCGATCGCCGGTGTGCGGGTCTGTGCCTTTGAAGAAGGTCCCGAGGAAGAAATCGAGGAAGTGTGCGCCCACTCCGAAGCCCAAGCGGGCACTACTCGATCGCCCCCTTGCCGGCCGGCGAATACGCGGTCGAATTCCTCGCCGGCGTCGAAGGGCTGAACTACGTCTACCAGGCCTGGCACGACCAGCTGAGCAGCTTCGACGCGGAACCGGTGCCCGTCAGCGGCGGCGAAGTGTCGGGAATCGACGCCGAACTCGGCGAAGGCGGGGGCGTCAGCGGCACCCTCACCGGAACCCCGCTGGGCCAGCCGCTCGCCGGCGTCGAAGTCTGCGCCGAACCCGAATCGTTCCCCGGGCACCGAAGTCTGCTCCCACTCGGGCGCCGACGGCGGCTACGAGATCGTCGGCCTGCAGACCGACTCCTACCGGCTCGCCTTCCGCCCGCCCGAAGGGGTCGAATTCATCGAGCAGTTCTACGCCGGGGAGGCGAATGGCTGGGAAGCCGATCCGGTCGCGGTGAGCGTCGGCAACGTGACCCCGAACATCGACGCGGCGCTGCAGGAAGCCGGGCAGATCACCGGCACCGCGACCGATGCGCTGACCCACGCGCCGATCGCGAACCTCACCGTCTATGCCTTCGACGCCTTCGGCAACGAATACATCCACTTCCCCGCCGGCGTCACCGACGCGGCCGGCCACTACACGATTCCGCTGCTCGCCCCCGGCGCCTACAAGGTCGCCTTCTGGCCCGAAGAACAGCTGCCCGGCGAATACGCGAAACAGTGGTATCGCTGCAACAAGGAAACCGCGGTGACCGTGGCGGCAGGACACGCCACCCCGGGCATCGACGCAGCCATGACCAAGCAGGGCACCTTCCCCGTCGCCTGTGAACCCTCGCAGGGCGGCGCCGCCTCCGCCGACGGTCGTCGTCGATCGATCGTGCCGCAAGGGGTTCAAGCGCCGGCGGGTAAACGGCAAGCTGCGCTGCGTCAAGGTCCACAAGAAGGCCAAGAAGCATCGCCGCCATCGAAAAGGGGGGCGCACCACGCTCCCGGCCCGTTCGGCTGACCGTTAGCGGCCGTACGCCGCGCTCAGCCGCCGCCCATCGCCGCCTGGGCCTCGACCAGCTTCGCCCGGATCGTGTCGGCCCCTTCCTTGAAGTCGAGCAGCGGGCGGACCTCCCAGCTGACGAGTCCGAACAGCGGGTAGTCGGCCATCAGCTCCAGGGCGTCGATATGGGAATCGGCGTTGGAGATGCTGAAGCCGCCGCCCTCGAGAAAGCCGTAGAGACAGTCGAAGGTGCCGTCGGCGAGCTTGCCTTCGAGCCACTCGAAGGCGGCATCGAACTGCTCCGGCGACGGTGGCAGCGGACCGGGCGTAGCGGTGACGAAGTACTTCATGTCAACTCCCCTCGGTAGGTCCTGCCGCATCGAGTGTCTCACCGCGAAAGCGCCAGTCAAGTGCTCACGGTTCCCGCGGCGTCGGTCTCTAGCTGCCCGTGCGGTCGCGATGCTTGCATCCCGGCCAGCAGCAAGGTCGACGCTGGCCTTCCTCCAGCTCTTCCCGGGTCCGCCGGATGCGGCGCTCGCGGGTGCTCGCCCGCTTGGCATCCTCGACCCAGCAGATGAACTCGTTGCGCGCCAACGGCGTGATGTCCTTCCAGGCATCGAGCGCCGTGGCGTCGGCGATCAACGCTTCGCGCAGATCCGCGGGCAACTCATGCACCACGCCACCGGGAACCCCCTTGACTCTCACGGATCCATCCACGCCGACGAGAGTATCGGCATGCAAGCAGCCTCACTGTCCGGTGACTGCGCGAGCGCGCCGAGGACGTGACCCAGGAGGCGATGATCTCGATGCTGACCAACCTCGGCCGCTTCGATTCGCGGCGGGAGTTCGAGCCGTGGCTACACCGGATCGTCAGCAACCGCGCGCTCGACTGGGTGCGGGCGCGAGAGCGTCGCGAGGCGGATCCCGCGGCTGGTGGCGCCACCGGCGAGCGAGGCGGGCAGCGACCCGCGGTCTGCTCGAAGCGCTGACGGCGCTGCCGCCAGACCAACGGGCGGTGGTGGTACTGCGCCACGTCGCCGGCTACGGGACCGACGAGATCGCCCGGATGCTGAAGGTCCGCCGCGGCACCGTTGGCTCGCGACTACGCCGCGGGCTCGACCGACTGCGGAGCGAGATGGAGGAAGACAGATGGATGACGTCAGAGCTGATCGAGCGACTCGAGGCCCTGCGGGCGCCGGCGGGCGAGGCGAGGCGGGAGCGCGCGGTGAGGACGGTCGCGGCGCGAGTCCGGGCGGCCGTGTCAGCCCGAGATCGGACCTCTTCCGCGGACCGATGGCGCTTGCGGATGGCGAGGCTCGGAGGCCGGCGCTCGCTCCTGCTGGCGGCTTCGGCGCGGCCTGTCGATCGCTGCGGTCGATCGTCCTGCTCGCCTCACGGCGGCGGTCCAGACCGACCGGGCCGAGGCCTACGGCGCCGACCTCGTCCGCTTCGCCGAATCGACGCCGCTGCTACTGCTCGAAGGGCCCGGGCTGGCGGGTCCAGAACGTCACCGAGGACAGAGCGGCCGCGAAGGCACCGAAGGGGTCGATGGAATTCGTCACCGGCAAGCCGATCCCCTACGAATCGGATCCGGAAGATCAGCGGCAGCGTCGAAACCGGTCAGACGCGAGTCGGGGATGTTCCCGCCCGCGGTGCGCCAGCGCCGGGTCGAACTCTCGCTGGCGTCACGACAGCTTCAAGGAAACGATCGCGTTCGCCCATCGAAGGCTCGCATCCGCACGGCCAGCAGCTGGATCGAGCTCCCGGTCCTCGAAACGACCGCCTACGTCGACACGCGGGACGAGTTCTACGTCAACCAGGGCGGCCCCGGCAACCGCCAGATGATCGCGCTCTGGTCCGAAGACGGCTACGTGCTCGAACTGAGGGCCGCGGTCCCCGACCTGGCCGCCTTCGAAGAACGGCTCGGCTGGCTGACCAAGGTCGACTCGCAGACCTGGCTCGAAGCGATGCCGGCGAAGGTCGTCAAAGCCGCCGACCACGACGCCGCTGTCCGCGAAATGCTGAAGGGGATCCCGGTGCCCAAGACCTTCGCGCCGTCACGGGTCCCCGACGAAGGCCTCACCACCGACCGCTACCAGGTGGGCGCCCAGGTGACCGGCACCGTCTCCTGCCTCTGGTTCCGGCAGTGGGGAGAGGCTCGCACGGAGCGGGGACAGCCGCGGCGGCGACCGAAGCCGAGCGGGCGATGGCGACGTCGAGGCATTGGCCGGGACGGCAATACGTCGCTGGCCCAGGGAGGGCTGGGCTGCGCTCGCTTCGGCTCCGGTCCTGCCGCGCTCGGTCAGCGCGACGCGAGCAGCCGTAGGCCTCGATCCGGGCCGCCGGCGCCACGCCTACCGGATGGTCCAGCGAAGCAGCGCCACCGCGCTTTCCCCGCCGTTTTCCTGGCGTATGCTGGCGCCGATCTGAAGGGAGTGCGTGCCCGAGCTGAGATGTCTGAAGGTGACAGGCGAGCTGCATGGCCGCCGATGTCTTTCGTCAAGCTTGCAGTTGAAGTCGTAGGCCCCCGGATTGGCCGTGAATCGGAACGTCGCGAAGTGGCGCGTCACGACGCCTTTTGGGCCGCTCGTGACCTTCAGGCCGACTGGTCCAGGCGTGGTCGACGCGTCGCTTGCGGAGATCGTTCTGAACTTCTGAGCGGCGTTCGGATCGCCGTTGGGGTCCTGAATCAGTCCGCCGCCGATCGTCACTCCCGTCAGCTTCGCACCGCGAGGGAGCCGCGGGAGGCAGAGATCGTGCATGTTGTCGGCGTTGGCCGAGCTCGCATGATCGTGGAGATCGGCGACGTCGAGCGGGGCGATTGCGACGACCTTGCCGTTCGGCAGCTTGTAGATGGCGCGATAGGAGGCGACGACGGGGGCGCCGACTTCAGCACCCGTCGGGTAGGCCGTGAGCCCGTTGGACCACATCACCCGTACGAAGGTCTTGCCGACCGTGCAGCGGTTGGCGTCACCGTGGTAGATCGCCGGCGTGAGCGTCCAGGCGTCGACGATGTACGGGCCTCCGGACAGCGGCTCTACTTCGGCCTCCGGCAGGGGCGGGATCTGCCTCCATCGAGTCGCTCCGGGAGCCTTGCCCTGCAGCGCCCCGACGATGCGAATCGCAACCGGCGTCGGGCCGTTCACCGAATCCCCGAAGTCGCCGATCAGATTCACCGTCTGAGCCTCGTCCGACTCGTCCGGCGGGAACTGAAGGGCGCAGGTCGGGGTCGCGATGCTTCCGTCGCTGCGCACGACCTGGAAGTCCGTGGTCTGAATCGATGCGCGACGGATGAACCAGTTGAAGGTGACGGGGATGTTGTCGAGACCCTGCTCGCCGGTCGGACAGCCGACCGCGTTGTCGGTACCCCACGATGCGCTCAGGATTCTCGGCTGAGGACGCGCGATCGAGCCAGCCGCGGTGACCGTCGTCGGCAACGCGCACACGAGGAGAGCTGCTCCGAGTGCTGCGAGGGCATATCCGGGCAGGCGACGCATCGAGGACCTCCCAGGCGCAGGCATCCGGATCAGCGTACCCGGGCGATTTCGCGGCCGGCGGCGGCGAGCGCCTCGAGCGTGCCGGCCACGCGGATCGAGCTGATCGGCAGGTCGCCGATCAGCTCGCGGTCGAGGTCGTCGCGTCCGACGACGACGTGGAGGTCCTTGCCGGCCCGGGCGCAGATCGAGCCGATCGAGCCGAGCGCCTTGCCCTCGAGGCTCTGCGCGTCGAGCGCGCCCTCGCCGCTGATCGCGGCGTCGGCTTCGCCGAGGCGGCGCTCGAACTCGAGCAGGCCGAGGACGTAGTCGGCGCCGGATCGCAGCCCGGCGTCGAAAGCCGCCCAGAGGCCGCCGGAGAGGCCGCCGGCGCAGCCGGTCATCGGCACGCCGCGCGGGTCGCGGGGAAGATCGGCGGCGAGTCGCTGGAGGCGGTCGGAGAGGCGCTCGACGGCCGCCGCGTCGGCGCCCTTCTGCGGGCCGAAGACCCGGGCCGCGTCCTCGAACGGGGTGCGGACGTCGCAGAGCACCTCGAGCCGCGCGCCGCGCGGGCCGCCGCTTGCGCGCAGCGCTTCGATCGCGCCGAGGCCGCCGTCGCTGGTGGCGCTGCCGCCGGCGGCGACGAGGATCGTTTGCGCGCCGGCCTCGATCGCGGCGGCGATCAGCTCACCGGTGCCCGCGGTGCTGGCCCGCTCGGCGTCGCGCTCCGCCGCCGCGAGCAGCGGCAACCCGGAGGCGGCGGCGGTGTCGAGGACGGCGACGGCGCCGTCGTCGAGCAGCGCGTACTCGGCCTCGATCGGGCGGCCGAGCGGATCGTGGACGTGGGCGCGATGGCGACTGCCTCCGCGAGCGGCGAGCAGCGCCTCCATCGTCCCCTCGCCGCCATCGGCGACCGGGCAGACGTCGGCTTCGGCGCCCGCGGCTTCGAGCCCGGCGGCGATCGCGCCTGCCACCTCGACGGCGCTGAAGGTCCCCTTGAAGGAGTCCGGCGCGACCAGGAAGCGGCGCCGCCGCTTGGAGTCGCTATCCACCGAAGGGGAGCTGATTGCCCGCCGCCCGCGCGGGCGTGGGATCTCCTGACCCTTCCTGTCCCGACCGTGCCGCCTGGCCGCAGCCGGCGAGGACGATCGTCGCCCAGCCGATCGCCAGCAGCGTCCCGGTTCGCTTGCCGCTGCGGCTCCTTCGCTCGGCGGGCTGTCTCTGGCTGGCGACGAACCAGGTGGCCCCGGCGATGGTCAGCGCGCAGGCCACCCAGAAGTTGAGCCGCTGGCCGAGGATGTAGTGGGCGGGATCGACCCGCAGCGTCTCCTCGAAGATCCGGAAGGCCGAGTAGCCGGTGACGTAGAGGGCGAAGAGGCCGGGGGGCTTGATCCGGCGGTGGTGGCCGAGCCAGACCAGAAAGGCGGCGAGGCCGAGGTTCCAGCTCAGCTCGTAGAGGAAGGTCGGCTGGAAGGTGGTGAACGCCTCGTAGCCGGCGGGCCGGTGGGCGGCCGAGATCTGCAGTCCCCAGGGCAGGTTGGTCGGCCCGCCGAAGAGCTCCTGGTTGAAGTAGTTGCCGATCCGCCCGACGGCCTGCGCGACCAGCAGCGCCGGCGCCGCCGCGTCCAGGAACGGGGCGGGGGAGACCCCGGCGCGGCGCAGCCGCCAGAGCCCCACCGCCGTGCCGAGCGCGATCCCGCCCCAGATCCCCAGGCCGCCGTCCCAGACCGCGAACGGGCCCCACCAGTGCGGCGGGACTTCGCTCCAGCTGGTCACGATGAAGTAGAGCCGGCCGCCGATCAGCCCCGCCGGGAAGCCCCAGATCGCGACGTCGTAGACGAGCTCGCGCGAGCCGCCCACGGCCTCCCAGCGCCGCACCGTGATCAAGACCGCGAGCGTCACCGCCACCGCGTACATCAGCCCGTAGACGTGGACTTCGAAGGGGCCGATCGAGAAGCCGGAGGAGGCCGGGCTGGGAATCGAGGCGATCACGCCGAGGCATTCTCCCGCGCCGGCGCCGCTCGGGGCGTCAGGGCCCCGTCGGCTGGCCGAGCTTTGTTCCTCCAGAAAGCGGCGGACGAGAATCGAACTCGCGTCATTAGCTTGGAAGGCTAAGGCTCTACCGTTGAGCTACCGCCGCGTGCCCAGGGAGCCTAGCCGTCGAATCCAAGATCCGTCAGAATGGGAGCGCAACTCCACGGGGAGTGGCGCAGTCTGGTAGCGCACTCGGCTGGGGGCCGAGCGGTCGCAGGTTCAAATCCTGTCTCCCCGATATTCGAGAGCCCGCCTGGGAAGCGGGCTCTCCGCGCTCTTGGCAGAGCTACTTGAGGCTCCGAGTGTCTTGTTGGTACCGATCGTGGTACCGGACGACGCTCGCACGGCCGACGAGCGTTCACTCAGATAAAGTCGCGCACATGACCGAGACCCCAACGCAGGTTCGCGACAGCGATATCAACGCGCTTCAAGAAAAGGTCGCGAACTCCAACTACGGGAAGTACCTCAAGCGGGTGCTCTTGAGAAAGCTCCGGGGATTCAAAGACAGAGAGGTCAACTTCGATTTCCCGGTGACTGCCTTGGTCGGTCCAAACGGCGGTGGCAAGCCGACCATATTGGGTGCTGCGGCCATGCTCTACAAGTCGGTGAAACCCCGCCGTTTTTTCGCCAAGAGTGGCAAGTACGACGAGAGCATGAAGGATTGGGCGATCGAGTTCGACCTCATCGACAAAGACCTTAACGAGCGCATCATGTTGCAGAGAACCGCTAGCTTCAAAGCTCTTAAGTGGAATCGCAATGCCGTGGACCGCGAAGTTCTGATCTTCGGGGTTGCCCGCACCGTACCGGCGACCGAGCGTGGCGAGTTAGCCCGGGCGTTGGGCGGAACCTACGAGGCAAAAAGTGAGGCTGTTCTTCCCGAGCGGGTCGCCCAGGAGGTTGAGAAAATCCTCGGCAAGCCCATCGCCCTCTTCGAAATTGAATCGATGAAGGCAGCCCCGAGGTCTCCAACACCGAGGGCTGATGGAAATCTCGATGGAGTTCATGCGCCGGAAAGGGGAGCCGTCGATCGGATCATTGCGATCGCCACGAGATCGCCAGGTGTCTGGCCGGACATGACCGAGCACGGCTGGAGGTCGACGAGTGGCCGGCGATCTTCGAGCGGGTGATGGCGGCCGACATCCTCGTTCTCGGGAGTCGATCTGGCTGGCGAGAAGTCCTCGGTTGCGACGCAAGATCGTCGAGCGCCTCTACGGCAACTCCCACCTGCTCAACGATGCCGGCCAGTACGCCTACTACGGCCGGGTCGGCGGCCGCTGGTGACGGGCAACGAGGATGGCGTCAAGCACTGCGCGATGAACAGCTCTACTCGTTGCAGCACCTCGGCTACGGATCCCGCCCCAGGCCGATTCGGGCTGGATCGGCGAGGCGGGGCCGGGGCCGTCCTATCTGGACGAGGGCTCGGGCGGTCCCGAGAACGACTTGACGAACCGCAACACTATCTTCGGCCTGGAACGTGCTTCACTGGCCGCGGAAGCTGAAGGACGCCGGCGGCATCCCCGCCGACGGCAAGCAGCGCTCTGCCTGGGACGCCGGCTGCGCTTCGACTGCCCCAACCCGGAGTACCGCTAGTCAGAATCAACGCTTTCTGCGCAGGCGGTTTCGAGTCGCAGGCAAAGTCATGGGGCCCTGTGGCAAGCGTTGGTAGAGGGTCGCCCACGCTGAGGCCTAGGTCGGAGATCTGCTCGAAGCCCGTGGTTTCCGCGGAGGATTCGTCGCTCCAGGAGCATCGCGGGAATCGACTAGCCTCCAGACGTGGCTCTGACAAAAGGAGAACGGCTGAACCTGATCACCCGCAGCGCGGCCGCCTTGGCGGCTGAGAAGCTGACACAGATCGAACTGGCCCTTGACACGTTTGGGGTGCCAGACCTGGATCATTGGGACAACTGGTCCGACGATGATGGGTACACCCTGCTGCGGCTGCGGCGTGCCGACGACGACACCCTCGTTGAGCTACACGCGCACCTGTATGCCGACATCAGCATCGGGATTGCTCCAACTGCTGGCGGGCCGTGGGAGGAGGGATGGTTCAAGCTATTCCTCAGCCATACCAGTGACCATAAAGTCCAAGCAAAAGAAATCAGGGATCGACTTCGATCTTGGCATCGACACGTTCGTCGCCCACGCAGGACATCAAGCCAACGAGGACGTGGGAAGAGGAGATCGAACTCGCGCTCAGCACATGCGACGGGATGCTGGTGCTTGATACCCCCGACTTCATTGCGAGCGAGTACTGCGACCAGGAGGTTGGCTTCGCCATGGGCCGAGGTCTCCTCATCGTCGCTGTTATGCAGGGAGCGACGCCGCACGGCTTCGTCAGCAAGTGGCAGGGCCTGCCTGGCGAGGAGGGGGAGGGGGCCGCCACCAGACTGGGGACGGGCATCTACGACATTCTCATCGACCATGAGAAGTCGAGGGCGAAGATGGCCGACGCGACCGTGAACCGCTATGCGAACAGCACGTCTTTCGAAAACGCGAAGGCGAACACTCGCCGCCTCCTCCAGATTCCGAAGGAGCTTTGGACGGATGCCATGGTCGAGGAGGTGGAGCGAGCGAGCGCCGACAACACGCAGTTGGCCGGTGCGTTTTGGGGCAAGGGCCGCGTTCCTATTGCTGTTTCAAGTCACCTGGACGATCTGCTCGATCGCAACCAGCAAGCGGAAGGAATATCGATTGCCAGAGGCGGCGGGGAAGACGATATTCCGTTCTAAGCCCCCGGGAACTGGTAGTTGTCGTGCACTCGGTGCCCTTGATACGAGGTCACGAGGCTCGTCCCCGTCGTCCCCGCGTCCCGATTTATTTCATCGTCTGTTTGAGAACGTCGAACCCAGACGCCTCGAGTCGCGCCCGGGCAGCCCTCAACTTCGGTCCAAAGCGAGACGTCGGGAGCTGCCATGGCTCCGTACCTCCGCGATCATCGAGTCGACCATCTGTCTCCAGGGTGCGCGCGTAGCTCGGTCGTCTGTCCTTGGAGCCGAGGATGAGCTCCGCCGGGTCCGTGGCCTCGTCCTGCGGTGCTCGGGAGAGGGTCAACCATTGCGTGCGGATCGGCGCGAGCTACTCCGGCGGCCTCTCGCCACCACGCAGCCGCCCGGCCTACGGTCTTCGATGCGGGGTGCCAGCATGCTTGTCGGGGCGCCTTGGTGCTGGTCGATCGGGTAGCGTCTGGATGTCGGCATGGCCAACTGCTGTTGGACGAAGTAGATCGACTCTCCGGCGGCAAGCCAGAGAGTTGCGGCGGTATGCCGCAGATCGTGGAGGCGGACGAGAGGGGAGAGGGCAACTCGGCCGGGTCCTTCCTCAATCGCTCCCGCCGCTCACGCAGCTCGCGCGCAAAGGCAATTCCGACGCTGACAGGTTCCACGCCCTGACGTTACTGGTACCGGGACGTACGTGGCGCTGGACGGCTCAGTTGGAAGAGCCTGGGGCGGCGGGTCAGTCGCGACTGATGTCCAGGTGGAGAAAGACGCCGAGGTTGGTCGTCTCAGTCCTTGTGCCCAGCGATCACCGCCCGGCACAATTCGCCGCCGGTTCTCTCGCGCTCAGCCACGATGGCCGGTCCAAGTTCCACCGCATCCGCTCTCGACAGGTAGCCGACCAACCGTTCCTCGATCAGTACCTGCACCGCGTTTGGATCGTACGGGTTGGTCGGCTCCGGAACCAGCTCTGCAAAGCACTCGAACTTCACGTCTTCGTTGATACCAGCGCCGCATGCTGCCCGGATCGCTGGCTGGTAATGCGACTCGCCCACGACGTTTACCAGCTCCTCGCCCTCGAAGCGTTCGATGCTGATGCCGAAGGTGATGGTGTCCGTCTCCGCGACCGTCTCGGTCGAGGTGGAGCGACGCCTTGAGAGCAGCCCCATTGGTGCACCTTAAACGCTCAAGCGAGATTCGTGCAATGGCTTGAGTGATGCCGGAACGCAGCAGCGGCCAAGCGCCGAGGTGGTGGTTGGGCCATCAACGTTGTCAGGAATACAACTAGGCTCGCGCTGTCTTGACCAGGAAGCGCGACATCAAGCAGTTTCGGCAGGCCTGCAAGGAGGTCGGCCTGACTGCCCGGGAGCGCTATGAAGCCAGCGAGGTGCTGCACGCCGAGAAGGCTTCCGGCGGCGCGCGGGAGCACATGACCTATGGCGAACTGCTGGCCTGGCTGCGACAATGGAGGGGCTGATGGCCAGTGTCATAGCCCTAGACGCTTCACCGATGAACGTCCTTCGCTCGATGCGAGGGTCGGTTGTTGATGCCCGCCTCGCCTATCCCGACGTCCTCCACGTCGAGATTCGTGACTCACAGGGCGGCCTCTGGCGGCTCGCGACCCAGGACGCCGATTGGTCGCCGTCAGACCCCGCCCAGTTGATCGGGCGCGCGATCGAGGACGCCGACATCGATCAGGAGACCGGCGAGTTGCGCTGCAAGCTCTCCGATGGTTCGCTGCTCGATGTGAAGCCGGCCGCCCGCGAGGCTGACGACGATCCGCCGAACTGGGAGCTGAGCACTCCCGGCGGCGTCGTCCTCGAGTTCGGCCCGGGAGTCCGCTGGCAGATCAGCAGCTCCGACTCACCGGTCTCCTCACGCCACTGAGGTGGAGACGCGGTGGAGAGCATCGCGCACTCGCCTCAGCCGGCCGGGCCAAGCGGTCACGCCCACCTACTGCATGTGGGTCCCGGCCTCCAGTGCGCCCAGCGAGGTGGCGACCCCGATTTCGTCGTGTTCGACGACGCTGACGCCGGTCAGGGTTTCCTTCGCCCTGTAGACGCCGGCCTTCATGTAGGTGTATTCGGAGTTCATCGTCTGCCCTTTGAAGTGGGCGACCGGGACGCCGTTCCAGAACGCTTCCACTTCGCCCGCGGTCTTCGAGAACTTGATCCGGTAGACCAGTTCGTACCAGCGTCCCCGTTCGACGGTCGGTCCGGTCCAGTAGACCGGGCTGCCCTTGCCGTTGCAGATGCGGATCTGCTGGCCGTAGCGCATCAGCGCGATCGGCGGGCTGCCGTTCGCGCTCGGGTCACCCGAGATGGCGGATCCGTCGTGGAACTGGTCGACGACTTCCCAGCCGGGATTCGCCGTGTCGGCGGTGCTCCAGCGGACCTTGTCGTAGACCCAGACTTCGGCCCCTTCGTAGAACTTCGGGTTCGCCAGCGTCACCTCGGCGCGCTGGGAGCCGGTGTCGGGCTCGACGTCGCCGGGCCTGACTTCGAAGCGGCCGGCGCCGTTGACGATCGTGGCCCGCGGTTCGGGCGTCTTGATCGCCTGGACGTACCAGCCGGCGAAGCTCGAGAAGTCGGAGTCGAACAGCATCTTGCCTTCCGGCGTCGGCGTGATCACGGGCGCCGGGGGCGTCGGGGTGGGTACCGGTTCCGGCGTGGGGGTCGGGGTCGGTTCCGGTGCCGGGGTGGGAGTGGGTTCGGGCGTAGGCGTGGGGGTCGGTTCCGGGGTGGGGGTCGAAGTGGGTTCCGGAGTGGGCCGGAGTGGGAGTCGGGGTCGGTGCGGACTTCGGTCCGGCCGTCGGCTTCGATTCATGTCGCTGCTCCGTCACCTTGCTCTGCGCGATGCTGTGGCGCAGGAACGCCCTTCTTGCTTCCCGTGGTGCCGCGGAGGAGAAGCGCCGACCCGCCGACCCGCTCGCGCGGTCTGCACGGGCGATCGGGGCGACGAAGCAGACGACGACCAGCACGCTCAAGGCGGCGGCTACACGGAACACCTGCGGGGTTGCACGAACGTTCATGAGAATTCCCTTCGGCGAGTCGATTCGCGGATCACACTCCGCTGAGGTATCCGAGGGATCGCCGTCTGAAGAGAAGCTCCGGACATCTGAAGCCGGCGGTTCGAGCCAGGAAGTGGGTTTGGTCGGCGATCCAACATCGAGGCGCCCATCGGCCCTGAGCTTGCGGCCCTAAAGCCCTATGGACGGAGTGGCAGGGCAGGCTCGGTCGAATGTCCATTCGCTGGCGCGAATTTCAGCGACCAGGCGCCGAAGGTACCGTTCCCTGGGAGAGCGACTAGCCTCTCAGCAATGACTCAATTGCGAGATTCGGGCCCAGTTGCGCCGTCCAACGAGGAGGCAGTGCGGGCGTGGGACGGTGCTCTATCAGCGGTGGAAGAAGAACCGGAACGTGTTCGTCGGCGCGCTCGACGACATCACCGAGGAGGTGTTCCAGCGTTTTCCGCCACTGCAGGGCGGACGCTGCATCGATGTCGGCTGCGGCTTCGGCGAGACGACGCGGCGACTGGCGGGGCTCGTCGGCCCGGAGGGCTTCGCGGTCGGCACCGACTCCTCGCCGCGCTTCATCGAGGACGCCCGTCGCGAGGCCGTCGAGCAGGCGTCGAGAACGTCGGGTTCGAAATCGCCGACGCGCAGACGGCGGAGTGGGAGCCGGTCCACGATTACGCGTTCTCACGGATGGGAACGCAGTTCTTCGCCGCACCGGTTCCGGCGATGGCGCGATCCCGGGCGCCCTGAACCGGGCGGCGAAGTTGTCAAGGTCTGTTGGCGGCGTAAGGCCGAGAGTCCATGTGGGCGGAGACCGAGCAGGTCGTCCAGCGGTTCCTCTCGCGCCCTGAGGAGTACGAGGCCGACACCTGCGGCCCGGGACCATTCTCCGCTCGGCAATCCCGACACCCTGCGGGGCATTGAGGCCGCTGGGTTCGTGGCGATCGAGCTGCATCGGCGTGACTTCGACTACTTCATGGGGAAGGACATGGCCGAAGCGGTCGACTCCCTGCTGGCGATCGGTCCCGGGGCCCTGAAGCCCGATCGCCTCAACGGTGAGCGCGGCGAGAGCCGCCGGGCGGAGATCGCCGAAGCCCTCGCCGATCGTCACGCCGCCGCCCTGGCAGCGAGCCGACGGATCGATAGTCGGTCGCGGGTCAGTTTGGCTGGTCGCGGCGACGAATCCCGGCTAGCGCTCCATCCGCCCCTCCGCACGCTTGGAAAGCTTTCTGTCTGCATCCAGACCGCCGTGGTGTCTTGTTGCCTGGATGCAGCAGAATCTATTGTCGTAGGCTCGATCCGGTGAGGCAAGAGGACGGGGATTGATGGAGGCTGGGCAGGGCCGGCGAAGGCTGGACGGCGCGACGATCCTGCTGACCGGCGGCTCGGGCTTCCTCGGCAAGGCGGTCCTCTCGGTGCTGTTCGCGCACGCCGACGGCTTCGAGCGGCTGATCCTCTTGGTTCGCGCCGAGGACGACGCTGCCGCCGAGCTACGGCTGACGGAGGAGATCCTCACCAACGACGCCTTCGTCACCCTGCCCCAGGGCTGGTTGCGGCAGCAACTGGAGACCGGGCGCCTCTCCGCGGTGGCCGGCGACCTGGCGAGCGAGCGGCAGGGAGCGCACCCGCGCGCAGGGCTGGGCGGACGTCGACGTGCTGATCAACTGCGCCGCGTCGGTCTCCTTCGAGGAGCCCCTCGACGACGCGCTCACCCTCAACACCTTTGGGCCGGCGCGGCTGCTCGAGAGTCTGCGCGCGGCGGGCTCCGACCCCTATGTGGTGCACGTGTCGACCGCCTACGTGGCGGATTGCCATGTCGACGTGAACGAGGACGGCCTGCCCCACCCGGCGATGGCCGGGCTCGACCCGCGGACGATGCTGGTGGAGGCGAGGCGGTGGCAGGAGGTCGAGGCCGAGTCGACGCGCTCGAGCGGGGCGAAGGGCTTCGCCCGGCAGGCTCGCCACGACGTCGCCCACAGGCCCGAGCTGGATCTCGAGGAGCGAGCGAGACCCTGCGCCGGCGCTGGGTGAAACAGAGGCTCTCCGAGCTGGGCGGCGGCAGGCGTCGGAGGTCGGCTGGCCCGACACCTACGCGCTGAGCAAGGCGCTGGGGGAGAAGGGAGCTGACCAAGGGGACAGGTCGGATCACGATCGTGCGTCCCTCGATCATCGAGTCCTCGCTGCGGGTGCCCCGCCCCGGCTGGCTGGAGGGCATCAAGGTCGCCGACCCGCTGATCCTCGCCTACGCGGCCGGCGGACTCACCCATCTTGCCGGCAGGGAGGGCAACCTGATGACATCGTGCCGGTCGACTGCGTCGCCAACGCCTGCGTCATCGCCGCGGCCAACCCGGGCGACGAGGAGGTGGTGGTGCTGGCAATCACCAGCACCGCCCGCAACCCGTTGCAGATCGGGCAGCTCGCCGGCCACATCAAGGCGCACTTTCGCCGCGAGCCCTTCCATCGCAACGGCGCTCCGATCAAGATCGGCGATCTGCGGTTCGTCGATCGTGAGATCGCGATCCGCGACACCGCCCGCCGGGAGCGCCTGGCGGCGATGGTGGCGTCCAGCCCGTTGCGGGGATCCTCGAAGCGGAGGCTGCGCAAGAACGCGGCGCAGGCCGCGCAGATGACTCGCATGGTCAAGATATACGCCCCCTACACCGAGCTCGACTGTGTCTTCGACGACGCCAACGCCCACGCCTTGACCGCGAGCCTGACCGCGGCCGACCGGGCCGAGCTGCCGTTCGACACCGCGGCGATCGACTGGACGCAGTACCTCGAGAGGATCCACCTTCCCGAGGTGCACCGGATGGCGACGACGCAGCTCGCGGGCGACGGCGCTCGGCGAATCGACCGCTAAGCGGGCGGTGCCGCGTCGGGCGCGGCCGCTGAGGTCGATGGCGCCGGTCTTGGGCCATCGGCGCGCAGCCACTCGTGCCTGATCAGGCCGCTGCCGGATCATCAACCAGTAGAGGCCGAAGCGACGCCGCGCGTAGGCGTCGGTTCCGACGATCCGCGTCTCCTGTTCTTAGCTCGCCGTCCGCCAGCCGGAAGTTGAACGCGACCTTGGCGTAGCCCGGCTCCTCGAAGCGCTCGAAGTGCTCAACGGCCCTCCACCCGCCGCAGGCCCCCCGACGGCTTCCAGAAGCAGCCGATGCCGGCGATGACGAGCTCCTTGTCTGCTTCCTCGGCAACCTTGCGGAAACCCATCCGCTCGAACCCTTCGAGCACCGTGCGATCGCCGCCGCGGCGGCGACGCCGGCGGCCTGAGCGTACGCAGGCCCATCAACATCCGCATCGCCCTGAGTTCGTCGCCATTGAGGCCGTTGACCGCGTCCCAGACGGCGGCACAGAAGCGGCGGTGAGCGCCGTGCACCTCGCGACGATCATAGGTCGGCATAATCTGGTCGATTAGAGTCATCTTCTAGAATATGATTCTATCTATCATGAACTGCGAAGAAACGATCCTCGAAGCCGCACTGGAGTCATTGAACGCCACCGGCACGATCGCGATCGAGGGCTACCAGTTACCCGCTCCGGTGCGAGCATCGGCTCGATCTACCACCACTTCGGTGGCCAGGACGGAATTGCGGCGGCGCTCTACATCGAGATCCTGCGCGATTATCAGTCCGGTGTCCTACGCGTCCTGGATCGTGAGCACAGCGCCGACGGAAGGGTCAAGGCGCTGGTTCGATATCACCTGCGCTGGGTCGAGCGCAATCCCGCGCGCGCCCGCTTCCTGCTCCAGAGCGGCGCGGCGCGGGTGGCCGCCGGCGACGAGCTGAAGGCGCTCAACCGACACCTCGTCGCCGTGGGAGATTGGGTCGAGCGCCAGCCGTCGATCCGGCCACTGCGCGGCGAGGTCTTCTACGCCGTGGCCTTCGGACCGTCGCAGGAGCTTTCGCGTGCTTGGCTGGCAGGCCGGACGCGATCGCTTCGTCAGCTGGAGGACGAGCTCGCCGAG